>CAWJXW010000015.1:0-52787 GCA_963846925.1 uncultured Gemmatimonadaceae bacterium | reverse complement strand
GGTCCTCGCCGCGCATGCCTGAGCTCTTGCGCCCGCCCCGTGAGCACTACGCCGTTTAGGGAAATTCTAACGCAGATGACGCAGATTTTGAAAAGCGATCCCGCAGATGAAACGGCGTGAGTCAACCGCTGTCTCATCTGCGTCATTGCCTTTTCAAATCTGCGTCATCTGCGTTGAGCTTTTTCGCCTCGAGTAGTAGCCGGTCCTTGGCACAAGAACTCCAGCATTCACTCCGCCCGAATCGCTTTGACAGGATCCACCGCCAGCACCCGGCGCGCAGGCTCGACGCACGCGAGGAGCGACGTAAGAATGAGGACCGCCGCGCCTGCCCCGAACGAGACTCGGTCGAGCGGCGACACGTTGTAGAGGAGTGTCGCCAGTAAGTGCGTCGCCCAATAGGCGCCCGCGAGGCCGAACACGGCACCTAGCACGGCGAGGGTTGCTCCGCGCGCGAGGACCGTACGCGCGATCGCCCCGTGCGTCGCCCCGAGCGCGACCCGGATGCCGATCTCGCGCGTGCGCTGCACGACGGAGTACGCCATCACGCCGTACAGTCCGACCGCCGCGAGTACGATGGCGATCAGCGTAAATCCGCTGAGCAGCAGCATCACGAACTGCGGCCTCGCCTGCGAGGTCTCTACGAGCTTTTCCATGTTGACCACGAACGCCGGCGGCATGCGCGGATCGACTGCATGGACCATCGACCGAACCGGCGCGACGGGGTCGATGCTTCCGTCCGTTCGGAACATGATCGTCGGCTGCGAGACATCGCTCCACGGTCGGTAGAGAAGCGGCGACGACGTCTCGGCGACCGGCCCGGTGAGCATCGCGTCGGAAACCACACCAACGACCGTCATCCAATCGCCTTCCGGCTTTCCCTCGAAGACGAGACGCAGGCGCTGGCCGACTCCGGTCCCCGGCTTCCAGTGCCGGCGCGCGTAGCCCGCATTCACGATCACCTCGCGCGACAAATCACTCGTATCCGTGAACGTCCGCCCCTCGAGCAGGCGCATCCCCATCGTGCGGAAATACGCGGTCTGGACGCCGTTGACGTCCACGAACCCCTGTGACGCCGCGTCGGGCGGGCCTTCGCCTGCGACCTCGAGCGCGCCGATCTGCGTCGTGCGCCCGTACGGGCCGACCGCGGTGAGCACGACGTCGCTTACCCCGCGAAGCCGGCGGATGCGATCGACGACCTGCGACACGAAGGCATGGCGCGATGCCGCGTCGGGATCTGTGCCCGGGGCATGAACATCGCGACGGTGTAGAGCCTCGCCGGCGCGAAGCCGACATCGGTCCGCTGAAGGTTGACGACACTCCGAAGAAGCAACGCCGCTCCGACGACGAGCATGCCTGAAAGCGCCATCTCGCTCACCACCAGCGCGGACCTGAGCCGCTCGCCGCGCCCCAGCGATGTTCCCGCGAGGCGCCCGCTCGTCAACGCGTCTCCAGTCGAGCCGCGCGCGAGCTGGACGAGCCCCAGCAGCGCGAACGCGACGCTCGTGAGCATCGCCGCGGCGACGGCCACCAGCAACGTCGTCGAGTCCAGGCGCGCGTTCGTCAGCTCCCACAGTGCCGCGGGTCGTGTGCGGACAAGCACCGCGAGCGCCGCCTGCCCGATCAGGACGCCCGCAACGCATCCCGTGCCGGCGAGCACCAGACTCTCCGTCACCAACTGCCGCGCGAGCCGCCCGCGCCCCGCGCCGAGCGCCGCTCGCACCGCGAACTCTCGCCGGCGAGCGACACCGCGACTCAACACCAAATGCGCGACGTTCGTACACGCGACGAGCAAGACAAGCCCGACCGCCGCGCACAACAAGACGAGCGAGTCGTGGAAGCTCACGGCGTGCGACGGCGTCACGAGCTGCGTGACCCACGAGTTGTTCCTGGACGGCAGCACGCCGGACCTCGCCGTCAACGAATCGAGTTCGCGCGCCGCGGCCGTCAACGGCACGCCGCGACGGAGCCGAGCGATGAGCTGTACGCCGATCTGATTGTTCTCGGAGTCGAGCGGCAGCCACAGTTCCGGTTCGCCGCTCGCTGACAACGGCACACGCAGCGTCGCGGGCATCACGCCGATGATCACGTACAGAGAATCGTCGAGCGTGATCGCGCGCCCAATGACGTGGTCATCGCCGCCGAATCGCCCCCGCCACAACGCTTCCGCGAGGAGCACGACGTGCGCATGACCGTGCTGTTCTTCCGCTGAAAAGTTGCGCCCGCGCAGCGGATGCTGGCCCGCGAACGCCGCGAACGAAGACGAGACCCAGTTCCCCGACAGCTGCGACGGATCGCCGAGGGTCTTCATCATCGTCACGCCGGTGTGATACACCTCCAAGCTTTCGAGCGATCGATTGTGCTCTTTCCAGAAGCGCACCAGCGGCGGCGGCGACGACAACTGCGCGAAGTTCGCCGAGCCCACCCCGGCCGTGCGTTCGCGCAGGGCGACGAACACGACGCGATCGGCCGCGGGTAGGGAAGCGGATGCAGCAGCAGGTGGCTCGCGACGCTGAACACCGCCGTCGCCGCGCCGATCCCGAGCGCCAATGTGATCACGGCGACAGCCGTCCACCCCTTCTGCCGTTTCAACGTTCTCAGCGTGAACGTCAGGTCCTGTCGCAGGTCGTCGACGAGCTCGACTCGTCGCATGGCGCGCTCCCGGTGCTCCGCGGCCTTCAACAAGCGCGCGCGAGAATCGCTCAGCGGTCCGAACCGGCGCACTGCCTCCGCGTAGGCGTCAGTCGGTGCTTTCCCCTCGGCGAGCAGTTGTTCCGCTCGCAGCGAGAGATGCAGCTCGATCTCGTCCTCGACGTCGCGCTCCCACCGGTCGCGGCGGCGCAACGCGAGTGAAAACGCCCGGCGAATACCGTCGCGAATCATTCGGCGCGGATCGCCGTCATCGGATCGACCGCGAGCGCTCGGCGGGCTGGCACGACGCACGCCGCCAGCGCGGCGCCGACGAGCACGATCGCGCCCAGCGCGAACGAGATCGGGTCGAGTCGCTCGACGCCATGCAACTGCGCCTCGATCAGCTTTGTCCCCCAGCCGGCCGACGACGAGGCCGACGATCGCGCCGGTCGCGGCGAACCCGGCGCCGCGAACCAGACACCGCCCACGACGTCTGCGCTCGACGCCCCGAGCGCCACGCGGATCCCGATCTCGCGCGTCTGCTGCGTCACCGTGTACGACATGACGCCGAACAAACCGACCGCCGCGAGCACGAGACCGAGCGCGCCGAACACGCTCATCACCATCGTCACGAACCGCGGCTCCGACACCGACCGCGAAAGAAATGCCTCGGTGCCGTCGATCGTGACGTTACGCATCCCGAGCTGACGGCCGATCGCGATCGCCGGCTTGAGTACCGAAGCGTCGCCGTCGACTCTCGCCATGACCGTCTTGGCCAGGCGCGCGGTATCGAGCGGAACGTACAGGAAGGGCGCCCGCGATTCAGTGAGCGGGCCGGTCGTCAGCGCGTCGTTGACGACGCCCACGATCGTCATCCACGGTTCACCGCCTGAACCGGATCGCCGAGGATCATCCGGTGCGGTTTCCGCGATGCGGATGCGATGCCCGATCGCCTTGCCCTGTTCCCAATGAGCTCGCGCGAATCCCGCGTTGACGATCACCTCGTGCGCGGCCGTCGTCGTATCTCGGAAGTTGCTTCCCTCGCGGAACGCGATCCCCATTGTCGCGAAATAATTCGACTGCACGTAGTCGACGTCGGTGAACGACGTCGCGCTCTGGGGCGGTGTCGGCTCGCCTTCGATCTCGAAGCGGCCCACGCTGAGCCAGCGCCAACCCGGCGCTGCGCGCGTCGTGGCGACCGACCGAACGCCGGGCAGCCGGCTCACGCGTTTCGCGAACTCGTCGAGCAGCGCCGCGCCCGAGGGTGTCGTGATCGAACCGGAGCGTGGAACGAGGTCGATCGCGTAGAGGCCGTGCGGGTCGAAGCCGAGGTTCGTGCTCTGGAGACTCACCATGCTGCGCACCACGAGCGCCGCGCCGACGACGAGCACGGCGGACAACGCCATCTCGCTCACCACCAAAACGGAACGCAGTCGCCGATGGCCGCGGCCGGCCGAAGACGAGAGCGACCCGGCCTTCAACGAATCGTGCGTCGACGATCGGGAAGATTGAACCGCGCCTAGCGCGCCGAAGATCACGCCGCTCACGAGCGCGACTCCGATCACGACGCCGAGCGTCGTCAGGTCGAGATGTGCCGCCGTGAGCTCCTGGCGCGACGACGGACGCATGGCGATCATCGCGCGCAGCATCGCCCACCCGAGACCGACGCCGCCCGCGGCGCCCGCCGCGGCGAGCACCAGGCTCTCCGTGAGCAGCTGCCGGAAGAGACGACCGCGCCCCGCCCCCAGCGCGGCACGAACCGCCATCTCGCGCTGCCGCGTCGCGGACCGGGCGAGCAGCAAGTGGGCGACGTTCACGCACGCCACGAGCAACACCAGCGCGACGGCCGCGGTGAGCAGCAGCAGCGACGCGCGGAATTGAACGCGCTGCGCCGGCGTGGAGATGACCGTCTTGAAGGCCGGCGCCGTCGTACCGCTCGGCGGCGTGCCGCGCGCAGCCAGCTCCCGTCCGTCGACCCGTGCGGCGATCACGTCGAGCTCTCGCTGAGCGGCCTCGATCGAGACGCCCGGCTTGAGACGCGCGATGACTTGGCTGGCCGCGAAGCGGGGGTCTTGAAGGTCGGACGAAAGCCACACGTCCGTCGGTCTTGCTCCGGGAGCTCCGACGGTCAGCGCCGCCGGCATGACGCCGATGATCGTGTACGTCGAGTCGCCAAGTGTGAGCACTTGGCCGAGCACGGCTTCGCTGGCGCCGAGTCGCTCGCGCCAGAACCCTTCGCCGAGCACCACGACGTGCCCGCTCCGCGCGTCACGCTCCGTGAACATCCGCCCACGAATCGGACGCACGCCCGCGAATTCGGCGAACGAGGCCAGGATCTTGGTCGACGTGACGCTGCTCGGCTCGCCCGTCGTCGTCTTGAGATCTATGCGCCGGGTGAGTTGCGGCTCCATCGCCTCGAATGAGTGCGACGTCGCGCGCCACTCGCGGATCACCGGCGCCGATGGGATGATGCTCACCGAGACGCCCGTGTTGTTGCCGCGCGTCGGTTGCTGTTCGACGTAGACGACGCGATCGGCGTGTCGATAGGGAAGCGGATGGAGCAGCAGCGAGCTGACGACGCTGAACACCGCGGTCGTCGCGCCGATTCCCAGCGCCAACGTCGCGATCGTGATGGCCGTCCACGCTTTCTGGCGGCCGAGCGTGCGCAGCGCGAACGCAAAATCCTGCCGCGCGTCGGCGACGAACTCCGTGCGTTGCATCTGAGTCTCCCGATGATGTGCCGCGTCGAGCAGCATGGCCCGCGATTCCGACAGCGGTCCGAATCGGCGGACCGCCTCGCGGTGCGCCTCGTCGTCGGACATGCCCGCGGCCGCGAGCTGCTCGGCGCGCAGCGCCAGGTGGAGCCTGATCTCATCCTCGACCTCGCGCTCCCACCGGTCACGCCGGCGCAGCGCGAGGTCGAACGCCCGTCGAATGCCGGACCGGATCACCGGGCCGGCGCTCCGTTTTCAGCCGCCGTCGTCAGAATCGTCGTGACTGTCTCGGCGTACTTCATCCAGCTCTTGGTTTCGGCGCGCAAGTGCGTTCGCCCCGCGGGGGTGATCTTGTAGTAACGCGCCCGCCGGTTGTTTTCGGTCACGCCCCACTCGGCCGCGAGCAGCCCGCGCTCCTCGAGGCGATACACCGCCTGGTACAGCGCCGAGTCGTCGACGTCGAGCGACCCGCCCGCCGCCCGCTCGAGCCACGAGACGATCTCGAATCCGTGCATCGGACTCCAGCTCAGTGCGCGGAGCACGAGCAGGTCGAGCGTTCCTTTCAAGACGGGCAAGCGGCTCATTGGAGAGGCTCTATGGAGAGTCTGGATAGAAGATGTGGCAGAGCGATCGAGCCGTCAAGGCTGGGGCTGGACGGCGGGACGGCTGGACGGCCGAACGGGTCGAACGGCGCACTATCGTCTATCGACTGCAGACCGTTTGTGGGGAACCTTAAGAGGGCGGAGCCCGAGGCCCTGAGTTCGGTGCCGTCCAGCTGTCTAGCCGCCCAGCTGTCTAGCCGTCCACCCTCCCTCCACTGCTAACTTTCTCCTCATGTCCGATCCAACCCGAACCCCCGTCATCCTTTCCGCCGCTCGCACGCCCATCGGCAAGTTCCTCGGCGGACTCTCGACTCTGACCGCCCCAGAGCTCGGCGCTGTCGCCATTCGCGCCGCCGTGCAGCGGGCGGGCATCGAGCCCGGTGCGGTGGAAGAAGTGATCATGGGCAACGTGATCCAGGGCGGCGTCGGGCAGGCCCCGGGACGACAAGCCGCGATCAAGGCGGGGATCCCCGCCACCATTTCGTCGGTGACCGTGAACAAGGTGTGTGGCTCCGGTCTCAAGGCCGTCATGCTCGCCGCGCAGGCGATCAAGGCCGGAGACCGCCAGGTGCTGGTCGCCGGAGGACAGGAGTCGATGTCCAACGCGCCGTACTACGTCTACGGGATGCGCGGCGGCGTGAAAGCCGGCGATCAGACGATGGTCGACGGCATGATCAAAGACGGGCTCTGGTGTGCGTTCTGCGACGTCCACATGGGACGCCACGCCGAGTACACGGCGAAGAAAGCCCACATCACCCGCGAGGCGCAGGACGAATTCGCCGCGGCGTCGCATCGCAAAGCTGTCGCTGCGATCGAGGCGGGGAAGTTCAAGGACGAGATCGCCCCGGTCCAGGTCGCGAGCCGCAAAGGCACGACGACCGTCGACACCGACGAGAGCCCGCGGAAAGACTCGAGCGTCGAAGTGCTCTCCAAGCTGCGACCCGCCTTTCCGAACAAAGACGGATCGACGGCCGACCTCACCGTCACGGCGGGAAATGCCCCCGGCCTCAACGATGGCGGCGCGGCACTGGTCGTGGCCTCCGAAGCCTACGCCAAGGCGCACGGCCTGCCGATTCTCGCCCGCATCGACGCCTACGCGACCGGCGCGACCGAGCCCGAAGATCTCTTCTTCGCGCCGATTCTCGCCGTACGAAACCTCATGGCGAAAGAGAACTCCAAGATCGGCGACTTCGACCTGATCGAAGCGAACGAAGCATTCGCGTCTCAGAGTCTCGCCGATGGAGAAGCGCTGGGCTGGGACTGGAACCGGGTCAACGTGAATGGCGGCGCCATCGCGCTCGGTCACCCGATCGGCGCGAGCGGGGCACGAGTCCTCACGACGCTACTCTTTGCGCTCAAGGACCGTGGACTCCGGCGCGGTTTGGCCACACTTTGTCTGGGCGGGGGCGATGCAGTCGCCCTCAGCGTCACGCGATTGAAATAGCTGGACAGCTGGACGGCTGATCAGCTAGACAGCCGTCAAGCCGTCAAGCCGTCAAGCCGGTCCAAGCCGGTCAAGCCGTCAAGCCGTCAAGCCGTCTCCGTCCACCCGTCCACCGTCCACCTGAATGACCACCGCCACCGCAGTACTCCGTCCGTCGCGCACTACCGTCATCGGAGTCTTTGGTTTCGCGGCGGCAGTCGCCGCGGCCTCGCAGATCGCGATTCCACTTCCGTGGACTCCGGTTCCGATCACGTTGCAGCCGATGCTCGTAGTTCTGGCCGGCATGTGGCTCGGTCCCGCGGCGGGAGCGGCGAGCATGGCGCTCTACCTCGCCGCGGGCGCGGCCGGCCTTCCGGTGTTCACGCCGATCGGCGCGCCGGGTATCGCGCGCTTCTTCGGTTTCACAGGCGGCTATCTCCTCGCGTATCCCGCCGCAGCCTGGGTGGCCGGCGCGCTCAATAGACGCGCGTCGACGCTCCTCACGCGTTCGCTCGCGGCGATCGCCGGCATGGTCGTCATCTTCTTTGGCGGACTCGCTCAGCTGACACTGCTCACGGGCAGCGCCACGCGTGCGGTTCAACTCGGCATCACGCCGTTCGCCGCGCTCGATTTGGTCAAGGCGTTCTTCGCCGCCGTCATCAGCGGATCGCGGATCGTTCGTCGAGGCGCCTGATCTCGCGCGATTTCATCCACGACGCGTCGGGAAGGATTCGTCCTTTCTGGCGCGTCGTCGCGTTTGCGGGGATCACGCTCGGTTCGTACGTCGTCGTCAGAGCGACCATAGGCTTCCTGCTCGCGACCGGGATCCCGCTTGCCGGCGGCGGTGCGCTGAGCTCCGACGTTTGGGTCGCTTGCATCTCGCTCCTGATCGGTACGGGCCTTTCGCTGTCGTGGCTCGAGAGGAACCCGTCCACCCGTCCACCGGTCCACCGGTCCACCCGTCGCTGGAGCGACGTCTGGCTCGACCGCCACGCCGCTCGGCCCAGCGCGATCGGACTCGGCTTCGCGCTCGGTGCGTTGGCCATCGGCGTGCCGACGGCGACGCTGGCCGCCGTTCACTGGCTTGCTCGAACATCCGGAGACCCGACCTCCTGGTTGGGCGGCGCCCTTCGCGTGTCCTTCGTGCTCGCGCCGGCGGCGCTTGCGGAGGAACTCCTCTCTCGCGGCTACATCCTGTCGGTGCTGGCCAAGTGGTGGGGCTGGCCGTGGGGCATCGCGACGACGAGCCTGGCGTTCGGCGCGCTTCACGTGTTCAACCCGGGTGCGACGGTCGAGTCGATCGCCCTCGTCACGATCGCCGGCGTTTTTCTGAGCGCCATTCTGTTCGCGACGCGGAGCTTGTACGCCGCCTGGGCGGCGCACTTCGCCTGGAACTGGACGATGGCGGTCGTCTTTCACGTATCGGTAAGCGGTCTGCCGCTCGAGTCTCCCCACTACCGTTATGTTGATGCGGGGCCCGATTGGGCGACTGGCGGGTCGTGGGGCCCTGAGGCCGGTTTGCCCGCCGCGCTGACCATGATCGCAGGCAGCGTGTGGCTCTTTTCGCGCCGCGGTCGAACGAGTAGCTCAACCGGAGACACATAGTGGCCGAACCTGTGGCCGTGATCGGTGCGGGACAGATGGGGAACGGGATCGCGCACGTCTTCGCGCAGAACGGATTTCCCGTGACGATGATCGACGTGACCGACGACGCGCTCGAGCGCGGGCGCGACACCATCGCGTCGAACCTCGACCGTCAGATCAAGAAGGGAACGCTCCCCGCCGCCGACAAGGACGCGATCCTCGGCCGAATCACCCTGGCCCGTGGTCTTACCGAGGTCGAAGGTGCCTGGCTTGTGATCGAGGCCGCGAGCGAAAACCGCGACCTGAAGTTGGGCATCTTCTCCGAGCTCGAGACGCTGGCGGACGAGGGCGCGATCCTCGCCACCAACACCAGCTCGATCTCCATCACTGAGATCGCGAGCCAAACGAAGCGCCCCGAGCTCGTCATCGGCATGCACTTCATGAATCCCGTGCCGGTGATGCAGCTGGTCGAGGTGATCCGCGGCCTCGCGACGTCCGACGCGACGACCAAGCGCGTTCTCGAGACCACCAAAGCGCTCGGCAAGACGCCTGTCGAAGTGCAGGACTATCCGGGTTTCGTCGCCAACCGAATCCTGATGCCGATGATCAACGAGGCGGTCTTCTGCCTCATGGAAGGCGTCGGCTCGGCCGAATCGATCGACACGGTGATGAAGCTCGGCATGAATCACCCGATGGGCCCACTCGCCCTCGCCGACCTCATCGGCCTCGACACCTGCCTCGCCATTCTCGAGGTGATGCACGAGGGGCTTGGCGATCCGAAGTACCGTCCGTGCCCGCTCCTCAGGAAGTACGTCGCCGCCGGTTGGCTGGGCCGCAAGTCGAAGCGCGGCTTCTATGCCTACTGAGCGTCCGCGGAGCTTCGCTGCCGGTCACCGCTCGCCGCCCTCCGCACCCCTCCTTAGATGACTTGGGCGCTGACGCCGCTCAGCCCAGAGCAGCGCGAGATTCAGGCGGTCGCGCGTGAATTCGCCAAGCGCGAGATCGCACCGTACACCGCCAAGTGGGATCGCGAGGCGTACTTCGAGCCGTCGCTGGTCGGGAAACTCGGCGAGCTGGGATTTCTCGGGATGCTCATCCCCGAGAAGTACGAGGGGCTCGGGCTCGACACGCTGACGTACCTCGTCGTGCTCGAGGAGATCGCGATCGTCGACGCGTCGGTCGCGGTCATGCTGAGCGTCCACAACTCGCTCCCCACGCAGATGATTCTGCGCTGGGGAACCGACGAACAGAAAGAACGCTGGCTCAAGCCGCTCGCCCGCGGTGAGATGCTCGGCGCGTTCGCGCTGTCGGAGCCGGAAGCGGGTTCGGACGCCGCGTCGCTCCGCGCGCAGGCGATGCGCGACGGCGACGACTGGATCTTGAACGGCACGAAAGCGTGGGTGTCGAGCGGCACCAAGGGCGACGTCATCCTCGCCATGGCGCGGACCGATTGCCCCGACGACCGCCGCGGCGCGCGCGGGATCGGCACGTTCATAATTACCCCGGACCTGCCCGGTTTTAGCGTTGGGAAAAAAGAAGACAAGATGGGGCTGCGCGCTTCACCGACGGTCCAGCTCCATTTCTCCGATATGCGCGTGCCGGGCGACCGCCTCCTCGGCGCGCAGGGCAGTGGGTTCATCTACGCGATGCAGACGCTCGACAACGGGCGTCTTGGCATCGCGGCACAGGCGATCGGCATCGCCGAAGCGGCGTTGCGCCACGCGGCCGCGTACGCGGCGGAGCGGAAGCAGTTCAAGAAGCCGATCAAGGAATTTCAGGCGATTCAATTCAAGCTCGCCGACATGGCGACGAGCGTCGCGGGCGCGCGCGCTCTCCTGCACATGTCCGCCACGGCCAAGGATCGCGGCGAGCACATGACGCAGTTCAGCGCGATGGCGAAGCTATCTGCCAGCCGCGCGGCCATGTGGGTCACCACCCAGGCGATTCAGATCTTCGGCGGTTACGGGTACGTAAGCGACTATCCCGTCGAGCGCCTGTTCCGCGACGCCAAAGTCACGGAGATTTACGAGGGCACGTCGGAGATCCAGCGCATCGTCATCGCGCGGGAGCTGTACTCACACCGGTAACTGGTCACAGGTCACTGGTCACTGGGAACTGCCGGAGACCTGAGACCAGAGACCTGAGACCACTCACCTTCAGCAATTTCTTCTCTTCCGAAACTCGATGAAGCTCTTCGATACAATCGCCGCCATGGGGCACGAGCAGCTCGTGCTCTGTCAGGATTCGGCGTCCGGATATCGCGGCATCGTTGCCATTCACAGTACCGTGCTCGGGCCCGCCCTCGGCGGCACGCGCTTCTGGAGCTACGCGACCGACGAGGACGCGGTCGTCGACGCGCTGCGCCTCGCCCGCGGCATGACGTACAAGAATGCGGTGGCCGGGCTGAACCTCGGCGGCGGCAAGTCGGTGATCATCGGCGACAACAAGACGACCGACCGCGAGATGATCTTCCGTGCGCACGGGCGGTTCGTCGAAAGCCTCGGCGGCCGCTACATCACCGCGGAGGACGTTGGCACGAGCACCGCGGACATGGACTACGTGCACATGGAGACGGACTACGTGAGCGGTCTCGCTGGACGTTCGGGCGACCCATCGCCGGTCACCGCGCACGGCGTGTTCCGCGCGATTCAGGCGTCGGCGAAGGAGCGTTGGGGGTCGGACGACCTCTCCAACCGAACGATCGCGATCCAGGGGTGCGGCCACGTCGGGTACTATCTGGCCAAGGAGGTCCACGAGGCCGGGGCCAAGCTCATCGTCAGCGACATCGACGTCGATCGCGTGAAGCGTGTCGCCGCGGAATTCTCGGCCAAGACGGTTGGACTCGACGACATCTATCGCGCCGAGGCGGACATCTTCGCGCCCTGCGCCCTCGGCGCGATCATCAACGACAAGACGATTCCGCAGCTCAAGGTCGCCATCGTCGCCGGAGCGGCGAACAACGTATTGCACGAGGAGCGGCACGGCGACGCGCTCGAAGCGCGCGGGATCACGTACGCGCCCGACTACGTGGCGAACGCGGGCGGCGTGATCAACGTCTACGGCGAGCTCGCCGGCTGGACGTCGGCCCGCTCCTTCCGCAAGGCCGACGAGATCTACGACACCGTCCTCAAGGTGTTCGAGATCGCCAAGACCGAGAAGGTCCCGACCTATCTAGCCGCGGACCGGCTCGCCGAGCAGCGTATCAGAGCTGTCAATTCGATGGTGCGGACGTGGCCGCAGTGGCCTAACAAGTGAGGGTGGACCGGTAGACCGGTAGACCGGTTCACCGGTCCGACGGTTCACCGGTCCGACGGTCCACCGGTCCACCGGTCCACCGGTAAACATCACGAGGTGTTAAGTGCCTGAGCGAATTCTGATCGCCTCCGACCACGCGGGCTTCGCGCTCAAAGAAGCGCTCGAGCATCGCCTGGCCGATCTCGGCTTCGAGGTCGACGACCTCGGTGTCGACAGCGCCGAGTCCGCGGACTATGCCGACTACGCGCATCCGCTGGCGCGACGCGTGTCGGATGGAGAAGCCGACCGCGGCGTTTTGCTCTGCGGCACCGGACTCGGCATGAGCTACACGGCCAATCGGTATTCGGGAGTTCGCGCGGCGGTCGCGTGGAATCCCGAGATCGCCAAGCTGGCGCGGCAGCACAACGATTCGAACGTGCTCGTGCTCCCCGCGCGGTTCTTGAGCGCCGACCAGGGCGCGGCAATCCTCGAGGCGTGGCTCGAGACACCGTTCGAAGGTGGGCGCCACGCTCGGCGCATTCAGAAGATCGAGCGCGCAAACAGTGACCATGAGGGCGAGGCGCGAAACCCGTGACGTGGCAAAAGGAATGAACGATTGGATCAGGCACCGCCTTTCGTCTCCCGGAGCGGCGCTCCGCGAGACGGATCCCGAGATCGCCGCGCTCATCGAAGCCGAGACGCGGCGGCAGCGGGAAGGGCTCGAGCTCATCGCCAGCGAGAACTTCGTCTCGCCGGCCGTGCTCGAGGCGATGGGGTCGTCGCTCACGAACAAGTACGCCGAGGGCCTGCCGGGAAAGCGCTACTACGGCGGGTGCGAGATCGTGGACCAGGTGGAACAGCTGGCGATCGATCGCGCGAAACAACTCTTCGGCGCCGAGCACGCCAACGTCCAGCCACACTCCGGCGCGCAGGCGAACTTCGCCGCGATGTCCACCTTCTTGAAGCCCGGCGACACGTTCCTCGGCATGGATCTGTCGAACGGCGGCCATCTGACGCACGGCTCGCCCGTGAACTTCTCGGGCATGTTGTATCACGCGGTGTCGTACGGCGTCACGGACGAAGGGCTGCTCGACTACGACGATCTGCGACGCAAGGCGCTCGAGCATCGCCCGAAACTCGTGCTCGCGGGGTACAGCGCGTATTCGCGCGTGATCGACTTCGCCGCGTTCGCCGACATCGCGCGCGAGATCGGCGCGATTCTTATGGTAGACATGGCGCACTTCGCCGGGCTCACCGCCGCCGGCGTATATCCGTCGCCGATTCCGCACGCCGACGTGGTCACGACGACGACGCACAAGACACTCCGCGGCCCGCGCGGCGGTCTCATCCTGTGCAAGGAGACGCACGGCAAGGCGATCGACAAGTCGGTCTTTCCCGGCAGCCAGGGCGGACCGCTCGAACACGTCATCGCCGCGAAAGCGGTGTGCTTCAAGGAAGCGCTCGACCCGTCGTTCAAGAGCTACGCGCGCTGCGTCATCTCCAACGCCCGCGCCCTCGCCGCGTCACTGGCATCGTGCGGATTTCAGATCGTGTCGGGTGGCACCGACAACCATCTGATGCTGGTGGACCTCCGCAGCCGAGGACTCACCGGAAAGGTCGCGCAGATCGCGCTCGACGAGGCGGCGATCACGGTCAACAAGAACACCGTTCCGAAGGAGACGCAGTCACCGTTCGTGACGAGCGGAATTCGGGTCGGAACGTCAGCGGTGACGACGAGAGGGATGGGAGAACGCGAAATGACCCGAATCGCCGGATTGATCGATCGAGTGCTGGCGGCGCCTGAAGACAAAAAGGTCGCGGCTGCGGTGAAGGAGGACGTTCATGCGTTGACGACGGAGTTTCCTCTGTACGCGTAGACGGCCGAAAAGGCCGAAAGCCGAGACTTCCATACTCCGAGACTTCCAAAAACCGAGACTGCCAACCTCCGAAACTGCCAAACTCCGACGCGGACAGCGCGGAGCACGAAAAACGAGAACGGCGTCAATCGCGATGGTCTGACTCGCTCTTGACGCCGTTCTCGCTTTCGGTTTGTGGCCGTTTCGGCTTTCGGTAGTTTCGGCCTATGGCAGTTTCGGCTTACGGAAGCTTCGGCCTTCGGCAGTCTCGCTCTTTCCTTTCGACTACCGCGCTCCAGCCACCGCCGCCACCATGGGCCGCGTAACTCCATTCCCGTTCGTCACCGGCTTTCCGTTCGTCACCGGCTTTCCGTTCGTCACCGGCTTTCCGTTCGTCACCGGCTTTCCGTTCGAAAGCCTCTTCACGACCGACGTCACGCACTGCGCCGCAAGATCTCTCGTCGTGTACGCGACAAGATCCAGATCGGTGCGCTTCCAATGCCAATCCTCCGGACTCGTCGCATGCGCCTGCAGCACATGCTCGAAAGCCGGCATCGCCAGCTCTGACTCCGTCGTCGGACTCGCGTCGGCGAGTTGCCCGCTCCATTCGATCACGAGCAGTTGTCCGTCGGCGATCGAGTTCGAGCGTCCGCGGATCCACGAAAAGCTCAAGCCGACCGGTCCGAGCTGGACGGTGTAGCGATCCGGCGTGCGTCGCATCTCGGGAGCGAGGCCGGGCGGGAGCGTGCCAGGTGTCTGACACAAGCGCAGCACCGCGTTCGACAGCGAGTCGAGCTCTCGATTTATGAGCGCGAGCGCTCGCTGCGACGCAAGAAACGCCGTGCGGGCCTTGGCGCGCTTGTCGTCGTCGGCCGCGCGAGCGGCGACGGCGGCGTCCGTTTGGCGCTTCGACGAACCGCCCGAGGCCACGACCGCCGCGACGATCGCGTCCACCACGGCGCTGCTCGCCGGCGCGCCCGATGCACGGACGACGATTCCCTTGAGCCAGCTGGGGATCGGAGCGTTGTCGAGCGGAACGACGATGACGTCCTTCCGCTTGAGCTTTCCGATCCGCGTTTTCAGCGCGGCGGCGTCGTGAGCGGTCGCCCCGGTTCCCCAGAGGCGCTGGAAAAGGACGACGACGACGCGCGACTCCTTCTCGATGACCTTCTTCGCGGCGGCCAGCGTCACGGCGGTCTGAGGCTTCTCACCATTCCGCGGGGTCGCATAAACGGTCTTGCCGACACGGTACTGCAGCCGTCTGGAGAGCTCGCCAACTCCAAGTGCGTCGAACTCGGTGGCGCTGATAGCGGCGTCGTACTTGAAGGCGCGCTTCATTCTCGGGGGGCAACGAGGATGCTGCAGGAACCGCCAGGATTGGATAATCTACCAATTATCCCGTCACGGTGCTCGAAGCCGGTTAAAACCTGGTCCCGGGGAGTTGTGGACGGGCGCCTCCCGCGCCATTTTGGAGCGTGACCCAGCGTCTCAACCCCGTACCACTGACTAAGTTGGCCCCCGCCACGAGTTTACACTTGGCCATTCCGGATGCCTGAGCTGGCCTTCCGCGAAGGGATCATGGACCGCATCCGGCTCCGGGAGCCGCGTTTCGACGAGCGCGCCTACGTCTTCGTCCTGGCCGCCCTGGAATACTGCCAGCAGCGCCTCGACGAACGCCGCCACATCACCGGCCGAGAGCTAGCCCTGTCGTGCCGCGATTTGGCGCTCGAACGGTTCGGCGTGATGTCCCGGCTGGTGCTCGAGCATTGGGGTCTCCACACGAGCGCCGACATCGGCGACGTGGTGTTCACGCTGGTCGACCTCGGGCTCCTCATGAGCCAACCGACCGACAGCCGCGAAGAATTCATCGGCGTCTTCGATTTCGACCAGGCGTTCGAGCGCGAATATCCGTGGTGCGGGGCGATCTCGGTCTGAGTTAGACCGACCCCCCCGCCGTTCCCACTCAACGCACCGTGCGCGCTCTGGTCCGAGTGGTCACGAGTGCGGAATCCGCGGCCCTCGATTCCTCCACGATCAACGCCGGCGTCCCGTCGCGCGCGCTCATGCAGCGCGCCGGCGCCGCGGCTGCTTCCGAAATCAGCCTCCGATACTTGAATCGGCTCGACTCGGGCGTCCTAGTCTTCGCCGGCCCCGGAAACAACGGCGGCGACGCATGGGTCATCGCGCGCGCGTTGCACTCGGTCGGTGTTCCTGTTCGCATCGTCGAACCCGTCGCCGCCGCCTCTCCCGACGCCCGCGCCGAACGCGCCCTCACGGTCGACCAACTCGGCCAGAGCGCGATCGTCGCGCTCGATCAGGCGGGTGCCGGCGGTGAAACAGTCGTCATCGACGGCTTGCTCGGCACCGGATCGACCGGCGCGCCGCGCGGCGAGATCGCGCGGGCCGTCGGCGCGTGCGAGACGGCGCGCCAGCGCGGCGCGACGGTCGTGGCGGTGGACGTCCCCAGCGGGATGGATGCGTCGACGGGAGAAACGCCCGGCGACGTCGCCCGCGCCCACGTCACGCTCACCTTCGGATCGGTCAAGCGCGGCCATTTGGTGAATCGCGAAGCGTGCGGAACGGTCGTCGTGCTCGACATCGGACTCGCGGAGTCCAGCGAGCCATCGCTCCCGCGCTTGATCGACGAAGCGTGGGTCGCCGCTCAGCTTCCGCCGATCGCATGGGACGCGCACAAGGGAACGCGAAAAAAGCTCGCGATCGTCGGCGGCGCCCGCGGAATGGCTGGCGCAAGCGTTCTCGCCGCTCGATCCGCACTGCGAAGCGGCGTCGGGATGGTGAAGCTCGTCGTCGCGAACGAGAGCGTGCAGCCGGTGCAGGAATCGGAGCCGCAGGCGCTCTGTGCCGCGTGGCCTGCGGACGATGAAGCCCTTCGACGAGACGTCCTGTCGTGGGCGGACGCGATCGTCATCGGCCCCGGCCTCGGACTCGGCCCAGAAAGCGAAGAGCTTCTCAACCGAGTGCTCGCTGCCTGGAAAGGGCCGACGCTCATCGACGCGGACGCGATCACGCTTCTGGCCAAGCATCGCGACGCTCTCCCCAAGCTTTTCGGCGAGCGACCCACGATCGTGACGCCGCACGTGTTCGAGTTCGCTCGCCTCGCCGGCGTCGAGCCGGCCGAGGTTCTCGAGCATCGATTCGAGATCGGCGGTGAACTGGCGAAACGAACGGGCGCGACGGTTCTCCTCAAAGGCGTTCCGACCGTCGTCACCAACCCCAACGGCGACCGCCTCGTGAGCGCCGCCGGAACACCCGTCCTCGCCACCGGCGGCAGCGGCGACGTGTTGAGCGGCATCGCCGGAACATTGCTCGCCCAGATCGGCGACCCGTTCCGTGCCGCCGCGGCCGCCGCCTGGGTCCACGGCCGCGCCGCCGAGCGCGCGACCGCCACAGGTGACGGCACCGTTCGCGGCCTCTCGCTCGACGACGTCATCCGCGAGCTGCGCTCGGCCTGGACCTTCGACACTCGCCCAACGCGCTATCCGGTTCTCGTCGAACTTTCGCTGTCCCGGTGGACCGGTGGACCGGTGGACCGGTGGACCGGAACACCGGCGCCATGACCGCCAACATTCCCCTCCGCCCCGGCGCCGAGTTCGACGCAATTCGCTCGATCCTCCGCCGACTCGGCCCGCGCGCGAAAGGCATCGGCGACGATGCGGCCGTACTCTCGGTGCCGCGCGGCGATTCGCTCGTCGCCAGCGTCGACAGCGTCGTCGAGGGGAAACACTTCGGACCCGGTTGGCTCACGCCGCGCGAGATCGCACGCCGCGCTGTCGTCGCCGCGCTCAGCGATCTCGCCGCGATGGCCGCTCGCCCGCTCGGCGTTCTCGTCGCGATGGTCCTCCCCGACGTGTGGCGCGCCGAGCTCGATTCGCTCACCGACGGCATCTCCGACGCGGTGTCCAGCGCGAACACCTACGTACTTGGCGGCAACCTGAGCGACGGCTCCGAGCTCTCGATCACGACCACCGTCCTCGGCTCCGCGTTCGCGCCGCTCGCTCGCAGCACCGCGCGAGTCGGCGATCGCGTCTACGTGACCGGGCGACTCGGCGCACCGCGCGCGGCGCTCGAGCTTCTGTCGCGCGGTGAATCTCCCGGCCTGTTCCGCGAGCGATTCGCGAATCCGGCGGCGAGGCTCGACGAGGCGTGTTGGCTCGCCGACCATGGTGTGAGTGCGGCCATCGATATCTCGGATGGCTTGATCGCCGACCTTCGACAGTTGAGCGCGGCGAGCGGCGCCCGCATCTCGATCGACGCCGCACGCGTCCCGTGCGTTCCCGACGTGAGCGTCGAGACCGCGCTCTCGAGCGGGGAAGAGTACGAGCTGATCGTCACGACCCCGAACCAGTTGGACGCCGCCGAGTTCGCGCGACGGTTCTCGTTGGAAGTCACGGAGGTCGGCCGAATCGTCCCTGGGCCCGCCGACGTCGATGTGGAGGGCGCGCGCGTTGCCGCCGTGTCGGGGCACGACCACTTTTCGAACTGATGCGGAGTCTATTCGTCGGCCTGATAGCGCTCGTGATGACGGCCCTGCTCGGCCCGGTCGTCATCGTCGCTGGGCTCTTTCGTGTAGCGCAGGGCCCGAACTCGATCTACGCGCGCTGCGTCCGCCTTTGGGCCCGCACGGTCAACTGGTCGGCCGGCGTGCGAGTGCGCGTCCACGGTGAGCGCATGCCCGCCGGCCAGGGCGCGGTCTACGTCGCCAACCACGTCAGCTGGTTCGATATCTTCGCGCTCGCCGCGGAAGTGCCCTGGTGCAGCTTCATCGCCAAGTCGGAGCTGCGAAAGATCCCTCTCTTCGGCTTCGCAGCGCAGGTGGTCGGCATTGTGTTCATCGACCGCGACAACCTGAAGTCGGCGTTCGAGTCGTACGAGGTCGCCGCGAGCGCGGTGCAGGCCGGTCGCTCGATCATCGTCTGTCCGGAAGGGACGCGCGGATTCGACTATCATTTGCGTCCCTTCAAGAAAGGCCCCTTCGTCTTCGCCATCGCGTCCCAGGCGCCGGTCATCCCGACGATCGTCCACGGCGCCCGCGAGGTCATGCCGAAGGGTTCGTTCAACATTCGCTCCGGCATTGTGGACCTTCACTTTCTTGACCCGATTCCCACCGCGGGCCTCGACTACGAGTCCCGAAGTGAGCTGACGACCAGCGTCTGGTCGGTGATGGCCGACGCCCTTCATCGTCTATACGGCGTCACCTCGTCGGAACGCGCCATCGCCGCCGCGGGCGAGCGCCAAGAGTAAACTCTCCGCACCCCGCCCCCGCACTCGTCCCCCTCTCCGCACCCCGCCTCCGCACTCGTCCCCGCTCTCCGCACACCGTCCCCGCACTCCGCACCCTCCAGAATGATCACCATTTCCGAGATAAGAGCCCGCGAAATCCTCGACAGCCGCGGCAACCCCACCCTCGAGGCGGACGTCATCTGCTCGAACGGCATGATGGCCCGCGCCGCCGTACCGAGCGGCGCGAGCACCGGCGAGCACGAGGCCGTAGAGCTGCGCGACGGCGACGCGAATCGCTACGGCGGCAAGGGCGTCCTGAACGCCGTGCAGAACGTGGAAGAAACGATCGCTCCCGCGCTCGTCGGCCAAGCGGTCACCGATCAACTCGCGATCGACGGCGCGATGATCGAGCTCGATGGCACGACCAACAAGTCGAGCCTCGGCGCCAACGCGATGCTCGCCGTGTCGCTCGCGTGCGCGCGCGCCGGCGCGATGTCCACCGGCCAGCCGCTGTATCGCTACCTCGGCGGTCCCCTCGCGCGCGTGATGCCTGTGCCGATGATGAACATCCTCAACGGCGGCGCGCACGCGACCAACAGCGTGGACTTTCAGGAATTCATGATCGTGCCGGTCGGCGCCGAGTCGTTCGCCGAGGCGCTGCGCATGGGAGCGGAGGTCTTTCACTCGCTCAAGAAGGTGCTCGTGCGGCGCAAGCTCGCGACGGGCGTGGGCGACGAAGGCGGTTTCGCGCCGGATCTGCGCGACGACGAAGAGGCGCTCAAGGTGATCCTCGAGGCAATTGATGGGCGGGGTATACGGCAGGGAAAGAAATAGCGCTCGCGCTCGACGTCGCGGCGAGCGAGTTGTACAGCGACGGCGTCTACACGTTCAAGAAGTCGAGCGGCGCGAAGAAGGACGCGATGGGGATGGTCGAGCTCTACCAGAGCTGGCTCGACGAGTATCCGATCGTATCTATTGAAGACGGCCTGGCCGAGGACGACTGGGATGGGTGGACGAAGCTCACGTCCGCGCTCGGCGACCGCTGCCAGTTGGTGGGCGACGACATCTTCGTCACCAACACCGAGCGTCTCGCGCGCGGCATCGAGAGCGGCGTGGCGAACGCGATTCTCATCAAGGTGAACCAGATCGGCACGCTGAGCGAGACGCTCGAGGCGATCGAGATGGCGCGCGCCGCCGGCTATCTCTCCATCATTTCTCATCGCTCCGGCGAGACGGAAGACACTTTTATCGCGGACTTATCGGTGGCGACGGGGACCGGACAGATAAAGACCGGCTCGGCCAGCCGCACCGATCGCGTCGCGAAGTACAACCAACTGCTGCGCATCGAGGAGGAACTGGGCGGGTCCGCCGAGTTCCCCGGCGGCGCGCTGTACGGGTTGTAGTCGTGGCGTCGGCGGTGCCGCCCGTCGTGAAGCGCCTCGGCATCGCCGCGCTCTTCATCGTGGGCGCGTGGTTCGCGGTGGAGGGAGGGGAATTCAGCACGCTCGATCTCTTCCGCCAGCGCAGCGAGCAGGAGCGGATCACGAAGTCGATCGACTCGCTGCAGCACGTTGTCGATTCGTTGAAGCAGTACGCCGACAAGGTGCAGCGCGACCCCGCGACGCAGGAGCGGATCGCGCGCGAGGTGTTCGGGATGGTGCGCGGGAACAAGGAGTTGCTGTATCGGTTCACGACGCCGGCGGACTCCGCGCGCCGGCCGTAGCCGTCCCTCAACGTCACGTGCCGGCAGTCCGGAACAGGACTAGCGTTCTCGAGCGGCATCGGCGCCACCAGAGGTCGACAAGCGGCGAGGACAATCGCCGGCGCTCGCTGTCGTCATGCGCGACCATGAGGGATTGCCTGGCAGCATTGGGTGCGCCTGCTGACAATCTTGGAGACAAGCGCGCGCCGTCGACTATCGACCGCGCCGGTCGAAGCACCGATATGCTTGACAGTTCGCAAGAACGAGGGGGGACAATGCTGCGATTGCGAGACATCATGACGACCGAGATCCTCACGGTCACGCCGGAGACGTCGGTCCGAGAGGCGCTGGAGTTGCTCGGTCTGGGTCACGTGAGCGGCGCGCCGGTCGTGAGCAACGGCAAGCTCGTAGGCGTCGTCAGCGCGACAGATCTGATGACCTTCGCCTCGGCGCTGCCGGGCGTGCCAACCGAGCGCGATCAGGGGGAAGGGGGAGAGGCTGTGTGGCTTGAGCCACCCGTGGAGCACGACGTGGAGGAGGAGAACGAGCCATCGGCCCTCTTCTTTTCGCAGCTTTGGGATGATTCAGGTGCTGATGTGTCCGAGCGCGTTGCGGCGGTCGAAGGACCCGAGTGGAACATGCTCGAGGAGCATGACGTGAGTGAAGTCATGACTCGGCCTCCGCTGGCCTCACTCGCGCCTGAAGCAGGTGCGGAACTCGCCGCGGATCTCATGAAGCAGAGAGGCATCCACCGTGTGCTCGTCGTTACGGACGACGGTAGGCTCGTGGGCATCGTCAGCGCGCTGGACATCGCCAAGGCTGCGGCCGACCACCGGTTTACGAAGCGCACGTATGTCTTCAATCGAGACGGGGAGTTCCGAGGATAGCCGCGTCTCTCGGGAGCACGTATTTGATGTCTGATATCAGACATCAAATACCTACCAACTCCGAACGAGCCAAACCCGAAACTGCCAAACTCCGAGACCGCCAACCGGCGGTTTTCGGCTTTTGGCACCTTCGGAGTTGGGCAGTCTCGGCTTTCGGCCCCTTCGACGTCTGGCATTCTCGGCTTTGGGCCCCTTCGGCGTTCGGCAGTCTCGCTCTTCGGACTCCTTGGGCTCCCTCGCTTGACGATGGATTGACGCTCTCGGTTTATCGTGCCCGCGAGTTGCCTGCGTGCCCAAATCAATCAGGCACGCGCTCGCCTCGAGCGAGCAGAAAAGCGCACTCACGCAGCAGCCGGCGGTGTTCCGCGAGCGGCGGACCCGCCGAGAGTCCGGAGAGAAAACCGGCGAAAAGTCGAGAGTGCAACTGTGGACCAAGAACGAGGGGAGATCCGACTCTGATGCCTGACGGCATGATCGTGTCCCGCACGGGACGGCAGAGAACGCGGACGCAAAAACCGCGGCGGTCCGAATCGTTCGTAATGGGTCCCCGCCTCTCGCAAGCTCCCCATCCGGCTTTCGGCCGCGATGACACTTCCGTCATCTCGGCACCGACGAACGCCGTTGGCGTAGTCGTACCTCGGCGGGTGACGCACGGCCGGACTGGTGATGGGACGCGTCTCTTCGACGGATCCTTTCGGATCGAGTACGTCGAAGGAACCCCACTGTCAGTGGAGAGTCGAACAATGAAGGTGCAACAGGGAAGGGCCCTGCAAGCGTTTCGCCGCGTTCAGGCGTGGTTCGTCGAGCACCCCGATGTGCTCGCGAACAGCGGCTCGAGCAAGGACGCGCTTGCGAACCAGTTGGATGCGCTGAAGCAGGTCGTGGACAGCCATGACGGCAGGCGCCACGGAGCAGACGACGCAGAAAGGCCAGGCCACGCTCGCGGCAAAGGACGAGAAATCGCTGCGCGCGGACGTTCGATCGCTGCATTTGAAATCGATCGTCAACGTGGCCTGCGGCACTCCGTGGCAAGGTACCGGGGATGGGAGTATTCAAGATGCCCGTCTCCCGGGATCCAATCCGAGAACCTCGTGCACGCCGCGCAGGCACTACGCACGACTGCCGGCGTCTACAAGGATGTGTTCGTGGAACACGGATTGCCGGCCGATTTCCTCGACCAGCTCGATGCGGCCACCGCGGCGCTGAAGGAGAGCGTCGACGCGCGGGGGATCGCGCGGAGCCGTGATCAGCAGTGCATCGAAGACTCTGGCGAGTGAACGCTCGCTGGGGCGGCAGATCGTGATGATGATCGACGCATCACTCGCGCACGTACTGAAGTCCGACCCGGCGACGCTGGCGTCATGGCGCCAGGTGAAGCGGGTCACGCTGAAAGGCGCGACGTCACGAGAGGTTTTGCCGGTGTTACCGGCGGCGCAGAGTGCAGCACGCGCCGCGCAGGTCGCTTCACCGCTTGCGCAAGTCGCTTCACCGCTCGCGCAAGCCGTTTCACCGATCGCGCCGGTCGTAACACCGTCGGCGAGCAATGCATCATCGCTCGGTGCAAGCGAGAATCACCGCGAGCACCACGACGGAAGCCAAGGCCGCGTAGTCGGGCACCGGACAGCCACGGCGCAGTCGCCGTGGCTGGCAGTAGTGAACGGGCTCGCCTTCGGGCGAGCCCGTTTCATTGGTAGTGGTGAACGGACGCCGTCCTAGCGGTGAACGGGTCGCGATCGGCGCCGCACCGTGCGCTTCAAGGTGGTGACGAAACGCGTGTCGTAGCATTCGACGCAGCTCAAAGCGGTGAACGAAGCGCGTATCGCGCCGAACGATGCGAATCGATGGGCTGAACGGTGCGCGTACGCCGGCGCACGCAGCGTTTACATCGTTGCACGAAGCGCTTTCAGTGGTGAACGTCTCGCTATGCACTGGTGAACGGGTCGCATTAGATGCTGAACGCGTCGCACATGCCGCCGCACGCCGCCACTCGCCGGCTGTCCACCGGTCCACCTGCTCCACCCGTCCACCCGCACTCATCCGTCCAATAGGACTTTGGTGCCATCCGCGGTGCGCCCTTTGCGGCGCCTTCGCGTGTGTGGCTCGTTCGCCGAGCAATGATGGGCGCACGAGCTCGAGTGGAGGTGCAGATGACACACACAGCAGTGCCGCCCGAGTATCACCCGCATCCGAACGAGAGTCAGGTGAAGGTGGCGAGCGGTTTGAACGTGTTCGCCGGGTTGTATCTCCTGTTGTCCTCGTTGATCAATCGTGTGAACGGCGCGAATCAGGCGAACGGCGTCGTGTTCGGAATCATCGCCGTGATCCTCGCGTCCACGCGTCTGTCTGGGAAAGCAGGTCCCTGGGCCGGTTGGATCGACGCCGTGATCGGCATCTGGGTGATCTTCGCGCCGTGGGTCTACGGGTACGCCGGCGCGGCATGGATGTGGAACGCGATCGTCGTCGGCGTCATCATGGTCGGGCTGGGCATCTGGAGCGCGACCGCGACGACGACCGAGCAGACGATAGGCCGGCGCGTGTGAGGGCGCGCGACAGCCGGACGGCTAGACAGCAGGACAGCCGTCAAGCTGTCAGCCGTCTAGCAGTCCAGCCGATTAGCTGTCCAGCCTTAGCCGTCCAGCTGTCCAGCCGATTACCACGATGCTCCTTCGCTCGTCGTTGTGACGTAGTGTTCCGAGCCGCCCGGTCGCACGGGTGTTAGAATTCATGAAGCCCCCCCCGCCAAAAAAGTCCGCCAAAACCCGACCCCGCCATGGACGAGAAACAGCTACAGAAGCTGGTCCGACAGAACGCCGCGAAGGCCGCGAAGCTCAGCAAGGCTCGCGACGGCCGCCAGTTCGACAAGACGCTCCCGCCTGCCCCTCAGGACGCGGATGCGGACATCGAGCGCACGAGGTTCTTCAAGGAAATGAAGAAGCGCGAGTTCTAGGCGTCGGGTCCGGGTGGGCGGAGTGTCAAACTTGACACTCCTCGAGCTAACCTTAGTTTTCCAGTACTGCCGCGGGGTGGAGCAGCCTGGTAGCTCGTCGGGCTCATAACCCGAAGGTCGCGGGTTCAAATCCCGCCCCCGCTACTGATCGGCCGGTCCCAACGGACCGGCCGATTTTGTTATAGAGTTGGTGTTGTTGGAGAGTTGCGGGGCAGGGTAGCTCAGGTGGTTAGAGCACGGCACTCATAATGCCGGGGTCGTGGGTTCGAGTCCCACCCCTGCTATCGACGAGCCAATCACTTACCGGTGGTTGGCTCGATTCGTTCTGAGGTGGTGCCCCCCCAAGAACTGCGGCCAAAGCGGCTCCGTACCCTCGAGGACGAGAATCGCCGGTTGAACCAGAAAGTGGCCGACCAGGGGCTCGACATCGCGATGCTGAACGACGTGGCGGGACGAAAGTCGTGACGGCCGAATCCGGCGGCGGGTCATCACCCATCTCTGGCCGTCGTCCCCGTGAGTTCGCGCGCGCGCGCCTGATCCCCCCGGCGTGGCGACGGTGTCGCGGAGCGTCGCATCGGACGGCGCGAGACGAGAAACGGCACGGGGTACCGGCTCGCCGCGATCGTGGGAGCTGCTCGATCGTGCGACGCGTGTCGGCGGCGATCAGCCGAAGTGGGATGACGAACGGCGGCTCGACATCGTGCGTCGCCGGCGCAGCCGAACGATCAGATAGACGAGGATGGCGATGTTCAGGACCAGCGCCACCATACGCGTGATCGTGATGCGGCGCACGACCTCATAGATCTCGAACGGAATGAACGACGCCGTTGCGACAACGGTGAGATACTCGGCCCATCGGCGCTGAAGCCACAAACCGGTCCCCTCGACGAGGAAGAGCGCCGCATACAGAAAGGCGCCGACGCCCAGGGCGGCGATGCGGGTCGGACCCATGCTCGTGATGCGCGAGAGAGCGGCCTGCGTTACGCGCCGCTCGGTGCCGGAGGAAAGCATGGACAGCAGCCGCTCCGACGCGTGCGGCACTCCACCGCGGACCAGCCCGACTGCGCCGAGGGCGATGGTGAAGAGCAGCAATGCTTTCACGAACTTGAACACGGCGATGAGCGTGATGCCTAGATCGCGATGTCCGCTTCGGTCTGCTTGATCCATGCTGAAGTCTACGCGAGGAGCGCCTCCAATTCTTCCCGGCCGATCCCCGCCAGCACGCCCTGATCCCGTCCCAGGATGGCGTCCGCGAGTGCGCGCTTCGTCGCTTGGAGATCGAGGATCTTCTCCTCGACGGTATCGCGCGCCACCAGCCGCGTCGCGAGCACGCTCCGCGTCTGGCCGATCCGGTGCGCGCGATCGATCGCCTGCGCCTCGACCGCCGGATTCCACCAGGGATCGAGGAGAAAGACGTAGTCCGCCGCCGTGAGATTGAGGCCGTGGCCGCCGGCCTTGAGGCTGATGAGAAAGAGTGGACAGGCCGGATCCGACTGGAACCGATCGACACGAGCCTTCCGGTCGCGCACCTGCCCGTCGAGGTACTCATATGGAATGCCGGCGGCGTCCAGACGAGCGCGAGCGAGTGCGAGAAAGGACGTGAATTGCGAGAACACGAGCGCCTTGTGGCCTTGCTCGGTGATCTCTTCCAGCCGCGGGAACAGAGCGTCGAGCTTCGCACTCGGCGCGTCGATCATGCGCGGGTCGACGAGCCCCGCGTGGCAAGCGGCCTGGCGCAGCCGCAGCAATGCCTCGAGCACGTGCATCCGGACCTTCGCGATGCCCATGCGGTCGACCTGCTCGAGAAGGCTGTGACGGTATGACGCGAGCAGGCCGTCGTAGAAGGCGCGCTGCTCTCCCTGGAGCACGACCTTCAACGTCTGCTCGGTGCGCGGCGGAAGGTCCCGCGCGACCTGTTCCTTCGTCCGTCGCAGAATGACGGGGCGAAGCGCCCGCGCGAGGAGGTCGCGCGGTGCCGAGGGCGCCGCCCGCCCCCCCCGAGGGCGAGTCGTCCATCTCGGTCAGCCGGACGAGCTCGGAAAACCCGGACGCCGACCCGAGCATCCCGGGATTCAAGAACTCGAACAGGCTCCAGAGCTCTTCGACGCGGTTCTCGATCGGCGTTCCCGTCATCGCGAGGCGATGATTCGCGGTGAGGAGCCGCGCCGCCTTGGCCGCTCCGGAGTCGGGATTCTTGATCGCCTGGGCCTCGTCGAGGATCGCGTAGTCGAACCGAATCGCCGCGAGCGCGGCGGCGTCGCGACGCAGCGTTCCGTACGTCGTGATGACGACGTCGACCGTCTCGGAATCGATCGAGCTGAGGCGGCGCGCGCTGCCCGTGAAGTCGAGCACTCGGAGTCGTGGCGCGAAACGCTCCGCCTCGCGGATCCAGTTGAAGACGAGCGATCGTGGCACGACGACGATCGACGGACGCCGCGGCGCGTCCGGCGATTCGCAGCACCGCATCGAGCAGCGCGAGGACCTGCACCGTCTTCCCGAGGCCCATGTCGTCGGCGAGACATCCACCGAGGCCGAATCGGTGGAGAAAGTCCAACCAGCCGAGGCCCTCGCGCTGATAGGCGCGCAGCGTGCCGCCGAAGTCCGGCCCGGCGTCGACGGCACTCACCTTCTCGAAGGTGCGGAGCTCGGCGCGCGCCTTCTCGAATGTCGCGTCGACGCTCGCTTCGGGCACGGCCCCCAGCAGCGCATCGAGCAACGCGACTTGCGACGGTCGGTAGCGGATGACTCCGCCGACCGACCTCCCGCCGGCGGTGAGCGGCCCCAATCGGGCCAGCCATTCCAATGGGAGAAGACCAAAGGCGCCATCGGGGAGGAGGATGCTCGTCGCACCTGCTCGTCGCGCCTCGAGCAGCTCGGAGAGCGAGACCTCAACCTCCCCGAATTGCACGCCGGCGTCGAGCTCGAACCAGTCGATGCCCGACCGCACGATTGCCCGTGTCGGTCCGGGACTGCGATACTCCGCGCCGCCAGCGTCGACTTGCCAGCCGGCACGCACGACATCGGCGACGAGCGTGCCCAGTTTGTGGGCGGGGATCACCAGGCTGTGTTCGCCCAGCTCGGCATCCTCCCCCCACTCCTGCTTGACACGGTGCGATGCGAGTCGCGCGCGCGCGGCGGCTTCGGCAGCGAAGTCGCGATAGTGCACGGTACGTGTGTCGGCGTCGTACACCGTCGGCGTTCGCTCGGCGCCGGTGATTTCCAACGGCCCGTAACGAAAGCCCGTGGCCAGGCGACGAACTCTTCGGGCCGAAGGTACGGGCGGTAGGACTTTCAGCGTCGGTATGGGAGCAGCGTGGACCTCCGTGACTGGAACGCCGTGGGGAAGGTCGATCGGCGGAACACGCGGGAGCGCGTTGAAGCTGGTGAGGAAATCCGAGAGCTCCTCGCGGCTTGCGGCGATGTGGCCCGCGTTGCGAAAGAGTGCCGCGATCGCGAACGCGCCGTTGAAATCGAAGCGCGCGATCGTGCCGCGCGCGATCACCCATCCTTCCCAGTGCACGAGTGCCGGTTCGGTGATTGGCATTTCGACACCGCCGCGATGGAGTGCGGCAGTGATGACGTAGTGCTCGGGCTCTTCGCGCGCCACATGGACCCGGAGCTGCCACGGCGGCCCATCATCCCAGCGCAGGGACTTCGTCGGCCGTTCGTCGGCCGCGGTTCGAAGGCGACAGCGCTCGGCGTCGCAGGCGTGCCGGAGCGTCGCTTCGATCGCGGCGCCGCGCAGCTCGAACGCCGATGCCGGCAGCGACGTCGGTAGCTCCCACGATCCGTCGAGCCTTCGGTGCTCGGTGGCGACCTCCGCAACGATGCCCACGCTTTGCCACGTCGCTGGCGCGTCGATGATATAGACGAGCCGTCGTTCGGTCGAGGGCACAGGATGCTCGTTAGACTGCGGGTTTCGCTCGCGCGCAGCGGCGATGAACAACGGAAGCATCGCCGACATTCGATCCGACGCGGCAACGAAAAATGAACCCCCACCGCAAGTTGCGACGGGGGTTCACTCAGCGGCGGCCCACCTATGCCGCGCCGGCTCGCTGCGGACAGGAGCGGGCTCCTGCTCGGTGAGCTGGCGATTACCCCGGCGCTCGGACGAACTTCGAGAAGTACCCGATGTAATAGTACGAGTTCGTGTAGATCAGCCCGCCCGTCTTGGTGGCGCCGTGAACGGGCGCGAAGCAGTAGTTCTCGACATGGTTCGGTCTCTGTTCATCTAGCAGGACGTTCCAGTCCGCCCAGCGCTATCTCTCTCTCCTCGATCGCTCGATCTCCGACGCGTCGGAGTATCGGCCCTCGGCTCCAAGGTTTGTCGGCGACAGACCACTCTTTCCCAGAGCTATTGCCGAAGCCGATGCTGACGGAAAACCGCGGCGATCGATTGTCATATTGGTGGGTCAGGTTGACGCAAATGTGCGTTTCGCTTTGATCCGGGCACAGGTACGAAGTCACGTCCCGCGCCAACGAGACCAGCAGGTCACATCTTGTCGGCCTCGCGACCGCCGCGCTACCTTGGCGCCTTAAACGTTTAAAAGACTCAGCGCGTCTGCCGAGGGTCCGCGTCATGAACGAGTCAAACTTTCCGCGGCGCCATTTTCTCGCGACATCCGCGGCTACCGTCGCCGGCTCGGTCCTCGGCGCAGGCGCGGTTCCGCGCGTCGCCGACGCGCTGATGGAGTCCGGCTCCCTGACGCCCCGGCATCGCTCCACCGCGGAAGCCATCAAACTCGGCATCGCGAGCTACTCGTTCCGCAACTTCTCGCTCGATAGAGCGCTCGAGATGGTGAAGGCGCTCCGAACACCGTACGTGAATTTCAAGTCGGTGCACGCGCCGTACGAAACCTCACCGCGGGGACGCGCCGCGCTTCGACAGAAAATCAACGATGCGGGAGTCCGAATCGTCGGCGGTGGCACGATCGACTTCACGAAGGACGACGACGACGACGTGAGGACCCTGTTCACCTACGCCCGCGACATGGGCATGCCGCTGATCGTCGCCACCTGCAATCCCCCGGTCGTACCGCGGCTCGAGAACTTCGCCAAACAGTTCGACATCAAAGTCGCGATTCACAATCACGGTCCGGAGGACACGAACTTCCCATCGCCCTACGACGTGCTCGCCGCCGTGAAAAACCTAGATCCGCGCGTCGGGCTCTGCATCGACATTGGACATACGGTGCGCACCGGAACCGATGTCGTGAGAGCGATCGGCGACGCCGGCCGACGCGTGCTCGACCTGCACGCGAAGGATCTGCGCGATCTCACAGACAAAGGCAGCCAGTGCATCGTGGGCGAAGGCGCGATTCCGTTCCCCGACATCTTCCGCGCGCTCGACCGCGTTCGCTTCGGCGGCTTTGTCAATCTCGAATATGAGATTGATGCGGACGATCCACTTCCGGGAATGAAGCAATCATTCGCCTACATGCGCGGCGTGCTCGCGGGTATGGCGTCCACGGCGAGGAGCTGAACGTGTTGACTCTTGGCATAGGCGCTGAAGGCTTCGCCGGGGTCGTGGGTTCGAGTCCCACCCCTGCTATCGACGAGCCAATCACTCAGCCGTGGTTGGCTGGAATCGTTCTCACGCCGGGTCCCACCGTGGTGCCCATGTCGCCGACTTTTCCCTTCGGACTCGCTGTGGCGACAGCGAGCCGTCGGCCGTCGGCCGCGGTTCACCCACTTGCCGAGCGTGATTTGCTCGGAGTCTCTCGCGCGACGGTCGGGGTCGTTCCCGGCGGCCGTGCGCCATGCGGCAGCCCGAGGTGATCGCGCGCCCGATCCAGCGCGTCGTCGATGTTCCCGAACAGGTTCTCCTCGCCGATCTCATCCAACACCGCCGAACGGCTGATGGCGATGAGCGGTTGCGTGTGCACGTCGGAAAGGAACACGACCGTCCCGTCCTTGCGGCTCCGGTGCACCACGTCCTTGAGCGCGTGCATTCCGCTGGAATCGATCGAGGACACGTTGCGGAGCCGGATGATGAGCACCTGCGGCTTCTTCGCGACCTGCCCGATCGTATCCTTGAACGCTTCGGCGACGCCGAAGAAGAACGGACCGTTCACTTCGAACACCTCGACGCCCGGGGGCACGACACGTCGGCTCACGGCGTTCGGGTCGCTGGCGTACTGATCGCCGTCGTCCTCCAGCTCGATCGTCACGGTGTTGATGTTCGCCACTTCCGCCATCCGCCGCATGAAGAGGAAGGCGGCCGACACCATGCCGACCTCGATCGCGACCGTGAGATCGACGAGGACGGTGAGCAGGAAGGTGACGAGCAGGACGACGATGTCGCTCTTGGGTGCGGTCAGCTCGGCCAGGAAAGAGCGCCACTCGCTCATATGGTAGGCGACGATCACGAGAATGGCGGCCAGCGTCGCCATCGGAATGAGCGCCGCCCACCGCCCGAAGAAGAGCGTGATGACGAGCAGCGTCACCGAGTGGATCATACCCGCCACGGGCGTCCGGCCGCCGTTCTTCACGTTCGTCGCTGTGCGCGCGATGGCGCCGGTCGCCGGAATGCCGCCGAACATCGGCGAAACGATGTTGGCGACGCCCTGCGCGACCAGCTCCATGTTTGAGCGATGACGTCCGCCGATCATGCCGTCGGCCACCATGGCCGACAGGAGCGACTCGATCGCGGCCAGCATGGCGATGGTGAAGGCCGGCCAAACGAGCGACTGCGCCTGTGCGAACGTGATGTGCGGCAGAACGGGGTGCGGCAGCGCCGCGCTGATGCCGCCGAACCGGGATCCGATGGTCTCGACGGGCCAGTGGAGCAGTTGCGCGAGCGCCGTCGATACGAGGAGCGCCACGAACGGGCCGGGCACGCGGCGGTTGACGCGCGGCCAGAACACGATGAGGGCGAGCGCGATGCCACTCACGGCGATCGCGTACGGATTGACGGTCGACGAGTGCTCGATGAACGCGCGCCACTTCTCGAGAAAGTCGGCGGGCACGGCCCCCATCTTCAAGCCGAGGAAGTCCTTGACCTGGCTCGAGAAAATGATGACAGCGATGCCGCTCGTGAATCCGACGACCACCGGGTGCGGGACGAACTTGATGACGGCGCCGAGCCGGACCGCGCCGATCACGACGAGAAAGACTCCGGCGAGGACGGTCGCTACGGCGAGGCCGTCGTAGCCGTACTTCTGCACGATGCCGTACACGATGACCACGAACGCGCCGGTGGGGCCGCCGATCTGGACGCGCGATCCGCCGAGCGCGGAGATGATGAAGCCGGCGACGATCGCGGTATAGAGGCCGCGGTCGGGACTCACGCCGCTGGCGATGGCGAAGGCGATCGCGAGGGGGAGGGCGACGATGCCGACGATGATGCCGGCGACGAGGTCGTCGGCGAACTGGGCCCGCGAGTAGGATTTGAGCGTCGTGGCGAGCTTGGGTACCAACACAGCGCGATCCCCGCTTGACGTTGAACGGCGGTTCAATATACTCCGAAGGCAGATACGTCACAACGCGAGGCACGCGTACCCCGTGCAACTCACGCTCCGGCAGGCAGCGAGCTACCTCGGTGTGAACGAAGGCACGATCCGCCGTTGGATCGACCAGCGTGCGCTGCCCGCGCACACTGTTAGCGAGCGGCTGTATCTCAACCCGATCGAGCTATGGGAGTGGGCCGTCGAGGCGGGCGTGCCGGCCTCACGGGCGCTGCTCGACGTGGCCCACCGCGCGCCGGACGAACTGCCGGCGCTGTCGGCGTTGCTCCGCGAGGGAGGCATCTTTCACGACATCGACGGGACGTCCAGGCACCGGGTGTTGGCTCAATTCGTCGAGCGGCTTCCGCTCCCGCCCGAGCAGGACCGCGCGTTCCTGCTCGACGTGCTCGAGGCCCGCGAGGCGCTCGGGTCGACGGGGATCGGCGATGGGATCGCCATCCCGCACGTTCGCAATCCAATCGTCCTGCACATCGCGCGACCGTTCGTGACGCTTGGGCTGCTCACCAAGCCGATCGAGTTCGCGGCCATGGACGGGAAACCGGTGCACGCGCTCTTCATGGTCGTGAGCCCGGTCGTTCCGACGCATCTGCGGATTCTCGCGCAGTTGGGGTTCGTGCTCCGTGACGACACGCTCCGCGACCTATTGCGCGACCGTGCACCGGCAGAGGCGATCCTCGACAGAATCGAGCTGATCGAAGCGACCCGGACCACCGGGTCGTTCCGCGTGCAAACGCAAAAGCCATCCGCGTGACCCCCCTCTGGATCGGACTCGCGTTGCTGGTGTTGGCTGCGATGGCGCAGCTGTTCCTCCGCGGGCGAGGCGCGGCCGATTGGCTCTTCGGCATCCTCGTTGCGGCTGGCTCGGCGCTCGGCATCGCGACGGCCGCGGCGGTGCTGCGCGACGGCACCACCGTCTCGACGAGCATCCCCAGCGCGCTGCCGGGCGGCGATTGGGTCATCGGCGTCGACCCGCTCAGCGCCGTGTTCCTCATCGCGATTCTTGGCGTGGGGGCGTTGGCCGCCGTGTACGGCCTCGGTTACATGCGCTACGACGACCGCGTCGTTGCGTGGCCGAGCCATGCGTTCTTCGCGCTCGAGATGGCGGCACTGTCGCTCGTCGTGTGCGCGCGGTCCATCGTGCCGTTCATGGGCGCGTGGGAGCTGATGGCGATCGGGTCGCTGCTACTCATTCTCACGGAGCATCGGCAGGCCGAGGCCCGGCGGGCGGGCTTCATCTACATTGTGGCGACCCATGTCGGGACGCTTGCGCTGTTCGCGCTCTTCGCGACGCTGGCGCGTGACAGCGGCGACTGGACGTTCAGCGCGTTGGCGGCGGGGACGCACGGGGCAAGTGGCGCCCGCACGGCCGTTCTCGCCCTGGCGCTCGTCGGGTTCGGGGTGAAGGCGGGCCTCGTCCCGCTGCACTTCTGGCTCCCGCCGGCCCACGCCGCCGCGCCGTCGCACGTGTCGGCGCTCATGTCCGGCGTTGTGATCAAGATCGGCATCTACGGATTGCTGCGCGTCGTGTGGCTCGTCGGACCGCCGCCGTTGTGGTGGGGATGGACCGTCTTCGCCATCGGAACGTTGTCGGCGATCCTCGGCGTGTTGTGGGCGCTCGCGCAGCACGACGTCAAACGCCTGCTCGCGTATCACAGCGTCGAGAACATCGGCATCATCTTGATGGGTCTGGGACTGGGCGCGTTGGCGAGCGCCTCCGGGCACGCGGCGCTCGCCGCCGTAGGATACGCCGCGGCGTTGTTCCACACGGTGAACCACGCGCTCTTCAAGAGCTTGTTGTTTTTCTGCGCCGGGGCGGTCTCCCGCGAGACGGGAACGCGCGACCTCGAACTGCTCGGCGGGCTCGCGCGACGCATGCCGCTGGTCTGGCTCGCGTTCGCCGTTGGTGCGGCGGCGATTGTCGGGCTTCCGCCGTTCAACGGTTTCGTGAGTGAGTGGCTGGTCTACCGCGGCCTTCTCGAGGCTGGGCAATCGGCAGGTCCCCTGCGGCTCGCCGTGCTCGGGACTCCGGCGCTCGCGCTCGTTGGGGGGCTCGCGCTCGCCTGCTTCGCCAAGGTCGGAGGAGTCGTCTTTCTGGGAACGGCGCGGTCGCCGCGTGCGGCGGAGGCAAGGGAGCCGGGCCTCTTGCTCCGAGGGCCGGCGATGATCATCGCCGTCACGTGTGCGGTGATCGGTATCGCGGCGCCGCTCGTGGTTCCGGTACTCTTGCGCGCCGGAGCCTACGTCGGATCCGTAACGGTGGATCCCGCCGCGGCCGCCGAGGTGACGGACTCCGCGCAACGGCTTGCGATTTTCGCGTTGATGCTGCTCGCCGCGATTGGAATCGCCGCGCTCTTGATGCGCCGCCTTCGGTCGCGCGTGTCACGGCGCGTGTCTGACACGTGGGGTTGCGGTTATGCGCCGATCACTCCGCGCATGCAGTATACGGCATCGTCCTTCGCCGCACCGCTCCTGGATGTATTCGGAGGCGCGAGCGGGATTCGCACGCATCGCGGCGGGACGGTGTTCCATTCCGAGCCGTTCGACGTCGTGCTCGATGGTGCGGTCGGACCGGCGTGGGCGTGGGTGCAGCGGGTCGCGGTGCGGCTGCGCGGTCTGCAGCAGGGTCGCCTGCGGACTTATCTCATATACGCGGTCGCCACGCTGACGGTGCTGCTCGCGTATCTCGTCGTGCGCGGAGGCGCCCGATGATTCCCGAGCGCGCGTCTCCCATCGCGGCGCTCGCCCTCACTCTGGTAATGGCGCCGCTGATCCCGGGCATTGCGACGCGCACGCGGTCCTTCTTGACCGGCCGGCGCGGTTCGCCCGTCTGGCAGCTGTACGCCGACCTGTGGAAGCTGTCGCGCCGCGGCATCGTGTACGCTCGCGTGACGACCGCTCCGTTCCGTCTCGTTCCTGTCGTTGCGTTGGCAGGGGTGGTTGCGGCGGCAGTGCTCGTGCCATTCGACGGGAGATCGTCGGTCTTCGCCTTCTCCGGCGACGTCGTCGCGTTCGTGTACACGCTCGCGCTCGCGCGGTTCGTCCTCGTGCTCGGCGCGTTCGACACGGGTTCCAGCTTCGAGGGAATGGGTGCGAGCCGCGACGTGACCGTTGCCGCGCTGGTGGAATTCGCGGTCTTCCTGAGTCTCGCCGCGCTGAGCGTCGTGACGCGCGAACTCTCGCTGTCCGGCATGACGGGCGCGCCACTCGCCGACCGATGGTCGTCGGCGGCGCCGGCGCTTTCGATGGTGGCGGCGGGCCTGTTCATCCTCATTCTCGCCGAATGCTCACGGTCGCCGGTGGACGATCCGACGACGCATCTCGAACTGACGATGATCCACGAGGTGATGGTGCTCGACCACAGCGGTCCGGACCTCGGCGTCATTCTCTACGCGAACGCACTCAAGCTGAGCGTCCTGTCGGCGCTGCTGGCGCGGATCGTTTGGCCCGTCGCCACGTTCGCGCCAGAGGTGCGTCTCGCTGCGCTTGGCGCGGGATTGATGCTCATTGGGGTTCTGATTGGCGTGGTGGAAGCGTCGATGGCGCGGCTCAAGATGGCCAAGGTGCCGCTCTACATTGCCGGAGGCGCAGCGCTGTCGGCGCTCGGCCTCGTGCTGGTCCTGAGGTAGCGAGCGTGCGGGCATTGATCGAGCCGATCCTTCTCCTCGTCGCGCTGACGAACTTCGCGGTGCTCGGGACGTCGCGCGTCACGGCGTGCGTGCGCATGGTCGCGGTCCAGGGCGCGCTGCTCGGTCTGTTGTCCGTCGCCGTCGAGCGCACGGTGTCGCTGCACTCGGTTGCCCTCGGCGCCGGCACCGTCATCGTGAAAGCGTTGGTGCTCCCCTGGTTTCTCCGGTGGGCAATGCGCGAGGCGGCCGTGCGGCGCGAGGTCGAGCCGGCGATCGGGTACATGGCGTCGCTGCTGCTCGGTGCCGTGGTCGTGGGCGTCTCGTTCGCGGTCGCGAGCCGTCTCCCCGGGGTCGAACCGGGCCACGGCGACCCAATGGACCTCCTCGTTCCAGTTGCGTTGGCCACACTCCTCTCCGGGCTGCTCGTTCTGATTACGCGCAGCAAGGCCATCACCCAGGTCGTCGGCTACCTGATGCTCGAGAACGGGGTCTACCTGTTCGGCCTCACGCTCGTCGAACGCATCTCATTTCTCGTCGAGATCGGCGTATTGCTGGACGTGTTCGTCGCCGTGTTCATCATGGGGATCGTGGTCTTTCACATCAACCGCGAGTTCGACTCGATCTCAGCGGAGAATCTCGTGGAGCTGAAAGAGTCGTGAGTCGCATCGGCGCGGCATGTTGATCCTTCTGCTCTTGATCCTGTCGGCTGGCGGAGCGCTGTTGGCGTTCGCGCTCCGGCGGGGTGGCGCGCGACTGGTGGTGCTCGGCGTGGTGAGCGCCGCTCACCTAGTGATCGTCGCTGCCCTGTGGCAGGGCCATCGCGCCGACGCGCTCAACGGGTGGCTCGCCGTCGATTCGCTCGGGCTCATCGTGCTGACGCTCGTGAGTGTGCTGTTCGCCGCCGTGGTTACGTACGCCGTCGGGGTTCTTCGGCACGAGAGTCCGCGCGGCGGCCGGTGGTTCGCCGGCTGCCTGCTCGGGTTTCTCACGGCAACGTCGCTCGTCTGCGTGAGCCAGAATCTCGCACTCATGTGGGTGGGCATGGAAACGACGACACTCGCCATCGCGCCACTCATCTTTCACCGTCACGATCGCCGATCGCTCGAGGCGGTGTGGAAGTACCTGGTCCTGTCGTCGCTCGGCATCGCGTTCGCGCTCCTGAGCGTCTTCTTGCTAGCGACCGCGCAGCCGGTGTCGAGTGGATCGCGCCCCCTGATGTTTCGAGACCTTGTGGTGAATGCGCGATCGCTCGATCGCGCGTGGCTCCGATCGGCTTATGTGTTCGCGCTCACGGGGTTCGGAACGAAGATGGGCCTCGCGCCCCTCCATTCCTGGAAGCCGGACACGTATGGTGAGGCGCCGAGCCTCGTGTCGGCGCTCATGTCGGGAGCGCTGACGAGCTGCGCGTTCCTCGGCCTGGCCCGCTTCACTGCGATCGTCTTCGCCGCGGGACTGGACGACTTCGCGCGTCCGCTGCTCATCGCCTTCGGTCTTGTGTCACTCGTCGTCGCGACGGCATTCATGATTGGTCAGTCGGACATCAAACGGTTGCTCGCGTACTCGAGCGTCGAACATATGGGGCTGCTGGTGCTCGGGCTCGGCGTCGGCGGCGCCGGGGCGTTCGGCTCGGTGCTTCACGTCCTCAACAACGGCCTGGCGAAGGGCATGTTGTTCCTGGCCACCGGGAACCTGGTCCTCGCGTCGGGTTCGTCGGCAGCCGCGGACCTGCGCGGTTACCTCCGCGCGCGGCCGATTTCTGTGGCGCTGCTGCTCGTCGGCCTCTTTGCCGTCACCGGTTCTCCGCCGTTCGGACTATTCGTGAGCGAGTTCTCCATCGTGAGCGGTGCGATTCGGGAGCATTACGTGTGGGTCGCGGCCGCCCTTCTCATCCTGCTTTCCGTCATCTTCGTTGGGATCGGCGGCATGCTGCTGGGCGTCGTATTCGGCGAGCGGGCTGGGAACAGCGATGTGAGTGCGGGCCGCGAGTCGGCATGGCTCGTTGCGGGCCCGCTCGTACTCGCGGCGATCGTGCTCTTGCTCGGGGTCTACATTCCCGGGCCGCTGCGCGCCTCGCTCGTCGATGCGGCGCGCCTGCTTGGCGGTGGCCCGCCATGACAGATGGAACATTCCTGGGAATCTCGAACCGCCGTTGCATTCGTCGGACGGGGCTGCCCGAGCTGGGAACCGAGGAGCTGGCGATGGAGCTGGAATCCCGGACGCGTGAGGGCTGGCGGATCGTAGCGCTCTTCGGAACGCCAGAAACGGCCACGCTGCTCAGGCTCGTTGCCGTGATCGCGCGCGACGACGCGGGCCAACTCGCGGTGGCGAGCAGCGTAGTCGGCCAGCGATATCCAGCGCTGTCCACCCGTTGTCGTCAGGCGGCTCGATTCGAGCGGGAGATCGCCGAACAATGCGGGGCGCTTCCGGAGGGTTTGGTTTCGGTCCAGCCGCTGCGGCGCCATCCGCCGGATCACGCCCCGGCGGAATGGAGCGTCGCGCCACGCGACCGAGACGAATACTCTTTCGCCGTGGTCTCCGGGGAAGAGGTGCACGAAGTGGCAGTTGGCCCCGTGCACGCGGGAGTGATCGAACCCGGGCACTTTCGCTTCCAGGCACACGGTGAGGAAGTGCTCGCGCTCGAGATCATGCTCGGATATCAACATCGCGGCGTCGAACGACTGCTTGAAACCGCCGACCGTCATCGCGCGACGCTCGTGGCCGAGTCGATCGCGGGGGACACGGTGATCGGGCACGCTAGTGCGGCGTGCGGAGCGATCGAGGCGTTGTCGCGGAGCCGCAAGACTCCGCGAGGTCAAGCGATCCGTGGTATCGCGCTCGAACTCGAGCGGCTGGCGAATCACATCGGTGACCTCGGGGCCCTCTCCGGCGACGTCGCGTTTCACCCCGCATCCGCCTACCTCGCGCGGCTGCGCGGTGAATGTCTCAATCTGCTCATGACGATCAGCGGCAATCGCTACGGCCGGGGGCTCATTCGGCCCGGCGGCGCAGCGTTCGACATACCCGACGACATGGCTCGCGAGATTGTGCGTCGAGTCGAGCAGCTTCGCGAGGAGCTCGCGCCGGTTCTCCAACTCCTGTTCGATGCGTCGTCGGTGCAATCGCGCTTCGAGGCGGTCGGCGCAGTGACCAAGCAACAGGTTCTCGCCAACGGATACGTGGGGCTCGTCGCGCGCAGCTGTGACGTTCCGCGCGACGTGCGTCACGACTTTGCGTACGGCATCTACCGCTTCGCGCAGATCCCGGTCGCCCAGACGTGGGCGGGAGACGTGCAGGCGCGCGCCCTGATTCGCCGACTGGAGGTTCAGCGATCGATGGAATTCGTGATCGAGCAGGCGAGCGCGCTACCGCGAGGCAAAGCGCGCGTCGCGTGCGGACCGCTCGAGCCTTCGGAGCTCGTGGTGGCGCTGGAAGAAGGGTGGCGCGGCGAGATCGCGCATATCGTAATGACCGACGCCGGCGGGCGAGTGCAGCGTCACAAAGTGGTCGACCCGTCCTTCCATAATTGGCCGGCGCTGGCCGGCGCCATGACTGCCAACCTGATTTCCGATTTTCCGCTCTGCAACAAGAGCTTCAACCTCTCCTATGCGGGCCACGATCTCTAGGCACGACGATGCTTGACCTCCTGCGGACGCGTCTCCGACAACGCACGGACCCGGTGGCGATGCCGGCGGACAGCGCAGCGCTGCCCCCGCGGTTTCGCGGCCGCCCGGCGCCGGCCGGGGTGGGGGAAGGGGAGGGAGAGCCGAGCGGGAAGATGGGTCGTTCGCTGCCGGTCATCGACTTGGGACGCAGTGTTTTCGCGCCAGAGGAGCTCGACGGTGAAGGTCTCACGTTCACGCGTGACTACCGAATGGCGACGCGAACACGCGAGGCGTTGGAAACGACGAGCGGAGAGCTCGAGTTGGCGACCGCTCTCGACGCGCGACTGCGCGCGCTGCTGGGTCGCTCGCTGCGTCTCAGATCCGTCGCCGCCGGGAGCTGCGGCGGTTGCGAGGCCGAGCTCACGGCACTCGGCAACGTCGTGTTCGACATGGCGCGTTTCGGCATTCAGTTTGTCGCATCGCCAAGGCACGCCGACGGCATCGTCGTCTCGGGCGTCGTGAGTGTCAACATGCGCGAGGCGCTCGCCAGAACATACGACGCGGTTCCCGATCCGAAGATCGTCATCGCCGTCGGCGCCTGCGCGATCTCCGGAGGCGTGTTTTCCAACAGTCCCGAAGCGAGCGGTATTCCACCGTCGATTCCCGTGGACCTGTGGATTCCCGGATGTCCACCCCACCCGTTGACGATTCTGGACGGACTGCTTCGCCTGCTCGGGAGGGAGGCCCCAAGTGCCTGGACGAAAAGCGTCTGAGGCGACGCGACGTACGCAGATCCTGAAGGCTGCGTATGACATCGCCGCGCGACGCGGACTGGACGCGTTGACCGTGCGCCACGTGGCGGAACGCGCGGAGCTCAGTGTGGGACTCGTGCTCTTTCACTTCAAGACCAAGGACGCGCTCATCATCGCCGTCCTCGATCATGTGCTGGCGACGACGACCGTGCTGCACATGACGGCCGACATCGAAGCGATCGCGCCGCCGCGCGAACGTCTGTTGGCACTCTTGCGGCGCGAGATGCGGCGGCTTTCGAGTGAGCCGCGGAGGATTCGCCTTTTCTTCGACTTCTGGACGCTCGGCTTCGCGCACCGGCGCATCCGTGCCAAGATGCAGGCGGAGTTGGATCGGTACCGAGAGGCGTTTCGTCCGATCGCCGAAGATGTGCTGCGAGGCGAACCGGCCCGATTTGCGGGGGTGACGGCGGACGGACTGGCCGCGGTGTCGGTGAGCTTCATCAAGGGGTGCGCCGTGCAGTCGATGATTGATCCGAAGAACGTGGACATCGACGAGTTTCTCGCCGCGACGCAAGGTCTGTTCGGACAAGACGGCTGACGGCCGGCCGGCGGGCGGCTAGCGGTGGGCTGCAACAATCGCGCGTCCCCGAGCACTAGGGCACTCATAATGCCGGGGTCCTGGGTTCGAGTCCTACTCCTGCTATCGACGAGCCACCCAACGCGATGGGACCGCCGGCATTTCCTCGCACTACTCCCGTCCCTAGAGCCTTGGCCCCCGCTGCACCCGGTGCTCCAGCCGACGCATCATCCCCACGAACGTGGCGGCGATCGCGGGCTCGAAATCGACGCCGGCGCGCTTCTCGACGTAATCCAGCACCCGGTCGGCGTCCCACGCGTCCCGGTAGGGTCGGTTGGTGCGCAACGCGTCGTACACGTCGCACACGTGGACCAGCTTGCTCCCCTGGTGGCAGTCGCGGTGATAGTGGCAGCGCGGGTACCCAGAGCCGTCGAGCATGATGTGGTGCTCGTACGCCACCGCCGCGGCCAGATCCAACGCGTGGTCGCTCGTGATGATGAGGCGCGCGCCGTCCACCGTGTGGCTCTGCATCACGCCGCGCTCCTCGTCGGTGAGCTTGCCGGGCTTGTTCAATATCTCTAATGGCACGCGCACCTTGCCGAGGTCGTGCAGCAATCCGGCCACGCCGAAGGCGCGCACCTCGCGCGCCGACAGCTCGAGTGACTCGGCGAGCGCCATCGTCAGCACCGCCACGTTGAGCGAGTGCGTCGTCGTGTACTCGTCGAACTGCCGCATCTCGAGCAGCGGCAGCAGCATCTCGCTCTCGGTGTGCATCGCCAGCGACAGCGACCGCACCACCGTCTCGGCCTCGGCGAGCGGCAGCCTCCCGCGCTCGCCGACCTCCTCGTGCATCCACTCGATCGCCGCCGCCTCCTCGTGCAGGGCGACGATCGTCGCCAGCGCGTCGACGGCCGCCGCGGGCGACCGCACCTCGCGCGCTTCACCCCGCACGCCGATCGGCCCGAACTTGATCGTCGTCCGCCGCGTGGTCCGCATCTCCGACGTGTCGATCGCCGTCAGCGCGAGCCGCGCCAGCACTTCCTCCAGGAACTCCTCGTACTCGTCGCGCGTGACCTCCGGCTCGAACTCGAGCCGCTGCACCCCCGCGTTGCCGAGCCGCGACGCCCACTCCCAATCGCGCATCTCGCGCAGCGAAAACTGCCCGTAGACCGTCTCCGCGCCGAGAAAGGTGAACTGCGGGCGCGAGTCCACGAGCTGCAGCTCGCGCAGCACGTCGAATGAACGGTCGACCGCGCGCTCCCGCGCCGGATGCTTAGCCGCGTACAACGCCATCGTCGACAGCGATTGCACGAACGACGTGAGGAAGCGAACGGGATCGCTCATGCGGTGCCCGCCGCCGCGTTCGACTGCCCGCGCGCCGCCGCGCGGTATTGCGCGTCGCGGCTCTTTGTTGCCAGCGCCACGACGCGCGCCGCCGCCGGATCGTTCCGCCATCCGGCGACGATCGCCGTCACCGCCTCCATGGTCTCCGGGGTCGCCGGAAGCAGCGACAGCCGTCCGAACAGCCGCGACGACTTCACCACGCGCGACACGAGCCAGGCCAGCGTGTCCGCCGTGCGCACCGTCGCGGCCACGCGGGTGCCGAGTGCGCGGAGCGACGGATCCAGATCGCCGCGGTCGAGGCGCGCGCGGATGCGCGCGGCGACGTGAGGCGGGCATCGCTCGCACGCCGCCGTGAGCCCAAGGTAGGTGATGCGCGCGTCGCTGTCGTCGATCGACGCGGCCAGCGCGTCGTCGCGCGCCGACCCGCCGGCCCTGAGCAGCAGCTTGATCGCCTCGCGCCGCACCTGCGCGTCCTGCGCGGTGAGATACCGGCGGAGATCGACGCCGTGCGGAAGGACACCGCTCGGCACGAGGCGGCCGAGCAGCGCGATGAGATCGCGCTGTACCACGGCGCCGACGCCGGGACGATCCAGCTCGGACAGCCGCCTGGCCACGAGCGGCGGCGCCGCATCACCGAGCGCCGCGACGAGATCGTAGACGTGCTCGCGCGAGCGCGCGTCGGCGACCGACGCCGCCACCCCCAGAATCGCCGGGACGGCCTCCACGCCCGCGCGCTCGACGATCCGCTCCGCCGTCGCGAAGTCGATCTTGTCCGCGGTGAGCAGGCGGCGCAGCCCGTCGTGCGTGGCCATGTGGTGGACGACGGCGGCCGCGGCCTTCTGATCGGGCGCGTCGTCCACGAGATCGAGCACGAGGCCCGCACGCCCGTCGCGCTCGAGCCGCTCCACCGCGCGCCAGAGCGTCGCGCCCACGGCGCCGATCTCCAGCGCCATCTGCACGATGCGCTCGGGCTCGCAATCCGGCGCAAGGCCAGGGACCGACTCGCCGATCGGCGCCGCGCTCCGCGACGCCTCCTCGAGCACAGCGCGGTAGTGTGCGGGATTCGGATCCGCGAGCGTCCACTCGTTCAGGATTCGCACGACCGTGTCGCGAAGACTGCGGTCCGCCATCGCGCGCCGCGCCGTTCCTCCCGACTCGGCGTGCTTCGCCAGCTTCGTGAGGAGACGGACCATCGAGTGCGACACCGTCTGCTTCTCCGTCGTCGCGGCCGCCTGCACGAGGAACACGACGGCCTCGGCGCTCATCCCCTCGGTCGCCTCGTGCAGAAACGTCCGCCGCTGCACGACGTCGCCGCCCATGTGGAGCAGCCGCGCGAGCGTCTCCGGCTTGAGCGCGCCGAGCATCGTGGACATGCGCGCCTGGAGCGCCGCCGACTCGAGCGACACCGCTCCGCCCGAGCCCTGCCCCGCGCCGAGTGCCGAGAGCTGCGCGGCGGTCAGCTCGTTGGCGATTTGCAGCATGTAGCCGACGATGACCTGGTCGTACGCTCGTTCGTGCTCGTGCTCGTCGATCGCTTTGGCGACGGCCATCGGCTCGAGCGGTGTCCCGCCGTGCATCTCGCCGCCATGCACGGCCTCGGCCGCGAGCGCCGCGGTGGCGAGACCGACCCAGAGCTGCGCCGCGCGCCCGGCGGCGATCTGCCCTTCGACCGTGTCCGTCTTCTCGCTGTCGAGCAACTCGAGACGGTCGTAGGTGAGCGGAAAGGCGTGGATGCGCTTCCAGCGCGTTCGCAGCGAGTCCGGGTCGAGCCCGATCGCGACGCCATTTCGCCCCGCGTCGACCGCGAGCGTCGCCAGAAAGTCGGCCAGCTCCGCGCGCTCCACGCCGCGCTCGAACTTGACCGCGCCGACGTGGTGGCGATGGAAGCGGAGCGCGAGCTCGTTGAGCAGCGGATGATTCGGGTCGGTGGCGACGCCCTCGATCACGAGTTGCCGGCGCGCGACGCCGATCGACAGCATCGCGTATTCGGCGAGCAGGCCGAGCAAGGTGCGCGCGACGGCGTCGACTGCGCCGTCGAGGAGCGGATGGCCGGCGGGATAGATCGCGTGCTTGTGCATGGCGATCGCAAGCTCGACCAGAAAGTCGCCGAGCTCGCGCGAGAGGACCGCCGGCGCTCCGTCGGGCGCGGTGATGCGATGCCCGCGCCTCCCCGCCGCGAGCTGCGTGCCCGCGGCGGTGGTCGGATCGTCATCGCCGGCGGCGGCAGCACCGGCGAGGTCTGCTCGGATGAGGGACATGCGCCCGCGTCGGGTCGGTACTCAATTCTGACGACCGAACCTCTTCATTAGCACGTCGCGAGCACGCAGCGGAGCGCCGGGGTATCGTGCGGCTTCGCCGTCCGCCGTCCGGAACTAGCGGGAAAATTCCCCAGAGTACCCAAACAACAGGGGCTTCACCAGTGAATTGTTCATGACGGCCCCTTCATAGACCTCTACAAAGGTCTTGTCGTTGAACGTGACGGAAACACCGTTCACGACCCATGTACCGAAGAACGTTAGCGACCTATCCACGGTCCCGGTGGAAGTGACCACTCGCGCGGTGATGACCTGAGTATACGAACCAGAAGCCGTTCCAGAGATCGTGAGGGTCGCGCCGAGGATCGTCGTCGGATCCCCGCTGGGCGAGTAAGGAAGCGTATACGGCAGGCCCGCGTCGTTGACAGTGCGGAGCGTCCAAATCCCGCCGAGCGGCGGGCCGGACGGAACAACAGGGCTGGCCCCACCGCAGGCGACGGCCGCCAGAAGTGCGCAGCACATCAGTAAGCGGCGAGACATTCAACGGCCCTCCGAGTAGGGAGTCGGCCGGACTGCGTCGTCCGCTCATAAAAGAATTACAATTTAAAATGAAGTCACTCGCGCGCAGCCGCAAGGCCGTTCGCTGAGTGTCACATGAAAGTCGCCTGGCCCAGACTGCGTCGCTCGAGCAGGCAACGACACAGCACGTGAGGGCGAGCCGCCAAGCCATGAGCCCGCCTGATCGACCAATGTGATTCATCACCATCGTCTCCGATTGGGTCCGCGTTGACGGACACCTCTCGGCTCAACCTGCGCGACGACGCCGCACGTCACCTTCGGCAGTGTCGAACCTCGCGGAAGCCGTTGACTCTTGCGGCTGGTCCAGGGTCCCCGTCTGAGCATATACTTTTGTCTATCCTCGTCCACCAGGGCTTGAGTCATGGCGCGCACTGTCTTCCGCTCAACCGGCAACGCGATCGCGGTCTCGATGTTTCTCGCGATGGGCTCATCGAGGGCGGTTTGGGCGGCATCGATCGACTGCGAGACAATCAATGCCGCGTCGGCCGCCAGCGTGATGGGGGTGCCGAAGGCGAAGAGCAACCCACCATCGCCGCACAGCAAGCAGTCGCCGGACAACATGGACGTCTTTGCCTGCGGTTATGTCGAGATCAGTCCCGACCCGCAGGCGCGGACGATGTTGTACTTCGTGTACACTCCGATTCCCAAGGATCTCGCGAGCGTGTTTTCCAGCCTGGCGGCGCCGAACATTCCGGGGAAACCGCAGAGTTTCTCCCCGGGCATCGGCACCGGGTCCACCGGGTGGGTTCGCCTCAGCGCCAACGGCCAGACGTACGACGGGAGCATTGTGTTTCGGGGTGCCACGAACATCGTGGTTCTCAAAGTTGCGGGCATGCCCAGCGCCGATGCCGCGAAGAGTGCACTCGTCAAGGCGGGCAACATCCTCGCGAAGGCATGACCGAGAGAATACAGCGCCGCATACATTGCATGACCCTTTATCAACCCCTTATGAACAAACGATTCTGGGCAGCCACGCTCCTCGCTTTGTGCGTCGCCGCTCCGTCGATGGCGCAGAAAACCGTCTCGACCGGGACCGGCGGCGGCGGAAGCCCGCACGAAAAGACGACGTGGACGATCAGCGGTGCCACGATTTCGATCGAATACGGCCGTCCGTTCCTCAAGGGACGCCCGGAGTCGCAGATGATGCCCGCGGGCCAACCCTGGCGCACCGGCGCGGATCAGGCGACGGTGATCACGAGCGACAAGCCATTGACCTTCGGCGGAGTCAAGCTCGCGCCGGGCAGCTACACGATCAACACAGTACCCGGCGACAAGGAATGGCAGTTGGTCCTTGGAAAACTCGGATCGCCGGACCAGTGGGGCATCCCGTACCTGCCGAACCTCGAGATCGGCCGTGTTCCGATGAAGCTGGAGCACACATCGTCGTCGACCGAACAGGTGACGTTCTCGATCGACACGCGCGACTCCCCGACGCTTCGCCTGGAGTGGGGGCACGTGCGAGCGAGCGTCCCATTTCGTGTCGGCTCGTGAGCGGCGCGCCAGTTCACCTCCAGTGAGCATGATTCGCGCGCAGTAGCCCGAATCATTGGAGCCGGGCGGACGCGCACGTCAGGAGAGTACCGCCCGCTCCGCACACGTTGCCTCCGCCATCGACAAACGCCGAGGTCGGGAGCAGATAGGGACCTTGAGCGTTGACAGCCAGGACATTGTCGAGAAACACGTTGTTGCTCGCGACAAGCGGCTGAGGCAGGGGATTGACGGTGCTCCCGCCTATTCCCGCCAACGTGATCAACACGGGCAGGTGAGCCGTGGCGTCGAAGATGTTGGCGACGAACGTGTTGTTCTGAAACGTGATCGTCGATGCGAGTGGCGTCTGCGGTTCCCCGGGGGGAAGAATACCGTCATACCCGATGTTGATCGCGCCTCCGCTCTGAGAGACGTGATTCGCCGCGACCGTGTTCCCCGACCAGAACGTGCTCCAGTACACCCCGATCCCGGCCGTCCCCGCGTTCGTGATCGTGTTGCCCACGATCGTCGTGTTGGTCAACGGCCCGACGCTCTCGAATCCGGCATCGAAGAAGTTCTGCATCGTATTGCCTTCGATCAGATCATTATCTTCGGTACGCAGCAAGATCCCATCGTCTGTCGCTTGCGCGGGCGCGCCGGAGATCTGATTCTGGCTGAACGTATTGTGGCTGCCGCTGCCGCTCAGGAGAACGACGGAAGCGGACGGCGACGGGATGATCGACAGCTGATTGTTCAGGACCTGCGTGTACTGGGATTCTTCGACCAGGATCGCACCCCATGCGCCGCTGATGGTGCTGTTGCTGACGCTGACATTGCTCGACTGGTTGACGAACACCCCGCGGTAGTGCGGGCTGGCACTCGTCGAATTGCTGATGGTCACCGCGTGGGCAGATTCGACGTCGATACCGACTCCAAATTGGGTCGTCGACGTTGCACCGCAGCGGTTGACGGTCACATTCGTCGCCGGGTTGAGGATGGCGATGGCGGTACCCGAATCGGCGACGGCGTGGCCGTTGCATTCAAGATCAACGTTGGGCGCCTGGATCCGGATGCACTGCGGGACAGCGCCCGAAATGTCCGCCGTCAACGAGTAAACACCGGAGGTCGTGATCGCCTGGCACGAGGAAATGGCGACGGGGGCGGATGGCGTGATCGACACGGTCGCCGACGCCGCGTGCCCCTGGTAGGTCGCGGTAATCGTCGCGGCGCCCTGGGATACGGCGGTGATCAAACCACTGGTCGACACGGTGGCAACAGCCGCGTTCGACGTTTGCCACCCAGCCCCCGCGGTGACGTTCCGAGTCGACCCTCCATCCAGGGAAGCAGTCGCCGTCAACTGGCTCGCGGAACCGAGCGCGGTCAACGACGTCGCTCCGCTGACGGCCAGTGAAGCAACCGTCATCTGAACCAGCACGCCGAAGCTTCCGACCTTGCCTTGGTAGGTCGCTGTAATCCTTGCCGTCCCGGGGGTTACGGCGGTCACCAGGCCGCCAGCCGACACCGTTGCCACCGCCGCATTCGACGATTGCCACGTCGCGTTGGGCGTCACGTTCTGCGCTGTCCCGCCGGCGAGCAAGGCGGTGGCCGAGAGTTGGCCGGTCGATCCCGCGGACACAAACGGCGCGCCGGAAACGCCGACTGATGCAACGCTCGGCGTCGGTGGCGGAGTCGGTGATCCTCCATCTGTTCCGCAGGCAGATGTGAGAACCGTCAGCGAAAGGACCTGGAGTCGTCGGAGATACGAAGACGCCAGTGTGTGAAATTGGCTCATCGGGATCGCTCCAAGCTTCGTTGGCGTACGCCGCCGGAAATTCACGGGACGAGGTTTACTCGCGACAGCGTTGCAGACTCGCTTCAACGACTTCGATACGCATTACAAGGGATTACCCGGACATGGCGATACGCGGGACAGATGTGGTCGGTCTCCGTCATGTTGATGGCCGGCCACGTGTCCTCAAGATCAGTCCTTTTTGTGCCCCGCACGGCGCACTCTCACACCGCGGGCCTCGCGGCGTACTAGTTCTTCGGTCGTACGACGCGGCTCATCCAGGCGTCGTCGCGATAGTCGTGGACGACAATCGCGGCGCGCTTGAGATCCGCGGAAACGGAAATGGACGACACCTTTCGGGGAATCGTGCCGAGCTTCACCGCTCGGTCGGGTTCTGTCAGGTGATACAGCGAATGCGTCTCCGGCGTGTCGGCGAGACGTAGCAACAACGTTCCGTCGCTCAGCCAGCCAACCCCGGCGCCTTCGCCGGCGATCGTGAGCCAGTGCCTTACCGACTGGTCGGCTAGCGACATCACGCTCACGCCAATGGAGTCCTCTCCGGGTGCGTTGTAGCCGGTGAATGCAACGAATTGTCCGTCCGGAGACACGGCCACGGAGTACACCGAGGCGTACCACGTCGGAACAGGTATTCGTCGTGGCGACGGCTGGCCGAGGCGGTGAAGGTTCAGTTCGGGCTTGGTGCCTGTCACCCAAAGCCATCCGCCTGATGGTAGGTGCGCAAAGTCGCGGGTCGGTCCGCGTTCAGTGGTTCGCGCACACCTCGAGAGCCGACATCCACCAGCGCGAGACGCGCGCCCGAATCCGTGGGCGCGCGAATAGCGACGGTCGCGTCGTCGGACCAGGACGCTTCCGTCGTTCGCTCTCCGAGCGCGAGCGACGCCTCGGCACCGGGCGGGCCGTCGAACGGAATCGTGGACCAACCCGGGCGTCCATCCACGGGCCGTCCGACGTCACGGCCGACGAGTATCCGCGTGCCGTCGGGCGACATGCGGGCATTGAGCGCAGAGGTAGACTGCAGCAACGGCTTCTGCGGAAATTCGCCGCGAACGGCGTGGGCCACGTCGAGCGCAAACAGCGAGAATTCGGTGCTCCCCTCATCGAGCACCAGCGAGGACCCATCCGTCGTCACGCCGAATGCCGTGTGGACGCCGGTGTTGATCGTGTCGATGGCCGGTGAGCACACCGATCGCCGCCAGAAAGAACATCTGCTCGCGAACAAGCCCGAGACCGGGTCGATCGGAATCCGCAGCACGGCGCGCTTCGGCCAGCCTATTCCTCCGGGGGAGATCCACAAGGCGTCGGAGGACACGTGGAACTCGTTGTTTCTGTTGCCCAGCCTGCCGATGACGGACCGACTCAGCACCTGTCCATCTCGTCGGATGACGAATGCCTCCAACGGCGCGGGGATCGACTTTGAGCCTTTGCGATGTATCCCGATCACGATCCGTTTCGATCCGGGGATCTGCAGCGCGAACGCAACGTGGTCTCCGGGATCGCCGACCCGGATGCTGTCATGAACGACGCCGTTTAGATCACCGATCAATAGCCAATGGGTTCCTCGTCGAGCCTGCTCGGCTTTTGGAAGAGCAGAGAATCGCCATCGGCGAAGAATGTTGCCCTGCTTCACCCGTCTCGGTGTGCCCCCGAACACCGAGACAATGTATGAACTGCGGACCGCCTCCTTGTACGCAAAAATAAGCAGATAGTGACCATCGGGACTCCAATCAATGGAATAGATGGTGTTGGCGGCGTCGAACAGCCGCTGCGGCGGACCGCCCGCCACGTCTTTCACCTCGACGCCGTAGAGGCAGCCGCTGGGGCCACAGGTCGTCGTTCTATACGCGAGCACCTTCCCGTCGCCCGAGATCGCGGGCATCGACACTTGACCCGTGGACGTGATCTGTTGGCGACCGGTCAACGTGGTGACGGCGCGCCCACCTCCGGCGATTTTTCCGTGCGCGAACCACGCCCCAGTGGCGACGACGGCGACGGCACCGGCAACGCCGAGCGCAGCACGAATTCTCTTGTTGACCCGCGATGGCGCTGGAGTGGAGGCGTTCGTCGCCGACGGTGTGTCGAGCGCATGAATGAACGCGCCGGCGGTCTCGAACCGGTCCGCCGGCACTTTCGACAGCGCCTTGAACACGGCGGAGTCCACACCTTCGGGCACGGTGTCGCGGATGATGCGGAGCCTCGTCGGCCGCTCGGCGAGTAGCTTCGCGATGATCGCCTGTTTCGTCGCACCGGTGACGGGCGGCTCGCCGGCAAGCATTTCGTACAGCACCGCGCCGAGCGAATAGATGTCGGCTCCGCGCATCGAGGGTATGTTCGCCGGTAGCCTGCTCCGGACTCATGTACTGCGGTGTGCCAAGCGAGAGGCCGGTCTGGGTGAGCCGCGTCCCGCCGGCCTCCGCCACCGCGAGCGCGATCCCGAAATCGGCGAGCACCGCCTCACCCTCGTGCAGCAGGATGTTCTCGGGCTTGATGTCGCGATGCACCACACCTTGTGCGTGCGCGTAGTCGAGGGCGCTGGCGATCTGTCGTGTAATCGAGAGCGCGTCGTGAAGCGAGAGCTGGCGCTCCCGCGCCAGCCTCGCGCGGAGACTCTCGCCGCGCACGTACGGCATTACATAGAAGAGCGTGCCGTCGGCGCTTCCCGAGTCAATGAGTGTCAGAATGTGCGGGTGGTCGAGCCTCGCGGCGATCCGGATCTCCGTGAGAAATCGGTCGGTGCCGATGGCGGCGGAGAGGTCGGCGCGGAGCACCTTGAGTGCGACATCGCGATCGTGCTTGATGTCGCGAGCCAGGTAGACCGTCGCCATTCCGCCGGCACCGATTTCACGCTGGACGCGATACCGCCCGGCCAACATCTCGGGGAGCTCACCCGGCCGCCCAGCGAGCAGCGCCCCAAAGCGTTCGACCGCGCCGGCCGCGAACAATCGATCGGTGCCGGCGCATTCGGCGAGCAGCGCCTCGAGCTCCTCACGCAACTTGGGGTCGTCGGCGCACGCGCGATCCAGAAACGCCGGTCGCCCGGACGGATCGAGGTCGAGCGCCGCGTCGAGCAGCGGCGCGAGCTCCGACCAACGATCGGGCAAGAACGGTCGGCTCATGCGGAGGTCGTCCGGTGAGCGCGCTGTCATTCAGCCAACGCGCGGCGCAGCAACATGCGGGCTTTCACCCAGTCGCGCTCGACGGTGCGTTCAGTAATGCCGAGGGCTTCGGCAATCTCTTTTTCAGATAGTCCGCCGAAGAATCGGCATTCGACGACTTTGGCGAGGCGGGGCTCGACGGCCGCCAGTCGTTCGAGCGCGTCGTCGAGCGCCAACAGCGTGTCCGCGCAGTCGTCGACCGCAATCGCCTCCTCGTCCAACGTGATCGGCCCGCGAACGCCGCCGCGCTTGAGCGTCGCGCGCGACCTCGCCCGATCGACCAACAGGTGTCGCATGGCGACCGAGGACAGAGCAAAAAAATGCGCGCGGTCTCGCCAGTCGGAGTGTGACTGGTCGACGAGTCTGAGGTACGCCTCGTGGACCAGGCCGGTGGTGGCAAGCGAGTCGGCGTGCCCGTGCTCCGCGAGCCGCTTTGCGCGATCGTTCGCAATTCGTCGTAGACCGCTGGTAGCAAGCGATCCAGCTCGGCATGACGCGGGTTGCAGGTCTTCGAGGATACCCGTGCTATCGGACTCACCGATCATGTCGCTCCACCAGCATCGGACTTCAGGGCGGGAGATCTCGGGGCGTCGGCGCCCAATGTCGGGTGCCCGCCGATAATCGCGTGCTTGCAAATATCTGATTCGTATCTTCGAACATACACGCCCTCCATGGTGGCCGCCATCGTCTTCGACGCGCGTGCCGCGGCGGCCTAAGAGGGGGAAGCCGCCGGCAGGCCATAGTCTTGGACCCCAAGGATTCGGCCGCAGTCGCTCCGGCCCCCACGTGCATTGTGGGGCCCATCACTCACCGGTGCGGACGCCCTTTCGACTGGCCGTTGCCGAAGTCGCCGGCGATCGAACCATCGATCCGTGGCGCACTCGCCGCTCGGATTGGGGACGGGTGACGCCCGAAGAAATGTCGGGTCGTGAATCGAGATCGCGTGCGTGTGTCTGGGCCTGCCAACAGCCCAACCGACGGCGTCGGCCCGAGCCGTCAAACCGATCCAGGTCGAGGAGCGATCTATGTCCAGACAAATCGTCATGTGGGGAGCGCGCCAACCGTGTCGGGGCGCCTCGAATGCGAGTCTTCGCACGTATGCGGGACGGGTGGCCATCCTGTTCGCCGTCGTCGGATCGGCGTCGGGCTGTGCGACGAGCGCGGTCGGCCGTCGGATCAGACCTGGCCCCGATCATCCACTCGTCTAACGGTGTCCGCTGCGGATCTTGCGCGCGCGGGACAAAACGACATGGTGCTCGCGGCGTGCGTCGCGTGCGTCCGGAATTCTTTTTGCACGTGGCTCGGCGCCGCTGGCGGTATCCATCGACGGAGGGCCACT
>CAWJXW010000014.1:0-626283 GCA_963846925.1 uncultured Gemmatimonadaceae bacterium | reverse complement strand
CTTCAGCTTCCAGTTTGGCTCGGCTGATCGCGCCGACTCGGCCCGCGTCTTCGTGACGATCACGAATCCGTTCAACCTGAGCGGCACGTTGAACGTGAATTTCCTCGGCTGCACCGACCCGAGCGGCAATTTCGTGGACTCATGTCCCACTCCTTCGACCCTGGTCTCTCGGTCAGTGCCGATCCCGGCCGGCACGCAGACGGGCACGGTGTTCACGTTCGGCCCGAACGGCGCGAAGGCGTTGCTGAACGCGAAGCAAATCAGCTTTGGTGGCACGCTCTCGGGAACTACGGCTGTTACGCCGAGCCAGACAATCAACGTTTCCAATCGAGTTCAGATCACCATGCACACGGGGAGTCAATGATGCGACCCTCGTCCCCTCTTCCTTATCTCCGCATGGCTGGTGCGGCGATGCTCGTTCCGCTCGCGATAGCGCTCCCCCCAACGGCTTGGGCGCAGCAGCTCCAACACCAGCGCAGCGGCGGCGGGTGTCGGCGGCAACTTCATCGCGCGCGCCCGCGGTTATGAGGCCGTCGCGTGGAATCCGGCCAATCTCGGCTTGCCCGGCAATCCCGGGTTCTCGCTCACGCTGCTGCCTGTCGCCGCCAGCTTCACGCTCGACCCGATCACGCTCGGCGACATCAAGAACGCCGAGAGTTACAAGGTGCCCAACGTCGTGCCGCGTGCCACGCGCCAAGCGTGGCTCGACGAGGTCACGGCCGCAGGCGGCGAGAAGGGAACGCCGACCGGCGGAGCGAACGTCGCGTTGAGCGTGGGTCCGTTTGCCGCTCAGCTCGGGATGACGTTCTTTGGCGCCGTGAATCTGAACCCCGACGCCGTCGAGGCAATTCTATTCGGCAACGTACCGGCTTCGGGTTCGGGCGCCGACGGCGCGAACGTGCGGACGCTCAATTTCAAGTACTCCAAATTCAATGGTGGCGGCGTGACGACCGCCGCTTTCAGCTATGGACATGCCTTCGGCAGCCAAAAGCCCGGATCCGGGACGCTCGCCTTCGGTGCGACCCTGAAGTGGGTCGGGCGGCGCTTTCGTCGCCATCGCCCAGGATGCGGGGAGCAGCATCAACGCGAACGGCGGCGCGATCTCGTTCCCGTCCGTCTAAACGCGGTCCTTCCAAGACTGCCGAGACGACGTGGGTCAACTCAAAACCGGGTGCACGGTGATGACGGGCCCGGGTGGATTCAGTGGCAGCGGCATCGGCGCCGACATCGGATTTCCTGGCTGCGGGACAAGCTCGCGCTCTCGGCGGCGATCCAGAACGTCTTCAACTCGTTCAGCTGGGACGAGTCGGCCTTGGCTTATGTGCCGGGATTGGGCCAGTTCGACGTGAACGGCGACACCACCAACTTCGACGAGCAACCGTACGCCAACGCTCCGGGCTCTCTCAAAAACGCGATTGCGAATTACAAGCTCAAGCCGACGGTCTCGGCCGGCCTCGCCTATGAGTGGAGGAAGGACGTCACCGTCTCCGCCGACGCGCGGCAGCAGATGGGTGGCGATGAGGCGATCGTGATCGGCCCGAAAACGAGCGTGGGCGGTGGCGTGGAGTACCGGGGCATCCCCATGCTCTCGCTGCGCGGCGGCGCTGACTACATCACGGGCGGCACCGCGTTCTCGTTCGGAGCCGGTCTTCGCTTCCGCCGCTACGAGTTGGGGGCGGCGATCGCGGTCCAGCAGGGCGACAACAAAGGAACGAGTCTGCTGGTCAATCTGTTCTCGATCCGCTGAGTCGCCGGCCGTGCGGGCGAGTCCGGGCTCGGGGTGGGACTGTGACGCTCATGACTGGCGCTGACGACGAGAGTCTCCGCCCCGCTCAGCGATCGTGTCTAAGCCACACCGCGCCATTCCGCCGTCAGGTCGCATCACGGAGGCAGCGCCGAGACGGCCCGGGTTGCCTGGAGCGCGAGCCGGGAATACTGCCCGGCTGTATCGGCAGTATTGCACTGGTCGCGCGGAAGACCTCGGGCGGCTCGGCGCGTGTAAGACACCGCCTCGATTGTCACGTACCCGCCGGCTTCAGTCGAATAGTGCGGGCTGGAGCTCGACACCTTGACCTAGCGATCGTGCCGCGGTCGGTAGCGGCCGATTGAAGCCTCCCGCCGGCGTGATCTCCACGTTCATGGACTGGGGAACGAACGCCCGGAGCTTCGCCGATGAAATCGCACGCCAATGCGCGTCCGTGAGCGATCCCGCGACGCGCACCGACAGAACCGCATCGCGGGGAGCCTTCGAGATGACGTCACGAATCGACGCCTCCAACGCCGGAGCGTCGATCGCATTCGCATCGAGCTCCTGCCGCACCATCGGCCTCGCCGGCAGAGGCCGAAACTCCCAGCGCACATCACGCTCGTCTTGCCCGAGCCGCACGATCATGAATCCCTTCGGCTCGTCCATCTCGGCGAACGACGTTCGCTCGATGGAGCCCGGATACAGAATCGGCACGTCGAGCAGACGACGCGCGAGATCCGTCGTCAGCGCCTGATGCCGGTGGATGTGCCCCGAGAGTACGACGGAGAAATCGGCCGGAATCTCGCGCGCGCGAATCACGTCCGCGGCGTTGGTAAACGTGAAATCGCCGGGACCGACAGTCGCCCCCTCGACGCAATGGTGAATGCACAAGAGACGCTGCGCGTCGCGTTCTCGACGCCATTCCGTTTCGTCGAGCAATGCGCCGAAGCGCGTCCGCACATTATTCCGCTCGTAGGGAAACCCCGCTAGCGCGACGCGTCTCCCGCGGACCTGAACGACGAACGTGCGCGGGCGATCGAACACGTGCACGCCGGGATGCGACGCAAATCGAGGGTGCGGGAGACGCGACCGCTCGTGATTGCCGGGAACGACGAAGACGGGCACGCCGCGATCGGCGACGCGCCGCAGGGGCTCGTACGCCTGATACGCCACCGTCGTTGCCACCGACGGCCGATCGAACACGTCGCCGGCGTGGACGACGAGATCGACTTCACCGGTCAACGCCGGCTGGAGCGCGGCTGCGTAGTTCGCGAGAAAGTCGTGGCCGCGACGCCGCCGAGTGCTGCGCGGGCGCACCGGCAGATCGAAGCCCAAGTGGGAGTCGGCGAGCAGGAGGACCCGAACGTCGTCGGACATCCGCACTATGGTATGCCTGCCGGTGTTTGTTCGGTAGACGCAGATCGACCACCGGCGGAATGCCAGAGTGCGCGAGAGGGAGGTTCGACCAACAGCTGATTCGGCAGCCTATTGCGCGTATATTACCCGGGTGATATTATGGTTCGACGCAGTTGCACCGTGGGGAATCACGCCGCAAGGCCTCGCACCAAGGAAAGCGCTTCCGATATGGACTCGTCCGCCTCCTTCACCGTCTTCGCCGGTCACACCCAGCTCGCAACGGGTAACTGGGCGTCTGTGGTCACGGCTACCAAGCGGCATCTCGACGCCGGCGGCGATCCGGTGCTGATCTTCGACGACGACACCGGCCAGCAGACCGACGTCGATTTCAGCGGCTCGCTGGATGAGGTGTTGGTTCGCGCCGGCGCTGATCGATCAGGCGCAACGCCGCGCCCGGGGCGGCCGAAGCTCGGCGTCGTCAGCCGAGAGGTCTCGCTCCTGCCGCGGCATTGGGAGTGGTTGCAGGAGCAGCCGAACGGCGCATCGGCGGCGCTCCGCCGTCTCGTCGACGAGGCCCGCAAGCGCACGCCTCGGGGACGGCAGCTGCGCGACTCTGCCTACCGTTTCATCTGGGCCGTCGCCGGCAATTTCGAGAATGCTGAAGAGGCCATTCGAGCGCTGTACGCGCGTGAGGATGCACGGCTCGAGCGGATGATGGAGAATTGGCCGAGCGATGTGCGTGAGCACGTGTTGCTACTCGTCGCGAGAGCGTGGCGCGAAGAGCAGCTTGCGGGGTGAGCTCTCGCGCGCCATCGTCCCGTCAGAAGGAGCCGGCAGCGTGGTTTCCACCCAGGTTGCACGGAAACGATGACGCTCCAGGTCGCCATTCGATCGATGCTGTCGAATGGCCTTTCGTTTCTCGTGGGATCCTCTCAAGGCTGCTTCCAACCTGCGAAAGCACGGGGTAAGCTTTCGTGAGGCAATGACGGCGTTCGAGGATGCACTCTCGATCACCGTCGTCGATCCCGATCACTCGACGGGTGACATGCGCTTCGTTCTCGTTGGTATGTCCGTCTGGCAGCGGTTGCTCGTCGTCAGCCACGCCGACTTCAGCGACGAGATCCGGATCATCAACGCCCGCGTCACCACGCGTCGCGAGAGGAGGCCGTATGAAGAAGACGCCTAAGCACGCGAGCGAAAAGGCGAGAGCCCGCCGGCGAGCTGTCGACCGTTGCGCGCACAGTACGAATTCAGTGGCGGGGTGCGCGGCAAGTATGCCAAGCGAGTACCGCCCGGAACGTACCTCGTCCTGCTCGACCCGGATCTAGCGAAAGCGTTTCGGAGCGAGGGCGCCGTGAACCGGGCGCTCCGCCAGTACCTGCGCGACCGATCGAAGTAGCGCAATCAGACGGCGCCTCCCACGCAAGATCGCGCGCACTGGGGAGCACGGCTGGCGCTCGACGACAGGAACTGACATCAGACAACTGACATCAGTTTAGGCGTTTTTCGGCGGCCGCATTTCTCGGCTGACGCTGCCGCCTGTCGCTGACGCCTAGAGTCTCCGTTCGCACGGCGATCCTGATGAAGCCACGATCGTTTCGCCCTCGGAGATCGGCCCTGTACGCGCGTCGTAGAGGCTCGCTCTCCCTTACCCCGCGGCGGCCTCCTTCCGTACGTTTGTCGCACTCGATTCACCCCGCCGATGGACCTCCGCGACACCCTCCAGTCCACCCTCGGCGCCGCCTACACGCTCGAACGCGAGCTGACCGGCGGCGGCATGTCGCGCGTCTTCGTCGCCGAAGATGCGTCGCTCGTCGCGCAAGGTCGTCGTCAAGGTTCTCGCCCCCGAACTCGGCAACGGCGTCAACTTCGACCGCTTCCGGCGCGAGATCTTGGTCGCCGCGCGGCTCCAGCATCCGCACATCGTCCCGCTGCTGACCGCGGGCGAGGTGGACGGTCTGCCGTACTTCACGATGCCGTTCGTCGAAGGCGAGTCGCTGCGGGCGAGGCTCGTGCGCGGCGAGCTGCCGGTCGCCGAGTCGGTGGCGATTCTGCGCGACGTCGCCAAGGCGCTCGACTACGCCCACGCGAAGGGCATCGTCCACCGCGACATCAAGCCCGACAACGTTCTCCTCACCGGCGACTCGGCGGCGGTGACCGACTTCGGCGTGGCGAAGGCGGTGGCGGAATCGACACACGGCGGAGCGACGCTCACCGCGACCGGCGTCGCGCTGGGAACGCCCGCGTACATGGCGCCCGAGCAGGCGAGCGCCGATCCCAACGTCGACCATCGCGCCGACATCTACGCGTTCGGCGCGACGGCGTACGAGATGCTGACTGGCCGCGCGCCGTTCGCCGGTCGGTCCGCGCAGCAGATGCTGGCCGCGCACGTGACGGAGGCCCCGGTCGCGCTTCAGCAGACGAGGACGGCCGTGCCGCCCGCGCTGTCCGCGCTGGTGATGCGATGTCTCGAGAAGCGCCCCGCCGACCGGCCGCAGACGGCGCGCGAGCTGCTGCAGGCGCTCGATGCGGTGAGTGTTTCCGGAGCGACGACTGCCCCGGCCGCGGCTCGTCGGACGTCTATGGGCACTCGGTTGTTGCTGAGCGTCGCCGCGCTTGCTCTTGTCGTCGGCGCATGGTTCACCGTTCGCGGTGCTCGGCGCGCCGCGCCTCAACACGCGGCGCGTGCTGGTCGCGCCGTTCGCGAATCTCACGGGCGACACCGCGTTTTCGCTCGTCGGCCGGATGGCCGCCGACTGGATCATTCGAGGCGTTTCGCAGCTCGACTCCACCGACGCGGTCGCATCGAGCGACGTATTCGCGGCCATCCCGAGCGGCACCTCGTCGTTCGACGCGCCGCAGCTTGCCCGACGCTTCGGCGCCGGCACGATGATCACCGGTTCCGTCTACAAGACGGGCGACAGCCTTCGCTTTCAGGGGCAGGTTGTCGACGTGAGGACGAGCAAGATGCTCCGATCGGTCGAGGACGTCGTCGGTCCGGCGAGCGATCCGTTGGTAGGAATTCGGGCCGTTCGCGAGCGATTGATGGGCGGGCTCGCGGTGAGCGACATGCCGGTGCACATCGCCATCGGAACTGCGCCGCGCTACGACGCGTACGAGGAGTACCTTCGCGGCATGGATCCGTTCATACACGGGGACTACCGCGTCGCGATGCCATTCTTGCGCCGCGCCGTGGCGCTCGATTCCACGTTCGCCGCCGCCTACCTGTCACTCGCGACGGCGTTACAGCAACATGGGCGAGTGGGCGGTTGCCGATTCGATCGCGCAGGTCTTCGATCGCCTTCGCCCGGGCCTGAGCCCGTCGGATCGAGCGCTCCTCGACTGGCTAATCGGCAACATCAAGGGCGACGTCGAAGGGACGATGCAAATCTCGCGAGCCATGTTCAAGCGCGACTCCTCGTGGGTCATGCTTTGGTTCACGGCGTATCACGGCATTTTCGTGGGCCGCCCTCGGGAATCGATCGCGCTGCTGACGATCGCAACACCGCCGGCGGGGTGGGCGGCTCATTGGACGGCTTTCGCGGCAGCCTACCACGAGGTCGGCGACCACGCGAGCGAGCTGCGCGTCGCCCAACAGGGGCTCGCCGTATATCCTGGCCGTCCGTCGATTCTCCACAGTGAAATCGGTGCGCTCGCCGCGCAGGGCGATGCACCGCGCGTTCGCGCCATCGTGGACAGCGTCGCGCGCGCGTCAACCGATACCGTCTGGCTCGCGGGCCAACTGATGCTGCGCGGTGCGCTCGAGCTGCGCGCGCACGGACACGAGACGGATGCCGCCGCCCTGCTCGATCAAGCGCGGTCGTCGCTGGCGAGCCGCACGTCGGATGGCACGCAAACGCCGCGCTCTCTGCGCCGCATCGCCGCCGAAATTTTCTTCGCGAGCCGTCAATTCGATTCGGCGCAAGCTCGCTACGCGCGGCTCGCCGCCGAGGACACCGGCGTCATGCTCCGCGCGCGCGTCGCGTCAGCGGCCGCCGCACGTGGCGACTCGGCGACGGCGAAGCGCATGAGCGACTCGCTGTCGCGGATCGTGATTCCGTATTCGTTCGGGGAAATCCCCTACTGGCGCGCCACCATCGCGGCGTCACTCGGCGACAAAGAGAGCGCGGTCCGGCTGATCAACGACGCGCTGGCGGCGGGAACGCGGAGAATGCCGGAGATCCATCGACTGGAGGAGTTCCAGTCGCTTCGCGGATATGGGCCGTTCGAAGCGATTCTCAAGCCGAAGGGGTAACGTCGGCCTACCGAATTCATCGAGAACGGCACGCCCTTCACGGAGCGCGACCTGTGAGAATCAGTCCGCTCGCCGGGCTTCCCCCGTCGCCGGAAACGCTGCTCGACGTCGCGAAGCTCGTCACGGCGTACTACGCGCTCGTGCCCGACCCCACAGTGCCAGCCGAGCGGATCGCATTCGGCACGTCGGGCCACCGCGGGTCGGCGTTCGACCGGAGCTTCAATGAAGCTCACGTGATCGCGATCAGCCAAGCGATCGTCGAATACCGACGCCAAGCGCGCATCGACGGTCCGCTCTTTCTCGGCGTCGACACGCACGCGCTGTCGCAGCCGGCGTGTGCCACCGCCGTGGAAGTGCTCGCGGCGAATGGCGTCGACATCATGCTCGCCGCGCACGACGAGTACACGCCGACGCCGGTCGTGTCGCACGCCATTCTCTGCTACAACCGCGGACGTACGACCGGGTTGGCCGACGGCATCGTGATCACGCCGTCCCACAATCCGCCGGGTGATGGCGGCTTCAAGTACAACACGCCCAACGGCGGACCGGCCGACACCAACGTCACCACGTGGATCGAACGGGCTGGCCAATCAGCTTCTGGAGGGCGGCCTCGACGGCGTGAAGCGCATACCATATGAAAGCGCGCTGCGCGCTGATACGACTCACCGCCACGACTATCTCGACGCGTACGTGCGCGATCTGGCCGCCGTCGTCGACATGGACGCGATTCGCGGCGCGGGCGTTCGAGTCGGCGTCGACCCGCTTGGTGGGGCCGGCGTGCACTACTGGGCCCCCATCGCGGATCGCTATCGTCTCGACCTCACCGTCGTGAGCGACGTCGTGGATCAGACGTTCCGCTTCATGACGGTGGATTGGGACGGCAAGATCAGGATGGACCCGTCATCGCCGTACGCGATGCGACGACTGATCGGGCTGAAGGACAAGTTCGACGTCGCCTGCGCGTGCGACACCGATCATGATCGTCATGGCATCGTCGCGGCGAGCGCCGGCCTCCTGCCGCCCAATCACTATTTGTCCGTGGCCGTTCTGCATCTCTTCGAGCATCGGCCGGCTTGGCCGGGCGACGCCGGCGTCGGCAAGACGGTGGTGAGCACCAGCATGATCGATCGTGTCGCCGCGAAGCTCGGCCGCCGGTTGCACGAGGTACCGGTCGGCTTCAAGTGGTTCGTCGATGGTCTTGGGAGTGGAACGCTCGGCTTCGGCGGCGAGGAGAGCGCCGGTGCGTCACTCCTGCGTCGCGACGGAACGGTGTGGACGACGGACAAGGACGGGATCGCGCTCGCCCTGCTCTCGGCCGAGATCACGGCCGTCGCCGGCCGCGATCCGGGAGAGCTCTACGCCGACCTGACACGCGAGTTTGGCGAGCCAGCGTTCGATCGCGTCGAGGCGCTCGCGACTGCGGAACAGAAGAAACGACTAGCATCGTTGACGCCGAAGGACGTGCACTGCACCGAACTGGCCGGCGACAAGGTGACGTCCATCATCAGCGAGGCGCCCGGGAACCACGCCCCGATCGGCGGCGTGAAGGTCAGCACGTCGTCCGGCTGGTTCGCCGCTCGTCCGTCGGGAACCGAGAACCTCTACCGGATCTACGCCGAAAGTTTTCGCGGCAAAGACGCGCTTGGCCACGATCGTGGACGAGGCGCAGGCGATAGTCGACGCCGCCCTCGCGCGATAGCGCTGCGAGCTCGCGGTGCGCGCGCTCTCGGGGGTGGGGCTCGGGAACGACAGACGGAGTGCGCGTGTCGCCACGCGTCGGGCCACTGCGCGTGCGCGCACGCCACTGCGGCCACACGCGGCCGCGGTCGAGCCTCACGTAGAGTCGCGCGCCCGCACGGAGGCAGCGCCGAGACGGCCCGGGGTCTGGAGCGCGAGCCGATGCAGTATTGCCGGCTGCATCGGCAGTATTGCAGCCGGTCGCGCGGAAGACCCCGGGCGGCTCGGGCGCGTGTGAGCCGCCCGGAAGACCGCGGGCGGCTCGGCGCGTGTTCGCCGGACTCGGCGCGGCCCGGATGGGATCGCTCGGGCACGGATGCTGCGATGGATGTGAGCGCTGTGGATTGAGCCATCGCCGCGCACGAACCGCCTCCCGACATCGGACAAACCGCGAATGCGGCCGAGAACCCGTCGGCGCTCGCGATCAGCGCCGTCGTGCTCGCGGTCCTCGCGACCCTGTACACGATGTATTTCGCGCGCGAGTTCTTCGTGCCCGTCGTGTTCGCGGTCCTGCTGAACTTCCTGCTCAGTCCGGTCATCCGCGCATTGCAGCGGATCAAGATTCCGCCGCCGGCGGGGGCGGCGTTCGTCGTCCTCCTGTTGGTTGGCGGCGTCGCCGGCGGGGTGTACGCGCTCGCCGGTCCGGCACAGACCCTCGCCAACTCGGCGCCCGAAACCCTCGGCCGCGCAAACACGAAGCTGCGCGCGCTGTTCCTGGCGCGTTTCCAGAAGGCCACGAGCCAGGTCGAGCGGGCGGCGAGCACACTTGCGGATCCCGTGACCGGCCGCCCGCCGCGCCAGCTCGTCGTCAGCACGACGCCCACGATCGGCTCACGCATTCTTGGGACGACGCAAATTCTCGTCGCCGGGGTCGTCGAGGTCACGGTTCTACTCTACTTCCTGCTCGCCGGCGGCGACCTCTTTCTTCAGAAGTTCATCAAGATGTTGCCGAGTCTGGGCGACAAGCGCCGAGCGGTCAACGTCGCGCGCGCGATCGAAGCCGCGGTCTCGGCCTATTTGTCGACGGCACTGTTCGTCAACCTCGGCGAAGGGGTCGTCGTTGCGCTGTGTCTATGGGCGCTCGGGATGCCGACACCGGCCGTCTGGGGAGCGATGATCGTCGCGGTCGAATTCGTTCCCTATCTCGGCGCGCTGACAGGCGTCGTCGTTCTTGCACTGGCCGGACTGGCGAACTTCGACAACGTCGGCCACGCGCTCCTCATTCCCGGGAGCTACCTCGCGATCAACCTGATTCAGGCCAACCTGGTGACCCCGATGCTGCTGGGTCACCGGTTGACGCTCAATCCGGTCGCCATCTTCGTGGGCCTGACGTTCTTCTTTTGGATTTGGGGTGTGGCCGGCGCCTTTCTCGCGGTGCCGCTGTTGGCCACGCTCAAGATCGTGTGCGATCATATCGGTTCGCTCGCCGCACTCGGCGAATTTCTCGGCGAGCGCGACCACCGCGAACCCCGCGTCGCGGCTCAGCCGAAGGCCGAGACAGTTTAGAATCGGTCGCCCCGCGCGGTGCTCGGGGGAGGCAGCGCGTTTCCTATCTCTTTTCCCGACTCGTTGATCCAAACCAATTGAGGACCACGAAAAGCCCGCGCGCGTCGCGTGACTCGACGGGCCGCACGAACACGAAGCTCTTCCCGTCCGGCGCCACGTCGTAGTTCGCGTGGAATGGCTCGCGCGCGTAGTGCCCCGTCAGCACGAAGCGCCGCGAGCCCACGCGGAGAGCCGGCGTCGTCGTCACCGGTGCCGCGTAGAGTGAATCGCCGCTCCAGTAGTAGATCTCTTTCCCACCCGGCGCCCAGCGCGGCTCGGCGCCGCCGCTGGCCGAGACCGCCGCGCGCCCGGCGCCGCGGAGCGACTGGACGTAAACCTCGTCGCGGCCAGACTCGTCCGAGGCGTACGCGAGAAGGCCTCCGTCGGGCGAGATCGACGGCGAGCGCTCCTGAAACCGGCCGGCGGCCACGGGCGTGATCGGCCCCTTGCCGTCGATCGACATGCTGACGATGTCACGCCCGGTCGAATCGGAATTCTGTCTGAGAATCATCATCCCGCTCGCCGGCGCCGCCACAGCCTCGAAAAAAGATCCCTTGCCCTCGACGAGGCGCGTCGGCGGAGCGCTGCGGTCGGCGGGGACCCGATCGATGCCCCGCTTGCCGTTGCTCACCGTCGAATACAGAATCGACGCACCGTCCGGCGTCCACTCCGGGAAGATGCTCGAGTTGTCGGATGTGACGGGCGTGAACGCCGACGACGCCAGGTCGTAGATCCACACGTCGCCGATCAGATCGCCCCCCGGCTCGATGTCGAGGGTGATTCGCCGGCCGTCCGGAGAGAACCGAGGACCACGAAAGGCCCTCGCACCAACCGGCAGGACCGTCGTCGCCCCGCCGAGGCTCACGCGAACGAGCTCGCCGCCGGCGAACAGGCCGCCGGCGTAGACGATCGTTCCGCCCGCCGACACCGCCGTCATGCGCGAGCGCGCAAAGAACGCCTGACGCACGACGGGCATGGCGAGCGGCGCGCCAGTGGGCCGCAGCGACTTCGCGTCGAACGGCAGGGACATGACCGCGCCGTCGGGCGTGATGTACACCAGATCGCCCGTGTTCACGTACTGCTGAGCGAGTCCGATTCCCAGATTCGCCAATTGCTCGCCGCGGTCGGTGGAGAGCACGACCATCTGGTAGTCCGCCGGCGTCGTCTGAATGCTGACGATCACCCGCTTGCCGCCTGGCAGCGCAACGGGGAGGTTTCTTCCGCCGCCGCCTGGCTGGTCGACGGACGACGCGATTCGCGCTGCCGCTCCACCGCCGGCATTCACTCGATAGAGTCGCCCGCTTCGGCTCGTGAAGACGATCGTGCCGTCGTCGGTCCACGCGCCGCTGTCGACGAAATCGGACGCGCCGAGATCGGTGACCAGGCTCGCCGTCGCACCACCCGGTCCGCCGTCGACACGGGCGCGCATGAGACGCGAGCCGGCGGCCCACGCGACCCATGCGCCGTCGAGAGAGAAGAACGGTGACAGTGCCCCTTCGCTGCCGACGATCGCGGTCGGCGCGCTCTGATCGAGCGGGTGGACCACGAGGTGCGTCTGTAGCCCGCCGGCCAGAAACTCCGTCGTCGCTATCTTCGAGCCGTCCGGCGAGATCGCCAGCACGCCGCCCGTCGACATGCGCGCGAGATCCACCGGGAACTGCAGCTTGAGAAGCGGCGCGGGCCGGAGCGGCGGGCGAGATGTGCGTTGCTCGATACCCCAGCCGAGGGCAACGAGGGTCGTGACACACAAGACGGCCGCGAGGACCGTTGTCCGCGTGCATCTCGAACCGGCGCGCGGTCCGCGGGCGTCGTGGCCGCGCATCGCCGGGTCCGGTGAGCGCGGCGGCGAAAGCGGCGGCGCTCGTGAAACGATCCGCCGGCAACTTCTCGAGCGCGGTGGCCACCGCATCGTCGACCTGCGCCGGAACCGAGCGGCGCACGTCGCGCATCGGGCGCGGTGCGTCGGTGAGCACCTTGGCGACGATCGCCTGCGCGGTCGCCCCGGTGAACGGCGGCTCGCCCGTCACCATCTCGTAGACGACGCAGCCGAGCGCGTACACGTCGGCGCGCGCGTCGATCGTGCGTTCGCCCATCGCCTGCTCGGGGCTCATGTACTTGGGCGTGCCGAGGCTCATGCCCGTTTCGGTCAGCCGACCGTCACCGGTGTTGGCGACAGCGAGCGCGATCCCGAAGTCGGCGACGAGCGCCTGTCCGTCGTGCAGGAGAATGTTCTCGGGCTTGATGTCGCGGTGAATGACACCGCGCCGGTGCGCATAGTCGAGCGCGCCCGCGACCTCGGCCGCGATGCGGAGCGCGTCGTCGATGGGAAGCTGCTTTTCTCGATCCAACCGGTCGCGCAGCGATTCGCCCTCGACGTACGGCATGACGTAGAAGACGGTGCCGTCCACCTCACCCGAGTCGAACAGCGGCAGGATGTGCGGGTGCTGGAGGTTCGCAGTCGTGCGGATCTCGGCGAGAAACCGCTGAGCCCCGACGACCGCTGCCAGCTCGGGGCGCAGGACTTTGATGGCGACGCGGCGGTCGTGCCGGCTGTCGTGGGCGAGATAAACGGTGGCCATGCCGCCGGCGCCGAGCTCGCGGTCGACGCGATAGCGATCCGCCAGTTGGGCCGTCAGGCGGATCAGATTCTCTGGGGCGGGGACGGTGGGCACGGTGCCAATATGCGCTCGTGGCGACCCGGGCACACGGGGCACATCGACATCGCTCGTAAGCGGTGCTCGGGGTGGCGGCTCAGGGCTCAGGGTGGGGGCTCGGGGTGGGACTGTCCTCCGCGGACCAGTGCAGTATTGCCGACACTGCCCGGCAATACTGCCTCGGCTCCGCTCCGGACAGCCCCACCCGCTCGCTCACTCGAATCGGCGCACGACAGACGGCGTGACCGCGAAAAGGCGATGTCAGTCCCGATCAGCGCGCGCGCACACACACGCTACTGCGACCGCACGGCGTCCCGCGATCGATCCTCATCCAGAATCGCCCCCGCGCACGGAGGCAGCGCCGAGACGGCCCGGGGTCTGGAGCGCGAGCCGAGGCAATACTGGGTTCTTCAGGGAATTCCGGGAAACGCGGCGCGGATCTTCAGGAAGAAGTACGCGTCGTCGCGATAGCCGTACGCCATGCGCTTCATGACCTTGATCTTGTTGTTGATCCCTTCCAGGAGACTCGTGTGGAGCGGATGGCGGGCGTGATTGATGATGTACTCCGCCGACAGCGCGAGCCGGTTCGCAAAGCGGACCAGCGCGGCGATGCCGCTCTCACAGGCGCGCTGATACCAGTGCTGCCAGGCGCGACGGGCGGCGGCGCGCGTGCGCTGTCGCCAGAGCTCGCGGAGATCCTCTTTCAGCACATACACGACAAACAGCGTGTGATTGAGGGCCAGGAGTTCCTGGAGACGGACGCGCGCCCGCGGCGCCAGATTCGGCCCAGCGCTTAATAGCAGCCACCGGACTCCTTTGCCCGTTAGGTGCCGACGCAGCCGCTCGGCGGGCCGCCGCCACGCGTGACGATCGGGGCGCGCGATGCGATTCGCTTCATCCATCCGCACTCGATCGAGCACCTGCGCCGTGTATCGCTGCAGGGCATGAAAGAGATCGTACACGATTGCCGCGCGTGGGCAGTGGGCCTGCACCGCGGTCACAAAGGGAATCGCCAGATCCAGCACGACGGCCTCGAGGCGCGCACACCCCGCCGGCCCCAAGGCGGCGAAGAACCCGTCGAGCGCGGCCGCATCCCGGCCGCGCGCCACCCACAGCACCCGTTTGGTGTCGGCATCCACGACGAGCGTCGCATAGGTCTGCCCTTTGTGGATCGCAAACTCATCGATCGCGATCCGTCGCACGCGCCGAAAAATCGGCGGCTTCCATCGGCCCGAGCCACGCCGCGAGCGCGCGGGCATGGACGAGCTTGACCGTGTCCCAGCCCAGGTGAAAGAGCGTCGCTACCGCGCCCACGCCAAAGACCTGCGCCAAGCGCGCGAGCGTCTCGGCTAACCGCTTCGTCATTCGCTGATAGCGATCGAGCCACGGCACCTGTTCGTTCGTCGGCCCACACCGCGGACACTGCAGCCGCGTCTGCGGGAAGACGAGCCACACGTCGCGGCCCATGAGGGGGAGATCCCGCACGCGGCGCTCGGTGACGTCGTGCACCGCCGCCCACCGGACTCCCGCAGCGACTGCAGCGCTTCACCGCCTCGGCCGCCGGGGTGAGCGTCGATGATGAGCCGCTTCGCCGGCAGCCCAAACGCATCGGGCTCGAGCGTCTCCTCCGTCGTCCACTCGGCGATCTCGAAGCCGTCCCACCCGCCCACGCCCTGCACCAACGCGCGAAAGTCGTCGCTCGCCATAGCTCCCTCCCCGGTCGCTACAGCATGCAGCGGCTTTCGCTCGCTGTCATCTCAAATTCCCAACATTCCCGGAAGAACCCAATACTGCCGGGCTGTGTCGGCAGTATTGCACTGGTCGCGCGGAAGACCTCGGGCGGCTCGGGCGCGGAACCCGAGGTACTAGCAGCGAAGCTCCATCGCGTCGGGCACGAATGCTCGATAGTTCGTCGCCGCGAGAGTCGTCCCGGCGGCAGCGAGGTAGCGAACCCAGAAATCGCGGATCGTCGCCTCGCGCTGAGTCGTGGACGCCGCGCCGGCGACGAGAACGCAGACGCCGCGCATGTCCGGGAGCCGATTTGCGCTGCGCCGGACTTCGATCCATTGCGTCGACGGCACACCGCTGCGCTCCATGCGGATTTCGTCCGTCGAGTTCTCCATGTCCGACAGCAGGATCAACGTCGATCGCCGATCGTGCGCGCCCTTGGCGTAGTCAGCCGCTCGGCTGATCGTCGCGAACACGTCGGTGTTGTCGATCCGGCGCACGCGGTTCGAATCGAACATCGCGCCGACAACCTGGTGCGCGACCGCCTTGAAATCGTCGAGCCTCCGCTTGTCGGCCGTCGAGACGACGCCCGGCGTGCGCGCGCGTGGAACCGAATCGATCCACTGATGGTCGCCGGTGTCCGAGCTGCCGTACATCTCGAGCAAGACCAGCTCGTCGCCGTTGTGCAGTCTCGATTCGACCAGGTCGTCGAGAAGCCGCCTCGAATCTCGCAGCGCCTCGACCGAGCGACTCGCCGAGAGATCGATCCCGACTATGAATTGGGCCGTCGGCGGTGCAGCCGGCCTTGCGCCGGCCGACTCGCCGCAGCCGAGTGCCGACGACGCGAGACCGAACGAAGCTATGGCGAGCGCAAGACGCGTCCACTTCATAGGGAGTTCGCGTCGCTGTTGTGGATCGGAATCCGCGCGACTGCCGCCCCGAAGTCGCGGCGGGTCGCAGCAAATTCCTCCTTCAGCCGAGCAAAATCCGTCGGCTCCGGAAAACCGCGTTCCGCTTCGACGATCGGTAGCGACAGCGACGGCTTGCCGGCAAATGCGAGAATGCTCGCCGGGTCCATGCCGCGCAGCCGTGCGTTCTCGCCGCGAAACAACGGGATCACGCCCTCCAATCGATCGACCTTCGCGCCCCACTCGGCCAGCGGGCTCGCGGTCATCAGATGCTCGACGCGGGCGATGCTCGCTCGAGCCTGGGTTTCCGCGGCGCGCCCTGAGTTGACGGCCGAGTGTGCGTCGGTCTGCAACGATCGCCGGTCGGCGCGAAGTTGGGCGACTGCCGGATGTTCTCCCTTTCCCTCGCTCACGGTTTGGCGATACGTCAAGAATCCCAGGACCGCGGCGCCGAAGACGAGGCCGAGGTTGAGGAAGAACAGCGGCCTGTTGTTGTTCTGCACCGTGGTGGCGTAGGCGCGATCGTCGCGATGAATCTCGAGCGTGCGCGATTGATCGCGGATCGCGGCGGCGGATCTCGCCATGGCGCCGAGGTCGCCGAGCGGAAGTTGCGTCGCTTCGGTCTTGAGCCGTTGCAACTCGAGGCTGTCGGCCGAGACGCGCGACGCGGCCACCGAGGCGATGCTGCCGCGCGACATATATAGGAAGGTGAGCACGGCCGAGATGCCGAGCACACATGCGGTCAGCGCGGTCAGGTGTTGTCGCCGGATGCTCCGAACGGTCGTCGCGGCGAGTGGCTGATCCTTGGGTCTGAGCGCGACGAGCACTCGCGCCGGATCCGCCCATGGTCTTGCCGAACAACACGAGAAAGAGCACCGCGATGAGCGCGACGAAGAGCGCGTCGGCGTGCAGAACGATTTCCTTCATCTGTAGAGCCAAGCCGGCCCACCAATCCCCGCTGATCGCATCCTGCGCCGCGTCTTCCGCGGCTTTCGCGAGCGCCGGCTTCATCGGAAGGAGCAGGCGAAACACCGGGAAGTTGGCGAAGAACTCGACGACTGTTAGCGCGATGGCGAAGAACCAGAAGAACAGCCAGCCCGGAAAGATCGGATCGAACCCGACTCGCGCCGCGGCCTCCTTTGCTTCTAATCGCAGCTCGTGGACTCGGCGATCGACTCCGGCGATCTCCGATTCGAGTCGGTCGATGCGCGTCGTCGACGCCCGCAGCTCGACGAGTTTGTCTCCGATCGACTCGGCTTCGCGCGCGATCCGGTCGCGCATCGTCACACGAACGCGATCGGTCCATTGACGAAACGTCTCCGCGCAGCGACCAGCGAGAAACTGTTCGACCTCGAGCGGTGCCGTTCGCGCGACGTCGTGTCGCGGCAGCCCTTTGCCGGCCCAGTCCGCGGCGAGTGCGCAGGCGTCGCGTTCGAGAACGACGACTTCCCTCTCGAACCAGAGATTCGTCGCCTTCGCCATTTCGTGGATGCCGCCGGCGAGATCGGTGGCGTCCTCCACGGGCGCGGCCGCCGGTTTGCTCCAGGGCCAAAGCTTCTTGAGCGCGTCACGCAAGCGCGACCCGGTCTTGCGGACGCGAAAGTCTATGTTGGGGTGGCTTCAACGAACGAGCCGAGAGGAACCTCGAGCTCGACCTTCCTGGTCGCACCTGTCGCGGTCGTTCGGCCGAGTGTCTCGTCCGCTGGAATTCGCGGTCGAGTATGGTCGAACTCACGCTGGGAGCCGCCGTTCGTCGTCTCCATGGCCCCGCAAAGCATTCGAGAAGCTGAATACACATGACGGCGCCGTCGCCGCGTTTGTTTCGATATCGCCGAGTCTGAGATGCGACACTTTCCGGGCCACGAGCTTCTTGGCGGCGCGACGCCTGTTGTAGCGCCTGTTCCGGGTTGGAGCTCGGGGTGGGACTGTCCTCCGCGGAAGACCTCGGGCGGCTCGGCGCGTGAGCGGCAACTCGGGCGTGTGAGTCGACTTAGTGGCGGAGCCCACCTGTGAGGCGCATGTTCTTGCCGCGTCACAGCCATGGAGGAGCGACTCGACCCTCACGACCGACGCGCTGGCCACGGCGCTCGCCGGCCGCTACGTCATCGACCGCCGATCGGCGAGGGCGGATGGCGACCGTCTACCTCGCCGCGACCTCCGGCACGACCGCCGCGTCGCGCTCAAGGTCCTGAAGCCCGAGCTCGGCGCGGTCGCTCGGCGTCGACCGGTTCCTCGCCGAGATCCAGGTCACGGCGAACCTGCAGCATCCGAACCTGCTGCCGCTGTTCGATTCGGGCGAGGCCGACGAGCTGCTCTTCTACGTGATGCCGTTCGTCGAGGGCGAGATCGCTGCGCGCGCGGCTCGAGCGCGAGAAGCAGCTCCCCGTCGACGACGCCGTGCGCATCGCGATCGCCGTCGCGAGCGCGCTCGACTACGCGCACCGCGCACGGCGTGATCCACCGCGACCTCAAGCCGGAGAACATTCTGCTGCACGACGGGCAGCCGCTCGTCGCCGACTTCGGCATCGCGCTCGCGGTGAGCAACGCCGGCGGCGCGCGCATCACGCAGACCGGCCTCTCGCTCGGCACGCCGCAGTACATGAGCCCCGAGCAGGCCACGGGCGACCGCGTCATCGACGCGCGCACCGACATCTACTCGCTCGGCGCGCTCACGTACGAGATGCTCACCGGCGAGCCGCCGCACACGGGAGCACGTCGCAGGCGATCATCGCGCGCGTGCTCACCGAGAGGCCGCGCAGCATTCGCGCGAGTCGGCCGCAGCGTGCCGGTGCACGTCGAGGCGGCAGTCGAGCGAGCGCTGGAGAAGTTGCCGGCCGACCGGTGGGCGACGGCGCGCGATTTCGCCGAGGCGCTCAGCGGCGCGCGACCGATCGCGCGCACGACGAGCGCGTTGTCTGGGGAGCGAGTCTCCGCACGCCGCACACCGCACTCGCGCGAAATCGCGGCGTGGACGATGGTGGCGGCGCTCGCGGGCGTTTCGGCGTGGCTCGTCGTTCGCGCGCCGCGGTCCACTCCCGTCGCCACCAGCGCGGAGTTCGACGTCGAGCTTCCGGAGGGATTCACGCTTCCCGCGCGGGGAGCCGCGGCGTCGATCGCACTCTCGAGAGATGGGCGGACACTCGTCTTCGTGGGACAGGCGAAGGGTGCGTCGCATCAGATGCTCTACTCGCGCCGCTTGGGTGAACGGTTCACGCAGGAGATTCGCGGCACCGACAGCGCGCTGTCGCCCGTCTTCTCTCCCGACGGCAAGGAGGTGCTGTTCGCTCTCCGCCGTCCCGATGGAGGCGGGATCGTCAAGCGCATCAATGTCGCCGGTGGCGTCGCGCGAACACTCCTCGACTCCGGAATAGCCAACGGCCAGTTCTCGTGGCGCGAGGAAACTCCGATTCTGACGACGGGCGCCGAGCGAGGCATCGCAATACTGAACGCCGAAAATGGAACGACATCGATCCTGGCTCGGCCGGACAGCGTGCACACCTTCGGCTTTCCCGACGTTCTCCCCGGGGGGCGGGCCGCGCTGATCACGATCCAGCCGACGGGTCGCGGGATCGACTCTTCCGTGCTCGCCGTCGTGACGATTCCCGGCGGCAAGGTGACGAGTTTGGGGGTGTATGGTCTATCGCCACACTACTCGTTGACGGAGGGCGGACACATCGTCTTCGCGACCGCATCGCAGTTGCTCGAGGGCGTTCCGTTCGACGCGCGGGCGCTACGCGTGACTGGATCGCCGACCGTCTTAGCCAGGGATGTCGGCGGCGGCAGCGGCGGCGCGGTGCCGTTCGGGGTCTCCGACGATGGTACTATCGCATTCATTCAAGGACGCACGTCGCTCAACGGACACCTCCAACCGGTGATCGTCAACCGTGCCGGTGCGAGGCGATTCATCGGTGCCGCGACGGGCGTCTTCGGAGGTCCGCGCGTTTCTCCGGACGGAAAGCAATTCGCCGTCGTCGTAGGCCGAGCGCTCAACGGCAGCGAGATCCTGTCGCCGGACATCTGGCGCGTCAACGTGTCGACTGGCCAGGCGTCGCGTGTGACGACCAACCAGTCGAGTGCAAGTCCAGTCTGGAGCCGCGACGGCTCTGAGATCTATTTTTCCCGGAGCCCCCTCGACCCGACCCAGTATGCGGTTGCATTGACCGCCGACGCACGGCCGCGAATCGCGTTTCGCGCGCCGGGCAGGCACCTGTTGACGAGCGACATCGGCCCCGCACACGGATACGCCGTGGTCGCCGTGGGCGGAACCGTGTCGGCCGATCTCTGGATCACGCCGATGGATTCGCTGAACAAGCCGGTTGTGTTCGCGGCCGGGCCGTATCTCGAGAACCTGCCGCGCTTGTCGCCGGACGGACGGTTCGTCGCATATGAATCGGCGCGGACGGGGACGTACGAGATCTACGTCAGGCCGGCCGATCGAAGTGGAGAAGAAGTGAGGGTTTCGACCGGCGGCGGCATCGATCCGGTGTGGTCGCGGGACCAGCGCGAGCTGTTTTTCATTGCCGGCAAGGGGGCTGGTGAGGTGGCCGGTGAGGCGTCGACGCAGTTGATGGCCGCGCAAGTGACGACGTCGCCGAAGGTCGCCGTGACGGGCGTGCGGCCGCTCTTCTCGATGAAGCAGTACATCAGCCTCGTCGGACGGTCATCGTACGACGTGTTTCCAAACGGCGAGTTCGTGATGCTCGCGACGCAGGAGGCCGACTCGACGCTGGCGCGCCCGCCGCTCGTCGTGCGAACCAATTTTCCGTCGGCGATCGGCGAAGCGCGACGCGCGCCCTGAGTTTCCGCGCGAGTACCTGGATGACAACGCGAACTTGTGCGGCCGTCGCCAAGGATGGATGATAGAGCAGCCGCCGTTCCGGTACTGCACGCGCGGCTGCGGAGTGTCGCGGACCATCATCCGAGAGGGGGGACGCATGAAGACGAAGAGCATCATGCGCATCAGCGGAGTTCTGGTTGGCGGTGTCGTGCTCCTCTCCGCTGCCCTGCCCCGACCTGCGGCACGAGTTCACGTCGGTGAGAACGACATCGGCGGCGTGGTGACCGGCCCGCGCGGACCCGAGGCGGGCGTCTGGGTGATCGCCGAGACGAACGATCTGCCGACGAAGTTCGTGCGCATCGTCGTGACGGACGACCAGGGTCGTTACCTGATTCCCGATCTCCCCAAGGCGAGTTACAGCGTCTGGGTGCGTGGCTACGGCCTCGTCGACTCGCCAAAATCGAAATCGACCGGCGGCGAGACGCTCAACCTCACGGCCGTCACCGCGCCGAATGCGCGCGCCGCCGCGGCGTACTATCCGGCGGGCTACTGGTTCTCGATGCTCAAGGTACCGGAGAAGAGCGAGTTTCCCGGCACGGGTCCCGAGGGAAACGGCATTTCACCCAGTGTGAAGTCGCAGGGCGACTGGATTCGAACGATCAAGTCCGGCACGTGCATGGCGTGCCACCAACTCGGCAGCAAAGGCACCCGCGAGCTTCCGCCGGCGTACAGCCAGATCAAACCGAGCACCGCGGCGTGGGAACGACGCGTGCAGTCGGGACAGGCGGGCGCGCAGATGCTTTCGGCGATCGACAACCTCGGCAAGCCGCGCGCGCTCTCGCTGTTCGCCGACTGGACCGACCGCATTGCCGCGGGCGAGGTTCCGGCGTCCGCGCCGCATCGCCCGCAGGGCGTCGAGCGGAACGTCGTGATCACCGAATGGGATTGGGCTGATCCCAAGTCGTATCTCCACGACGTCGTGTCGACCGATCGACGCAACCCGACGATCAACGCGAACGGTTTGCTCTACGGCTCGCTCGAGTTGAGCAGCGACTATCTCCCCGTGCTCGATCCGGTGCACAACACGATCAGCCGCGTGCCGCTCACGGTGCGGATCCGGCGACGCCAGCCGGCGACGGGGCCAAACACTGGCGCGCCATCGGCGTACTGGGGCGACGAAGCCCTCTGGACGAGCAAGAACAACGTTCACAACGCGATGTTCGACGAGAAGGGACGCGTGTGGATCACGTCGACCATTCGTCCGGCCGACAATCCGGCGTTCTGCAAAGCGGGATCGACGCATCCTTCGGCGAAGCTCTTTCCCGTCAACCGCTCCGGGCGGCAGCTCGCGATGTACGATCCGAAGACGAAGAAGCTCACGCACATCAACACGTGCTTCGGCACGCACCATCTGATGTTCGCCGAGGACGCCAACCGCACGCTCTGGACGAGCGGCGGCGGACAAGGTCGTCGGCTGGCTCGACACGAAGCTGTTCGACGAGACCGGTGACGAGGAGCGTTCGCAGGGCTGGACGGCGCTCATTCTCGACACGAACGGAGACGGCAAGCGGGGCGAATACACGGAGCCGAACCAGCCCGTCGATCCGACGAAGGACCATCGCATCAACGCGGGATTCTACGCCGTCGTCGCCGGCCCCCGACGGCTCGATCTGGGCGTCGACCCTCGGCTATCCCGGCGGCGTCGTGCGGCTCGTGCCCGGCGCGCATCCGCCCGAGACGGCGTTAGCGGAGTACTATGAGCCTCCGCTCAACAACCCCAACGTGCCGACCATCGGCTTCTCGCCGCGCGGCATGGACATCGACCGCAACGGCGTCGCATGGGTCGCGATGGCCAGCGGCCACATGGCGAGCTTCGATCGTCGCAAGTGCAAGGGCCCGCTCAACGGACCGACGGCGACGGGGCAGCATTGTCCCGAAGGTTGGACGTTCTACGCCGAGCCCTTGCCGCAGCTCAAGAACGTCAGCGATCCAGGGAGCGCGGAGGCAAGCTACTACACGTGGGTCGATCAGTTCGACGCGCTGGGACTGGGCAAGAACACGCCGATCAACACCGGCAATGCGTCGGAAGCGTTGCTGGCGCTCAAGGACGGCAAGTGGGTGATCCTCCGCGTGCCGTATCCGATGGGTTTCTACACGAAGTGGATGGACGGTCGCATCGATGACGCGAGCGCGGGATGGAAGGGTCGCGGGCTCTGGGCGACGGTGAGCACGCGCGCGCCGTTCCATATGGAGACTGGAAAGGGGACGACGAGCAAGGTGATTCACTTCCAGTTGCGGCCGAATCCGCTGGCTCGGTGATCGCGTAAAGGGCGGGGGCTCAAACGGCGAACGGCAGACTGCGTGCTCGTTCCTAATCGCCGCACGCCGCCTCCTCACTCGTTCCAGGTCTCCGCACTCCGCCCCCTCACTCGTCCCAGGTCTCCGCACTCCGCCTCCGCACCCCTCACGATGCGGCTCGCTTGCACGTGTCCCGTGGGGTACGTTAGGGCCAGCTTCTCTCGGCCCCGCCCCCGGCCCCCGTCGACGATGACGAGTGCAGCCGACAATGGATGCGATCTCCAAGCTGAACGCCGCGCTCGGCGGGCACTACGAAGTCGAGCGCGAAATCGGACGCGGCGGCATGGCGACCGTCTATCGCGCCGACGACCTCCGTCACAACCGACCGGTCGCGATCAAAGTCCTGCACTCGCACCTGGCCGAGAGCCTCGGCCCCGAGCGATTCCTGCGCGAGATCCAGATCGCCGGCGCGGCTGCAGCACCCGCACATCGTGCCGATGTACGACTCCGGCCGCGCCGGCGATCTGCTGTACTACGTCATGCCGTTCGTCGAAGGCGAGTCGCTGCGGCAACGGCTCCAGCGACAACACCGCCTTCCTATAGAAGACGCCGTGCAGATCGCGCGGGCCGTCGCGGCGGCGCTCGACTACGCGCATCGCCAGCAGGTCGTCCATCGCGACATCAAGCCCGAGAACGTGATGATGCACGACGGCGAAGCCGTCGTCACCGATTTCGGGATCGCCAAGGCCATTTCCGCGGCGGCGTCGAACAGCCTCACGCAGACGGGGATGGCGGTGGGGACGCCGGCGTACATGAGCCCGGAGCAGGCGTCGGGCGAGGTCGAGATCGACGGGCGAGCCGACGTCTACTCGCTCGGCGCGATGCTCTACGAGATGGTGACCGGCTCGGCGCCGTTCACCGGACCGAACATGCAGGCCATCATGGCCAAGCTGTTCATGGAGCAGGTGCCGCCGGTGCGCGACGCGCGGCCGGACGCTCCCGAGTTTCTCGACCAGGCGATCACCAAGTCGCTGGCCAAGACGCCGGCGGCGCGATTCGCCACGGCGAGTCAGTTCGCGCAGGCGCTCACCTGGCCCAGCGGCACGTCCACGCCGCCGGAGACGAAGGCGAACACGAAGTCGATCGCCGTGCTCGCGTTCTCGGACATGAGCCCGCAGCACGACCAGGATTACTTCTGCGAGGGCATCGCCGAGGAGATCATCAACGCGCTGAGCAAGGTGCAGGCGCTGCGCGTCGCGTCGCGCACCTCCTCGTTCGCGTTCAAGGGAAAGAGCGAGGACATCAGCGAGATCGGGCGCAAGCTCAAGGTCGCGACGGTGCTCGAGGGAAGCGTGCGGAAAGCGGGAGACCGCCTCCGGGTGACGGCGCAGCTGGTGAACGTGGCCGACGGATATCACCTCTGGTCGGAGCGCTTCGACCGTCAGCTCGAAGACGTGTTCGCGATCCAGGACGAGATCGCGGGGAGCATCGTCAAGGCGCTGCGGCTCGTGCTGAGCGAGGACGAGAAGCGGGCGATCGAGAAGTCGCCGATCGGTGAACGTCCAGGCGTACGAGTTCTACCTTCGCGGCCGTCAGTACTTCCATCAGTGGAGCCGCACGAGCATCCAGTACGCGCGCCGGATGTTCGAGCGGGCGATCGAGATCGAGCCGGAGTACGCGCTCGCCTACACCGGGATCGCCGACTGTTGCGCGTTTCTCTACATGTATTGGGACGGCAGCAAATCGAACCTCGACGGCGCCGACGCGGCAAGCCGCCGCGCGTTGGAGCTCGACTCGAATCTCGCGGCGGCCCACGCCTCACGCGGTTTCGCGTTGTCGCTGAGCCGGCGCTACTCCGAAGCGCGCCCGGCATTCGAGCGCGCGCTGCAGCTCGATCCGAAGCTGTTCGAGGCCTACTATCTGTTCGCCCGGGCGTGTCTCCAAGAAGGAAAACTCGACGAGGCCGCGAAGAACTTCGCGAGGGCCGCCGAGGCGAGGCCGGAGGATTATCAGGCGATGCTGCTCGCCACCGGGCCGCTCAAGGGGCTCGGGCGAGAGCAGGAGGCGACCGACAACATCCACCGCGCCATGCAGCGTCTGGATCGTCACCTCGAGCTCCATCCGGACGATCCGCGCGCGCTCTACCTCGGCGCCGGCGCGCTGATGCAGCTCGGCCAGCGCGATCGTGCGCTCGACTGGGTGCGCCGAGCGCACGACTCGAATCCGTCGGACTCGATGGTGCTCTACAACGTGGCGTGCGTATACGCGCTCGGCGGCATGAAAGACGACGCGCTGACGTGCCTGGAAAAGGCCGTGGAGTGCGGCTTCGGCCATCGGGAGTGGCTCGAACACGACAGCGATCTGACGCTGCTGCGCGGAGAACAGCGCTTCGTGGAGTTGCAGAAGCGGCTGTGAGCGCGGCGAGGCGGGGCGATCATTTTAGCTGTGCGTGAAACGTCGCCGGATCGCCTGGCCCGACTCGCCTGCCCGACAAGGGCAACGATGACGAGTCGATCTTGAGGGTTGTCGCGGTACCGCCCTCGACCACGATCGTCACCGCCGCCCGCGGCGCGGAGCGACGCGCGAACGTTCCGTCGCGCTGTTTGAGCAGCCGCTCGGGTCCCTCGCCCAGCGTCTGCATCATCAGCCGGCCATTCTCGTCGAACACGCGCACCGTGCGCCGGTATTGCGCGTACGAGTCGTGGAGATCCGATGACACGCGATCGGGGGCAAGGACGAAGGTGCCGACGAATTGCCGCAGATCGGCCGGCGCCAGCGGAACGTCGTCGAGGGCGCGCGACGCAGACGATTGCGCGACACCCGGCGCCGAGGGCAGCGGTGGCAGACCGAGGACCTGACGCGACAGCGCTCGCGTGATTGCGTAGGCGTTCTGCCCCTCGGTGTTGCTGAGCACCACGATCGTCAGGTGATCCTCGGGAAACTCGTACAGGCTTCCGCTGTACCCGAACAACGAACCGTGCTGGCCAAAGCGGCGGTGCGCGTCCTCGCTATTGATCGTCAACGCGAGGCCGTACTGCGCCTGCGGATCCGTCGGACTCATGTGCGCCGCGGCGCCCCTCGCGGTCTGCATCATCGCGAACGACTCGGCGCGGAGCAGCGTGTGGTTGGCGAGCGCGGACCACAGCTTGAAGAAATCGCCCACCGTGCTGCAGATACGCAGGTCCGCGTTGTACGCCATGTCGTTCTCGTTCGCCGGGACGAAGCCGTTCTCGAAGCGGCGATAGGCGTGCGAGAGTCCCTTCACGAGACTGTAGTCGTCGCAGTAGCTCGTGTGCTGGAGGCCGGCCGGCGCGAAGAGGTACTGTTGCACGTACTCGGCGAACGACTGCCCCGACACGCGCTCGATGATCGTGACGAGCAGCTGGAAGCCGGAGATCGACCAGTCCCATTTGGCGCCGGGCTCGTTGACCCACTGCTTGCCGGCGTAGAGGGCCATCACCTCGTCGAGCGCCTTGGGCTGCCGGCTCGTCGCCTCGATCGGGTCGCCGAGGTAGTGGTAGTCGACGATTCCCGACGTGTGATCGAGGAGCTGGCGCACGGTGACGCGCCGCCCCTGCATCGGGAACTCGGGAACGTACTTCGAGATGTCGTCGTCGAGCGCCAGCTTGCCGCGCTCGACGAGCTGCATCACGGCGACGCCGGTGAACGGCAGCATCGGGCCAACTATATGGTAGACCGTCTCGTCTTTCGTCGTGACGTCGAGGCCGAGGTCCGCGAGACCGTAGCCGTGGTGCAGGAGCACCCGACCGTCCTTCGCCACGAGCACCGACGCGCCGACGACGTGCTGTTCGGCCATGACGCGGGCGACGGTTGCGTCGAGATCGGCGGGCGCCGAGGATTGCTGCGCAGCGAGGAGCGCGGCGGTGAGCGGGAGCAGGATGGCCGAGCACGACAGAGGTCGGAGGGACATTGGTGGGCGTCGTTTGAGGGGTTAGATCAAAAAAAACTAAGAGCATGGGCGCGCATGTGGCGTGCAACAGTGACAAATGGGCTCAACGGCCGTATGTCTCTGTTACGGCCGATCCCCCCCATTTCAACAGGAGCACCCATGCGACGCCGCATTGGTATGTCCGTTCCACTCATCCTCGCACTTGCACCGCCGGCGATGGCTCAATCACCCATGCCCGCCGGACCAACAACGCCGCCGCCGATCATTCAACGTACTCGCGAGATCGTGAAGGTTGGCCGCGGGGACGCGCACGAGGCCAATGAGCATGCGTGGGCGGCCGCCTACGCGAAAGCCAAGCTTCCATACTATGGTATCGCGTTGACCGCCATGACGGGGCCAAACGACGCCTGGTTCATGTTCGGATGGCCGTCGTTCAAGGCGATGGACGACGCGAACGCTGCAAGCGCCAAGGACAAGGATCTCATGACCGCGGTCAGCGGCTTCGCCGTCAAGGACGCCGAGGACATCAGCGATGCGGTCTCGTCGTTCTGGATGCTGCGGCCGGACTTGAGCTATCGCGACACGGTCGCGTGGTCACAGATGCACGCGTACGAGATGATCACCGTCCGCGCGCGGCCGGGGCACAACGACGACGTCAAGAAGATCGCCGAGAAGATTCGCGCGACGCACATGGCCGCGCACACCAGCGCCCACTGGGCGATGTACCAGGGCGGGATGGGCGTGCCCGACGGCACATTCCTCGTGATCATTCCGCACAAGACCGTCGCTGATCTCGACGTCGGCATGAAGGAGGACGCGGCGTTCGGCAAAGCCCTCGGCGACGTCGGCGCGAAGGAGCTCGACAAGCTGTCGAACGACGGGGTGATCTCGGTCCAGACCGATCTGTTCGCGGTCAGCGCCAAGATGAGCTACGTGAGCGAGGATTGGCGGGCGTCGGACGCCGATTTCTGGAAGGGCGCGGCGGTCATACAGGCAGGCGCGCCCGCCGCTGCTGCAAAGAAAGAGGCGAAGAAGCCGTAACGACGCAGCACGTAGCGGCCGGAACAGCGGCGCGGGATCTTCCCGCGCCGCTGTGCCGCTTACCGCTCAAGCTGTCGCACACAATGAGAATCGAGATCGACACCCTTCGACCAGAGCACGCAAGGCGTTTCGCCGAGCTCAATCGCGCGTGGCTCGAAGAGTACGGCCTCATGGAGCACTCGGAGGAGGCGCAGCTCGCCGATCCGCATGGGCACTTCGTCGATCCCGGCGGGCAGATCTTCGTCGCGATCGGCGGGGACGCCGTCGTCGGCACATGTGCCGTCCTGCCCAATGGAGCCGACGAGTTCGAGCTCGCCAAGCTCACCGTCTCGCCAGAGTTTCGGGGCCACGGCATTGCGCGCCGGCTCGTGGAGCGCTGCATCGCCTTCGCGCGGGACCGCGGCGCCCGCCGTCTGATGCTCTTGTCCAACTCTCAACTCCAACCCGCAATTCGGTTGTATGAGTCCATGGGATTCACGCATCGCCCGGTCCCGGCGGTCACGAAGTACGAGATCGCGGACGTTTACATCGTCCTCGATCTGGGCGTCACCGATCCCGGGTGAACGGATCGAGAACTCTCGTACGTCGCCACCTAGCAGCCGAAATGCTCCAACGCGTCGACCACCTCGTATACGCCGCTCCCGATCTGGACGCCGCGTGCGCCGAGATCGAGCGCCGACTCGGCGTCGCCCCGTCGCCCGGCGGGCAGCACATCGGGCGAGGCACGCGCAATGCGCTCGTCGCGATTGGGCCGACATCCTACCTCGAAATCATCGCGCCCGATCCCGACCAACCGAGGCCAAACGGGCCTCGGTGGTTCAATATCGATTCCATAGAAACCCCGCGGCTCGTCGCATGGGCTGCCTCCGCGACCAACCTGCCGCAACTGGTTGCCGACGCCGCGCGACGCGGGGTTCATCTGGGACGCGTGACGTCGGGGAGTCGCGAGCGCGCGGACGGCGTGGTGCTCACGTGGGAAGTCACGGATCCAACGACCGTACTCGCCGACGGTGTCGTTCCTTTCTTCATCGACTGGAAGGCGAGTCCTCACCCGGCGACGTCAGCGAATGTTGGCCCAACGCTGGTCGAGCTGCGCGCCAGGCATCCGGATCCGCGGCGCGTGAGTGCGATGCTCGAGGCCCTTGGCGTCGAGTTCCCGATCGAACGCGGCGATCGGGCCGAGCTCGTGGCCACGCTTCGCTCCGCGCAAAGCGGCCCGCTCCTTTTGTAGCGGGATCACCAAAGAGTCTCGGCCCGGTGCCCGGGGCGATGCGGAGATTGCGGGGGAGGCAAGGCGCTCCACTGCGCCCAAATGGTTGCGCCCTCCTTGGCGCGCGATCCTATCCTGCGGAATGTCGCCCGACCAATGATCCGATTCCCGCGCTCAAGCGCGAGGCGCTGCGCGCACCTCGCTCAGTTCCTGCGCTATGGGAACGGTGACGACCTCGCGTCGCTGCTCCGCACCGACCGGTTTCGGATCGCCGATCTGCGCCGCGGCCGCCTGGCCCGCTTCTCGCTCGAGACGCTGCTCCGCTTTCTCGTGCGCGCTGGCCTGCGCGTCGAGCTACGCGTCGAGCGCGCGCGCAGCGTTCGCGCGCAACGCTAGGTCGGTCGCGAGCCCGCGGAGGCAGCGACCGAGACGGCCCGGGGTCTGGAGCGCGAGCCGAGGCAATACTGCCGGGCAGTGTCGGCAGTATTGCACTGGTCGCGCGGAAGACCTCGGGCGGCTCGGGCGCGTGTGAGCCCACGCGGAAGACCTCGGGCGGGCTCGGGCGCGTGAACGCTGGCGGCTTAGTTACCCGCCGAAGCCGACGCGATGGGCCGCAAAGTGCCGACCGGAGCGCGCGCAGGCGGCAGCTCACGGCGATCCGAGATCTCGAGCAACTGCGCGGTCGCGCGATTCACGGCGTCCGCTTCTGTGGCGGTCGTCGCGACACCAGACGCAAAGTCGAGCCAGCCGAGCGCATCATCGAACGCGAATCGTCTCTCGCACGCTTCGACAGCCTGCATCGCAAACCGGTAGGCCATCGCCCTCTCACCCGCTTGTTCCGCGTGCCGCGCGATCTCGCCCGGATCCACGTACTCGACGCGGTCCGAACCCACGAGTTCCATCGCCAGCGCGAGTCCGCGGTGCACCTCTCGCTTGCGCGATGTGCCGAGCTCGTCGACCATGACGCGCCCGATCACCGGATGCGCGCAGCGGTATGCCCCGTTGTCCTCGACGACGAGATGCCGTTCGACCAGCGCGTCTCCGATCGCCGCCGCGCGCAGGCGTGAGACTCCGTGCACGTGAGATAGCACGTCGGTGCGGCAACCGCGCGTCGACACCGCGATCGTGATCAGCACGCCTTTGAGCTCGTCCGACAGACACTCGATCCGCTCGGCGATCGCCTCGTGCACCGACGGAAGCGCGAGCGCCGGTTCGTCGCCGGAATCGCTCGGCCGAACGATCCACTCGCCGCGTCTCCGGATCGACGCGTCAACCATCCCTGCGCGAAGAGGGTCTTGAGCAGCTCGACCACGTAGAAGGGATAACCGGCCGTCACTTCATGGATTCGCGAGGCCAACCGCTCGGCTTCCGTCGATGCGCTCACTCGGCCGAGTCCGCGCACGAGCTGCCGTACTTCGTCTTCGCTCAGTGGCTGGAGCGCGATCACTTCGCATGCGGGCGAACCGCGCAGCGCGCGCACCCATCGTGCGGCGGCGCTGTCGCGCTCGACGGCGCCCGGGGCGAAGGTGACGAACCAGAGAATCGCAGCTCGCTCCAATTTCCGTACGAGAAAATGGAGCAGCGCGCAGCTGTCGGCGTCGCACCACTGCACGTCGTCGATGAGCACCGTCAGCGGCGTCTCCTCCGAGATCGCGAGGAGCATCTGCGCGATTCCCTCGAAGAGGCGCCAGCTGTCCGCCGTCGACGCGGGGACGATCTCGGGGAGCCGGCGAAGCGCTGCTTGAGCTCCGGCACGACGCGCGCGACTTCGGCGAGCCACTGCGGATCGGTGCCGCTCAAGCCCGGCGCATCGATCGCCGATCGGAGCGCCTCGATCATCGCGCCGAATGGAACGCCGACTCGCACGTCGAAGCCGCGTCCGCGGAGCACGGTCCCGCCCTCGGCGGTCACCCAACGCGCGAAGTCGTCGGCGAGGCGCGACTTGCCGACGCCAGACTCTCCGTCGATGAGCACAGCGCGCGATCGGCTTCGTGAAACGGCCTGCCATGTCGCGCGAAGCCGATCCCATTCCCTGTCTCGACCGATGAGACTTCCATGAAACGACGGCGACGCGGCGTACCACTCTTCGGTCGCCTGGCCGCCTGCTTTCGCCGCTCAGGCGCGCGTCCTCGATGCGCTGCGCGAGCTCGAGGAGCCGGTGGTCGGGACGATCGTCGGCGCTCGTGAGTCGCGACCGATAGTCGGCGAACGCCTGCAACGCGTTCGTACGATTGCCGGCAAGGAACTGCGACTCCATCAACGCGAGCGTGGCGTCGGCCGAGAACCCGTCGAGCGCCACCCATCGCTCGGCGGCTCGCACCGCGTCGCGCGAGCGGTTGCTCGCAATCGCTTCTCGAACGGCCGCGGCGAGCACGCCGGCGTAGCGTCGGAGCAACGCGTGCCGCTTTTCATCGGCCCAGTCGTCGAAGCCGGACGAGTGTCTGAGCTGAAGGCCGCTCAGAAAATGCGGAATGTCCACCTCGGCCGCGTCGCGCGGCGAGGTGTCGGCGGCGGCGAGGAATTGACGGATGTCGCTGTCCGGCGGCGACGACCAGTGCCACCGACGTCCGATCGACGTGAAGCGCGTCGCCGATCGCGTCTCGCAGATGTGTGAGCGCCTGACGCAGCGAGACGCGGGCTTTTTCCTCCGGGTATTCCCCCCAGAGCAGCGCCGTGACTTCGTCTCGGCTGTGCGCGCCCGGCTCGAGTGCGAGGAAAGCCAGCAACGCCAGGCTCTTGCTGCCGAGAACGGCTCCCGGTACCGGGGAGCCGTCGACCGCCGCGGCGACGCGACCGCACAGAGTGAGTGACAGCGCGGGCAGGGGCTGCCTCCGGGAGCGGAGGAGGGCGAACGCGACGCGTATTTCACGATCGCCCCAAGAAGATTCACGCCCCATTCACGGACCGGAAGTACCATCTCGTCCGTTCCCGTGAGCAGTCCGCCCCCCGACCTCCATATGGAAGAGGCGATATGAGCAAGGAAAAAGACATCGTCCGGATCGACCTGACGGCCCCTCAGAAGCAGATCGTGAAGAAGGAAACCGGGAAGGACGCCGAGGCGATCGAGTTGACCGTCGCCGAGCTCGAGGACCGAATCACGCCGATGAAGGCCTTTTAAAGCTCGCGGAACTGGCCTTAAGTCGTCCGAAGTAGTCCGCCTCACTCGCTGACGCACGCTAGTCATCTCCAGAACTTCCTATAGATAGAAGGTGCGGCCATGAGCAAACCAAAGGACATCGTTCGGATCGACCTCACGAACACGCAGAAGCAGGTCGTGAAGAAGGAGACGGGGAAGGAAGCCGATGCGATCGAGCTGACGGTGAGCGAGCTGGAAGAGCGAATCGCACCGTTGCAGATCCTCGACTAAGGCGCCGAAGACGCGGCTTAGTGTCTGAGCGGGCGGGGAAATCCCCGCCCGCCTCGTTTTTGTGGGAGGCGACGCACAGCGTTGCTTGCGGCTGAGCACGCGCAACGCCAGCTTTGGCCCTCCCTCCGGCCGTTAGGACCCGATGTTCCGCCTTCCCCTCCGGTGACGCTGACCGACCTGCCGCTGACGGCAACGCCGACGGGACAAGCAGCGCTTCCGGACGGTTCCGATCCGCTCCACGGTGCGCTGGTCGAGCTCGCGGCCTGCCTCGACGCGCGCGAGATCGAGACAAAGACCCTGAACTTCGCGCGCGACATTCTGCGCGCGGATCGTGTATCGGCCTGGGTCGAGCGGGACGACGCGTTCACATGCTGGATCGCGAGCGGTGAGGGCGCCGAGCGGATGACGGGGGCGAGCGGACCCGTCGACGCTCTGGCTCGACCGATGGAAGACGAAGACGGGATGGCCGTCATCGTCGCTCCGCTTCGGCCGACGGCGTCACCGTCATCCGGCGCGTTGCGGGTCGCGCGTGATCTCGCGGCTCACGGCGCGTTCACACCGAGCGAGCGCGTCGCACTCACTCGACTGGCCGATGTCGCCGGCGTCGCGCTTCGAAACGCCGAGCGCATGGCGGCGAACGATCGCACGGGCGACCTCGAGCTGGTGATGGAGATGAGCCGAGCGATCGGCTCGACGCTCGATCTCGATCGCGTGATGCGCGCCGTGGTGAATCTCGCGATGCGCGCGATCACTTTTGATCGCGGAGCGATCGCCTTGTATGAGCGCGGCAAATGCGACATCCGCGCGCTCGCCGGCGTCGAGAAGTTCGATGCCGAGGATCCCGATCTTCAAGATCTCGCCGTGCGAGGCGCGTGGGCGGCCGGCGTCGGCGAAGCGTTCTATCTCTCCGACCGCACCGAAGCCGGGTCCGACGCCGAGCGTCTCTTTTTGCAGATCTTTGAAGGCGACCTCGAGGCGGACGGCGTCGTGAGCGGATTGTACATCCCGCTCAAGGACGACGAGGGAGTGCTCGGCATTTTGCTTTTCGAGGCCGAGCGTCCCGAGTTCGCGACCGAACGGCAGCGCGAGCTGGCGACGATCCTCGCGAACCAGGCGACCGTCGCTCTTCGCAACGCGCAACTCTATCAGCAAGTCCCGCTCGCCGACACACTCGGCGCGATCCACGCCAAGAAAGAGGCGTTCCTCGCGCTGCCGGCGATGCGACGTCTCACGTGGGCGGTGATCGCCGCGGTGGCGATCGCGTCGCTGACGCTCATTCAATGGCCGCTGCGCGTCGAGGCGAACCAGCCTGTTTTTCGGCCGAACGTCCGCACGGAGATCCGTCCGCTCGTGGACGGGGTCGTGGAACGCGTCTTCATTGGCGAAGGCGCGCGCGTCGCGCGCGGCGATCCGATCGTGCAATTGCGCGACGCCGAGCAGCGTACGTCGCGCGACGCGGCGCTCTCGGACGCGGCGAGCGCCGAGCGTGAAGCGGCGGCAGCGTCGGCGCGCGGCGACGCGGCGGAAGAGCGGTTGCAACGGATGCGTGCCGACGCGCTGCGACGCGAAGCGAGTGTGCTCGACGAACAAGTTCGCGCGGCGCTCGTGCGCAGTCCGGTCGCGGGAATCGTGCTGACGCCGAGGCCGCAGGAGCGACTGGGCTCGTGGGTGGACGCGGGAAGTCAGCTGATCGTCGTGGGACGCACGGACACGCTCGAGTTGGACTTCAACGTCGACGAGCGCGACATCGGGCGTGTGCGCGTCGGCGACGAGGTGCGGTTGCGCGTGGATGCGTATCCGCAGAGGACGTTCGTCGGGCGGGTGACGCGTGATAGGGGTGGACCGGTGGACCGGTGGACCGGTGGACCGGTCGAACGGCGAGGCGACGTCGGCGAGCATGGCGGGTTATCCGCTGCGCGCGCTCGTTCCCAACGACTCGCGGTCTCATTCGGCCGGGGATGGTCGCCTATGCGCGCGTGCTCACGGATCCGGCGTCCGTGATGGGGCGTGTGGTTCGTGAGCCCTGGCGTAGGCTTCGGCTTTTCTGGTGGAGGTTGTGGGCATGATGCGACGTTCGATCCGGTCCACCGGTTCACCGGTCCACCGGTCCACCCGCTTGTCCACCGTCGTCCACCGGTCCATCCGGTCCACCGCGCTATGCGCTGCTCGCGATACTCGGAGCCTGCGGCCGGCAACCAAAGGCGACGGCCGCGGGAGCGACGGCGCAAGCGCCGGCGGGGATTCTCGTCGAGACGACTACGGTGCGGGCGCCGCTTCAGTTGCCGGCGCAGCTCTATGTGGAGCACGACGCTGTCGTCGTGGCGCGAGCGGCCGGGAACGTCGATTCGGTTTTGGCGGACCTGAACGATCACGTGAATGGCGGCGCGGCGTTGGCGCTGCTCGAAAGCGCCGATCAGCAGATCGCGCTCGCGCAGGCTGACGCGTCGTTCGACAATTCGAGCAAGGCCGTCGTCCGGGCGCGGCTGATGACGAAGGCCGGCGGCATCACGGTCGCTGATTCCGAGCAGGTCGAGTTCCAATATCGCCAAGCCGATCTCGCGCGACGGAAGGCGCGGCGGGACATCGAGCTTACCAAGGTCGCGGCGCCGTTCAGCGGCGTCGTCACCGCCCGATATGCGCGCGCCGGGCGTTTCGTGAACGTGGGCGACACGCTCTTTCGAGTCACCGAGACTTCACCGCTCATGGCGCGCGTGCGCGTGCCGGAAGCATCGGCGGCGAGCGTCCACGTCGGCGATCACGCCACCGTCTCAAACGACGACGGCGCGACGGCAGGCGCCGTCGTCGCGAGCGCCGCTCCGGTGATCGACGCGGCGAGTGGGACGCGCGAGGTGGTGCTTCGCGTCGCGGAGACATCGCGGCTCATTCCCGGCGCGAGCGTCACAGTTCGACTCGGCGCGCAGCGGCGACACGTCGTCGCCATCCCGCGCGACGCGGTGGCGCCCGACGGATTCGTGCTCGTCGTCGAAGGCACCGGAGGCGGCACCGCGCTTCGTCCGGTGACACTCGGCGCCGACCTCGGCGACGGGCGCGTCGAGATCGTGAACGGTCTCTCACTCGGCGAGCGGATCGCCCGGCGCGACAAGTGACCGCCGCGGCGTTCCCCGTCGACGCCGGGGGCGGGCTTTCTCCCGCGACTTCGTCCCGACCTCACGATCGTCGAGCAGTCTGTTCAAGGGCGAGAAGAGCTTCGTCGTGAAGGATCCGACGACGCGGAAGTATTTCCGCTTTGGCGCCGTCGAGATCGCGGTGATGCGCTGCTTCGACGGGCGCCGCACTCCGGACGAGATCGCGCGCGCGTTGGCCGAACAGGGGATGCGCATTCCCTCACGCACCGTGGAAGGGTTCGCCCGCAAGCTCTCGTCGATCGGCGTGTTGGAGCGGACGCTGGTCGAGCGCACGACGCTCGAGCTCGAGCGGCTGCGTGCCGAGCGACGGCGGCGGCGCCAGCCGAAGCTTTTTCGGGGCGAGCTGATGCGCATGCGCTGGTCGATGGGCGACCCTGACGCGCTGTTCGACCGCGTTCTCCCGGCGATTCGCTGGTGCTTCACGCCCGGCGTTCCTCGCGGTCTCGGTGCTCTTGTTCGTCGCGTACTTCGGTGTTCTCACGTCGAGGTGGGACGAGTTCTCGCACACGGTCGCGCAACTGTACTCGTTCGCCAACCTCACGTTCGGCGCGGTCGTCGTGCTCTGGTTCACCGGCGATGGTCGTCATCCTCATCCACGAGCTGGGTCACGCGTTCACGTGCAAGTACTTCGGCGGCGAAGTGCACGAGATGGGATTCATGCTCATGTATTTCCAGCCCGCGTTCTACTGCAACGTGAACGACGCGTGGAGCTTTCCCGAGGTGCGCTCCAGGCTCTGGGTCACGGCTGCCGGGGTTGGATTCAGTTCGTCGTGGCCGGCCTCGCCGCGCTCGTCTGGGCGATCGCCAGACCCGGCACGCTCGCGGCGGAGATCGCGGTCGCGGCGATGCTCATCGGCGGCGCGACGACGATTCTCACCAACATGAATCCGCTCATCCCGCTCGACGGCTACTTCGTGCTGACCGATTGGCTCGAGATCCCGAATCTTCGTCAACGCGCGCTGGCGTATGTCGCATGGTGGGTGCGTCGCCATATGCTGCGTCTCGACATGCCGGAGCCGTCGGTGAGCGAGCGAGAGAAGAGGGTGTTTCTCATCTACGGCACTCTCGCCGCCTGTTACATCGGCGCTGCTCTTCGCCGTGATCGGGCTGCTGGTCGTCGGCTGGTCGCGCGCCGCACTCGGCGCACTCGGAGTCGTGCTCGCGCTCGCGATGATCGTCGCGCTGGCTCGTCATGGGATCGCCGAGTGGGGGCGCGCGATCGTGCTGGCGATGCGCACGCGGCGCGCCGAGCGAAAGCGACGGTGGAGCTGGAAGCGGATCGGCTTTCGTTGCGACGGCTGTCGTTCTGATTGCCGGCATCGTGATGGCGTTGATCCCGTGGAACCTCACGGCGTCCGGCCGATTCGTGCTCGCGCCCGTGCGAACGTTCGACCTCGTCGCGCCTGACAGCGGAATTCTCGCCGAGGTGTTCGTGCGCGAGGGGACGCGAGTTCCGGCGGGCGCCCCGGTGGCGCGTATCGTCGATCGGTCGCTGGAGCGTGAGCTCGTCGCCGCCGCGCGGTTGGTCGACTCGCTGAGCGTCGGCGCGTCGCGCGCTCGGTCGGTGAACCAGACGGCAATCGCCGCGCGGCTCGACGATCAGCGCGCCGCGGCATCGGCACGCCTCTCCGGGTTGCAGGCGCGGATCGATGCGCTGACGCTTCGTGCACAATGGCGTGGCGTCGTCACGACGCCGCGCGTCGAGGAACAGGCGGGACGGCGGGTCGATTTCGGGACGAGAATCCTGACGATCGCGACGGTCGACTCGCTCGAGGCGCGGGTCGCGCTCGACGGTGCGGGGGCGACGCGAGTGAGGGCGGGACAGTCGGTGAAGCTGGTCACGTACGCCGAACCGGCGAGTTCGATCGTCGCGTCGATCGGCGCTGTATCACCGGCGGGGCGCGGGCTCGTCGGGAACGACCGTGGAGCGATTGAGGCGCGAGTTCCGGTTCGGATGGATGGGGCATGGCGTGCCGCCGCGACAGGCGAGGCGAAGGTCGAGATTCAGCGGTCTTCGCTCCTACGGGCGATGTGGTGGGGCGTGCGCCAGCGAATACGCGGGGACCTTCTTCTCTAGCAGCCTCGGCTTGCGTGTTGACGGCCGAACTGCGAATGGGGCTCCCTTGACCATTCGACAGCAGTGATGGTAGCTTCCTTGTCCGTTCGACAGGAGCCCCCATGGCCACCTCGGCCGACGTCCTTCAAGGCACGCTCGATCTCCTCGTCCTCAAGGCGCTCTCGCTGGCGCCGCTTCACGGTTGGGGCATCAGCCAGCGCATCCAGCAACTCTCCAAGGACGCGCTGCAGATCGGACAGGGCTCGCTCTATCCCGCCGTCTACCGCCTCGAGCGCAAAGGACTCGTGACGAGCGAGTGGAGCGTCACCGAGAACAACCGCGAGGCCAAGTACTATCGTCTCACGGCGGCCGGACGCCGAGCGCTCGCGACCGAGCTGGATGACTGGCGACGATTCGTCGGCGCCGTGGAATTGGTGCTCGTCGCCAAGGAGGCGACGCCATGAGCGGCCTCGCCCGGCTTTCGCTGTGGCTCCGCGCGCTCCTTCGCCGACGTCGCGTCGAATCGGAGCTCGACCGCGAGCTACGGCTGCATCTCGAGCTCGAGACCGACGAGAACGTCCGCCGCGGCATGGCGCCAGACGAGGCCAGGCGCCGCGCGCTCGTCGCGTTCGGTGGCGTCGAGCAGACCAAAGAAGCCGTACGCGACGAACGCGAGACGCGCTGGCTCGACGAGATCTCGGCCGACCTCCGCTACGCGCTGCGCGGATTCAGGCGGCAGCCCTGGTTCGCGGCCACCGCCGTGCTCCTCCTCGCGCTCGGCATCGGCGCAAACGTCGCGATCTTCAGCGTGGTCCATCGACTCATTCTGCGGCCGCTGCCCTTCCCCGACGGCAACCGCATGGTGTTTCTACAGGCGACGTCCGGGCACGGCGCGCTGATTTCAGGCTCGCGGAGACAGTTCGTCGACGACTGGCGCGCGCGCGCGCGAGACGTCGTGGACATCACGATGGTGGACGAGCGGCCTTACGCGATCGGCGACACGGCGCGGTCGCCGGAGCGTGCGTGGGGCGCGGCTATTCCGCCCGGCGCATTGGCGTTCACCGGAACGCATCCCGCGCTCGGGCGCGACATCGCGGCGCAGGACACGCTCATGAACGCGCCGCCCGTCGCGCTGTTGAGCGACGGTCTGTGGCAGCGGCTATTCGGCGCGTCACGCTCGGCGCTCGGCAGAACGATTCTGCTCGACGGAACGCCGCATACGATCATCGGCGTGATGCCGCCCGACTTCCGCATTCCGTTCATCGACGGCAACGCTGTGTTCACCGCGCTTCCGCCGGCGACCGCCGGCGATCAAGAGCTCACCGTCATCGCCAAGCTGGCCGAGCATCGTGACGTGGACGATGCCAACCGGGAGCTCGCCGGCGTCTTCAATTCCATCCCGCGCCCGAAGAATTCGATCAGCGATCCGCCGCGTCTGTTGCGCGCGGTCGATCTACTCAGTCGGCAGTACCGGTTGATCGTCGAGATCTTGTTCGGCGCCGTCGGATTCGTCTTGCTCATTGCGTGCGCGAACGTGGCCAATCTCGTTCTCGCTCGGGCGTGGTCGCGTCAACGCGAGTTCGCCGTGCGCGCCGCGATGGGCGCCGGGGCAGCGCGGCTCGTGCGCCAGGTGTTCACGGAGAGCATTCTGCTGGCGATCGTCGCCGGCGCGTTGAGTCTCGCGGTCGCTACGCTGGCGCTGCGTCTGATCGTCGCCGCGCAACCGCCGAACTCCACGGAGCTGAACAGCGCGAGGTTGGATGGACCGGTGCTCGCCTGGAGCCTCGCGATCTCGATTGCTGCCGGGCTTGTTTTCGGACTCGCGCCGGCGCTCTTCCTCGCACGACGCGACTCCGCCGAGGTGCTCAAGGATGGCACGCGCACCGCGACCGGATCGCGCGCCGCGCGGCACGTTCGGTCGGGACTGGTCGTCTTGGAGGTGGCGCTCTCCGTGGTCCTGCTCATCGGGTCCGGGCTTCTCATCCGGACGCTCGTCGCGATGCAGCGCATGGATTTTGGGATCGAGCCGAGGCATCTCGCCGCGGTGAGCCTTCGTCTCACCGACAAGCAGTTCACGCTCGAGGGGAAACGCGACGCGCTGCACGCGCTGCTCGACCGTGTGCGAGCAGTTCCCGGCGTGGAGCAGGCGACATTGGCGGAGCGTCTTCCCCCGGACCACATCACGGGAGCGAGCCCGATCGAGATCGAGGGCCGCACCGTCGGCGTGGGCGACAGCCTGTCGAGCTTCATCCTAAATGGCGGCCCGTCCGATTTCTTCTCTGTGCTCGGCATGCAAATGATTGCGGGCCGAGGATTCGCCGACGACGCGGACTCCCACCGACCTGTATCGTCCAGCGAGGTCGTGATCGGCGAGAGCTTCGCAAAACGCTTTTGGCCGAACGGCGGCGCCGTCGGCGCGCGCATCCGTCCGTTCGCCAATCTCCCGTGGATGACCGTCGTCGGCGTCGTGCGCGACATCCGCGGGCCCGGCGACGAACGACTCCCGTGGCACCCGCAACTCTTCATGGCGATGCCCGCGGCATCACGCCCGTCCGTTTCTACTCTTTCGTTCGCACCAGCCGCTCGAGCGGATGCTTCCGCCGATCACCGCGGCGATTCACGAGGCGAATCCGCTGATCGCGGTCGGAGGGCCGCGACGGCCGACGCGCAGTTCACGCACTTCATGTCGATGCATCGCTTCACGCTCACTCTGCTCGGCGCGTTCGCGAGCCTCGCCCTGGTGCTCGCCGTCGTGGGGCTGCACAGCGTCGTCGCGTACTCGGTGAACCAGCGCTCGCGCGAGATCGGAGTGCGGATGGCGCTCGGCGCCGCCGCGACCGATGTCGTCGGGCTCGTCGTGCGTCAAGCGATGGCGCTGGCGCTCATAGGCGTAGGCGTCGGGGCTGTAGCCGGCGTCGCGGCGTCGCGCGCGCTGCGGTCGATGTTGTACGGGGTCGGGACCACGGATCCCGGTGACGATCCTCTGTGTGGCGATCGTGCTGGTAGGGGGAGCGCTCACGGCGGCGTACGCGCCAGCGAGGCGGGCGGCGAAGGTCAATCCGGTGGAAGCACTGCGAGCGGATTGATCTGCTGTCAGCGCCCCTCTCGATCTGACGCGCGCCCCCATCGGCGTGCAAACTTCTCTCCATGCACCCCGTCGTGATCCCCCGGCGCATCCTTCGACTCGGCCTTGCCGCGGTACTGGTCGCCGCGTGCCGCGATCGACCTCACTTCACCCGATTCGGGATCGGTCGTCGTCGCCAGCGACCCCACGGCCGCGCAGATCTGCCTCCGACCTCGCGCATTCTGGGCCGCGTACGACGCCGGCGTAGGATGGCTCGGCCGGCGAATTTCAGAAAGTACCTCGACGCGCCTCCACCGACTGCACACTTCATTCAGTTGCGTAGCCTCACGCGTCGAGCCTGTCCCAGATGTGACGCGTACCCGCGCTACTTCGCGTCGATCAGATCGTCGAACCTTCCTTCGCACACAGTTCAACCGCAAGCGCATTCGCGCGAATTTCGCTACGATCAAGTCGCTGTATCCGCCGTCCGTGTTTCCGCCTGTCACGCTATTGATCGTCGTTTCAGTACCGCGCACGACGTCACAACGGATGCTGATCGGAGCGAATTCTATCCAAGACCGCCGACACCCCGCTCGACGAGTTGGCGTTTCAGCGCACAACGTGAAACGGCCGACAGCCTGCCGATCATCGTCGCGCACGAGCACGCGCATATCCTGCAGGCGCGCGCAACGGCATTTCGGGCACGCCAACAAGAACTGCTCGAGCAGTCGCTCATCAAGCGCGCACTTCATCAGCTCTCGCAACATCAACGCCTGCTCTCCACGCGCTCCCGATAATCTCGCTTTCATCACCAGCAACACCACCACTATCGCTCTCTACAACCACCCACTCACCCACCACCACATCTATTAAAACCACCACAAACACCCAAACAAACAACAACCCACACTAACGCCTAAGGTCGAGCGATCTTCACGAAAACCGTTCCATGCCTCGGCACCACACTCGAAAACTCTCCGTCAAACACACCGAGATCCGATTGCCGCCACAGATCTCGAACCTTCTGTTTCCCCGTAATCCCAAGCTCACTCCACGTCACCGACACCTTCATATCCATTTCGTCGCGATTGAACAGCCCGACCGCTAGCGAACCGTCGGCGAGCGGCCTCGCCCATACTTCGAGCTGATCTTTCTTCGAGACGCGATCGGCTGGCTTGCCGAGCGGATCCTGGTGTACCGCGAGCACCTCGTCATTCGTCACGAGGTTGAGCTCGAAGTCATCCATCTGTGTGAGATCGTTGCCGAGCAAGAGCGGCGAAGCGAGCAGAGTCCAGAGCGTTATGTGGACGTACTGTTCGTTCGGCGTGAGACGCGAGTCGCGCAGGCGCGGACCCCAGCCCACCTTGCCGATGACCAGCATGTCCGGATCGTTCCAATGTCCGGGCGACGCAAACTTCGAGTGACCGACTTGTTGGAAGCCGATCCCCGCCATGCTCTCCCACGTATCCGTGATGTCCCCCGTCGTGCGCCACGAGTTGCCCGCGATCCCTTGCTCGGCGCCCCACTCCCACACGTTGCCCCACCCGTATTGGCAGAGTGAATAGACGATGTCGCGCGGCACTTGGTCGAGCGCGGCGCGTGCGACCTGATACGGGCGTTTGAGCACGGGCAACTGCTGGTTCGTTTCGCCCGGCGCGAGGACGCTCGAGTAGCTGCACCAATCGTACTTGAGGTAGTCGACGCCCCACGTCGCGAACGTGAGAAAGTCCTGACGCTCGTGCTGCCAGCTCGCCGTGAGGCGCTGGCAGGTCGTGGGGCCCGGGCCGGAGTAGATCCCGAACTTGAGCCCCCTACCATGGATGTAGTCCCCGAGGGCCTTCATGGCCGGGAACTTCTTGTTGGTGAGCATCGTGCCGTCGGGCGTACGGATGGGTCCCTCGAACAGCGGATCGGCTTCGCGCTCGCTCCGCTCCCAGCCGTCGTCGAGGTTGATGTACGTCCAGCCGTGGTCGATGAGTCCCTTCGACACCATCGCGTCGGCGGCCGCCCGGGCGAGTGAATCGCTCACCGCACGGCCGTAGGCGTTCCAACTGTTCCATCCCATCGCTGGCGTGAGCGCGAGCTGTCCTTCGGCGACGAACGTGAACGGCTTCGACGCCGAGCCCGCCGCGTTCTTCGCGGTGAACGTCACCGGGTAGCGCCCACGTGCGCCGATCGCGCCGCGAATGACTCCCGACGCCGGGTCGAGCGTGAGTCCCTTGGGCAGATTCGTCGCTCCATAGGTAATCGGCGCGGTGCCCGTTGCGGGAATCTTGTAGAGGACGTCGTGCAGGGGCGTGACGCCGGTGAGCGACGGCCCGTTGATGCGCGGCGCGGGTCCGGGCTTGGGCGTGAGGATCTCGCGCGGCTCGACGGGAATGTCGATCGCGACCGGTGCGGCGCCAGTTACGGTGAACCTCGCATCGGCCCAGTTCGCCGCCACCGGCCGGACGACATCAACCTGCCTCACCTGCAATACGAGAGTTCTAATACCGCGCAAGTCGACGTCGAACGGCTCCGGCGCGTCGCCACGCGACACGGGCTTGCTGACGTGGAGCACGCGTCCGTCGCCCACGGCGCGGAAGACGATCGGCGTCGGAGGGGGTGGAGGCGGCGCGGACGGTTGCCCGGTGGCACCGGGGGGCGCCTGTATCGGATTGTCGTCCGCGCCGACCAGCGCCGAGAAATGCTCAGCGCCGCCATTCGTTGGACGAAGAGGACGCTATTGGCGCGCGTGCCGACGCCCGCGGTGAACTCCTTGCCGCCGATGTGAATTGGATTGCCGTCGATGCTCTTGTTGGCTTGCGCAACCGTCTGCGCCGCACCCCGCCCGCCGCCGGGCTGGACCTTCATCCTGGTGAGGTCGAGCGATGACAACGGAACGTCGGCCCGGCGCGGCGCTGTCGACGCAGCCGTGAAGAGCAGGACAATTCCGGCGAGGAGCGAGGCGGATCTCGCGGGGCGAGAGAGATCGGGCATGGCGTGCGCTCGGTAGGGGCGTGACCGGCAGATGGTATCGCGGGCGGAGCGCGAGCGCCATCAGATCTCGTGGGAACAGGGTTGTTTCGCGTTTCCGGATGCCGGCCCACCGCTCCGGCTGTACTTTACCCCGACTAGACCCGGCCGACGGAGGCCTGTGTCCGCCGACATCCGCGCAAAGCTCGAGGAGGCACTCGGTTCCGCCTACACGCTCGATCGTGAGCTCGGCGGCGGCGGCATGTCGCGGGTATTCGTCGGCGTCGAACGCGCGCTCAACCGCGCCGTCGTCGTGAAGGTGCTACCGGCCGAGATGGCGGGCCATCTCTCGGTCGAACGATTCAGGCGCGAGATCACGATCGCCGCGCGACTCCAGCACGCGCACATCGTGCCGCTTCTCTCCTCCGGAGAGTTTCACGGCCTGCCCTACTTCACGATGCCGTTCGTCGACGGCGAATCGCTGCGCGCGCGTCTCGTCCGCGACGGACCGCCGCCGCTCAACGAGACGATCCGCATCTTGCGAGAGGTAGCGAGCGCGCTCGCGTACGCGCACGGTCACGACATCGTCCACCGCGACATCAAGCCGGACAACGTTCTCATGTCTGGCGGCGCGGCGATGGTCACCGACTTCGGCGTCGCCAAGGCGCTCGACGCCGCCGGCAATAGCGGCGCATTCGGAACCACGTCGGCCGGCATCGCGATCGGAACGCCGACCTACATGGCGCCGGAGCAAGCCGTCGCCGACCCGGGTGTGGACCATCGCGCGGATCTCTACGCGTGGGGCGTTCTCGCCTATGAGTTGATCACGGGCGCGCCGCCGTTTTCCGGACGCTCGGGCCAGGCGCTGATCGCCGCGCACCTCTCCGAGGACCCGAGGCCCATCGGAACGCTGCGCGCCGGCGTGAATCCGGCGCTCGCCGCCTTGGTGATGCGCTGCCTCGCGAAGGCGCCCGACGATCGCCCGCAGACCGCCGACGAAATCGTCCGCACGCTCGACGCGGTCGTCACGCCGGGAACGCCCAATGCGGACACCCCGGCGGCGCCGACGACCAAACGCGGAACGAGGCGCGCGCTCGCCGCGTGGGGAGGGATCGCGATCGCCGTATTGGTCCTGGTCGGCGTGGTCCTGCTCAACATGAGACAGCCCGGCGCGGCCGCAGCAGCCGAGAAAACGCTCGCCGTCTTGCCGATCGAAAACCTGGGCGGCGACTCGACGACGCAATATCTCGCTGACGGCATGACGAGTGAGCTCGCGCACGAGCTCCAGAAGATTCCGGGCATGCAGGTGGCGGGAGATCTCTCGACGTTTCGCTTCAAGGGCACGCGCATCGCGCCGGCCGAGATCGCGAGGCAACTGCACGTCGGCCTGCTGTTGACCGGCAAGCTGCAGCCCGGCATGGGACGCGTCCGATTGCAGATGCAGCTCAATCGGCCCGATGGCAAGCTGCTCTGGTCGCAGACGTACGATCGCGAGAACAAGGACAACTTCGCGATGCAGGACGAAATCACGAGCGCGATCGCGTCCGAGATGCGCATGGTGCTCTCGCCGACCGTCGTCGCCGTCGCGCACGCGGGCCGCACCACGAACCCGGAGGCGCACGACCTGTATCTCCGCGGCGTGTTCGAGAAGAACAAGCTCACCCCCGACGGCTTGCAGAAGGCGCTCGGCTATTTCCAGGACGCCCTCAAGCTCGACCCGAACTACGCGCAGGCGCACGCCGGCGTCGCCTTCGTGTACGACATTCTCGCTGACGTCTACATGCCGTCGCACGAGTACCACTCGCTCGCGCTGGCCGCGGCCGAGCGCGCGGTGGCGGCGGACAGCCTGTTGGCGGAAGCCCGCGTGATTCACGGATATGAAATCGGCGCGGCGACTTGGGACTTCGCCGCCGGACGCGCGGAGATGGAGCGCGGCCTGGCGTTGAACCCGAACTCGCCGGACGCGTTGTTCATGTACGGACTGTTCTCATACTTGTCCGGCGATTCCTCGAAGGCGTTCTCGCTCGCCGACAGATTGATCCACGTCGATCCGCTGTCCGCGCTCGCGCAACGGCTGTCCGCCGAAGCGTTCGCCTGGGGTGGGCGCCCGGCGGCAGCGCTTCGAGTCGACTCGATCGCGAAGTCGCTCGATTCGATGGTCGTGGTCTGGGAGGCGACCGATGGGATCGCGTATCTCGAGATGGCTCGCTACGACGAGGCGTTGAAGGCGTTTTCGGCGTTCGAGAAGACGTTCGGGCAGCCGTCGACCGGTCTGGCGGTGACCTACGGGCGGATGGGCAATCGGACCAAAGCGCTCGAGCAGATTCGACTGCTCGAGGCCCGCGAACGGCGGCAGTGGGTCGATCCGGATTTCATCGCGATTGCGTACGCCGGGATGGGAGACGCCGATCACACGATGCAGTGGCTCGAGAACGCGTTTCGAAAAAAGACCTTCAGCTTGCGCGCGCTCCTCGGCTGGGACACGCCCTGGTTTCGCAGTGTCAAGAACGACCCTCGCTTTCTCGACCTCAAACGTCGAGTCCTGGCGACGACGTTCAAATCGTAGGGAGGCCTGGCCGAGTCGCTCGCGCTCTCCCGCCCGCCGCGCTACAATCTTGCGTCCCCAAAATCCGTTGCCCGGAGCACAAATGCTTCGCTTCCAGCGCCATCTCGTCCTGCCCGCCGTCGTCGCCTTCGTCCCTGGTGTCTGCTTCGCGCAATCCGCCTCTCCCATCGCACAGCAGTTCGACAAACTCCACTTCCGCTCCATAGGCCCGGCCATCATGTCGGGACGCATTTCCGACATCGCCGTGTACGAGAAGAACACCTCGATCTGGTATGTCGGCACCGCGCATGGCAGCGTGTGGAAGACGACGAGCAACGGAGCGACTTTCACGCCGCTGTTGCAGACCAAAGGGCTGCTTGCGATCGGCGACGTCACCGTCTCGCAGCAGAACCCCGACGTCGTCTGGGTCGGCAGCGGCGAGGCGAACAATCGCCAGACGACGTCGTGGGGCGACGGCGTGTGGAAGTCCACCGATGGCGGCAAGACGTTCGCCAACGTCGGGCTCAAGGACTCGAAGCACATCAACCGCATCCTCATCGATCCGAGCAACGACGACGTCGTGCTCGTCGCGGCGGTCGGGTCGATCTTCGGACCGGGCGGTGATCGCGGCGTTTACAAGACGACCGACGGCGGCAAGAGCTGGAAGCGTGTGCTCTTCGTCGACGACGAAACGGGCGCGAACGATCTCGTGATGTCCTACACCGACCCGAAGACGCTCTATGCGTCGACCTACCAGCGCCGTCGCTCGGCGTGCTGCGTGAACGGCGGCGGCCCGGGCAGCGGAATCTGGAAATCGATCGACGGCGGCGACACCTGGACGCGGCTTTCTAGTGGATTGCCCGCGGGATCCTTAGGGCGAATCGGTCTCGACACGTATCGCAAGAACGGCAACATCGTGTACGCATCTATAGAAGCGCAGGGACCGCCGGGTGGCCGGGGGGGCGGTGGACGCGGCGCGGTCAATCCGGAGAGTGGTGACACGACAGTCCAGGGAGGGGGGCGGGGGCGGGGTGCGGCGGCGGACGCCGGGGAAAGTGGCCTCTATCGCTCGGACGACGGCGGCGCGACGTGGCACAAGGTGAGCTCGACGAACCCGCGGCCGCTCTACTTCAGCCAGGTGCGCGTCGATCCGAACAATCCGGACCGCGTCTTCCAGGGCGGCGTGAAGATGTCGCTCACGATCGACGGGGGAAAAACGACCGAAGGCCAGGCGTCGCTCGCCGCTCACGACGACGTGCACGCGATCTGGCTCGATCCGAACAACTCGGATCACATGATGATCGGCGACGACGGCGGTGTGAGTGTGTCGTACGACGGCGCGAAGACGTGGAACTTCTTCGCCAACCTCCCGGCCGGTTTGTTCTACCACGTCGGCTACGACATGGCGCATCCGTTCAACGTCTGCGGCGGCATGCAGGACAATTACGACTGGTGCGGGCCGAGCGCGTCGCGGTTTGCGAACGGCATCATGAGCTCGGAGTGGTTCCAGATCCAAGGCGGCGACGGCTTCGTCGCGATTCCGGACAAGAGAGATTCGCACTGGATCTTCAGCGAGACGCAAGACGGTAACATCACTCGGCGGCACACGATCACGGGAGAGTCGAAACAGATTCGGCCGAACGCGCTCAATGTGACGCCGGCACCGAAGCCGGGCGAGTCGTTCCGCTGGGAATGGGACACGCCGATGATCATCTCGCCGAACGATCCGAGCGCGTTGATCGTGGCGGCGAATCACGTCTTCGTCTCGCACGATCGCGGCGACTCGTGGACGATGATCAGCCCCGACCTCACGTCGAACGCCAACCGCGACACGATCGTCACGATGGGCCTCAAGGGCTCCGAGATTCGCGTCTCGCGCGACGACGGCGTGTCGCAGTGGCCGGCGATCGTGACGCTCGCCGAGTCGCCGAAGCAGCCCGGTGTGTATTACACGGGGAGCGACGACGGACTGCTCTACGTGTCTCGTGACGCCGGCAAGAGTTGGCAGAACATCACGAAGAATCTGCCGGGCGCTCCGGCGGGCGGGTGGGTCAGCAAGGTCGCGCCGTCGGCGTACGACGCGGGCACGGTCTACGTGACGATCGACAACCACCGGCTCAACGACTTCAAGCCCTACGTGTGGGTGAGCACCGACTTCGGCGCCACGTTCCGTTCGCTTTCGAGCGGACTCGAAAGCGACGTCGTCAAGACGTTCACCGAAGACCAGCGCAATCGCGACGTTCTGTATATCGGAACGGAGACCGGCATCATGGTCTCGCTGGATCGCGGAAAGAGCTGGGCCCGCCTCCAGGCGAATCTCCCGACGGTGCGCGTCGACGAGATCACGCTTCACCCGCGCGACAACGCCATGCTCGTCGCGACGCACGGCCGAGCGCTGTGGGTGCTCGACCACCTCGAACCGATTCAGGAGTACGCGGCTACGCAGAGCGCGGACGCGAAGCTCTTCACCGTGCCGACGGCGCTCGAGTGGAAGACCAAGGACGATCGCAACGACGAGTTCTGGGGCCATCAATACTTCCTCGGCGAAAATCCGCCGAACGAGGCGGTCGTTCAGTATTTCCTCAAGTCGCCGATGACCGATCTCTCGCTGCGCGTGAACGACGCGACCGGCAAGACGGTGCGCAGCGTGACGATTCCGAGCGCGAAGTCGCAGCCCGGAATCCAGACGGCTTGCTGGGACATGCGCGGCGAGCCGATCACGGCCGCGGTGGACTCCGAGGCAGCCGGTGGCGGTCGTGGTGGACGCGGCGGCGGCGGTGGTGGCGGCGGCCGAGGTGGTCGCGGCGGAGCGGTGCCGGGCGTGCCGCAACCAGTTCCCAGCGCAGGCTACCTCCCGATGAATCCGTGCGCGACGCCGACTGATAGCTCCAGCCGCGCCAGGGCGCGGTGGTGGGGGCGGAGGCGGCTTCGGCGGCGGTGGTGGGCTCGGCGGACCGGCGCCGTACGTGCTGCCCGGGACATACACCGTCGCGCTGATGTCCGGCACGAAGGTGCTCGACTCGAAGCCGCTCAAGATCGTGTTCGACCCGGACGTCCACTTCGCCCCGGGTGAGCACGAGCACTACAACGCGATCGTCACCGACCTGCACGCGATCCAGCGCCGCGGCGTCGCGATGGCGACGGCGCTCAACTCGCTCTATCCGCAAATGGAAGCGGCGGCGAAGACCGTGGCTGAGAAGAGCGATATCCCCGCCAACGTGAAGACGCAGTTCGAATCCTTGAACAAGGAGTTCGACGCGATCCGCAAGAAGTTCGGCGTTCCGACCAACGCCGGAGCGGGCGGGCGGGGCGGTGGTGGCGGCGGACGTGGTGGCGCCGTGGATCCGGAGAACGCTCTCGCGCGTGCGTCGACGCTGAAGACGCAGCTCGCGGGTGTGTGGGAAGTTCCAAGCCCGGCGTCGGTGCGTCAGTACAACGATGTGAAGCTCGCGCTACCGAAGGCGGTCGCGGACGGAAATGCGGTGCTCGGAAAGGCGAGTGCGGTGAGCCAGGCTCTAGCTAAGTACGGAGTGACGATCAAGGTGCCGGGGACGGTGAAGTAAAGGGGTGCGGAGGCGCTGTGCGGGGACCTGGAACGAGTGCCGAGGGGGAACGAGTGCGGAGGCGGAGTGCGGAGACCTGGAACGAGTAAGGAGGCGGAGTGCGGGGAAATGAGAGGAGCGCGGGCGTTCCCCGTACTCCGTCTCCGCACACGTCCCAGTTCTCCGCACACCGTCGCCGCACACGTCCCAGTTCTCCGCACACCGCCCCCGCACACGTTCCAGATATTCCGCACCGCGGTTCTGCTGTGCGCCTTACTCTTCGCGATCGCGGGCCGCTCCGGCGCGCAAGCAGTCGTGCGTCTGGACTCAGCCGCCACGGTGCGCGGCGCACGGTCGGGCACGTGGAGCGCCGCCAGCGGTAGCCTCACGCTCATGGGAACCTGGACCGCCGTCTCCGACACGGCGCACGGCACCGTCATAGGAACGTGGACTCTAGCCGACGCTCAGGCCAAGACGGTCGCCTTCGGCGGATGGTCGGCGGTAAAGTCGGCCGACCGGTGGACCGGCGCGTGGCGGGCGAACGTCACAGGCCGTTCGGGAGAATACTCCGGCACGTGGACCTCGAGCGTCGATCTCAAGGCGAACGCGCGGTTCGTCGACATGTTCGAGAAGGCGGCGCAGACGATCGTCAGCGGCACGTGGACTATCGGTGGGCAGTCAGGGGGCTGGTCGATTCGAGCGGCCAAGTGAACTGATCAGCCCCCGCACGCCATTCGCTCGGCGAGCGGCGTCCGCGGGCCGACGGCCCATTGCATGAGGCTGTCTCACCGCGGCGAACGGCTGTCGCCGCGAGCGGACGCTCTTCGCTCTCGGCGCGCCCGCTCAATTTCCTTAAGGCGTTGCGCGGCAACCGATTGTCGGTCCGAGCCAGTTTGGCGCCAAAGCTGCCCTCGCTCCCGGCATGTTCCCGCCCGCGCGCAGTCGGCTTGGCGCGATCGCCGTCGCTTCTCGTCCTTCCCCTCTCCGCCTGCACCCAGGCGACCCTCGGCATCTCGCCCGAATCCATCCTGGCGACGGTGATCGCGAGTATCCCGTCGTCCATCCCCACGACGGACGGCGGTTCGTCTCCCCGCGGGCGCCGACGCATCCCGGAGTCCCCTGCTCCATCCGCCGAGGCCGCGCGCGTGCTTCGCACGGCGGACGCCTACGTCGGCACGAAGTACGTCTGGGGCGGCAATACGCCGAGTGAAGGGTTCGACTGCTCTGGGTTCACGAAATACGTATTCGCGAAGTACCACGTCACCCTGCCCCGCACGGCGCGCGACCAGGCGCACGCCGGGCAAGGCGTCGCTGTGGACTTCGGCGCACTGCGTCCGGGCGATCTCATGATGTTCGCCGAGCCGGGCCATGCGATCTCGCACGTCGCGATCTACGCCGGCGACGGCCGGATCATTCACTCCTCGAGCTCGGGCGGCGGCGTCGCATACACCGATCTCAATGCCGGCGGCGACTGGTTCGTGTTGTACTTCGTCGCGGCGAGAAGGGTGCTTTAGAACTCAGCGACCATCGCCCGACCAGAATAGTCCGAGCTTGAACCGTCGATCGGCGACCACGAGTGCCCCCCACGCGATGAGCATGATCGGCACGACGAGCAGGAGCGACAACAACGCCTCGTTCGCGAGCTCGCTCAATCGCTCGGCCTGCGCCAAGCGCGACCGCACGAGGAACGCCGTCGTCCAAGCCACGACCAGGAAGACGACACTAGTCTCGTAGCGATCGACGAGACGCGCGAGCCGAGCGCGCACCGAACGGATCCGAGCGGGATCGAGCGAGGGATGGCCGTTCATCATAGCGGGGAGAGAGGGGTGATCCGGGAGGGAAACGACGTCGGCTCTTGGGGCGCTGGGCAGGAAGGGCGTCAAACGTGGCCGACTGTCGCAGCTATATCATAAGTATCGGCATCAAGAATGTCATCGTGCGAACCTCTCGCTCTATCCTGGGCGGACGGTAGCTTAGGGCATGCGCACACTCGCCCTCCTCGCCCTCGCCACCACCGTCTCGGCGGCGCAGACGCCGACCGACTCGGTCAAGCTTTCATCCGTCGTCTCCGGCCTCAAGCTGAGGTCGATCGGCCCCGCTCTGACCAGCGGCCGCATCGCCGACATCGCCGTCCATCCGACCGACAAATCCATCTGGTATGTCGGCACCGCCGCCGGCGGCGTCTGGAAGACGACCAACAACGGCATCTCGTTCACGCCCGATCTTCGACGGCGAGGGGTCGTTCTCGATCGGCGTCGTGACGATCGACCGCCAGAACCCGAACGTCGTCTGGGTCGGCACCGGCGAGAACAACGCGCAGCGCGTCGTCGCGTACGGCGACGGCGTCTACAAGTCGATCGACGGCGGCAAGAGTTGGACGAACACGGGGCTCAAGGAATCCGAGCACATCGGCCGCATCGTCATCGATCCGCGCAACTCCGACGTCGTGTACGTCGCCGCGCAGGGTCCGCTCTGGCGCAAGGGCGGCGACCGCGGCGTCTACAAGACGACCGACGGCGGCAAGACGTGGACGAAGATTCTCGAGCGTCGACGACTGGACCGGCGCCAACGACGTTCAGCTCGACCCGCGCAATCCCGACGTGCTCGTCGCCACGACGTGGCAGCGCAAGCGACGCACGTTCGGCTTCATCGCCGGCGGCCCGGGGTCCGGCGTCTACCGCTCGACCGACGCCGGAAAGACGTGGACGAAATCGCAGTCGGGATTTCCCATCCGAAGACCTCGGCCGCATCGGGCTCTCGATGTCGCCGGCCAATCCGAGCGTCGTCTACGCGATGGCCGAGGCGGCGAACGACAAGGGCGGCTTCTTCCGCTCGCGGGACGGCGGCGCGAGCTGGGAGCGGATGGGCGGCACGCAGATGGGCGGCAACTACTACAACCGCATCTTTGCCGACCCGAAGAACGTCGACCGCGTCTACGCCGCCGACGTCAACCTCCAGGTCACCGACGACGGCGGCAAGACCTTTCACCGCGTGGGCGAGCAATGTGAAGCACGTCGACAACCACGTCGTCGTGATCGACCCGGACGACACCGACCACCTGATCGTCGGCTGCGACGGCGGCGTGTACGAGACCTTCGACCGCGGCGCGACCTGGCGCTTTTCGGCGAATCTTCCCGTCACGCAGTACTATCGCGTAGCGACGGACAACTCGCGGCCCTTCTATAGAGTGTACGGCGGCGCGCAGGACAACTTCTCCGTCGGCGGACCGAGCCGCACGCGCACCAACAACGGCATCACGCAACGCCGACTGGTTCATCACGTCCGGCGGCGACGGCTTCGGCAGCGTCGTCGATCCCGTCGACCCGAACACGGTCTACGCCGAGTCGCAGTTCGGTGTGCTGAGCCGGTTCAACCTTCGAACGGGCGAATTCGTCGCCATTCAGCCCTTCGACTCACTCGGCGAAGCCCTCCGCTGGAACTGGGACTCGCCGCTCTTCGTGAGCCCGCACAACCACAACCGCATCTACTTCGCGGCGAACCGCCTCTTTCGAAGCGACGACCGCGGCGACAGTTGGCGCGCGGTGAGCCCGGATCTCTCGCGTCAGATCGACCGCAACAAGCTCAAGCTGATGGATCGCGTGTGGGGCGTCGACGCCGTCGCGAAGAACGTGTCGACGACTCTGTTCGGGACGATCTTCACGATCGCCGAGTCGCCGATCAAAGAGGGCTTGCTGTTCGTCGGCACGGACGACGGGCGAGTGCAGATCAGCGAGGACGGCGGCGCGCATTGGCGGCGCGATCGACCATTTCCCCGGCGTCCCCGACACGACGTTCGTCTCGCGCGTCGTGCCGTCGAATCACGACGTGAACACGCTGTACGTGACGCTCAACAACCATTGGTCGGGCGACTTCAAGCCGTACGTCGTGAAGAGCACTGACCTCGGCCGCACGTGGACGAACATCTCGAGTGATCTGCCCGCGCGCGGCGACGTGTGGTCGTTGGCCGAGGATCACGTCGATCGGAATCTGCTGTTCGTCGGCACGGAGTTCGGCCTTTTCTTCACGAACGACGGCGGCAAGAAGTGGACGCAGCTCAAGGGCGGGTTGCCGACGATTCAGGTGCGCGACATCGCGATTCAGCGGCGCGAGAACGACCTCGTGCTCGCGACGTTCGGGCGCGGCTTCTACGTGCTCGACGACTACTCGCCGCTGCGCGTGCTCAACGAGCAGACGATCGTGCAGGCCGGCGGACCGATGCCAGCGGGTGGACGGGTCGGACCGGTTGACCGGTGCGACGGGATCACAGCGAGGAGGCGACGTTCTCTTCCCCGTGCGAGCCGCGCCGCTCTACGTCGAGTCGAGTCCGCTCGGACTTCCGGGCAAGTCGTTCCAGGGCGCGAGCCACTACATGGCGAGCAACCCGCCGTTACGGCGCGATCTTCACGTACTACCTCAAGGACGCGCTCGAATCACGCAAGGACAAGCGCCAAAAAGCCGAGTCGGCAGCTCGCGAAGAAGAACGCGGACGTGTTCTATCCACCGTGGGATTCGCTCAAGGCCGAGGATCGCGCCGAGGATCCCGCGGTGATCGTGACGGTGAGCGACGCGAGTGGGCAGGTCGTGCGTCGCTTCACGGCGCCGGCGAGCGCGGGGATCAATCGAGTCGCGTGGGATCTTCGGCTTCAGCCGACGGATCCTGTGAACGGGCCGCCGTACAAGCCGGATCCCGACTTTCCGTTCACCTCGCCGCCGCTCGCGCCTTTCGTGCCGCCGGGCACGTATCAGGTCGCGCTGCTCGAAGCGAGTCGACGGCGTGTTCACGGCGCTCGGCGCTCCGCAGCGCTTTCAAGTCGTCGACGTCGACAGCGTGCCCGGTCGCGTGATGGCGACGATCGCGGAGCAGCGGAAGGTCGCGGAGCTCGAGCGCGTCGGTGCTCGGGACATCGGCGTTGGTGAACGAGACGTTGCGCCGGGTCGGCTTCTTGAAGCGCGCGATCGACGAGACGCCGTCGGCGGACACTTCGCTCGCGCGCAGAGTGCGAGTGGTCGAGCAGCGGCTGCGTCGATGCGCGCGAAGCGCTCACGGGAGATCCGACGCTCGCGCGGCGGCAGGAGGCGACGACGCCGTCGCTCGACGGGCGGCTTCAGACGGCGATCGGGAATTCGTGGGGGAGCTCGTTGTCGGCGCTGAATCCGTCGCAGACGGCGCAGATCGAGCTTGTGCGCCGCGAGTTCGGCGCGGTGTTGGCGCGGGTGACGTCAGCTCGTCGACGTCGAGCTCAAAGGCGTGGAGGATGCCGCGGAGCGGGCGGGGGTGCCGTGGACGAGTGGGCGGATACCGAAGGCGCCATTCTGAACAGCGGCGGCTGACGGGGGCCGATCGGCCGTTAGCCGCAAGCTGAGTCTTTACAGATCGAACGCCGCAATTTCCGGAACGGCGCCCAGCCGGATCGGCACGACCGACGTCCCGATTCCCCTGGACACGTACATCGGCACACGATCGGCGTCACGGTACCAGCCGCTCACGTAACGTCCACTGCCCTGCGGCCTGTACAGCGCGCGGCCGAACGGCGCGACTTGGCCTCCGTGCGTGTGCCCTGACAGCATCAGTCGAAACGGCGTTATCGCACCTGGTTCTCGCAAGGCCGGCGCGTCGCGAAACGCGGGACAGTGCTGGATGAGGATGCGCGTCGCGTCACCGGACGAACCGCCGCGAGTTGCAGCCGCGAGGTTGGGCGTACCGCCGACGAGATCGTCGAGTCCCGTGAAAGAGAACGACCGTCCGCGGAGAGTGAAGCTCGCCGATTCGTTCACGAGCAACCGGCAGTGATATCGATCGTAGAGCGAGCGAAGCTCCGATGTGTCGACGCCGGCCCAGTGTTCCCAGTTACCCAGAGTCGCGACCTTCGGCGTCTCCGACGGGAGCAACTCGAGGAATTCGGCGAGCAACGGGAGCGCGTCGTTTCTGTCCACCGAATCGCCGGTGAGTGCGATCAGGTCCGGGCGCAGTCCGTTGGTTTGCGCGGCGACCGCCCTGACATGGTGCCCCACGTCGTGGAGGTGGAGGTCGGTGAGCTGGACGATCCGCGTCGTCGATCCGCCTTTGCTCTCCGCCAGCGAGTGCGAGGTCACGATGATGCGGTTGGGCTCGATGAGCCACCCGTCCGAACCGATGGCTGCCACGGCTCCGCACCCCGTCGCAGCGAGCCATTGTCGGCGCGAGAGCCGTAGAGTCCGGTCGGTCATGACGCGCCTGTCTCTCTCTGAATCATTCCACCAATGTAGATGACGAGCGGAACCGAACCGAGTCGACGGCGTGACATGATGTCATCGCCCTGACAGCTTCATCCGCCTAGCCTAAGCACAGAACCTTCTTCGGAGCACCCATGTCCAGCGCGCGTGCATCCGCGATCGCGTTCGCCACGCTCATCGCGTCGAGCCTTTCGGCCCAAGCCCCGAATTACCACGTCATCAAACGGCTCGACCTCGGCAACGTCCGCGCCGATTACATCATCGTCGACCCCATCGGTCGACGACTGTACGGGCTCGGCGACAAAGTGATCGACGTCGACCGCGACACGGTGATCGGAACGGTCGAGGGTGGCGGCGGCGGCTACGCGATCGCCGCGGACCAGAATCGGGGACTCGTTCGCAACGGAACGGTGTTCGACCTCCACACGCTCGGCGTCACCGGACACGTGGATGCGAAAGGCGACGGCAGCCGCTACGACCCGGTCACGAAGCGCGCGTTCATCTGGGTCGACAAGGACGCGTGGGTCGTCGACATGACGACGGGCCAGCTGATCACCAAGAGCACGATCGGCGACGGACTCGAATCCGGCGTCGCCGACGGCAAGGGCAAACTGTTCGCCAACATCGAGGACAAGGGTGCGATCGAGCGCGTCGACACCAAGACGCTCAAGATCGAGGCGACGTACACGGTTCCCAAGTGCGGCAGAGCGCAGGGACTCTCGATGGACCTGCCGAGCCGCCGCCTCTTCATGGCGTGCGACACCGAGATGGTCGTCGTGAATGCCGACGACGGCAGCGTCGTCTCCCGCATTCGCGTGCCGAGCCGAGCGGATCAGAACTGCTACGATCCGGGGACCAAGCTCGCGTTCAATCCCAACCGCGCCGACAGCTCGATGACGATCGTCCACGAGGATTCACCGAGCTCCTTCCCCGTCGTTCAGAAGGTTCCGACCGGCGGTATGGCGCGCACCTGTGCCGTGGACGAGAAGACGCACAAGGTGTACGTGTTCTACACAGGAGGCGGGAAGCTGACGCTGGCGGTGCTGGCGCCGTAAACCCGACCATCAGCGCGACGGGCGAGGCCGCGACGACCTAGAGGAGCAACAGCCCTCGCCGTACCCCGGTCGCCACGGCCTCGGCACGCGACGAGACACCGATCTTCTCGAACAACAGCTCGAGATGCGTCTTCACCGTGTTCGTCGAGATGCCGAGTCGCGCCGCGATCTGCTTGTTGCCTAGCCCGTCCGCGAGCAAGGCCAAGATCTCGCGCTCCCGATTCGTGAGCGACGCTCCGCCCTGCCCCGCCACGCTCGCGTCATTGTGAGCACTCGGCGACGAATCCTCCACGTCGCGCGCCACGAGCACAACGTCGGCCGACGGCGCGACTTCGCTGGACGCCGCGCCGACGGCGACGACTTCGAATGTCGGATCAGCCGCCAGCGCCGCCGCCAGGCGCGCGCGCAACTCCTCCGATGCGGCAACAATCGCGATGCGCGTCACGCCGCCTCGTGGCTACGCGGCGCGCTTGGCCAGCACGCGATCGACGAATTGTTGCACCAGCTCCGCCGGCACCGCGACGCCGAGTCCGTTGACCACCATGCTGTTGATGCCAACGAGTCTCCCGTCGGCGTCGACCAGCGGCCCGCCCGAGTTGCCGGGCGCGAGTCGGACGTCCGCCACGATCCATCGCGGCTGCCCGGTTCGACGATCGCGCGCGACCTCGTGCAGCACGCCCATAGCCAACGAGTCGCGCACGCCGAGCGGATGTCCGAGCGCGAACAGCAGTTCGCCGGCGCGTAGCGACTCCGCGTCGCGAATACCGGTCCAGCCGTCCACCCGTCCACCGGCCCACCTTGTCTCGAGCAGCGCGAGGTCATGCGGCGGATGGTATCCGACCACCCTCGCATCGCGCCAGCGTCCCGCGCCACCCACCTCGACGGCTGCTCCGCGCGGAACGCAGTGAGCGTTGGTGACGACAAGCCCCGATCCACTCCAGATCAGTCCGGCGCCTCCGCTCCCGGTGTGTTGATTTCGCACCTGGACGACTGCGCTCGCGAGCGAATCGGCGAGCGACGTCGTCGCCGATCGAAAGAGCGTTGCCGCGTTGGGGATGGTAGGCATGCCGGTCATCGATCGTCTCCTTCGCTCGCCTCGCGCGCGCCGCGGTCGATAGGAGTCACGTTCGACTTGGCGATCGCGCTGCCACGAAGGTGCTCGAGCTCCAACGATGCGCCGTCGGCGACTGTCGAGAGCGCGTCAAGCAAATCGGTTGGACGACGCAGCGGCTTCCCGCCGGCCGAGAGCAACACGTCGCCGATCAGAAGCCCCGCCGACTCGGCCGGCGAACCATCGGCGATTGAAACGACGACAAGTCCGCCATCATGCGAAAGCTTGTGCCGCGCGACGGTCGCCGCGTTGAGCGCGACCTGCTGCACGGCGACTCCGATGAACGGTCGGCGAATGTGTCCGCGCTCGAGCAACTCGTCGACGACTCGATCGACGGTCGACGCCGGTAGCGCGGTCGGCGTTCCGCGCGCGAGCGCCGAATTGTCGATACCGATCACCGCTCCGTTGGAATCGACAAGCGATCCACCGGAGAAGCCGTCGTAGATCGACAGATCGAGTCGCAGGACGCGATCGATGCGTCCGCCCGCCGCGCCACGCCAGTCGTCGGCGATCGCGCTGACGATGCCGAAGCTCGCCGTGACCTTTCGTCCTGGCCGACCGACGGCGAGCACGAGCGACCCGATCCGCGCGGCGTCCGTATCGGCGCGCTGGGCAACCGTCGTACTCCCGCCATTGAGTCGTAGCACGACGAGATCGGTCGCCGCGTCGCGTCCAACGACGGTCGCCCGCGCCGAATCGCCGTTTGGCAGCGAGACGGCGACGTCGCCGTCGGTTCTGACCGTGTGACTCGCGCTGACGATGATCCCGTCGCGCCACACGACGCCGCTCGACGGAATGCGTCGCCGAGCGTGGATGGCGACGATCGATTTGCCGGCCGTTTCCACGGCATCGGCGAGGCTCGCCGAGAGCTCGGCGATTGGGTTCTTCTGTTTGGTTGGCGACATGCGATTCCTGAGGGTGAGTGCGACGATCGCATGTTAAAGGCGCTGGAGTGCGTCGAACCATCGGATAAATGGGTGAGATCAGAACAGGGGGTTGTACGGATGCGATCCCGCTCGCTTTAGGTTTCCGGCCAGGAAGTCGCGTGAGCCGAGTCTCTTTCTCGAGAGGTGAACCCGGTGAGACCGCAACAACTCGCGTTTGCGGTGTGGCTATTCTGCGTATCAGCCGCTGCCGCGCAGGCACCGCAGCCCGACGGCGCGGGGCTCGAGCGGGGCACGCTCCCAGAAAATTGGGCCGAGTCGCCGGATGCGTGCGCGACCAGACAATCGGATTTCCGGCTTCATGAGTACAACCCGGATTTTTACATCCTCCGTCAATCCGGCTGCACGAACTATGAGAAGCCGTTTCTCTATCTGATCTTCGGAGACGGTCAGGCGCTGCTCGTCGACACTGGAGCCAGAGGCGCTCGCGTGGCCGACGCGGTCGGCGCCGCGCTCAAGCGCTGGGCCGAGGCGCACGGCAAGACCATTCCGCGCCTCGTCGCAGCCCATTCACACGCCCACGGTGACCACGTCGCCGGCGACTCGGCGCTCGCTGCTATGCCGGGCGTCACGGTCGTCGGCACGAGTCCAGAAGCTGTCCAGCGGTTTTTTGGACTGAAGGCATGGCCCGATTCGACCGCGACGTTCGACCTCGGCGGACGCATGCTCGACGTCGTTCCGATTCCAGGACACGAGCGCGCGTCGATCGCGATCCATGACCGTCGGACCGGGATCCTGCTGACCGGCGACACGATGTACCCGGGCCGCCTCTACGTCGCCGACGCGGCGGCGTTCGCCAAGAGTGCGCGGCGGCTCGTCGATTTCACGCGAGACCTTCGAGTGGCTCACGTCCTCGGTGCCCACATCGAGGAAGCGCGCACGCCGTTCCTCGACTATCCGATCGGGACCAAGTTCCAACCTGATGAGCACAAGCTCGAGCTGACGCGCGGGCATCTGCTCGAGCTGAACGCGGCGCTCGAGCAGATGGGCGGGACGGTCGTGCGGCGCGCGATGGCCGATTTTACGATCTGGCCGAAGTGAAACGCCGAACGTCTCCGTGGCTGGCGCTGCGACACAACCTTGTGCGTTTGGGACACTGAACCATAGAATGGATACTGATGATCATCACTTCCGAGCGAATTTTGCCGGACCTTGGAAAGGTGGACGTGTGCATCGTGGGTGGGGGCGCGGCCGGGATTGCGCTAGCGGTGGAGATGGCGCGCACGCCGCTGAAGGTCGTCCTTCTCGAGCAGGGGGGAGCGACTTCGAACGGCGCTGGTCCGCCCGTTTACAGGGTCTTGCCCGGGCGCACGTTGACCCTCGGTGTCGATCCGAATCGGGAATTCTTTCTCGGTGGCAACACTAATTACTGGTATGGAAACTGTCGGCCGCTTGACCCCGGCGACTTCGAACCGCGGACGTGGATCCCGAACAGTGGCTGGCCGATTCGGCGAGACGATCTTCTCCCGTACTACGAGCGCGCGCAGACGCTATGCGGCATTGGTGGATTCCGCTGGTATGATGAGAATGCCTGCCGTCCGCTTCTCGGGCGCGGCGCCAAGCCACTGAAATCGTCCGTTCTCGAGACGAGGATCACGCAGGCGACGCCGGAATTCAGTTTCGCCGAGCTCCACGGTGGGGTGCTGGCGGACGCCCCGAACGTGACCGTCGTGCCGGGAATTCGCGTCGTCCGACTCAGGGCAAATGGAAACCGGATCGTTGCCGTCGAAGCGGTCCAAACGGATGGCGCCACGGCTGTCATCGCTGCGGATCGATTCATCCTTTCCGCCGGCGGGATCGAGAATTCGCGGATCCTGCTGGCGTCGACAGATCTCATGAACGGCGCGGCGTCCGAGGTGAGCCACCTGGTCGGGAGATACTTCCAGGAGCACTTGTACTACTCCTTCGAGACTGCGCTGAGCGACCGCGGGAGGCTCTGGCCTTCGAGTAATCTCAATTTGTACAACGCCGGCATCGGCCGCGACTTGGACGCGCTGCGCGGGGACCGCCAGGAAGTCGGAGATGCGACAATATGGGCAATGCTGGTGCTTTCGGGCGCCGTTGCGAGGGAGCATCGGCTGCCTGGACTCGCGCTCTTTTCCGACCCAACCTTCCGGCCGAGCCGGAAGAACTTGGCGAACTGAAAGCCGCCATCAGGCGACCACGCGATCTGCCGCGCGCCGCTCTCGCCACGCTGAGACATCCGCTTCGGAACGCTGGGTACGCCTGGAGAAAATTCACGGGCGCCGAAAACCGCTCGGGAACGCTGACCCTCGTCGTGCAGGTCGAGCAGATTCCCGATCCATCGAATGCCGTCCGGTTGTCGACCGCGTCAGATGCGCCGGGCCAGCTGGGCGTCTGCCTGCAGGATGAGTTGGACAGGGATCAGCGCGCGGCGCACGCGAAGGCTCTGCAAATCGCCGCTGATGAACTGGGACTGGACGGCCGACGACTCGCGACCGAGATGGAACGAAAATACGTGGCGGGCGACTTCGATTTTTTTTGGCATCACATGGGGACGACGCGCATGGGAAATGACCCGAAGCTCAGCGTGGTCGACCCCGACTGCAGAGTCCACGGTCTCGCGAACCTGTACGTCGCCGGGTCGTCGGTCTTCCCGACGAGCGGCACCGCGGGGCCGACGCTCACGATCGTCGCGCTCGCGATTCGGCTTGCCGACCATCTCCGGCGAGCAGCGGCTACGATCATCTAGAGGAGCGCGCCGGGAGCGCGACCCGCCTACTCGCGCGAGTGCGCGCCGTCGGTTCGCACGCTGTCAGCAGCAGAGCTCCGAGGAGCAGACTCCTTGAACGATTCACGTTGCATTTGCCTGTGTTGATCGGCGCGGAAGACCTCGGGCGGCTCGGCGCGTGAACGCACGAGTGCCGGAGCGCGGAAGACCTCGAGCTCCACGGAATCGCTTCGACGTCATCGTCGCCGGGCTCGGTGCGATGGGGAGCGCGACCGCGTACCAGCTCGCGCTTCGCGGCCGCCGCGTGCTCGGCTTGGACCGCTGGTCGCCCGGCCACACGTTCGGCTCGTCGCACGGTGACAGCCGGATCATCCGCGAGGCGTACTTCGAGCATCCGATGTATGTCCCGATCCTGCGCCGCGCGTACGATCTCTGGCGCGAGCTCGAGGTTCGGTCCGGCGAGACGCTGCTGCACGAAATCGGCGGTTTGATGATCGGACCGCGCGACGGAGAGCTCGTGACGGGCACGCTTTGCAGCGCTGCGGAGTTCGGGATCGGGCACGACGTTCTCTCGCCCGACCAGGTTCGCGCGCGATATCCAGCCTTTCGTCTCCGACAAGGCGAAGTTGCGGTCCTCGACCGCCGTGCGGGCTACCTCGATCCCGACCGGTGCAACGCGGCCCATTTGCGCGTCGCTGCCGCGGCCGGCGCCACGCTGCGCTTCGACGAGCCGGTCCAGTCGTGGAGCGCGAGCGACGACGACGTTCGCGTCGAGACAACCGTTGGATCGTACGCCGCCGACCATCTGGTGCTCTGTGGCGGCGCGCGGATGCCACAGCTCGCCGCGGACGCGCGGCTTCCACTCGTCGTCGAGCGGCAGCTGCTCTTCTGGCTCGAGCCGGATGCGGCGGACGCGCGGTTCGATCGCGCCGCGTTCCCGATCTACCTCTATCAATACGAGGCGGAGTCTGGCTTCTCGTGGTGCTACGGCTTTCCTCGTCTTCCGCGCGGAATCAAGGCGGCCGTGATGCATCAGGGCGAGGTCGTCCGCGATCCCGACACCGTTCGGCGGACCGTCGACGATGCAGAGGTCGCGCCGCTCCGCCGCGCCCTCTCGACGCTGTTACCCGACCTCTCGCGCGCGCCCGTGCGCGAGAGCGCGGTCTGTCTCTTCACGAACACACCCGATCTACACTTCGTGATCGACGTTCACCCTTCGCATCGGGGGGGGCGTGTGATCGTGTCGAGCGCGTGTTCGGGTCACGGCTTCAAGTTCGCCAGCGCGATCGGTGAGATTCAGGCCGACCTCGTAACGGCCGGGCGGTCACGCTTCGATCTCGGGGCGTTCAGCGCGGCGCGCTTCGCGTGATCACTGGTACTGGATGTACAACGGCCGCGGCCTGAGGCCCAACACCTCGGCGGGCGTGAGCAACGGGTCGTGATGCTTGGCGTCGTTGTGGAAGAAGATCTTGAAACCCGTGTACTCGACCGGCTCGAGATCGATGTAGTCGCGATACGACTCGAACTTCATCCACGGCGGACCCCAGCCGTCCATGTCCATCACGATCTGCACGCGCGGGTCGAGCGAGATCTTGTCGGCGTTCAGGATCATCGGCTTGAGCCACCGGTGCACGATCAGGATCTTGGGCGGCAGCTGCTTCTCTTTCACGAGCTCGGCAAGTTGCTCCGAGACCCAGTTGATGTCGGCGGCGTCGAACACGCCCACCTTTTTGCCGGGCGCCATCCCCTCCTTGCTGTGGTGCATCGAGAATTCCGCATCCATCGCGAGGTGCACGTCGGGTCGTGAGAGAAATGGCATGAGCCGAGGAAGCTCGCGCTGCATCGTGCTCTTGGCCACCTGAATATCGAGGAAGAGCAGCGCGTTCCTCTGTTTCGCCCAGCCGTACACTTTCTCGATGAGCGCCGAGTCCATGCGCAGGCGGTACATGCCGTCTCGGCCGGGAGAGCCTTGGGCGACGACGGCGATCAGTTGCAGCGCCGGCTTGACCGGAGTCGCCGGATCGGCGCGCTGCCAGTCGCGCACCGCGTCGTCGAGCTTCGTGAGCATCTGCTCAGTGGGATATTCGCCCAACACGCCCATGCGCTTCGAGAGCGGATTGCCGTAGAACGCCACGATGCGATTGTCGGGGAAGATCGATCCCGGTAGCGGCGCCGGCGGCGTCGGCCAGTCCTTCATCTGGTGCCGGCCGAAGGCAACGGTCGACGCGAAGGCGACCGAGTCGTGCTTCTTGCGCCCCGGAATGAGGCGTGTGTGCGTGGTGTCGGTCTCGCGGGGCGTTGTCGCCGCCTGCGCGGGAGACTGGGGCGACGCGGAGGCCACGGGAAAGGCGGCGATGGTCAACCCGGCGAGGATTGTACGATGCATCATGAGATTTGAAAACGACGCAGACATAGAATTCGCAACCGCTGCCACGCAAGATCGCGCGCAGTGGGGAGGACGGCTGGCGCTAGAAATCGGGGACTGACCTCAGACATCTGACAACAGTTTAGCCGTTCTTGCGGTGAAGTCCCTGTCCGATCCACCCTCCTGTCGCTGTCGCTGCCGCCTGCCGCCTAGAGTCCCCCGGACACTCAGCGATCCCGTTTAAGCCACGACTCCGCCCCCCTTGTACCCCTTGAGGCCGGCCAAGTTGGAACCCCCCGCAACGGGGCCCGTAAGGTAGGAGGCCGGTCTCTCACCACTGGACTTCCTATGCTCCACCAGGCCCAGGCACCAGCCGCCCCGCACACTCCGGCTCCCGGTCCCGTCCTGGCTCAGGACGCCGACCCCGGGTCGCTTCAAACGCAGCTCGGCGACCTTCGGGTCGAGCACGCCGGGCTCAAGGCGCAGTGGGACGGGCTCAAGAACCAGCTCGACAACATGCTGCGCAACAATCCGGCGCGTCCCGGAGTGCAGCAACAGTGGGCGGATGTTGGCGTTCAGCTCGCGAAGACAGATGGAAAAATCGCGATGCTCGAGGCGCGCATCGCGCTCAGGCAGGGGCGGACGGTCAGCGCGCCGGGCGCGAACCCGGTGGTCCCATTCTTTCCGCGCCTGTTCGTGCCGACTCTGGTCGTTCCGGCAGCGACGTTTCTGACGTTGGCCCTCGCGCTCCCGATTTCGATCGCGTGGGCGAGGAGGATCCTGCGCCGCACGACGCGAACGACTCCGGTGCCGAGTGACGTGACGAATCGGTTGGAGCGAATCGAGCAGGCGGTCGACACGATCGCCATCGAAGTCGAGCGCATCTCCGAAGGGCAGAGATTCGTGACTCGGCTGATGGCGGAGAGGCCATCGACAGCGGCTTCGAATCAAGCCGCATCGTCGGATAGCGCGGGTATACAGCAGCCGCTCATGCTCGGTGCGGGCGCGATGGAGCCGATCGTCGTCGCCGAGCGAGAGCGCGTGCGGCAGAGGGCTATCACGCCGCACTGAGCTCGTTTAGATGTGAGTCCGGCATCGCGCTTCGGCCGGCGGCTAGTTTGCTGATGGACCCCCGCCCCACCGAAGCCCTGACCGTGCCCTCGAGAACACTCAGCCTGGCTCTCGCCGCAGGCGCGTGGACCGTCGCGTTCCCGCTGAGCGCGCAACGCCTCATGACTTCCCGCGACCTCGGTGCACTCACCGCCGGGCCTCCGACCGCGCGCATCGCGTACGGGTCATCGCCGCAACAATTCGCGAACCTGCGATTGCCCAAGACACCCGGCCGTCACCCGGTCGTGGTCTTCATACACGGTGGTTGTTGGCTCTCGCAGTTCGATATCGCGCACGTCGGCAAGCTCGAGCAAGCGTTGGCCGACAGCGGCTTCGCCGTGTGGAGCATCGAATACCGACGCGTCGGCGACGAGGGCGGGGGCTGGCCGAACACGTTCATGGATGTCGCTCTCGGGGCCGACTACCTGCAGCGAATCGCCGCGCAGTACCAGCTGGATCTCGACCGAGTCATAGCAGCGGGACACTCGGCCGGCGGCACGTTCGCCCTCTGGCTCGCGGCGCGATCCAAGATCCCGCCGTCGAGTGAGCTGTACCTCAAAGATCCGCTGCGCGTTCGCTCGGTCATCGCGCTCGCGCCGGCGCCGGACCTCGAGCAACTCCATCAATCCGGCGTGTGCGGAAACGTGATCGACAAGTTGATGGGCGGCTCGCCCTCGGCGCGCGAGGATCGATACGCCGCGGCGTCGTTGATGCGACTCGCGCCAGTGAACGCGCCGCAGACACTCTTGATCGGCGCCAAGGACGCGACCTTTGGCCCGGTTGGCCGAGCGTACTTCGCGCGCGCGCGCGCAGTCGGTGACTCGACGACTCGGTTGATCGAACTGCCCGAGTCGGGCCATTTTGAGATGATCGACCCCGGGTCGTCGAGCTGGCCGGAGGTGTACGGCGCGTTCAAGGCGAGCCTGACGCAAGACAGCCATTCGGTCAAGCGAACGGGATCGCTCCTGCCCGCGTCTCACTGGAAGGCTCGTTTTCGACCGGCGTACTGACTGCGCACCAACGCGTTCTTCCGCGGAGTGACCGATGACTGGCGATCGACGGGATTTCTTGAGACAGCTGACCCTGGCCACCGCGGCGGTCGGGGGCGGCGCGATCGTGTCGCCGCTCGGCGCTGAGGAATTGAGCCGCGTCGCCGATCACTTCGGCGCGCCGAGCGCCGCGTGGGACATGTCCTGGGTCGACCAGGTTCAGCGCGCGCAGTACAAGGCCGTCTTCGACTCGCCCGCGTTAGCCGAGGGCGCCGCGCTCGACCTCGCCGCGGGCATTCAGGACAACTTCAAGGAAGTCTATGGTTCGGACGACGGGGTTCGCATGGTGATCGTCATGCGCCAACTCGGCCAGGTGATGGCGTTCAACGATGACCTTTGGAACCGCTACGCGATCGGCGAGGATCGCAAGGTGAACGATCCGCTCACCAAGCAGCCGGCGCGTCGCAACCCGTACCTGAAAGCGATGCCCGGCGAGCCCGATTGGGCCGTCGCGTCGAAGCTCGAGACGCTTCGCGCCCGCGGCGCGATCTTCCTCGTCTGCAACCGCGCGTCGATGAATTGGGCGGCCGGCGCCGCCGAGCGCACGAAGAAGGATGTCGAGCAGGTTCGCAACGACGTCCGGAACGGGCTCGTGCCGGGCGCGACGCTCATGCCGACAGGCGTGTTCGCGCTCGTGCGCGCGCAGAACGCGGGTTGCGCATATATGAAGGGGTCCTAGGCCGGGAAACTTGCTCCGTCAACAATTGCGGCCAGGCGGATTTGCTGGATATTCCGTCCGTCCTCCCTGAGTGAGCCCGCCGGTGCCGTCGCCTGGTCCAAGCAAGATCGGCAAATACGACGTCGAAGAGCGCGTCGGCGAGGGCGCGATGGGAGTCGTCTATCGCGCCCTCGACCCCGTGCTCCAGCGTCGCGTCGCGATCAAGGTGATGAGCGACGCGTTCGCGCAGGATGACGATCTGCGCGAGCGCTTTCTGCGCGAAGCCCAGGCGGCCGGTTCGCTGCAGCACCCCAACGTCATCACCATCTACGACTTCGGCGACGTCGACGGGCATCCGTACATCGCCATGGAGTTCGTCGAGGGGCAGGACGTCGCCGAACTGATCGCGCACCAGGTTCCGCTGTCGGTCGTGGACAAGCTGGACCTCGCGATCGGCGTGCTGCAGGGCCTCGCGTACGCGCACAAGCGCGGCATCGTCCACCGCGACATCAAGCCCGCCAACATTCGCGTCGACGACGAAGGCAAGGCCCGCATCATGGACTTCGGCGTGGCGCACCTGGCGTCGTCGAACATGACGAAGAGCGGCGTGATGCTCGGCACGCCGAGCTACATGGCGCCGGAGCAAATCATCGGCGGGAAAGTGGGGCCGCAAACCGACGTCTTTTCGGTCGGCGCCGTGCTCTACGAGTTGCTCACCGGGACGCGTCCATTCGACGGCGGCACACTGCAGGCGGTCATGTACCGCGTTCTGAGCGAAAACCCAGCATCGCTGTCGACCGTGGTTCCCGGGCTTCCCGCGAAATTGAATGACGTCGTCATGCGCGCCCTCGCCAAGGACGCCGAGAACCGGTACTCCTCCGCGCTCGACATGGCCAACGATCTCATCGCGGTTCGCGCGGCGATCGACGCGAGCGCGGCCTCGCCGGGAACGTTGTCGTTGCGGGCGACGATTGAATCGGCGATCGAAGTCCGCAAGTCGCGCGAGATACAACGAACCCGGAAACGGCGGGTGGCCCTGTCGAGCGGAGGCGTTGCCCTCGCGGCGGTGCTGGTGCTGGCCGGTTGGGCGCTGGCACGCCGGGGAGCCGGACCCGGGGACCCGTCGGTGCCGCAGAACAGCACGCCTCCTTCTTCCACGCCGGGAGGCGGAAAATTGCCAGCGGCTGTGACGACCGCTCCGACCTCGCCAGCGCCGAAGACGTCGACCGAGCAGCCGCGCCCGATTGGTTCAGCGTCGCCGTTGAGCTCGGCCGCGGGAAAACGGACCGCGGAGACTCCACCCGATCGCGTGCGAAATGCTCCGCAAAGCACACCGAGACCGGAATCGAACGCCGCGAGCGTGCAGTCGGCGACACGGCCGCAGGAGCGAGTGGCGCCCACGCAGACGCTGCCAGCGAACGCCGGGCCGCCTGTCGTCGCGCCGCCGAATCAGCCGACGCAGCCAGCCGCGACGACGACAGCCGGCTCGTCGCAGCCTGTCGTGAGCCCTCCGCCCGCACCAGCGCCCGCCCCCACATCCACACCGGTCGCTGAAGTCCGGCCGAGCGGCAGCGGCGCGGCGCCGACACCGGCCACGAGCCAGAGTGCCAGCACGAACGCGGCCGCGGAGATCGGCGCGGTAATCGACGCCTACGCCCACGCGATCGAAGCGCGAAGCATCGACGAGCTCCGTCGCGTGTACGCGGCGATCACCTCCGACCAGGCGCACGCGTTTTCGGATTTCTTCGCGTCGACGCGGACGCTGCGCGCGACGCTCGCCGTGAAGAGCTTGCACGTCGACGGCGCCAGTGCGACGGCGTCGGTCGCCGGCATCTACGAATACACGACGACCAACGGCCGCACCCAGCAGCAGTCCGTGAGTTTTCAGACCGAGTTGCGACGCGACGGCTCCGCTTGGAGACTCACCGCGGTGCGCTGAACGCGCGCACCGCCCCGCGACCTCAGAAGTTGAACTCGAGCGCCGTGCTGTACATGATGTCCGGACGCATGCCGCCGCGGTTGAGCGGGACGAGCGCGTTGGTCACGACCGTGAACCCGTCCGGAACCTGGAACTTGAATCCGAACGAGCCGTTCACGAGGTCGTCGCGCATGCTGGGGATCGTGGTCGGCTGAATCACGCGGTGAAATGGAGCGTCGTACGTCACCGGCCCCGGAAGAGTGAGGTTCGAGCGTCCGACCTGAAGCTCGCTCACGAGATCGACCGCCAGCGAGATACGCGGCGCGAGGAGCTGATCGAATCCGGCCGTCGCGAGCACCGCGTCGTTCACCTTGGGCGCGCCGCCGGCGCCGGCGTGGTGCGCGTAGCCCACGTTGCCGTGCGCCGAGAAGTTGTCGATCGATCCTGAAATCACGGCGAGGCCGCGCGCGGAGAACACGCCGGCGCCGAGCATGTCGTCGGCGTTCCCGGTGGCGAACCGCGCCTCGCCGATGAGCGCGATGCGCGCGCGGTCGGACTCGTGGACCATGAACTTCGTGCGGACCGCGACGTCGCCAAGCCCGAACGACGAACCGTCCACGTCGCGGCTCGCCGACAGCACAGGGTTCTCCGGCGTGCCCGCGAAAAAGTGCGCCGCCGTCGGGCCGCCGAACGGAATGATCTGCGCGTAGCTCGACCCGTGCAGCCTCGCCGACACGAGAGGCATCACGACACCGACGTCGAGCCTGTCGGTCACGCCGTACGTCGCGTAGATGTTGGTGACCGCGATGTCGAGGTCGAGGTTGAGGCGGAACTGCATGATGTCGTTCTCGAGATTCGGAATTCCCATCTTGGAGCAGGCTCCGCCCTGGATCGAATCGCAGCCGGCGAAGTTCACGTTTTCGTGCGTGAAGATGAGCTCGATGTCGTTGAGCGGAACGCCTCGCAGCGACGTGAAGTGGAACGTGTTGCGGCCGATGCCGACGACGGACCGTCCGCGTCCAAGCGTTTGCGCGCGCTCGGCGAAGATCGGCCCCGCCGAGCTGGAGGTCTTGACCGGGACGCCGCCCTCGAACTTGAAGCTGGCGCCTCCCGACGTCGCGCCGATCGGCAAGTTGCCGACGCTCGTCGAGATCGCACCGGTGATGAAGCCGATGAGGCTTCCATTTTCGGAGACCGCTGACGGCACGAAGTGATCGCCGTGTGCCTGGATCGACGCCGGGTTGCTCGGATCGGCGGAGCCGGCCAGGAAGAGCGGGTCCTGCCCTGCGCCGAAGATGAAGAGCTGCGAGATCTTGGTTCGCAGCGAATTGTCGCTCTGGGCGCGAGCCAGGTGGGGAACGAGGATCGTCGCGCCGGTGGCGAGCGCGAGACGGAGGACGCGGAGGGCGGAACTGGATGGCATGCGGATTCGCCGAGGAGGGGTGCGACAAACTACGCCCGGCGGGCTCGACTGAACAGGCAATCGCCGTACGGTCGATCGGTCACGCGCGCCCGGGGAGTGAGGCGTGAGACCAGCATCGAGCGTCGAGCATCGAGGTTGCGAGATGCCGGAACTGCTTTGGAGCTGTCTCACCAGAACGGCATCGCCGGCCCGACCCAGGCGTGAGGAGGCCTAGACTCCGCTCGCCTCTGGCGGTCCTGACGCCTGGGTGTGTGATAGAGCCATTCAAGGCCGCACGGAGTCCAAAGCGGTTCCCACACCTCGCATCCTCGACGCTGAATGCTCGATGCTGGTCTGACCCCTCGCGACCACTCACCGCCGACAGAAAACCGACCGCAGTTTACTCCGCTCTCAACGCGGTCAATGGATCGACCCTCGTCGCCCTTCGTGCCGGCACGTACGCCGCTGCGCACGCGACAACGAGCATCAAGCCAGCCACCGCCGCAAACGTCCCGGCGTCGATCGGCTTCACGCCAAACAGCATGGTCCCCATGAGCCGCGTGATCAGAGCGGCTCCAGCCACTCCGATCACGACCCCGGCGACACCCAGCGTCAGTCCCTGGCGCAACACCATGCCGAGCACGCGCTCCCCGCTGGCGCCAAGCGCCATGCGAATTCCGATCTCCCGCACACGCTCCGTGATCGAGTACGCCACGACTCCGTACGTTCCGACCGCCGAGAGAACGAGCGCGACGAGGGCGAACACGGCGAGCAGTTGCGCGATGAAATGCGGCTGGGACACAGAGTCGCCGAATACCTCGTCCATGCTCCGCAGTTGTATGATCGGGAGCGACGCATCGAGCCCGCTCACGACTTTGCGAATGCTCGGCGCGAGCGCCGCCTTGTCGAGGTCGGCCCGCACTACGACGTACATCGCCGCCGGCGCGTAGCCGTAGTCGCGAGGCAGCTGTTGGTAGTCGAGGTACAGCTCGGTCCCCGTCTTCGAGCTCACGCCGCCCTGCTTCACGTCCTTGGCGACGCCGATGACCGTGAACCACACCGAGTCGCCACCGGGCCGGATTCGTCTCCCGACAGGGGAGACGCTTCCGTAGTATCGCTTGGCCAAAGCCTCGTTGATGAGCGCTACCGGCGGCGAGAGCGGACCGTCCTGCGGGCCGAACCCGCGCCCGGCGACGATCGGAATGCGCATCGCGGTGAAATAGTTTGGCGTCGCGTACTGGTAATAGTCGATGTTGGGCTGCTTCTGCTCGCCCGGCCCCGGCACGTACGCGTCGATGTCCGTGTCATTGGCGTTGATGGAGCGCTGCGGAGGAAGCCCGGACATCGCCGCCGTCGAACGCACGCCCGGCACCGCGGCGAGTTGGCGCACGACGTTGTCGTAGAACGCGACGCGACGCACCGAATCGCGATAGACGCGCGGCGGCAGCGAGAGACTGAAGGTCGTGAGATGCGAGCGATCGAAGCCGGCGTCAACGGACATCAGATTCGAGAAGCTCCTGATCAGCAACCCGGCGCCGATCACGAGCGTTACCGCGAGCGCCATCTCGCCGATCACGAGCGCGCTCCGCATGCGACTGCGCGCGCCGACCGCCGTCGTTCGACTCCCCGCCTCGCGCAGCGTGAGGCCGAGATTGCCGAGGCTCAGATGAAGCGCCGGCGCGAGACCGAACAACACGCCCGTCCCGATGGCGACGATCAACGTGAACGCCAACACTCTGCCGTCGATCCCGACGGCCGCGGCGCGCGGAATGCTCGACGATCCCGCGGCGACGAAAACCTTGAGCCCGACTCTCGCCAACGCGACTCCCGCGATCGCGCCGACGATCGACAGCACGAGACTCTCGGCGACGAATTGGCGGATCAGCCGGCCGCGCCCGGCGCCGAGCGCGGCGCGCAGCGCAAGCTCCTTGTGTCGACCCTCGGCGCGGATCAGCAGCAGGTTGGCGAGATTCGCGCAGGCGATGAGCAGCACGAATCCCACCGCTGCCTGAAGCAGCCAGAGCGTGCGCCCAATCCCGCCGACGATGTCGCCCTGCAGATTGTCGTAGCGGAGGCGGTGCTCCACCGGATGCGGCGTGTGAACGAATCCGTTGCCGCAACACTCCGACGGCGGCTTGCCGTTTCCGCCGTCGAGGACGTTCCACTGCGCGAGCATCGTTTCCAGATCGCTGCGGGCGCGCTCGGGAGAGACGCCGTCCTTGAGGCGTCCGACGAGCGTGAGATAGTGGCCGCCGCGAAACTGATTGCGATTCGCCGGATCGAGGATGAGCGGAGTCCACAGCTGCACGCCTTCGTCGTGCACGTCGAACCCGCTCGGCATTATTCCGATCACAGTTCGTGAAATACCGTCGACCTGGATCTGTTGGCCGACGATCGAGCGTCCGCCGAACGCGGTCTGCCAGAGATCGCGCGAGATGACGGCGACCGTCGGTCCGTTGGGGAGCGTCTCGTCCTCGCGAAACGTGCGCCCGGCGAGCGGCGGAACCCCCATGGCAGTGAAGAGGCTCGCCGAGGCGATAGCGGACGTGACGCGGCGCGGGGTTTCGTCGGCGCCGACGTTCACCGCGCCGACGGCGTAGGCGCCCACTTCCTTGAACGAATGATTGCGCTCGCGCAGCTCGATGAACTCGGCGCCGTCGAGCGGGAAGTGGTCGAGGTTCATTTTCGGGAACTGGCTCGTGATGTACACGAGCTGGTCCGGCTTCGCGAACGGCAGCGGCCGGAGCACGACGCCGTTGATGACGCTGAAAATCGCCGTATTCGCGCCAATGCCGAGTGCGAGCGTGAGCACGGCGGCGAGCGAGAAGACGGGGACGCGAGCGAGGCTCCGCGCGGCTTGCTTGAACTCCTGCGCGACCTGGTGCGGCCAATCGCCGCTCCACATGTCGCTCGTCGACTCGCGAACGGTGGTCTGATCGCCGAACGTGCGTCGCGCGTTGCGCGCCGCCTCCTCCGGCGATTCGCCGCGTGCGATGCGGTCGCGCGTCGCCATGTCCAGGTGCGTCTGCATTTCGGCGTTCAGGTCGCTCATGCGCGACGCTCGGCTCTTCCAGAACATGGTCAGACCTCCTCGGCGCCAGTCGGCGGCACGAACAGCTCGGCGATCGCGGTCGACATCTGCTCCCACCGCGAGCGTTCGGCGGCGAGACGGGTGCGGCCGGCCGCGGTGAGGCGGTAGACGCGCACGCGCTGCTTGTTGTCGGACACCGTCCACTCGGCTTTGATGAGCTTTTGGCGCTCGAGGCGATGCAGCGCCGGATAGATCGCGCCCGCGTCGACCTGGAGGACGCCGCGGGTCGTGGCGTCGATCATCTGCACGAGACCGTAGCCGTGGCGCGGGCCCCAGCGAAGCGTTTGGAGGACGATGAGGTCGAGGGTGCCCTGGAGGAGTTCGATACGGGCGAGGGCGGGCTTCTCGTTGCGCTTGATCACGGCGGCTCCGCGGGCTGGCTGGGTATAAGCAGCTTATGGGGCGGGGTATAAGGCGTCAATACCCAAGGGTTGAGACGGCGGCGGTCGATGGCGGATGGGGATCAGGCGTGAGACCAGCATCGAGCATTCAGCTTCGAGATACCAGATCTTGGAACTGCTTTGGACTCCACGTGCCTTGAATGGCGAATACGGCCCGACCCAGGCCTCAGGACTGCTCGAGTGACGAGGCGTCAGAAAAGGGCCGTGGTGGCGTGGGAATGGTCCGGGCAGATGCGAGGCGTGAGGCTACAGTTGGCCCATGCAAGACTTCAAGCACATCCGGGCATGGCAAAGGGCGCACGCGTTGGCGATCGCGATCCACAAACAGACTCGGCACTTCAGTCGGATGGGGTACAGCCATCTGCGATCTCAGCTGACCCGCGCCGCCGACTCGATCGCCTCGAACATCGTCGAGGGTTGCGGCGCCGCGACCAACAAGGAGTTCGCCCGCTTTCTCGACATGTCGATCAAGTCCGACAACGAGCTCGAATACCATCTACTCGAATCTCGCGATCTGGACTTACTCGCTCTCCCCGTCTGGCAGGGCTTCAACGACGAGACCATCGAGATCCGCAAGATGATCTTCGTCTATAGAAAGAAGGTCCTCAACAGCTCTCGCGACTCGCAATCTGATGACTGAGTCTCGAGCAGTCCTGAGTTCTGGGTCGGGCCGTATTTGCCGTTCAAGGCACGTGGAGTGCAAAGCAGTTCCCACGCCTCGCATCCTCGATGCTGAATGCTCGATGCTGGTCTCACGCCTGTCAGTTCCCCTTGAACCGCCAACCGTGACCCACGCCCTTCCGCCCTTCATGCAACGTTTCTTTGCGCTCTTTCTGTGACCCCCCGCATTCAGCCCGCGTAGCATTTCTGACATCGTTCGCCCGAGCCCCACGCCAGAGACGCCGCGACATGAGAGTTTTCGTCCTCGCCATTGCCTGCGCTTTCGTCGCCGCCTGCGACACGTCCCTCACCACGAACATCGCCGGCCTCGGCCCCGGCCAAGGCTCGGGCTCGGATACCTGCGCCGTTCAGGCGGTGCTCGTCACCCCCGACACGGCGACGCTCCGCGTGGGTCAAACGCTCCAGCCGAGCGCCAGCGTCCAATCCTGCGTATCGTCGGCCAATGAGGGCGTGCGCTGGGCGTCGTCGGATTCGACGATCGTTTCGGTGGACCCGAACCTCGGCTTCATCCAGGCGCGGCGCGTCGGCAGCGCGAATGTCACCGCTAGCGCGGTCGCCGACACGAGCGTGAAAAAGACGATCCGGATTTCGGTTACGCCTTAGCGTGGCGTGGCGACGCTCGAAGCGTCGCGCGCCGCTTCGCGAGATGTTCGCGAGCGTTGTAAGACAATCGTGAACGTCGATCCGGCCCCCGGCTCGCTCTCGACGACGAGATCGCCGTCCATGCCGCGCATGAGATCGCGGCTGATGGAGAGGCCGAGCCCGATCCCCTGACTCGCCGACGGGTTGAGGTGGCGGTCCACCTGAACGAACGGCTCGAAGATCGAGTCGAGCTTTTCGGTCGGAATACCGCGCCCGGTGTCCCTGCAGAAAAGCCGCACGTTCTGCGCGTCGGCCGCGCTCGTGAGCACCACCGATCCACCGGGTGGCGTGAACTTCGCCGCGTTGCCGACGACGTTGAGGAGCACCTGACGCAGGCGATCCGGATCCGCCGACACGATCGCGCCGCCGTCGCCCGGCACGTACTCGAAGTCGACGCCTTTCGCGTCGAACACCGAGCGAGCGAGCGTGTGGACCTCCGCGAGCGCATCGCCGGCGATCACTTGCTGCATGTCGTACTCGAGCCGACCCGCCTCGAGTTTCGCGTAGTTCAGAATGTCTTCGATCAGCGTCGCGAGGTGTCGCTCGTTCTGGCCGATCCGCGCCAGATCGGCGTTTTGCTCCGCCGTTATCGGCCCGTGAATGCCGAGCGCCATGAGGTCCACGAACCCGGCGATCGCGTTGAGCGGTGTGCGGAGCTCGTGGCTCATCGCCGCCAGAAAATCGACTTTCGCCGCGTTCGCGACTTGTGCGTCGTGGCGCGCCGCGTCGGCTTCGCGGAAGAGACGCGCGTTGTCGATCGCCAGCGACGCGCGGCGCGCGATGCTGGTGAGCAAGCGAACCGCCCCCTCGTCGAACGCTTCGCCCGTCGAGTAGAAGGTGGCGGTGCCGAGAGGCCGCGAGCGGGCGACGAGCGGCACCGTGACCGCGTGTTTGATCCCGATCGCCGCCAGCGCGTCTCTTGAATGGTTGCCTTGGCCGTCGGCAGGAGACTCCTTGAACACGCGCTCCAGTCCAGCCTGCAACCCCGGGTGCGCGCGGATGATCGGCTCCGGACGCTCGCCCGGGTCCCGCGGCTGCACCACGACGCAGGCGTCCGCGACGCGCGGAACCGAGGCGGCCGCCAACGCGCGCGCGGTCTCGATCGGTTCGAGTGAATCGGTGAACGCTTCGTTCGCGTCGGTCAGCAATTGCTCGACGTCCTCGGCCCGGCGCGTGCGCAAAAGCGATCGCACAGTGGCGACGAGTAGCGCCGGATCGACGGGATGATTCAAGTACGCGTCGGCGCCGCTTTCCAGTCCGAGCACGTGCGCGCCGGGCTCGGCGGGGCTCGTGGAGATGAAGAGAATCGGCGTGGACCGGTGGTCGGGCATGGCGCGCAGCCGCCGCGCGAGCCCGACGCCGGTGATGTCGGGAAGTCGGACATCCAGTACTACGAGATCGGGAGAGGGAGACCGATGGATCTCGGAGAGCGCCTCGCTGCCGGTTCTCGCCTGGCTGACGCGAAACCCCGACTTGGTGAGCACGCTCGCGACGACGAAGCGATTCGCTTCGGTGTCGTCCACGACGAGGATCAGCGGTACCAAGGTGCCACGCATGAAATCCCCCAAACCAATCCCCCTGGCTCGCATTTGCAACGAACGCTCCAACTGGGAGGATTCCTCGACGATTCGCCCGATTTTCTCGAGCGCCGATCCCGATTCTTAACTGTCGGCGGCGGCGAGCTCGACGCGGAGCATGCCTCAGTTCGGCTTCGCCACGCGACACAACCGGCACGCGTCTCGCTGCGAACAGTCGGATGGGTCTGGCCTCGCGCCGAGGCCGCCCGCCACGCGCATTCCGGAGAGACTCAGATGAGAGCCGCCGACATCATGACGAAGAATCCCTGTTTCTGCTCGTCGAACGACTCGCTCACGAGTGTCGCGAAGACGATGCGCGACAACGACTGCGGCGCGGTGCCGATCGTGGACAACGGACGCGTCGTCGGAATCGTGACCGACCGCGATCTCGTCGTGCGCGGTCTCGCCACGGGGACGAACTCGGCGGCGATGGTGGGCGAGATCGCGACGCGCAATCTGTGCAGTGTACGCACGGACTCCGACGTGAAGGACATCGAGCGCCTCATGTCCGACAATCAGGTGCGTCGCGTGCTGGTGATGGACGGCGACAAGTGCGTCGGCATCGTGTCGCAAGCCGACCTCGCGCGCGCGATCGAGCGCGGCGACGGCATCAGCGATCGCGAGGTGGGAATCGTGGTGGAGCGGATTTCGGAAAAGCGCGGGCGGGCGGCGAGCAGGGGAGATACGAGTCCCCAGGTACGATTCTGAGATCACGCCACCCGTAGACCTACTTCATCGGGTTCTGATCCAGGTGCATCGCGCTGATCGGGTTCAGCTTGACGCCGATCGAGTAGCGGAACGCGCTCATCCAGTAGGTGGTGCCGGTCGGCAACCCGCCGGTCAGGCGATACGCCGTCATCCGGCTTCGCACGCCCGACAGCTCGGTCGTCAGTTGAAGTGATTGCGTGAGAGGAAACTCGAGACCGGCGCCGATGGCGCTGCCGAAGCCGCGCATGTAGCGGCCGACGTCCGAGTAGTCGCTGCCCCCGAAGCCGCCGTTGATCGACGGCGAGACGTTCGACTGGTACGAGTCGTACATGTGCATGAACGCCAGGCGCGCATCGAAGAACGGACGGAGCTCGTGATCGAGCGTCAGCGGGGCGTAGCGCGCTCCGACCTCGCCCGTTTCGGTGATGGCCGGCGAGAAGAGGTACGAGGCCGTCATGTCGACGGTCGCGGACCAGTGGTCGGTGTAGCGATAGTCGGCGCGCAGGCCGTTTCCGAAGCTCGTGTACCGCGAAAGCTCAGGCCCGGTCGGGACCTGGGCCGTGGTGATCACCGAATACGTCTCGGCGGACCATCGTGCCCGGCGATACTGGAGCTGGCGCGCGACCGCGGCGGGTTGAGGCGAAGGAGACGGCGGCCGAACAGGAGGCGGCGCCGGGCGAGGGGGCGCGTGTACGGGAGGCGACTGCGCGGAGAGAACGACGGGGACGGCGAGCAGGGCGAGGACAGCGACAGCTCGAGTGCGCATGGCGGCCTCCGGGTGCGCTCCGGGTACACCGTACAGATTCGGAAGATTCAGGGGAAATGGCAAGCCATGGGGCCTACTCCGCCCGCAGTACCCCCGCCGGATCGACCCTTCCCGCTCTTCTCGCCGGCAGGAAGGCCGCCACGGCACCAACGACCATCAGCAGGACCGGCGCCGCGATGAACGTGATCGGGTCCGCCGCTCCCACTCCATATAGGAGCGTCCGCAGCACCTGCGCCGCGCCGAGACCGAACAACAGTCCCAGCACGGAGCCGATCGTTACGAGCACGATTCCTTCGCGCATGAGCAGTCGCACGATTGCGCTCGGCTGCGCGCCCACGGCGAGCCGAATGCCGGCTTCTCTCGACCGCCGCGCCACGGCGTAGCTCACCACTCCGTACACACCGAGCACGGAGAGCGCGAGCGCGAGCGCCGCGAAGAGCATGAATGCCATCGCGCCGAGCCGCGACGGGAGCAGCATCGCGGCGAGATGGCGCGACATCGTCTTCACCTGGATCGCCATGAGGCTGGGATCGATCTCGCGCAGCGTCGCGAGCATCTGCGTCGCGGTGCGGTCGGCGTCGCCGTTGGTGCGCGCGACGAGCATCGCGGTCGACGCGAACTCCTGCGCGAAAGACGTGAAGATGAAAGGCCGCGGGTCTTCGCCGAGCGTGCGGACCTTGGTCGTGGGCGTGACGCCGACGATTTGATACGTGACGGAGTCGGTGCTGAAGGTCTGGCCGACGGCGTCCTTGCCGGGCCAGAACTTGTTGGCCATCGCCTGATTGATCACGGCGATGCGCGGCGCGTTGGGCACGTCGGCAGCAGTGATGCCTCGGCCGCGAACGACGGTGAGTCCGATCGCGTCGAACAAGCCCGAGTCGGCAGCGGCGAAGTCGACCTCGAATGCCGTTTGGCCCTTCGGTGGAGTGACGCCGGGCACGCGAATGCGCTTGCCCTGGTTGCTCAGCGGATTCAGCAGAATGTTGTCGATCGCGCCCACCGTCACGACGCCTGGAATCCGCGCCATGCGACGCTCGATGTCGTCCAACAACTGTCGGCGCTTGGTCGAGTCGTATCGGTCGGTGGGAATCGCGAGCCACAGCATTCCGGCCGGCGCGGCGCCGAAGCCGGGGTTCACCGTGGCACGCGCTTGCAGACTTCGCAGGAAGAGGAGCGCGGTGATGACCAGCGTGAGCGAGACCGCGACCTGGCCGACGACGAGCGCGTTGCGCACGGTGAAGCGGCGCATCGGGCCGCCATCGGCGTTCTCGTTCTTGATCGTCTCGACGACCGACGCGCGCGTCGCCTGCAGCGCGGGCAGGAGGCCGAACAGCACACCGGCGATCGCCGACGCAGCAATGGCGAACGCGAGCACGCGCCAATCGAGCGAGACGTCGAGCGTGATCGGGAGCGGCAGCGGCAGATCGGCGTGCAGCACGGCGCGGAGCGCGGCGCCCGACACGATCACGCCCGGCCACGCCACCGGCGGCGGAAAGCAGCAGCGACTCGACGAGGAACTGTCGCACGAGCGCGCTGCGTTTGGCGCCGATCGCGAGACGAATCGCCACCTCTTTGCGGCGGTCGCGCGCCTGCGCGAGGAGGAAGCTCGCGAGATTCGCGCACGCGACGAGCAGCACGAGTCCGACGACGATCATCAGCGCCGCCGCGGCGGGCACGACGACGGAATCGAGCAGCGGATTGACGGCGATCTTGCTCTCCGGCATCACGATGAGCGAAGTGCCCGTCGGCCAGTTCGCCGGGTATTTCTGCGCCATGTCCTTCGTGAACCGCTCGGCCACGGCCTTCGCCTGGACTATCGACGCGCCCGGCGCGAGACGCGCCTTGACGAACGCCGCATGATTCCCGCGCTGCTTGAGCTGGTCGCGCACGTCCGGCTGCAGCTGGTTGATCATCTGGACCGGCACGAACACCGCCGGCGCGATGCCGTTCACCATTCCCGTATACGACGCGGGCGCCACGCCCACGATCGTGTAATCCCGCCCCGAGAGATGTATCGCGCGTCCGACGGCGGATGGATCGCTCGCAAACGTGCGCTGCCAATAGTCGTGCGAGAGGACCACGACCGGGTGCGCGCCAGGCGTCACGTCGTCCTGCGGCCCCAGCAGACGGCCCGCGGCGGGACGTAAACCGAGCAGCGGGAAATAGTCGCCGTTCACCATCTCGCCCATGAGCGACTCGACGTGATCGCCCAGGTCGTGCGCGGCGACGGTGAACATCGAGATCGATACCTGCGAGAACGTCCCCGCGGTCGCGCGCCGGAAATCGACGTAATCCGGATATGAGAACGGCGCGTACGGGAAGTCGGATTGTTTCTGATAGACCTCGGTGACCTGCTCCAAGTGCGGAATCGGCGCCTTCCGGAGGAGAATCGCGTTGACGAGGCTGAATACCGCCGTGTTCGCTCCGATGCCGAGCGTCAACGAGAGCAGCGCGACGATGGTGAAGCCCGGGCGCTTGCGGGCGCGCCGAAAGGCAACGCGAAGGTCGGTGGCTAGCTGGTGCACGCGCGGGCTCCAGGAAAGGCGTAGTGGAAGCTACGGGTCGGGAAGGATCCCGGTTTCAGGCCTGTCCGTGGTAGCCGGAGGTGCCGCTTGGCACATTCACCGAACCAACCGTCCCACTCGATCCGCCGAATCCAACTCCCAGATCCGGTCAATCGCGCTTCGAACCTCGGCTTCGGTCGCCGATCCGCCATGACGGGCGAGCCGTACCGCCTTCTCCGCCAGCTCCGCTCTCGACAGCGAGTTTCCGGGATCGCCCTTCGGCACATCGAGTCGGCCGCGAAGCAGTCGTCCGTCAGTCGTCTCGACATCCACGCGTCCGAGCCAGCGGCGCGGATAGGCGGAGTCGACCTCGTCGTCGAGAACCATTCGCACGCGATCGCGAAACGCCGAGACACGCGCGTCGCCCAGCGCGTGTCTCGAAGTCGTCGAGACTGGCGCTTCCGTGGACGGCGATGAGGCCGAGGACCGTCCCCATCGAGAACTTTGCCTGGTGGGCGTTCTGTCGGCTCGGTCACTTGGCCGAGCACGTCGATCGCGCCCTGGTGCACGCGCGCCGTGACGCGGGCGATCTGGTCGTGCGACAGGCGCTCCTGCTCCATCAGCGACAACAGCGCGTCAGCCGCGGGATGAGTGTGCCGGCAGGAGGCGTGCAGCTTATAAGAAGTCTCAATCGTCGCCCAGCGGGTACCGAGCCCGTCGATGAGCCGCGACGGATCGGCGTCGGTCGACATGCCGGCCGCGAGTCCCTGCGCGCCCTCGAGAATCCGACGCGCGCCGGTGACGCCGAGCGGGCGAGATAGGCGGACAGAAGACCGTCGGCCGCCGCCTTCGCGGTGTGCAGCTGCTTCGAGTCGGCGCCGTCGCGCAGGAATTCCCACAGGCCGGCGGCCTGCGTGCCCGCGGAACCCAGCGCGTGTTGCGTGGCGTCGGCGTCGAGCCCCAAGAGGCGTGAGACGGCCGCCGCCGAGGCGAGCGTGCCGGCGGTACCCGTCGTATGAAAGATCTTGTAATGCGAGCGGCCGAGGAATTCGCCGACGCGGATGCCGACCTCGTAGCCGGCGATGGCCGCGACCAGAAGATCGCGGCCCGACGCGGCCTCGGCCTGCGCCACCGCCAACACCGCCGGGAAGACAACCGTAGCCGGATGAAAGACCGCGCCGTTGTGCACGTCGTCCTGCTCGGCGACGTGCGACGCGGCGCCGTTGATGAGCGCCGCGAATAGCGGACTCGTGCTCCCTCCGGTCGGGATGACCTCCGATGGTCCGTCGCTCGGGCCCATGGCGGCGGCGAATTCCTCGAGCGCGACGACGGGTCGCGCGCCCTTGCCGGCGAGCGCGGATCCCAACCAGTCGACCATGAGATCCTTCGCGCCCTCGATCACCAGCGAGGGGATGTCCTCGTACGTCAGCTCCGCCGCGAACTCGGCGAGCGCGCGCGTTCCAGTGGAGTCAATAGTTGCGGTCGTCATATCGCTCGCGTCTCGCGCATCCTGTCTATAGTAGGGCGGTCGTAGCCGAGCTCCGCCAGTATCGCGCTTGTGTGTTCGCCGACCTTGGGCAGCGCGCCCATAACGGGTTCCCCAGCACCGAGGTTCGCCGGCGGGAGCAACGCGTCGATCAGCCCCGCCTCGGTGTCGATCGCGCGCCAGCGGTCGCGGGCGCGGAGTTGCTCATGAGCGGCGAAATCGTGCACGTCGTTGAGTCGTCCGTTCGCGATCCCAGCCGAGTCGAGCCGATGCACGACCTCCTCGACGGTCATCGACGCGAACGTTCGCTCGATCATCAGCGTCAGCTCGGCGCGATTGGCGACGCGTCGCGGATTGTCGTCGAAGCGCTCGTCGCGCGCCACCTCCGGCGCACGAAGCACGTCGGCGCAGAAACGCGTCCACTCGCGATCGTTCTGAATTCCGAAGAGGACATCGCGGCCGTCGCCGGTGCGGTGCGGTCCGTACGGTGCGATCGTCGGATGCGAGGCGCCCGTGCGCGCCGGCGGCGCCCCGGAATACTTCGCGAAGTACATCGGTTGGCTCATCCACTCGCCGAGCGCGTCGAGCATCGACACGGCGACACGCGTGCCGCGTCCGGTCTTCTCGCGCTCGAGGAGCGCCAAGAGGGTTCCTGAATACGCGTACATGCCGGCGGCGATGTCGGCGATCGACACGCCGGCGCGCGACGGCGTATCGGCGGAGCCAGTGACCGACAACAGCCCGCTCTCGGCTTGGACGAGCAAGTCGTACGCTTTGCGATCGGTCATCGGGCCGCCGTCCCCATAGCCCGAGACGTCGACGACGATCAGGCGGGGGAATTGCTCCGACAGGGTCGGCCAATCCATCCCGAGCCGCGCCGCGGCGCCGGGGCCGAGGTTCTGAACGAAGACGTCGGCGCGCGCGAGCAGGCGGTCGATCACGTCGCGCCCGGCCGGCTGTGCGACGTCGAGCGTCATGCTCTCCTTCGATCGATTCAGCCACACGAAGTACGACGACAGGCCGTTCACGGCCCTGTCGTACTTGCGGGCGAAATCTCCCTCGCCCGGACGCTCGATCTTGATGACGCGAGCGCCGTAGTCGGCAAGCTGCCGCGTGCAGAACGGCGCCGACACGGCCTGCTCGATCGAGACGACCGTGATCCCGTCGAGCGGAAGCATCTCAGAACGAGCGGGGGAGCCCAAGCACGTGCTCGGCCACGTACGACAGGATCAGGTTCGTGGAAATTGGGGCGACTTGGTAGAGGCGTGTCTCTCGGAACTTCCGCTCGATGTCGTACTCGGCCGCGAAGCCGAAACCGCCGTGGGTTTGCAGACACACGTTCGCCGCCTCCCACGACGCTTTCGCCGCGAGGTACTTCGCCATGTTCGCCTCGGCGCCGCACGGTTCGTGGTTGTCGAACAGCGTGCACGCCTTCCATCGCATCAGGTCGGCGGCTTCGAGCTCGATGTGGCACTCGGCGATCGGAAACTGCACGCCCTGGTTGCGGCCGATCGGCCGGTCGAAGACGACGCGCTCGTTGGCGTAGGCGGTCGCCTTCTCGACGAACCAACGTGCGTCGCCGATGCACTCTGCGGCGATCAACGTGCGCTCGGCGTTGAGCCCGTCGAGGATGTAGCGAAAGCCCTTCCCCTCCTCGCCGATGAGGTTCGCCGACGGGATCTCGAGATCCGTGAAGAACGCCTCGCTCGTCTCGTGGTTCACCATGTTGCGGATCGGGCGAAGCATGAGGCCGTTGCCGAGCGCGGATTTGATGTCGACGAGAAACAGCGACATGCCGGCCGTGCGTGCGGAGGCGGTGTACGGAGACGTGCGCGCCAGGAGAATGAGAAGATCCGAATGGTGTGCCCGCGAGAGCCAAACTTTCTGTCCGTTCACGACGTAGCGATCGCCGCGCTTGACCGCAAACGTCGCGGTCTTGGTGGTGTCCGTACCGGTCGTCGGTTCGGTGACGGCCATCGATTGAAGGCGCAGCTCGCCGCGCGCGATACGCGGCAGGTAGGCGCGCTTCTGCTCCTCCGTTCCGTGTCGCAGCAGCGTGCCCATGTTGTAGAGCTGTCCGTGGCACGCGCCGGAATTGCCGCCGTTGCGGTTGATCTCCTCGAGGATGACCGATGCTTCGGCGAGTCCCAAGCCGGCGCCCTCGTACTCCTGAGGAATGAGCGCGGCCATCCAACCGGCGGCGGTGAGCGCCGAGACGAATTCGTCGGGGTATCGCTGCTCGGCGTCGAGTTTCTGCCAGTACGCACTCGGAAAGTTCTGGCAGAGGGCTCGAATTGCCGCTCGGATTTCTTGGTAGGTCTCGTGCGGTTCGTACGCCAAGAGAGTTCCTTGTGGCTGGCTGGCCGGTACGACTATGAACTACAGACTCATCGAATATGGCACGGCGAGACGAGCGCCGGGATGCAACGTGGTCTTGCCGGTCGCCAGGCCTGCGACGAGAATCCCACAGTGGCTGCGAGGAGCAATGGTGGGAGTCGAATTCGTGCAGGTTGAGCACGACTGGAAGTCGTGGATCGGACGGACGCAAACGGTGGCGGACTGGATCACGCCGAGCCGCGTCGCGGCTTGGCACGCGACGTTGGATCATTCCGCCGAGACGCTGAAGGAAGGCGACGCGGCGCCGTTGGGGTTTCATTGGACGCTGGCGCCGGGAGTGGCGCGCGAGTCGGAGCTGGGGCCGGACGGCCACGCGCGCCGCGGCGGGTTTCTGCCGCCCGTGACGTTGCCGCGCCGGTTGTGGGCGGGGAGCCGCGTGACGTTTCACCAACCCCTACGCGTCGGCGAGCGCGTCGAGCGCGCATCGGTGATCCAGTCGGTCGAGGAGAAGAAGGGGCGGGAGTCGGCGCTCGTGTTCGTGACGGTGCGGCACCGGTTCAGCACGGAGGCTGGACTCGCCATCGAAGAGGAGCAGGACCTGGTGTATCGAGAACCGGCGCCAGCTACGCCGCACGGCGGCGAGCGGCGCGAGGACGTTGCCGGGATGGATCCCACGTGGCGGCACACCGTGCGCCCGACTGAGACGCTCCTCTTTCGCTTTTCGGCTCTCACCTTCAACACACACCGCATTCACTACGACCGCCGCTACGCGACGCACGTCGAAGGGTACGCGGGGCTCGTCGTACACGGACCGCTGATCGCGACGTTGCTGCTCGATCTGTTGCAGACGCACGTGACGCCGGAGCGCGTCCGCCGTTTTCACTTCAAGGCGATGCGGCCGACGTTCGACACGTCCGACTTCGTGGTGTTCGGGGCGCCGGGCGACGCCGCGGACCACTTCAAGTTGTGGTCGACCGACAACGATGGAGCGCGCGCCGTGGAGGCGGAGGCGTGGGTTTCCTGATGATTGCTCCCGCCGTAGCTTGTGGCCGGCAGGAGGCTACGGAATGAACGCGTTCGTCGTTCGCACTGCTCAATGAATCCACCCGCCGGCCGCGGCGAGGGCCCCGCGCGGTCCTGGCTGTTCGTCCCCGCAACGCGACCCGACCGTTTCGCGAAGGCCGCGGCGAGCGGCGCGGATCGCGTGATCCTCGACCTCGAGGACGCGGTCGCACCGGAGGAAAAGGCGAACGCGCGCCGCGGCCTCATGACCGCGACGATTCCACGAGACGTGCCCGTCTACGTGCGCGTGAACAGCGCGCTCACGCCATGGTTCGAGGAGGACCTCGGCGTCGCGCGCACGCTGGCGATCCGCGGCGTGCTGCTTCCGAAGGCCGACAGCGCGGCACACGTCGAGCGGGCCCTCGCCGCGATCGCGCCCGAGCACGTCGTCGTCCCGATCATCGAGACCGCGGTCGGGCTGTGGAACGTGCTCGACGTCGCGCGATGTCCGCGTGTCGAGCGACTCATTTTCGGCGCGCTCGACTTCACGCTCGACACGGGGATCCACGACGCCGACGGCGCGTTCGATGCCGTGCGCTCCCGAATCGTCGTCGCGTCGAAGGTCGCCGGCATCGCGCCGCCGGTGGATCTGGTGACGCTCGCGATCGACGATCAAGAACAACTGCGCCGTCACGCGGCGCGAAGCAGGAGCTTTGGATTCGGCGGGAAGCTGTGCATCCATCCGAAGCAAATTCCGATCACCAACGACGCATTCAGGCCGAGCGACGAAGAGGTCGCGTGGGCGCGGGCCGTGCTCGACGAGCTGTCCTCTCGCCCCGAAGACGCGGTGTTCGCGCACCGGGGAGAATTGGTCGACCGGCCCGTGATCCAACGCGCCAAGCAAATTATCGAGCATGACTCGGCCGTTCGCTGAGCGGTAGGTCTCGAGCTACCGCGCCCGAGCATCGCGACCTTTAGCTCGCTTTCGCCAGCGCGCCACCGAGGGACGCCACCGCCTCCGCCAACTGGCTCGCCGTGAACGGCTTTTCGAGCAGACGAGCGCCCGTCGCCTTCAGCTCGTCGATCATGCTCGCGTCGTCGGTGTACGCGGTGATGTAGAGGACGGGCAGCTGCGGCCGTCGCTTGCGGAGCTGCTCGACCAGCGGGCGTCCGCCCATTTCCGGCATCACGACGTCAGTCACGACGACGTCGATCGACGATTCGTACTTCCGCATCAACTCGAGTGCCTCGACCCCGTGATGCGCCGAGCGCACGTCATAGCCGGCTTGCGACAGCACCTCGGCGGCGAACGCGCGGACGCCGGCGTTGTCCTCGACGAGGAGCACGCCCTTGTGCGGCGACCTAGGGACGCCGGCGACGCCGGTCCATGGCGCCGCGCCCGCGTCGTCGAGGTTCTCGCTCCGGGGCACGCGTCGGCGCTCGGCGGCGGGAAGATGAATCGTGAACGTCGATCCCACTCCCGGCGCGCTCTCCGCTTGAATGTCGCCGAACGACTGCTTCACAATCCCGTACACCGACGCCAGACCGAGGCCGGTGCCGCGGCCGGGCGGTTTCGTCGTGAAGAACGGCTCGAACGCGCGCGAAAGTGTGGCCGCATCCATTCCGGTGCCGGTGTCGCGCACGGTCAGGCGCACATACTCGCCGGCGGATAGTCCGCTCTCGACGGCGCCGGAGATCGCCTCGGCGGACCGCGCCTCGGAACGGTCGGCGAGGGTGGCGTTCGTCGTCTCGATCGTGAGCGTTCCGCCGTTCCTCGGCTCCATCGCGTCGCGTGCGTTGAGCGCCAGATTCACCAGAACCTGACCCAGTTGCCCCGCGTCGGCGTAGACGGCGCGCAAGGTCGGGTCGAGGCGCGTGACGATCTCGACGCGCGCGCCCACCGCCGGCCGCATCATGTGAAGCGTCTCCTCCACGACGGCGTTCACGTCGAGGAGAGTGGGCGACAGGAGTTGCTTGCGACCGAACGCGAGGAGCTGCCGCGTGAGCGAGGCGGCGCGATCGGTCGCGCGCGTGATGCCCGCGAGGTGCTTGGCCGACCGTGGGTCGGGCTCACCCGGGTTGGCGGAGTGGTCCGCCGACGTCTGTTCGAGCATGAACACGTGCCCGCCGATGACGGTGAGCAAGTTGTTGAAGTCGTGCGCCACGCCGCCGGCGAGCTGGCCGACGGCTTCCATCTTCTGCGCCTGGCGGAGCCGCTCCTCGAGGAGATGCTCACTCGTCACGTCGCGGATGGACCCGATCACCCGCTCGGCCGAGCCGTCCGGCGAGCGTTGCACGATCAGGCTCCCGGAGACGTATGCGTAACGATCGTCGGCGCGCCGCACGCGATACTGAACCGTCGACACGGTCGTCGCTGGGTCGGCCACCGCGGCGGCGACGGAACCCTGGAGCGCATCGCGATCGCGCAGGATGGACGCGCTCGAGCCACCACGCGCCGTTGCCGATCTGTTCCGGCGCGTAGCCGAATACGGACTGCATCGATTCCGTCCACTCGATCGTGCCGCTCGGGACGTGCCAGTCGTAGACGACGTCTCGGGTGGCACGCGCGACCAGCCGGTAGCGTTCGTCGCTGCGCGCCAACTCGTGCGCCATGACACTCTGCCGCTGCGTCGCGCTGACGAAGAGATGAAGACTCGCCGCGATGATCGTGAGGCCAAGCACCGAGATCAATGAATTCGGCGAGAGCGGACCGTACTCGACGTGGCCGTTCGAATACCAAAGCGCCGTCGATCCGACCCGCGCGATCGCGAACGACACGATGAGCAGCCCGAGCTCTCGGCGCGGCACGAAGAGCGATCGGAACTGGAGTCCCGCGAAGAAGAGCGCGATGGCGTCCGAGGGCATCGGTGACACCGCGGCGACCACCAGCACGAGCGTCGCGTCGACTGCCCACCCGGCGATCGGGAAACCGCCACGCCGATAGCCGTAGATCCACCATGCGCCGAGTGTAGCCGCCGCCGCGGCTTCGACCCACCGCAACGCAGGCGGGAGGTTGGCGTCGAACATGAACAACACGACGTTGAGAAACGCCAGCCCGGCGGCAAACCAGACCGACATGAGCCGGAAACGCGGCAGCGGCTCGTGCGGAAGTCTCGGAAGGCGAAGTGTCGGTCGGCCCATACCGTATATGAGGACGAGCGGGTTGGCCGGGGGTGACTCGCCGAGCGTCGAGGGTGATATTCTCGGGCAACCGGAGGAGAACTCGATGAGCGGCAGCGCAACCGAGAGCGTTCGTACGGACTGGAACAGTCAGGCGAGGGCCTGGTTCGACCAGCGCGAATCGATGTTTGCGGCGTCGCGTCCGATCCACGAATGGCTGGTGAGGAACCTCGACCCGCGGGACGGGCAGCGCGTGTTGGAGGTCGCCGCCGGCCCCGGGGACACCGGCTTCCTCGCGGCCAAGCATCTCGGAAGCGGGCGGCTCGTCTCGACCGACCTATCGCCGGAGATGGTGGAGGTCGCGCGCCAGCGCGGGGCCGAGCTGGGAATTCAGAACGCCGACTATCGCGTGCTCGACGCGCAGGCGATGGACCTCGCCGACGCGTCGTTCGACGGCGTGCTCTGCCGCTGGGGCTTCATGCTCATGCCCGACCCCGAGGCCGCGCTGCGCGAGTGCCGGCGGGTGCTCGTGCCGGGCGGACGCCTCGTGTTCGCCGTTTTCACCGGTCCCGAGGAGAACCCGTTCGCGTCCCTGCCGGCGCGAACGCTGATGGAGCAAGGGCATCTTCCCCGCCCGACCGGCGCCTGGCAGCCCGGCATTCTCGCGCTCGGCGACCGCGGCCGACTGCAAGCGTTGCTCGACGGCGTCGGCTTCTCGTCCACGCGCATCGAGCCGGTCGAGATGGCGTGGCACTTCGCGGATACGAACGCCTATTGGGATTTTCTCATCGAGCTGACGGCGCTCGGCCCGCTGATCCGGTCGCTCTCCGATGCGGCGCGGGAGGCGTTTCGAACGACGCTCACCGAGCGGCTTGCCGCGTTCACGCGCCCGGACGGCGTCACACTGCCTTCGCGGTGCTGGGGCGGTGTCGCGATTCGATGAGCGCGTCGATAGACGGAAGGCGAATCCGCCTCGTTGCCCGCCGCGCCGCGCTGCTCTCGAGCTTCGCGATGGCCCTCGTCGCGCCAGGCGCCGCGCTCGCTCAGGGGTATCCCTTCAGTCAACGCGGGACCATCTCGCAGAACGTCGCGCTCACGACCATCACGGTCTCATACGGCCGCCCGGTCGCGCGCGGGCGAGCACTGTGGGGCCAGCTCGTGCCGTGGGACAGCGTCTGGCATCCCGGCGCCGACTCGGCGACGCGCGTCGTGTTCGACCACGACGTGAAGGTCGAGGGACACGACCTCAAGGCGGGAGAGTATTCGCTCTGGCTCGTGCCACACGAGCACCGGCCGTGGACGGTCATCTTCAGCCGCGCGGCGCACACGTTTCACAAGCCGTATCCGGGGGAAGCCGATGACGTGCTGCGGGTCGACGTCACGCCGGAATCGGCGTCGCACGTGGAGACGCTGGAGATCGAGTTCCCGCTCGTGCTCCGCGACGATGCGGTGATGCGAATTCATTGGGGAACGGTCGGCGTTCCGATCCGGATCAAGGCGCCGTACAAACCCGACTGAAGATCAGCATCGTCGTGGCGTGTTTCGACGCCACGTCATCGCGCGACCTTGACTTGCGCGAGACGTTGGTCGATGCTCCGTCATCGTCAACTCAAGGGTCCTTTCGATGCGGAACGGATACACCCGGTCTCTCTCGACCGCGGCATGTCTCGCCACGGTCGCCGCGCTCGCGACAGCCACACCAGCGTCACTCAGCGCGCAAGCAAAGCAGCAAGGCGCAGTCATGAACGTCGCGGCGATCAACGCCGTGCGAAAAGCGCTCGACAAGTACAAGGATCCCGTCGCCGCGGTCCGCGACGGCTACTACTCGACGGTCGGCTGCGTCGACTTCCCATCCGGTGGTACCGAGCACGGCTCGATGGAGTACAAGCCGGGCGCGATGGGCGTTCACTTCATCAACATGGCGCTGGTCGGGCCGAAGCTCGATTCGACCAAGCCGCAGGTGCTCCTCTACGAACCCGTCGGCGACAAGCTCGTGCTCACGGGCGCGGAGTGGTTCGTTCCGACCGAAGTGTCCAAGACGCCGCCGACCATCCTCGGCCACCAGCTCATGGGGCCGATGGAAGGACACGCGCCGATCATGCCGGCCGAGCTGCATCACTGGGATCTGCACGTCTGGCTCTGGAAGGACAACCCGAACGGCATGTTCAGCGCGACGAATCCGGCGGTGAAGTGTCCGAAGACGGGCTACGGCTACACGTTCGAGGATGCCGCTCCGAAGATGGTAAAGCCGTAACGGCGGTCGCTTCAGCCCTACCGGCTGAGGAGGCATCGCGGATTCGGAAGCGAGCCCTGCTTCGAGCCTGAGCATGAGCAAGAGCCGGGAGGAAGATGAAGCCGCCAGCATCTTCGCAGCTGGCTCACTTCTCTTGCTCGCGGCTCTTGCTCGCAGCCGGGCTCGCGCGACCGGCCGAGACGCCGACCGGGCGCGCTGAACTGAACGAGGCTACTTCGCCTTTCCGGACTTCGGCGCGGGTTTGGCCGCGGCAGCCGCCATTCCGGCGACCGTCGCCGAATCCGGGAGCGCGGCGAGCGACGAGAGCTTCCACACGCCAGCGCTCCTGTGGAGCGTCGCGATGTACGCGCCCGGAATCGTCAACGTCTGTCCGCCCGGCCCGGGGACGTGCGTGGCCGAGGTTCCCGTAGCGATCGCGAAGTCGCCGGAGATCGTATACGGCGTGTTCGGCGAAATCACGAGATGCGCCCACTGGGCTGAATTCGCCGTCAGCTCCGCCGTGATGGCGGCCGTGCCCTTCAAGAGCTTGCCGTTCGAGAAGAGCTCCGACGCGTCGGACTCGTACGTCGACACGACGCCGGGAACGTCCTTCTTGTTGTACCCGTCGACCCACGTCGTCGCGACTTGGCTGATCGCCGCCGTATCGGCCGCCGTCGCCGCGCCCCCGCCGCCGCCCGCCGCCGCCGCGCATGCGGCCAGCGTCCCGATCACCGACACTCCAGCCAGAATGCTCAGCTGCGCGCGCACCGCGGATCGAATGCTCATCCCGCCCCCTCGCGTTGATGTAAAGGAACTCCGAGACCGCACACCTGCAGTTTCATCGTCACTGCCAGCCGAAAATCGAACTCGTCGGCGCCCCCGCTCTCACCGGCGCCAAGTCGCTCGGATCCCGCCAGAACAGACGCGTCATGTCCGATGCGTAGACTCGAAATACCAATTTCTTGGGTGCGTTTCCAGTCACCGGCACGGCCAGGTCCGCGCGCAACATGCGCCGAGAGGTAGGTGGTACGGCGGCGAGCAGACTCACGCCGACGCTCGCGCGCGCGACTGTGGTTTGACCGAACGGCACGTCGCCCGCCCACGTCTTTCCGATGTCGGTGAAGAACGCCGTCCCCCACTGCGAGTAGCGGCCCGTCGCGAAACGATTCTGTCGTTCCTCGAGGCGCACCACCATACGACGGCCGCCGGCGATCGCGGCGCCGTTGTAGCCGCGAACACCGGCCATCGGATCGCCTAGAGAGAGTTGCAACGGCAAACGCTCGCGCCAACCGCCCGAGAATTCCGCGCTCGCCAGGAACGTCGCACCCGGCGACGGCTTGAAGTACCACGCCGACCGGCCGCTCAGCACGCCCGCGCTCCAGGAATCGCCGCCCCCCGCGGGCAACTCTTCGCCACGCATCGCGAGGGCGACGAATGACCTCGGCGTTCCGATGCCCGAATAGAGATCCAGCGACACGAGCGATGACTGGTCCGTCGCCTGCGCGAGACTGAACCCACGCTCGATCGTGCCCGCCAGCTGGAACCCACGCGCGACATCCTGCTCGCCGAGCAATGCGTCGAACCCGCTCACGCGCATGTAGTCGATCCAGCGAACGCCGGCCGCGAGCCCTCCGCGGAACGTTCGATAGGGCGTATACCGGTTCTTGAACGTGGTCGTATCGCCGAGGAGCAACCCGCTGTCGGACGCGACAAATCCTTCGTTACCCGGACGGGCATGCTCGTAGGTGACGACCGGCCCGATGAGAAAGCCCGCCGACTTCCACGAGAACCTCGCCACGGCACCGGTGGACCAGATGTCGCGCGCGACCGGCACGATGAAGTCCGCCGCGGACGCGCGGACGAACGGGCGATACGCGTCTTCGTGCGTTCCACCCATGTACCACGCGATGTGTTCGAGATCGCTGAGGAACGGCCGCGAGATGTCGGCCGAAAAGCTCCCGCCGAGCGGTTCGCGGTGTGCGTCCATCTCGGCGACGACCGGTTGGCCGCCAAGACCGTATTGGCGCATCGAGAGCGAGAGACCGTCACGATAGGCTTTGCCGTCGCGCCACTGTCCCGCGGCGAGAAGGCCCGTTCCGCCGATGTTCGAGTTGCCGTACTTCACGTTCGAGAGACCGCCCTTCGTGACGCCGCCGCCGATGATGACGGGAACTTCGTCCACGGTCTCGACCTTGAGCCGCACGCCATCGGCCCCGTCGCTCACCGCCGTCACCTTCGCCGAGGCGATGTAGGGCTCAGCGCGAACGACGCGGGCGAGCTCCGGCAGCCAGTCGTCGGAGCAGCGCTGATCGACGTGCGCGAGAAGGAACGCTCGAATGCGGCTCTCGTGCGTTGTCCCTGATTGAAAGAGCACGTGCTGCATGAACCGCCGGACCGCCGATGGATCGCGCCCGACGATCGCCGGCGGCTGCGATTCGATCTCGATGCCGGTGATCGTCTTGCCGTCACAATGGAACTGCGCGGTATCCGGTGATTGCGCGCGCAAACCACCAGCCGCGGCGACTACGACGACACTTGCGACTGCGAACGTCGCATTGGCGCTCAATGCCCCTCCCACCTCAGCGTGGACAGCACAGGTTGGGCGAACCGCGTAGGGTCCGAGTTCCCCAACTATCCGACCGTAACGATGGCCGCGTCAAGGAATACTTCGCGCCTTGCGCGGCGGCAGTTGCCGCTCACATTCAAATGAGCCTTCCATAGAGCCGGCCGCAGACGACCGGCACTCGTCGTTGCCTCCTTCGCCGCCGGACCGACCTTGACCTTCGTTTCGCAAGAGCGTGGCCGCCGTCACGCGTCAATTGTTCTGGCCATCGTGCTGGCCACGTCGGCCGTGGGGACGTTGCCGGCCCAGAATCCGGCGCTGACGCCTGCGAAGAGCGATTCCATCTATCGCCTCGCGGTCGATTCGGCGGCCTACAAGGACTACGCGTTCGTCTATCTGCTGGACGACGGAATCGTTCGGTTCGACGCGGATGGTCGCGGCATGCAGCGCTATCACCAGATCGTTCAAGTGCTGAAGACCCAAGGCGTCGGCGTCTGGGCGGAGCGTCGGTTCAGTTATCGTCCCGGCCACGACAAAGTCACAGTCAACTGGATGCGGGTCGTTCGACCGTCCGGCGAATTGATCTCCGACAAGCCGAGCCTCACTCAGGCGTCCGACGTTCCGGCCGCGATGGCGAATCCGATCTACTCGGACACCAAGGTTGTTCGGTACTCGCTCTCGGGAGTGACCGTCGGCACGATCGTCGACATCAGCTGGACGCAAGAGACAACCGATCCCTTCCTGCGCGGCGATTTCACGAGCGGATGGACCACGACGATGCCGTATCCGGCCCTGCGCTCACGCTTCGTGCTGGACGTGCCGTCGTCGTTGTCCCCACGCCTCGAAGAGCGGCACGTCGACGTGAAGCGAATCGAAGAGAACGCCGGCGGACGGCACGTTTACGTCTGGGCGAAGCAGAATGTGACCCCAGTGAAAGGCGAGATGTTCGCGCCCGATTCCAGCATCCCGCGAATGGGCATCAGCGTCGCGGCGCCGATCAAATGGGCGGATATCGCGCAATGGTACGGCGGTCTTGCCGCCGATCGCTACTCGCTGTCCCCGCGGACGGCCGCCATCGTGGATTCAATCGCGCGGCTGCAACACTCGGCAGACGACACGTTGCAGGCCTTGCACACGTGGATCGCGCGCGACATCCGCTACGTCTCGGTCGCTCTCGGCCTCGGTGGATATCAACCGCGCTACCCTGACTCAACGGTCGTCTCGGGTTTTGGCGACTGTAAAGACAAAGCGACGTTGTTCATCGCCGCGGCCAAGCACGTGGGGCTCACGGCCTACCCAGTGCTGCTCAACAGCAGCGGCGCCGCGGATAGCACGATGCCGTCGATCGGGGAGTTCGACCACGCGATCGCCGCGCTCCCGAAGAACGGCGGCGGATATACATACCTGGACCTCACAACCAATGAATTCCCCGCGGGAACGGTCCCACCCAGTTATCGGGGTGCGTTTGGCCTCGTCGTGCTGTCGGGTGGGAAGAGCGAACAAATCACATTTCCGAAGGACGAACCTGGCGAGCAGATCATGCGGTTCGAGGGAACCGTTGACCCCGACGGATCCCTCGGAGGCCGACTGGAGTTCAGGCTTCGTGGCACGGCTGCGGCGTTCCTCCGCGCGGCACTCAACGAGCCGCTCGACTCGGCGCGACGCGCCGCAATGAGCAAAGCGTTCTCGGGATTCCTGCCCGGCGGCAAGGTCGATTCGCTGATCGTCTTCGACGGCCGCGACCCGCGCGCCGAACCCAAGATCAGCTTGAACCTTCACGGCGCCGACGGCTTTCGGAGCGCGGGGTCGCTCTCCGTGCTCACCGTGCCGCCCGCGTTCTTCGCGGCGTCCGCCGGCGCGTCGAACGTGGTGCGCGCCCTCGCCGATGCCGGCGAGCGACGATATCCCATCGACGCGTCGACGGTATTCTCGTCCTCGTCCGTCGCGGAGCTCGTCCTCACGCTACCCGAGGGATGGAAGGTCGAGCTGCCGAAAGGCACGGTGGCGAAGAGTGACTTTGGGGAGTTTCGCTCGCAATACTCGCAGGCCGGGCGCGTTTTTCGAATCGACGTGCACCTGTCGGGTACATCCGCCGTGTTCCCCAAGGAACGCTACGCGGATCTTCTCACGTGGCTCAAAGCCATCGCGTCCGGCGAGGCAGGCTCGATTGTCGCCCGGCCGTCGCCCGCGCCATAGAGGAAAGGTTGTCGTGGCTGCGTTGATTGTCGCTCTGGCGTCCCCTCGAGTTGCGTCGTCCGTCGACGATGGGCTGGAGCGGGTCCGGCGACTGATGGCCGAAGCGTCAGCGAAGGGCGCGATGCTCGTGTGCTTTCCCGAGGCGTATCTCCCCGGACTACGCGGTCAGGATTTCGACGTGCCCCCGTTCGACTTGGCCGACCAGCAGCGCGCGCTCGACTCCGTGTCGGACTGGGCGCGCACCTTTAGGATAGCCGTCATCCTCGGAATGGAGCGCATCGTCCAAGCTGGGCGGCAGATCGCGGCGTTCGTCATCGACGCGGATGGACGGCTGCAAGGCATTCAGACGAAGAACCAGCTCGATCCGACAGAAGATCGGTTCTACGTCCCCGGCGACACGCGCCAGATCTTCGAGGTGAACGGGGTGAAGTTCGGCATCGCGATCTGTCACGAGGGATGGCGCTACCCGGAGACCGTGCGATGGGCGGCGACGCGCGGCGCGAAGATCGTCTTTCATCCGCAGCTCACGGGGGGGAGACGCACGCCGACGGCCCGCGGCTCACCGAGTTCGGCTCGGCGGACGCGCCGTACTATGAGAAGGCAATGATGTGCCGGAGCATCGAGAACGGGATCTATTTCGCGAGCGTGAACTACGCGGTTCCGTTCCAGGAGTCGGCGACCGCGCTCATAGATCCGACGGGGAGATGCCAGGCGTATTTGCCGTACGGCGAAGAAGGCGTGCTCGTACAGTCGATCGACACGGAGCTCGCCACCGGATTGCTCGCGTCGCGATACGCCCCGGATCGATATCGCTCAGAGCACGAGGCGACCGGCGGCTAGACGTCGAGGTTGCTTGACCACGCACCGCGGCGTGGGGGATATTGGCGCGTTCTCTTTCCAGAGCGCGCCATGCGTCCGACGAAATCAATCGCTTCGCTCGTTGTCGCCGTCCTCGTCCTCTCCGCGTGGAGCACCAGCTCCAACGCGCCGCAAGAAGGCGACGCGTGCACGCTGCTCACCCCGGCGCAGGTGAGCGCCGCGCTCGGAGCGACCGTCGAAGCGGGAAAGCGGGTTGTCTCATCCAGCCCGCGCGTGTGCGGCTGGGCCCCACCAGGCGGGCCGCATATCGACGCCAAGAAACTCACGCTCACACTAATGACGGTGAAATCCTTCGAAACGAGCAAGACGCCCGTCGAGAGCATCGTGAAGGCTCCGCTGAGCGGCGTAGGCGACGACGCCATCTACATCACGACTGGTGGATTCGGCACCGCCCTCAACGTGAAGAAGGGCAACTCCGCCTTTCAGGTGCGCGTCGGCGGATTCAAGCCGGAACAGGAGAAGGAGATCGAGAAATCCCTCGCGCTCGAGATCCTCAAGAAGCTCTGAGATCTGAAGGAGAAGGCCGTCGCGGCGACTCGATCGCGCGACGAAGCGCGCCCTCGAGATAGACCTGCGTCAGCCCCGTCGCCCAATAGGCGAGATCTTCTCGATTGGGTTGCTCGGTTTCGCGCGCGGTGCGCACGTGCGCCGTTCCATCGGTCGACGCGAACTCGATCCATCCTTCCCACAATCCGTCGTCGGCGATGCCGCCGCAGGCGCGCGGCGTCCAGCGCGTGCCGTCGGGCGCGACGATCGTCGCATCGAAGTCGACGAGGACTTCCGACATGGCGTACCTCCGGTTTGGATTCAGATCCATCCGATGCAACGATGACGCCACTCGAGTCGCCGGGCGTCGATCCTCGCATCGAACCTGATTCGCCATCGATTCAAGGGGCTCTTTGTCGCGTGGAATGCAAACCCAGCCCAGTTCAGGGGATCGTCAACCGCTGGACGTTGATCATTTGCGTCAGCATCGCGGGCGGATTTCCGGCGTCGGGTACGGCCCAGATGCCTCGCGCCGACAGCGTTGCTTCTGCGCGGGTCGCGATGAACCTCGGCGTCGGCGCCGTTGCCTCGTCGCCCGTTGGCTTGGGCGGCTACAAGCTGGACCTCTCGATCGCGTTGCCGCGGGAGCACGCGCTCATCCTGCGCTATATGAATGTCCAGGAGCTCTGTCTGTTCGATCCGTGTGTCGCTCCCGGTCGCGCCATGGAAGTCGCCGCGCTCTATGGATGGACGCCCCACGCACGGTTTGCAGGCGCGACCCTGGCTGCCGGTGCCGGCGTTCTCGCGAGCCTAACGAGTGCGAGCGGAAGTGACATCCGAAGCCGCGACACGGACCCGGTGATTCCCATTGAAATCGCCGGCTACCTCGGGTCCGCATCGTCTCTTGCGATCGGACTCGCCGGCACGCTCGATCTGGCGCCACAGCACAGCCTGGCTGGACTCTTTCTGACCGTTCGTCTCGGCTTTTGACTGAGCGGTTGTTACGCGGGTGTTGCTGCCGCGTCACGCCCGCACCCGTGTCGGCCGCAAGAGTAGCGACGCCGAATTCTGATTCTTACTCCATGAACCGACGGTCAGGATGAATCACGCCTCGAGATCTCGCCGCGCCGCGCTGGCCTGCCTGTCGATCCTGGCCTGCGCCCGCGCCATCGCGGCGCAAGCCCCGGCGCAGGCCGACTCCGTCGGCGCGCTGGCCCCCCCACGCACACCGTTTCCGTCCGAAGCCGCGACCGCGGGTACGACGCGCTTCTCTTTCATCATGTACGGCGATACGCGCGGACGGCACGACGGATCTGAATTGCAAGCAGAGCATCAACTCGTCGTCGAGTCGATGCTCTCCACGATCAAGAAAGCTGCGTCGACGCCCGACCCGATCCGGTTCGTCGTGCAGAGCGGCGACGCGATTCAGAACGGGAGTGTCGCGGCTCAACTCAACGTCAGCTACGCGCCGCTCATCAACCGGCTGATGCGCGAGGGGGACGTGTCCTACTTCCTCGCGGTCGGGAACCACGACGTCGGCAACTCGGTGGATCTCGCCGACGCCCGCCGAATGAGCGGGCTGCGGAACTATTTCGCCGCCAACGCGAAGCTGATACCTGCCGAAGGCTCGCCGCGCCGGCTCGCCGGATATCCGACGTACGCGTTCGGATACGGCAACACGTACTTCATCGCCGTCGACTCGGACATTCCCGACGACACGACGCAGCTCGCGTGGATGCGGTCGCAGCTCGCGGGACTCGACCGCCGGCGATACACGAACGTCGCGGTGTTCTTCCATCATCCGCCGTTCTCGTCCGGCCCGCACGGCGGCGCGAAGCTCGAGCGACAGGCCGCCTCGATTCGCGCGAAGTGGATGCCCCTGTTTCACCAATACCACGTGCGCCTCCTTCTCACCGGGCACGAGCATCTCTTCGAGCATTGGGTCGAGCGCTACACCGACGCGAGCGGCGCGCATCGCATCGACGAGATCGTGTCGGGGGGCGGCGGCGCGCCGCTATACGCGTACACGCGGCGAGCCGGACGTGCACGCGTACGTCGCGGAGAACGCGGCGTCGAAAGTGTCGCTCGAGCACCTCGCGCGGCCGTCGAGCGACCCCGGCGCGAACCCGTTTCACTACGTCGTCGTCCACGTGGACGGCGATCGGTTCAACATCGAAGTCGTCGGCGTCGATTGGGGAAAGGGGTTCGCGCCCTATCGGTCCAGCACGGCCACGCTGAGCGATCCGCGGCCGGACAATCCGTGACGCGCGCGCATCACGAAAACGGCGCGCCGCCCCATACGCTGACCTCAAGCTGTCGCCGCGCTGACAAACCGGTTCCGGTCGCGTATCGGCTCGCCGCGAAAACGCGGCGGTGTCCGTGACCGCGCCAGTCCACCACCGTGACTGGTTGATCGCCTGACCATCGCGGTTCGCGCGGTTATTCGGAGGGCGGCGATGTGGCCGCAGGTGTCTTCCTCCTGCCCCCGAGTTTTCCGATGCTCAATCATACTTCGCTCATCGATCGCGTCCGTCGTTCGCGCCGGGCTCGCCGGGCTCCTCGTCGCGTCACTCATCGGCCTATCGGTGGCCGTCGCACGCTTGGCGCGCAATCGCACGGCGCGCGGGGTCTCGCGGGTCGTCTCACCGACACGGTCGGCACGCCGATCCCGGCGTGGTCGTTCACGTCGTCGGGACCTCGTACGGCGGAGTCTCCGACGGCGCGGGTCGCTATCGCATCGAGCCGATCGCGTCGGGATCGTACGCTCGTGAGCCTCCGTCGCCTCGGGTTCGCGTCGGACACCTTCTCGGTGACGATCGGTTCGAACGCTCGTGACGATGCGCGGATCGCGTGCTGCGCAGCGCGGCCGCGGTGCTGGCCGGCGTGGTGATCAAGGAGTCGCCGCGCCTCAACGAGACGCGGGAGTCCGCGCTCGCCAACGCAATCAAGCCGACAACCTGATCGTCGTCCAGTCGGGCGACGAGATCCGATCGCTCCCCAACGCGAACGCCGCCGAGGCGCTGGCCCGCATGCCAGGCATCTCGACGGAACGTGACGAAGGCGAAGGAAAGTTCGTGCAGATCCGCGGCACCGAACCGCGCCTCTCCAACGTGACGATCAACGGCGCGCACGTACCGGGCACGGAGGACACCGACCGCGTTCCCAAGCTCGACGACGTTCCATCGGACCTGCTCGGCGCGATCGAGGTGTCGAAGACGCTGCGCGCCGACATGGATGCCGACGCGATCGGCGGCTCGGTCAACCTGGTGACCAAGCTCCCTGAAGGCGCGCCGCGCGGATACATCGCGATGCAGGGCGGCCAGCAGTCGCAGCTCAACGCGCGACAGGGGCAGTGGAGCGCCATGTACGGCGGCCGTTTCGGCGAGGCGCAGAAGTTCGGCGCGCTGCTCGGTTTTACGTTCGACCGCAACAATCGCTCGATCGAGGACGTGGAGCCGGCGTGGAGCGTCGACGGCGATCGGTCGTTCCCCGTGGAATGGGATCAGCGCGACTACCTCTACGGTCGAACACGCGGCGGCGGCCTGGGCGCGTTCGATTATCGCTTCGACAACGGCAGCACGCTCGGGCTACGCGGCATGTACAGCGCGTTCCGCAACTACGGAACGCGCTACCGCTTCGACGCGGCGGGAGGCGGTGACGATTCGCTCGCGTCCGGAACGACCGGAATCGCAACGGGAGCGACATTCGTTCGCGAAGTGTCGCATCGCAAGCCGGACGAGCGGATGTATGGCGTGTCGCTCACGGGACAGTCGCCGACGGTTCCGGTCGCCCTGTCGTACGGCGTCGATTTCGCCGGAACGAGCCAGACCTCGAAGAACTATCGGACGAACGACTTCGAGTACGACGGGCCGGGCGGCGACGGCGTGCCGTTGCGCTACGACGCCTCGGACGTGAACCAACCTCGCTACCGATTCGTGAACCCCGCCGATTCGATCGCGGCGCTCAACCCCACGAACTATCTGCTCACCAAGTACTCCCTGAGCGACGGTACCGCCCTGGGTCACGACGTCGGCGCGCACCTCGATGCAACCTCGCGATACAGCCTCGGCACGACGCCGAGCACCGTCCAGTTCGGGGTCAAGCTGCGACACGAGACCAAGTCGTTCGTGTCGAACGCCTCCTCGTTCGCCGCGACGTCGCCACTGACTTTGGACAAGGTCCAGAGCAACTACAACGACCCGTCGTTCTACACGACGATCGCGTCGGGCTTTCTCATGGGCCCGCAGCCCAGTTTCGGCGCGATCGAGTCGTGGGAGAATTCGAATCCTGGCGCGTTCAAGAACACGACGAACCTCGTGAAGAACCAACTCGCCAGCTACGACGGCGGCGAGACGATCACGGCGGGCTACGCGATGCAGTCGTCGGATTTCGGAGCGATGCACGTCAACGTCGGGTTGCGTGCCGAGTTCACGAACTCGAGCTACACCGGGCACGTGGCGACGAAGCCGCAGAGCGGCGCCACGACCGTGACGACGACGCCGGGGTCGCAGACGTACATCGACCTCTTCCCGAGCGTCCAGGTCAAGTACTCGCTCGACGACCGGAGCGACATACGCGTCGCCGTGACGCGCGGCATCGCCCGTCCCAACTACGGCGACCTGGCGCCGCACCTGACAGGCACCGTCTGCTCGTCGTGCAAGAATTCGTTCGGCAACCTGTCGGCGGGCAACCCCGACCTCAAGCCGCAGCGGGCGTGGAACTTCGACCTGCTCGGCGAGCACTATCTCACCGCCGCCGGCCTGATCTCGGGCGGCGTGTTCTACAAGCGAATCACCGGCTTCATCTTCGATCGCGATTTCGTGTACGACGGCCCGGTCACCGAATTCGACGGCTATCTGGGCCATCGCCCCGAGAACGGCGGCAACGCCACGCTGCTCGGCACCGAAGCGAGCTACACGCAGCGGCTGTACATGCTGCCGGGCTATCTCGCGGGCCTCGGGTTCGACGTGAATTGGACGCACGCCGACAGCCGCGCCGAGTTGCTGTCCGATACCGCGTCGAGCGCCGCGACGCTCGGGCAGCCCACCACGCGGTTCGCCCCGTTGCCGCGCCAGTCGGAGAACCTCGCCAACATCGCGGGTACCTACGACCTCGGCCGCGTTTCCGCGCGCCTCGCGTGGCAGTATCAGGGTCAGAGCATCTTCTCGTACGGCGACGGCACGGCGACGGCCAACGGCGACACCTACATGTACTCGCACGCCCAGCTCGACGCGTCGGTCGGCATCAACCTGAATCGAAACGCACAGCTGCAGATTCAGGGACTCGACCTCAACAACGCCATATTCGGATTCTTCAATGGGACGCCTGGCTCCGTGCACGACATTCAGCGCGAGGTGTACGGACGGAGCTTCATCGTCGGAGTGAAATTCGGCTTCTGACGACGCGAGCACTCTTCGAGGACGGGCCGGCGCACATCGCGCCGGCCCGTCGTGTTTTTGTCGGCCCGGTGACCTCGATCACATTGGCGGTCCCGGCGTGGCCCAATTCGCGCGTTGCCGAATGGCCGGAGAACCAATCCACTCGGTGTCGGGTACGGGTTTGAGCTGTCCCGTCTACCGGCGGGGCCGAGTTGTCTCACGCATCACGCAGGGGGCAGCATGCACGTGCGCACTTTTCTTTCCGGCGCGGCTCTCGTCGTCGCGATCGCGCCGATTGCCGCATCGCAGGTGACGATCACGCCGATGGCCGGCGGCTACATCGCGGCGAGTGACGTCCACCAAGTGTCGAGCGGAGCGCAGACCCTCGTTCGCTCGCGCGACGGCACACTCTCGCTGGGTGCGAACATCGACTTCGGCATGCTTCGGGGCACCTTTGCCTACGCATCCGGGACGACGATCAAGAGCGCGAGCAGCCAGGAGCTCGGCAAGGGGTCGATGTACGCGACGACGGCCGATCTGGTCCTGCGGCCGTTGCCGAGAGTTCTCGTCCAGCCGTACGTGATCGCCGGAGCGGGCGAGAAGTTCTATCGGTACGACGAAAGCGCCAGCGTCTTCACGGGCGGCAACACGAAGGCCTTCGGACTACACGGTGGACTTGGCGCCGACGTCATGATGGGATCGGTCGGCGTCGCGGGAGAGCTCACCGATTTCGTCAGCAAGGGCGCCGACGACAAGTGGAACGTGCACGACGCGTTCTTGATGGTCGGACTGAAGCTTCGCCTCGGCGGCAAATAGTCGACGCGCCTCGGGGCCGCGAGGCGCCAATCGCACGACGTGCACGCGGCATTCTCGTCGTCACCGGCGCATCGGGCGCCGGCAAGACCTCCGCCGTGCGGGCCCTCGAGGCGCGCGCTATGGACGGCGTGCGTTGCTTCTATTTCGATTCCATCGGCGTGCCGAGCGAGGAAGCCATGGAGCGGGACTTCGGCGGCGGGGAACAGTGGCAGGCGCACGCGACCGCCGAATGGTTGTCGCGATTGGATGCGCTTTCGCGGGACATCCGCGTCGCGGTGCTCGACGGTCAGACGCGCCCGAGCTTCGTCTTCGACGCGGCGAACCGCGCGCCAGCGAGCGATCTCCACGTCGTCTTGCTCGACTGCTCGGCTGAGGCGCGATTCGAGCGGCTGCGAGGTCCGCGCGGGCAACCCGAGCTGGCCAACGACCGGATGACGAGTTGGGCGGCCTATCTGCGAGGCCAAGCCGACGCGCGGAAGCTGCCTGTCATCGAGACGACGAGTCTCACCGTCGATCAGGTCGCCGACGAGCTCGAGGCGTTGGTCCGGGCGCTTTTGTCGCCGCTGCGCGAACGTTCCGGCGGATCGAGCGGCTAGGTCGCAAGGAAGCGAGCCAGCGCGTCGCTGACGCGCGAAGAAGGTGGTCTTGATGAGGCTCGCTTTCTAATCTTGTGACGGTTCGCCGGCGTGACCGTCTGTGTACCGATGCATCGTTTGCTCCGTGTGTTCATCACGTGCTTCGCCGGGTTGATCGCGTTGCTCGCCCCGCCGGCGGTTGCCCAGCGGCCCCGTACGCCGGAGGAAACGCGAGCGCTCGACTCGCTCCAGCGGATTCGTGACTCGATCTCGTACGCGCGCGAGCTGGCCACAGCCGACTCGATCATCCCGTCCATTCCGACCGATTCATTGCGCGCGCTGTATCACGCGGTCGCGACGGGAGCAGATCCGATTGCCGCGATCAAGGCGATTCCGTGCGAGGCGTACAGGCTCTGGCACAAGTACGGCTATCCCGCGGACATTGCCGAGCAGCGGATCCGCGGGCAAGAGTGGACCGAAGAACACGATGCATCGATCCGACGAGCGTTCGACACGCTATATCATGCCGGTCCATATCACACCGGCCTGACGTCGGCTCTGCCAACGCGTGCCGGTTGCGGAGTGGCTGACGGCGCGCCACCGGCCCGCCGCGCCTGGGCCCCTGTCGATCCGCGGACATTCGATCGATTCCTGTCGCGGGGGTTGTCGCGTGATTCGCTGCGCCTCGGACCGACCTACTTCGAGGGCGCCGCATCGATCAGGCACGACGGACAGGACTCGACGGTGGAGTTCGCGGGACGGGCCAACATCCAGTTCACTTCGGATATGTTCCTCGAGCTTCGGCTCAACGATTGGACGCGGAAGAACGACATCACCGGGTTTTACTTTCGTCGAAGCGGTCCGCAGCTCTTGCGAGCCGGGACGTACCCGATCGTCGGCAACGCGGATTTCTTCGAGACGCGGCCCGAAGCGAACATCTTCATGTACTACGGGCAGTCGGAGGTGCTTCGTGGCCAATTCGGACGGTACCCGCGAATTCGGGGCACGGTCACGCTCGACCGCACCGACACATCTGGCGCGGCGGGCCATCTCGAGTTCTGGGTCGAAGCAGATGACCCGCCCGCCGGCTGGTGGCAGCGGAATGTCGCGTCGTTCCGCTGGCTGCAGCAGTCCGCTGGCGCCCCGTTGGCCGACGTGCTTCACGTGCGTGCCACGTTTCGGGCACGTTATGACAACGGCGACGAGCAGCTTAGCCGAGCCGTGAGCCACTTCCCGCTCTTTCCGCGCCGGCTCGAGCACTCGGATCCGGCGCCGGACACGGCACTCATCGCGAGACATTTCTTCCTCGACGAACGCGAGCCGTGTGAGAAGCTGCCCGTCTACTCGCGCGAGAGCGTCTTGTCGTCGCTTCCACCGACCTATCCAGGCGTTTCGGCGCGCGCTCGGCTGAACATCGTCACCGACTCGAGCGGTCGGGCGCGAGGAGGCATGCTGGTGATGGCGATCGAGGATACCTCGTTGGCCGGTACGTTCGGGCTGCAGACTGGTCTCCGGTTCGAGAAGACGGCGCCCGATCAACTCATCGGACGCGTGCGCTGCACCCTGACGCTCAGAAGAGAGCACTAAAAGCCCGCGCGGCCGCGCGCCATGTGATTGCCCCGCGGTCACGGCCCTGGCAGGCGCCGTGCGGCTACGGAGTTGTCCATCCGCATAGGCGACGGGCGTCGTCTTAGATTGATCTGTACGCCGATGGAAATCCGCGACCCGAAAGTCTTTCTCGACTATCACGCGCGAATGCACGAACGGACGGTGCGCGTGATCGACTGCATTCCTCCCGCTGATCTCGATTGGGCTCCGGGTCCCGGCCGTTTTTCGTTCGCCGACATGATCCGCCATCTCGCGGGCATCGAGCGGTACATGTACGCCGAGGCGGCGGCCGGGAGGCCGAACCGTTATCCGGGGCACGGGCCTGACCTCGCCGACGGGCACGATGCCGTGCGAGCCTACTACGATCGCCTGCACGGCGAATCGCGCGACATCTTCGGGTCGCTGAATGCCGACGCGTACCAGCAGCGGGTCTCGACGCCGGCAGGAACGACGATCACGCTCTGGAAGTGGCTGCGCGCGATGCTGGAGCACGAGGCGCACCACCGCGGCCAGATGTACATGATGCTCGGGTTGCGCGGCGTGCCGACGCCCCCGATCTACGGCTTGACCTCCGAGGAAGTTCGAGATCGTGCCGCGAAGTGACGCCCCACCGGGCATTCTGGCGATTCCGCCGTCCGCTGCGTAGCCTTTCCTCACACAGGAAAGCACCCCGAGCGGACGGGGCGACGTCGACCGCGCCCGCACCCATACCAAGAGACAGGCAGGACCCGCCATGAAGACCGCACTCATTCTGATCGCCGCGATTCCGGCCCTCGTCGTTTCCTCCGGCGCGCAGCAGCCGACGGCCACGGAGCTCGCCGCATGGAAGCGGCAAGCGCAGAACGTGACGATCACGCGCGACGACTGGGGCATCGCCCACATCCACGGCAAGACGGACGCGGACGCGATCTTCGGGCTCGAGTACGCGCAGGCCGAGGACGACTTCAATCGCGTCGAAACGAACTACATCAACGCGATGGGCCGGCTCGCCGAGGCGGAGGGCGAATCCCAGATCTATCGCGATCTCCGCATGAAGCTCTTCATCAATCAGGACACGCTCAAGGCGCTCTATGCCAAGAGCCCGGATTGGCTCAAGAAGCTCATGAACGCGTATGCCGACGGGCTCAACTACTATATCGCGACGCATCCCAACGTCACGCCGCGGGTCATCAAGCACTTCGAGCCGTGGATGGCGCTGTCGTTTACCGAGGGGAGCATCGGCGGGGACATCGAGAAGGTGAACCTCAACCAACTCGAGGCGTTCTACGGCGGACACGCGCCCGCGAGCACGTCCGGTGACGACGAAGAGGAGCTGTACAAGGAGCCGAGCGGCTCGAACGGTATCGCCATCGCGCCGGCGAACACGGTCAATCACCACGCGTTGCTGCTCATCAACCCGCACACGTCGTTCTTTTTCCGCTCCGAGGTGCAGGTGACGAGCGATGAAGGGCTGAACGCGTACGGCGCGGTGACGTGGGGCCAGATCTTCATCTATCAGGGCTTCAACCAGCACGTCGGCTGGATGCACACGTCGAGCGGCGTCGACGCGGAAGACGAATTCCTCGAGACCGTCACCAAGAAAGGGGACGGCTACACCTACAAGCACGGCGACAAGGAGCTGCCTGTCGTTTCGACCAAGATCACGGTGCCGTACAAGACCGCGTCGGGTATGGCGAACAAGGATTTCACGGTCTACTACACGCAGCACGGACCGGTCGTGCGCGAATTGAACGGCAAGTGGGTCGCCGTCGCTCTGATGAACGAGCCGGTGCAGGCACTCACGCAGTCGTACACGCGCACCAAGGCGACCGACTACAAGTCGTACCGACAGTCGTTCGAGCTGCACACCAACTCGTCGAACAACACGATCTTCGCCGATGCGCAAGGCGACATCGCGTACTTCCACGGCAACTACATCCCGAAGCGCGACCCGAAGTTCGACTGGACGCGCCCCGTCGACGGCAGCGACCCCACCACGGACTACAAGGGCCTGCTCTCGGTGGACGAAACGCCGCACCTGCTCAACCCGGCGAGCGGCTGGATCTACAACAGCAACAACTGGCCGTGGTCCGCCGCGGGGCCATCGAGCCCGAAGCAGTCCGACTTCCCCGCGTACGTCGAGACGGGACGCTCCGAGCAGCCGCGCGGGTACCACGCGCTCAAGGTGCTGCCGGGTCGCAAGGACTTCACGATGGACAACCTGCTCACGACGGTGGCGTTCGACAGCTACATGCCGTCGTTCGAGAAGATGATCCCGCCCCTCATCAAGGCGTACGACGCCACGCCCGCGTCCGATCCGGTCAAGGCCAAGGTCGCCGACCAGATCGCCGTGCTGCGGCCGTGGGACTATCGGTGGGGCACCAACTCGGTGGCGACGTCGCTCGCCGTTTTCTGGGGTGAGGACGTGACGCGCCGCGTGAGTACGGGGCGACGTGGTGGCGGTGGCGGCGGTGGGTCCGCGGAGGATCTCGTCGCCGCCGCGCCGGCCGCGACGCTGCTGCAGTCGCTCGCCGCCGCGAGCGACAAGCTCACGGCCGATTTCGGCACGTGGAAGACACCGTGGGGCGACATCAATCGGTTCCAGCGAATCAACGACGACATCAATTCGAAATTCGACGACGCGGGACCGAGCATCCCGGTTCCGTTCGCGTCGGCGCGTTGGGGGACGCTCGCGTCGTTCGGCGCGCGCGCCTACCCGAACACGAAGAAGTGGTACGGCACGAGCGGCAACAGCTTCGTGGCGGTCGTCGAGTTCGGCGACAGCGTACGCGCACGCGCCGTGACGGCGGGCGGCGAGAGCGGCAATCCGTCATCGAAGCACTTCAACGACGAGGCGACTCGCTACGCGAGCGGCAACCTGCGCGAGGTGTACTTCTACCCGTCGCAGCTCAAGGCGCACACCGAGCGCGCGTACCACCCGGGAGAGTGACGGTGCCACGCGCCGCCGGAACGTTCGACGTCAAGATGACGCCACAAGCGGCCGGCGTCGCGGGAGATGCCGTCGGCCGGTTTTCCATCGACAAGCGGCTCGACGGCGATCTCACGGGCACCAGCAAGGGCGAGATGCTGAGCGCGGGGTCTCCGGCGAAGGGATCGGCGGGATACGTCGCGATGGAGTGCGTGACGGGAACGCTCGCCGGACGCGACGGCACGTTCGTCCTGCAGCACACGGCCACGATGCACCGCGGGAGCAACCAGCTGTCGATTCACGTCGTGCCCCAATCGGGCACCGGCGGGTTGGCCGGGCTGAGCGGGACGTTTGCCATCGTCATCGCCGATGGCAAACACTCATACGAGTTCGACTACGAGCTGGCCGACGGCTGAGCCGTCTCGACGCTGCGCGCTGAAACCCGCGAGGGAACGCCATCCGCTCGACTGGCGCGCGCGCCCGGCGCGGCCTGTGGCACCTCGAGGGTGAAGGTCGACCCCTCGCCGGGTACGCTTTCGGCCGTCAGCTCGCCGCCCATTCCACGCGCGAGGTCACGACTGATCGCGAGACTCAAGCCCCGTGCCGTCGAGATGCCGCACCGTGCCCTCCGGCTCCTGACCGAACGGCTCGAACACACGGCGAAGCCGCACCGCCGCGATGCCCAGTCCGGTGTCGCGAACCGTCACCACGAGCGCGTCACGCTTCGCGGACGATTCCGCGACGCTGATCGTGAGCTTGCCGCCGGCTCGCGTGAATTTGACGGCGTTCGTAAGCAGGTTGAGCAGGATCTGACGTACCTTCTCGCCGTCGACCGCGGCGATGAGCGGCGGCGTGCTCGCCGGCGGAAGCTTCAGCTCGTACGTGAGCTCGCCGCGTCGCATCAGCGGCTCGAATCCGCCAACGACCTCCTTCACGACGGCCGACAGATCGAGTTCCTCTGCCACGAAATCCATCTGGCCCGCCTCGAGGCGGGCCAGGTTGAGCACGTCGTTCACCAGCAAGAGCAGGTGATGCTGGCTGCGGGCGATGCGGGCCAGCGCGTCGCGCTGCGCCGCGGTAACGGGCCCGTGCAGCTCCAACTCGATCAGCTGGACGTGCCCGCCGATGGCGTTGAGCGGCGTGCGCAGCTCGTGGCTCATCACTGAGAGGAATTCGGCCTTCGCGCGGTTCGCCGCCTCGGCTTCAGCGCGTGCCTCTCGCTCGCGCTGCAGCAGACGCTCGCGCTCGACGCTCGCCCGTTGAAGCTCCTCCTCGATCACCTTTCGAGCGACGAGCGCTTCGCGTAGCCGAGCTTCGAGCACCTTCCGCTCCTCCAATTCGCGCTCGAGCTTCGCCGTACGCTCCGCAAGCGACCGATCCGGTCGATCGTCCGGCTCAGCGACGGGTTCGACCGCGTCATCGTCGACAGAGCGGATCTGCTCGAGAAACTGCGCGGCACGCTCCGCCGATCCAGTGACCGTCAGGAACTCGCCGCCCACGTCGCTCGAGAGAAGCAGTAGGGGTTGTACGCCGGTCAGCTCGCCCCACAGCTCCTCGAGGCGGACTGCCGCCCGCGTGTTGCCGTCCTGCCAGAGCAGGCTGACCATCTCCCCGAAAGCGCGAACAGGACTGCCATGGTTCGCGGCGCACAGGCGCTCGACGGCCGCGCCGACCGAGTGGCTGAACTTGTGCGCGTCGGGGAGGTCCCCGACGATGAACGTCGCGAGCGTCGCGCGGGCGTCGAGCAGCGTGAGCCGCGACTCCCGTTCGAGATAGTCGACGTCCAGCCCTCGCTCACGCAGGCACTCGCACATCGCCTCGCGCCGCGCGGGCGTGGCGAACACCAGCGCCGGCTCGCCGGACGCGATTCCGTCCGCGAGGAAACCGGCGGCGGAGATCGTCAGCGCCTCGTCGTCCTGGCAATAGCGCAAGACGTGCGTGGACCGCGAAAAAAGCTCCCCCTCCCCGGCCGACCGCGATGCCAAGCCGGAAATAGCCGCTCGCGTAGTGCCCGCCCCCGAATGCATGTCGAGTCCTCGCCGCCTCTCAGCTCCACGACCCCCTCGCCGACGCGCGATCGATCCGAGCGAGTACCCGGCTCGACGCGGCGCAAGGAACGTGATAGTAATCAATCTCTCCGAGCCTCGCGCGTCAGGCGAGTTCGGCTGTGAGCGTGGCGACGTCGTGAAAACGGGAGGCGTCTCATCGCGAAACACATTGCGCTCCTCCGCGCCATCAACGTCGGCGGACGCACAGTCAAGATGGATCGTCTGCGCGAGCTCTTTGCCGAGCTCGGCTTTCGCAATGTCGCCACGCTCATCGCGAGCGGTAACGTCACGTTCGATGCCAGCACGGCCGAAGCCGCCAAGCTGGAATCCAAGATCGAGCGGCATCTTCACACGCGACTCGGGTTTCTGAGCGAGACGTATCTTCGCTCTCGCTCCGAGTTGGAGGTTGTGATCGAGCACACCCCGTTTCCCGTGGCGACGGTGAAATCCGCTCACGCGCTGTGGATCGCGTTTCTGAAGAGGGAGCCGACCTCCGCCGCTGCGGAAGCGCTCATGGCCGTGCGGTGTCCGACCGAGGAGTTCCGGATCCACGGGCGCGAGGTCTACTGGCTGCGCCGCGCAACGAGCACCGAGTCGAAGTTCACCGGCTCCCTGGACAGGATCCTCGGCATGCCCGTGACCGCGCGCAACATCACGACGGTTCGCAAGCTCGCCGGGATGTAGCGCGCGGCCCTCGGTCGCTGGTGTTACTTCGTGATCTGAAACTCGAAAGGCATTTCGGCGAGCGCGCGCACGCGATGTCCGCCCAGCTCGGCCGGCTTGAACAGAAACGCGCGCAGCGCATCGCGCACAGCCCGTGTGAAGAGATCGTGCGTGCTCGAGACCACGCTCACGCTGCTCATGTCGATCCGGCCAGTCGTGTCCACCGTGAAGCGAACGAGGACGCGCCCGTCGATCGCTGCCTGACGCAGCGACTCCGGATATCGCGGCTTGCCCGACGCGAGGATTCGAGTCTGCAGATCGGCCCCGACCCATTCTCTCGACTCGTTCCGCTCCGCGCCGTCGCCGATGGCGTGCGCCAGTCCCGGACTCGAGTTGCCCTGACCGATGACGATGCTATCGAGACCACGGCCAAACGACGAGTCGATCGGCGGCAGGCGGTCGAGGATCGTCAGCGGCGCGTCGATCCGGTGAATAGCAATCGAGGCGGCCATGACCGGACCAGGCACGAGATCGCGAATCGCATGGTCGATCGGCTTCGGCGGCGGCGGCGGCGGGTTCTTGAAACGCAGAAAAACGGGCCCCGGCTTCTCCTTCGACACGGCCGTTCCGTGAACCGTGCCGGCGGTTATGGCGCCGATGATGACCATGTGCACCGCGACGCTTACCGCCGCACCGCCCGGCCGACGTCTTCGGCGCGCTCGAGACTCGAGGAGCGTTCCAAACATGCTGGTAGCCTCCACAATCGGGTGACCGCCGAGCGGCGAATTGTCGCTCGGCGCCACGTTACCACTGCCCGATTGCGCCCTGATTGGCGGGTGATGAGGCCGCCATGAGTGCTCGATGACGATCCCATCGCCGCCCGATGAGCGTCGCCTGATCGTTGAATTACGGCGGGATTAAGGCGCCGATGCGGGGCACGCCAAGGCGTTTTGACTCCACGAGATAGCCCCGCCCCCGGGACGGCGCCCGCTCCCTTCCGTTGAATCGCGCGCGTCGCCATCGTCAATCGCCCACGCGGGACCTCTCAAACCACCGACCGCTGTCGCGCATGCCCTCGCCTTCGCCGTCGCCCTCATCCGTCAGTTCGAAACTGGGCTTTCGTATAGCGGCCGCGCCGCCTCGACTCCCTGATGCGCTCGTCGAGCGCTTCCGCGGCATCGCCGCGGCGAACGTCGCCGACGCCATGGGGCGATTCAACTTCATGGATCCAGGAATTCTGTCGCGAACTGGCTTGTCGGTCTGCGGACGCGCGGTGACCGTGCGGTGTCGGCCCGCCGACAATCTCATGGTTCACAAGGCGCTGCAGATCGCCGACCCTGGAGACGTGATCGTCGTCGCGACATGCGGCAACACGACGAGCGCCGTGTTCGGCGAGCTGATGTGCCACACCGCGGCGGCGAAAAAGATCGGCGGGATCGTCGTCGACGGAGCGATTCGCGACGTCGACGGAATTCGCCGATTGGGCATGCCGGCGTTCAGCCGATCCGTCAGCCCGGGTGCCTGCGACAAAGACGGCCCCGGAGAGATCAATCTCCCGATCGCGTGCGGCGACACCGTCGTGATGCCGGGCGATCTCGTGATCGGTGACAAGGATGGCGTCTCGATCGTGCCGCGCGACGACGCGGAAGCGGTTCTCGCGCTGGTCGGCGAGCTCATGGCGCGCGAGACCGCGCGCATCGCGGAGATCGGCCGGGGTGTGCTGTACCGCGCCGGAGATCGACGAGTCCCTCAGAAAGAAGGGCGTGATCGAGTGACGGCGTATTCGGGAGGCGCCGGCGACGAGCCGTTGCTCCTCATGACGCCCGGCCCCACGCGGGTTCCGGAGCGTGTGTTGCGCGCCGGCTCCCGTCCGATGATTCACCATCGCACGCCCGAATTCTCGCGCGAGCTCGCGGTCGCGCTCGAGTTGCTCCGGCCAGTGTTCGGCACAGCCGAGACCCCGCTACCGATCCACACGACAGGTCGTGGTGCGCTGGAGGCCGCGATCTGCAATCTGTTTTCTCCTGGCGACGAGATCGTCGTCTGCTGCAACGGGAAGTTCGGCGAGATGTGGGCACGTCTTGCCGAGTCGTACGGCGTCGTCGTGCGGCGCGTCGCGACGCGTTGGGAGCGCGGCGTCGACACGGGCGAGCTCGAGTCCGCGCTCGACGACCATCCACGCACGCGTGCCATCGCGCTCGCGTTCGGCGACTCGTCCACCGGTGTCGCGAACGACATCGAGGCGGTCGCGCGCATCGGCGGGGCGCGATCGCGGGACAAGCTCGTGCTCGTGGACGGCGTCTCGTCGATCGGCGGCATGCCGTTCGCGTTCGACGAGTGGGGAGTGGACGTCGCGATAACGGCGTCGCAGAAATGTTTGATGTCCGCGCCGGGACTCTCGTGGGCGGTGCTCAGCGACCGCGCCTGGTCCGCGTGCGAATCGTCGAAGTTGCCGAGGAACTACTGGGACTTCACGGCGGTGAAGCGCGCTGTCGGCAAGGCGCGGCCCGAGACTCCCGGCACGCCGCCCGTGGCGATCGTGCTGCAAGTCGCCGAGGCGCTCCGCATGATCCACGAGGAGAGGCTCGATGCGGTGTACGCGAGGCACGCGGCGCTCGCTCGCCGGGTGCGTGAAGGCATCCGCGAGCTGGGACTTTCACTGCAGTGTCCAGAGCTTCCGCGCCTCTCGGCGACGATGACCGCGATCGCGCTGCCCGCGGGGACCGAGCCCCGCGCATTGCGCGAGCGAATCAAGGCGCGCGGTATTCTCACCGCCGGTGGACTCGGTCCCTTCGAGTCTATCGGTTTCCGAATCGGCCACATGGGCGACATCCGCATGGCGGACGTCGAGCGCACGTTGGATGCGTTGCGCCACTCGCTCGATGAGGCACGCGCGAACGCCGCCGGCGCGCCGGCTCCACGGTCCGAGCGGGCCGTCGCGTCGTGAGACTCGAACGAAAGATCCTGCTCGGGTTCGGCGCCGGCGTCGTCGTTGGGCTCCTCGCGCGCGCGCCGGGGATGGCTTCGTTCGCCGCGGCGGTGTCGTACCTCGAGCCGGTGGGCACGGTGTTCATCCGGCTCATCACGATGGTCGTGGTGCCGCTGGTCGTCGCCAGCGTCTTCGTCGGCGTGGCGTCGCTCGGCGACATCCGATCGCTCGGCCGTGTCGGCGCGAAGACGTTGATCTTCTTTTTCGCCACGACGCTCGTCGCCGCGCTCATCGGGCTTCTCGTCGCGACGACGGCGAACGTCGGGGGGGGCGCCGGCTTTTCGATTCCGAGTCAGGACGCGGCGACGGCCGGTGCGACCACTCCCGCGGTGCCCGGCGTCGTGCAGACGCTGATCAACCTCGTGCCGCAGAATCCATTCGCCGCCGCGGCGCAAGGCGGCGCCGATTTGCTCCCCCTGATCGTCGCGGTGTGCTTCTTCGGCGCGGCGGCGACAGTCGTCAGCGCCGAGCGACGCGAGCCGGTCGTGCGATTCTTCGAGGGCGTGAACGAGATGGCGATGGTCGTCGTGGGCTGGCTCATGCGCCTCGCGCCGTACGGCGTGTTCGCGCTCATCGCCGCCGCCGTCGCCCGATCGGGTCTTGGACTGCTCGACCAACTGCTCGCATTCGGCGCCGTCGTGGTCGTCGCGTTGCTCGTGCACGCCGTCGTCGTGCTGGCGCCGATTCTGCGGCTCGGAGCGGGCCGACCGCTCGGCGAATTTTTCCGCTCGACGTCGGACGCGCTCTTCCTGGCGTTTTCGACGGCGTCGTCCAACGCGACCCTTCCCGTGAGCATGGCCGCGGCGACGGATCGACTCGGCGTCCCGAGCGACATCACGAGCTTCGTCCTGCCGGCTGGAGCTTCGCTCAACAAGAACGGATCGGCCGCGTACAAGGCGGTCACCGCGGTCTTCATCGCGCACTTGTACGGACTTCCGCTCACGGCGGGAGCGATGATCACGATCGTCATGATGGCGACGGTCGCGGCGTTCGCCGGCGCGGGTGTTCCCGGCAGCTCGCTCGTCACCACGCTCATCGTCCTGAACGCCATCGGGCTTGGCCCGCGCGCCGCCGCGGGCATGGCGCTCGTCGCAGCCATCGATCGCCCGCTCGACATGTGTCGCTCGGCGGTGAACACGATGAGCAACCTCGTCGGCGCGGCGTGGGTCGCGCGGACCGAGCGCGTCGGGGCGACGACCGCCGCGCGAGGCGAGGACCGCGTCGCCATCGAACCAACCGCCGCGCCTGCAGGCGAATGACGGCCGCGCGCGGCAAGACGATCAGCGAGAAGATCCTCTCGGCCAAGTCGGGCACCGACGCGCACGCCGGCGACGTCGTCGTGTGCGACGTGGATCTCGTCATCGGCACCGACGCGTCGACGCCGATGACGATCGGCTACTTCGAGAAGATGGGCGGCGAGCGCCTGTTCGACGCGAGCCGCGTCGTGTTCTCGCTCGACCACTACTCGCCGCCGTCCACGCCGAAGACCGCGGCGTTTCACGACCAGGTTCGCGCGTTCGCGCGTCGTCACGGCGCGACGGTGTTCGAGGTCGGCGAAGGCATCAGCCATCAGGTGGCGCCGGAACGCGGGCGCGTGCTGCCGGGCGATCTGGTCATCGGCGCTGACAGCCACACCGTAACGGTGGGCGCGCTCAACGCGTTCGCTACGGGGCTCGGATCGTCCGACATCGCGGCGGCGCTCATGACGGGACGCACCTGGCTTCGCGTGCCGGACACGATTCGCGTCGAACTCGCGGGCGAGCGCGCCCCGGCGGTCGCCGCGAAAGACGTCGGCTTGGCGATGATCGCCGCTCTCGGATCGGACGGCGCGAACTACCAGTCGCTCGAGTTCCACGGAGCGAGCGTCGGTGCGTTCACGCTCGACGAGCGAATGGTGTTGTCGAATCTTTCCGTCGAGGCGGGCGCGAAAGCCGCGATCTGGAACGTCGACGCGGCAACGAACGCGTATCTCTCGGAGAGGGCGGACGGGTGGACTGGCGGACGGGTGGACCCCGACTCCAACGCCTCGTACTCCCGCGAGGTGCGACTCGACCTCGCGACGCTCTCGCCGCGCGTGGCGATTCCGCACGACCCGACCGACGTCGTGAGCGTGACCGCCGCGGCCGGCACGCCGGTTCACATGGTGTTCCTCGGCACGTGCACCGGCGGACGCGTCTCGGACTTCCACGAGGCGGTTCACGTGCTCGAGCGCGCGGGCGGCCGTGTCGCTCCGGGCGTGCAACTCGTCGTGACGCCGGCGTCGCGCGAGGTACTGCTCACGCTTGTCGATGACGGGACGCTCGCCAGACTCACGGCGATGGGCGCGATCGTCACCACACCGGGCTGCGGCGCGTGCTGCGGAACGAGCGGTGCGATCCCGGGCGACGGGATGAACGTGCTCTCCACGGCGAATCGGAACTTCAAGGCGCGCATGGGCAATGCGAGCGCGTCGATCTACCTCGCGTCTCCCGCCACTTGCGCGGCGTCGGCGGCGACGGGACGCATCACCGATCCGCGCGAGATCGGATGACGATGCCGACGTTCGATGGACGCGCGCGTGTCTTTGGCGACGACGTCAACACCGACTACATCATCGCCTCCACGCGCAAGCGCGACACGCTCGACGAAAGCGTGTTGAAGCGCTACCTGCTCGAGGCCGTCGATCCGGCGTTCGCGGCGTCGATACAACCCGGCGATCTCATCGTCGCCGGCGCGAACTTCGGATCCGGATCGGCGATGGAGATCGCGGCGACGGTGATCCTGGCCGCCGGGATCAACGCGGTGCTGGCGAAAAGCTTCTCGCGGACCTTCTATCGCAACGCGGTGAACAACGCGCTGCTTCCTCTCGAATGCGATACGAGCTCGATTCGCGAGGGAGATCGGTTGCGAATCTCATTCGACGGCGGAAGCGCGGCCGTAAGTATCGTCGATCGCAATGAGACGCTGGCGACGACGCCGATCGCGCCGCTCATGGCCTCCGTGCTCTCGGCCGGCGGGCTAGTACCGTATGTGCGCGGCGGCGGCTACGGTGCGAACCGCGGGGCCGACGTAGAGCAACGGTGAGCGCGCCGTGGCGAGTCCGCCGCCCGCGACGCTCGCCACGCGTTCGTCGACGACCGACGGCGTCGCTTGTTGGAGCAGCTCCATCATGACTTCGTCTGGCGACGCTTCCGAGTCGCGCTCGAAGATCAGACTCGCCGCGCCGCTCACGTAGCCCGCCGCCATCGACGTCCCGTTCCACGGCGTCGTCGTCGGCCCCTCACGGTCGAATCCCGGGAGCAGAACCGAGTCGCCGGGCGCGTAGAGGTCGACGCACGGGCCCCACGCTGTGTTCTTCGCGCGGACGTCGTGCCATTCGCGCTGAGCACCACCCGAACGAACCAGCGCGCTCGCACCGACGACCAGCGCACGCGGAGCGTTCGCCGGCGACACGTGACAGGCGTCGATGTCGAAGTTCCCCGCCGCGACGACGACGAGGATCCCGGCGTCGCGCAGCATCACCAGCGCGCTGTCCACCTCGGGGACGTTGCGCGTCGTGTCCACCGCGAACGACCAGTTCGCGATCGCCGGTTGTCCCGGATGCCGCCGATGATCCTGTACGGTCCACCGCGCCGCGTCGACGATGGCACCGACCGAACCGCGCATGTGGTCGCAGTTGATGATCTTGACGTCGACGATCTCCGCTTCGGGCGCGACGCCCAACGTCGCCCCCGCGGCCGCCCCGGCGACCGCCGTGCCGTGCGCGTTGCAGATCCGCGGCGTGCTCGGAAACGCGTCGAACCCGACTCGAACGCGGCCCGCCAGCTCGGCGTGCTGGTCGCTGACCCCGCCGTCGAAGACGTAGATGGCTACGCCGCGACCCGTGCCCGTTCGACGCATCGTGCTGTCGAGCAGCGGCTCTCGCTTCGTGATTCGGTCGAGCGCGCTGGATCGTGTACGCAGCGACGCACCGTCGACGTCTGGCAGCGAGACTCCGGATAGGACGAACGTCTCCGCGGGATGAGATCCCGTGGAACCGCGCGAGAGCGCGCAGGCCGTCGAGGCGATGACAACTGTCGCCGTGAAGCTCCGTCCGATATGCGGCAGGACGCCCTCCCGTGTCGCGGCGTCGAGCTACCCCGAGCGCCGCGCCGATCGCGGCCCCATTCATTGCATATCGGCATGTTCCGCCTTTTCTGAAGTCGCGACGGCTGGTGACGTCGTCTCGGCACTCCCCCCGTTGGCCGCCTCCGCCCGGGCGAGCGCTCGTTTCATGACGGCCGCGACGAGCGCATACGCTTCGGCCCACGCGTCGTGGATCTCTTGCGTGTAGGCTGCCCCGAGCGTGGTTCCGAGCGCCGTCAGCAGCGCTTCTCCGACGCTGTCGAAGTGGTGGTGCTCGACCCCGTAGTGCGTGTGGCGCTTGCCGAGCGCCGAGATCGCGGGCAGCAGGCTGTCTGGGTCGTCGAGCGCCGCGACCACGACGGCGAGCGACTGCGCAAGCTTCTTTCGCTGCGCCGCCATGTCCACGTGCGCGAACAGCTTGGCCGCGGCGCCGTCGATCTCGAACAGGCGCGCGTAGAAAGTTGCGGTGAGCGCGTCGGCCTTTCCGGCGACTACGGGCCACGTCTCACGAATGAGTGTTATCTGGTTGAAATTCATGGTTCGTCGAATGAGTTGGAGGTGTCGAGGGGAGCACGAGGCACCGTGCTCCCCCTGGGGAACCGATGTCTTCCCTCAACTCGCGCACAGGACCCAGGCCTGAAGGCTGACCGGCGCGGAGCCGGCCTGCGTGTTGTCAACCGAGGCTGTCCAACCGGTTGGCGTGTCGAGCGGGCCGGTCGGTAGGCTGTTGTGGAGGAACGGAACTGTTCCGCCATTGGTGTACAGCGTGTAGCCGCCTCCAGTCGGTACCGAGCCCGCAGGGCACTGCACCGAGGCTCCGCCGGCGGATGAACCGGCAATCGTCTCGGTTGGGCCGTAGTACGTCGTGATCTTCGTGAACGCGACGGGGCCGGGTTGGGGTTTTGAGTTCGTCTGTGGTCCCTGGCTCAGCGCGGCATCGCCAGAGGCCGAGTGCGAGTTGACGGGGATGGTCGGCTGCTGGTTGTCCGAGCAGCCGCTGATGGCGACGATGGCGGAAAGGAGCAGGAGCGAACGCATATTGACCTCGTAGTGGCGAATTGGCGGATGATTTTGTCCGGCGCGCCGACTTGGCGCGCGAGACCAACGATAGGCCGGGCGATAGCGCGCAAATCACGGTGGGATTCGTCGCTCTAAGTCATTGGGCGCCAGTGAGCTGGAATCGCTCGGCGTGTCGGGCCAGGGCCCGCGAGCGCGCCACGGATACCGCGAGGTGATATCCGGGTGATGCGATCTTCACCCCCCGTTCCTACTTTCCGGGTGCGGTTTGCACGACGCCGTGCCCCATGAAATCGATCAGCCGAATTACCCACCCGTGATTCGCATCAACACGCTCGGCGGCCTGTCCGTCCGCGGTGAGGACGGCGCGCCGTTGTCGGGCGCGGCCGCTCAACCGCGACGCATGGCGATCCTCGCCCTACTCGCGCGCGCCGGCGAGCGGGGCATCTCGCGCGAAAAGCTGTTGAGTCTCCTGTGGCCCGACGCCGACGACGAGCGCGGTCCCCGCACGTTGGCGCAGGCGCTCTATGCGCTGCGGCGCGATCTCGGCGTGGAGGAAGCCATAGTCGGCTCGAAGGATCTGCGGCTGGATCCGGCGCTCGCGTCGAGCGACGTCTCGGAGTTTGCGTCCGCGCTCGCGCGCGGCGAAGACGAGCGCGCCGTGAATCTCTACCACGGCCCCTTCCTCGACGGATTCCATCTGGCCGGCGCCGACGAATTCTCGCGCTGGGCCGAGCGCGAGCGTGCCGCGATCGCTGTCGAGCATTCGCGTGCGCTCGAGTCGCTGGCGCGTGCCGCGCGCGCCGGCGGCGATGCGCGGACGTCGGTCACGTGGTGGCGCAAGCTCGCCGCGATCGAGCCGCTCAACGCACGCGTCACGGTCGGACTCATGGACGCGCTCGCGGCCTCGGGCGATCGCGCCGGCGCGATTCAACACGCGCGCGTCTACGAGCTTCTCGTCGAACAAGAGCTCGACCTTCCGCCGGACAAGGACGTGCTGGCATTCGCCGAGCGTCTACGGCAGAATGCGGTCGAGACGCCGTCGATCGTCGAAACGACGGCACCGGCGCGTGTCGCCGGCCCGAGTGCGCCCGCGGCGACGGCCATCGCGGATACACCTCCACCCGAGCCGGCGACGATCGAAGTCGCCGAGCCGGCGCGAGCCCCTTTAGGAGATGCTCCGCCGACACGGCGTCGCCACCCGACTCGCCCGACGACGTCGCCGATCAGGCGGATTTGGTTCCTGACGGCGGCGCTCATCGTCGTCGCGACCATCGGCGTTGCCGTGGCCGCGCGAGCGCGCACTGGCCCAGCGCCCGCGATGGCCGGAAACGCCGTCGTCGCGATCGGCAACATCTCGGCATACGGTTCTGACTCGGCGGGCGGAACGCTCACCGCACCCGTCGCCGACTTGTTGACCACCAGTCTCGCGCGCGTCCACGCGATCCGCGTGGTGAGCCACGGCCGAATGCTGGAGCTGCTCCACGCGTCCGGACGGACGGACACGAGCACCGGGGCGTTTCTCGACGCCGCGCGACAGGCCGGCGCGACGCAAATGATCGACGGCACGCTGTACGCGCGCCCGGGCGGGCGTCTGCGTCTCGACCTTCGCCGGGTGGACCTCGCCACCGGTGCCATCGGCGACGTGCATACCATAGAAGGGGCGGACCTGTTCACGCTGGTCGACAGCGGGACGATGAGTCTCGTCAGCGCCCTCGGCGTTTCCGCGCCGACCGGTTCCATCGCCGACGTGACGACGCGGTCGGTGACCGCCTATCGTATGTACGAGCAGGGTATCCGCGCCTACTACCTCGGCGACGTGCGCACGGCACAGCGGTTCTTCGACGGCGCGCTCAACGAAGACTCGACGTTCGCCCTCGCCGCGTACTATGGCGCGAAGACCGAGTCGGACATGTACAGGTACCGCGCCCGAATCGAGCGTGCGAGAAGGCTGGCGACGCACGCTGCCGACCGCGAACGGCTCACGATCCTCGCGGGCTGGGCGAACACGGTCTCATCGCCCGCGATGGGCGCGCTCGCCGAGACGCTCGCCACACGATATCCGACGGAGGTCGAGGGCCATCTCTATTCGGGCATCGCGCAGGTGTACGACGGCGATTTCCTCAGCGCGCTGCCGTCGTTGCAGCGCGTCGTGACGATGGATTCACTCGGCTTGCGCGGCCAGCGCGCGTCGTGCGCCGGGTGCGACGCGCTCATGTGGATCGTGGCCGCGTACACGCTGGCCGACTCGATGGCGGCGGCCGAGCGCGAGGCGCATCGCTGGTTGCGACTCCAGCCTCACTCGAAGACGCCGGTCTACTCGCTGATTCAGATCCTGGAGTTCCAGCAGCGCAACCGCGAGGCCGACTCGGTCTTTCACGCCGAGGTGTCGGATCTTCCTTACGCGGATTTGCTCGACCTCGAGACGGTGAGCCGCATCAACGCCGGCGCGTACTCGGCCGCCGACAGCATGCTCCGCGAACAGCTGCGACAACCGGACCCTCGCAATCAGCAAAACGCGCTCTGGAATCTGTCGCTGAGTCTGCGCGAGCAGGGACGCCTGGCGGAAGCGCTCGATGCAGCCCGACGCATGCGGGTTCCGACAGGCACGCTGTTGAAGAAGCCGAAAGGCCAGGGTCCGATCAACGTGATGGAAGCGCAACTCCTCCTCGAGCAGAACAACCCGCGCGCGGCAGCCGCCCTGTTCGATTCGCTCTCGCGCCAACACAACTTTGGCGACACCACCTCCGAAGTGGCGCGAGGTACGGTGTGGATGCTCGCCCAGATGGCCGGCGCCCGCTATACCGCCGGCGACACCGGGTCGCTGTCAAAGCTGGCCGATTCGGTGCGAGCGCTCGCCGAACAGAGCGGATATGGGCGCGACCGCCGGCTGCACCACTACATTCGCGGACTCGCGCTCGCGGCGCGCGGCGACGATCGGGGCGCGATCAGCGAGTTCAAATCCGCCATTTATTCGACGACGCTCGGCTATACCAGAACGAACTACGAGCTTGGTCGCGCCTACTTGCGGTTGCACCAGCCGCGCGAGGCGATCGCCTACCTCTCGCCATCGCTTCGCGGGGCAATCGAGGCCCAAAATCTGTACGTGAGCCGAATCGAGTTGCACGAGCTGCTCGCCCAAGCATGGGACTCGGCCGGCCAGCGCGACAGCGCGGTGGCTCATTACAACACGGTCGCGCGGGCGTGGAGCGCCGGCGATCCGACGTTCAAAGCGCGCGCCGATCGTTGCCGGGAACGGGCGGCAGTGCTGGCGGGCACTCGGTCGGCGTGATTCTGCTAGACAGCTAGACAGCTAGACAGCAGACAGCTATCTGACAGCTAGACAGCTAGACAGTCTAGACAGCTAGACAGCTAGACAGCTAGACAGCTAGACAGCTAGACAGTCTAGCAGCTAGCTGCTAGCGTCTGCTCTCCACCTGCCGAGCCGTCAAGCTGTCGAGCTGTCGAGCTGTCAGCATTCCTCAATCTCCCGCGGCCGGCACCGGATGCTCCGCCGTCATCTGCTTCGGCTTGCGGCCGAGGCGCCGCATGAACGCCGTGGCGCCACTCGTCGAGAATCTCGTAGCCCGTCGGGATCACGAGCAGCGTCAGGAACGTCGACGTGATCACGCCGCCGATCACCGCGACGCCGAGCGGCGCGCGGAACTGCGCGCCCTCGCCGCGGCCGAGCGCGACCGGAATCATGCCGGCGATCAGCGCGAACGTCGTCATGAGAATCGGACGCAGACGAATCGCGCCCGCCTCGATCAGCGCTTCGCGCAGCGGCAAGCCGCGCTCCTCGCGCGCCCACTTCGCGAAGTCGATGAGCAGAATCGCGTTCTTCGCCACGATGCCCATGAGCAGGATCACGCCGATCAGGCTCATGATGTTGATCGTCATGCCCGTGATCGCGAGCGACAGCATCACGCCGATGAGCGACAGCGGCAGCGACATCAGGATCGCGATCGGATCGAGGAACGATCCGAACTGCACGACGAGAATCAGGTACATCAGCAGCACCGCGAGCCCGAGCGCCGAGAAGATCTGGCCGAACACTTCGGCCTGCGACTCGGCGTCGCCGCCGATCGTGTAGCGCACGCCCGGCGGGAAGCCGCATCTTGTCGAGCCGCGCCATGAATGTCGTTCGTGACGTCGCCCGCCGCGCGGCCCGACGTGTTGAGCTCCACCGTCACGACCGGCTCGCGATTCAGGTGATCGATGATCGCCGGGCCGACGCCCTGCGTGAATCGTCGCGACCTGGCCGAGCGGCATCGTCGTCGGCGCGCCGTTCGGGCCCGATCACCACCATCGGCAGACTGCATCGAGATCCGACGCGCGCTGCCGCGCTTCGGGCGTCGAGACGCACGGTGACCTTGCGCGACTTGCCGCGTCGGATCGATCCAGTAGCCCGCATCGATCCCGGCGAACGCCGGACGCAGCGACTGCGCGACCTGGCCGACCGTGAGGCCCAGCGAGCCGGCGACGCCGCGATTGAGATCGATCTCGAGCTCCGGCTTCTGTCCCTTCGTCGAGAGACCGATGTCCACGGCGCCCGGAACCTTCTCGACTTCCGCCTTCACCATGTCGGCCGCCTGCGCGAGCGCCGCGACGTCCTGGCCGCGAAGCTGGAGCTGGATCTGCTTGAAGCCGCCGCTGAAGTCGTTCGTGAACACCGAGATCGTCGCGCCGCGACATTCGCGTCGTCTCGTGGCGCAGCTACTTCGGCGAGCTGCTCGATCGAGACATGCTGCGCTTCGTTCTTCGGCACGAGTGCGAACGTAGATGTTCCCTTCGTCCACGCCGCCGGTCGCGCTGTTGCCGAGCGTCGTGTACGTGTACAGCACCTCGGGATGCGCGCGCGCGATGCGCGCCGCCTCCTCCGCCTTGAGCCGCGTGTACTCCATGTTCGAGCCCGGCGGCGTCTCGAGCGCCATGATGAACTCGGCGCGGTCGTCCTCCGGGAAGAACGCCGGTGCCGACGGTGCGAACCGGCGTGCACCTTCTGCGGAAGCATCGACGAACACCGCCGAGACCGACGCACCGACGACGACCGACGCGCACGAGCCACGTGCATGCCGCGCTTCGCGTGAGGCCGAAGACGACGACCGCGATGCCGACCAGCGCCGCGGCCAAGCCCGCTGAGGCCGCGCGTCGGCAGGAAGAACGACGCGAAGAACGTCAGCGCCGCGATCGTCACCATCGCCGCGCGGTGGTCGAGCGCCCACGCGATGACCTTCTTGTAGTTCTGCGCCTGCGCGGTTGAACCAGGCGTTGAACTTGTCGAGCTGGCGCGTGATCCAGCCGCGCTCGTGCGGCGCCTTGTGCGGATCGGCCCAGTACGCCGAGAGCATCGGGTCGAGCGAGAACGACACGAACAGCGACACCGCCACCGAGCACGCGATCGTCAGCGCGAACGGCTTGAACCACTGCCCGCCGATGCCCGGCATGAAGCCGATCGGCACGAACACGGCGAGAATCGAGAACGTCGTCGCCGCGACGGCGAGTCCGATCTCGTCGGTGCCGTCGTGCGCCGCGCGGAAATGGTCTTTCCCCATCTCGACGTGTCGCACGATGTTCTCGCGCACCACGATCGCGTCGTCGATCAGAATGCCGATCGCGAGCGACAGGCCGAGCAGCGACATCGTCTCGAGCTTGAAGCCGAGCGCCCACACGGCGATGAAGCTCGCGAGCACCGAGATCGGCAGCGCGACACCGGTGATGACCGTCGAGCGCCACGAGTTCAGGAACAGGAACACGACGAGCACCGTGAGGACCGCGCCGAGCGACCAGCGCCTCTTCGACGTTGCTCACCGCGTGGTCGACGCGCGCGCCCGAGTCCTTCACGAGGTCGATCTTCGTGCCCTTCGGCAGCGTCGTCTCGATCTGCGTCGAGCCGCGCGCGGACCTTGTTCGCGACGTCGGTCGTGCTGTAGCCCTTCGACTTCTTGATGTCGATGCCGATCGCTTCCTTGCCGTTGTAGAGCGCGAGCGTGCGCGGCTCCTCGGTCGCGTCCTTGATCGTCGCGACCTGACCGAGCCGAATGAGCTGCCGTTGCGCTCGGCGACGACGAGGTTGTCGAACTCCGCCGGATTCTCGAGGCGGCCGCGCAGACGAATCGCGCGCTCGTCGAGCGCGCCGTTCACGCGGCCGACCGGCGCCGCGAGGTTCTGCGCCTGGAGCGCCTGCACGACCTGCGCGACGCTGACGTTCGCCGCCTGCAGCTTGTGCGGATCGACCTCGACCGTGAGCTCGCGCTCGACCTTGCCGAAGATCTGCACGTCGGCCACGCCCTGGATGCGCGCGCAGCTCGCGCGTGATGCCGGGATCGGCGAGACGCGTCAGCTCCGCCGGCGACAGCACGGTCGACGAAATGGCGAGCGACACGATCGGCCGATCGGTGTCTGTTGAACTTCTGGATGATCGGCTCCTTCATCTCCGTCGGCAGGTCGGAGCGGATCGCCGAGATCGCGTCGCGCACTTCCTGCGACGCGACGTTCAGGTCCTTGCCGAACAGGAACTCGATCATGATCATCGAGTAGCCGTCGTACGCCTTGCCGATGATGCGCTTCACGCCGGTGATCGAGCCGATCTGCTCCTCGACCGGCTTGAGCACCTCGCTCTCGACGACGTCGGGCGACGCGCCGGGATAGACGATGCCGACCGTGAGGAACGGCGGCGCGACGTCGGGGAACTCGTCGGTCTTCAGCTTGAACAGCGCGAACAGGCCGAAGATCACCAGCGCCACCATCGCCACGACGGTGATCAGCGGACGCTTGATTGCGAAATCTGAGATGATCATGGATCTCTCCGACGGCGGCTCGCGCCCGTGTGCTAGTGTTTGCGTCCGGTGTCCGACGTCGCGCTCACCTTCACCGGCGTCTTCTCCGAGATACCGCGCGCCGCGCCGAGCAGAATCGTGTCGCCCGGCTGCACGCCGCGCGCGACCTCGACCGTTTCCGTCGCGGCGTCGCGAATGCCCAGCTCGACTTCCGCTTCGTCACGACGCCGTTCTTGATCAGCATCACGAACGGCTTGAGCCCGCGCTCGTCCACCGCCGCGGTCGGAACGACCGGCGCCGTGCGCACTTCGCTCGCCACGTGGCCGTCGGCGAACAGGCCGCCGACCAGCACGCCGTTCGCGTTCGGCAGCGAGACGATGATCCGCACCTGGCGCGTCGTCGGATCGGCGACCGGATTGATGCGCGTGACGTGGCCCGTGAACTGCGCGATTCGGATAGCCGTTGACCGTGAAGTCCACCGGCGCGCCGACGCGCACCGCCGACAGCTGGTCCGCCGGCACCGACGCCTCGAGACGCATCGTCGACGGATTCACGATCGTGTACAGCGCGCCGCCCGGCTGCACGACGTCGCCCGCGCTCACCTGCCGCGCGCTCACGACGCCGGTGAACGGCGCGACGACCGTCGCCTTGCTCAACTGCTTCTGCGCGTTCGCCAGCTGCGCCTTGCGCGTTCGCCAGCTGCGCCTCGCGCGGCCGAGTAGCTGATTCTGCGCCAGCTCGAGATCGCGCTCGGCGATCGCGCCGGCCTTGAGCAGCGCCTCGTTGCGCTCGACCTGCCGCTTCGCGAGATCGACCGCGTTCTGCGCCGTCGTCACCGCGGCCTGCGCCGACGAGCTCGGCTTCGCGAAGCGCCGCGTCGTCGATGCGCGCCAGCGTCTGGCCCGCGCGACACGCGCTCGCCCTGCTCGGCGATCGTCTGCAGCACCGCGCCGCCGACTTCGGCGCGCACGGTCGCCTGCTGCTTCGGGCTCGAGCTTGCCCGAGATCGCCGGACCGGAGCGAATCTGCTCGCGCCTTCACGACCGCGATGTTCTCGGGGCCGACGACCATCGCCGGTCGGCGTCGTCGCCGCCTTGGTCGTCGTCGGTGCCCTTGCACGCCGCCGACCGCACGAGCGCCAAGACGATCACCGCAGTGGCGAGCGTGATCGACGCCGCGGCGTACTGCGCTCGTCATTGCCAGCGATTCATGGCTGAATGCCCCCTGTCGTTCCACCGGCGCCGGCTGGTGTGCGCGCCGCTGTTGACGAGTTCGTTTGTTGTTGTGATTGCTGCTGCTGTTGTAGTTGCTGCTGCGCTGCCGCGTTCTGCGCCGACACCGCGCCGGTTCCGGTCTGCTGGATCGGCAGGTCGCGGAGCAGCGCGAGCCGAACGCGCGCGACGGCGAGGTTGCGCGCCGCCATCGCGCGGTTCGCCCGCGCCTGCTCGAGCAAGCAGCCGCGACTGCGTGAGATCCGTCTGCGTCGAGATGCCTTCGCGGAAGCGCACCTCGTCGATCGCGTAGGCGCGCTGCGCCTGCTCGGCCGTTCCGCGGCTCGCGTCCCACGCCGCCTCGCGCTTCCGCGAGCTGCGTTGAGCGCGACGCGCGTGTCGAGCGCCGCGAACTCGCGCGTCTGCTCGCGCTGCGCGCGCGCCTGCGCCACGCCGGCCTCGCGCGATCGTCTGGTCGCCCTTGATCCGCCCGCCGTCGAGAATCGGGAAGCTCGTCGACAGCCCGACCGTCCAGTTGTTCACGCCGTGATTCGAGCGTCGGGAAGAGCTGTTCGCCGGGAAGTAGAGCCGCTGATAGCTCGACACGATCGCGAGCGACGGAATCCGCTCCGCTCGCGCGACCTTGACCTGCGCCTCGCGCGCGCGCATCGCTTCGTCGAGCTCGCGCACCGGCGCGCGGTCCCGAGACCGACGTGTCGACCGTCGTCGACGCGATCGACGGGAGCGTTCGGGCCCCGCTTGGCGCGTCTCGATTCGCGTCGTGAGGTGCAGCGACTCGTCGAGCGGCATGTTGAGCAGCTGCTTGAGCCGCAGATACGCGACCTCGCGGTTCGACCGCGCCTGGATGCGCGACCGGCATCTGGTTGTCGCGCGTCACCTGCGCGCGCAGCAGATCGTACTCCGACGACGTTGCCGACCTGGCGCGCGACTCTCGTCTGCGCGAGCACGACTTCCGTCTGCGCGAGCGACGAATCGGCGATCGCCACGAGCTGGTCGGCGAGCACCGCGTCGTAGTACGCCGACGTCACGTCGAGCGACGACCTGCGCGCGCTGCGCCGAGACCTCGATGTTCGCCGAGCGAACGCTGCGCGCTCGCGGCGTCGTTCTGCGCCGCGATGCGGCCGCCGGTGTAGATGTTCTGCGAGAACGTCGAGCGCCGAGCTGTCACTGATTCTTCGCGCCGAAGCTCGTCTTGCTCAGGTCGAAGCCGCCGACGTCGACGACTGGCACGTCGCCGCCTGCGCGAGCGCGGCGGCGCGCTGGCCGGGCGTCGCGTTGGCCGGGATGACGGGCGTGCAGAGCGACGCTGCGGCTTCGGCGTCGTGTCGACCGGTGCCGGCGACGCGGCGAAGCTCGAGAACTGCGACTGCGAGCGTCTTGCCGTAACCGGCCGTCGCGTTGAGCTGCGGGAGAATCTGGCTGCGCGCCTGGTAGCGCTGCCCGTTGGCGCGGCGACGCCGGCGCGCGCGATTTCGATGTTGTGGCTCTGCGCCTGCGCCATCCGCAGCGCGTCGTCGAGCGAGAGCCGAACGGTGGCTCCGACGGCCGCGCCTGCGGCTGGGGGGGCGGTTGTTGTGCGGCGAGCGGACCGGCGCAGACGAGCGCCGTGGCGAGCGCGAACACGGCTCGCGCGAAGCGGGAATGTCCTTCGGTCTTCATGTGACTCGGTGGGTAAGAAGTCATGCGAGCGCGTCAGTCTCCGGCGGCCGATCGCGCGACGTGCAGTGGGCGCGCACGGTCGATGCCGAGCGCGCGGACGACGATTCCTACGTATTTCGCCGCCGCTTCTGATTCAGGTTCGGGGAACACGTGGTCCATCATGTCCCGGCAGATCGCGTCGCCGAACATCGCGCTGATGAGCATCGCGCGAACGGTTTCGACATCGACGTCGGGATCGGCCAAGCCGTCGGCTTGGAGCCGGCGCACGTAGTCCGACAGAATCCGCCCCGCACATGTCGGGCCCTCGCACATCGTCACCGCGGCGCCGGGCCGTTCTTCGATCTCGCCGACCGATGTGCGAATGAGCGCCCGGTTCTCCCGCATGTGCGTGAGCACCCTCCGAACCCAGTCGGTCAGTTCCTTCGCGGGATCTGTCGGCTCCTCGGGGAGCTCCGGGATGGGGCTTTGTGCGTTGTGCGCCGCCATCAACGCTTCGAACAGCGCGGCCTTCGAGCCGAAGGTTCGAAAGAGGGTGACTTCGTTGACGTCGGCTTCGATGGCGATGAGGCGCGTCGTCGCGCCCCGGAAGCCGTGCTGGGCGTACACTCGCTTCGCGGCTTCGAGGATTCGGTCACGGATGTCCATGGCGGGCATCCTAAGGCAGGACTGGCTTGGATGCAAGTACCTACTTACTTCTATGACCGCCAAAGCGCTCGGTACCGGCGAGCGAGAGCGCCAAACGCCGAAAGGGCCAGACGGCGAAAGGGCCAAACGCCGAAAGGGCCAAACTCCGAAGGTGCCAAACTCCGAAGCCTCCAAAACGGCGAGAAGGGCGTCAAGTGCGAGTCGGAGTCACTCCGATTCGCTCTCGACGCCCTACAACCGTTCGGCGATTTCGCCCTCAGGCCTGCTTCGCTCCTTCGCTCCTAGGCTCCTTCGCTCCTTCGCTCTTGGGCTTCTTCGCTCTTAGTCCTTCGCTCTTTGCCCTTGGGCCTTCGCCGTTACGGCTTTTTCTTAGACGTGGAATCCGTCGTCGCCATTCCCGCCAGCTTCGACTGGATCGACTGCGCCTTCTCGAGATGCGCCTGGATCGTCGGCTGCGCCTTCGTGATCAGCGCCTTGAGCGACGTGTCCTGCGCGGCGGTGCTCGCCGTCTGCAGCAGATTCAGCACCGACTGGTGAACCGCGACTTCGTTGTCGATGTACGCCTTGTCCCAGTCCTTCCCCTTCGCCATCGACGTCAGGTTGTCCTGCATCTTGGCCGATGCCGTCGCCAGCGTGTCGTTCGACGGAGCCTGGGGCGCGAGGTTCTCCTTCTTCGCCACCGCCTGTCCCGCCTCGCGCAGCTTGTGATGGTCGCGCGCCATGTCGCGCCCAAATTCCTTCACCGCCGCGCTCGTGCCCTTCGTCGACGCCAGCTTGCCCATCGCGCTGTCGCCCGCATTCGCTTCGTCGAGCAGCGCGACGATGTTGACGTCGGTCAGCACGGCCGTCGGCGCCGCGGTCGTGTCAGGTATCGGCGTTGCCGCCGCGGACTTCGCCGTCGTGTCCATCGCGGCGAGCGTATCAGAATTCTTCGCACTCTTCGAGCACGCCGCCCACATCACCGTCAGGGCGCACGCGCTCACGATTGCCATGCTTCGAGCAGGGCGGTTCGACATGGATTCCTCCGCACGGTTGAGACGCCCCGGGCTCTCCAGGGCCGCCCCCAACCATTGGCAAGATCCGTACGCACCGCTCCGGTGGCACCGGTCGAGCCAGCCTTGCGTGCTCGTCCGTATTCGACTTCGCTAAATCCAGCTAATCACCGGGCTCAGGCACTGCGGCCGGCAGATGCGCGCGCGCCTTTCGGCCGAATCGCGCCAACAATCGCTCGCGCCACTCGTCGAGAATCTCGTACACGGTCGGAATCACGACGAGCGTCAGCACCGTCGACGTGATCACGCCGCCGATCACCGCGCGCCCGAGCGGCGCGCGAAAGTCCGCGCCCTCGCCGAGTCCCATCGCCACCGGCAGCATGCCGGCGATCAGCGCGAGCGTCGTCATCAGAATCGGTCGCAGTCTGATCCGCCCCGCCTCGATCAGCGCGCTTCGCCGGTCCAGCCCGCGTCCATGGTGCGACCACTTCGCGAAGTCGATCAGGAGAATCGCATTCTTCGCCACGATCCCCATCAGCAGAATCACGCCGATCAGGCTCATGAGATTGAGCGTGTCGCGCGTCACCAGCAGCGCGAGCACGACGCCGATCAACGACAGCGGCAGCGACACGAGAATCGCCAGCGGATCCAGGAACGATCCGAACTGCACGACGAGAATCAGGTACATCAGCATCACCGCGATGCCGAGCGCGATGAAGATGTTGCCGAAGACTTCGTTCTGGCTCGCCGTCTCGCCGCCGAGCGAGATATGGTATCCCGGCGGCAGCGGCGTCTTGTTCACCGCTTGGAGCACCGTCCGCGACACGTTGCCGAGCGACGCGCCTTCGACGTTCGCGCCGATCGTCACCACGCGTTCGCGCTGATAGTGGTCGATCTGCGACGGTCCCGTGCTCGGCGTGATGTCCGCGATCTGGCGAAGCGGCACGAACTGCGGCATTCCGCCACCCGTGCCGGCCGCGCCGGCTTGCGCCGGCGTCACGAGAACGGGCAGTTGGCCGAGGTCGGCGGCGTTCTCGCGCGCCGACGGCACGAGCCGTACGTGCACGTAGCGCGAGATTCCGCCCGGATCGACCCACGTGCCCGCGTCGACGCCGGCGAACGCGAACCGGAGCGAGGCCGCGAGCTGGCTCACGCTCACACCGAGCGTGCCGGCCAACCCGCGGTTGACGCGTATGTTGAATTCGGGCTTCTGTCCCTTCGTCGACAGCCCGACGTCGACAGCGCCCGGAACGGCTGAAACGATCTTGGCGATCCGGTCGGCGTAGCCGTTGAGCACTGTTTGGTCGGGACCCTGGAGTTGGAGCTGCAGCTGTTTCTGCGCGCCTCCGAATCCGGACGCGAACGTGAATGCAGTCGCGCCGCCGACCTGGCGCATGTCGGTGCGCAGGATCTGGCCGAGGTCGTCCTGGCTCACCGAACGCTTGTTCTTCGGCTTCAGTCGGACGTAAATGGTCGCGTTGTCCGCCTCCGACGAACCGCTCGTACTGCCCACCGTCGTGTAGGTGTACTCGACTTCCGGCCGCGAGCGGATCATTCGCGCGATCTCCTCGGCCTTGAGCGACGTGTAGTCGAGGTTCGACCCCGGCGGCGTCTCGATGGCGATGTTCAATTCGCTCTGATCGGTCACCGGCACGAACGCGAACCCGCCGATCGCGATCTGGAGCGCGATCGCGAACACGAACGACGCCGCGGCGAGGGCGATCATCGTCCAGCGGTGATCGAGCGCCCAGGCGATGAGCGATTTGTACCGGTCAGCCTGGCGGTCGAACCACAGGTTGAAGCGGTCGAGCGTACGCGCGATCGGATTGCGACGCTCGTGCGCCTCGAGCTGCGGATCGGCCCAATACGCCGAGAGCATCGGGTCGAGCGAGAACGACACGAAGAGCGACACGAGCACGGCCGCCGCGATCGTCAACGCGAAAGGTTTGAACCATTGCCCGGCCACGCCGGGCATGAAGCCGACCGGCACGAACACGGCGACGATGGAGAACGTCGTCGCCGCGACGGCGAGACCGATTTCGTCGGTGCCCTCGTGCGCGGCGGTCATGTGGTCGGCGCCCATCTCGACGTGCCGCACGATGTTTTCGCGCACGACGATCGCGTCGTCGATGAGAATGCCTATCGCGAGCGACAGGCCGAGCAGCGACATCGTGTTGAGGGTGAAGCCGAGCATCAACAACGGGACGAACGCCGAAAGCACGGACACCGGGAGCGCGAGGCCGGTGATCACGGTCGACCGCCACGAATTCAGGAAGAGAAACACGACGAGCACCGTGAGCAGCGCGCCTTCGACCAGCGCCTCTTTCACGTTGCGGACCGAGTTGCGAACGCGCACACCGGCGTCGCGCACGATCTCGATCCGCGTCCCTGGCGGCATGAGCCGCTGCAGGCCGTCGACGCGCGCCCTCACGCGGTCGGCCACGGCCGTCGTGCTGTACTCGCGCGACTTCACGATGTCGAGGCCGATCGCCTGCCGTCCGCTGTAGAACGCGGCCGACAGCGGCTCCGCCGCCCCGGCCTCGACGCCGGCCACCTGGCCGAGCGTGACGAGCTGGCCGTTCCGCGCGGAGATGACCAGCGCGGAAAAATCCTCCGGGCGGTCGAGCCGCCCTTCCAGCCTGATCGACCGTTGCTCGAGCGCGCTGTTCACGTTGCCGACAGGCGCCGCGAGGTTCTGCGCGCGGAGCGCGGCCACGACCTGATCGATGCCCACACCGAGCGCCGCGAGGTCGTTCGGGCGGACGTTGACGTTGAGTTGCGCGCTGTCGCCGCCCACGACGTTCACCTGCGCGACGCCGGCGATCGCGCGCAGCTCGCCGGCGATCGTCTGGTCGGCGATCTGCGTGAGCTGCGGCGGCGAGAGCACGCTCGACGTGAGCGCCAGCGACACGATCGGCAACTGGTTCGGATCGAAGCGCTGGATGATCGGCTCGATGATTTCCGCGGGGAGTTGAGCTCGCACCGCGGAGATGGCGTCGCGTATGTCCTGCGTCGCCTGATCGACCGGCTTCGAGAACACGAACTGGACGATGATCTGCGCGAAGCCGTCGGTCGCCGTGGAATTGATCTTGTCGACGCCGCTGATGCCGGAAATCTTGTCTTCGATGCGCGTGAGGACTTCGCGCTCGACGACGTCCGGCGCCGCGCCGGGGTAGGCGATGGCCACGAAGACGATGGGCGCGTCGATGGCCGGGAACTCGTCGGTGTCTAGCTTCGCCAGCGCGGCGGCCCCGAACACGACGAGCGCGATCATCGTCACGACGGTGACGATCGGCCTCCTGATCGCGAAGTCGGAAACGAACATGTCAGCGTCCTGAGTGGCAACATGGATGCCCGCCCAGCGCGCTACGGATCACTGATGCGCGGGCGTCGGCGTCCTCACGAACACGATCGCGTCGAAATTCGTCGGCAACTCGATCGTCGTTTCGAACGCCCCTGGCAGTATTGGTGAGTACAGCTCAGTGATGAGACGCATTTGCCGCGGGCCGCGCAGCCATCCGCCGGCCTTGTCGCTGGGAAGATTCCGCGCGTCGAGCCAGAACGCTTCGCCCGATGGCGCCGGGACTCGATTCAACACGTCTTCGTACGAGTCCTGCGTCGGACGCGCGACGCGCGTGTCGGAGAAGCCCGGCTCTCCGCTTCCACGCCCGCTGCTGCTGCGGTTCACTGATGGGACGCGAGCCCGGATCATGCCGCCGCCGATCGCGAACGCCGCCGCCCGATAACCGGTCGAGAGGCGCTTCTCGAGCGGCACGCCGGTCTGAATCGTCGTTCGCTCGAGCGTGAGTCGGCCCATCTCGACGTCGCCGCCCCACAGGACGATGCGACCTTGCGGCCCGAAAAGGTTCGCCAGGTACATCACGTGTTCGGCGTTGCCTTCCTGGCGCGGCAGATGTCGCAAGCCGACCGAAACGTGATGTTGAATGAGGCGCGCCATCTGTTCGGCGTACGCCAACTCGTTCGTGGCAGCCGGAGTCTTCGCGCGCGCGCGCGCGGCCACGACGCTGTCGACCGCGGCGTGCGTCGCCGGCGCGCAGGCGTTCCAGAACGAACTGTCCGCGGCGCGCCCCTCGAGGCCGAAGTGCGCCCCTTCGTTTTCGGCCACGCATCGGTAGTTGCGGGTCAGCCAACCGCGCGTCGGCGCGTCGATCACCGAGTCCGGAAGCGTCACGATGGTGCGGACGGCGAGCTCGGCGGTCGGGATCTCGAAACCGTAAAAGTCGATCTGTTGGTCGGGATGCGCGTGGTTCCACTCGCGCAGCGCGCCGACGAACGCAATCATCTCGCGCGTCTCGAACCGCCAGGAGCCGAGCGCCCGGAGAAGCCGTCGAACGTCGCCGGTGCCACCGCGCACGTAGCGATCGATCTCCATCGCCTCGGGCATGGGCGCCTGCACCGCGATCGCCTTGAACCCGGAGTCGGCGAGCGTCACCAGCGTGCGACGCACGACCTCGGGGAACTCGGCCGTTCCTTCGGTGAGCTCGCTGAGGCCGAAGATTCGCGCGCCGCTCGCGAGGGCGAAAATTCCGCGCCGCTCCTCGGCGCTCGGCGTCGAATCGTGAAGCGCGATCGGCGAGACGTGCGACCCCGCCCAAACGAGTGCTGCGGCGCCGGAATCGCTGAGCGCCGGCGGCGGCGTGGGCGGAGGCGGCGGCGGGTGATGGCAGGCCGCCGCGGCGACGCCCGCGGCGAGAGCGATCTGGGTTGCGCGATGTGAGAAACGAAAACGACTGCGAGGGCGGCGCGAGGTCGAGCGTGTCATCGGGGAATTTCCAGGGTGCGCCATGGGCGCGCGTTCTGTTGGCGTCCCTCGAACTTATAGCCTCTAGGCGTCTCCGCCTTCGGCGCGGCGCTCGTGATCGAGGGACACGAAATCGGAGACGCCGGTCGCGTCTGATGCAACGTCGCCGTTCGACGCGTCGTCCAGCAGCAACTCCAGCTCTCGGCTAGCAGGACTAATACCCCCGGCGCGCCTTCGCAGCCTGAGCCGCGAGAACGTTCGGCGAATCACGAGTCCGTCGACAGGGACGATCGCGACTCGTCCCAGCGCGAGCAGGTCCGTTGCCGACACTCTCGAGACGATCGCGATTCCGAGTCCGGCGGCGACTCCTTGTTTGATTGCCTCGGTTCCGCCAACGCGCATGGTCCGGCGGAGTCGCACTCCCCGGTCCGAGAGTGCCAGCTCGCCGGCGCGTCTGATCGGGCAGTGCGGCTCGCTCACGAGGAACGGAAAGTCGGCCAAGTCGCCAGGAGCGATGCGGTCCCGAGCCAGGAGCTCATGTTGAATCGAGGCGACGACCACCAGCTGGTCGTCGCGCCACGCGATCGCTTCGACCAATTCGTGTACGGGTGGATCCTCTGCTAACGCGACATCTATGCGCGACTCAAGCAGCAGTCTTACGACAGTTGACGAATCAGCCTGGATCGAACTGATTCGGACGGCCGGACGACGACTGTGGAATCTCGCCAGGATTGGGGGAAGCAGATAGGTCCCGATGGTGGGGCTCGCGGCCACCCTGAGGCGTCCACGTTTCAGGCCTCGGATCTCCCTCAGCTCTCGCTCCGCAAGTCGCTCCACGCCAAAGATTTCACGCGCGCGAGCGTGGAGGATTTGCCCCGCCTGCGTCAGCTGCGCCGACCGGCCGCTCCGTTCGATGAGGCGAACGTGGAGGCTGCGTTCCAGTTCAGCGAGAGACTTGGAGATGGCCGGCTGACTCAGGCCAAGCTGCGCGGCCGCTTTTGTGAAGCCGCCGTGGTCAACGACGGCGGCAAAGAGGCGGAGGTGGCGGAGATTTATTGCCATTACCTGTTCTCATGGAATATCGAAAACAATGTATTGGCGTTATGACATCCCCACCACCTCCATTCCTACCACTTCGATCCTACGACGCCATCGTCATCCGTGGCCGCTGTGGTCGTGGTCGTCGTGACCGTCGTGGTCCTCGTCCTCGAACGCGTGGAACGACGTGCCGATCCGCCCCACGAACTGGCTCATCAACGACGGGGTCGAGTTGAGCTTCGACGGATCCAGCAGCGAGCCGTCGGCGTTGGTGAACCACGTCGCGACCGGCACCGTGACCGTGATCGATGTCGCCGTCCCGGCGGTTACCACGAGCGGAGTCGCAAACTGAATCTCGCCGCGCACCGGAGTGGAGAGCGTCACGTCGAACGCTTTGCCGTCGAACGTTCCCTGTAAGCGAATGAACGCGAGGCGAAGCTCGAGCTCCTGGAACGTGCCCGCGGGAATCGCGTCGGCTGGAATCGCCACCACGCTGCCGTCGAGCGGCAGGTCGATCGTCGTCGGACCGATCTTCATCTCGCCGCAATCGTCATTGCCGTTGCCATTGTGGCCGTCGTCGGCGCTCGCACTGCCGCTCGGGCTTCGATTGTCGTCGGCGCCCTCGGTGTCGTCGTCGGCGCAGACCGCGGACGCGGCCGGTTTCAGCTCGGCGCGCGAGACCGTGATCGTCACCGCGCTGAGATCCAGCGTGTGCCCGCCGATCGTGATCGGCGCGGCGTCGGCGTGCGCGCCGAGCGCGGGGCCCGTCGTGAACGCCAGTTGAGTCGCCGACCTGTTTGCGCTCGTCGAGTCGCTGCACGCCGTGGCGAGACCTGCGAGCGCCAACAGCGATGCGATTCCGTACGTCGTCCGTGTGTGCTGCATACGTCGTGTCCCTCGCGAAGCATGTGGGAGATACAGCGGAGTTGCGGCGGCCGCACGAGCATGAGCATGCATCGGGCCGTCGTTACCGCGTGAATCTTCTTTGCACGTTTTTGGTTCCTCGGCGCGCGCTCGTGTGAGGACTCACATAAGTACCGCGTGATGGCGCGCACACTCTCGTCGAGCATGGAAAAATTCTTGGCTCGAACTTCGTTCGGCCCCGAAACACGATGTCGGCGAATCCCCGACGGGGAACGCGCGTCGTCGCGTGTCTCTCAGTCCGCGCGGAGCGCTTTCGCGGGGTCGATCTGTGTCGCCCGCCGCGCCGGGGCGTACGCCGCGATCAGCACGACGACGAGCAGTACGCCGCACGCCGCGGCGAGCGCTACCGGATCGGCGGGGCTCACTTCGAACAGAATCGCCGACAGCATTCGCGACGTGCCGAACGCCGCGACGAGGCCGACGACGGCGCCGATGCCGGACACCTTCAACGCGTGAAGCAGCACGTCGCGCCGCAGCCGCTCGGGCTCGGCGCCCAGCGCCATGCGAATACCCAGCTCGCGCGTGCGCTCGCGCACGATCGACGCCATCAGACCGTAGAGCCCGATCGCCGCGAGCAGCAGCGCGGCCACGGCGAAGACCGACATGAGGAGCGCGCTCATTCGCGGCTGCGCGAGCGGCGCGTCGAGCAGCTCGTCCATCGGGTGCACGTACCAGAGCTTCATCTGCGGGTCGACAGCGGCGACCGCTTGTCGCATCGCGGGCAGCACGCCCGAAATGTCGCCGCGCGTCCGCATTGCGAAGCTGAACTGCCAGAAGTCCATCTGGCGCCACGGCACGTAGATGAGCGGCGCCGTCGTTCGGAGCGCCCGAACGCGCGCGTCGCCGACGACGCCGACCACCGTACGCCACGCGGTGCTGTCTTGCGATAAATAGTGAATGCGTTTGCCGATCGGATCCTCGCCCGGCCAGAGACGCTTCGCCGCCATCTCACTCACGATCGCGACGAGGGGAGCATCCTCGCGATCGGCGTCGGTGAATGCGCGCCCGCGAAGGATCGGCGAGCCGAACGTGCGGAAGTAGTCCTTGTCGCCACTGAGCTCGGGGAAGTACGGATTCGACACGTGTTCGCTCGGCGACTGCCCTTCCTTGTCGACGCGCCCGAGAAAGACGTTCTCGCCGACGAGCGGTGGGATCAGTGCCGGCGTGAGCGCGACGACGCCGGGAATCGCGCGCCATCGGCGAAGAATGTCTTCACCGACTGGATAGTACTTGTAGACCGAGTCGTATTTCTTCGACGGCCAAGACGTCGCGAGATGTGTGAGATGATCCGCGTTGTACCCGAGGTCGATCGACTCGAGGCGCGCGAGGCTGCGCGCGAGCAGCGCGCCGCCGGCGAGCATCACGAGAGCGAGCGTCGTCTGCGCCGCGACGAGCACGTGGCGGAATCGCCGCCGTGCGGCCGAGTCTCGTCCGGACCGCGCGTCCAGCCGGAGCGTCGTCGCGACGTCGGTGCGCGCGGCGAGCAGCGATGGCACGACACCGAACAGCAGCACGGCGAAAACCGTCGCGCCGATCGCCATGAACACCGGCGCGCCCGACAATTGAATGACGTCGAGCCTCGGCAACCGCGACGGCGCGAGGACGATCAGCAACCGAATCAGGGTCACCGCGAACGACAGCCCGAGCACACCCCCACCGGCGGCGAGAATCGCGCTCTCCAGGAGTAGTTGCCGCGTGACGTCCGCGTACGTCGCGCCCAAGGCGCGGCGGATCGCCAGCTCCCGCGCACGAGTGCCGGCGCGCAGCAGCAGCAACCCGCCGACGTTGACGCAGGCGATGACGAGCAGAAGCACCACAGCCGCGGTGAGCGCGATCAGCGCGGGACGCACGTCGCCCAACATCGCTCGCGTGAACGGGACGACCTTCGCCCCGGTGATCCCGTTCTCGGCGGTGCGCCATCCCGCCAGCGGCGTTCGCTTGATGATCGACACGAATTCGCTCGCCGCCGACGACGGCGTCGCGCCCGGCGCCAGGCGCGCGATGGCGATCGTGCTGAAGCCCGTGTTGCCGGTGTCCGGTGCCGGCCACGGGAGCCAGTAGCCGGCCCCGCTCGGGAAATCGAGGCCGGCAGGCGCGACGCCGACGATCGTGTACGTGAGCTGCGAGTACGGCTCGTACAAGTGGTGGCCGACGATCTTCGGATCGCCGCCGAACCACTGTTGCCAGTTCTGGTAACTGATCACGAGCGCGGGCGCTGCCCCCACGACGTCGTCCTCGGGCTTCAACAATCGTCCGGCCGCCGGACGCGCGCCGAGCACGTCGAAGAAACCGCCGCTCACGACCACGCGGCCGAGCGTCAGTGTGCGGTCGCCGTCGACGAGCGGGCCTTGCGACGTCCCCCAATGCGCGTAGCCACCGACGCTCCGCAGCGTGCGACTCTGGCGCATTACGACTTTCAAGTCGCTCTTGACCAACCCGAATTCGACCGCCGGGTCCCTGTAGGTCGAGATCTGAACGACGCGGTCCGGATCGGTCACGGGGATCCGTTGGTACAGGACCGCGCGAAACACGGTGAACACGGCGACGGCGGTGCCGATCCCCAGTCCGAGGATCGCGAGCGCGGCCGCGGTGAACGCGGGCGTTCGGCCGAGTCCGCGAAGACAGACGCGAATCGAGCGGACGATGTCGGTCATCTATCCTCGAGGACTCAAGGCGCGACGCGCGGGATCCGTTCCGAGGTCAAGACACCCCGCGAGGCCAAGACCCTGAGCACGCGACTATCGCCGCGGCAAGGTGTCGTGGTCCGTGAGACGAATGCCCGTGTCCTTCGCGCGCTTGAGGACGTTCACGTAGACCTGGTGCGCCGTCGCCAACATCGTCGATCAGGTCCGCACGAGTTTCTTGTACGCGACGCGATGCGGCTGGTCGGCGTCGGCGCCCTTTCGCTTGTGCAGATCTTCGACGTACGACTGGTAGTTGCCTTCGTGCCAGACGACTTCGCTGTTTCCCTCGAACGCGAGGATGTGCGTCGCGATGCGATCGAGGAACCACCGGTCGTGGGAGATCACCACGGCGCATCCGGCGAAGTCGACGAGCGCGTCCTCGAGCGCGCGCAGCGTGTCCACGTCGAGGTCGTTCGTCGGTTCGTCGAGGAGGAGCAGGTTGCCGCCGCTCATGAGCGTTTTCGCGAGGTGCAGACGATTGCGCTCGCCGCCGGACAGCAGACCGACTTTCTTCTGCTGATCCGTGCCCTTGAAGTTGAAGCTCGACAGATAGGCGCGGCTGTTGAGCTCCTTTTTCCCGACCGTGATCGTCTCCTGGCCGCCGGAGATCTCCTGCCACGCGGTTTTGTCGCCGTCGAGCGTTCGATTCTGATCGCTGTAGGCGATCTGCACCGTCTCGCCTACCTTGAGCGATCCCGAGTCCGGCTCTTCCTGATCGACGATCATTCTGAACAGCGTCGTCTTGCCGGCGCCGTTCGGACCGATGATGCCAACGATGCCGCCGCGCGGCAGTGCGAACGTGAGTCCGTCGATCAGCAGCTTGTCGCCGAACCCCTTGCGAAGATCTTTGGTGTTGACGACGTCATTGCCGAGTCGCGGCGGCGGCGGAATGACGATCTCGTGCTGCAGGATCTTTTCGGCCGTCTCCTCGGCGACCATCTCTTCGTATTTCTGCACGCGCGCCTTGTTTTTTGCTTGCCGGGCGCGCGGCGCAAGCCGCACCCAATCCAGCTCGCGCTGCAGCGTTCGCTGCCGCGCCGACTCGGTCTTTTCCTCGGTGGCCAGGCGCGACTTCTTCTGCTCGAGCCACGACGTGTAGTTCCCCTCGTACGGAATCCCGTAGCCGCGATCCAGCTCGAGAATCCAGCCGGCGACGTTGTCGAGGAAGTAGCGGTCGTGCGTGACGGCGACCACCGTGCCCGGAAAGTCGTGCAGGTAGCGCTCGAGCCACGCGACGCTCTCGGCGTCGAGGTGGTTCGTGGGCTCGTCGAGGAGCAGCATGTCCGGTTCCTCGAGCAGCACGCGGCAGAGCGCCACGCGACGGCGCTCGCCTCCAGATAGAGTGGTTACGTTTGCCTCCGCAGGAGGCAAACGGAGCGCGTCCATCGCCACTTCGATCTTGTTGTCGAGGTTCCATAGGTCGTGCGCGTCGATCTGTTCCTGCACGCGCGCCTGACGGGCGAGCAGCTTGTCCATCGCCGAGTCCTCCATCGGCTCGGCGAACATCATCGAGATGTCCTCGAATTCCTTGAGAAGCGCGCGCTGCGCTTTCACCGCGAGTTCGACGTTGCCTTTGACGTCGAGGGACGGATCGAGCTCTGGTTCTTGCGGCAAGAAGCCGACTCGCGTGCCCTCGCGCGCCCAGGCTTCGCCCTGAAAGTCATGATCCACGCCGGCCATGATGCGGAGCAAGGAGGACTTCCCCGCTCCGTTGGCGCCGAGGACGCCGATCTTTGCGCCGTCGTAGAAAGAGAGCCAGATGCCGCGCAAGATCTCCCGCGATGGCGGGACGACCTTGCGCAGGTCTTTCATGACATAGATGAACGTCGGAGGAGGCACGTAAGCGGGGTGGACGGGTGGACGGGTGGACCGGTGGACCGGTGGACCGGTGGACCGGTGGACCGGTGGACCGGAACGGCATCAGCGGTCGGAATTTAGCGGATCGCCAAACACCTCACTCGTTCCAGTTCCCCGCACCCCGCCTCCGCACTCGTTCCGGTTTCCCCGCACCCCGCCTCCGCGCCTCCGGTCGCTTACAGCTTGAGCTCCCACACCTCGGCGACGGCTGGCGTGCCAAACGAGCGATGGGATTCCTCGCGGACGCAGCGAAAACCGGCGGCGCGGTAAACCCGTCTGGCGGCGGTCAGCTCGCTCTGCGTCCAGAGGACGACCTTTCGGTAGCCCGCCCCGCGCGCAAACTGTACGACCTCGTCGACGAGCCGTTTTCCGATACCGAGTCCGCGCGCCGACGGCTCGACCAACAGGAGCCGGAGCTTCGCCACCCGCTTCGACTTCGCGACGACGAACACCGAGCCGACGGGCTCTCCTTTTCGCTCGGCGATCCAGCAGCGTTCGCGCGCCGGGTCGAGGTGCTCGATGAAATCGGCGACGACTCGCGCCACGAGGGCTTCGAACCGTTCGTCGTAGCCGTACTCGGCCTGGTACAGCGCGCCGTGCCGGTGCACGATCCACCCCATGTCGCCCGGCCGGTGTGAGCGAAGCGCGTATGGTTCCTGGGCCTGGTGCGCAGCCGGCGCCGGGCGCGGCTCGAGCGATCCGCGAATCGTCGCCATCGCGCTCACCACGCGGCGTTGCCCTGCATCGCTCAGCGGCGCGAGCATCTGGACGACCTCGTCGCGCGCCTTTCGGTCGAGCGGCGCGAAGGCTTTGCGCCCGGCCGTGGTGAGCGCGAGGTGCGTGTGGCGGCGATCGTCGGCGTCGCGGCGCGTGGTGATCAACCCGCGCCGCTTGAACGCACGCAACATGCGGCTCAGGTAGCCGCGGTCGATCTCCAGCGCGGCCGCGATGCCGCTGGCGGTCGTCCGTTCGCCGTGCGCGAGCTCGTACAGAACCCGGACCTCGGTGAGCGAGAACTCACTGCCGAGGTGCGCGGCGCCGAGCGCGCCGATGCGGTGGGTGTAGAACCGATTGAAATGGCGAACGACGTCGGCGCGCTGATCGATCGGCCGCATGGCTCCGTCTTCGGTGGCGACCAGAGCACGATCGGCCGATTGGTTGACTTTGTCAACTATGTGCTGGCGGTCGAGCTCACCGGTGCTCGTGCGCGTCGACGCCGTGGTGGTCGTCACCCCAGATCGACGCGAGGTCGTGTCCCTCGACCACGTTGGCGTGGATCATCCAGCCAAACAGGCTCGGATGGAAATCGCCGTCGACCGCGTCGCATTCGGCCTTGGTCGCGATCGGGCTCTCCGGGCCGAACACCGGCTGTCCGTTCTTGCGCTCGAGGTACCGCGATTCGCTGCCTCTCTTCGGCAGACACCAGTTCACGTGCTTGTGCCATCGCGCCACGCCGAGCGGGACCCGGTCGTTCAAACGGTCGAGGCTCGCGTTCTTTGGCATGGTGTACATCGCACCGACGAGCTTGAGTTTGCCGTCCGCGCCTCGTGAATAGAGGACCGACGTCGGCTTGGCCGGGTCGAAGCGGAAGGCCTCCATGAAGGCGCGGCCGTAGTTCGTGAAGTGGTAGACCTTCTGCTTCACGTTCGGCAGGAACATTTTGTAGCCATCGGCGACCGCCGCCGCGGTATCCGAGTACTTCGCGATCGCCTGCTTCAGCTCAACGGCCAGATGCATGGCGCGCACGGTGTCGCCGTGGGTCGCCGCGCGAACCGGCGTGAGTTCCATGTGCTTCATCATGTTTTCGTCCATGGGCCCACTCATCGCATGGTCGGCCATGCCAGCCATCCGCGCGCTGTCCATAGCGACTGACGGCTGCTGAGCGACGGCCCCCACGCCTTGCGCGGCCGCGTGTTTCGCGTGCCGCGCGGCGATAAGGATCGCCGCCGCGGCTAGCGTGATTGTTATGGCAGTTGTTTTGGTCATACCTTACCTCGGTGGACCGGTGGACCGGTGGGCTGGTGGACCGGAAGGGCGTTTCGGTTTGTTCACCTGTCCACCCGTTCACCTGTCCACCGTTTAGTAGATCGACGCCCCCTTCCCTCACTCCGTTAAGCCCGCGTGGTCCTACAGACTTTCCTTCCCGACCTCTCCGGCAACCCGCTCAGGGCGATCCCCTTCGTCTTTGCGGGCGGCGTGCTGACGAGCCTGACGCCCTGCATTTACCCGATGATCCCGATCACCGCGGCGATCGTCGGCGGGACGTCGGTCGCGGCCCGCTCGGGTGGCACAAAGCCCTCGAGGTCGCGGCCGATCGCCCTCACACTCACCTACGTGTTGGGGCTCGCCCTGGTTTACTCGGCGCTGGGGCTGTTTGCGGGGATGACCGGAACGCTTTTTGGCACCGTGAGTACGAATCCGTGGCTCTACCTCGCGATGGCGAACCTGTTGCTGGTCGCGGCGTTGGCCATGCTGGACGTCGTCCACGTCAGGCTTCCGTCGGCGATCGTCGAACGGGCAAGCAACGTCGGGAGCACGGGACGGCTTTCGGGCGCCTTCGCCATGGGCGCGATGTCGGGTCTCGTGGCGGCGCCTTGCTCGGCGCCGGTGATGGCGGCGGTGCTGACGTGGGTGGCTTCGACGAAGAGCGCCCTGCTCGGCTTCGTCTACCTGTTGGTGTTCTCGCTGGGAATGTGCACCTTGCTGGTGTTCGTCGGCGTCTCATCCGGCACGATCGCGCGGTTGCCGCGCGCCGGCGTCTGGATGGTCTGGATCAAGCGCTTCTTCGCGCTCGTGATGGTGATCGCCGCCGAGTACTACCTGGTGAAGATGGGCCAACTGCTCTTCTGATTCGAACACATCCGAGAATTGATCCGATGAGAGTCGCTCGAATTGCCGCGTTCGTCGCCTCCGCACTGGCAATGACGCTTACTGGTCCGCGCGAGCTTTCCGCGCAGGATCTCGGAATCGAAAGGGGCAGCATGGCGCCGGGCGCCAAAGTCGCGACGCTCGACGGGAAGGAGGCCGACCTCTCGGCGTACATCGGCAAGATGCCCGTGGTGATGGAGTTCTGGGCGGTGTGGTGCCCGAACTGCAAGGAGCTCGAGCCAACGCTGCTCTCGGTGTCGAAAAAGTACGCCGGCCGCGTCAAGTTCATCGGCGTCGCGGTGTCGGTGAACGAGACGCCCGATCGCGTAAAGGCGTTCGTCGAGAAACACGGATTGCCCGGCGATCAGTTCTTCGACAACAAGGGAAATGCGACGAACGCGTACGACGTGCCTGCGACGTCCTTTGTCGTGGTCATCGACAAAACGGGCAAGGTCGTCTACACGGGACTCGGTGGAACGCAGGACCTCGACGCGCAGATCAAGAAGGTGCTGTAGACCGGTGGACCGGTGGACCGGTGGACCGGTGGACCGGTGCCGACCGCTGGACTGCTAGACCCGCGCCGGTCGCGGCGATACCGTCGATGATCGCCCTGACATCCGACGAGGTCGTGCGCGGGTTCATCATCGTCACGCGAAGCACGCGGCGGCCGTTGAGCATTGTCGCCGTGATCCACCCTTCGCCCGATGCGTTGAACCGCTCGCGCACCTGGCGGTTGAGGTCATCGAGCTCCTCATCGCTTCGCGACCCGTCGCCGACGTAGCGGAAACAGAGGATGTTGCCCTCGGGCTCGTGCAGCGCCTCGAAATCGCCGCGCGCCGAGATCTCGTCGTAGACGCAGCGGGCGAGCGCGCAGAAGTAGTCGTAGAGCTGCTCCATCCCGGCCGCGCCGTACCGCTCGAGCCCGACCCAAACCTTGAGCACGTCCGCGCGGCGCGTGCACATGAAGCTCCGCGTTCCCTGATCCCAGGCCCGCTCGCCACGCACGTCGTGAAACAGATATGGAGCGCGCTGCGAGAACGCGGCTTCCAGATCTCGCTCGTCGCGAACGAGAAGCATTCCCGCCTGGCTGGGCATCAGCATCATCTTGTGGGTGTCCCACGCGACCGAGCGGGCGCGTTCGATGCCGCGCAGACGGTGCTTGTGTCGCCCGGACCAGAGTGCCGAGCCGCCGTGCGCCGCGTCGACGTGCAGCCAGACCCCGTGGCGCTCGCACGACGTTGCGATCGCATCGAGGTCGTCGAATGACCCGGTAGCCGTCGAGCCGGCCGTCGCGACGACCGCCATCACTCGACGGCCGTCGCGCGCGAGATCGTCGAGTGCTCCTTCGAGCGCCGACGGATCCATCGTGTAGCCGCGCGATGCGATCGCGCGAACGTTGCGCATGCCGAGCCCCAATTGCGCCGCGGCGCGAGTGACGGCGTAGTGCGCATGCTCGCCGCACAGCAGCATCGGCGGATCCGCGCCGACGCCGTCGGTCCACGCGTTCGGCATCGCCGCGCTTCGCGCGGCGAGCAGCGCCGTGAACGTCGCCTCGGTGCCGCCGCTCGTGAACGTCCCGCCCGCGCCGGCCGGAAATCCGACGAGCTCACACAGCCAAGAGATAACCTGGTGCTCGAGGACGGTGCCTACCGGAGACATCTCGAAGACGGCGATCGACTGATTGAGCGCCGCGGTCACCGACTCGGTCCAGATGGCGGCCGGCAGCGGACCGGAATTCTGGTGTCCGACGTACCGCGGGTGCCACAGATGATTCGACTCGGCGACGACTTCATCGCGGATGCGTTCGACGATCGACTCGATCGAATGTCCGTCGCGCGGGAGCGGCTCGTCGAATCGCGCTGCGATCGCTTCGGGTTTGTGCCGAGTCGTGACGCGCGTCTCGCGAAGTCGCGTTTCGGCCAGATAGCCCGCGATCACCTCGGCGAACGCGCGTCCCACGCTGAGGTCGGCGTCCGATTCGATGGCGTCGAGAATCGCCGGCCGCTCGAGGCCCGAGGAGCGCGTAGCCGATTCGGTCATGTGGCTGTGCCGAGCGGCAGGTCGACGACGCGAACCGATCGGGTGAGATCGAGCGCGCGATACGCCTGAATTCGATCGAGCGTGATCGGTTCCTTCACGCGAAAACGCGTCAGCTCGCGTAGCGCTTCGCGCGACAACTCGGGGTAGAAGCTCAACGTGACGTGGGGAGTGAAGGTGAAGCGCGGCCGCGCGTGCGACAACCCGCTGGCCTTGATCCGTTCATGCAGCGCGCGGATGGGACCGTTGGGATCGATCGGCATCACGACCACGGTGCTTTGCATGAACTGCATCGGCGGCTGGAGTTGTACCGCGAACGGCGCGGTCGCCGCGGCGACCGGCTTCAGCGCCGCAATCAGCTCGTCTTCGGTTGTGTCGGGAGAGATCGGGCCGACGCCGGATGAGCCGGTGATCGTGACGTGCGGCGGCAGCTCCGCGGCCATCCGCGGGTCGAACCGGCGCTGGACATCGAGCACGCGCGCCGCGACGTCGCCGTTCAATTCGGACATCACGATGATCCCGGGCTTCACGCCAGAAAGCTCATGAGGCTACAACGTGATCTCGCGAGATCCCGTCGAGGTCGGCGAGGAACATGCGCTCCGCTTCCTCGCCGAGCGAGGCGTCCTCGATCACGGCGTCGAGCTCGTAGTTGACGGTCACGCCGAGCGGATTGAAATCGGTCGAGCCGACGCGCACCCAGCGTCCGTCGACGACGCTCGTCTTGGCGTGCATCATCTCGCCGCACCATTCCCAGATGCGAACGCCGTTGGTGAGCAGCCGGCGATAGTAGCGCTTGGCGAGCAGCGACACCCAGGGGTGATCGTTGCGCCCGGGCACGAGGACGCGCACGTCGACGCCGTCGCTTGCCGCTCCGTTCAGCGCCTCCACCTCGGACGGCGACGGCGTGAAGTACGCCGTCGCGATCCAGATCGATCGGCGCGCGGAGATCGCTTGAATCTGAAGCGCGCGCGACACACGCTGCCTCAGCGGCTCTCCCTCGATGATTCCGACGAGAGCTCGCTCGTCGGTGTCGGGGTCGAGATGCGCGCCGCGCGCCGGCCGGTGGAGAAATCGATGCGAGCCGCGGCGTTCGTTTCCTACCGCGCGGCGCCACATTCGGTCGAAGGCTTCCTGCATGTCGTTCGCGGCGGGGCCGTCGATGCGCACCGCGGTGTCGCGCCATCGGGAGCGGCGAATCTTGTCCACGCCGGTCGTCCACTCTCGGCCGATGCCGACCCCGCCCGTGATTCCGACCGCGCCGTCGACCACAAGCAGCTTGCGGTGGTCGCGCGGTACGAGCCCGAGCCACCGGTGGAATCCCGGGCGATTGAACAGCACGACCTCGATGCCGGCGGCGCGGAGCTCGCGGAGAAACCGGCGCCTCGTGCCGCGAACACCGATCCAGTCGAGCAAGATGCGCACGGCGACGCCCCGCTCGGCCGCCGCGGCGAGCGGCGCGGCGAATCGGTCGCCGACGTCGTCGGCGCGGAAGATGAAGCTCTCCAGCGAAACCGAGGACCGCGCGCTCTCGATGAGCGCCAGCATCGCGTCGAACGTCGCGGGTCCGTCGCGCAGCAGGGAAACGCGATTGCCGCTCGACACGTTCGCCGCCGCGATTCGCCAGAGGCCGCGCGCGAACGACGGCCCGCCCTCGAGGAGGCGAGGCGTTTCGGCCGACGATCGCCGGACAACGGTTTGCCGAGCCGGAGCGGGGGTGGTCACGCTGACCCCTGATTACAGATTGCGTGCCCGGCCGCAGACCGCCCGTGGCCGGACGGACTATTATATCGCATGCTCGAGATCGATCTCACAGGGCGACGGGCTCTCGTGGCCGGGGTTGCGGACGACGCCGGCTTCGGGTTTGCGATCGCCAAGGCGTTGGCCGAGGCCGGAGCCAGCGTCTGCGTCGGAACATGGCCGCCCGCTCTCAACATTTTTCTGAATCTGCTCGAGCGCGGCAAGATGGACGAGTCGCGCAAGCTGTCCTCGGGGACCTTGCTCACGTTCGAGAAGGTCTATCCGCTCGACGCCGTCTACGACACGTTCGACGCCATCCCCGAAGACGTCCGGACGAGCAAACGTTACAAGGACATCGGCGACTGTTCGATCGGCGGCGTGGCGGCGCGGCTCGTTCAGGACTTTGGCGACAAGCCGCTCGACATCGTGGTGCATTCGCTGGCGAACGGGCCCGAGGTGAAGAAGGCGCTGATTGATGTCAGCCGCGAGGGATACTTGGCGGCGATGAGCGCGAGCGCGTATTCGCTCATCTCGATGGTGAGTCGTTTCGGGCCGATCATGCGGCCGGGCGGCTCGTTCGTTTCGATGACGTATCTCGCCAGCGAGCGCGTGATTCCCGGATACGGCGGCGGGATGTCGTCGGCGAAGGCGGCGCTCGAGAGCGACACGCGAACGCTGGCGTTCGAGGCCGGCCGACGATTTCGGCTGCCGCGTGAATACGATCTCCGCCGGTCCGCTCGCGTCGCGCGCAGCGAGCGCGATCGGAATCATCGAGAAGATGGTCGAGTACGTGGCGGAGAACGCGCCGCTCACCGACAAGCTCACCGCTCAGGAAGTCGGGCGCGTCGCCGCGTTCCTCTCGTCGCCGCTGGCGAGCGGTATCACGGGGAACACGGTTTACGTGGACAAGGGCTACCACGCCATGGGAATGGCCGTGCCCCCCGGATCGAGCTCTCCCGCCTGAGCGGCTCTGTCTACGCGATCGGCCCCTTCGACTCGATCTCCTTGAGCCCCGCCGCCTTCAACATCGTGTTGATGCGCGGAAGATTCGCGTTGATCGCCGCTCGCAGCTTCGTGAGATCCTTGTTGAGCTCGACCGTCAACACCTTGTCGACGTCATAGCTCTGCTGCGTCGGCCGGCCGTCCGCGCTCTGAACCACACCGAGCAGCGCGCCGATGCGGTTGTTGAGGCGGATCGGGTAGTTGAGCGGGTCCTGCCCGCTGCGGTTCTTCGTCTGGTACAGCGAATCCTCGACCTCCGACAGCGAGGTCGCGAACGGCACCGAAAGCGTCGTGAACTGTGAGAGCTGTGCGGAGGGAAATTTCTTTTCGCGATCGGCCAGCTCGGACTTGATGCGGCGGATCTCCTTGACCGCGTCGTTTGCTTCGGAGAACCGGTCCCGAACCGCGAGCGCGACGCGCGACTGCTCCTGCCAGTCGGCGAGCGTCGCCTTGATGCGCGGGTCCGGCAGCACCTTGAACGTCTCGGTTCCGGCCGGCTTTCCGTTCACAGCGAGCCGCACTTTGTAGGTGCCCGGCGGAACGAGCGGTCCTGTCACGCCTGCCGCCCAGAGAATCATTCCGGGGAAGCTCGACGCGTCGGGGTATCGCATGTTCCACGCGAACGTGTTCACGCCTTTCTTGTTGGGGACGCGAGGCGCCGGCGGCGGCCCGAAGAATCCGTCCTCGGGCTGTTGCGCGGGCTGCGCGGCGGAATCCGCCTTGCTCGTGTATCCGCGAATCACCTTGCCCGTTGCGTCGAGAAAATCGAGCGCGACCGTGTCGTTCGCCGCGCCGAGCCAGTACTGCACGACCACGCCTGTCGGCGGATTCTGTCCCGTCGGATGGACCGGAGCGTTCTCGGGCGTCACTTGCGCCGGCGCGGCCCCGCCGCGGCCACCGCCGCCGCCGAATCCGCCACCGGTCGCCAACCGATACTGATCGCGCGGCTTGAACAGGTGCGCGCTCTCGGCCTCGATCGCGGTCGTCATCTGCTCGAGCGTCGTGATGTCGTCCATGATGTAGAAGCTGCGGCCGTGCGTGGCGAGCACGATGTCGCCTTCCTTGAAGACGAGGTCGTGAACCGGGACGATCGGCAAGTTGAGCCGCAGGCTTCGCCAGTTTGCGCCGTCGTCCGGCGAGTACCACGCCCCGCGCTCGGTGCCGGCAACGAGAAGGCCGCGCTTGGCAGGATCCTCGCGCACGACCCGCGTGAACTCGGTCGCGTTGATTCCCGCGTCGATGCGCGTCCAGTGCACGCCGCAGTCGGACGTCTTCCATAGATACGGCTTGTCGTCGTCCAGCTGAAAGCGGTTCGCCGCGATGTAGGCGATGCATTCGCCGAACTTCGACGCGTCGATGCTCGACACGCGCGTGTACTTCGCCATGTCCTTCGGCGTGACGTCGGTCCACTTCACGCCGCCGTTCCGCGTGAGATAGACCTTGCCGTCGTCCGAGCCGGTCCAGATCGTCTGCGCCGTGACCGGGGACTCCTCGATCACGAACACCGTTCCGTAGTACTCGATCGACGTCTGGTCCTTCGTGAGCGGACCGCCCGAATTGCCGAGCGTCGCGGGATCGTGATAGGTGAGGTCCGGCGAGATCGCGGTCCAACTCTTTCCGCCGTTCGTCGACTTGTGCACGACGTTCGATCCGGCGTACACCACGTTCGGGTTGTGCGTCGACACGATGATCGGGAACGTCCACTGGAAGCGGTACTTCAGGTCCATCGCCGGATGGCCCATCGGATTGTCCGGCCACGGATTCACGTTCACCGAGATTCCCGTCCGCAGATCCTTTCGCGTGAGCAGGTTGCCGTAGCTGCCGGCGTACACGACGTCCGGATCATCGCCGCGCGAGGCGATCCAGCCGGATTCGCCGCCGCCGGCCTCGAGCCACTCAGATATGTCGAGGTTGCCCCTACTCGGACCGCACAGTGTCGAGTTGTCCTGTTGCGCGCCGCAGATGTGATACGGGAAGTGATTCGTCGCGATCACGTGATAGAACTGCGCGGTCGCGAAGTCCTCGTCCGACCATGTCTTCCCGCCGTCGACGCTCACCTCCGCACCGCCGTCGTCCGACTCGATCATTCGCTGGTTGTTCTTGGGGTCGACCCACAGGTCGTGCGAGTCGCCGTGGTACATGCCGCGCACAGTACGGAACGTCTTCCCGCCATCGGTCGACTTCATGAACGACACATTGTTCACGTACACGACGTTCGTGTCCTTCGAGTCGGCGTGAATCTTGGTGTAGTACCACGCGCGCTGGCGCAGATTGCGATCGTTGTTGGTGCGCTGCCACGTCGCGCCGGCGTCGTCGGAGCGGAACACGCCGCCCGAATCAGCTTCGATGTTCGCCCAGACGCGATTCGAGTTTCCGCCCGACACCGTGATGCCGATGTTCCCCCAGATCCCCTCAGGCAGGCCGGGGTTTCGCGTGATCTCGGTCCAGTGATCGCCGCCGTCAGTCGTCTTGAACATTCCGCTGCCCTTGCCGCCCGACGACAGCAGCCACGGCGTGCGCCCCGTCTGCCAGAGTCCCGCGTACAGAACGTTCGGATTGGCCGGATCCATCACGAGATCGACGACGCCGGTCGAGTCGTTGCGGAAGAGAATCTTCTCCCACGTCTTGCCGCCGTCCTTCGAGCGGAACACGCCGCGCTCCGGATTCGGCGCCCACACGTGTCCGAGGGCGCCGACGTACACGAGATCCGCGTTCGTCGGATTCACGACGATGTCGGCGATTTGGCGCGTCTCGCCGAGTCCCATGAACGACCACGTCTTGCCGCCGTCGGTCGTCTTCCACACGCCGTCGCCGTGCGACACGTTGCCACGGATCGGATATTCGCCGCCGCCGACGTAGACGACGTCCGGCGATGACGCCGAGACGGCGACCGCGCCGATCGTGCCGCCGAAATACTTGTCCGTCACGGGCGCCCACGATTGTCCGTCGTTGATCGACTTGAAGACTCCACCGCCTGTCGTGCCCATCCAGAACTCGTTCGGCCGCGACGGATTTCCCGTCGCCGCGACGGAGCGACCGCCGCGATATGGGCCGACCTCTCGCCAGTGAACTCCGGCGAGCGCGAGTGAATCCTGCTGCGCGAGCAACGGCGCGCTAGTGAACTGAACGACTGCGGCGGACACGGCGAAACAGCCGGCAAGGCGAACGATGCGCATCATTTGATCTCGTGCGGTCGGGGCGGTGGGCGGTTCGTGCGGGAGAAAACGGGTTCGAGTGTAGCCTATCCGTTTTCGCACGATCTGGCCATGCACACCGCCCCTTGAACACAGGCGGCACCCGCCCTGCACCTCTGGGGGGCGTGCGAGCGCAACCATCCGATGCCAATCGCTGCGTCGTTTGCGGTGGAGTCGAGAACGCGGTCGTCGCGGATCACCGAAGTGTCCGCGACGAGATCGAGGCGCTGTGGGCGTATCACGCCCGTCGCCTTCGCGTCGACACGCCAACGACTCGACTCGTCGATCGGGTCACGTTTTCGGAGAATCCTCCGCTCCGCGTCGTGAAGTGCCGCGACTGCGGGCTCGTGTACCGCAGTCCGGCCGAGCCGGCGCGCGAGCTCGTCGACGTGTATCGGCGCTCGGCGCCGTCGCCGGACGCCCTTCGCGCCCTGCACACCGCGCAGTACGGCGCCGCCCGATCGCAGGTGCGTCGGTTGCGACGGGTGCTCGGGCGCCGGTGCAGCGGCCTCGAGGTCGGGAGCTACGCCGGAGCGTTTCTCGCCGCCGCTCGCGACGACGGAATGCGATTCGAGGGGCTCGACGTGAGCCCGGCGGTCAACGCGTTCACCCGATCGCTCGGATTCAGTGTCGAGGACGGCGACTTCGGGACGTATCGCGCACGCCGGCTCTTCGACGTCGTCGCCATCTGGAACACCTTCGACCAGCTCGGCGACCCGCGCGCGGCGGCTGAGGCCGCGTGGCGCATGTTGCGGCCGGATGGCACGTTGGCGCTTCGCGTCCCGAACGGCGGCGTGTACGCGCGGCTTCGCAACGACCTCACGAGTCGCAGCCGCCTCCGGCGCGGGCTCGCCCGATCGACCCTCGCGCAAAACAACCTGCTCTCGTTCCCGTATCGGTTTGGCTTCACGCCGGGTGCGCTTGGCCGGATGCTGCGCGACGTGGGGTTCCGCGTGACGTGCGTGGAGGGCGACGTGCTTCCGCGTCTCGCCGACGAATGGACGCGGCCTTGGGCGCGCGTCGAAGAGCTGGTCTTCAAGCATCTGCTCCGATCCGGCGCGCGGTACGACCCGGCCGTGGCCCCCTGGTTCGAGCTCTACGCCAGGCGTGTAGGCTAGCCGACGGTCCACCGGTCCACCGGTCCACCCGTTTAAACCAATTGAATCCTCGCGGCGTCCAACGCCGTACGAGTTCTTGCACCAACCTCGTTAGTGGAGCCAGATGCCCCGCGACGCCAGCGATTTGCTGCACGGGACGCTCGACGTTCTCGTGCTCAAGGCCCTCTCCCTCGGTGCGCTGCACGGCTACGCCGTGAGCGAATGGATCGAACGGCACGGCGACGGCGATCTCGTGATCGTCGACGCGGCTCTTTACAAGGCGCTGCACCGCCTCGAGGACGGCGGCGCGATCGAGGCCGAGTGGGGCGTCTCCGAAAACAACCGCAAAGCGAAGTACTACTCGCTCACCCAGCGCGGACGCGCGCAACTCCGCGCCGAGACCGCGACATGGCGGCGATACGCGAGCGCGGTCGGCAGGATTCTCGAGGCGAACTGACCGTGCGTCCCCCCACCCCCACCCCGAGCGGCGTCCGGCGCGTCTTTCGGCTTCCGTCCACGGAGGACCGGCTCGCGCGAGATCTCGACGACGAGGTCGCGTTTCACGTCGAGCGGCGCGTCGCGCGGCTCGTCGCGGAGGGCGTGCCGTACGACGAAGCGCGCGCCGAGGCGCTGCGGCGATTCGGGGACGTCGACGATCTGCGAACCTACTGTCACGACATCGAGAGGGCGCATATGCAGCGAATGCACACGGCCGAACGAGTGGAAAGCATGATGCAGGACGCTCGCGTCGCGGTTCGACAGATCAAGAAGTCGCCGGGTTTCTCGTTCGCGGCGGCGTTGACGCTCGCCCTCGGCATCGGCGCGACGACGGCGCTGTTCAGCGTCGTGAACGGCGTGCTGCTCAAAGCGCTGCCGTTCCCGGCGCCCGACCGCATCGTGCAGGTCACCGGGTTGAACGCGAAGGGCGACGTGCTGCGCAACTTCGCCGACCCCACGTTCGAGGCGATCGCGGAGCGGAATCGATCGCTTTCGGCGATCGCCGAGATGAATTCCTACTACGTGACGGTGTCGAACGACGGCGAGGCGATGCGGCTGTCGGCGTCGTGGGTCAGCAGTCAGTTCTTCGACGTGCTCGGCGTGAAACCAGCCGCGGGCCGTTTCTTCGTGCCCGAAGAGCAGCAGCGCGGCGCGCCCAAGGCGGCCGTGATCAGCTACGCGCTCTGGCAACGGCTCTTCGCCGGAAAGAACAGGGCGATCGGCGCGAAGCTCCCGAGCGGCTCGTCGTCGATCACGGTTGTCGGCGTACTGCCGAAAGGGCTCGAGTATCCGCCGCAGACCGACGTATTCCTCGCGCGCGAGACCGAAGTACGGTACCCGAGCTATACCGCGGGCAACTGGAGGCTCCTTGCGCGCGTGAAGCCGAACGTCACGATCGACCAGGCGCGGCAGGACGTCTCGCTCGTTCTCCGCCAGCTGAAGGCGCAGGTCGGCGAGTATACCTACACTGTCGACGGGACCGTCGTACCGCTCCGCGATCAAATCGTCGGACAGATTCGGCCGATCCTGCTTCTGCTGTTCGGCGCGTCGGGCGTGCTCCTGCTCATCGCGTGCACGAACGTGGTCAATCTGATGGTGGCGCGAATGGCGGCGCGTGAGGGGGAGCTCGCGGTGCGCGTCGCCCTCGGAGCCGGGCGTGGTCGTCTCATACAGCAGCTGCTCATCGAGGCGGCGCTTCTCTCGCTGTTAGGGTGCGCCGGGGGCCTCGCGCTGGCGTTCGGCGGAGCGAAGTTGCTGCTCGTGCTGCGCCCGACGTCCATCCCTCGGCTGTCGGAGTTGAGCGTTGATTGGCGCGTCATGGTGTTCGCGATCGCGGTCTCTTTGATCGTCGCGGTTGGGCTCGGGCTGGTGGCGGCGTGGCGTGGTGCCCGCGGCGATCTGCGCGCGGCGCTCTCCCAGTCGCAGCGGTCGCAGAGCGGCGGGGTGGCGAGCTATGGGATGCGCAGCGCGCTCGTCGTCGTGCAGCTCTCGATGACGGTCGTTCTGATGGTCGCGGCAGGCGTGCTTGGGCGCAGCTTCATGCGACTGATCACGTCGGACGCCGGTTTCCGCACGCAGGGCGTTGCGGTGATCACGCTCGTGACGGAGGCGGGGGACTTCTTTTCGCCGGCCGACGAGCGAATCGCACGCAGGAGCCAGCTACTCGACGACGTCATGGCGTTGGCTCGGCGCACACCCGGCGTCAGCGCCGTGGGCGCCGTCAGCAACACACCGCTCAGCGGCGGCGGCGCAGACGGCGGCTTCCTCGTACTCGAGAGCGCGTCCGAAAAGCTCCAACCGTCCGACTTCGAGCGGATGTTCAAGGACAAGTCTCGAACGGGCGACGCGTACTATCGTCTTGCGAGCGCCGACTACTTCAAGACAATCGGGATTCCCCTCGTGGCCGGCCGGCTCTTCGACGACCGCGACCGTCGCGATGCGCCGCACGTCGCCGTGATCAACGCGTCGCTGGCCAAATCCCGATGGCCGAACGAGAGCGCGATCGGCAAAGTGGTGGAGTTCGGAAACATGGACGGCGACGTGACGCCGATGACGATCGTCGGCGTGGTCGGCGACGTGCGCGACGGCGGCCCGTCGACGGATGTGACGCCGATGATCTACGGCTACTACCGTCAGCGTCCGGGGAACGGCGGCCAGTTCAGCGTGGTGATGGTCACGTCGACGCCCGGCGCGACGCTCACGACGATGCGACGCGAGCTGCGGCGAGCTCGGCCGGACATCCCAGCTCGTTATTCGACGATGGATGAGGCCGTGGCGGCGTCGGTGACGACCCAGCGCTTCATGCTGACACTGGTCGGCGTCTTCGGCACGTTGGCGCTCCTTTTGGCGGCGCTCGGCGTGTACAGCGTGATCTCGTATCTGGTCGCGCAACGCGGCCGGGAGATCAGCATCCGGGTCGCGCTCGGGGCGCGCTCCGGCGACATCCTTGGTCTCGTGATCCGGCACGGGTTGATGCTCGCGACCGTCGGGGCCCTCGTCGGGGTCGTCGGCGCCTTCGCGACGACGCGCCTGCTCACGCATATGCTCTATTCGATCAGCGCGTCCGATCCGGTCGCCTTTGCGGGGGTCGTCGCCCTTCTCGGCGCGGTGGCCGTGGTGGCCAGCTACGTCCCCGCCCGGCGGGCCGCCCGAATCGAGCCGATGGACGTTCTCCGCGGCGGATAGCAGCCCCGGCCGCAGCGACTACGCCGGTGTCGGTGGCCCCTGAATCAATCTGATGCAGGGGCCTTTTCGCTCGGTGAGCGCAGCGATTTGACCAACGAGCCCGTTCGTGGTATGAGCAGTAAGTAAACGGGGACGCTTCGTCCCCACTCCTCCACAATCAGGGCTGTATCCATGCGAACGAGCTCCCTCTTCGTCTTGGGGTCCGCCACCGCGGCGATCGTCGCGATCGGCTGCACCACCAAGACCCCACCTGCCCCGGCACCCGCGCCGGCCCCGACGCGACCCACCGCGCAACAAGCTCCGGCGAATGTCCCAACCGACACCGGCGAAGCGCCGACCGGCGGGCGGCGGAGTTGGCCGCGGAGGACGAGGCGGCGGCAACGCCGGGGCTCAGGGCGCGAACGCGAATCCGCAGCCGTACAACCGCGTCGTCACCGCGCAGGCGCAGACCAAGACTGGATTCTTCAAGACGCATTCGCATCGGCGACCGGCTGCTGTTCGAGATCCCGCGCAGCCAGATGAACAAGGACATCCTCCTCGTTCAGGAGATCGCGCAGACGGCGCTCGGCGCCGGCTACGACGGACAGGCGGCGGGCAACCGCGTGCTGCAATTCGAGCGGCGCGACAACCGCGTGCTGCTGCGCGGCATCTCGAACGAGATCATGGCGAGCGACACGCTGTCGCCGGTCGCGGGCGCGGTGAACGCGTCGAACGTTCACCCGGTGCTGGCGATCTTCAACGTGGAAGCGTACGGCCCGGACAGCTCCGCGGTCATCGACGTGTCGCGCCTCTTCACGCAGCCGCCGACCGAGCTCTCACCCGCGCAGCGCATCGGCGCGGGCTACACCATCGACGCGACGCGTTCGTGGGTCGAGCGGTCGGCCGCGTTCCCGGACAACGTGAACGTCTACTCGACGCTCACGCTGCAGCAGGGGAACGCCGGTCGCGGCGCGGCTCCGGCCGGCGGACGTGGCGCCGGACGCGGCGGCGCGGGCTTCAGCGCGCCGACGGCGACGATCGTCATGTCGTACAGCTTCCATCGCCTCCCAGACGTGCCGATGGAGCCGCGGATTTGCGACAACCGCGTGGGCTACTTCTCGCTCACCGTGACGGACTACGCGGCCGACGAGCAGCGCATGGCGAGCAACACCCGCTGCTTCATCACGCGCTATCGTCTCGAGAAGAAGGATCCGAACGCGGCGGTCTCCGATCCGGTCAAGCCGATCGTGTACTACCTCGACGCCAACACGCCGATGAAGTGGCGTCCGTATCTGAAGAAGGCGATCGAAGATTGGCAGCCGGCGTTCGAGGCGGCGGGCTTCAGCCACGCGATCATCGCCAAGGACGCGCCGACGAACGATCCCGACTGGTCGCCGGAAGACGCGCGCTACTCCGTCGTGCGCTGGCTCCCCTCGACGACCGAGAACGCGAGCGGCCCGAACGTCCACGACCCGCGCTCGGGTGAGATCCTCGAAGCGCACATCCAGTTCTATCACAACGTTCAGAACCTGGCGCGCACGTGGTACTTCACGCAGGCCGCGGCGAACGATCCGCGCGCGCGGACGTTCCCTTACCCCGATTCGCTCATGGGGCGGCTGCTCGAGTACGTGCTCGCGCACGAAGTCGGGCACACGATCGGCTTCCAGCACAACATGAAGTCCAGCTCGCAGTATCCGCTCGACAGCATTCGCAATCCCGACTTCCTGCGCCGCATGGGTCACGTCGCGACGCTGATGGACTACTCGCGCTTCAACTACGTGGTGCAGCCCGAAGACCACGTGCCGGCCGAGCTGCTCATCCCGCGCATCGGTCCGTACGACATCTGGGCGACGCACTGGGGCTACGCGCCGATCGCCGCGCCGATGTCGGTCGCGCAGCAGGGCACGAACAGCCACACCGGCGCCGAGCTGATTCGTTCCGCCGAGGCGAAGCGCACGGTGTTGGACCAGTGGGCGCGCGAGCAGGATTCCAAGCCGTGGCTCCGCTTCTCGACGAGCGGCGCGTTCGGTTCCGATCCGGGCGATGAGACGGAGGCCGTCGGCGACGCCGATCCGGTCCGCGCCACTGAGCTCGGCTTCAAGAACCTTCGGCGCAACATGCAGTGGATCGAGTCGGCGACGGTCAAACCGACCGACGACTTCGACGTTCTCGCCGAGTTGTACAACCGCGAGATCGGCCAGTACCGCACCGAGCTCGGACACGTCGCGAATCTGGTCGGCGGCATGAATTCGCAGGAGAAGTACGGCGACCAGCCGGGCGTGCGGTTCGTGCCCGTGCCCAAGGCGCAAGCAGCAAGCGGCGATGAAGTTCCTCGCCGAGAATTCCTTCCAGACGCCGACGTGGCTCATCGACACGGACATCCTCCGCAAGATCGAGCCGGACGGTGAGGTCACGCGCGTAACGGCCGCGCAGTCGTCGGCGATCAACGCGCTGCTCAACGACGGCAAGCTCACGCGGCTCATCGAGAACGAAGCGCTGGCGAAGAATTCGTCCGAGGTGTACACGCTGACGGAGATGCTGAGCGATCTTCGGCACGGCGTGTGGACCGAGCTCTATGGCACGGCGCCGGTGAAGATCGACATCTATCGCCGTGGCGTGCAGCGCGCGTATCTCACGGACGTCGGCAACAAGATCAATCCGCCGGCAGCTGGTGCGGCGGCGGGCGGCCGTGGCGGTGGCGGCGGTGGTGGCCGCGGCGGCGCGGCTCCGGCGGCGAACACCGGCGAGATCAAGGCGATGCTGCGCGGCGAGCTGAAGACGCTCGACGCGGAGTTGGCCGCGGCGGCGAAGCGCGCGACCGACGTGCCGACCAAGCGGCACATCGACGACGCGCGTCAGCAGATCAGCCACATCCTCAAGCCGGCTGCGGCGGCGAGCGCCGGCGCGGCGGACGAAGAAGGAATCAACCCGCCGGGCGTGAAGTGGTAGGCAGGCGGCTACAACTACTCCACCGCAGAGACGCAGAGGACGCAGAGGTTCTCGAAGGGAAACGCCCCGCGAACATTTCGCGGGGCGTTTCTATTGTTCCAGGGCGTAGTTTCGGCCGAGGGGCTTGTGGCAGTGCAGGCACGTGGAATAGCATGCGAGTGTTAACCATGCGCGCATGTCGAACCTCGTGAAAGTGCTCCCTCCCCGCGAGCCAGCGTGAACTGGAAGCGCTGGGCGTTCACCATCGCGTCGTTCGCGGCGGTGATCGGCGTCTCCACGTTCTTCATCGTCCGTTGGTGGCGCGCCGGAAGCACGATTCGCCTGCCGCTCGACGCGCATCTTCTGGCGATCGCGGCCGTCCTGTTCGAGATCCTCACCCGGTCGTGGAAAATCCAGTGGAGCGCCAAGGCGGCCCACATCGAGCTCGGGTTCATGACCGCGGTGCGCACGACGCTGGCCGGCGATTTCGGCGCGTCGATCACGCCGGCGCGGTCTGGGCGCCGAGCCGGCGCGATTCCTCGTCCTCGCTGAATCGGGCGTCGAGACGTCGAGCGCGCTCGTCGTGCTGTTCGCCGAGTTGTTTCTGGAGTCCCTGTCGCTGGCGACGGTGGTGCTCGTGGTCGCGATCGTCTTCCGGCACGCCGGCTTCGTATTGAAGGCGCTCGTCGGCGTCGTCGGCCTGTACGCGGGGTTCGTGATCGGCGTCGGCGTGATCGCCGTCGTCCTCGCGCGCCGGCACGTGGACGACACGCCCCCACAGTGGGCGATCCGTCTTCGGCTGGGCGGCAAGCGATGGAGCAAGATCCATGGCTGGTTCACCCAAGTGCGTTCGACGGTCGACCGGATGCGGCACATCGAGTTGCGGTGGGCGGTAGGCGCGTACTTCATGTCGGTGATGCATGTCGCGATGCGACTTGTGCGTACTTCCCGCGCTCGTCCTCGGCGCCGGCGCAGACGCGCCCCTCGCGCCGCTCGCGCTCTGGCCCCTCGGACTCCTCTACGGCGCGGCGATCGTGCCGGCACCCGGAGGCGGCGGCGCCGTGGAACTGGCGTTCCGCGCCGCGCTGGCGAACGTCATCGGCCCATCGCTTCTTCGCGGCCGCCCTCCTCTGGTGGCGTTTTTATACTTTCTACATCTACATCGTGCTCGGAGCGATCGTCGCCGGAAACACGGCCCTGCGCGCCGTTCGGAAGGCTCAGGACATGAGTCGATTCGAACCCGCGTGACTTCTCATCGAAGGGCCGTGGCCCGATTGATGAAGAAGCGAGTCTCCGACAACGGCTGAAAGGGCAGTCACTGACTCGCGGGCAGGACACGGAGGCTAGGATGCGTTGGACTCCCGGTGGTGAGAGCGGGAACATCGAGGACCGCCGAGGTTCGGGGGGCATCGGCCCCGTGCACGTCGGCCTCGGAGGCACGGTTATCCTGATAGTGCTGAGCTTGATCTTCGGACGGGATTTCGTGTCCGACAACGTGAATCCCAACCCATACTCGGCCGGCGCCAGCGCAGCTGGATCGCTCGGACCTGGCGGACCCAACGGCCCCGGCGCGCCGGTCAACGAGTCTCCAGAGGAAGCGAAAGAAGTTCAGTTCGTTTCTTTCGTGCTCGACACGGCCGAAGCGACCTGGGCCAAAATCCTTCCGGCGACCACGGGCACGCCATGGCGAAACGCGAAGCTCGTTCTCTTTCGCGATGCGACGCAGACCGGCTGCGGCGTCGGCCAGACGGCGATGGGCCCGTTCTATTGTCCCGTCGATCAGAAGCTGTACATCGACCTCGCCTTCTTCGACGAGCTGCGCTCACGCTTTGGCGCGCCCGGGGAGTTCGCGCAGGCGTACGTCCTCACGCACGAGCTGGGTCATCATGTGCAGCACCTCCTCGGCATCGACGCATCGGTGCGTCGTGCGCAGCAGCGCGATCCGTCGGCTGCGAACGATCTCTCAGTGCGTCTCGAGCTGCAGGCGGACTGCTTCGCCGGCGTGTGGGGCCACGCGACTCAGGGCGAGGGAATCCTCGAACCCGGAGATTTGGAGTCGGGCTTGAACGCGGCTGCGGCGGTGGGAGACGACCGCATCGAGCGCCAGACGACTGGCCACGTGAACACCGACACGTTTACGCACGGATCTTCGGCGCAGCGCGTGCAGTGGTTCCGGCGCGGTTTCGACTCGGGTCAACCGAAGGACTGCGACACCTTCAACGGCGCGATCTAGCCGTTCCCGGCGCTCGACCAGGCCTACCGGTCGAGCGCGCGAATCGCCCGATTCGCGTAGGCGAAGAGGGCCGGATCGAGACCCGCTCGCTTCATTCGATCGGGCTCGTTCAGGTAGCCGGCGCGGACCTTCCGCGCGATCTCCGGATTCCCGCCGGTGAACTCGCGTACGAGCTCGCGCCATCGACTCGCGAGCCGCGCGACGTCGGCACCCGCGGGATCGTCGCCGCGCAGCATGGCCGCGCGCATCCGCGCGATGAGCGCCGGCCATTCGCGCTCGACGGAGCGAACGTGATCGCGCCCGAGCCGCTCGCCACGCTCTTTGATCTCCGTCCATTCTTCCGGCGTGAACTCGCGCTCGAGCGAGGTCATGCTCTCGATCGCGCGAATCAGCTCGTCGGGCGACGCGATCGTTCCGGCCTCGAAGCTCGCGTCGAGCGTCTCGAGCAGCCCGACGAGGCGTTCCTGCTCGCCGATCTGCTCGCGCAGCCGCTTGATGTGCAACTCGATCACTCGATGGGCCGAGAATTCCGGCGCATCGAGACAGGCGCGAATCTCGTCGAGGCTGAACCCGAGCTGCCGGAGTGACTTGATCCGTTGAAGACGCGCCAGCTCGCCGGCGCCGTAGACCCGGTGCCCCGACGACGTGACGTCGTGCGGCTGCAGCAGGCCGATCTCGTCATAGTAGTGCAGCGTTCGAACGGAAAGCCCGGTCCGTTTGGCGAGGTCGCCAACTTTCATCTCCTTTCCCGCGCTCACGGCCGTTGCCATCGTCTGGAGCGGTCGATTCTCGGTGAACGTGATCATGCACTCAGACTATGTCCTCACGTTACGTCAGGTTCAAGCGCCGAGGAATCGGTGAGCGAGCAGGCCGATGACGTCGTCGTCCGCCGAGCCGACTCGAACGAAGCCGACGCGCGGCTCCTGGCCGCCCTCGGCGCCAGGTTGTTCGAAGACGCGTTCGGCGAGATGAACGACCCCGACGATCTGCATCTCTTCCTGGCCAGGACATACTCTCCCGACCTTCAGCTCGCCGAGTTGGGCGACGCGAATCGCGCGACGTGGATCGCCGAGGCGAACGGCGAAGCGGTCGGCTACGCAATGGCGCGTCGCGAATCCAAGTCACCGCACATCGTGGCGCGCTACCCGGCCGAGGTGCAGCGAATCTACGCCGATCGCTCCTGGCACGGGCGCGGCGTCGGCGGCGCGCTCTTGCAGGCGTGCATCGAGCAGTCCCGCGCGTGGGGTTGCGACGTCCTCTGGCTCGGCGTGTGGGAGCAGAACCCCCGCGGCATCGCTTTCTATGAGAAGTGGGGCTTTCGCCGGGTCGGCGAGCAGCGCTTTCTTGTCGGCACCGATTCGCAGCGCGATCACGTGATGGCGCTTGGCCTCGCGTGAGAAGGCGCGCAACCCGACGCACACATCGATGAGCACAGCGCGGCCACGATTCGTCTACTACGTCCTCCCCGCCGCCGCGGTCTTCGCGGTGGCCTTCGGTGCGGTTTGGGGATGGGTCGGCATTCGGGCTCTGATCGGCGGCGCCGGTCAGTTCGGCGTCTTGCTCGTCGTCTTTGGCATCGGCGGCGTGGCGCTCGGTTTGGCGCTGTGGAGGGCCTGGCGACTCGTGGTCAATCGGGCGAGAGGCGGGTAGCGCGCAAGCCGGACGAGGGGCACGCGCTACGGCAACTGGCGCTGGATCTCCTTTGCCTGTTCCGACGACACGATCCGGAACCAGAGGAAGTTGTGTGGGCCGAGTGTCAACACGTACGGCACCTCGCGGATCGGCGGGAAACAGGCCTTGCTCCACATCTCGATCGGGACGCAGTTCTGGAAATCGTGCATCTCGAGCTCCACGTACTGAGCGAAGCGCGACAGGTTGTTGACGCAGAGAATCGTCTCGTCTTCGTAGCGCCGAAGGAAGACGAGGACCCGTCGGTTCGGACAGTTGATCGCCTCCCACGTGCCACGGCCGAACGCCTTGTACTCCTGGCGCACGGAGACGAGCCGGCGCGTCCAGCGGAGCAACGAGGTCGGCGTGCGTTCCTGCGCGGAGACGTTCACCGTGTGGAACCCGTATGGCGGATCGACGATGAGCGGCGAGTACAGCGCGGCGGTCTCCGCCTCGCTGAACCCCGCGTTGCGGTCGGCGCTCCACTGCATCGGCGTGCGCACCCCGTTGCGGTCGCCGAGGTAGATGTTGTCGCCCATCCCGATCTCGTCGCCGTAGTAGATGATCGGCGTGCCGGGCATCGACATCAGCAGCGCGTTCATCAGCTCGATCTGCCGGCGGCCGCTTTCCATGAGAGGCGCGAGCCGGCGGCGGATGCCGGCGTTGATGCGCATGCGCGGATCGCGCGCGTACTCGCGGTACATGTAATCGCGCTCTTCGTCGGTCACCGTCTCGAGCGTGAGCTCGTCGTGGTTGCGGAGGAACACCGCCCATTGGCAGTCGAACGGAATCTCCGGCGTCTGCCGCATGATCTCGACGATCGGCGTGCGGTCTTCCTTTCGCACCGCCATGTACATGCGGGGCATGATCGGAAAGTTGAACGCCATGTGGCACTCATCGCTGTTCCCGAAGTACGCGCGCACGTCGCTCGGCCAGAGGTTCGCCTCGGCGAGGAAGACGCGATTCGGAAACTCCGCGTCCACCGTGGCCCGCAACGCCTTGAGAATACCGTGCGTCTCGGGAAGATTCTCGCAGCTCGTTCCCTCGCGCTCGACGAGATACGGAATCGCGTCGAGGCGTAGCCCGTCCACGCCCATGCGCAGCCAGAAGCGCATCACGTTGAGGAGCGCGGCCAGAACGTCGGGGTTGTCGAAGTTGAGGTCCGGCTGGTGGCTGAAGAAGCGGTGCCAGTAGAACTGCTGCGCTTCCGGATCCCACGCCCAGTTCGAGCGCTCGGTGTCGCTGAAGATGATGCGCGTGCCGGCGTACTTGTTCGGGTCGTCGCTCCACACGTACCAGTCGCGCTCGCGCGATCCCTTCGGTGCCTGGCGCGCCCGCTGGAACCAGGGGTGCTGGTCGGACGTGTGGTTGATCACCAACTCGGTGATGACGCGGATGCCCCGCTCGTGCGCCGCGGCGAGGAACGACCGAAAGTCCTCGATCGTGCCATACGCGGGGTTGATCTCCTCGTACGCGGAGATGTCGTAGCCGTCGTCCTTGAGGGGCGACGGGTAGAACGGCAGCAGCCAGATCGTGTTCGCGCCGAGTTGGCGCACGTAGTCCAGCTTGTCGAGCAGCCCGCGAAAGTCGCCATAGCCGTCGGCGTTGGAGTCGCGGAAGCTCTTGACGTGGAGCTGGTAGACGATCGCGTCTTTGTACCAGAGGGCGGGGTCGTTCATGTTCACGGGGGCGTGGCGGACGCAACAAGCGCGCCTCGGCGACCAGCGGTTTGCGGCGGGAAACGGCCGCGAGTACATCTATTCGGCTGACGGGCGCGCCGGATCGCGCGTCGTGTCCGCTCTCTCACGAGTTCTCCGCGAAGGAAGGGGGCCTTTATGTGGCTTCGACTCACGCAGCTCCGTCGATCACCCCTGATGCTCCTGCTCGCCGCGATCTTGCTGGCGGGCGTAGCGATCTTCGTCTTGGCCGTCACGCCGGTCGCGGGCGTCAGCGAGGTGGGGCAGGTGCCCCCCTCGCCGTTCAGTGTCCGCGAGTACGTGCTGCCGCACAAGAACCCGGACGCCTTCGCGCACGACCCAGCGGTGGCGCGAGACGGGAGCGTCTATTTCGCCGACCAGCAGGGGAGCTACATCGGGCGGCTGGATCCAGAGACGGGCGAAGTGAAGGAGTTCCCGACGCCAACACCAAAGTCCGGGCCCCACGGCATTATCGTCGTGCCGGACGGCAGCGTATGGTACACTGGCAACGCCGCCGGCTTGATCGGCCACCTCGACCCGAAGACAGGTACAATAACCGAGTACAAGACGGAAGGCGCGCGTGATCCACATACGCCGCTTTGGCTGAACGGAACGCTCTGGTTCACGGCGCAGCAATCTAACAAGTATGGCAAACTCGATCCGGAGAGTGGTTCCGTCACGCTCTATGACGTCGCCACACCGCGTGCCTTGCCGTACGGACTGCAGCGCGCGCCCGATGGTTCACTCTGGATCGCGCTCTTCGGTACGAACAAGCTCGGGCATCTGGATCCGAAGACCGCGAAACTGACCGAGATCGACTTGCCGAATCCAGCCACGCGTCCGCGCCGGCTCTGCATCACGTCGGACGGTCGTATCTGGTACTCGGACAACGCGCGCAGCCACATCGGGATGTACGACCCCAAGACGAAGACGGCGAAGGAGTGGAGGACGCCGAGCGGCATGCCTGATACCACGTCGAATCCGTACGGCATCGGCGTCGCGCCCGACGGCGCGATCTGGGTGAACGAGTCGCGTCAGGGCACGATGGTGCGGTTCGATCCGGCGACTGAGCGCATGGAAGTCGTCCCAATCCCGACCAAGGGTACGATCGTGCGCAACATCAGCTTCGACTCGACGCGCCAGCGACTCTGGATCGCCGAGAGTGGCAGAAGCCGCATGGGGCGGATCGACCTCAAGTAGCTCCGCCCTAAGGCACGCACGGCGTTCTGGCGACGCGCACGCTGTCGGTGCGGTCGCTCGAGATCACTCGCGCATTCGAGCTCACCGCCCGTCAGCAGAACGGTTATGGCTTTGCTAGGGTCGGCCGACGCAAGGCGGACGCCGATCGTATCCGCGCGAACGGCGAACCAGGACCCGATGACGTTCGAATCGAGGCGCCCGTTCGAGGCGACGCGTAGACCGGATTGACTCTCGCGTCGGCGAGGACTGAGTTGGAGGGGGCTGTTCGCTGGCTGCGCCACCGCCTTCGGAGCAGCTCCTGGTCCCGCACCTCCTGCCAGCGCCCGCACCGGCCACCTGACCCGTCGCGCGAAAGCCGGAAGCCGAGAGATCGAGCGCAAAGCCAGACGGCAAACACCGCGCCAGTCCGTCGAGTCGACGGCTAGTCGATAACACTCCCGCAATACAACAACGCTCGTTGGCTCCGCATCACGCTTGTTGGCAGCGATTCTCTGAGCTGACTGGCGTTGGCGGCGGCGAGTGCCTCTGGCGCCGTTCGACGCCTGCGCTCTCGACAGCGAATCCACGGCGACCTTCGCCATCTCGTCCTTCGCGCGGAGCGAGTCGGACCGCGCGGCGGGGGGCGGCGATGCGGCCGGCGTCGGCGCGGCCGCAACCTGTCTGGGCAGATTCGGTCACCGCGCGCTTGTCCGCCGGCGCGGCTTTCTGTTCCAGCGTCGGCCGCGTCGCTCACCCGTGCGGCAGGCGACGCGGCCGGCTTCGAGAAGGACATGTCGACACTCGCCGGCGCGATCGGCGACGGCGTCCTCGCCGGCGCCTTCGGTTTGCCCGACCGTCCGGTCGACCACCGTGACGGAGCTCGAGTCGGCCGACGGGCTAGCCGCCACGGTCGGCTTGCCCGCGTTGATGGGACTGACAGCCATCTTTGCGCGCACCAGGCTGTTGTCGGCGACGCGACGCGCCGTGAACGTCACGCCCACGGCGACGACGATCGTCGCCGCGATCGACATCCGCACCGGCGTCAGCGCAAATCGATACCACGCTCGGCGATGCGAGCTCGGTCCGCGCTGCGCTGGCGGGATCACGCCGGCGGGTCCAGCGTCGAGCGCCGACACGATCCGCGACGCGCCGGCCATGACCCCGCGCGCCTCAGCGACGAGCGCTCGGCATTCCGCGCACGTCGCGACGTGTGCGCGCGGCGCTCTCGGCGTCGTCCGGCGACAACTCCCCGTCGAGCCACGCGTGGACCGTTCCTTCGTCAAGATGCAGCATGTGTCCCTTCTCCTCTCGGCGCGGTCGCGCGAGCGCCGCCGCCCGGCCAACCGTCACGTTGCAACGCTTCGTACGCTTCGACCAGTCGCTTTCGGGCGCGAGCCAGCGTCGTTCCCACCGACGCGACCGACAGATCGAGCGCGCTGGCGATCTCGATGTAGTTGAGCCCCTCCTCGCGCATCAGCAGCGCCTCGCGATCACGCTCGCCCAGCGCGTCGATCGCTCGCCTGGCCAAGGCCGCCTCCTGCGCCCGCTCGAGTGTCGTCGGCTCCGGCTCGACCGCTTCTTCGGCGCGCGCGTGTTCTCGAAGGAGCTCGAGATGGCGGCGGCGCCGCGCGTCCTTCCGCGCTTCGTCGCGCAACAGGTTCGTCGCCACGGCGAAAAGCCACGACCGCTCGCTGGTGATCGACTCCTGCCGCGCCGCTCGAAGAAAAGTCTCCTGCGCGACTTCTTCCGCCCAGTCGCGATCCCCCAGCCGCCGTGCGAGGTAACGCACGAGCGGCTGATGGTATTCGCGGAAGAGTCGGTCGAGGTCGAGCATCGGAAAATTGGTCTCAGGTCTCTGGTCTCAGGTCTCTGGAAAACCGAAGGCTGTCAGCCCCCAGAGACCAGTGACCCGAGACCGGAGACCTGAACGTTCACCACCCTCGTACCAGCGCCGTTAGTGCGCCCGGCGCCAGTTCCGCCACGCCGCTGTCATCCACTCGGATCGCCGACGTCTTTCCAACCACTACCAGTCGATCCCCGAGCGCGAACACGGTCTTCAGCTCGGGCAGCTGTTGCAGCAAATCGAAGTACGCCTTCGAGTACGGTTTGATCGTCGTCACCTGCATACCGGCATGATAGCGCACGTCGGTCCAAGCGGCATCGCGCAGCGCGAACGTCCGTCCGTCGATGCGCCGCGTGCTGCGAGCCTCGTCCTTGTCGCGCGGGCGGCTGGCGAGGGACAGAGAGTCGATCGCGGCAACATTGGACATGCTTCGCTGCGCCGACGCCACTTTCGCCGACTCGAACGCCATGTCAACCGACCGGGCCTTGAGGGCCGCGGGAGCCATGGCGGCGACCTGGTCCTCCTCCGGCGCCCATCATCGCCGTGCGCACGGGAAGGTCCTGACGCTCCGTCACGAGATACGAAGTAAACTCGGTCGGAATCCCGTACCGCTCGCCGAGCGAACGGATTTCGTCGTCGATTTCCGACGAGCCGCCGTTGTTTCGCTTCTCCGCACTCAGATACCCGACGCGCTGCGTCGCCCAGAGTCGCGCGACGAACGAGTTCTCGCGGTCGCGATCCGGAAAATCCACCGTCGACGTCCACGTCACCGGCGTCGTTCCTCGGCGTCCCTCGACGACGACCCGCGCGCGTCCGTGGCCGGAGTACCTCGCCACGAGCGAGAGATCACGGTCGGCGAAGATGTCCGTCGTTTCACCGGGGAGCATTCTGGAGAGACGCACGTCGCCGTCGACGTGCACGCGAACGTTCGTCAGCATCGGGCCGACGAGACGGTCGGCGACGATGCCGACCATTCGCTCGACCGATTCATCCGGCCGGACGAACTGCGATGTTCCGCGCCCTTGCAAGGCGAGCTGTTCCAGCAGACCCACGTTCACATCTGACCCCAACCCGAACGTGAAGATCCGCCGAGGCTCTTCGGCGTGCGCGTTGGCGTCGGCGGCCATCGCGGCGAGATGGTCCGGGCGTGTGTCCCCGACCGTCGGCTCGCCGTCGGTGACGAACAGGATCACCGGCAAGCGGCCACGAACCACGGCCGGGCGCAGCGCTTCGCGCAGCGCGCCTTCGATGTTGGTACTCCCCGACGCGTCGAGCGCGGCGAGATACCGCGTCGCCTCGCGGACGTTGTCGGGCGTGGCAGCGACGAAGTCGTCGCGGAAGGTGTGCACGTCGCTCGAGAAGTCGATCAACCGGAACCGGTCGGATTCATGAAGCGTGGAGAGCAGTTGGCGCCCCGCCGCGCGCGCTTGCTCGATCTTGCGGCCGTTCATCGAGCCCGAAACGTCGAGCACCAGGGTGACGTCGCGCGGGATGACGTCGGTTCGGCGGCCGGCTGGCGGCGTCACGCTGAGCAGCGTGAATCCGTCCTCGTTGCCGGGCGCGTAGTTGAGCGCGGTGATCGCGGCCTCGTTGCGCGCGCGCACCGGGACGAGCAGGGTCACGTCGCGCGCGTCGCCGCGCACGGTGACCACTCTGCGACCATCGCGGTCGGCGACGTCGAGCTGGTGCGTCGGCGAGAACGGCGGCGCCGAGTTCCGGCGCCTGGCGGTAGCTGAGCGTGAACGAGGCGTCGCCGCCATCGCGAACGTTGGTCGTTCCTGGCGCGCCGCCGCGGAAATAGTCGATGCGCAGCGCGTCGCCTTCGCGCGGCGCGACGCTCTGAAATCGAACGACGACAGTCCGCTCTCGGCCAGGCTCGAGCGGGAAGATGCGCGCGTGGAGCAGGCCATGCCCCATCCATTCGACGAGCGCCGGGTCACGCCGCGCGCGGACGATCGATTCGTAGATGTTGCGCGCCTGGCCCGCGTTCATCGTCTCGCCCGCGACGAGCTCGCCGTCGATCGAGAGAGCAAGATTCTGAAAGGCGGCGTTCGTCGGCAGCGGGAACAGGTAGTCGGCTTCGCCGAGCGTCGCGCCGCGGTTCACGAAACGCTCTTCGACCTCATAGCGAAGCACGTGGTCGGCGAGCTCCACGCGTACGTCGCTGCGGGTTCGCACGATGCCGGCGGAACAGTCGCGCACGATCGGCGGAGTGCGCCCTTCGACGGGTTGAATGCCCAGACCGCACGGGCGTGGGACGATCCATCCCTGCGCGCCGAGTGCCGGCGCGGCGAAAGCGGAGGCAACGACGATTGTGCCGCGAACGACGTGACGGCGGACTTGACCAGCGACTAGACCAGCGACGCGACTCATGAGTGACCCCTGAACGGTACGTCAGGAGACGTTGGTCGCCGGCCAGCTTGCACACCTTTGCACCGATTGGGCCAACGGGCATGCGTCAAATTCTTTCGACGGAACGCCTTGTGGCATGCGCTTTCCCTAGTCGCAGGGCATGCGAAGCACCTTGGTATTGGCCGGCTTCATCGCCGGCACGGCCGCGGTCGGTGGCGCGCTGATCGAGAGTTGCGCGCGACCGCCGCGTCCCGATCCGATCGCCGTTGCGGAGCCCGCGAACTCCGCATCGCTCAACGGCTTGGCGTCGAGCGAGGCCCGGCCGACGACGATTCTCGAGTCGCCCACGGTGTCGCTGGCGCTCGACCGCATCGACCAGCACGAGCTGCCACTCGACCGAACCTTCGCGCATTCCGCGACCGGCAAAGGGGTCACGGTCTACGTGTTCGACGGTGGAATCTCCCCGAACCACCCCGAGCTCGCCGGGCGCGTCCGCATCGGCTACACCGGATTCTCCGACGATCCGAAGATCTGCAACGCGCACGGCACCGCGGTCGCGGGCGCCATCGGCGGCGCCACGCTCGGCGTCGCGCCGGACGTTCAGATCGTAGATGTGAAAATGGTGCAGTGCGAGAAGCTGCGCGGCACCATCAAGGCGATCGTCGACGGAGCCCATTGGGTGATCGAGGATCACAAGTCACATCCCGGTCCTGCCATCGCGAATTGGTCGTTCATCGCCGACACGTCGTCGCGAATACCGTCGCTCGATTCCGCAGTAGCGGAACTAAGAGCCGCGGGCATTCCCGTCGTCGTGTCGGCGGGCAACCTGGACATCGACGCGTGCCGCGTGTCACCGGCGAATTCGCTTGGCGCGATCGTCGTCGGGGCCTCGGCGCTCGCGTCTGAAGAGGTCGGCGACGGCACGACGCACACGATCGACCGGCGTGCAGCGAACACAGCCTTTGGTCCGTGCATCGACATCTACGCGCCAGGTGATTCGGTTCTGCTGCCGAGTCTCGACCGGAACAACGCGCCCGTGACGCAGCTGTGGAACGGCACGTCGATGGCCGCCGGATACGTGAGCGGCGCCCTCGCGCTGTACATGGAGACGCACCCGAAGGCGACGCCGGACGAAACCGCCGCCGCGGTCGAGCAAGCGGCGACGTTGAACGTCGTGCGCGACGCCAAGGCGCCCGTTTCCAGAATGCTTTATGTCGGCGCCGTCGAAATGCGCTTTGCCAGCCGCGTCGCGACACGAAGTTCGTCGCGACACTGACGGCGTGCGGCGCCGCTCAGCCGCCGACCATCGAGTAAGCTCGTTTGGCGAAACGAATCGCGCGCTCCAGCGCCCCCAATTGATCGTTCGGGGCCGGAGCGCGCATCTCGATTGAGACCCATCCCGAGTATCCCGCCTGCGAGAGCGCCGACGCGGCACGCTCGTGCGCGGCGATCGTCGACAGTTGGCCGAGGTGTGGCTCGCTGGCGTGAACGTGTGCGACGTACGGCGCCGCCTGAGCGATCGCGCTCGCTGGATCCTCGCCCGCCAGGATCATCCCGCCGAGGTCCGCGTTGACGCGGATCGACGAATCGTCCGCCAGTTGGCAGAGCTCGACGGCCTCTGACGTTTGCGTGATGAAGTCGCAGCCGTACGCGGCAGGATTGGCCTCGATGCAGAAAACCACGCCGCGATCGCGTGCGTGGGGCGCGAGGACGCGAAAGACGTCGCGCGCGACGCGCATCGCCTCGTCGACCGGTCGGGCGCCGCGCACGCGATTCTTGGGCGACCCGAACACCAGCGCCCTCGCTCCGACCGCGGCGGCGAAGTCGGCGACTTTGCGCAGATGATCGAGCAAGCGCCTGGCGCTCGCGATCGCCCGCGAGGAGTTGAAGCTCCGGCCGCCCGAAGAGCAGCGATTGCAGCGAGACGATCGGTAGCCCGCGATCCTCCCAGCGAGCGCGCAGGTCGGCGACGTCGGCCTCGGAAGCATCGAACGGCGCGGGGCGCCACTTGGTCGGAGCGAGCTCGACGCCGCGCACGCCTTCACGAACGAGCAGTGCCGCCGCGGCGTCGTCGGCGTTCGAGTCCCACGCGATGTTCGAGACGGCGAGCTTCACGGAGCCTTGGCTCTTTCGCGCGCGACGAACGCGGCGATTCCGTCGAGCACTCGTGCGGAATCTTCGATATACGCACCTTCGCCGCCGAAAAGCGCGGCGTGCCGCGTTCGCATGTCGTATCGCGCGGGCGTCGGCGCGACGTTGTTGTCGAACTCGATGCCGAAAGCGGCCCGCGCGACGTCGGCCACGCTTACGGGCTCGGTCGGCAGGTGCACCAGCAGAAGCCGGTTCCGAACGGCGATCTCCAGGTCGCTCCAGAGCCGCGTCGTATCATAGAACTGGAACACGCCGCGTGAATCGATCTTCTGAACGTCGTTGTCGTGCAGGAAGTCGAAGATGACGTTCTTCTTGAGTCCGGGGCCGTAGAGACCGGGCAGCCGCACGATCGTCGTGTCGAAACTCGACGCGATTCGTTCCTCGAGCAGACGGCGGTTGCGGCCGTAGGCGTGAAGCCCTCGGGTCGAGACCGGCGACTGCTCGTCCACTCCGACGGGCGACCCGAAAACGTCCACGGTGGACAGCAACACGAATCGGCGCGCTCGACGCCCGGGTGACGGCCGCGGCGAGGCGCTCGATGTTCGCCAGGTCGCGCTCGGGGTCGGCGTTCGCCTTCCATTTTTCCGCCGGCGCTCCGGCGCAGACGATCAGGTCGAACGCGCGACCGGCGATTTCGTCGATGTTGGACGAGTTGTACAGCGCGTCGAACGGTCGTTGCGCCAACAGGTTTGCCGCCGACGAACCCCGTGTAGCCGATGAGCGCCGCCTCTCCCCCGCCCGGTGGTCATGGGTCGAATCGTCCGAGCACGGCGGCCACCAGCGTTCGGAGCACGCGGAGGTTGCCTTTCACCGGGCTGATCTTGGTCGGCGTCTTTCCGCTTGCCGGATACCGCCGGGTCACCGGCGTCTCGATCACGCGAAAGCCGAGTCGGGCGGCGCGAATCGCGAGGTAGTAGTGGAGCTCGTAACCCATGAACACGTCGCGCAGCGGCGCGACGCGCGGATCGGAGAGCAGACGCCGGCTGTACGCGCGGAATCCGTTGGTCGTATCCGTGTATCGAGTGCCCGCCGCGAGGCTGATCATCGGCGCGTGAACGAGCTTCACCGCCCACGTTCGGCTCGGCGGCGTATTGATGCCGCTTCCGCCCGCTATGTAGCGCGAGCCCTGCACGTGATCGTAGCCCGCGTCGAGCAGCTCGATCATGCGCGGCAACGCGTCGAGATCGTCCTTGCCGTTGCCGTCGATCACCACCATTCCGTCGTAGCCTTCTTCGAGCGCGAAGCCGATCGCCATGCGCATCTGCGCGCTCAGGCGCCCGGGGCCGCGTTTCACGAGGAGCGCGCGCAGGCGAAAATCGGCGAGCGAGTCCGGCGCGAGCGATCCATCCGTGCTGCCGCCGTCGGCGACGACGATGTCGATGGTGTCGGCGAACCGCGCCATCGCGGCGAGTTGGGTTCGCACGCGCTCGCCCTCGTTGATCACGAAGACGGCGACGCAATACCGATGACGCTTTTCGGTGAAGACGATGCGTTCGTGCTCGGGAACGCCCCCCGCCGCCTCGGTTGCGCGCATGGCGGGAAAGTAACGCCGGTTTTCGCCCGGCAACCACGGTGAGCTAACTTCTGCACGGCCATTCATCCAAAACCGCCCCGACCCGCGATGCCCGCGACCGCCCTCGACCTCCTCTGCATCAATACCGTCCGCACGCTGTCCATGGACGCCGTGCAGCAAGCCGACTCCGGACACCCCGGCACGCCGATGGCGCTGGCGCCGCTCGGCTACGTGCTGTTCACGCGCACGATGCGCTTCGACCCGGCCGATCCCGCGTGGCCCAACCGCGATCGGTTCATTCTCTCCTGCGGCCACGCGTCGATGCTGCTGTACTCGTGCCTCTACCTGACCGGGTACGACCTCACCCTCGAGGATCTCAAGCAGTTTCGCCAGTGGGGAAGCAAGACGCCCGGGCACCCCGAGCATGGCCACACGCCCGGAGTCGAGACGACCACCGGCCCGCTCGGCCAGGGAACGGGCAACGCCGTCGGCATGGCCGTCGCCGAAGCCCACCTCGCCGCCGCGTTCAACAAGCCCGGACAGGAAATCGTCGACCACTACACGTTCTTCATCTGTAGCGACGGCGATCTCATGGAGGGGATCTCGCACGAGGCGGCGTCGTTCGCCGGACACTTCAAGCTCGGGAAGCTGATCGGGTTCTACGACGACAATCACATCACCATCGACGGCAAGACCGAGCTCACGTTCACCGACGACACGGCCAAGCGGTTCGAAGCGTACGGCTGGCAGGTGCTCCACATCGCCGACGTCAACGACCTCGATGCAATCGAGGGGGCGATCGCCGAGGCGAAGGACGACGCCGAGCGGCCGACGCTGATCATCACTCGCACGCACATCGGCTACGGCAGCCCGCGCCAGGATTCCGAGAAAGCGCACGGCGAAGCTCTCGGGCAAGGAAAACGTCGTGATCACCAAACAGAATTACGGGTGGCCGACGCTCGACACGTTCTATGTGCCCGCCGACGCGCTCACGGAATGGCGAAAGGCGAAGGATCGCGGCGCCAGCTGCCATGCCGAATGGAACGCGCGTTGGAAGGCGTACGCCGACGCGAATCCCGCGGACGCAGCGGAGCTCGAGCGGCGACTCGCCGGGCGCCGGCCGGAGAACTGGGAAGCCAAGCTTCCGACGTTCACCGCCGAGAACGGCGCCATCGCCACACGTGCCGCATTCGGCGCCGCGCTGAACGCGACCGCCGATTTGCTCCCCGAACTGGTCGGCGGGTCGGCCGATCTCACGCCGTCGAACAACACGTCGGTCAAGGCGTGGCAGAACTTCACGCCGGAATCGCGCGGCTCGCGTTACGTCCACTTCGGCATCCGCGAGCACGGCATGGCATCGATCATGACGGGCATGGCGCTGCACGGCGGAGTGCTCCCCTACGGCGGCACGTTCCTCATTTTCTCGGACTACATGCGTCCGTCGGTGCGCCTCGCGGCGCTCATGGGCGCGCGCGTCATCTACGTCTACACGCACGATTCGATCGGGCTCGGCGAAGACGGACCGACGCACCAACCGATCGAACAGCTCTCATCGCTCCGCGCGATCCCTGGTCTCACCGTCGTGCGCCCCGCCGACGCGAACGAGACTGCCGTCGCGTGGAAGCTGGCGGTGGATCTGCCGGCGGGTCCCCTCGCACTGATTCTCACGCGACAAAAGCTTCCGTTCATCGACCGCTCGAAGTACGGCGCGGCGGAAGGACTGATGCAGGGCGCGTACGTCCTCGCCGACCCGCCAGCCAACGCCAAGCCGCGCGTCGTGCTCATGGCGTCCGGTTCGGAGGTGCAGCTCGTTATCGCGGCCCAGACGCAGCTGGCCGCCCGAGGTGTCGCGGCGCGCGTCGTCTCCATGCCATCCATGGAAGTGTTCGAGCGGCAGCCGGCAGCGTACCAGGACGCGGTGCTTCCGCCGGGCGTTCCGCGCGTAGCCATCGAAGCCGCGCAGCCGATGTCGTGGTATCGGTGGGTCGGGCTATCCGGAGCGGCGATCGGGCTGCATCGGTTCGGCGCGAGCTCGCCGTACGAGCGCATCTACAAGGAGCTGGGAATCACCGCCGACGCCGTCGTCGACGCCGCGCTCCGCGTGACGTCGGTGTGATTTGCGTTTGACCGCGCGCGCCTCAGCGCGCGTGTCGGTACATCATCTCCACCAGCTCGTCGTACATCGACTCGGCCTCCGACGCTCCGGCGCGGATGGCCGAGGTCGCGCAGTGGCGCAAGTGATTTCGCATCAACTCGCGACCGACGCTGCGCAGGGCTTCGTGCACCGACGAAATCTGCGTCATCACGTCGGCGCAGTAGCGATCCTCCTCGACCATTTTCTGCAGACCGCGCACCTGTCCTTCGATTCGGCGGAGCCGCTTGAGGTTTCGCGCCTTGATGCCGGGGTCCACGGCGACGGCTTTGCGCCCTGACGCGTGGACGTCGCACGCGCACTCGGCGACGGTGTGATCGTGTTTCACGGCGTCCACCTCCGCAGACGAAGACTGTTGCCGACGACACTCACCGAGCTGAGCGCCATCGCCGCGCTGGCCACGACGGGATTGAGCAGAAGGCCGAAGCGCGGAAAGAGCACGCCCGCCGCGATCGGAATTCCAATGACGTTGTAGACCATCGCCCAAAAGAGATTCTCACGGATGGTGCGCATCGTTCGGCGCGAGAGCGAGATCGCGTCGGCGACGCCACCGATGTCGGGACGCATCAGCGTGACTTCGCTGGCGTCCATGGCGACGTCGGTGCCCGTGCCGATCGCGATGCCGACGTCCGCGCGCGCGAGTGCGGGCGCGTCGTTGATTCCGTCGCCGACCATCGCGACGACGCGTCCGGCTTTTTGGTATCGCTCGACCTCGGAGGTCTTCTGCGCCGGAAGCAGGTTCGCCGAGACGCTCGAGATGCCCGCTTCGGTCGCGATGGTGCTCGCCGTGCGCTCGTTGTCGCCGGTGAGCATGACAACGTCGAGGCCGAGATCGCGCAACCGCTGGATCGCCGGCGCCGACGTCGCCCTGAGTTGATCCGCGACCGCGATCACTCCTAGCGCGCGCCCGCCGATCGCGACGAACGCGAGCGTCTTTCCCGCGGCGGCCATTCGGGTGGCGGCGTCGGCGAGGGCGGGCGGAATCGGATTTGATTCGGCGACGAACGCCGCCGTCCCCACGAGTACCTCGCTTTCGTCGACGTGCGCGCGCGCTCCGTGTCCCGGCTCCGCGGTGAACCCGACCGCGACTCCGCGCTGAAGATCCAATCCGTCGGCGCGTTCGACGATCGCGCGCGCGATCGGATGCTCGGAGAGTCGTTCGACGCTGGCGGCCGCGGCGAGAAGCGTCGACTCGTCCACGCCGCTCGCCGGCACGACGTCGGTCACGACCGGTCGCCCCGTCGTGACGGTTCCGGTCTTGTCGAGCAGCACCAGGTCGACGTTTCCGGCTCGCTCGAGCGCGCGACCGCCCTTGATCAGAACACCGCGTTCCGCCCCTTTCCCGGTCGCGACCATCACCGCGGTGGGCACGGCGAGCCCCATTGCGCAGGGACACGCGATGATCAGCACGGACACGCTCGCGGCGATTGCCTGTGCTGCATGGGCAGGCCCGCCCACCACGAGCCACGCCACGAGTGTGAGCACGGCGACGACGAGCACCACGGGCACGAATACTCCGCTCACACGGTCGGCGAGGCTTTGGATCGGCGCGCGCGTCGCCTGGGCATCGCGCATCAGCCGCACGATCCGGGCGAGCGCGCTGTCCTCGCCAATCGACGTGGCGCGCACGAGCAAGGCGCCGCGGCCGTTCATCGTGCCGCCGAACACGCGAGCACCGATCGTCTTGGTCACCGGCATCGATTCGCCAGTCAGCATCGACTCGTCGATCGCGCTGGCGCCCTCGACGACCTCTCCGTCCACGGGAACGCGCTCGCCCGGCCTCATGACCACCAGATCTCCAAGGCGCACGACTTCGACCGGCACGTCGAGCTCGACGCCGTCGCGCATCACACGCGCTCGCGGCGGTTGCAGGTCGACGAGCCGGCGCAGCGCCGACGTCGTTTGGACCTTCGCGCGCGCTTCCATGGCGCGGCCCGCCAGCACGAACGCGATGATGAAGACGACCGCCTCGTAGTAGACCTGCGGCTGCACCCCGTTCCGCGCGAGCACCTGCGGACTTACCGTCGCGACGAACGAGAAGAGAAACGCGGCTCCCGTCCCGACGCTGATCAACGTGTTCATGTCGGCCGAGCGGTGTCGCAACGCGCTCCAAGCCCGCGCGTAAAAGTCCCGTCCGGCCCACGCCATGACCGCGAATGTCGCGACGAGCATGAGCCACCACGCGACGGGTGCGGACGCGCCAGGCTCGTTCATCGTCGCCATCGACGACTTCGACATCGAGGCCGCCATCTCCGCGACGCCGACCGCCAACGCGAAACCGGCCTTGGCGCGCAGACTCCGGAACTCGTCCCGCCGTGTCTCGTCCTGTTCCAGTTGCGTTTGACGCGCGCTCGGCGTCGCCGTTGGCAGCTCGGCCCCGTAGCCGGTCGCGCGGATCGTGTCGACGAGCTGCGCCGGCGACGCGCGCGCCGGGTCGTAAGTCACCGCCGCGCTGTTCATCATGAGGTTCACCGAGGCGTCATCGACACCCGACGTCCTCGCCAGCGCCCGCTGCACGCGCGCCTGGCACGCGGCGCACGTCATGCCGGTCACCGGAATCGTGATCGAAGCTCGCTCGCCCATAGGGGAAGTATACCCCCCCTGCCTATTTCCTGCCGCCTGCCGCCTGCCGCCTAGCGCCGGCCGCCCCCGAAAACACAACGGCCCGCCAGCGGGCGGGCCGTCGGTATATCAGCAGGCGGCGCGTATCAGGTCAGCGTCCACCGTATCGCGGTTCTCAGCGCCGTTCCGAGCAGCGCAAGCTCGGCGGCAAGACGACTTCGAAAAAGCGTCGCGGCGCGAGCGCTCGCGACGTGGAACCACCGGCGCGACGCGCTCGGTGCAGCCAGCGCGTCAGCCATCGCCCGTCCGTCCTTCCAGCGGAGATCGCGTTCCTTCGCCAGCGCGCGCTCGATCGTCTCCGCCAGCGACGCGGGCGCCTTCGGAACGAGCGACCGCAGCGGCGCGGGCGATTGGCCGATGTGCTTCGCCGCCAACGCCTCGAACGTCGGGGCGTCGAACGGCAATCTCCCGCTCAGCATGTAGTACCCGAGCACTCCCAACGAGTAGAGATCACTCCGGCCGTCGAGCACCAGGTCGCCCACGGCCTGCTCCGGCGACATGTAGTGCGGAGTGCCGAAGACGCGCGACACCTCGCCGCGGAGCGGATCGAGCGAACGGACGAGCGCGACGCCGAAGTCGGTGAGCATCGCTCGCCCCGTGCCGCGCTCGATCAGAATGTTCTCGGGCTTGAGATCACGATGGATCACGCCGTCTCGATGCGCCGAGTCGAGCGCCAGCGCGAGGTCGCGCAGCAGGCGCCGCACTTCGTCCGGCGCGAGACGCACTTCGCGCCGCGTTCGCTCCGCGAGCGACTCGCCATGGACGTACTTCATGACGATGTAGACCAGATCGCGGACTTCACCGAACCCGTACACCGGGACGATCCCCGGATGGCTGAGTCGCGCCGTCAACCGCGCCTCGCGCCGAAAACGCTCGCGGTGCTCCTCCGACGAGGTGAACTCGTAGCGCAGCGCCTTGATCGCGACGAGGCGGTGCAGAGCGATGTCGCGAGCGAGAAACACGACGCCCATGCCTCCGCGACCGAGCTCACGAACCACCTGAAACTGCGCGCCGAGCAGCTCGGCGATCCGATCGCGCTCCCAAGTACGCGAGACCGCGAGCGACGCCGACGTAGGCATCTCGAGCGTATCTGCGTAGGGATCGACGAGTAACGACAGGGAGCTCATTGCGGGACCAGAACCGAACCGAGACGTTGAGCGCATCGTGCGCTCTTTGCTATCAGACACTCGAAGGGTTTGACACCCGAGCGCCGGAAAGCGTTTCCCTCACGACGCGCCAGCTTCGAGCGACGCCGTGAGAAGCCCTACGAAGGTCGTCGTCGAGAAAGTTCCGGCGCGCGTCGGCCGCGGCCACATCTTTTCCGCGCCCTTTCCAGCCGTCCACCTGTCCACCGGTCCACCGGTCCACCGGTCCACCGGCCCACCGGTCCACCGGTCCACCGGTCTACCTGACCAGCATCCCCGTAAACACGTACTGCTGCAGCAGAACCAGGATGCCCACGAGCGACGCCAGCGCCAAACTATGGAAGAAGACGAAGCGGAGGATCCGCCACTCGTGGCCGGTCCACCCCGTGGCCGTGCTCGCCACGACGATGCTCTGGGCGTCGATCATCTTCCCCATCACGCCACCGGAGCTGTTCGCCGCCGCCATGAGCACGGGGTCGAGCGACAGCCGCGTCGCCGTGATCTTCTGCAAACTCCCGAACAGCACGTTCGACGACGTGTCGCTCCCGGTGAGCGCGACGCCGAGCCAGCCGAGCATCGCCGCGAAGAACGGATACGCGGCGCCTGTGTGCGCGAAGGCAAGTCCGAGGATCGCGTCCTCGCCGGAGTAGCGTGTCGTGTAGCCGAGGGCGAGCATCGCCGCGATCGTGAGCAGCGATCGCCAAACCACGCGGAACGTCGTCAGGTAGCGACGAACAAGGTCGGTCACCGAGTAGCGGAGCGCGAACCCCGCGATGATCGCCGCGATGAGGATCGCCGTCCCGGTCGCCGACAGCCAGTTGAGCGAGAACACCGCCGGTTCGTTCGTGGCTTTCGGCACGACTGGCGGGACTCGAGCGACCATTTTGTCCAGGCCGGCGATCGGAATGTTCGGTGAGGAGATGTGGTTGAGAAAACTCTTGACCTGCGGCGTACCCCACGCGAACACGACGACAACGAGAACGATCCAAGGAATGAGCGCGACACGGAGCGGCGGCGCCGTCCGCTCAACCTCGTTGGCGAGAGGGGCGGCGGCCGCTCCCTCCCGCTCGAATCGTCCGTGTCGCCAGTATCGCAGGAAAATGGCGAGCGCGAGCATCGAGCACGCGGACGCGACGATGTCGACGAGCCAGGGCCCGTGGTAGTTCGACACGAGGAATTGCGGGATAGCGAACGACAGCCCCGCGACGAGCAGCGCCGGCCACACCTCGAGCATGCCGCGAAAACCCGCGTACGCGGCGATCAACCAGAACGGCACGATCACGGAGAAGAACGGCAGCTGGCGCCCGACCATCGCGCTCAGTGAACCGAGGTCGAGTCCTGTCACGCCCTGCAGAGCGATGATGGGCGTGCCGAGCGCGCCGAAGGCGACGGGTGCCGTGTTCGCGATCAGCGACAGCGCCGACGCCTCGAGCGGCGGAAAGCCCAGCCCGATGAGCATCGCGCCCGTCACGGCGACCGGAGTTCCGAACCCCGCCGCCCCTTCGAAAAAGGCGCCGAACGCGAAAGCGATGAGCAGGAGCTGCAGGCGACGATCGGCCGTGATCCCCGCGATGGCGCGCTGAAGCGCGACGAATACGCCGCGCTCCTCGGTGATTCGGTAGAGGAAGATCACGTTCAGTACGATCCAGCCGATCGGCAGCATGCCGTACGCGGCCCCGAGCATCGCCGCGCGGGCTCCCAGCGCGGGCGGCATCCCGATCACGGCCACGGCGACCATGAGCGCAGTGGCTAGCCCGGACAGCGCGGCGACATATGCCGGGACGAGCCGCGACGCCAGGAGACCGAGCAGCACGACCAACGGGAGCGCCGCCGCGAGGGTCGACAGTGGGCCGTGCAGCGGATCGTAGTTCTGCAGCCAGGGCATGGATCGCGGAGGGCGAGGGGTTCACGGCGAGCTGCGGCGAGCTGCGGCGAACTGCGCTGGCAAACGAGCGGCTGAGCTTACTCGTCTCTGGTCTACATTCCAAGTACCCACTCGCCTTTCGGCGCGCTCCTCGCCCCGCCCTGTGCATATGAGATCCAGTCGATTCGCCCACCGTGGTTGGTCGGCCGCGGCGGCCAACGTCGTCTTGGCGTCGCTCGCCTGGCTTCTTTGCGTCCCGACAGCTTCAGGCCAGCGCCCGGCGGCTGATTCCGCGCGTGCGCGGCCTCGGCAGCCCGCAAAGAGCACGACTTCGAAAACCGCGTCAAAGAAGAGCTCGCAGACAGTTGCGCCGAAGACCGTCGAGCCTCCCAAATGGCCGGTCGACGCGCCCGACCCGTTGCCCGGCTCGATTCTGCCCGCAAAGCGGATCGTCGCCTTCTATGGAAATCCGCTCTCGAAGCGTATGGGAGTTCTTGGCGAGCTGGCGACGCCGGAGATGCTCGCGAAGCTCGATCGCGAGGTGGCCGCGTGGAACACCGCGGATCCCGCGCATCCGGTGCAACCCGCGCTGCACTTGATCGTCGTCGTGGCTCAGAGCACGCCCGGAGTGGCCGGCAAGTACCGCATGCGCATGGACAGCGCTCTGATTGAGAAGGTCTACGGTTGGGCGAAGTCGAAGAACGCGATCCTGTTCCTCGACGTGCAGGTGGGACAGGGTACGCTGCAGGAGGAGCTGCCGCGGCTGACGCCCTTCTTGTCGCGCCCGGACGTCCACCTGGCGATCGACCCCGAGTTCTCGATGAAGCACAACGACGTCCCGGGCACGCGGATCGGCACCTTCAACGCCGAGGACGTCAACTACGCGTCGGGACTGCTGCGGGACCTCGTGACGCAGCTCCATCTCCCGCCGAAGATCCTCATCGTCCACCGATTCACGCGAGACATGCTCACGGGGTATAAACGCATCGCGCTCGATCCGCGTGTCCAGATCGTGATCAACATGGATGGCTGGGGCCCTCCGGCGCTCAAGCGCGAATCGTATCGCGCGTACGTGTACTCGTATCCGGTCGAGTACACGGGGTTCAAGCTTTTCTACCACAACGACACGAAGAAGAAGGGGAGCACGCTCATGACGCCGGCGGACGTCTTGGCGCTCAACCCGAAGCCCCTCTACATCCAGTATCAGTAAGGATCCAGTAACAGTAAGGCCAAAGGGACGGTTCGGACTTCCCGACGAGGCACGACGTGGTTCCGGGCACATGCGTCGGCACGTTCAATGCTGACGACGTGAGCCACTCGTATCGGTAGTCAGCGTCCAACCAGATCCTGGAGGAGCGATCCATGTCGCGCGCTCGGTCGCGGTGCTTGCTTGCCATCACGATCCTCGGTGCCATCGTGTTCGGCGGGTGTGGTGGCAGTGACGACAACGGCGGCACGACGACCCTCACGCCGGCGATCTCGATCGCGCTCTCGGCGTCGTCGCTCTCCGTCGTTCAAGGAACGGCGGGCAACATCACGGTCAACCTCACCCGCACGGGCGGCTTCTCCGGCGACGTCTCGATCGCCGTAACCGGCCTGCCGACCGGCGTCACGGTGTCGTCGGCGACGATCGCGTCCGGCGCGACGTCGGCGACGCTCACCTTCGCCGTCGCCGCCACCACCGCGACCGGGGCCTCGACGGCCACGATCAATGCAACGGGAACCGGTGTCACGACGGCATCCGCGACGCTCGCGTTGACGGTCACCGCGGCGGCCGTCACCGGCAACTATACGCTCACGGCGAGCCCCGCGGCCCCGTCGATCGCGCAGGGCGGAGCCGCGACGGTCGTCATCACGGTCAACCGGACCGGCGGTTTTGCGGGAGCGGTGGCGCTCTCGGTCACCGGCGCGGCGAACGGGTTGACGGCCGCGCTGTCGACCCCCAGCACGACCGGCACGACCGACACGCTGACGCTCACCGCGTCCGCGACAGCGACCGTCGGCGCGCAAACGCTGACCGTCAAGGGAACGGTGGCCGGTCTCACCGATCAAACGGTGACGGTGCAAGCCAGCGTGACGGCTCAAACAACGTCCGGCAACGTCATCTGGCAGTTCTGCGGCAGGCTCGGCATTCCGATCTGGGTGGCGTTCCAGGACGGCACGAGCGGCGCGTGGACTCACGTCACGGGCACGAACGACGCGTACACGTTCAACATCACGCAGGCGGTCGGCGGCGTCGCTTACGTGCTTCCGTTCTCCACTGGCGGTTTCGATCTCGAAGTCTTTTATGGATCGAAAGCCGATTTGCAGGGGCGAGCCAACGAGGTGTGCAGCGGTGCGGCCGGCGCGGGCAAGACGGTCACCGCAGCGGTGGCCGGAACGAGCACCGGTGACATCGTGGTGGGGAGCCTCGGCACGTCCGCGGGTGTGTTCAGCGCGACGTCGCTGACGTTCTCCAACGTGCCGAACGGCAACGTCGATCTCGTCACCGGCCGCGAGGTGCTGACGATCAATGGCACGTCGTTCTCGCTCAACCTCGCGAAGATGATCATTCGCCGGAACCTGAACCCGGCCGCGGGCAGCGCGCTCGCGACGGTCGACTTCGGCGCGTCGGAAGCGTTCGCGCCGGTGACGAAGAACCTCACGATCACGAATCTCGGCACCGACGTCTCGGCGCTGCTCGGCATCTACTTCACGACGAACAACACCTTCGCGACGTACTTCACCGACTTCACCGGCGGCGGAGCGACCCGCACCTATCCTGGCGTGCCAGCCGCGAATCAGGCGGCAGGCGATCTGCACATCCTTGGGATCGTGGCGTTGCCCAGTCTCACCGGCACGACCCCGCAGCGCGAAGCGCTGTTCGCGTTCCACACCGCGGTCGATCAGACGTTCGCACTCGGCCCGGCGCTCAGCACGCCGACGGTGTCCACGCTGACGGCGACCGGTTACGCCCGCCTTCGCGCGGCGATCAACGTGCAGTCGCAGTACAACAAGCTGTTCACGTTCAACGCGACACAGGCGGGAGGCGCGCCGCGCGAGGTGACGATCCAGCAGACCGTCGGCTACTCGAGCGCATCGGCGCTCAACCTGGACGTTCCGGATCTCTCCGGCGTGTCCGGCTTCGACGTGAACTGGGGTCTCAAGACGGGGGCGCTCACCAACTGGACCGTGACCGGAACCGGGTGGCCTGGAACGGTGGGCGTCGGGCAGCCGCCGTTCACCGACGGAGGGAGCTTCATGTTCGCGAGCTTCCCTGGCACGATCACGCCTTGATGATCGCGCGGCAGCTCTGCAGGACATGAAAACGGCCGCCCGATGGGCGGCCGTTTTCTCGTCAGGTCGAGCAATGGCTAGGGACGGAATCGAACCGCCGACACGCGGATTTTCAGTCCGCTGCTCTACCAACTGAGCTACCTAGCCCCAAGCCATTCAATTTATTCGAGTTATTTCGGTTTAGTCAACGCGCGCCCTTTCGGTCCGCGAAACGCTGGCGCTCGCCGCTTGCATTCGACCGCGAGAGCGCCGCGCGACGCGTCGCGCCGGCCCGAACCTGCCGACCCGAGTGGATACATTCACCGCGCTTCCGAGCTCTGGCCGCACGCTAGTACTCCAATACGCTGAGCCGAACGAGTGTCTCGTGTGACCCCGGCGTAAGCGTCGAAGTTATCACCGCGGCACCACGCGCGAGTCCGGGATTCCCATCTCGCCAACCCCGCATCCCGGGCATACATTGCCTCCGCTCATCCGCCCTGGGTTTCTGAGTTTTTCGCAGCGCCATCCCCCCCGGTGACGCGATCGTTACCAGCCGATGCGAGCAAACCAGCCGCAATTCGAGTAAGTCAGCACGACCCACTCACTCCACCCGTGAGCCGTGGGACAAGGGCGATGTCGAACACTGTCATTCATTCCACGAGGACCCTCCTACCGTTATGAAGATTTCATGTTGGACGCTGCGAAGTGCCCTGAGTTTGGTGGCGCTTCTTGGAGCGGCGAACGGCCTCCACGCACAGGTGTCGACGGGCGGATTCACCGGCTTCGTCACCGACGAAACCGGAAAACCCATGGCAGGCGCGCAGATTCAGGTCGTCAATCGGTCGACCGGTGCGCGCGCCGGCACGCTCACGAACGACCGCCGGACGCTATTACGTCTCGGCGCTCGAGACCGGCGGGCCGTACACGATCACGGTCCGCCGCATCGGCTTCGCTCAGCGCGACACGAACAATCTCCAGGTCTCCCTCGGCGAAACGGTCCGCGTCGATCTGTCGCTTCGGACGGCGGTCACGCGACTCGCCAACGTCGAAATCGTCGCGTCGACCACCGGCGCCATCATGTCGCAGTCGCACACGGGCGTCGAGACGAACGATCACCGATTCGGCGATCGCGCGACTCCCAACGCTGAACCGCAACTTCACGGATTTCGTCGTGCTCTCGCCGCAGGTGTCGACGAAGGGCCCGGGTCTTTCCGGCGGCGGCCAGAACAATCGCTTCAACGCGATTCAGATCGACGGCGCGGTCGCGAACGATCTCTTCGGTTTGAGCTCGACGCTGCAGCCGGGCGGTCTCGCCGGCGCGAAGCAGGTTTCGCTCGAGGCGATCAAGGAATATCAGATCCTGCTGTCGCCGTACGACGTTCGCCAGGGCAACTTCACGGGCTTCCTCGTGAACGCCGTGACGAAGAGCGGCTCGAACGAATTCCACAGCACGGGCACGTACAGCACGCGCACCGAAAAGATGGAGCGCAACGTCTCCTATCTCCGCGCCTCGCCGTTCAAGCAGTCGCAGGAAGGCTTCTGGTTCGGCGGCCCGATCATCAAGGACAAGCTGCTCTTCTCGGTCGCGCCGGAATTCCAGCAGCAGAAGGCGCCGAACATCGGCCCGTACCTCGGCCAGCCCTCGAACATGACGACCAAACCGCCGGCCACCGCAGGCCGCGGTCGACAGCTTCACCAACATCCTGAAGACGAAGTACGGCTTCGCCGATCCGGGCAACGGCGGCCTCTGGAACACGAGAATCCGCTCGCGAACCTCTTCGCCCGCGCTCGACCTCATCAACCTGCCGGAGAACAGCCGCCTCGTCGCGCGCTACAACTACGTCGAGCGCGCAAGCAGGACGTCGTCAGCACGCGCAGCGCCACGCGCCTGGCGCTCTCGAACAACGGCTACACGATCACCGACGGCGACGAACAGCGGCACCGCGCAGCTCTTCTCGACGTTCGGCAACGGCGGCACGAACGAGCTGACCGTCGGGCTACACCGACATCAACGACATTCGCGCAGTTCCGATTCAGGCGCCGTTCGTCGTCATCTCGCGCGTCTCGAGCCCTTCGCCGGCACCGGCAACGGCTCGCTCTCGGCCGGCACGGAGAACTCGTCGCAGGGCAACGAGCTCGACCAGAAGATCGCCGAGCTCACCGACAACTACACGCTACCCGTGGGAGCGCCACCGCTTCACGGTCGGCACGCAGAACAAGTTCTACAAGGTCCGCAACCTGTTCTCGCAGAACTCGCTCGGCAATTTCACGTTCGGCACGCTCGACTCGCTCATGCAACAACACGCCGAGCTCCGCGACGCTCGGCATCAAGCTCGACAACAGCGACGGCGCGGCGCACTTCACGGCCCGCTCGCTGGCCTTCTACGCGTGAAGACGAGTGGCAGGCGACGAACCGCCTCAACATCGTGGGCGGCCTCCGTCTCGATCTGCCTCGGCCTCACGTCGAAGCCCGGCACGAATCCGGACGATCCAAGCGAGCTCGCTCGGCATCAACACCGCGAACGTGCCGCACGAACATTCCGCAGTGGTCGCCGCGCATCGGCTTCAACTGGGACGTGACGGGCGATCAGGTGAATCAGCTGCGCGGCGGCACGGGCGTCTTCGTCGGCAACGCCGGCCTACGTGTGGCTCAGCAACCTGTTCGGCAACTCGGGCGTGAACGGATTCGCCAACCTGGCCTGCACCAACGTGCCACCGCGCCCGGCGATGCCGAACGCCGGACACCGATCGCCGACGAACTGCAAGGGCAGCACGGGCGCTCCGGCGGTGACGGTCAACACGATCGACCCGAACCTCAAGTTCCCGTCGACGTGGCGCAGCTCGATCGGTTTCGATCGCCGCCTGCCGTGGAACATGATCGGCACCGTCGAAGCGATGTACACCCGCCAGGTTCAGAACTTCTACTACTCAGAACATCGGCCTGGTGAAGGATCCGATCGGCCACGACCTGAACGGCCGCGCGCTCTACGGCGACATCGCGACCGCACCGTCGAACCCGGTCCCGCGTGCGCCCAAGCCCGGCGTCAGCCGGCGACGTCATCAACATCGCCAATCAGTCGACGCACGATTACGCGTACAGCATCACCGAGCAGCTCGATGAAGCGCTTCTCGAACAACTTCGAAGGCTCGGTCGCCTACACGTACGGCCACTCGTACGACGTGTGGGACCTGACCTCCTCCGTCGCGTTCTCGAACTGGCAGTTCGGCCGCTCGCTACTCCGGCCGCCAAGACGCGCAGGAGCTGGCGCCGTCGAAGTGGGATGCGCCGCACCGCTTCGTCGTCAGCGGCGAGTACACGCTCCCGACGAAGACCGGCATCTCGCTGAGCTGGATCGGCGAGTCCGGCGTTCCGTTCGAGTACGTCTACGGCAGCGACATGAACGGCGACAACTCGGCGTCCAACGACCTGCTCTACGTTCCGAAGAACGCCCACGACACGACGCAGATTCGCTTCATCACAGCGGCAGCGGCGCGACGCGCTCACGCCGGCCCAGCAGCAGGATTCGCTCGAGACCTTCATCACCAGCCACCCCTGCCTCAACTCGCAGCGCGGCACGATCATGAAGCGCAACAGCTGCCGCACGCCGTGGGACAAGGTCGTGAACCTCTCGGCTCGCCAGACGCTGCCGACGGTTCAGGGCAAGAACTTCATCCTCCAGCTCGACATCTTCAACTTCCTCAACCTGCTCAACAAGAACTGGGGCTCGCGCGATTTCGGCAGCACGAACAGCCCGGCGCTCCTCACCCGCCGGTCGTACGTCGCCGCGCCGGGTCAGCCGGTCAAGATCACCAGCGGCGCGCAGCCGGTGTTCAACTACAACGTCGTGAACCAGTTCAACACGCAGAACGCATCAGTCGAACTACGCGCTGCAGCTCCAGCTCAAGTATCAGTTCTAAAGATAGCACGGTGTCAGCGCAGACAAACGGGGGCGCCTCCGGCGCCCCCGTTTCTTCGTTCTTGCGCAGTTTCCGTCCAGCGGTCTACCGTCTACCGCTCGAGCTTGAACCCCGGAATCACATCCGGCCGCTGCGCCGCGTTCGCGACGATCCACCCCGTCGCGTACATCCACTGCGTCATCCGAGCCAGCTTCGGGATGTCGATTCGCGACGGCTCGTCGCGCGGCGTGTGATAGTCGGGATGCAGCAGCGTGCTGAATTCGATCGCCGGAATTCCGGCGCGCGCATACGGCAGGTGATCGCTGCGGAAATACCAACCTTCCGGGTGCGACGGACGATCCCACACCGTGTCGAGCTTGAAGTGCGTGAGCTCCGCGTTCGCGCGCAGCGCGTCGTCCACCAGTGCGACCGAGTTGCGATGCGGCGGCTGCGCGCCGAGCAGCGCGGCGCTGTCCGGATCGTTGCGGCCGATCATGTCGCCGTTGAGCACCGCGACGATCTCCGAGTGCGGCACGGTGGAATGATTCACGTACCATCGTGAGCCGAGGAGCCCGCGCTCTTCCGCGCCGTGCCAGACGAAAAGAATCGGGCGCGGCGCCGGATGCGCGACGAATGCGCGCGCGATCGCCAGCATCGCCACGCTGACGCTGGCGTTGTCGTCGGCGCCGTTCCAGATCGAGTCCCCGTTCACGACGTAGCGCGTCCCGTCGTGGTCCTGATGCCCGCTGTACAACACGTACTCGTGCGCCAGCCGAGGATCCGTGCCTTTGACGACGCCGATCACGTTCCCCGACGGATAGTAGAACGTCTCGCTGACGACGTTCGCGACGAGCTTGGCGTTCGGCGATCTCGCCGCTTCGAGCGCGGCGTTCCGAACCCAGAGCGCCGGAATCGTCGTCGCATTCCCGCGCCCGCGACCTCCCCCTCCCCTCCCCCTCCTCCCGCGCCACCTCCGCCAGCTCGCCCGGTCCCCGGCGCGTTTTGGTTCTGCGTCGGCGGACGCGCAAACGTACCCGCGGCGCCGCCCGCCGAATCGATCGCGTACGTTCCGCGCGACGACACCGTGGCGGTGGCGACGAACGCTTCGTCGAGCGCGCTCGATCCGTCCGAGATGAGGATCGCCGCGGCGCCGCCCGCCTGCGCGATCCGCGCAGCGTGCTGCGCGCAGCATCGCGGCCGTTGTCGCCTGGAAATTTCCGCGGATCGTGAACTGCGCCGCCGGCTGAGTCGGGATCGGAGCGACCACCATCGCCACCGCCTTTCCTTTCACGTCGGTGCGCTCGAGCGCGGCCGTGTCGGCCACGAAGACGACCGGGAGATCGAGCCGTCACCGGCTGGTTCGACAGAGCGACAGCGTCGCGCCAGAGTTGCAGCGGCTTGCCGCCAAGTGAGATCTCGCTGCTCGCGCTCAGTCGCGTGCGGCGCATCGGCCACCACTGGAAGAACGTCCCATCGTCACCCGCCGGCTGCAGCCCGGCCTCGCGCGCCTGTTCGGCAACCCAGCCGGTGGCCCGCATCTCGTCGAGCGTGCCGGCCTCGCGGCCGCGCATCGCGTCGCCCCCCATCGCGAACATGTCGCGACGCAGATCGGTCTCGCGGATCGCGTCGAGCGCCGGGGCGATCCCCGAGGAAGACGCGCGGGCCGACGAGGCTGTGGCCGATGGCGACGGCGCCGAGCCCGCCGAGGAGCACGCCGTTGCGACGACGACGATGAGCGACAGCTACCGCCGTGCTTCCCCTACTCCTTCGATCGCGCGCCGACGTGAGCGCGTGATGACCGACTTGATCCCGCCGCGAACGTTGAAGTCACCCACCACCTCCATCCAGTGTGGTTTCGCTGCTTGTGCGAGGTCATCCAGAATCCGGTTGACGGCCCGCTCGTAGAAGATCCCGTCGTTCCTGAAGCTCCAGAGGTAGAGCTTGAGACTCTTGAGCTCGAGGCACGCGTCACCGCGGCACGTAGTTGATTCGGATCGTCCCGAAATCCGGCGCACCGCCTTGCAGCGCCTCGAGCTCCGCCGCGTCCGTCTCGATTCCGCCGAGCGGACAGAGCGACGTGAACTCGGCGCACTCCATGGCGATCTCGTAGCGCCGGTCGGGGTACGGATTGGGGAACGTTTCCAGCAATTCGGGGCGTGGCATGCGCGAAAGAATGCACGCGTTCCGCACTTCGGTGCAAATCGTGCGTGACTTGAGAAACGCGACCGACGTGGAAACAATCTTGGCTGGCGCCGTGTAGTAACGCGCCGCATATTGGCAACGGGCCGGCGCTATGCGCTGGTCATCGCCGCCGCGAGAACGGCGTGGCGGCATCGCCCCCCGGGACACCCCGGGGGGCTCTTTCTTTCTTGACGGTAGTTTGGCCTCGACTCGCGCGCGGCCGAGAGGATCGCGCGACTAGGACTCGCGGCCGCGCAAGCGCTTCGACATTTCCTCGAGCACGTTGCGCTCGTCGGACGTCAGGCTGTCGATGCCATGCTGGGAGATCTTGTCGAGCACGCGATCCAGCTCGTCGGCGCGCGACTCGGTACGGCGTGGCGCCGGCGATGCCGCGACGACTCGCTTGGCGATCGTTGCTTTGCTCTTGGCGACCACGTCGTCGACTTCGTCCCCGCGCTCTCGGCGCGGCGGATTTCTGGGAATGGCGCGGGGTGGTTCGTCCGCATCGGGCACATTCGCCACGCGCTGCCGGACCTGGTCCATATTCGGCGACGTCGATGCCATGCGCATGTACACGTATGCCGCGAACACACCGCCGAGATGCGCGAAGTACGCGAGATTGGTCCCCGCCCCGGCACCCGCCCCTGCCCCTGCTGCGGCTGCGGCGCCTCCGTCTCCGGCGACGCCCATCACCACGTTGAACACGAGCAGTCCGACGACGAGGGATCGCGCGCGGACCGGGAACACGAACAGGAACATGACTTCATCGTCCGGCCATTGCATCGCGTACGCGGTCATGACGCCGAACACCGCGGCCGACGCGCCGACGAGCGTACCTGTCCGGAAGAACAACAGTTGACACGCGACGCCGCCGAGACCACACAGGAGATAAAAACCAGCGAACCGTCGCGACGTCCCGCCGCCAGCCCCGCCCCACGATGTCGGGCGCTGACCCTCGGCCGCCGACTGGATGAGGCTAACGGCTCCCGCCCCCCATTGCCGCTCGACGCGCGGGCCGAACAGGAACAGGGCGTAGGCGTTGACGAGAAGCGGAGTCAGGCCGGCGTGCAGGAACATGTACGTGACGGGGGTCCACCAGTGCCCGGGGAGCCCAGCCGTGTCGAACCCGAGCCACGCGCGCATGTCCGGATAGCCGACGGCCGTTTGCGCCAACATCACGACAAGGTTGAGCGCGATGATCGCCTGCACGGCAGGCGTCAGCCTGAACTGCTCGGATTCCGGGGTTACGGCGGACGACGACATGTTCGCTTCGAAGTGCGTGGTTGGTCTCTCTATTCTACTAACACGACTAAGGATGGGCTGTTCCGGTCACCCCTGACGACCTCAACGCATGCCGGTCGGCGGCGGGAGTCGCAGCAGGAGGCGAACGTTACCGTGGAGCGCAGCCGCGCGCTCGAACAACGTCGTCCACCGGCGGTCCTTGTCGACCGGTGTCGCCACGCTCGGGTGGATGACCACCGCCGCGGCCCCGCTCGTCTCGTGCGCACGCTCCACGACCCGTAACATGTGGGCGTCGGTCGTGTGCCCGTCGACGTTGAGTACTAGCGCATGTTGCATGTCCGAGGCCGCGGCCGCAGCGAGCGATTCGAACGCGCGGTCGTGGGCCGACTCGACCCCGGGTCCGTCGAGCGTGATCTGCGCCAGGCGGACGATCTTCTTCAGTTCCGGAATCTGCTCGGGGCGTTGTCCGTCGCAATCGAGCATCACGGGCAGCGGCGTGTCCACGCGGGCGAATGCGTCGCGCAAGTACTCGACGTTCGCCAGAGGATCACGTCCGGTGATTGAAATCGAATGGAACGACGATCGCGACATCGCGCGTCTGATCTCCGACGCCAGCGCGTCGGCAGTGTACATCGTCGCCGTCTCGGCCTCTGCGGCGAATCGCACAAAAAGTTGGCGATGGCCGATCCATACGCCTTGCGCCTGAAGACCGGCGGGCACACCAGCCAGCGCCGCGGTGGGAACCGAGGGTCTGTTCACGACGCCCTCCGCGCGCGCGCCGAATCGGCGTGCGCGTCGAGCGCGAGGCGCACGATGCGCTCGCACAGCGCCGGGAAAGTGATCCCCGCCGCGGCCGCCGCCTGTGGAATGAGACTCGTGTTCGTCATGCCCGGGAGCGTGTTCGCCTCGAGACAATAGAACGTGCTGTCGCTCGACATTCGAAAATCGATGCGTGCACACCCGCGGAGCTTGAGCGCGGCGAACGCCTTTCGTGCCTGTTCCTGAATCCGCGCCGTCTCTTCCGCCGTGAGCTCCGCCGGGAATCGCTCCTCGGCCATGCCCGCGGTGTACTTGCACTCGTAATCGTAAATCTCGTGCCTCGGGATGATTTCTCCAACCGGAAGCGCTTCGCCGCCCAGGATGCCCACCGTGAGTTCGCGCCCCGGAATAAATCGCTCGATCATCACCTCGTCATCGAAATCCGCCGCCTGGTCGACCGCCGCCGCCAGGGCGCCCGGCTCCTTCACAACCGACAGCCCGACCGTCGACCCCTGCTTGGACGGCTTCACGATGGCCGGATAACCGATCCGAGACCCTACCTCGGAAGCGGTCGCCGGGGCCATGAGCCAGTCGGCGGTGGTCACCCCCGCCTGTAGGAACAGGGCCTTGGAGAGATCCTTGTCCATCGCCAACGCGCTGCCCAGGGTGTGGCTGCCCGTGTAGGGCACGCCGGTCAGCTCCAGCATGGACTGGATCGTCCCGTCCTCACCGATTCCGCCGTGAAGCCCGAGGACGACGACGTCCGCGTCGCCGCGGCGAGGCAGGTTCGACGCCAGCCGGGGGAGTGCCTCGCGGGCCATTTGTCGCAGCGACTCTTGCGACGGTGGCGCCACACGCACGACGCCGCCCGCGGCCAGGGCCCGTTGCTCGTCGGCGCTGATTTCCCCCCGCGCCGGATCGACCGCGATCACCGTGTGGCCCAGAGACCTCAGTGCTTCGGCGATTCGAATTCCGCTGGCGAGCGACACGTCTCGCTCCGACGACGTGCCCCCCATCAACACTACGATCTTGAGCCGGTCCCCCGGTCCACCCGTCATCGCGCCATCAGGTAGTTGAGCATGTCCGAACGAGTGACGATTCCTTGCACGGTTCCCCCCCGTTCGAGCGCACGAGGACAGCGGGGTTCGATTTCGACAGTAGCTTTGCGACGTTGTCCACGGGCTGCGCCAAGTCCACGGTCGGGAACGGCGGGTCCATCACCTCGCTCACCGTGCTGTCGAGCAGCTTGGTGTCGTCCAGGCTCTTGGCCGACAGCGACCAGTCGCTCACCGAGCCCACGCAGTTCGTGCCGTCCATGACGGGCAGTTGTGAAACGTCGTGGAGTGACATGAGACCCAGCGCCTGGCGCACCGTCGCGCCCGGAGCCACGCTCACCACGATCGGCGTATCGCCGCTGCTTCGCGCTTTCGCTTCGAGCACGAACGCGAGCGTCGTTCGATCCGCGTCGAGAAGCTGGTTCTCGCGCATCCATTCGTCGTTGTAAAGCTTCGAGAGATAACGCTCTCCCGTATCCGGCAACGGCACGACGATCAGCGCGTTCGGATCATCGACGCGCCGCGCGACATGCAACGCGACGTGGACCACGAGCCCGCTCGATCCGCCGACGAAGAGACCTTCTTCGCGCGTGAGCCGACGTGCCATGGCGAAAGACTCCTTGTCGCTCACGGTCATGAAGTCGTCGACGACGTTCATGTCGAGCGTGCCGGGAACCTTGTCCTGCCCGATGCCTTCGACTTTGTAGGGGACACCTTCCGGCTTGTTCTCGCCCTTCGACCGCCACATGTCGCAAAGGATCGAGCCCACGGGATCGCCCGCGATGATCTGAATCTTCGGATTCTTCTCCTTGAGGTACCGGCCGACGCCGGTGATCGTCCCGCCCGTGCCCGCCGCATACACGAAGTGAGTGACCTTCCCGCGCGTCTGCTCCCAGATCTCCGGACCCGTCGTCTCGTAATGCGCTTGCGGGTTCGCATCGTTGTAGAACTGGTTCGCGAGGATGGCGTTCGGCGTCTCGCTCGCGATCCGCTTCGCCATCATGACGTAGTTGTCCGGATGATCCGGGGGCACCGCCGTCGGCGTGACGATGACTTCGGCGCCGAACGCCTTGAGAAGTCGGACCTTCTCCTGCGACATCTTGTCCGGCATCGTGAACACGCACTTGTAACCCTTGAGCGCCGCGGCGATGGCCAAGCCAATCCCGGTGTTGCCGCTCGTCCCCTCGACGATCGTCCCGCCAGGCTTGAGCCGCCCTTCGCGCTCGGCCTGCTCGATGATCGGGATGCCAATCCGGTCCTTGAGCGACCCGCCGGGGTTGAAGAATTCCGCCTTCGCGAAAACCGGTGTGCGAATGCCGCGCGTGACCCGGCTCAGGCGAATCAGCGGCGTCCAACCGATCAGCCCGAGCACGTCGTCGTACGGAAGTACGTGGCGTGGCGCGGGAGAGACGGGAGAGGAGGAGATCGGCATCGGCGTGTGGGCGAGGTCCAATCTAGGACCGGCTCGTGACCCGCGCATCGCGGTTTGCCGTGTGCGAGAGCCGCGTCAGCGGCGCTGCCTCGCGTCGTCTGCCAACTTCGCCAAGAGCGACAGCGCCTCGAGCGGCGTCAGCGTGTTCGCGTCTACGAGGGCAAGCTGTGCCACGACCGGATGCGTCGCGGAAGCGAAAAGGCCGAGCTGATCCGTCGCGGGAGGGTGCTTGCCGCCGGGCGGTGCATCGAGGCCGCGGACCAAGTGCTCGCCCTCGAGTAGCGCGAGCACTCGCCGCGCGCGCTGGATCACCTCGGTCGGCAGGCCCGCGAGGCGGCCCACCTCGATGCCGTACGACCGATCGGCGCCGCCCGGCTCGAGACGGTGGAGGAACAGGATCTGCTCGCCCGCCTCGCGCACCGCGACGTTGAAGTTGCGCAACGCCGTCAGCTCGTCGGCGAGCTGCGTCAGCTCGTGGTAGTGCGTGGCAAAAACGGTCTTGCAACCAATCGCGTCGTGCAGATGCTCGGTCACCGCCCACGCGATCGACACGCCGTCGTACGTCGCCGTACCCCGGCCGATCTCGTCCAGCAGCACGAGGCTGCGCGCGGTCGCCGTGTGCAGGATCGCGCTCGTCTCGCTCATCTCGACCATGAAGGTCGACTGGCCGCGCACCAGGTTGTCGCTCGCGCCGACGCGCGTGAAAATCCGGTCTACCACTCCGATCCGCGCCGCCGACGCGGGAACGAAACTTCCGGCCTGCGCCATCAGTGCGATCAATCCGATCTGCCGCAGCACCGTCGATTTGCCCGCCATGTTCGGGCCGGTCAGGATGATGACGCGCGCATCCTCGACGAGTCGCAGATCGTTCGGAATGAACTTGTCGCGCGGCATCATCCGCTCGACGACCGGATGCCGCCCCGCCGCGATCTCGAGCTCGAACGAGTCGGAGATCGTCGGCCTCACGTACCCCTCGCGCGCCGCGACGTCGGCGAGAGTCGCCAGCACATCGAGCTCGGCCACCGTGCGCGCGATTCGCTGCAGACGGGCGATCTCGGCGCCCGCCTCGGCGCGAAGCGCGTCGAACAGTTCCCGCTCGCGCGACTCGATGCGCTCTGCTGCCGTGAGAACGCGCTCCTCGTGTTCCTTGAGCGCCGGCGTCACGAATCGTTCGCCCGACGTGATCGTCTGGCGGCGCTGGTAGTCCGTGGGCACGAGGTGCAGGTTGGACCTCGTGACTTCGATGTAGTAGCCGAAGACCTTGTTGAAGCCGACCTTGAGCGACGGGATGCCCGTTCGCGCACGTTCGTCGGCCTGAATCTTGGCGATCGCGTCGCGCCCTCCGTCGCGAAGCTCCCGCAATCCGTCGAGTTCGGCGTCGACTCCCGTCGCGATCACCGCCTCCTCGCCGATCGCCAGCGGTGGCCGCTCGACGAGCGCGGAACAGAGGCGAGCCGCCAACTCCGGCGAGTCGTCCCAACCGGACGACATCTCGGCCAGCCGTCCCGGAGCGGCGACTCGACGAAGCGCCGATGCGACGGCCGGCAGCGCGGTGAGCGAATCGCCGAGCGCGCGGAGCTCGCGCGGCGTACTTCGGCGCGCCGCCGCTTTCGCCGCGAGTCGCTCCACGTCCCGTACGTCGTCGATGGCGTCGCGCATCGCTTCGCGCGCGATCGGATCGGTGACGAACTTTGCGACGCCGTCGAGCCGCGCTTCGATCGCCGCGCGGTTCGTCAGCGGCGCCAGGATCCACTGTCGAAGCAGGCGCGCGCCCATCGGCGTCCCCGTCCGATCGAGCACGGAAAGCAGCGTGCCTTCGGTGCCGCCGCCGCGCAATGACTCGACCAGCTCGAGATTGCGTCGAGTCATCTCGTCGAGCGGCATCGCTCCGCCGGGCCGTTCGATGGTCGGTCTCGCGAGCTGCGGCAAACCCGCGGGCTGCAACTCGCGCAGGTAGCGAAGAAGCGCCCCCGCCGCGCCGACGATGGCGGTGTCGGAGGATGCGAGTCCAAAACCCTCCAGCGACAACACGCCGTATTGTCTCGCGAGGTCTTCGCTGGCGAGCGGTGCGTCGAACTCCCAGAGCTCGCGCTCGGTGACGAGCGCGTCGCTGCGCGACGCCGGCAGCCGCGCGCGCGACCCGGAGGGAACGAGGATCTCGCGCGGCGCCAGGCGAGCCATCAACGGGTCGAGGTCGGCGACTGTCGTTTCGATCAATCGCACCTCGCCGGTCGAGACGTCGGCCGCCGCCACGCCGACTCGCGCGTCGGACGTGGGTACCTCGCGTTCGGCGGCTACCAGAATCGCGCAGATGAAGTTGTTTCGCGTGCCGTCGAGCAAATCATCCGCGAGCGCCACCCCCGGACTCACCGTCTCGATGACCTCGCGCCGCACGACGCCCTTGGCGACCTTCGGATCCTCCGTCTGTTCGCAGATGGCGACTCGAAAGCCCTGCTGCACGAGGCGACGCACGTAGTCGCCGGCGGCTTTCACCGGAACGCCGGCCAGTGGAACGTCGGCGGCTCCCCCGTTGTTGCGCGACGTCAGCGTCAGCCCGAGGACGCGCGACGCCGTCTCGGCGTCGTCGTAGAACATCTCGTAGAACTCGCCCATGCGAAAAAACAGGATCGCGTTCTGATGCCGGCCCTTGATCTCGCGATACTGCTGCATGAGCGGCGTCTGCGCGGACGTCGACATCGTCGTCACTTGTCGTCCGAGCCGATTTCCGTGACCAGCGCGGTGAGCTTCTTCGCCTTGAGCTGCGCCTGCGCGACGATCGCGGCGGCGCGAGTCTCGTAGCGTCCGACGCGTACGCGGTAGGGCTTCGTCGTCCCGACCACGCGCGCCGTCACGCCGCGCCCGGCGAGCCTGCTCACGAGCCGCGTCGCTTCCGCTTTCGTCTGGTACGCCGCGACTTGAAGCGTGAAGCGGCCGGTCGCCGTTCCCGCCGTGGAATCGCGGCGCGATGCGGCCGTGTCCTTTACGGCGCCGGCGGTCGGCGGAGACCCCGGCGGATAAGCGATGGGAACGCGCGAGGCAACGCTGACGTCGTTTGCCGTGCACCGTGCGGAGAAATAGCCGAGTTGATTCCGCAGTTCGACCGCGTTGGCCGGCGCCGCGTTCAGCGCTTGCCGCCACGCCGAACACCCGCGCGGAATGTCGTTCTGGTCGAAGAGCAGCCTCACGAGCGTCAGCCCCGCACGAGGGCGGTCCGGGTGCGAAGGCGCTTCGAGCATGAAACGTTCGAGGTGCCCCGTCGCCGCGGCTCGGTCGCCGCGAGCGGCCTCCACCTGGGCGAGCTGTAACAGCGCGTCGCCGAGGTGTGGCGCGTACCAGTAGTCCACGACGAGCCGGCGGTAGTCGCGTTCCGCGTCCGACGGAGACGCTGCCAGCGCGCCTCGCCAGTACAGCGCCTCGGCGTACGTCGGCGAGTCCGGCGTCGCCGCCGAGATCATCGAGTCCACGAGTACCCGTCCGGCGGCGCCATTCCCGGTCGTCACCAGGCGCCGCGCGCGCGCGAAGACCGAGTCTGCCGCTGGGGTGACCGCGCTTCCCTGAGCGGCGACGTTCTGCGCGCGGAGCGACGTGCCGAGGGCGAGTAGTAACGCGGCTCCGAACAGTCGAACCGGCGCTCGCATTCCGCGTGGCATCATAGGATCAGGCCGCGCGCCGGCTGGAGCGCGTGCCGCAGAGAAGAAGGACGAGAGTCGCGAGCACCTGCTCGTCGGATGACACGCGGCTGTCCTTCAATGTCTTGTCGGCCTCGAGAAGCGCGTCCAGCGCCGCGTCGATGGCGGCAGGCGACCACCGCTCGGACTCGCGAACGCACGTCGCCACGAACTCGCCCCACGAGCGTCCGGTAAAAACCGAGCCTGATTCCTTGAGCAGCGAGAAGAGATCCTGCGTGAGTTTTCCCGCGTGCGACCCCCCGCCGCGTTCGCGCGCCGACTGCGCCCAGGCGATCGCCAGCGTCTGGGCTGCGAGTGCCATGACGGTCGTGACGGCGCTCGCCTTCGGCTGTTGCATCACCGTGTCCAGCATTCCGAGCGCCGCAACGGCGTCTCGTCGGGCTACGGCGTCGAGAAAGTCGCCGAGCGTCTCACCCGGCCGAATGCCCACGACGGCCGACACGGCCGCTTCGTCGATGACGCCACCACCGGTGAACGCGGCGAGCTTGTCGAGCTCGACGCGCAGCTGCGCCAGCTCGGTGCCCACGGCCTCCTGCAGCAACGTCACGGCCCCGCTCGTGATCGTCGCTCCCCCTCCGACATCGTGCTCGACGTAATACGAAATCCATCGCGGAATCCGCGCGCCGCTCAACGGCGCGAACTCGATCGCGGTCGTCGACGACAACAGCGCCTTGTCGGGCTTCACTCCGGCGCCCGTTACTACCACGATCAGTGCGTCGGGAGCGGGGCGTTCCAGGTACGTATCGAGGACCGCGCGCGCATCCTTCTTTAGCGCGTTCACCTCTCGCACGACGACTGCCCGCCGTTCCGCCATCATCGGAGGCGTGCCCGCGATCGATCCTAGCGTGGTCGCGTCGACCTCGGCGCCCCGCAAGAACTCCAAATTGAAGTCCCGCGTCGCCGGATCGATCGCGGCGTCGATCAGACGCCGCAGCTCCTCGTTCTTGAGGTAGTCGTCGTCGCCGTAGAAATAGTAGGCCGGTGCGAAAACACGCTCCTTGGCCGCAGTGCGCAGCACCTTTGCGTCGGCGACGGGCGACATGCCGAGAATATACGCCGCCGCGCGGCGCTCCGACAAAGAAAAAGGCCGGCTCTTCGCCGACCGCTCACCGCGCGTGTTGCAACCAATTGTGTCAGCGTCCGTCGGGCAGCTGGAGCTCCATGCTCGCGAATCGGACGGGCGTCTCTCCGGCCATCAGCACCGCGGGCCAGATCGGAATTCCGGTGGGCACGGCAGCGACGTACGCGGCGTTGGCCAGGGGCGTGATCTCGGGCGCCGAGATGTTCGCAAATGTGAGGTCCGGCAGCGAGTCGAATGGGGCGGCGATCGGGGCGCTCGCTATCTGCGTCGGAGCGGTATAGTGCGTAACACGCATCGACAGCACCGCGACGACGCCGATGCCCGCCGCAACGGCGGCGAACGTCCCCATCGCCGGCATCGTGAAGAACAGTGAGCTTCGCGATGCGTATCGCGGCGTAGGCCCGAGCTCCGTCAGCCTCGCGTTCAGTCGCGCCATGAACTCCGGCGACGGCTCGATGGACGGCAGATTGTGTACGAGCATCAGGCTTCGCCGCACAGCCGTGTCCTGACGTGCACAGGACGGGCAACGGCCGAGGTGCGCTCGCATTCCATCCATGTCGACGGCCGCCAGCAGGTCGTCGACGTACGCCACGTGTTTGCTTCGAAACTCGCGACAGTCCATCAAAGGGCTCGTACCGCGGAGGTGGTGTTCGCCAGTCGGTACCCTGCGAACCGGGGGCGGTTCCAGAATACGGCGGTCTCAGGAGAGACGCGAGACCCGCAGAATGCGAAACGGGCGAGGCCAAATCGGCCCCGCCCGCTCTCCCCTCATCTATCCTACAGCCGACCTCGAACCACGGGCGCTAATCGATCTTCGGCTCGATGATCGACGCGAACGCGTTGCGCGCCCGGTTCAGCCTCGACTTCACCGTCCCCAAGTTGCAGTCGGTTATCTCGGCGATCTCCTCGTACGACTTCCCCTCCAGCTCGCGGAGCACGAACACCTGGCGGTGGTGCTCCGGCAGACGAGCCACGGTCTCTTCCACGAGCGCCCGGAGGTGCCGGCGACGGAACATGTCGTCGGGCCGAGCGGTCGTGTCCTCGAACTGCAGCGGACGCTCCTCGTCGTCCCAGTTGGCCTTGATCGTCTGGAACAAGACCAGCGGATTGCGCGAGCGATTGCGCAGCTCGTTCTTCGCGAGGTTCGACGCGATCGTGTAGACCCACGTCGAGAACTTCTTCGTGCGGTCGAATCGGTGCAGGTGGCGGTACACCCGGATGAAGACCTCTTGGACGAGATCCTCGGCCCGCTCACGGTCGCCGATCGTTCGGTAAATGAAATTGAGAAGACGCGTCTGGTACCGCTCGACGAGTTCGGTGAACGCACGTTCCTCACCGGCGAGGAACGCGCCGACGATGGACGCGTCGTCCAGCGCCTGCAGTCTCTGACGTGCCGCGCCAGCCAGCGGCGCCCGTTTGATTGCGACCTCAGCCATGGTGCCCGTGCCCCCTTGGCACTTCATTGAAGGGTACGACCGGACGAACAGAAGAGATTCGATCGCGGCCCTCGAAACCGTCACTTCTCGCTTGTCCAAAAGGGCAGGTGGCATGCCGGGCAATCCGCGAAATTTGGCACGCTTTAAGCCATTCAAAATCAATGGCTTGGGTTCACACCAGCCCCTCGAGCCCCGATCTCGTCGTGTCCACAATACGTGACGAAACCAGTCGAAGCGGTGGGTTTCTTTGTCCTTCTTTTGACACAGGCCGAACGGCGCGAGTTGCTCAGCGACCGGCGCGAAATCCCGCCGCGTAGAGAATCGACAGTGCCGTTTTCGCATCGTTGATCCGCCCCTGCTGGATCAACTCGAGAGCCCGCGAGAGGGTCATCGTCTCGACCGTCATGAACTCGTCCGCCTCATGAGCCGTGGAGCCTCGCTCGAGACCGGCGGCCAGGAAGACGTGGATGCGCTCGTCGGTAAAGCCTGGCGTCGTGAACATCGTGAAAAGGAAATCCAATCGCGAGGCGGTGCACCCGGTCTCTTCGCGGAGCTCGCGAACGGCGCAGTCGCGAGGGTCCTCACCTGCCTCGAGACGGCCGGCCGGAACCTCGTACAGGAAATCGCCGGCCGCGTACCTGTACTGGCGCAGCAAGAGGATCTGGGGGTCTTCGCCGTCAACGTCGCTGACGAAGGGAACGATCGCGCTCGCGCCCGGATGCCGAATGATGTCCAGCTCGCCGACCGATCCGTCCGGAAACCGAACGGTATCTCTATCGACCGCGATGATCTTCCCCGTGTACTTGCGCTCGGTCCGAACTTGTCCGGCGCTCTCGAGCGGCGTCATTTGGTGCGCTGACCTGCGGCGTCATACAGCGCGACGGGTCCGAACTCGAGCGAGGTGAGCCGCTCGCGGACCACGGCGGGATCCCCGACGGCCACGAGCTGCAACGCCTCCGGATGCAGGTGCCGCTGCGCCGCCTCTAGGATCTGTTCGCGAGTCACCGCCCGCACGCGCTCCCGATAGCGGTCGTAGTAGTCCTCCGGCAGACCATGAACGACGAGCACCGACAACGCGGCGGCGATCGCGGCCGTCGTCTCGAAGCGGATCGGAAAGACACCGTCGAGATAGCTCGTCGCCAGCGATAGCTCGTCCTCACCCACGCGGTCCGCGCGAATCCGGTCGATCTCGCTGATCACCTCGCGCGCGGCCGCGTCCGTGATGTCCGATCTCACGGCGGTCTGCACGAGAAACGGACCCGCTTGCCGCCGCCAGTCGAACACTGAAAAGGCGCCGTACGTGTAGCCGTGTGCTTCGCGCAGATTCAGGTTGATGCGCGAGTTGAACAGACCGCCGAGAATCGCGTTCATCACGTTCACGGCGAAGTAGTCCGGGTGGTTACGCGGAATGCCCACGTGCCCGATGCGCAGCTCCGATTGCGGCGCATCCGTTTTCGCGACGATGTGCACCGCGCGGCCGGGACGCGACGGCGACGCGTCGGCCGCGATTCTCGGCGGCGGACTACCTGACCAACCGCCGAGCGTCGATTTCGCCAACTCTTCGGCGCGGTCCGCCGTGACGTCGCCGACGACGATGACGGTCGTCGCCGCCGGCACGTAGCGCGACTCGTAGAACGCCCGAATGTGGGAGCGTTCTATTCGCGCGACGCTCGTCTCATCGCCTCCGTCCGGTTGCGCGTAGCGCGACGACGGCGTGTACAGAAAATGAGTGAATAGCTCGTCCGCCAGACCACGAGGCTCGGCTCGTAACTGGAGCAGCTCCGCCTGCCGTTCGGCCTTCAGCCGGTCGACCTCTCTTTGTGGAAACGCCGGCGTGCGCAGGACCTCGCCGAGCAGATCGAACGCCGCGGGGAGTCGGTCGGACATCACCGTCATGGTCAACGCGGCCTCGTCCCAATCCGCCTCGGCGTCGATCGACGCTCCCAATCTTTCGAATCGCTCGGTGAGCTCGGCGCCGTCGTACTTCTCGGTGCCCTCGAGCATGAGCTTCGCCGCTAGGCGGGCGACGCCCTCGTTTCCCGCCGAATCACACACCGCGCCTGCGTCCACTATGACGGCGACGCTCACCAGTGGCAGCTTCGCCACCGTCGCGACGATCAACTCGAGGCCGTTGTCCAGGCGGCGACGCACGAATCGGGGAAAGTGATAGTCGCGGCGCGGGCCCGGCGATGGGCGCGGCGACTTCCGGGGCGGCTGCGCGGCGGGTGCAGTCATTCGATCGCCGCCGCAGCTCCGGATCCGACGAGCACTTCGGAGGACGCTTCTCGCGGCACGTACATGAGACTCGCGCGGTTGTTCGCGCCGAGTCGTTCGCGGATGAACGCGTTCACCGCCTTCGCGGACACGTCGCGATAGCGGTCGACTTCGTCGTTCACCTTCGTCGGATCACCCAGATACGTGGCGAATAGGGAGATTCGATCTGCCCGTTCCGAGGCCTGCTGCATCGCGGACACGAACATCGTCTGAATGACAGCGACCGCACGCCCGACCTCCTCGTCGGACACGCCGTCTCGCACGACGGCGTCGATCTCGCTTGCGACCTCCTGCTCGAGCTGATCGGCCGAGACGCCGGGCCGCGCCGTTGCGTCCACGACGAGCAGATCGGCTCCTTTCGAGAGATCGTACGTGAACGCCGTCACCTCGGCCGCAACCTGGCGCTCGCGGACGAGGCGCCGGTGCAGCAGGCTCGCGTTTCGGAGGCCGAGCACGGCGCCGCACGTGCTCGCCGCGTAATACTCGCTCGTTCCGAACGCCGGCGAACGGAATGCGAGGAACAAGCGCGGCAACATGATGTCGTCCGGGACGATTTCTCGACGCCACTCGCCGAAGACGGGCGGCAGCGTCATGTCCGGAAGCGGCGGCTTGCGGCCGCCACGTGGAATCTCGCCGAAGTGCGTCTCGACCAGGCGGCGCGCCTCGGCGGGCTCGAAATCGCCGGCAATCGAGAGGACCGCGTTGTCGGGCGTGTAGTATGTCGCGAAGAACTGCGCGACATCGCCCAGGCTCGCGGCGGTCAGGTCCTGCATCGAGCCCATCAGCGAGTGATGGAATGGGTGCTCGGCCGGAAAACAAAGCGCCGGAAGCTTTTCCATCCACGAACCGTACGGCTGGTTGTCCATCGACCAGCGGCGTTCGTTCATCACCACGTCGCGCTGCGTATCCAGCTTCTGCTGTGTCATCGCCGGCAACAGCTTGCCCATGCGGTTCGCTTCCAGCCACAGGGCCAGCTCGAGCTGGTTCGATGGAAGTGTCTCGAAATAGTTGGTGCGCTCGAGCCAGGTTGATCCGTTGAGCGTTCCGCCGGCGCGCTGCACGAGCTCGAAGTGTTCGTTCGCCTCCACGTCGGCCGACCCCTGGAACAACATGTGCTCGAACAGGTGCGCGAACCCTGTGCGGCCGGGCGGCTCGTTGGCTGAGCCGACGTGGTACCAAAGATTCACTGCGACGATCGGGGCCGTATGATCTTCGGACAAGCTCACGAATAGTCCGTTCGGCAACCGAAAGGTTTCGATCGGAATGCGCATCGGTCTAAATTGCACTCCTCGAGTGGGCACTGGAACCCTGACGAGAGTTTACTCGTCGAGCCGAAGCGGTCGCGCGTGCTACGTCTGATCTATTTAGTCACTGCCGGAGTGGCGTTCGCCTACGTCGGGCTCCTGCTCATGCTCTGGCGATACCAGGAACGGGTGCTCTTCCAGCCGCCGCCCGCCGCGCGCGACGGGCCGGTTCCCGCCGAACGCGTCTCGTACCGCGCCGCCGACGGTATCGAGCTCTTCGGTTTCCTCGTCGGGAATTGCCAGTCGCCGCGAACCGCGATAATCGCCTTTCACGGAAACGCCGACGTGGCTCGCTGGTTCATTCCGTGGGCCACGCGACTCGCGCGCGGGACCGATGGCTGCATCCTCCTGCCCGAATATCGCGGCTACGACGGAATTCCCGGTGGGCCGACCTACGCCACCTCCTCGCTCGATGCGGAGGCGGCCCTGGAGTTCCTGACAGGCCGGCTTGGCATCTCGCACACCGACGTCGTCCTCTACGGTCACTCGCTCGGTAGCGCCGTCGCGGCGGAACTTGCCGCGCGCGACACACCGCGCGCGCTCGTTCTCCAGTCACCGCTCAGTACGGCGCGGGCGATGGCCGCTCGCCTCGGAGTACCGGGCATCGCGGGGTTCTGGCGCCTCATTTCGCGCATCCATTTCGACACGCCGACGAGAGTTCGCTCGCTTCGCGCCCCGGTGTGGGTATCGCACGGCGATCGCGACGTGGTCGTGCCGGTGCGGATGGGGCGCGAGGTATTCGCCGCCGCCGAGAACAAAGGTGAGCTGCTGGTTGTTCGCGGCGCCGGTCACAACGACGTTCCCGAGGTCGGCGGCGCGGCGTACTGGTCGTGGCTCGTGCGGGCGGTCGATAGCGGAGAGGCGCGGTCAGCCGGCGCTACTCTCGGCGTTGCAGCAGAAAGGCGATCGGCACCTTGATGGATTCGCCGAGCGCGAACTTCCACGACTCGCGCCAGCTCGTGGAGATCGGACTCGTGCGGGTCGGCGAAGCGTAGGCGGTGAGGCCGTAGCGACGGGCCAGTATCGTCAGTCGCAGCATGTGGAAGGGATCGCTCACGAGAACCACCGTGCGCGACGGCTCCGCATCCATGAGCGCCGCGACGTGCTGGAGCGATTCCGCCGTCGAGCGTCCGGCGTTCTCGATCATGATCGCGCGCGGAGTGACCCCGTGGTCGATGGCGTAGCGCTCCGCGACCGCGGCCTCGCTCGTCGTGTCGCGGTCGCCCGGCCCGCCGGTGAAGATCAATCGCGGAGCCACGCCCCGACGCCAGAGATCGATCCCGTGGTCGATGCGCGCGCGGAACACCGGTGACGGACGCCCCGCATATTGGGCCGCTCCCATCACGACGATCGCGGCGGCGGGACGCGCTGTGTCGCGATGTCCCCAGACATATACTCCGACGAGCGACAACAGCCAGCCGGCGATCATCAGGAGGCTCAACAGCCAACCGAGCCGCCACCAGTTTGCTCGTCGCGGCGGGAGCATTCGGCGACGGGAACTAAAACGCGCTCGGCGGCCGAGACGGCCGCCAACGAGTTGCGTCTACCAACGGCCGCGACCGGTATTCTGCCATGGGCGCGAAATTAGTAGTTTGCGCGCCATGGACACCACCCCCGGCTTCCCGACGCTCCGCGTCGTGTCGCACCCGCTGGTGCAGCACAAGCTGAGCATCCTCCGGGACCGCGAAACACCGACGAAGATTTTCAAGGAGCTCGTCGACGAGATCGCCATGCTGCTCGCGTATGAGGCGACGAACGATCTGGTGCTCGCGGACGCGACGGTGGAGACGCCCCTCGAGCGAACCGTCGGCAAGCGCATGAGCGGAAAGAAGCTTACGCTCGTGCCGATCTTGCGAGCCGGCCTCGGGATGGTCGAAGGCATTTACCGTTTGGTCCCGGGCGCGCGGATCGGACACATCGGCCTCTATCGCGACCACGACACGCTCGAACCGGTGGACTATTACTTCAAGGTGCCCGGCGATGCGCCGGAACGCGACTTCTTTCTGCTCGATCCGATGCTCGCGACCGGCGGAAGCGCCGTCGCGGCGGTGTCGTCGCTCAAGCGCGCCGGAGCGACGCGCATTCGGTTCATGTGTCTGGTCGCCGCCCCGGAAGGTGTAAGGCGGCTCGCGCGGGAGCATCCCGACGTGGTCGTATATTGCGCGTCGCTGGACCGCGGCCTCAACGAGCAAGGCTACATCCTTCCGGGACTTGGCGACGCCGGAGACCGGCTCTTCGGAACGCGCTGAGGAAGTCGCTGAAACGTGAAGCGCGCCCCCCGTGAGGGCGCGCTCGTTAGACCTGTCGTGCGGCCGTCGTCAGCTGAACCATTCGCGCGGGCAGTCGCGTTGCTGATCTGCCGCCTCGATGATCCACTGCTGCGCTTCCCCGTCCACGACCTCGGAGCGGACCCGGTCGAACCAGGCTTCCGCGAGCGCGGCGTCGCCGATCCGCCGCCACAACTCGCCGACCAGGTAGTTGATCACCGCTCGCTCGTCGCGAGGAACGCCGTCGAACGCGCTCAGCGCCTCCTCGAACTTCCAGGCCGCTTTTCGGCGGAAGAAGCGCTCGGCTTCCGTATCCCCCTCGTCCACGCAGCACCAGGCGGCTCGCAGCAGCAGGTCGGCAACGTGGCGCGGTTCCGCCCCCTGCCATTCGGCGACCTTCGCGGCGGCCTCGTACTTCTCGGAGCCGGTTCGCGTGCCGCTGCTGATGGCCGGCGCGAGCTCGGACCAGACTCGCTCCTTCAGGATCGGCGATACGTCGGCGCCGTCGGTGAAGTCACGATCGGCACCCGCGTAACCGCAGCGACTGCACGTGTGAATGAGGTACGGTAGCGGCTGCGTTCCTGCCGCGCGTTCGTGAAAGTCTGTGCGCTTCCCGCCGAAAGAATTCGTCGATACTACCGTCTGCGAGCGGAATTTTGTCTCGCAGATGGGGCACTGAAGCTCTATCTGCTGCAGCGTGGTCATCGGTTCCATCCCCGCCGTCTCGTCGGTCTTTCCAAAAGTGAAAATGGGAAGAACTGTGCCACGCCTCACCGCCCTCTCGACTCTTGTACGCTTTTCATATCGCCACTATCATTCCGCGTCCGTCGGAAACGTCGCGCCGCCTTCCCGCGCCCGGTCGAATGCTGATCAACCTGCTACCCGACTTCTTCGCCGTTCTCGATAGCACCGACCGACAAGCCGCTTACCAGCGCTACTTCAACAGTCACCGCAAGATCCTCGAGCCGTACTGGCACAATTATGTGATCGATCCCGACGGTCCGCACTACGTGGACATCGTGCGATCGACCGTGGCCGCGGCGCGTCCGGATTTGAGGGCGATGCTCGAACGCACCGATGTGGTGTCGCTTGCACGCAACACCGAACAGCAGTGCCGAGAGCTCCTTGCAATGGATTGTGACGTCGACGTCGTCCTGATGATCGGCGTCGGCGCCGCCAACGCGGGAGAGTTGGTCGTCGATGGACGCGGCGTCGCCTTCGTGTGCCTCGAGCACTTCACCGGCCAGACGAACGCGCAGACGCAGGGCCTCGGCCTCGATCCCGAGCTGATCCCCCTCTGGTTGGCGCACGAGATCGCACACGTCGTTCGCTACACGTCGCCGACGAGCCGCAGCGAACTGCGCGACGTGATCAACGACGCGAGTGGTTATTACTCGTACTGGGACTCGGGCCGCCGGGCTCCGCTCCGCGAGCTGCTCATCAACGAGGGCCTCGCGATTCACGCATCGCGCCAGGTGAGTCCCGGACACGCCGCGTGGGAATACTTCGGGTATGGACGACGCCAGTACACCGAGGTGCGCCAGCTGGAGTCCGTGCTCATTCGCGCGGTTACCGGCGATCTGGATCGATCCGGGCTTGGCCTGCGACTCCGGTACCTCTCCGGCGGCATGAGCGACGAAGCGCGAACCGTCGATCGTTACGTCATTCCCGAGCGAGCCGGTTACTACCTCGGCGCGCGGCTGTGCGAGCCGGCCATCGCGGCCAACGGATTGGCGTGGGCGATGCGCGCCAGTTCCGTCGAGATCTCCGCGCTCGGGCACGCGGCCGTGATGACGGCGTAGTTTCCGGCCGCGCGCGGTTGGCGCTGGCGCGTCACTTCCCGACGCAGAAACGCCGGAAGACCTCGTCGAGCACGTCCTCGACGTCCACCGCCCCGATGAGATCTTCGAGCGTCGTCACCGCTTCGCGCAGATGAACCGCGGCGACCGTTGGTGGAAGCTGGCCTTCCCGCCACGCCGCCCGAAACGCTCGAACCTCGTCGAGAGCCCGGCCGACGGCATATCGGTGCCGCTCGCGAGTCAGGATCGGCGCATCGGCACGGAGTTCGGCCGCGTCGCCCGTTGCCAATCGCGACGCCTCCGCCAATAGCACGTCGAGACCCAAACCGGTTTCGGCGCTCACGGGAACCGCGGTCGTCGCTCCAGTCGTCTCGCGCGCGACTTTCAGCTCGTCCGCAGAGGGCGGCGCCACGTCGATCTTCGTCCGCACCGCGACCACCGGAGCGGCGGTTTTTCCCGAGAGCGTTGCGCCGATCAGGCGCATCGATGCCGCGTCGTCGCCACACGCCAGCACGACCGCCGCGCGCGCGACGTACGAAGCGCTCACCTGAACGCCGAGCCGCTCGACCGGATCCACGGCATCGCGCATTCCCGCCGTGTCCACGAGGCGCAATGGCACGGTCGGAGTGTCGACGACCGCCTCGATGGCGTCGCGTGTCGTGCCGGGGATGTCCGTGACGATGGCGCGACTCTCGCCGAGCAACGCGTTGAACAGCGAGGATTTTCCGACGTTCGGCGCGCCGGCGATGACCACGAGCGCCCCCTGGCGAACCAGTTCGCCGGTCCGCGCCGTCGCGATCAGTTTCTCGAGCGCGCTCACGACCGCATCCGTCTGCTGAACTATCCTCGCCGGCGCGATGGGACCATCGTCCTCCTCTGGAAAATCGATGTCGTAGGCGATCAACGCCTCGAGCCCGATCAACTCGGCCCGCAGCGACGCCACGCGACGCGTCAGCCCGCCGTCGAGTTGGCGGAGCGCGACGGCCTGAGCGGCGCGCGAGCCCGCGTCCACGAGATCGCCGGTCGCTTCCGCCTGCAGGATATCGAGCTTGCCATTGAGAACTGCGCGCCGAGTGAACTCCCCAGGACGTGCTAGCCGAGCGCCGCGCGCGACCATGGCGGCGACAACGGTCGCGGAGACGACCGCGCCGCCATGGGTGATCAGCTCGAGGCAATCCTCTCCGGTGAATGACGCCGGCGCGTCGTAGCGTATCGCCACCACCTGGTCGAGCACCACACCGGCGAGATCGCGAACCCTCGACAGCGTCGCGGTGCGCGCGCTCGCCGGCCACGGGTGAAGCGCGGCGCGTCCGATGTCGTGCGCCGCTTTGCCGGACAAGCGAACGACGGAGAGCGCGCCGCGCCCCGGCGCGGTCGCAGGAGCGACGATCGTCTCCGACGAGTCGATCGGTGAGGTTGTTGGCGACGGCCGCTGCGCGGTCGGCGGCGTCACGCCGCCGCGTCTCCGTGGACCTCGAGCGACTCGCCTGGTTCGATGATGCGCACGCCCGCGCGCAGCGGGTGATGCTCGACGGCGGCGCGCAAACGCCGGATCGCGTCGTGTGCCGTGGCGGTCACGTGTCGGAAGGTTCCCCAGTGATATGGGACGAAGATCCGCGCGCGGAGCCGCTCGAACAACTCGAGCGCGTCGTCGTGGGTGAGATGCCCCCGACGAAAGCCGGGCTTCCACCACGGCGCGTACCCGATCGGCAACATCGCGAGATCCAATTCCTGTCCGCGCTCCCAGAGCACGCGTTCGACGAGCCCGTGCGTGTCCGTGTCGAGCGCCGTGTCGCCCGCGAAGAAGGCCGTCCTCTCACCGCCATCGATCAGGTACATGTTGGCCGCGCTTCGCCAGCGGTCGAAGCCGTAGCGGTTGCCGCGGTGCGTGGCCGTCGCCGCGTGCACCTCGACCGTCGCGATCTGGAATCGTTCGCCGGGGCCGACGGAAACGGTGTCGCCGTAGCCGAGGCGTCGCAACCACGTGGCGACAGCCGGGGGCGCGACGATCGGAACGTGGCGCGGCAGGCGATCGAGCGAGTCGAACGACAGATGGTCGGCGTGCGCGTGCGTGAGCAGGATCGCGTCGAGCCTCGGGAGTTCCTCGAGCGCGATGCCGGGTAGAGCGACACGCGGCAGGATGCGGCCGAGGTGCGCGTCGAAGTTGGGGTCGGTGAGAAGCCGCGTCTCGCCGATCTCGATGAGCAGGGTTGCGTGACCGATGTAGGTGACGTGCATGGCGCTTCCCAAACGTGCAACGGCCGTGCACGTCGCGCATCGATCCGCCGTCTACGTTTTGCGCGCTGCCCCTGCCGCGCCCGCCGCCCCGAGCGCCGGCCTCGCCGGCGCGACCCCGGCACGTCCGCGCTCCCGCGAGAGGAACCACTGCTGCGGCAGCGCCGCGATGTTCTGCACGGCGTAGTACAGGTTCAGGCCGGACGCGAAGTTCAGGAACAGGAACGTGAACATCACGGGCATCATGTAGCTCATCATCTTCGCCTGCGGATTCGGCGGACTCGAACGCATGCCGAGCCACGAGAGCAGGTACATCGACCCGCCCATGACGAGCGGAATGATGTAGAGCGGATCCTTGAGCGCGAGGTCCGGAAGCCAGAGGAACGGCACGCCGCGGAACTCGATCGTGTTCTGGAACACGAAGTACAGCGCGAAAAGCACCGGCATCGGCAGCAGCATCGGGAGGCAGCCGAGCATCGGGCTGAATGGGCTCATCCCGTGGTCTTTGTAGACCTTCATCATCGCGTCGCGCTGCTTTTCCGGATCACTCTTGTACTTCGTTTGAATGGCGGTCAGCTCCGGCTGGAGTCGCTGCATCTGGATGCTCGACCGCATGGCCTTGTTGTTCAGCGGCCAGAGAAGGAACCGAATCGCGACGCCGAAGATGATGAGCACCCAGCCGTAGTTCACGCGCAGCGTCGCCTTCATCCAGAGCAGCACGCGCATCACGATGGTCGCGAACGGCTGCACGACGGGATGGAGCCAGCCGGCGTACGGATTCACGTTCTCGAGGTCGTTGCCCAGCGCGTGGAGCTCGGACCACGACTGCGGCCCCACGTACAGATCGAACGCGAACGCGCCGTTCTTGAGCGGAACGGTCGTCGTCGCGTACGCGGCGTCGACGACTTTTCCCGTGCGAGGCGCGCCCCGCAGCAGAATGTCGCGGAAGACGCCCGCCGGCGGCGTGGAGCCCACCGGCTGCATCAGCGCCACTAACCAATACTTCGTCCGCGCGGCAACCCACTGGAACGAGCCTGTGTCGACGCGCGCCGACCCCGGCTCGAGCTTCGAGAAGGCGACGCTGTTCGCGTCACGCCGGGGAATCTTGTAGGCGAAGGCGAAGTGTCGAGTATCATCGAGCGTATCCGCTTCGATGGATCGAAACCCCGACGGCAGGTCGATGACCAGCGTCGCGCCTGGCGGCGCATTGGTCGCCTGACCGCTCACCGAGAGCCGATAACCGTCCGACGTGGTTCGATACGTAAGCGAAATCGGCGCTGACGAGAACGTGACTTCGCTCGGCGTCTGCGCCACGGTGAAGGGGAGCGTATCGAGTGCGATCGTGTCCCGGCCGTTGGCGAGCCGATAGATGAACTGCAGTCGCCCCGCGGGAGCGATCACGACGCTCGATCCCTTTCGCTCGCCGGGCCTGAGATCTCGGAACGCGGGAAGCGTCACGTCACCCGGAGCCGCTCCAGGATTCATGAGCGCGAAGCTCGCCCGCGGCGTCGTTAGGGTTGCAGCCTGTGTGACCGCGCGTACCGCGTGCTGCGGCGAGGTATCGGCTCTCGCCTGAGCCGTCGGCGGCGCTTGCGTCACCGCGGTCGCGCTGTTCGCGGGCGCGGGCGACGTCACCGCGGTGCTGTCCGCGCGCGGCGGTGCGGCGCTTCTCGACGAGAAGATCCGTGGCGTCAGAACGATGACGAGCGCCATCAAGGCGGCCGCGAGGAGCGTGCGCTTATCCATGCAGTGTTCCGGACAGTCGATTCGCTATGGGACGGGGTCGTAACCGCCCGGACGGAACGGATGACACCGGGCGATCCGCCTCGCCGCCATCCACGCGCCGCGCACCGCGCCGTAGCGTTCGATTGCTTCGATCGCGTACGCCGAGCAGCTTGGATAATAGCGGCACGACGCGGGCAGTATCGGTGAGATCGCCACCTGGTAGCCGCGCACGAACAAGACCAGAACGCGCCGCATTCGGTTTACGCGTTCGGCGGTTCGGCGCCCGCGAGCGGCGAAACTCGGCGAGCGATCGCGGCGATATCGGCCGCCAGGGCATCCATTCTCGCGCCGTAGGCGTCGCGCCTGGCTCGAATCGAGAGATCTTGCGCAGCACCGGCGCGCAGCGCCGGCAGCAGACGAGTCCGTGCGAGCTCGCGAAGCCGCCGCTTGAGACGGTTGCGTTCGACGGCGGTCTGCTGGTGACGTGGCACGATGATCCCGATCCGCGAATGCGAGAGAGGGGACGCGAGCACGCGGACCTCGAGGTACGCCGTGCGAATTCGCCTCCCCTCTTGAACCACTTTCTGGATATCGAGGCGTCGGGTGAGACGGGCCTCGCGCGGAAATCCGAAGCCGCTCCCCCCTCAGGCGCCGGCGTATTTGGTCGGCAGCTTGACGGTGAGGCGCTTGCGTCCCTTCTTGCGCCGCCGGCTGAGTACTTCGCGTCCCCATTTCGTTTCCATACGCGTGCGAAACCCGTGGGTTTTGATTCGTCGCTTGTTTCGGGGACGGTACGTCGGCTTACCCATTGGAGCACTCCAAAACGGTCGAAGCAGATTTGCGATACAGACCTTTAAGGTTAGTCCGGGCCGAGAGATAGTTCAAGACGCTTTGCACCGGTTCGCACGTGTTCGGTTTGCTTTTTCCACACGGCGCGTCTAGCTTCGCTCCCCCGCCGCAATCTCTCGTTCGCCCGACATGTCGCTGACCGCCCACGAAGCTTGGAGCCGTCTGCTCGATCGCGCTCGCCAAGAGCTGCCCGAGCAGACCTACAGAACCTGGCTCGAGCCGACCGAGGCGCTCTCCTTGAACGAGACGACGATCTTCGTCGGCTGCCCAGACCAGTTCGCCGCCGACTGGAACGAGTCCAAACACGCCGACATGCTGGCCAGCCTTGCCCCGATCGCGCTCGGCCACCCGCTCAGCGTGGTGTTCAAGGTAACGGAGGAGCGGCGTGCGCGGTCGCAGATGGATCTGTTCATCGCCCAGCCTCCCCAACGGCCGATCACGCGACAGGGTGGCGGCATTAACTCGCCACCATTAAGCGACCGATACACGTTCGAGTACTTCGTCATCGGAAAATCCAACGAACTCGCGGCGGCTGCGGCTCATGCTGTCGGCCAAGCGCCCGGCAAGGTCTACAACCCGCTCTTCATCTACGGCGACACCGGGCTCGGCAAGACCCACCTCATGCAGGCGATCGCGCATGAGATCGTCCTCCGAAAGCCCGAAACACGTATCACGTTCATCGGCACCGAGCAGTTCACCAACGAGCTCGTCGCCGCCATTCAGAACCGCACCACGCCCGACTTCCGCCGGCGATTCCGCGAAACCGATCTCCTTCTCGTCGACGACGTCCACTTTCTGAAGGGAAAGGAGGCGATGCAGGAAGAGTTCTTTCACACCTTTAACGCCCTCTACGAAGGCGGCCGTCAGATCGTGCTCACAAGCGATCGCCCTCCGTCCGAAATTCCCGGCCTCGAGGCGCGTCTCGTCTCGCGCTTTCAGTGGGGAATGGTCGCGGACATCGAAATGCCGGACCTCGAGCACCGCATCGCGATCCTCCGGCAGAAAGCGCAGCTCGATCACCTCGAGCTCACGATCCCCGAGGAAGTGGTCCGGTTCATCGCCGAGAACGTGCGATCGAGCGTCCGCGAACTCGAAGGGTCGATCATCAAGCTGCTCGCCTACGCGTCGCTCAAGCACCGCGAGATCACGGTCGAGGTGGCGCGCGAGGCGCTGCGCGACAAGCTCAAGCTTCTCCCGGGCGAAACGCCCGGCGGTCCGGCGCTCAACGGCTTCGCGATCCAGCAGGCCGTGGCGAAGGAATGGACCGTGACCACCGAGGGACTCCGCTCAAAGACGCGCACGAAAAATCTGACGGTGCCACGGCAGGTCGCGATGTACCTGATGCGCGAACTGCTCGGGATGCAGTTGGTCGAGATCGGAGCGGCCTTCGGCGGCCGCGATCATTCCACCGTAATCCATTCGCTCGAGCGCACCGTCGCGATGATGAACGAGGATCCGTCGTTCGCTCAGCGCGTCGCGAAGATCCGGGTCGCGTTGGAAAGTCTCCGGAATTGAACACTACGACCCATTCTTTCCACAGCTTTCGAGTCGATTGGCGGATCGTCGCGCGCGGGGATCTGGAGAACCGCCATTCCCCACATGACGTCCACATGAGCCCCCATAGTCGAACTACTTGATTCGATGTAACTTCCGGCGATTTTCCACTGGTCAACAGGTACTACTACAGCTACTAGGTATTTCTTCTTTTAAAGAGATCTAGTAAGGCTGAGTTGTTTTGCACAAAAGGAGCCGCGATGCGGTTTACGATCTCCCGAGAAAAGCTGCAGGAGGGTCTTGCCGCAGTCACCGCGAGCATACCCGCAAAGACGACACTGCCGGTTCTCGCGAACATTCTCCTCGAGGCGACCGACAAGGGAATTCGTTTGTCGGGCACTGACCTCGACATCGCGGTCACGACCGAAGTCGCGGCAGACGTCGAGACCACCGGCGCCACGACCGTCCCGGCGAAGAAGCTCAGCGAGATCGCTCGCGAGCTGCCGCCGGCACCGGTTCGCATCGCCGCGGCCGGCGAGCAGCGCGTCACGCTCGATTGCGGACGGTCGCACTTCAAGATCCTCGGTCTCCCGCGCGACGAGTTCCCGGCTTTTCCGAACGTCAGTTTCAAAGAGAGCTGGCGGATTCGTTCCGGCGATCTCCAAAAACTGATCTCGCACACATCGTTCGCCGTGTCGACTGAGGAAAGCCGTCCGATTCTCAACGGCGTGCTTTGGGAGCTGCGGCCGGAGATGATGCGCATGGTGGCTACGAACGGCCACCGGCTCGCGAAGATGGAGACACCGATCAAATCCGGTGGCGCTCCGTCCAGTGACCTCATCGTGCCCGCCAAGGCGCTCGAGCAGATTCGCCGGTTGTTTCCGGAGGACGAAGAGCTCGAGATCGCGAAGGGCGACAACCACCTCGGCTTCAGGTCCCCGTTTACCGCTGTCTTCACGCGGCTCATCGAAGGGCCGTACCCTCCGTACGACCAGGTTCTTCCGAAGGACAACAATCGCGTCGCGATCGCCGATCGCACCGCCCTCACGAGCGCGCTGCGCCGAATGTCGATCATTGCGTCCGATCAGACGCACCGCATTCGGCTATCGTTCAACGCCGGCATGCTCAAGTTCAGCGTGCAGACGCCCGACCTCGGTGAGGCCGCGGACGAACTAGCGGTTCGCTATACTGGCGATGCGCTCGACATCGGCTTCAACGCCAACTACTTGCTCGAGATTCTACGGTTCATTCCAACCGACGAAGTCCGTCTGACCTTCAAGGCCCCGGAGCGTGCGGCGACGATCGAGCCCGAGGGCTGGGCGGATCCGGCTTCGTACCTCTGTCTGGTCATGCCCCTGCGGCTGCTCGACTGATCCGCGCTTTCCCACTCCCGCCCCGCTGACGAAACGGGGAGGAGGCCCTGCGACGTGTTCAGTCTCATCACGCTTGTCCAGAGTCTCGGGCTGGCCTACGCCGCGGGGCTGAACCTCTACGCCACCGTCGCCATCACCGGACTGGCCGTCCGCTATGGTTGGGTGCATAACGTCCCGACCACGATCGAGGGATTCGGCAACCTCGCCGTCATCCTTGTCGCCGTCGCGCTCTACAGCATCGAGTTCGTCGCCACGCTCATCCCCGGCGTCGCGTCGGCGTGGGAGACGCTGCACAGTCTGATTCGGCCGCCCGCCGCCGCGATGTTGGCCGCGGCGACCGCCTGGCACGCCGATCCCGTGATCGTCCTCATAGCCGCGCTGCTCGGCGGCGGTCTGGCGATCACCACCCACACCACGAAGCTCGGGCTCCGCTACGCCATCGACGCTTCGCCTGAGCCTATCACCAACAGCGTGGCCAACGGCGCCGAGTTCGCGCTCGTGGCGGTCGTCGCCGTGGCGATCTGGCACCATCCGCTCATCACGCTCGCCCTGGCGCTCGTGGTGCTGGTCGCTCTGATCATGACCGTGCGCTTCATCTGGAAGGCGCTGCGCCAGGTGTTCCGCGGGCGCTGGATGCCCGCTGCCGGCCTGATGCAGGCGCCGCGCATGCGCGAAGAGCGGATCAGCCGCGCCGTGACACGACCCGACGTCCTCGACGACGAATGAGTAAATACAAAACGGCGCGCCGTGAAAACGGCGCGCCGTCGGTCGCGAACCTGTAAGCCGGGTTCTGTGCGCCGGACCGAAGTCCGGGCGGCGGTCATTCCTCTCCGAGCGCGGTCGCCCGCGCCCTCCAGCAGCCTACCCGCAGCGTCTTTGTCGAGGTGGGCACCTCTCGCTGCCTATTTGGCCTTGCTCCCGCTGGGGTTTACCCTGCCGCGATCGTTGCCGATCGCGCGGTGAGCTCTTACCTCACCTTTTCACCCTTGCCCGTTCGTTCGAGTTTCCTCGAGCGCCGTCGGCGGTGTGTTTTCTGTGGCACTTTCCGTCGTCGGTCCGGCCGAAGGCCGGTGACGCCCAGGTGTTGCCTGGCAGCGCACCCAATGGAGCCCGGACTTTCCTCGAACGGCGATGAAACGATGCCGCTCGCGACCACCCGATTGGCGACCTGTTTCAAACATAATGATCCTATCGCCTCCACGCGCGTGTCGTGGCCCGCGCGAATGACGATGACGTGACGCTATCGCGCTAGCGTGGCGCCGCACTGAGCCGACGTGGGCGCCGCCAAAACCCTCCGCCGAATCCCACCCATTCGCCGCGCGGGAAATCCGACCATGCACTCCGATCCACGCAGTAGCGCGAAGCCGCTTGCGATTGCAACGATGTTGACTCCCACAGAGCGGCTGCGCGTCGACGCCGCCGGCGACGGATGGTACCAGACCATCCACCGCGACTCGGTCGCCGAAGTCGTTCAGGACCTCAAGACGCAGCGCGCGGGTGCCGTCGTTCTCTCGGTCGCCCGCTGCGACTCGTCCGAGCGAGCCGCCGTCGCGGCGCTTGTACGGGAATTCCCGCGCGTCCCCACCGTGGCGTTGCTCACGAGCGTGGATCGCTCGGCGCCGCAAACCATGCTCTCGCTCGGATCGACCGGCGTACGCCAACTGGTCGACGTGCGCGACGCCGATGGATGGCGCGAACTCCGAAACTATCTGCTTACGACTCGCGCAGAGGACATCCAGCGAGAAGCGCTGGGCCAACTGGCCATCGACCTCGCTGGCGTGTCGCACGACTGCTGGCGGTTCTTCGAGGCGCTCTTCCTCGTGCCGGCTCACGTGTCGACGGTTCGAGCGTTGGCTCGGCGGCTGGACGTGCTGCCGAGCACGCTGATGAGTCGCTTCTTTCGCGCACACCTCCCCGCGCCCAAGCGCTACCTGGCGATGGCCAGGCTGGTTCGCGCCGCGAGGCTCTTCGAGAATCCCGGTTTCTCAGTCGCGAACATCGCGAACCACATGGACTACTCGTCGCCACAGAGCTTCGGCCGACACGTTCGAATGGTCCTCGACATGACCGCACTGCAGATGCGCGAGTCGTACGACGGCCGCGGAATGTTCGAGCTCTTCCGGGCCTCGCTCGTAATACCGCACCTCGAGGGGCTTCGCCGACTTCGGCCTCTCGCCCCGACGTGGGGGTCGCCCCTCGCGCGGAACGCTGTCCACTAGTCGCCGGCCGTTTCCGGTCCCGAGGCCGGCATTCTCTTCGTGATCTCGCTTGCGCGGGCGAGCGAGATCACGCGGTGTCCCTTCGCCTCGAGAGCCTCGCGACCGCCTTCTTCGCGGTCGACGAGCGCGAGCACGCCGGCCACAGAACCGCCGCCTTCGCGCACCGCATCGATCGCGCGAAGCGCCGAACTGCCGGTGGTGATCGTGTCCTCGATGACGACCACCGAGTCCCCCGCCTTGAACGGGCCCTCGATGAGCCGTCCGGTGCCGTGGGTCTTCGGTTCCTTGCGTACGGTGAACGCGCGCACCGGGGCGTCGGTCGCGGCGCTCGCGTAAGCGATCGCATAGGCGATCGGATCGGCACCGAGTGTGAGTCCGCCCACCGAGTCCGCTTGCCATCCGGCCTCACGGATCGCCTCCAGGCCCAACGGGCCGATCACGGCGAGTCCGTCGGGACTCATTGTGGTGATCCGCGCGTCGATGTATAAGGAAGACTGCCGACCGGACGCCAGCGTGAAGTTGCCTCGTTTAGCGGAACGCGTCGCGAGAAGCGTTATCAAGTCGTTTCGTTTCGACATGGCGGGTGGTAGGCTGTGTCGCGACAATTAAACACCGTCCGCCTCAATCGACACCATGGTGCGCGCAACACTCGCCAGATTCTCTCTGCGCGAGGTCTCGCTCCTTCTCACGACCGCGCTGCTGTTCATGATCTGCGGTCTCGTTGCGAGCGACAGCGCCTTGTCGCGCGCGGCGCAGCGCCAGGCCGAAATCGACGCCCTGCAGTCCAGCTATGCGGTGAGCGGCGTGCTGCGGAAGCCCGACGTCCTCGCGGCGGCCGCCACCGATCCGACGCTGCGTTCGATCGTGCAGCGGGCCCCGGGCGAGCGAATAGCGGCCGCGTTGATCGCCGGCCGAGAGACGGTCATCGTCGTCGGTAAACGCGACGCGCTGCGCGGGCCGCTCGCCGCGTCCGTTCGCGTCGAGGTTCCCGACACGCTCGTGTGGACGCTTGTCGTCGCCCACGAGATGACTTTCGAGCCGCTGCGAATCGCGCTCTGGGTCTTGAGCCTTCTCACCGTCGCGCTGCTCGGCTACGGCCTCATTCGCGAACGCCGACAGACCGTGCGGGTCGCCGGTCGATCCGCCGAGCTCGAGCGACTCTACAGCGAGGTCGCGCGCGCGAACACCGCGAAAAGCGAATTCCTCGCCAACATCTCGCACGAGCTGCGCACTCCGCTCAACGCCATCGTCGGCTTCGTGGAACTGCTCAAGGACGGCGTCTACGGCGACCTGACACCACGCCAGGTGCCGCCCGTCGATCGCATCGCCGCGTCGGCGACCCACCTGCGGCATCTCGTAGATCAGGTGCTCGACATCGCCAAGATCGCGGCGGGGCGCCTCGAGGTTCACGCCGAGACGATCGTTCTGCGTCCGTTCGTGCTCAACGTCGCCAGTGAGCTCGAATCGCTCGTCAACGAGCGGGGACTGAGCTTCTCGATCGCCGTCGGTGCGTCGCTGCCTCGGCTGCGCACAGATCCGACGCACCTCCGTCAGATTCTCGTCAATCTCATTGGCAACGCGATCAAGTACACGCCGGCCGGTGGAGTCGCGGTGCGCGGGCGCCTGGTCGGCGCACCGGCTCGTGGGCCGCGGCGTCCCACGCCTGAGGATCCGGTGCTGGCCGCGCAGTCGCCCGATCAGCGTCGGATCTGGGTGGCGCTGCAAGTCGTCGACACCGGCGTCGGCATCGCGCCGGCCGATCAAGCGCGCATCTTCGAGGAGTTCGAGCAGGTCAACGCCGGTCCGCGAAGCGAATCGATGCAACGCGGCACCGGTCTCGGACTCGCCATTTCAAAGCGGCTTGCCCAGCTACTGGGAGGCGACATTCGCGTCGAGAGTCAGCTCGGCAAAGGGTCCACGTTCACGCTCTGGCTGCCCGTGAACCCGGCGGATCTCGAAACGTCGAACGGCGAGTGGGTCGCGGCACCGGCCGCGGTCCCGACGATCACTCCTTCCGACGAAAGATCGACGCAAGCTTCGCCGTGAATCCCTGCTTTTCCGTCTGTCCCGGCGCAGCGGTGGCCTGACAGAACTCGCGCGCGAACTCGACTACGTCCGTGTAGCGCTTCGGCGGCTCCTTGCTCAGACCGCGCATCACGACGGCTTCCACGGGCGCCGAGAACTTGAGTCCAGGCTTCGCCTGATTCAGCGGAATCGGCGGCTGAGACAGCAGCTGCGAGAACATTTCTCGAGGCGTCTTCGCGGGGAACGGCAGCGCGCCAGTCAACAGGAAATAAGCGATCGTCGCGAGGCTGTACTGATCCGCGAGCGGACCCACGAGCTCGCCTGACAGCGCCTCCGGAGCGACGTACATCAGCGTCCCGACGAAGAACCCCGCGCGCGTGAGCCGCTGCTCCGGCGACTGGTCCGTGTCGGTCGCGATTCCGAAATCGAGCAGCTTCACCTGCCGCGCCGTCGGATCGTACATCACGTTCTCGGGCTTGAGATCGCGATGCACGATGCCGACGGCATGAGCGGCGTTCACGGCGTCCGCGATCTGACGCACGACGGCGCACACTTCGTCGACCGGCAGCGGGCCCTTTTGTTTCGCGTACTTCTCGAGGATTTCTCCCGCCGCCCATTCGATGGCGAGGAAATGCATCCCGGGCTCGGCTTCGCCGATCTCGATCGTCCGGACGACGTTTGGATGTTGTACGCGCTCGCCGTAGCGCGCCTCGCGCAGGAATCGCGCGACCGCCGTTCGATCCTGGCGGAGCTTCTCGCGCAACACTTTCACCGCGACGGTTCCGTGCGACGCGTGGTGCGCGCGGAAAACCGCCGACGTTCCACCTTCGCCGACTTCGCTCTGGAGCGAATAGCCGGAGATCGTTTGTCCTACGAGATTTTCCCGGGGCACGGCGCGAACCTAACGTCGAGTACAGGGCGGGGCAAGAACGCCCGGCCACGTTGCTTGACAAATCCGACAGGGTGCTTCTATATAGGGCCGCGCAAGCCGTTCCGGCTTGCTCAGCACGCCCATGCGGGACCGATTCATCCTGTCGGAGGCTGCGCGAATGGCCAGAGGTAAGGTGAAGTGGTTCAATGACGCCAAGGGCTACGGCTTCATTGAGCAGGACGGCGGTGAGGACGTCTTCGTCCACTTCTCCGCCATCAGTATGGAAGGGTTCAAGACGCTCGCCGAGGGACAGGAAGTGGAGTTCGAGATCCGCACTGGCGAGAAAGGGCTCCACGCCGCGAACGTGGTCCGCGTCTGACTCGACCGCGGGAAGAACGAAATCCTGCAGCCGCCCGCCAGCGATGGCGGGCGGTGCTGTTTTAGGCCGCCGGCTCAGCGCCGATCGCGTCGCCCTCGTGGGATTGAACCCGTCCGGCGACGCTCCGACCTTTCGACACGATGAGCGCCCCCCAGCCCCCGACTCCTGTTCGCCCGAGTATGCCGCCGTCGCCGAGACTCTTCCTCGTCGACGGGTACGCGCTCATCTACCGCGCGTTCTTCGCGCTCATCGCGCGTCCGCTCACCACCAGCCGCGGCGAGAACACGTCGGCGGCTTGGGGCGTCGTCAACTTCCTGCAACGTCTCGTCGAGACGCACAGGCCGGACTACCTGGGCTGGGTTCTCGACTCCGGCATGTCGTTTCGCCACGAACGCTATCCCGCCTACAAGGCGACCCGGGAGAAGCTCACCGAAGAGCTCCAATCCGACTTCGACCGTGGAATGGAGCGGATACGCGCCGTCCTCGACGCGTATCGTATACCAATTCTCGCGTTGCAGGGCTATGAAGCGGACGACGTCATCGGCACGCTCGCGCGGCAGAGCGTCGAGAAGGGCGTGAGCGCGGTCCTCGTCTCGGGCGACAAGGACTTTCAACAGCTCGTCCGTCCAGGTGTCTGGGTCCTGAACCCCGGTCGTGGCGGCGCCGCGGCCGTCGAAGAACAATGGGTGAGCGTCGAGAACGGCAGCGAGCGGCTCGGCGTGCCCCCCGAGCGCGTCACCGACTTCCTCGCCCTCGTCGGAGACTCGTCGGACAACGTGCCGGGCGTGAAGGGAATCGGAGAAAAGACCGCGCAGGAGCTGGTGGGCGCGTATGGATCGCTCGATGAGATTCTCGCACATGCCGCCGAGCTCACGAAGAAACGTCCGCGCGAGGCGCTGCTCGAGCACGGGGGTCTGGCGCTGCTGTCGAAGGAGCTCGTCACGATCCGCGACGACCTGCCGATCGCGCTCGACCTTGATGCGTTGCGCTTGGCCACGCCGGACTACTCGCGTCTCCGATCACTCTACGTGGAGCTCGAGTTCCACACGCTCGCCCGAAACCTCCCGGTCGGCGAGGATGTGGCGGCCCTCGAGGAGGAGGTGCCCGCCGCCGCGCCACCGCCCGCTACGTACATCACGATCGACTCGGTCGAGGAGCTCGGCCCGGTGATCGAACGCGCGCGAAGCGCGCCGTTCGTTTCAGTCGATGCTGAAGGAGTCGTGGACCCGCGAGCACCGCAAACCAACGATCCGCTCAGAACGGAGCTCGTGGGATTGTCGATCGCGATCGGGCCAGGCGAGGCGTTCTATTTCCCGCTGGCCCACCGCGCCCCCGTCCGCGCGGAAGAAGGACAAGTAGGTCTCGGTTTCGACGATCTGTTGGGCGACGCCGGCGATGGCGCGCCTGGCAAGCGCGCGCGGGCGCGCAAGGTCGCCGAGCCGACGAGCATCGCCGGACGGGCGTTGGCGCAGGGGGCTCCGCCGCCGTTGTCCCTCCCTTCGCTCGACAGTGCCGACCTCGCGCCGCTGCGCGCGTTTCTCGAGGACCCCGCGGTCAACAAAACCGCGCACGACGCGAAGTACGCGATCCTGCTCCTGCGCCGATCCGGAGTCACGCTGCGAGGTCTCGACTTCGACACAACGGTCGCGAGCTACGTGCTCGACCCTGGTCGCCGGTCGCACGCGCTCGATCAGCTGGCGCTCGAGTTCCTCGACCGGAAAACGACCTCGTTCGAGGAGCTCTGCGGCAAGGCGAAGGAAGCGATCCCGTTCGACGAGGTGCCGGTGGCGTGCGCCCGCGACTACGCCTGCGAGCGCGCGGATGTCGTCTGGCGCTTGCGCGAGCGGTTCGAACCCCAGCTCGACGAACTGCAGTTGGCTCGCCTCTTCCACGACATCGAGATGCCGCTCGTCGAGGTGCTCGCCGAGATGGAGTGGCAGGGCATCACGATCGACGTCGATTGGTTCGCGTCGCTCAAGGAGCGCTTCGAGCGTGAACGCCGCCGGGTCGAAAGCGAGATTTACGCGACCGCTGGCGAGGAGTTCAACATCAACTCCAATCCGAAGCTTCGCGAAATCCTGTTCGACAAGCTGCAGCTGCCGGTGCTCAAGAAGACCGCTACCGGCGCCTCGACCGACGCGAGCGTCCTGCAGCAGCTTGCCGAAGAGGGACACGGGCTTCCGGTGCTGCTGCTGGAATACCGCGAAATCGCGAAGCTCGAGAGCACGTACATCGACGCGCTGCCGCTCTACGTGCATCCGACGACGCGGCGGGTGCACACGTCATTCAGTCAGACGACCGCCGCGACCGGCCGGCTGTCGTCGAGCGACCCCAACCTGCAGAACATCCCCATCCGCCGTGAGCTGGGGCGCGACATTCGCCGCGGATTCGTTCCGCGCCGCGGCTGGATGTTGATGTCCGCGGATTACTCGCAGATCGAGCTCAGGCTGCTCGCGCATCTGTCGGGCGACCCGGCGTTTGTGGAGGCGTTTCGTGTCGGCGGAGACATCCACCGCCAAACGGCGGCGCTCATCTTCGAAGTGCCGATCGACGCGGTCACCAAGGAGATGCGCGCGCGCGCCAAGACGATCAACTTCGCCACGATCTACGGCCAAGGCCCGCATGCGCTGTCGCGGCAGCTCGGCATCGCGCACGCGGAAGCGAAGGCGTTCATCGAACGCTATTTCGAACGATTTTCTCGCGTGCGAGAGTACCTCGATTCGATGGTCGATTTCGCGCGACACCACGGGTACGTCCAGACGATCTTCAACCGGCGCCGCTACATCCCGGAGCTCCGCGATCGCAACTTCAACATCCGCGCGTTCGGCGAGCGTACCGCGGCGAACTCGCCGATTCAGGGTTCGGCCGCAGATCTGATCAAGGCCGCGATGATTCGGATCCACCGCGCCCTGCCAGCCGGCGGCCTCGAGGCAAAGATGCTCCTCCAGGTGCACGACGAGCTCGTCTTCGAGACGCCGAAGGCTGAGCTTGACCGTCTTACCGAGGTGGTCAAACAAGAAATGGAGCACGCCGCCGAGCTGGCAGTGCCCCTTGTGGTGGACGTCGGCGTCGGCGAAAACTGGCTCGCCACGAAGATGGATTAGTGACGCTCGTCACGTTGCTGCCATCGCAGCTTGCCAGACGAACCGCAAATCGAATGGATGAGTCAGGCAAAAACGCCCCTTGGCGGATCGTATGACAGGTCGTAAGCCCTTATAAGAAAATGGCTTGTGCGAACATGAGTTCCTGGGCACCCGGATTGCCCTTACAGCGGGCACAACCTCAACGGCTCTGTGCCCATGAGCGACATGAAAACCCAGCCCGCCGTGCGTCTGGCGGAGCGCGACTCCGCCCTCCAGCGGCTCGCACGCATTCGCACCAGTCCGACGCGGACTCGTCGTCGCTCGGGCTTTACGCTGATCGAGCTGCTGATCGTGGTCGTGATCATCGGAATTCTGGCGGCGATCGCGATTCCGAAGTTCCAGGCAACGAAGGGGAAAGCCTTCTACGCCGGCATGCGAGCCGACCTCCGCAACCTCGCGACGGGCGAAGAGGCGTACTTCTACGACCACGCGATCTACAGCAACCAGCTCGACTCGATGAAACTGACGACGTCGAACAGCAATATCGTGACGGTCACCGAGTTCACGGCGACCGGTTGGTCCGCGACGTCGCAGAACCCGCAGTCGTGGCCGCACTTCTGCGCGCTGTTCCTCGGAACGGCGGCCCCGGTTGCTCCGGCGACCGCGGAGGGAGTCGTAGCCTGCAACTGACCGGAACGCGCGGGTGACGCGCGTTCCACCGCGGTACCGGGAATTCGAAAAGCGACGTGACGGGATGATCTTCGCCATGGATGGCGGCCTCTGGCTGCACCGCCATCTGTGGCGCGGCCGTCGCATGGCGCATCTCGTCTCGACGAATCGCGCGCTTCTTCTCGACTACGGCGCGGCCGTTGGGATCGACGCCGACCGACTCCAATACAAACCACTCAAGGATCCGCGCACGGGCGTCCGCCGAGACGCGTGGCATTGGGACCTCGGCGGTCCGTTTCTTCCGCCGCCTTCTACTCAGGGACGCTGAACAGCGCCGACGGGTCCGTCGATCCCGCCCAGCTCTCGATCGAGCGTGCGCACATCGTCGCGTAGCGAGGCAAGCTCGCTCGCGAATCGGTCACGCAGCGCCGGTTCGCGTCGAAAGATGAGAAAGGCCCGCGCGCGCCGTCGCGCTCTGCCGAGCCGGTCGCGGAGCCAGAAGTTGATGTCTGCCGCGACCGGGAGACTCGCGAGATAGAGCAGCGCGACGCGCCACCCCCACAGCAAGTCGACGAGCAAAGACTGCGCTGCGTACGTGATCAGAACGAACACTGCGCCGCCGACCACGGCGCGCATCGCCGGGTCGGCGTTGTCGCCGCCAGGCCGAACGGCAATCGTGCGCGCCGCGCGGAACGGCAACCAGTGGTTCAACGCGCCCCAGAACGCTACCGGCCCGCCGATCAGCAGGATCCAACCCTCGCGCAACGCGAAACGGGCACCGGCCGGCGCGTCCAGCCGGATGTTCACGTCTTCGATGCGCAATCCGCGGTCCGAGATCTCTCGCTGCAACGAGTCGACACGGGCGACGACTCGCTCTGCGCGATCGCGTATGACCGCCGGCGCTCCGGGAAGTCGCGCGGAGAGAGCGTCCATCCGCTTGGCGATCGCCGCCTCGACGCCGAGGCGTCGTTCTCCAGCGCCGATTGTCGGCTCTTCGCCGAGCACTGCGGCGATCGACGAGGCGAGTCGCACGGCTCGCGCGGCCTCGTCGATCGTCGCGTAGTTCAGCGTCAACGCGCGAAGGCGCGTGTCGATTTCGGCGGTGAGTGCCTCCGCGTCCGAAACACCGGGTATCGATCGCCAGTCGTCGACGAGCAACGGTTCGCCGACTTGCGCAAAGACGCGAGTGCGAGGCGATTGCTTCTCTTCGAACGTGAGGCCGATCGGGACGATAGCGAGTCCCGGCACTTCTCCGGAGTCGCGCGCCGAAAGCGCCATGCGAGCGGCGCCTGTCTTGAGAGGACCCAACGATGGCGCATCCGTCGAACGTCCTTCGGGGAAGATGAGAACCGCCCCCCCGTGGTGCATCGCGATGTGAACGGCGCGAAACGTCGCGCGGTTCCGCGCTGCGTCCAGGCCGCCAGACGGCCGCTCGTCGCTGGCGCGTCGCAAGGGGACCACGCCGACCCATCGCAGCAACGCGTTGGCGAGCGGGTTCTGGAAGATCGTCGCCTTCGCAGTGATCAACACGCGGCGAGGAACGACCGACCCGACGATGAGCGCGTCAACCAACGCATTGGGGTGGTTCACGACGAGCAGCAGCGGACCGCGCTTCGGGATTCGCTCGACGCCGGCGACGTCGATGCTGCGGTAGAACCATCGCAGGGCGATCCCCGCGATGGCGCGAATCAATGCATAGATCATTCGGCGACCATCCCACCCCCCGGTCCGACCAGCGCTGCTGCCGACTACTCGGCGCCGGGATGACGCGCCAACCCGACAGCGCGGTACATCGGCGTAGAGGCACGCTACCCGAGCACCTGGTCGATCACGATACGTCGGCTGACGTAGCCTTGCGCGCTGCCGCCGTTGACGGGGGCTCAGGCCGGTCCAAATTACGTGGAATGAAGCGGTTCCGCCGCATCGTCGCAGCCGTCATTGCCTGCACCGCCTTCGCGGCGCTCGCGTGTCGGCGAGAGAAGCCTGTCGCGGCCGCCGATTCGGCGGCGACGCGGCCGGTCACTGGATCGGACTCCAGCATGGCCCGCGCACCCTCGACCTGGGATCCCGGTGCGGGAGCTCTGCTCCTCGTTGCCACCGACTCGCCGACAAAGGCGCTCGTCGTGCTTCCGACGGAAAGCGACACCACGCCAATCGCGACGATCCCGCATCCTGCAAGTGTCACGCTCTTCGGGCGCGGCGGAAGCGTGCAGACCGCCGATCTTCCAAGTGTGCGCGACTCGCTTGGCTGCCTCGTAGCCCCACTGACCGCCGCGCCGCCGCCGCACGCCTGGAGCATTGGTTTCGTCGGCGGCGTCGTCACGCCGCTCGCCGTGGACTCCGCTGCCTCGATCGATCACGCGGATTCGGCCGTCTTCGTGGCATCGTTGAATCGCCTCGCGTCGAGTTTGCCGAACGATCCCGCCGGCCGATTTACCGGCCTGCCCTTCGTCGTCCAGAGCCTCTGGCGCTTTTCAGTCGCCGATGGACCAACGGTCGTCGTCGGCTCGCTCGTGCGACAAATCAATCAGGAAGCGACGCCGCTTCAGGAGCGAACGCTTGTCGTCGGGGAACGACGGGGCAGCGACACGTCGTTCACGATGGGCTACGCCGAGCGCTCCTATGGGCAGGAACTAACCGTCGAAAGCCGCGAGCTTCTGGCCGCGTTCCTGGTTGGCGACTCGAGGACGCCGGCCATCGTCCTGTCCCGCGACTTCGGCGACGACAACGCCTACAGCCTCGTCGAACGCGGCGCCGACGGTCGCTGGCGCAATCGTTGGACGAGTCGGCGCCGCCGCTGCTGACGACACCCGCGATCACGCGTCGTCGATTCTGGCGAGTGCGGCCGGCGCGCCGACACGACCGGCGACTCCCGCGAGCCCCACGAGCGTAAGGACGTACGGCAAGGCGAGCGCGAGCTGATACGGAATTCCCAGACCGAGCGACTGTACGAGAAACTGCAGGGCGCTCGCGGCGCCGAACACGAGCGCTGCGAGCGCGATTCCCATCGGGTGCCACCGCCCAAGCACGACGATGGCGATCGCCACGAATCCCCGCCCCGCCGACATCCCTTCGGCGAACGTCCCGGCCTGCGCGAGGACCAGCGTGGCACCGGCGAGCCCGCCGGCCGCCCCTCCGAACAGAATCGCGAGCGAGCGAAATCGATCCACCGCCACTCCCGCCGCGCGGGCCGCGGCGGGCGACTCGCCGATCGCGCGGAGCGACAATCCCGCTCCGCGGCGGTACATCCACCACCAGAGAAGCGGAATGAGTAGATACACAACGTACGTGAACGCCGGCTGGTCGAAGAGGCCGGGACCGACGACAGGGATGTTCGCGAGCACCGGAATCGGCACCGGCCCCGTCGTCGGGATGGACAGCGCGGCGCCGTGCGCGCCGTAGAACGCCCGATAGAGCGTGCCGGTAGCGCCGAACGCGAGAAGCGTCACCGCGGTTCCGGTGATGATCTGATCGGCCCGCAAGCCGACCGCGAACACGGCGAACACCGCGGCGGTCAGAATGCCGCACCCCAGGCCCGCCGCAATGCCGCCGGCGACTCCGCCGTGCGTCGCGCCGGCCAGCGCGCCGAACGCGCCGAACAACACGACTCCTTCCAGGCTGATGTTGATCACCCCCGCGCGCTCGACCACCAATTCGCCGAGCGCCGCGAGCGCCAACGGCGTCGCCGTGCGTATGGCGGAGGCGAGAAACGCACCGCCGGTCGAAATCATCCGGCCATCCCCCGCCTCATCCCGCTCTTGATGCGCGCGCGATCCGCGGCGACCATGACGAGAATGACGCTCGCCTCGACGATCGACACGACCACGGATGGGACGCCGGCATCGCGCTGCATTGCCGTGGCTCCGGCCTCGAGCGCGCCGAACAAGATTCCGGTGACCACCACGCCCAGAGCGTTCAGTCGCGCCAGAAGAGCCACGGCGATCGCCGTATAGCCGAATCCTGGCGAGATGTTCTCGTACAGCGCGTACGTGACGCCCGATACCTCGACCGCCCCGGCGAGCCCGGCGAGCGCGCCGCTCAGAACGAACGCGCGCGTCGTGACACGTCGCACGTCGATTCCGCCAGCGGACCTCGCCGCGTCCGGATTCGCTCCGGCGACGCGAGCGCGAAACCCCGCAGCCGTGTAACGCAGCACCCACCAGCAAACCACACAGGCCATACACGCGATCGCAAAGCCGGCGTGAAGCCGAGTGCTCGGGCCGAACCGCGGAAGTCGCGCGGCCACCGCAAAGGTTTCGGTCTGCGGGTAGATGTGCGTCGGTTCCTGCAGCGGCCCGCGAACCAGAAACGAAACCAGGTACGCGGCGACGAAGTTCAGCAGGATTGTGCTGATGACCTCGAGGACGCGAAATCGTGCGCGCAACTCGGCCGCAATCCATGCCCACGCCGCGCCGGCGAGGCCGCCTCCCAGAAGCAGGCCAACGATCAGCGCCCATCCCGGTAAGTGCGTTGCCACGGAGGCCAATGCGATCGCGCTCGCTGCCGCCGCTCCCGTCAGGAACTGGCCTTCGGCTCCGATGTTGAACACGCCCGACTGAAACGCGAGTGCCACGGCGAGGCCGGTGAGGATGAGCGGCGTGGCGCGAACCAGCGTTCCGGATCCAAACGCGTACCACGAGCCGAATGAACCGCTGACGAGCGCGCGCGCGGCGCGCGTTACGTCGAACCCGAGCGCCGAGAGGGTGATTGCGGTGCCGCCGACGATGACGATTACCAGCCCGGGTGCGACCCAGCGTGCTCGCCGCGCGGCGTCGCTCAATGGAGGTCACCGCGCCAAAGTGTCACGCGCTCTCGCGACCTCGCGTGCGCGCCAGGCGGCGAATGGCCGCGATGCCCACGACCGGGCCCAGCGCAAGCATCGGGAATGCCCAACGCCATCCCACCACGCCGACGATCGGCGGCACCAGTTGGATGGACACCATGGTCAGCAAGAACCCGAGCGACGTCTGCACCGTGAGCGCCGTGCCCACCGCGTGGGATGGCACTGCCTCGGTGACGAGCGTGCTGAATTGCGCGGAATCGGCGATCACGAAGAATCCCCAGGTCAGCGCCAGCGGCGCCAGCAACCAGAGTGAATGCCCGAACGCGGCCGGTGTCAGAACGGCGCAGGTTCCGCTCAACGCCATGGCGACCACTACGAGGCGCTCACGTCCACGCGCGTCTGCTTCGAGGCCGCCCCACACGCATCCGAGCCCGCCGATCGCGATGCTGCCGAACGCGATCAGGGACGCAAGCTCGGGCGACACCGTTCCCTTCTCCGCGACAAGACTGGCTCCGATGAAGGCGGGGATCCACGTCCAGAACGAGTACAACTCGAACATGTGTCCGAGGTAGCCGCCTGTCGCGAGGCGCCACTCTCGCCGCGAGAGAACCGTGCCCACGAGGTTCCACGAAAACGGTCTCGGCGCGAACGGATACGGCCCCTCCGAATACAGAGTGCCCACGAGCAGCGCCGCGACAATCGCGCAGGCCGACGCCGTTAGCACGACCGCCGCGGGCCCAGCATTCGGAATCGCGTGCACCAGGTATGGTGTCGCCTTTCCGACGGTGAGCGCACCGACGACGGTGCCGATCGCCAGCCCCCGTCGTGAACGAAACCACGTCGCCGCCATCTTCATCGCCGGGGGATACACGCCGGCAAGCGCCATCCCCGTCGCGAACCGCAGCGCGAGCGCCGCTGAAAAGCTTCCGCTGAACGCGACGGCCGCATTCACCGCAGCGCCGAGTAGCGCGGCCACGGCAAAGTAGACCTTGGACGGCAGCACGTCCGCCAGGTTGAGAAGCGCCGCGATCGCCGTGCCGCAGACGAAGCCGAGTTGCACGCTCGTCGTGAGCCATGCCGTCTCGCTGGACGACAAGGACCAGCGCGCCGCCAACTGTGGCGCGACCGCGCTCGCGGCGAACCACAACGACATGCCAAGGAGTTCGGCGCCAGCAAGGAGCGCGAGGGCCCGCCAACGTCGCGCGTCATCGTCGCGCGTCGCGTCGCGGGGCGCCGTCACGCGACGCCGAGCATGGCGCGTCCCACTGACTCGCGGTCTCCGGCGACGGCGTGTACCACACCCGCGTGCATCACGACCACGCGATCCGACAGTGCCAGCACTTCATCGAGGTCGCTCGAATGAAGCACGACCCCTGCCCCCGCGTCGGCGGCGCGTCGAAGACGCAGCTGGACGTCCCGCGTGGCTCGAATGTCGAGTCCGCGCGTCGGGTTCTCCGCGACGACGAGGTGCGGAGCGTCGGACAGCTCGCGTGCGAGAACCAGCTTTTGCTGATTGCCGCCCGAGAGAACGCGCGCTTTCTCCGAGGGTCCGCGAGCTCGCACGTCGAATTCACGAAGGGCTGTCTCGGCGGCGGCGCGTTCGATTCTCCAGCGCATTCGGCCCACCCGCCGCCCCACGCCCCGCAGCGCCAGGTTCTCGACGAGCGAAAGGTCCAGCGCCAGTCCTTCGCGCTGCCGGTCTTCGGGCACGAACCCGATCTTCGACGGCAGCTCGGCTCGACCGCGCGCTAGCGCGATTCGAGCCGCGAGAACGCGGAGGAGTGCGTGCTGTCCGGAGCCTTCGACGGCGGCGATTCCGAGGATCTCCCCAGCCCGAACCGCGAGAGTCACGTCCTGGACCACCGCGACTCCGCGCTCGTCCTGTACCCAAACGTGCGTCAGGCGCGCGATCTCGCGGTTCGGCGCCTCGGCCGCTTCACCGGAGAGTCGTTTCTGCCCGGCGTCGCTCTGTCCTTCGTCGCCAAGCAGTGCCGTGGTGAGCGAACGTTCATCGACGAAGCCGACTGGTTCGCTCAAGACCACCTCGCCGCGCCGCAGAACCGTGACCTCGTCGGCGATGCCGAGGGCTTCGCGGAGACGATGCGTGATGAGAACGACGCTTCCGCCGCGATTCGCGAATTCTCGAAGCCACGCGAGCAACTCCGCGGCTTCCGCGGGCGCGAGGACCGCCGTCGGCTCGTCGAGCAGAAGCGTAGTCGCATCTCGCGCGAGTGCTTTGATGATCTCGAGGCGCTGCTGGCCGCCGACGGGCAGCGATCCCGCGAGGGAATTCGGGTCGAGTGCCAAGCCGGTGCGTTTCCCGATCTCGAGCACCATCGCGGCCGCGCGTGCCGCGCGAAACGCGCCGTGGGCTCCGAGTGAAACGTTCTCAGCGACGGTCATCGCCGGCACGTTCGTGAAATGCTGATGAACCATGCCGACACCGGCGGCCATCGCCGCCGCGGGCGAGAGAATTGGGCGAGGCGGGTCGCCTGCGGTGACGGTTCCTGAATCGGCGCTGAGGAGTCCGAACGCCGTACCGACCAGCGTCGATTTACCGGCGCCGTTTTCGCCGAGGAGCGCGTGCACTGTTCCACGTCGAACGCGAAACGAAACGTCGCGCAACGCCTGCGTGGAGCCGAATCGCTTCGAGACGTCGGTGAGCGCCAGTGCGACGCGTTCGGACCGCGCGCCGTCCTCCCCTATCACAGACCGCTCGGCTTGTCGATGAACACCGTCGTAAGCCCGAAATGCGCGGCGACTTCGTCCCCAAGGGCGCGAACGCCGAGCGTTTCGGTGGCGTAGTGCCCCGCGTACAGCACGACGATTCCAAGCTCGGTGGCCTCGATCGCGGTGTGATGCGGACCTTCGCCCACGATCAACGTGTCGAGACCGCGGCTTGCGGCCTCGCGCAGGCTGGCGGAGTCCGCGCCCGACCCCGTGCAGATCCCCCAATGCCGTGTGATTCGCGCCGGATCGAACGGCGTTGCGACCAGCGTGCCCGCAAACTCGCCGGCCAGTTCTCCAGCCCTCTGCGCCAGCGTACGCGTGAGTATCTCATCGGATCCGCTCAAGCCCACGTCGATCGCCTGGTATCGCGCAAAGCCAGCGCTCGGCGTCAGACCGAGCCGTCGGGCGAGCAGGGCATTGTTTCCCAGTCGCGGATGGACGTCGAGGGGGAGGTGCGCCGAGTACACGGCGACATCGTTCGTCATCAACGCACGCAGCCGTTCGTATCGATGGCCCGTGATCGTCTGAGTGCCGCCCCAGAACATCCCGTGATGAACGACGAGGAGCTTCGCCCCGGTCGCGATCGTCTCTCGGACCGTGGCCGACGAGAAATCGACAGCGGTCGCGATGCGCTCGATCGGACCGGTGTTCGCGAGCTGAACGCCGTTCAACGCGTTGGGGTAGTCGGGGACGCCCGTGAGCTCGAGCGTCGAGTCGAGGAAGTCGGCGATCGCCGCCAGTGACACCGCGTGCGCGGCGGTCATCGGGCGACGGACGGATGCGAGGAGTCGCCCGAGATCGTGAGCCGCCCGGCGAGCATTCGGGCCTGCAGCGAATCGATTCGCGCGAGCGCGACCGCCGGGATTTGCGTGCGCGCCGTCGGGTTGACGACCAGGGTGACGACGTGGCTTGCTTCCCCCAGCTCGACAACCCTCGGCTTGAAGGTGCCGTCCTTGACCTCGCGCGCCACGGTGAGAAACGCGAGTGGAAGATCGATCACCACGCTTCCAAGCGTGATCTCGGGGGCCACTGCGTTCTGGTCCGAGTTCGACCCGATGACGAAGACGGAGCGCCGCTCGCGCGCGGCCTGGAAGACGCCCAACCCGGCCGCGTCGGCGTTCTGAAAGATCACGTCCACGCCGCGCGAATACTGCGCGATCGCCTGCTCCTTGCCCGCGCTAACGTCGTCCCAGTTGCCGATGTAGGACGACACGATTCGAATCTTGGGATTGGCCTCGCGCGCACCGCGCTCGAACGCGCGAAAGCTCGCCACCACGGGGGGAAGTTCGGTGCCTCCAATCACGCCGATCACGTTCGTTCGCGTCATCGACCCCGCCAGAACGCCGGCAAGGTACGAGGCGTCGTCGAATCCAAAGGTCAGTCCGGCCAGGTTCGGTCCAGCCGTGCTGCCGGAGGTCGTTACGAAAATAGTATGAGGAAACTCTGGCGCGACGCGGCGCGCGGCGTCCTGGAACTCGAAGCCGTGGCCGAACACCAAGTCGTATCCCTGGCTCCCGTACTGTCGAAAGTTTTCGTCGAACTCCGCCGGCGTCTTCGTCTCGATGTTGCTGATCTGCGCGCCGAGCGAATCGCGGATCTCGAGCAGCCCACGGTAGGCCCCGGAATTCCACGACTGGTCGGACACCGACCCAGGTGTAAGGAGGGCGACCCTGAAAGTGTGTCCGCCGTTGGGAGCGCTTTCTTGCCGCCCGCCGCACGCCGCGGCTGAGGCAATGGCAGCGGCCGCGACCAACGTGGAGAACACCCGACTCAGGCCGGTGCTTGGTAAGCCAATCGCTGTCATCTGAAAGAGTTACACGTTTTGTGGACCCGCTGTGGATTGCGATGATTTCCAAGGGCGGGTCGCCTCCGCTCTGCAACAATCGTCTCTGCGATCTCTCACGATGATGCCATTATGATGGCCTAATAGAGGCATCACCAATGGTGCTCGTCTCGCAGAATGAGGCTCATCAGTCGATCCAGATCATCGTTCGAGTAGAACGCCACCTCGATGGTGCCTTTCGACCCTCCGGCAAGCTTGAGCCGGACGTCGGTCTGCAGATATCGGCGCAGCTCGTCTTCGATTCCACGCACAGCGGCGTCAGCGGCCGGGGCGGCGGTCGGCGTGCTCGATTTGCCCTTGCCGCTCTGCTTTTCAGGATTGGTGGTGCGGTCGCGCACGAGTTGTTCGAGCCCGCGCACATTCAGCCCTCGGGCGACAGCCGCAGCCGCGACCTCCGCCATGAGCCCTGAATCGGACAACCCCAGCAGCGCGCGCGCATGACCCGTGGACAGGCCACCGGCCTCAACCATTTTCTGGACGACATCCGGCAAGGCCAATATCCGCAACAGATTCGTGATCGTCGTGCGGTCCTTTCCGACGGCGTCCGCCACCTGCTGATGCGTCAGGTTGAATTCGTCGATCAGTCGCTTGTAGCCACGGGCCTCCTCCAACGGATTCAGGTTTGCGCGCTGGAGGTTCTCGACGAGGGCGAGCACGAGCATGGTCCGGTCGTCGAAGTCGCGGACCATAGCCGAGATTTCGGTCCAGCCCAGGTTTGACGCGGCGCGAACCCTCCGTTCGCCAGCGATCAGCTCAAAGGCGTCTCCGAGTCGGCGCACACTGATCGGCTGGAGTAAGCCGCTCGACCGTAGCGATGCCTCGAGTTCCCGCATTTCAGTCCGGATCAAAATCCCGCCTGGGCTGAAACGGATTGGGACGGACCCGCGACAGCGGGATTCTTTGCAGCTCGCTAGCGGTGGACGAAACGGTAGAGCTCGCTGAAATGAGTGCTTCGAGTCCGCGGCCGAGGCGTCGGTCAGAGCTCATCGAGTCCTCCTCATAAGTTCTTTTGCCACAGCCATATAGGCCTGCGCGCCGATAGAGGCGACATCATAAAGCATGATCGGCTTCCCAAAACTGGGTGCCTCCGCGAGGCGCACGTTTCGAGGAATAACCGTCTCCATCACCTCCGATCCGAAATACTCGCGCGCGTCAGCGGCGACCTGGCGGGAGAGGTTGAGCCGAGCGTCGTACATCGTGAGCAGAACGCCGACGATGGCCAAACTAGGGTTCACGCTGCGCTGGACGAGGTGTACGGTGTTGAGCAGCTGCGAAAGCCCCTCGAGCGCGTAGTACTCGCACTGAAGCGGGATGAGCAGCGAATCGGCGGCCGCGAGCATGTTGAGCGTAATGAGCCCGAGCGAAGGCGGGCAGTCGATCAGGATGTACTCGTACCGGTGCCGAACCCGCGCGATCGCGTCGCGCATCATTCGATCTCGATTCGGGCGATCGACCAGCTCGACCTCTGCGCCCGCGAGATCCGGCGTAGCGGGCGCTACGTCCAGGTGTTCGAAGTGGACTCGCTCGACGATTGCGTCGTCGAGCGGCGTAGCGCCGATGACGACGTCATAGACGGTCGCGCGGAACTGTGACCGCTCAAGCCCAACACCGCTTGTGGCATTTCCCTGCGGGTCGCCGTCGATCAGAAGCGTCTTTGCTTCGGCTGCGGCGAGGCTTGCGGCAAGATTTACGGCTGTGGTCGTCTTTCCGACGCCGCCTTTTTGGTTGGCTATCGCGATGACACGGGCCACTTTAATCCGGGATGGCGTGCCGCAGGCGTAAGGAGGCCGACAGGGCGATCGACGAATCGGTTCGCGGCCAATCTATCCGACCTGGTCAACCCGTACAACGTGCCACGTGAAACATTCTGGTCATCGCGCCAGCGGAAACTGTTTCACGTGGCACTTAATCGAATCAACGTCAACCGCGCCCGAGCTAGCGGCCCGGAACGAACGCCCACCGAGCACTCACGGTCGCGCTGATCGACTGCTCTCCCGGCATGATCGGCGTCTGGACCGCCGCCCGCGCCGAGAATGTTTGCACCATCGGCATGGGGCGCACCGGAACGGACGTACTGAGCTCGAGGAGCTGTCCCAAGGATCCACCCGCCGCGCGGGCCATCGCCTCTGCCTGAATCTTCGCGTCCGCGACTGCGGCTGCCAACGCCACTGAACGCACGGAGTCCGCCGTCGACGACGAGAACTGCAAGCTGGAGATCTCGTTCGCCCCCTTCGCGCAAGCGCGGCGTCGATTGCCCGGGCTACGTCGTCGATTCGCTTCAGCTTCAAGAGGAGCGAGTTGGTGACCGTGTAGGCCACGGTCCGTGGAGCCTGCGACGGTGTGGTCGGATAGGACATCTCAGGGCTGACGTTGTAGTTCGCCGTCTGCACCTGGTCGCCGGCGATCCCAATGAGGCGCAGCGTGTCAATTACCGCTTTCACGCGACGAGCATTATCCGCCGACGCGGCGCTCGCTGTTGGAGCGCGCGTTTGCACAGCGATGTAAATCGTCGCGCGGTCTGGAACTGCGGACGCCTCGCCAACACCGGTCGTCGCGATCTGCGGTGGGCCGGAGACGACGGGAACTTGGCCATCCAACGATGACGCCGCAATCGAGATTCCGACGAGGATGCCCGCAATGCAACGATGCATCGAACTGTCTCCCGGTTCGCTGTTTGAGTTTCGTCCCGCCCGACATCGGGCGACCAGAATGCTGGAATCTATGACCTGCGGCCGCGGACTCGCGTCGTCCGCGCGACCGAGATCAGATCGCCGACGCGGACGCTCGGCGCAGCTTCTCCAACTCGAGAACGAGATTCTGCAGATCGGTTGGACTCACGCCTGGAATTCGCGACGCCTGCGCGAGCGTGGTCGGCCGAATTGCCGCCGAGCTTTTGGCGCGCCTCGAGCGAGAGCGATCGCATGTCGCCGTACGGCGCATCGGACTCGAGCGCAAACTCGCCCATTCGCCGCAACTTCGCCGCTTGGTCGCGTTCTCGAGCGAAGTAGCCGGCATACTTGAGCTCGAGATCGGCCGTCACGACGGCATCGCGGAATGAGATCGCCGCCCACTCCCGTCGCGGCGAACAGGTCGCCGAGCGACACGCCTTGGCGCTTCGCGAGTTCGGCGATCTTCACCGAGTGGTCGATCGGCGAGCTGCTGGCCCGGTCGAGAACCGGCCCCGCGTCATCCACACTGATGCTGGTGCGCTCAGCCAGTGCGGCCGCGCCCGCTTCGTCCTCGGCGCGCCGCGCAGACCGTCGCGCGCTCATCCGCCGTATAGAGCGCGAGCTCCAGTCCGATGGGCGAGAGACGCCGCAAGGCGTTGTCCTGTCGCACGGTGAGCCGGAACTCCGACCGCGATGTGAACAGGCGATAGGGCTCGTCGACGCCGCGTGTTACCAGATCGTCAATGAGAACTCCGATATATGAACTCTCTCGACCGAGGACGAGGCCGGGCAGCCGACGCGAGCATCGGGCGGCGTTGAGCCCGGCGACCGTCCCCTGCCCCGCCGCCTCCTCGTAGCCGGTCGTGCCGTTGATCTGTCCGGCGAAGAACAGCCCCGCGACGCGCCTTCACCTGGAGCGTCGCATCGAGCTGCGTCGGCGGATAGTAGTCGTACTCGATCGCGTACCCGGCCCGCGTCATGCGAACCCGCTCGAGTCCGGGTACGGTGCGCAGCATCTCCACTTGCACCGGCGCCGGCAGCGAAGTCGACAACCCGTTCACGTACAGCTCCGACGTGTCGTGCCCTTCCGGCTCGAGGAACAGCTGATGGCGTTCCGCGGCCGGGAACTTGACGATCTTGTCCTCGACCGATGGGCAGTAGCGCGGCCCCCGCGAGCCGATCGCCCCACCGTACATGGCCGAGCTGCCGATGTTTTCCTGGATGACCGTCTTCCCGGCCTCGCCCAGGAAGGTGATCCAGCATGGCAGTTGAACGGGGTGCCGCGTCGATTCGCCCCGCCGCCGGGGTTCGCGCCAGAAGTGCGACCAGGAATAGTCGAACTGCTCGATCTCGCTCTCCTGGCGCTCGAGCGCGTCGAAGTCCACCGAGCGGCCGTCGATCCGCGGCGGCGTGCCGGTCTTGAACCGCGCGACGGTGAGACCCACCTCCTCCAGCTGCTCGGCGAGATGCGTCGCCGCCGATTCGCCAGCGCGCCCGCCGCCGAACTTGGTCGTGGTTCCGATGTGGATCCGGCCGCGCAGGAAGGTGCCGGTGGTAATGACCACCGCCCTCGCGCCGAAACGTCTCCCCTCGAGAGTCTCAACACCGGAGACGGCTGGTCCGTCGAAGATGAGCCGCGCGACCGTGCCTTGGACCGTGTGAATGCGCCGGCTGCTCCTCGAGCAACGTTCGAACGGCGCGGCGATACAGCCCGCGATCGCACTGCGCGCGGGGAGCCCAGACCGCGGGTCCCTTACTACGGTTGAGCATTCTGAACTGCAAGGCGGCGAGGTCCGTCGCGCGAGCCATGATGCCGCCGAGCGCGTCCACCTCCCGCACGACCGTGCCCTTGGCGATCCCGCCGATGGCCGGATTGCACGACATCTGGCCGATCGTTTCCAGGGCGCTCGTCACGATCGCGACCGTGGCCCCTGCTCGTGCGGCCGCGACCGCAGCCTCGGTCCCGGCGTGCCCGGCGCCGACGACGACTACATCGAACTCAGCCTCCAGATGCGAGGGTGCGCGGTTCAGGTTCATCCGAAAAACTTACCGGCGATGCCACGCGCCAGGGAGGCGCGGACGCGCGTTCTCTGGATGACTGAACATCTATATTCTCGATCTCGCGCAGGCGTACGCGTGGATCGCGCCCCCGGACAACCCGCTTCACCCATGCCACTTTCAATCCAGCAGGGCGCGCCGTCGATTCTCATTGTCCGGCGTGCATACGAGGCGAGCGGCATCGCTCGCGCCACGATCGACGAGCGGCTCGGCCTGACACCAGAAGAGTTCAGGGTCGAAGGGGAACTCGTCATCCTCGGACCGATCTACGGCGGCGACGACGACGCGCTCGCCGACGTCATCAGCGAACTCGAGCGAGCCGGACTTCGCTACTTCGACGATTTCTTCGAATTGAGCGGGAACTGGCCGCCGTGGCTTCGCCTGCTTGCCAGCAGCGGCTGAGCTCAGCGGTGATGTCGAGTCAGCTCGCCTGTCGCGGTGGGCGCGCTGAGCGGACCTCGCCGCAGGAGACCGTGCCAACCGCATTCGTAGCACCAGCTCGTCCTGAACCTCGGGAACAGCACGTTCCACGCACGCGATTGAATGCGGAGCGTCACGGCGTCGCAGTTCGGACAGCGGTCGCCTTGGGGGAGGAGATAGAAGAAGAACACTGTGGCGAGGACCGCGCGCAGGATGAAGAACCCGCCGATGATGAGGATGCACAGTACCGCGTTCCACATCGTATCCCCCGCCGCTACAGACGTTTTTCGACGTCCGACCACGCTTCAACGTACGCGACGTCGGCCTCGACGCGCTCGATCACTACATCCGTGTCGGCGGCGATCGTGCCGCCGACCGAGCCCCGAGCCCGCAGCAATTTGCGATCGCCGCCGAACTCGAACGTCACCTCACCGTCAACATCCGGACCGATCGATTTCGTCACTCGAGCCAAGTGGCCCTGAAGCACGTAACGCTCGTCATCGACGTCGTGTTCCGGAACCACCCGCCACCAGCCCTTAACCAGTCGTGCAGCAATGATTGATCCCGCGCCGCCGAGCAGGGCCGCCAGCGGTGCCGTGATCGATTGGGCGACGCCCGCCCGGGTCATCAGATACCCGGCGGCCCCGAAAATCATCGTGAAGCCGACCATGACGAGAGGCGAGAGACGAAACGAACGATCGCCGGTCGGGTGATCCTCGCGGGGTCGCTCGACACCGTGCGTCATGATACGCACGGCCAATAGCAAACCGCCGATGAAGCTCGCGAGGTAGAGAACGGTCATGCGTCCAGTGTCTGATTTGCCAGGCCGTCGGCGGCCACGGGCGGATTGGCTGAATGTGACGGGGTGCGGGCGGTTTTCAAGCGGGTCATCGCAACGATTGAGCGAGAAATTCGCAGGCCCGCCGCTCGGCGTAGTAAGAGACCGACCACGGCCAGCGCCCCCCGACAAATCCGACGTGGCCGCCGTGCGCCGTGAATTCGAGAGTGAGCGCCGGGTTATCGCCAGCAACGCGGCGCACGTCGTCGAGCACGGCCGCCGGGAGGAACGGATCGTCCACCGCGCTCAGCAGAAACGTCGGCCGCCGAATTCGCTGAAGCCAAGGCAACGAGCTCGACCGCGAATAGTAGTCGTGCGCGTCCAAAAACCCATGAACTGGCGCCGTCACGGCATCGTCGAACTCGTAGATCGACTGAGAGCGCTCGAGTCGGCCGGCGTCGAATAGACCGGGATATGCCAGCAGCTTCGCGCGCGCTTTCTCTCGCAACGTGCGCAAAAAGTGTCGATCGTAGACCTGCGAGAAACCGGTCGCGATTTTGCGCGCGCCTTTCTCCAGGTCGAACGGAACCGAGATCGCCGCCGCGCTTCGCACTCGCGGCGAGAGATTGTCTCCCTGCTCGCCCAGAAACTTGAGCAGCACGTTGCCGCCGAGCGAAACGCCGGCGAGGACGATCGGAGACCGCGGACGCTCCGCGAGGACCCGATCGAGCGCGAACGCGAGGTCGCTGGTGTCGCCCGAATGATAGAACCGCGGCCGGCGGTTCGGCTCGTCGCCGCAGCCGCGGAATATCAGGAGGTCGGCTCCCCATCCGCGTCGCTTGGCCTCGCCGAGAAAGCCCGTCACATAGTGTGACCGGATCGTCCCCTCGAGCCCGTGTAGAATGAACAGTCGCGGCGCGCCTTCGGGTCCATCCAGGCGGTGAACGTCGACGAAATCACCGTCAGGTGTATCCCATCGCTCGACGCGGGCGCCGAAGAGCTCTCGTCGACGGAAGAACTTTCCCCACATCGTCTGTGCGTGCGCGCCGGGTACCCACCACGCTGGGCGGTAGGTATACTCGCTTCGTCGGCTGAACTCTTCGGACGACACTGACGACATTCTCGCGGGCATCGGTGACCGCGATCAATAACAGCCGAGCGCGAGCGATGGAAGTTCAAATCTTCGGGGTGAAGAAGAGCGCGGATACCAGAAAAGCGCTTCGGTTCTTCGCCGAGCGTCGGATCAAGACGCATTTCGTCGATCTCAACGAGCGCGCGGCGTCGCCGGGCGAGCTCAAACGTTTCGTCGAGCGCTTTGGTATCGACCGATTGCTCGATCGCGACTCTCGTCGCTTCGAGGAGCTTGGGCTGCGCTCTGCCCGCCTCTCGGACGAGCGGTGGGTGGAACGGCTTGCCGAGGAGCCGTCGCTGCTGGTGTTGCCGCTCGTTCGGACTGGGAACCTCCTCACCGTCGGGTTGGCGGAGCAGGACTGGAAGGTCTGGACCGCGAAATGACGCTCCTCTCGGTATCACGCGCCGGCGTCGATTTTGGCGCGAGCAAGATTTTCGACAACGTGTCCGTCACGGTCGCGGCCGGGCAGCGCTGGGGAGTCGTCGGGCGAAATGGCACGGGCAAGACGACGCTTTTTCGCTTGCTGACCGGCGAGATCGAGCCGACGCGCGGGGAGATCGCGAAGCGGCCGGGCTTGCGCGTTTCGCTCCTCGAACAACATCGGGAGTTCGGCGGAGCGTCGACCGTTTGGGAAGCAGCGGCCGGTCCTTTCGCCGACCTCCTGGCGCTGGAGCGCGATCTGATCGCGCAGGCAGAACGGCTCGGGCAAGAAGACGAGGCCGGCCTTGCGAGATATGGCGCGAACCTCGAGCGATTCGAGCGAGAAGGCGGCTACACGATCGCGCCGCGCGTCGACGCGGTGCTGCACGGTCTGGGCTTCGACCCTGCGATGGCTCGCACGACGCCCGTCGCCCAGTTGAGCGGCGGCGAACGCGGTCGGCTCGGACTCGTGCGCCAGCTCGTCGCTCCCGCCGACGTGCTCTTGCTCGACGAGCCGACGAACCATCTCGACCTGGAGACGACCGCCTGGCTCGAGTCGTACCTTGCCTCGACGCCAACGACGGTCCTGCTGATCAGCCACGATCGAGCGTTTCTCTCGGCGGTGGCGGATCACGTGCTGCACTTCGAGGCCGATAGCGCGACCGCGTACGATGGCGGCTACGCATCGTTCGTCGAACAGCGCGCCCTGCGGCGCCTCACCGTGCAGCGGCAGTTCGAGCAACAACAACGCAGGATCGCGAGCGAACAGGACTACATCGCTCGCAACATCGCGGGACAGAACAGTCGGCAAGCGAAAGGGCGACGCAAGCGTCTGGCGCGAACGGCTCGTCTCAGTCCGCCGCCGACCGACGAGGCCTCGATGGCGTTACGCTTTGACTCGGTCGCCCGGGGCGGCGACCGGGTCGCCATCGCGGATCGCGCTACGGTGAGCGTCGAAGCGCGCGTCCTCGTGCAGAACGCGACGACTACGATGATGCGGGGCGACGTGCTCGGCTTGCTGGGGCCCAACGGGTCCGGAAAGACGACGTTCCTCCGCGCGCTGCTCGGCGATCACCACGACGTGAGCGGCGAATTACGGATCGGTGCCGGAATCACCGTGGGTTACTATCGCCAGGATCTGGCCCAGGTGCCGCTCGACAAGACGCTGTATGACGTGATCACCGACCTTCGCCCGACGTGGGATCGTCGCCTCGTTCAGGGGCACCTCGGTCGCTTCGGATTCTCGGGCGACGAGGTGGGTCGCCGCAGCGAGACGCTTTCGGGCGGTGAGCGCGCCCGCGTCGCTCTCGCGATGCTGATGTTGAGCGGGGCGAATTTGCTCGTGCTCGACGAGCCCACGAACCATCTCGACGTCGAGTCGATCGAGGCCCTCGAGGACGCGATCGGCGACTACGAGGGGAGCGTTCTGCTCGTAAGTCACGACCGCGAGCTGCTTCGCGCGCTGACCACGAAGTTGTGGATTCTGCACGAGCGGCGACTCACCGCGTTCGACGGCGGGTTCGAAGAATGGGAAGTCGTGTCAGTCGAGCGCGCCCGCGCGGCCGCAATCGTCGCCGAAGAAGACGAACGAGTGCGCCGGGTGGACGAGCAGAAGAAGATCAATCGGCGCGAGGACGCGACGCGGCAGGCGCGGACGGCTGTCCGCACGGCGCAGCGACGAGTGTCAGAGCTGGAGGGGGAAATTCAGGAACTCGAGCGGCGGATCGCCGAAGTCACGGCGCAGCTCGAAGATCCCGGGTTGTACGTCGCCACTGATGGCGCGAGTCGCGCAGCCGGCCTCGGCCGCGAGATGGAGGAGTTCACGCGTCGCCTCGACCGGTTGCTGGACCAATGGGGCGAGGCCACCGAGCACGCTGACACACTCGCCGGTCGTTCGTCGTAGGCTCCGCTGTGCCAGCGACTGCACTCGTCATCGCGCTCCTTGCGCAAATCGGACTGTCGAGCGCGGACTCGACGTACGCGTCGCGCGCGCTGCGCGCGATGGTGGCCGCCGCGGCTGATTCAAATCGTCATCCGCCGCGGGAGTTGCGCGGATACACGAGTCGAGTGGAGACCGAGGTCGGCCTGATAATCCGTGACTCGCTCGGCAGAGAGAACGCGGGCGAGATCGAGCAGATGACCTCCCGTGCCACATGGACGCGCGACGGTCCGTACGACCTGCACGTGATCGGGTATCGGTCGCAGACGGTTGGTGTTCCGTACTCCAGCTTGACGATCGTACGCGGCTGGACCGTTCCGACGCTGTACGGCGAGCGTCTTTCGCTCGGAGCGTACATGACGCGAGCGAACCGCCGCGACACGCTCACCGTGGTTCATCCATTCGCCGCGGATCGCAACCAATACTATCGATTCAGCGGCGGCGACACCGTCACGACGTTACGTGTCGGAGGCCGAGTGGTGCCGATCGCGCGCATTCGAGTGCACCCGGATTTCCATCGCGAGACGCGGTTCGGTGCCTTCGACGGCGAGATCGACCTCGACGCGACGCGATTCGAGATAGTGCGAATGCGTGGACAGATGGTCGTCCTCGGGGGCCGCGAATCTTTCGGGGCGCGATTCGCCCGCGCGACAGGAGTCGTCGCCGCGGCGTACGTGGAGTTCGTCAACGCCGAATACAACGGTCGATACTGGCTGCCGTCGTTTCAGCGCACCGAGTTTCAGGCGAGTTTTCCGCCGTTGGGGCAATCGCGGCCTGTTTTCCGAATCGTCTCGACGATCGGTGACCTTGTCCCCGACACGGGCGTGGTTGTGTCCGATACGTCCCTCCATCCTCGCGTCGTCGTGACGTGGGCGCCGACCGACAGCGTCGGCTCGTTCGGCGGCTGGCGGACTCCCCTCGGGACGCAAACCAGCTCCGTCCGCGCTGACGATTTCGCCGATCTCGCGCCCGCAAGCTGGCGGGCCGACGGGCCACCGCAGCTTCTTTTGTTCTCCGGTTCGCTCGGCCGCGTATTCCGATTCAACCGAGTCGAAGGTCTGTACGTTGGCGTCGCGCCGACACTGGCACTGCGATCCGCCGCGCCGGGATTGTCGGTTGGCGCTTACGGCGGCTGGGCCTTCACCGAGCAGACGGCGCGCGGCGGCGCGTACGCGTCGTGGAAGCACGGCGCGAGACATTCGGCATTCGCGCGGAGCGCGCACTCGCGTCGACGAACGACTTCGGAATCCCCCTCGGAGACGACCCAGGATTCGGGGCTCTCCTCTCTTCCGTCGACGACGACGACTACGTCGACAGACGTCGCGCGGGCGTCTCAGTGACGCGTGTCGTCGGAGCGATCGACGTCGCCCTTGTCACGGCGCAGGCGGGCTTCGGCCAGGATCGACCAGAGCGGTCGCGGCTTTCGCAAGGTCTGTTCTCGACCAACGGCGGCTTTCGACTGAACCGCGGGGCGACGGCGGGCGACTATGCGTTCGGCTCGCTCGACGCCGAGTTTCACCCGAGCGTCACGGGTGATTTCGCGAGGCCGGGAGTGGGTGCGCGCCTCCACTATGAATACGCCAGCGGCGATCTCGATTGGCAGCGTGCCGAGCTGGGACTTTCGGCGCGACAGTATGTCGGCCCGGTCTCGCTCGGCGCGCACGCGGATTTCGGCGCCGTGCTCGGCGACAATCCACCGCCGCAGCAACTGTTCGAGCTGGGCGGCAACATGCTCCTGCCCGGATATCGATACAAACAGTTCGCCGGCGATCATGCGGCGCTTTTTCGCACGTTCGTGGGCTATCGCTTCGGCGTCTGGCAGAAACCGATCGTACTCTTCCGCGGCATCTACATCCCGGGCTTGAGTCCAGGTCTGGTCGCGAGCGCCCAGGGAGGATGGACCGAGGTATCATCGCCGGGCGCGGCGCAGTCGGTTCGCCAGTTGGGCGTCGATGCGAACGGGGTTCCGCTGTCCGCCGCGACGAACGGAGTTCGCGCTACCGCGGGCGGTGGCGTGAGCTTTTTCTCGGACTTGTTGCACGTGGGAATGGCGAGGCCGATCGATCACTCGGCGCACTGGCGTCTCGTGGTCGGCTTCGGCACGCTGTTTTGAGCGCTAGAACTCGCCGATGAAGCCGATCTCCGGCTCGAGGTGGACGCCGCACTTTTCCTCGACGGTGCGCTGTGCGAAGGTGATGAGCTCGCGCACATCCTTGGCGGTCGCCCCGCCCAGGTTGACGAGAATGTTGGCGTGGATGTGCGAAATCTGGGCTCCGCCGTGCCGCATTCCCTTCAGGCCGCACTGATCGACGAGACGGCCCGCTCCCACTCCTTCGATCTTCTTGAAGATCGATCCGGCACTGGGATGCCAGTCGAGCCAGGGGTGACGGCTGCCGCGCCAACTCAGATTCTCCTGGAGCACGCGATGCATCGCGGCCTGATCGCCGCGCGAAAGTCGGAAGGTGGCCGTCAGCACGAGGTCGCGACGATGATGAAAGACCGAATCGTCGTAACCGAAGCGCACGTACTCGGGCCCGACGGTCTTTCGCTCACCCTCTTCGGAAAGGATTTCGCATGATTCGAACACCTCGGCGATGAACATCGTGCGCTCGCGCTCGGGCGCCGGCGAGAGAAAATGGAGATTCTGCCAGATCGCCCCGCCGACGGTGCTCGGAATGCCGACGTAATGCTCCAGGCCGGACCACCCGCGGGCGACCGACTCACGGATCAGGTCCTTGACGATGGCCCCGCTCTCGGACCAGAGCTTGCACTCGTCGCCCATCTCGCGGAACTCGTGAGCGCGGGCCGTGTTTCGAATCACCAGTCCGCGAAAGCCGGCGTCGCCGACGAGGATGTTGGCGCCGAGCCCCAGCACGAAGTAGGGTACACCGGCCTCGCGGGCCGCGCCGACGGCGTCAGCCAATGCCTCCGACGACGTCGCATCGTAGAACAGGTCGGCGGGGCCGCCGATTTTGAACGTGGTGTACGGCGCGATCGGTTGGTGGCGCCGTAGAAATGCGCCGTTCAGGCGCGTGGCGAGACGTTCGAGTGAGGGGAGATCGGAACCGGTCATGGTCGCGATGAAAGAAAGTCACGGAACGAGACGCGCGCCACGGCGTGCCGCAACCACGGCGCGTGCTTGGCGTGGCGTCGCCGCATTGCTGCTATTGCCGTCGGCGCTCCTGGCGCAGCGGGCGGCCCTCGAGAGGCGCATTCAGAAGACGACGCTCCCCAACGGTCTGGACGTGATCGTCGTCCAGAACCCCGGCGTCCCGTTGGTGACCATCGAGGCCGACGTCAAGAACGGCTCGTTCACGCAAGGCGCCGAGTACGAGGGGCTGTCGCATTTGTACGAGCACATGTTCTTCAAGGCGAATCACGCGTACCGGGAGCCTGACCAGTTCGTGGCGCGCGCGTCCGAATTGGGCGCCGCGTTCAACGGCACGACCAGCGAAGAGCGAGTCAACTACTACCTTACGGTTCCAGTCGACAGCGTCGCAGGCGGCATGAAGTTTCTCGCCGACGCGCTCATGTACCCCGAGTTCCGCACGGACGAACTGTCGCGCGAGCGACAAGTCGTGATCGGAGAATACGATCGGAACGAGTCCAGCCCGATGTTCGGATTCTCTCAAGATATGGGCAAGGCGCTCTGGGGCTCGGCCTGGAGCCGAAAGAACCCGCTTGGCGAGCGGGCGGTGATCGAGAGCACGACGCCGGATAAGATGCGGACGATCCAGAAGCGGTACTACGTCCCGAACAACACGGCTGTGATCATTGCCGGGGACATCGCGACGGACCGAGCGGTCGCGCTGGCGCGCTCCGTGTTCGGCGGTTGGCAAAAAGGCGCCGATCCGTTCACCACGGATCCGATTCCGCCCATCCCGCCGTTGACGCACGACACCGGCGTGATCGCCGAGCAGGAGATCGGAAGTGTCATCGTGATGCTCCAGTGGCAAGGCCCGGGTGCTACGGCCGATCCGGCGGCGACCTACGCCGCCGACGTCTTTTCGGACGTGTTGAACCAGCCCGGTTCCAGGTTTCAGCGGCGCCTGGTGGACAGCGGGCTGTTCGAGTCGATCGGCGTCAATTACTACACGTTGAATCACGTCGGGCCGATAACCGTCGAAGGTGAAACGACGCCTCAGCGACTCCGCGAAGCGCTGGCCGCGCTTCGCGACGAGTTGGGCAAGGTCGGTGACTCGACCTATTTCCCGGCCGCTCAGCTCGAGACGGTGAAACAACACCGCATCGTCGACACGGAGCTCAACCTCGAGCGAGCGTCGGGCTTCGCGCACCAGGTCGGATTCTGGTGGGCAGTCACCGGGCTCGACTACTTCTACGGCTACGTGGACAACATGGCGAAACAGCGTCCCGCCGATCTGGCGGCGTACGGCGCGAAGTACATCGTGGGCAAGCCGCACGTTACCGGCGTGCTGATTTCGCCTGGTGCGCGGCGGAGCTTGAATCTCACGACGTCCGACTTGGCCGAGCCCAGGACGCGCCCATGATGGCGCGTCTGTTGTCCGTGGGCGCGCTCGTTGCCCTCGCCTGGGCCGCGCCGCTCGCGCCGGCGCGCGCGCAAACCGACACGGGGACGACGTCGTTCGACGTGAACGGCGTCAAGGTGATTCTCCGTCGAAACACCGCGAACGACGTCATCGCCGCCAACGTTTATCTGCTCGGCGGCACGCAGCAGCTTTCGCCTGCCACGCAAGGCATCGAGGTCATGCTGTTGCGGGCGTCGGAGCGCGGCACGAAGCGATATCCGGGTGAGAAGGTTCGGCAGGCATTGGTGCGCACGGGCTGCAGCATCGGGATCGCACCGTCGGAGGACTGGACCGTCTTCGGTACCACCTGCATTCGCGCCACCTTCGACTCGACGTGGAACGTGCTCGCCAACCGCTTGATGGAGCCGACGCTCGATTCGTCGGAGGTCGAACTCGTGCGCGAACGGATGCTCACGTCGGTCCGCGAGGCGTCGAGCGCACCGGATCCGCTGCTCAACCGCCTCGCCGACAGCCTCGAGTACATCAACCAACCGTACGGGTTCGAGCCGAACGGGACGGAGTCGTCGCTACAGTCGATCACCCTTGGCCAGTTGCGACGATATCAGGAAACTCAAATGGTCGGGTCGCGGATGCTGGTCGTCGTCGTCGGCAACGTGGAGCGCCCCCGCGTCGAGGACCTCGTGCGCCAGACCCTCGGCCGGATGCCGCGCGGATCGTACGCGTGGACGGCGCCTGGCGCGACTAGGTCGAGCGGCCGCGCGCTGCTGACTCGCGCAATGCCGCTGCCGACCAACTATCTCCTCGGGTACTATCCGGGACCGGCCGCCGCGAATCCTGACTACCAGGCGTTGCGGATCGCTTGTGCGGTGCTGTCGGGGCGGTTCTTCACGGAGATTCGTTCGCGGCGCAACCTGTCATACGAGGTTGACGCGCCGTTTCTCGAACGCGCCGTCGCGAGCGGCGGCGTGTATGTCACGACGGTCGATCCGAAGACGACGCTCAACCTGATGCGCGGCGAAATCGACCGTTTGCAGCGAGAGCTTCTCGATCGCGACGGCCTGGAACGTCTCGTCCAGCAGTTCATCACCGAGTACTTCCTGCGCAACGAAACGAACGGCGACCAGGCGACGTTTCTCGCGCGTGCGCAGATCTACCAAGGCGATTTCCGCCTGGCGAGTCATTTCGTCGACGATCTGCGGCGCGTGCAGCCCGAGGACGTTCGCCGCGTGTCGAGCACCTACATGCACGATTTTCGGTTCGTATATCTCGGTAAGCTCGACGCGCTTCCCCGCGATCTGCTCGGGCAGTTCTAGTCAGCCGGGGAATTCGTTCGCGACCGCGCGAGGGTCGAGCGCGGCGGCCAACGTGGCGGCGGGAACGACGACCCCTCCGAGACCGCGATGCTCGAAGGCGCGCAGCGCGCTCATGGTCGGATGCAGCTCCTCCGCGAGGACTGGAAACGAGCACACCTCCGCGACGTCCTCCAGGAGCCCGAGCTCCGGCGCGCTTCGCGCCGGCGCGGCGACGATCAATCCGGCGATCGGGAGGCCGTCGAGATCTTCGGCGATGTCGCGAAGGTCGATCGAACGAGTGCGAACCCAGCCGCGGGTGGTCTCGCGCACCTCTCGGCCGTTGGTGTCGACGATCAAGGCGTTGGGAAAAGTCTCGGCCGTTGACCGGAGCCAATCGGCGTCTGCCAATGCCCGCCCGCCAAGTATGACGCGGCTCGCGCCGGCGTCGATCCACGATTCGATCTGGTCCATTGAGTCGGCACCCGCCGAGACGTCGATCTCGACTCCGCCGTCGCGCGCGAGGTTCTCGACCAAGCTCAAGTTCGAACCACGCGCCCGGGGGTCTCGTTCTACGACCTGCAAGCGAGAATAGCCCTCGGCGGCCCAGGCGCGCGCGGCGACGATAGCGTCGTCGGATCTCAGGACACCAGGGGAGCCGCCACCGGCCCCGGTGCCCCGGAGAAGCTCGAGCCTGGGGATGACGAGCATCCAACAAGGTAGAGCGTCCCGTCTGTTGCAGGGACCGCGTTGCGCCCGAGCGACTTTGTGAATAAATTCACATTCTCCCGCGGTTTCTGAAGTGCTCCATACCACGATCAGCTAGGCACTCCGGAGGTTCTCAGCAATGCGGTTCAGCGGATTGGTGCTCCTCGCGAGCGCGACCCTCGTCGGCGCCTGCGGCGGCGGCGAGAACAAGCCCAAGGACACGACGGCGAATGCTCCTGCCTCGGCGGCGGCTCCGGCCGCGACTCCGGCCCCAGCGGCCGGCGCACTGGCCAAGATTCCTGCCACGGGCAAGACGGTTGAAGTCAAGATGATCGGCGACGACAAGGGCTATCGATTCGAGCCGGCCGACCTCACCATCAAGGCGGGTGACGCGGTGAAGTTCGTCATGGTCGCCGGTGGCCCTCACAGCGTTTCATTCGACCCGTCCACGACTCCGGCCGACTCCAAGGCCCAGCTCGACGCGAACATGGACAGCAAGGTCGCCGAGCTCACGGGCCCGACGCTGATGAATCCGAACGAGGATTACACCGTCTCGTTTGGCGGCATAAAGCCGGGCAAGTACGAATACCACTGCACGCCGCACCTGGCGATGAACATGAAGGGCACGATCACCGTTCAGTAACGTCCGGCGGTCGAGCACAGTCAGAGCGCGGGGCCATCCGGCCCCGCGCTTTTGTCGTCTAGCGGGCTCGGTAGCACCAGCCCCGGTGTCAGGACAGACTTCGATACATGATGCAGTCGACCGCCGAGTTTTCGACGTCCCAGCACCGCGCCGCCTCGCGCCAAGCCTGGCTCACCGCGCGGGCTCGCAACGCGGTGAACCGACCCGTGTTCATCGGCGCGGTCGCCATCGGCGCGTTCGTGGCGGTCCTGGTGTCGCTGGTCATCACCCCATTTCAGGCGCGACGCTCGGCTGCACCGCTCGCCGCGCGGGCGCCGCGGCCAGACACGGCGCTGTACGCGTCGGCCGTGACGCACGCACATACGCGTCTCGCGTCAGTCGAGTCGGCGTTGGCCCAAGCTCGCTCGGCGGCCGTTGCGCAGCCGCGCGGAATGCCGACGCTCAATCCGGCCAACCTCGTCGCGCGAGATTCGTTGTCCGCGGCGGCAGGAAACCTCGACGCCCTATTGACTCGCATCGAGACGGCGCCGGTGATCGCGGCATATCGAGCCTTGGCGCAAGCTCCGCCACTCGCGCGACAACAGCGCGTGAGAGTGCTCCTCGACTCACTGAACGAGCTCGAGCGTGAGCGCGATGCATTCGGTCTGCCGGGAGGCGGTGACTCGGCGGCGGCGGCACTCGCGGCGCGCGCCACGACGGTTGGGCAGACGATCCAGGCAATCGGTCGCGCGACCAGAGACTCGCTGCGACAACTGACGGCGGGGCTCGGTGTCGCCGGCGACGAGCAGCTGAGCGCCGGCGCGCCCACTACGGACACGATCGGCTGGGTCGCGGAGCGCGACTCGGCGCGATCCATGGTGGTCGAGGCTGAGACAGCGCTCGTGAACGCGCGCCGGCGCGCTGACGACTTCGATCGAGACGCCGCACGCGACCGGGCCGCGGCGCAGGTGAGCGCGCCGCCGGTGGCGCTGCTCGGAGCCGCGTTGGTCATCGGAGTCGTGCTCGGATTCGGCGCCGCCTTTTTCGGCGAAATGCGAAATCCGCGAATCAGCGATGAGCACGAAGTCGAGCGTGCTACCGGCGTCAGAGTGCTGGCCACGGCACGACGGCGGCCGCGTGATCCCAATCGCGACCGCCGACTCGCCGACCGCGTGGCCCCGCCGTATTTCGATCCGCGCGCTCCGAGCTATCAGCTGACGTACCTTCACGTTGTGCGCGCGGGGGCGACGCGGCTGTCGCTGACCATCACTGGCGCCGACACGGGCATCGCCGCTGTGGTGGCAATGAACGTCGCCGCGATTGCGGCCGACGAAGCTCGCAGCACGATTCTCATCGACACCGACGCATCGGTGCTGCCAGTCGCGGCCGCGCTGCGGTGTCACGCCGAGCCAGGCATTGCGGATGTCCTTCGCTCTCACATCGACTGGGCCGAAGTGACGACCCAGACAATGGCGGGGCGCGACCGTACGATCGACGTCATCCCCAGCGGCATATCGCCGACACCGCTGGATCCCGCCGCGGTGACCGATCTGTTTCGCCAAGAGGCGCCGCGGTTGGCGCGCCACTATGAAGCGATTGTCGTCGTCGCAAGCCTCGAGCACGTCGTAGCGGGCCTCGGCGGAGCGCTTCCGGTGCCGGATGTCGTCATCTGCGCGCGAGTGGGACACACGCGACTCGCCGACCTCCGCGCCGCGCTCGACGGCATTCGCCAAGGCGGAGGTACTCCGATCGGAGTCGTCCTCTGGGATTCCGTTCCGCCGCCGACGCTGAGCGCCGAACGCGTCGAGTCCAGTCCGCGACCGCTGCAGACGGCCGAGATGCAGACGCTGACTCGCAAACAGTGAGGCGGGGTCCAGCGACGCCTTCCTGGCCGCGAGCGTGGCGGCTAGCATCCGAGCCGTGTGGGCAGACACCATCTTGAGCGCCGAGCGGCAGTACATCGCGCGTACACTCGCGTGGGCAGGTCTTTCCATCATTGCCGCGACCGGGATCGCCGTCATGCTCGCCGGGCGTCGCATTAGATCGCCCGTGCTCGCGCACTTCGCCGTGCAGCTCGGTGGCTGGGGGCTCGTCTTGGGTCTCATCGGAGCGATGGAGTGGCAAGGGCTGCATCTCCGCGACCTCGCCGGCGCGACGCGACTCGAGCGCGCAACATGGGCGCGCGTAGGATTCGACGTCGGTGTTATCGGCATGGGCGCGGTGTTGGCCGCCGCGTCGCGCTGGTTCGGCCGAAGCCTCGCCGGGATGGGCGCGGGGGCCGGCCTCGCGGTGCAAGGCGCCGCCCTTTTGTTCATCGACCTCCAGCTGGTTTCCGCCGTCTCGAGATGATCGCCGATGACTGAAGGGGTGATGGACCTGCGGTACGAACCGCGTGAGCGCGCGTACGCTCTCTTGCATTCGCAAATGCTCGGCGTGCTCGCCGGCGTGGACGACGACATCACGGGGATGGCGACGCTTGCTTCCCTGCTCCACCAATCGTTCGGACATCTGTGGACGGGCTTTTATCGCGTCGTCGGTCCGCAGTTACTGCGCGTCGGACCGTACCAAGGGACGCTCGGTTGCCTGGAGATCACGTTCGGTCGTGGCGTGTGCGGAACGTCGGCCGCGGAACGGCGCACGGTGATCGTGCCGGACGTTTCGCGGTTCCCCGGACACATCACGTGTGACGCGCGCTCCAAGTCGGAGATCGTCGTCCCCGTGTTCGACCGGGCCGGATCGCTGACCGCGGTGCTGGACATCGATTCGGAGCGTCGCGCAGCGTTCGACCAGTCCGACGCGGACGGCCTCGAGCGTATCGTTCGCTGGTTCGCCGGCGAAGGTCGCGGTTGACGCCTCCCTAGACGACGTGTAGGCTGATCTTGGCAATGACCAGTCCGGGCTACTCCGATCGTGTGAACCACGCCTTGGCGTTCGCGGCCAAGCACCACGATCAGCAGGTGCGCAGAGGGACGCGCGCGCCCTACGCGACGCATGCAGCGAACGTCGCGATCATCCTCACGCGATATCAGCGAGACGATACGGCTGTCGTCGCCGGCATTCTCTTCCAGGTCGTCGAAGACTACGTCCTACAGGGATACTCCGGCGAGGTGCTCGACCAGCGTGTCGCCAGCAAATTCGGACAGCCGGCGCTGGACCTCGTGCTCTCAGTAATCGAGCGACGCATCGACGATGACGGTATCGAGCTCTCGCCTGAGGAACGCCGAGACGACGCGCTCGCGAGGCTCGCGGAAGCGAGCGACGAGGCTCGTTGGGTCGGCGCCGCGCACGTGCTGCACGACGCCGGCACGCTGCTCGCCGACCTGCGCCGCACGATCGACCCTGGTACGGTGTGGACGCGTTTCTCAGGCGGTCCGGTGGAGACGGTCCGCGGCTACCGCCGCGCGGTCGATCGGCTGCGCGAGTTGGGCTTCCGCGCCGAGATCATGACCGAGCTCGAGGACATCGTCGGCGCGCTCGAGACGGCGTCACGCGATCAGCCCGTCGGCTCCTGAGCCCCGTCAAACCGCGGCCGGCTCTCGATACCGCGTCGCGACGTAGTCGTCGAGGATCTTTAGAAAATCCTGAACGATCCCGTCGCCCTTGAGCGTCGTGAAGAGCTGCCCGTCGACGTACACGGGCGCCTTGGGTTCCTCGAACGTCCCGGGCAGTGAGATGCCGATGTTCGCGTGCTTCGATTCGCCGGGCCCGTTCACGACGCAGCCCATCACGGCGACGCGCAACTCCTCGACGCCCGGGCGATGTTCGCGCCAGACGGGCATCTGCTCGCGAAGGTAGGTCTGGATGTCCTCCGCCATGTGCTGGAAGAAGGTCGAGGTCGTTCGGCCGCAACCGGGACACGCGGTGACCTGCGGTGCGAAGTTTCGAAGTCCGAGCGACTGAAGGATCTGCTGGGCGACGAACACTTCTTCGGTGCGGTCGCCGTTCGGTCGCGGCGTCAACGAGACGCGGATGGTATCGCCGATTCCCTCGGCGAGAAGGATCGACAGCCCCGCCGTGCTCGCAACGACGCCCTTCGTACCCATCCCCGCCTCGGTGAGTCCGAGGTGCAGCGGGTAGTCGCAGCGCGCGGCGAGTCGCCGGTACACTTCGACGAGATCTTGTACGCCGGAAACCTTGGCGGAGATGATGATGCGGTCGTGGCCCAACCCGACCTCCTCCGCCAACTCGGCCGAGCGTAGCGCGCTCGCGAGCATCGCCTCGATGTAGACGTCGCGCGCGTCGCGCGGCGAGCCAGCGCGAGCGTTCTCGTCCATCATCGCCGTCAGGAGATCCTGGTCCAGCGAGCCCCAGTTGACGCCGATACGAACTGGCTTGGCATTGTCGACCGCGATTCCGACGATCGTCCGAAAATTCTCGTCGCGGCGCTTTCCGCCGACATTGCCTGGGTTGATCCGATATTTGGCGAGCACCCCGGCGCAGTCGGGAAATTTCGCGAGCAGCAGGTGCCCGTTGTAGTGAAAGTCGCCGACGATGGGTACCGTGACGCCGCCGTCAATGACGCGGCGCGCGATCTCCGGGACGGCCGCGGCCGCCGGTTCGTTGTTGACCGTAACCCTGACGAGCTGTGAGCCGGCGCGCGCGAGCGCGATCACCTGCTCCGCCGTCTGGGCGGCGTCGGCGGTGTCGGTGTTGGTCATCGACTGCACCACCACGGGCGCGGCAGATCCGACCTGCACGCGATCGATCCAGGTGCTGACGGTCGGTCGCCGATTCGACTGGGCCAAGGTATCGGTCTCCGTTTACGGCAAACGCCGAAAGATAGGCCCGAAACGCAGTGAGGGCGTCCGGTTCCGGGTGGGCAGCTTGACCACGCTTTCCGGGGCTACTACTTTGGCCGTCGCCTGAAACCGGGGCGTCCGCGGGTGTCGGATCACGGGATCGGGTTTTACCACCCGCGCAACACGGTGTTGTAGCGGACGGACCTCAGGGAGTAGAAACATGCGCACGACGGGAAAGGTGAAGTGGTTCAACGACGCCAAGGGGTTTGGATTCATCACGCCGGACGGCGGAGACAAGGACTGCTTCGTCCACTACAGCTCCATCCAAGGCAACGGGTTCAAGACGCTCGCAGAGGGTGAACCCGTCGAGTTCGACCTCGTCCAAGGCCAGAAGGGTCCGGCCGCGGAGAATGTCAGCAAGATCGTGGCGCGCTAGAAAAATCGAAACAACGACGACGGGGCGCTTCTCGATCGAGAGGCGCCCCGTCGTCTTTTCTTTCGCTTCAGGGGCCGAGACGGGTCACCGCTCGCGTCGCGGGCGGCCGCGGCGACGCGGCAGAGTGGCCTCGGCGGCTTCGGCGATCAGCGCATCGATCGACGCGACGAAGGCCGCCCGGTCGAATCGAAGCTCCAGATCGCCGAGGACAACGATCGGCTCACCCGGCGGAGCCGCCAGGATCCTGACCGCCAGTGTCGACGCGGGCTCCAGTGAGATACCCATGGCGCCGACGAGACGGGAGACGAGGGCGACGTGGTAAATGCCCACGTTGGAAATCCGCCGAGACGTTCCCTTGCCGGGCGATTCCACTCCTGGTAGAGCGAATCTGGTCAACAGATTCTCTACCCAACGCGCTTCGGCGCCAGACGCATGTCTAGCTACATCAAGGTGATATACTCGCGGGATAATCTACTCCAGTGGGAGCAAGTATAGGTGACAGGTGTGCGAATATTCCACTCCGATACGAGTATATATAAATAGAGACGTGACGGCAATCGAATCATCGATCGCCGTCATGTCTCTATTTGGTACGGTTCGTCGAACTAGAGCGAGCGTTGCGCGGCTTCGAGCTGAGCACGCACGGCGGCGGGTCCGGTGCCCCCGTCGACCTCGCGCCACGCCACCGATCGCGCTGGGGATAGCGCGTCGAATACGTCGGTCTCGAAGGAGGTGTGCACCTCGGTGAACGCGGCCAATGGCAGCGCGTCCAGTCCACACCGTTCTTCCTCGCACCGGCGAACCAACCGACCGACCGCGCGGTGTGCGTCGCGGAACGTCACGCCTTTGCGAACCAGATAGTCCGCAAGATCCGTCGCCATCATCGTCGTCGAAAGCGCCCCGCGCATTCGCTGCGTGTTGAACTCGCACTCCTCCAACGCGCCCGCGACGGCGGGCAGCACGAGCAGCAATGAATCGACCGCGTCGAACAGTACGCGCTTGTCGTCCTGCAGATCCTTATTGTAGCTGCTGGGCAGTCCTTTGAGCGTCGCGACGAGCGTGGTGAGATCGCCGAGCATGCGCGCTGCGGATCCACGGGCCAGTTCGAGCGCGTCCGGGTTGCGCTTCTGCGGCATCATGCTCGAGCCGGACGTGAACCGATCGCCGAATTGCACGAATCCGAACTCGCTCGAGCCGTAGATGATGAGGTCCTCGGCGAGACGAGACAGGTGCGTCCCGATCATCGTCGCGGCGAACAACAGTTCAGCGACGAAGTCGCGATCGCTCACAGCATCGATCGAGTTCTGGGAAATCGCGCTGAAGCCGAGGCTCTGCTTGAGCAACACGCGCGACACCGGATACGCGGCGCCGGCCGCGGCGCCGGCTCCGAGCGGAAGTACCGCCGCGGCGCGCGACGCTGCTCGGACGCGGGCGCGATCGCGGTGCAACGGCCAGAAATGAGACAGCAGCCAATGCGCGGCGGACACCGGAATTGCACGCTGCATGTGCGTGTACGACGGCATCAACACCGTTTCCAGGCCATGAGCCTGATCGATCATTGTTTGCTGAAGGCGCTTGAGCGCGACGTCGAGCGACTTCGCGGCGTCCATCGCCCAAAGGCGCGTTGCCGTCGCGACCTGATCGTTGCGGCTCCGGCCGGTGTGCAGCTTCGACGCGGCGTCGCCGATCTCCTGGTGGAGCAGCCGATCGATCAGCGTGTGCACGTCCTCGTCGGTCGGCGCGGGCGCTTCCCCGCCCTGTAATCGCGCGGCGACGCGATCGAGGCCGCGTTCGATCTCGTTGCTTTCGTCGAGCGACAGAACAGCGGCGTGGTAGAGCGCGACGGCCCACGCCTTGGACAGCCGCACGTCGTGCGGCCAAAGACGGTAGTCGACGGCGATGGACGAATTGAGGGCGTCGAATTCCGCGGCGACGTCCGCCGCGAAGCGCCCACCCCAGAGCTTGTGCGCGCCGCCGGGCGCCATGGGCGACGTCGCGGTCACGCGATCTGCAGCGCCGGCTCGGCCGGCGTTTCGACGGGCGAGTTGGCAGCGGTCAACGCCATCTCCTGGTCCTTGAGTGCTCGGACGCGAGCCGGCAGCGCGAACAGGCGAATGAATCCAGCCGCGTCGCTTTGCTGGTACACGTCGTCCTCGCCGAAGGTGACGAAACGCTCGTCGTACAACGCGTGCTCGCTCTCGCGGCCGACGACCGCCGTCGAGCCCTTGTACAAGCGCAGCGTCACGGAGCCGGTCACGCGCTCCTGCGTCACGGCGACGAAAGCGTCGTACGCCTCGCGCTCCGTCGTCCACCACCGTCCCTCGTAGACGAGATCCGCGTAGCGAGGCGCGATGAGATCCTTCGCCGCGAGCGTGCGACGATCGAGGACCAGCTGCTCGAGCTCCGAGTGCGCCGCGTACAGCAGCGAACCGCCCGGCGTCTCGTAGACGCCGCGCGACTTCATGCCGACCAGACGATCTTCGACGAGGTCGACGACGCCACAACCGTGCTTGCCGCCGATCGCGTTCAGCTCGGCGATGAGATCCACAGGTCCAAGTGCCACGCCGTTCACCGAGACCGGAGTGCCGCCATCGAACCCGATCGTCACCGTCTCGGGCTTATCGGGAGCGTCGGTGACGTTTTGCGTGAGCATGAGCAGATCATCCGGCGGCGCGGCGTTCGGATCCTCGAGCACGCCCCCCTCGTGCGACAAGTGCCAGAGGTTCGCGTCTCGCGAATAGATCTTCTGTCGCGTCGCCACGACGGGAATGCCGTGCGCCTCGGCGTACGCGATGGCGTCCTCCCGGCTACGGATGTTCCACTCGCGCCAGGGCGCGATGACCGGAAGATCCGGGGCGAACGCGGCGTAGGTCAGCTCGAAGCGAACCTGATCGTTTCCCTTTCCCGTGCATCCATGCGCCAGGGCGTCGGCCCCAACGCGTCGCGCGACTTCGACTTGACGACGCGCGATGAGCGGCCGAGCCATCGAAGTGCCGAGTAGGTACTTCCGGTTGTAGATGGCTCCTGCACGGAGCGTCGGGAAGATGAACGACTCGACGAATTCCTCGCGAAGGTCTTCGACGTAGCAGGCATCTGCGCCGGAGGCGAGTGCTTTGGCGCGCACCCCGCTCAGCTCGTCGCTTCCCTGCCCAATATCGGCAGCCACGCAGATGACCTTGGCGCCGGCGTAGTGCTCCTTCAGCCAAGGGACAATAATGGAAGTATCGAGTCCGCCGGAGTACGCGAGGACGATTGTTCGGGGCATTGACGCCGCTCCTGTCTGTGCAATGTTATGCATTCAGACAGCATATTAATTCATCGCGGCCAGGTGCGTCAATGGCCTGCGGCATTCCAGCGCGCTATTTTCGTCCGGCGAGTGAGACCAGCCGTTTGGTGAGGGTTTCGCGGGCCGCAACGGAGCGGCAAACGATGAGGATCGTGTTCTCACCGGCCAGCGTGCCAATGATCTCGGACCAGCCCTGGGCATCGACCGCTTCGGCGATCGGCTGGGCTCCGCTCGGAAGCGTGTGCAGGACGATCAGCTCGCCGACTCCATCGATCCTTGAGAAGAGCTGCGGTAAGAGGCCGTCCAGAGAAGGCTTAGCCTCGTCGACAACCATCTCCGGCAGCATGTATCTGGCGCCGTCGTCCCCCGGAGCTCGCATGACGCCAAGGTCGCGTAAGTCTCGCGATAGTGTCGCCTGTGTGACGTTCCAGCCTTCTGCGGCAAGCAGACGGCGAAGATCCTCCTGGTTTGCGATCCTGTTGCTACCGATGAGGCGTAACACGGTCCCCTGCCGATCCTGCTTCTTAGTCATGACAGGAGTCCCGATATAACGCAGCGCGGAGCCGATTTTCGGCCCGAATCTGCATCGGTGAGTTGACTGGGCGCATGTGCATTATTATGCATTATGCGTGGACAAGATTCCAGTTGGTGTGCTCGGCGCCAGCGGCTACGCTGGGCGCGAGCTCTGTGCGCTGATTGAAGGCCATCCCGGGCTCGCGCTGGCGTTCGCGACAGCGAACGAGCAGCGAGGGGCGACCGTGCGCGTCCGCGGTCGCCAGTTGTCCTATGTGAGCAACGACGACGCTCCCCTTGGCGAAGCGGAGCTTGTCTTCAGCGCGCTGCCGCACGGCGCCTCGAAGGATTGGGTGGAGCGCGTCCGCGGGGCAGGCGCGCGTGCCGTTGATCTATCGGCTGACCTTCGTCCTGGCAACGGGTGCGAAGGGATCGTCTACGGACTCACTGAGCTGAGTCGGTCGCTGGTCGCGGGCGCCGAGATCGTCGCGAATCCCGGGTGCTACCCGACATCGATCCTCATCGCGCTCGCGCCGCTGTTCGCGCTCGGCCTCGTCGCCGAGGGCGCGACGCTTGTCGCGAACTCCGCGAGTGGAGTGACCGGAGCGGGGAATTCGCCGAAACGCGAGCTGCTCTTCGCCGAAGTCGTCGAGGACTATCGCGCGTACGGCGTCGGCAACGAGCACCGCCACACGAAGGAGATGCGGGCCACGCTCGAGTCGTGGAAGGCGGACGTCGAACTGGTCTTCACACCGCACCTGCTTCCCATCGCCCGCGGCATCCTTTCAACCATCACGGTTCCTTTGTCGAGAACGATCGACGATCCACTGTCGCCGTGGCGCGAAGTGTACGCCGGCGAGCCGTTCGTCGAGATCACGCCGACCACGCCCTCGTTGCGCGACGTCATTCACCGCAACGTCGTGCGCATCTCGGCCACGCCGCTAGCGAACACACGCTCGCCGATGCTGTTGGTGACGTCGGCGATCGACAATCTGGTGAAGGGCGCGGCGGGGCAGGCGGTCCAGAACGCCAATCTCATGCTCGGTCTCGACGAGACCGCGGGGCTGCCTGCGTGACGCGCGTCGTGAAGGTCGGCGGACGCCCGCAGTCGGACCCGCGCTTGGCGGCCATTGTCGCGTCGTGCTGGAACCGCGACGCTGGCAGTGTCGTGCTCGTCCATGGTGGCGGCGACGAAGTGTCGGCGCTTCAGTCGGCGCTCGGAGAGACCTCGACGTTCGTCGAGGGTCGGCGCGTCACCACGGCCAAGGACATCGAGCTCGTTCGCATGGCGCTCTCCGGGAGCGCGAACAAGCGGCTCGTCGCCACGCTGGTCGAGTGTGGCATCGAGGCGGTCGGCCTGTCCGGAGAGGATGCGGGGCTGATCGCCGCCGCTCCGATGGATGCTCAGCGCCTCGGGCACGTCGGCGTTCCGCGAACGGTCAACGTCGCCTTCCTCAAGCACCTTTTGTCGGGCGGCTACATGCCGGTCATCTCACCGGTGAGCCGAGACGCGAGCGGCACCTTGGGCGCCGCGCTCAACGTGAACGGCGACGATGCGGCGGCGGCGATCGCCGCGGCGCTCGGCGCCGCGGAGCTGTTGCTCGTCGCCGACGTGCCCGGGGTGATCCGTGACGGCGCCGTGATTCCGTCGCTCACGCCCGACGCCGCGCGCGCTTTGATCACCGACGGCATTGCCGCCGGCGGGATGCAAGCCAAGCTGCAGGCCGCGCTCAATGCGCTGGCCGGCGGCGTCCCTCAAGTGCGGATTTCCGATCTCGTCGCGATCGACGATCCGGACCGCGGAACCGTGTTGCGCCGTTTTGGAGAGCTCTCATGACGATTTCGATCGAACCGACCACCAGCGCGCTCCTCGGAACCTACAAGCGGGCGCCGGCCCAATTCGTCGAAGGCGACGGCGTTCATCTCATCGACGCCGACGGAAAGCGATATCTCGATTTCGTGAGCGGGATCGCCGTGAACGCGTTCGGGTACGGCGACACCGCGCTGAAGCAGGCGATGCACGACGCGGCGGACGGTCTCATTCACGTCTCGAACCTCTATTCGACCGCGCCCGGGGAGCGCCTGGCCGCCGCGCTGGTCGAGAAGTCGTTCGCGTCGAAAGTGTTCCTGTGCAACTCGGGCGCGGAAGCGAACGAAGGCGCGTTCAAGTTCGCGCGTCGCTGGGGGCGGGGCAGGGGAGAAGCGAAACACGAGATCGTCGCGCTGCGCGGAAGCTTCCACGGACGCCTCTTCGGCACGCTCGCGGCGACCGACCGGCCCAGCTATCGCCACCCATTCCGTCCGCTCGCGCCCGGCATCTCCATCGTTGAGCGAGACATCGAAGACCTCCGCGTCGCGATCGATTCAGAGACGACCGCGGCGTTGATTCTCGAGCCTGTGCAGGGCGAGGGCGGTGTGCGTGTTCTCGACGCCGGTTTCGTGCGCGAGGTGCGTGCGCTCACGCGGGAGCGAGACGTCCTTCTGATCTTCGACGAGATTCAGTGCGGCCTCGGCCGGACCGGCACGCTGTTCGCCTACGAGCAGTTCGGCGTCGAGCCCGATCTCCTCACGCTGGCGAAGCCGATCGCAGGCGGGTTGCCCATGGGTGCCGTTCTGATGACCGACGACGTCGCGTCGACGATCAAGCCTGGGGATCACGGCACGACGTTCGGCGGCGGTCCGTTCGTCGCGAGCGTCGCCAACCATGTCCTCGAGCGGCTGTCCGATCCGTTGCTTCTCCAGCACGTTTCACAAACGGGCGCATGGTTCGGCAAACAGCTCACCGATCTCGCGCAGCGCAGCGGGCGCATTCGCGCCGTGCGGGGTCTCGGCTTCATGTGGGGTATCGACGTGTTGGGAACGGCGTCGCAAGTGGTGAATCAGGCCTTCGAGGCCGGGTTGCTCACTTGTAGCGCCGGGGAGTACACCGTGCGCCTGCTGCCGCCGCTCGTCGCGACCCGCGACGATCTGGCCGACGGCCTGCGAATTCTCGAAGAGATCCTGTGAAACAGCCGGGGGTCGTCGTTCGCCGCGCGCGTCTCGAGGACGTCGAGCCGATCGTCCGCCTCGTCGCCGCTTTCGCCGACGAGGCGCTCATGCTTCGGCGGACGCCGGAGATGGTCGAGCTGGCGATCGACGATTACGTCGTCGGTGTCGACCCCTGGGGCCGCGTCGTCGCGTGCGGCGCTCTCAAGGAGTACTCACCCTCGGTCGCCGAGGTCGCGGCGATCGCCGTCTCGCGCGATGTACACGGGCAGGGCGTCGGCCGGGCGATCGTGGCCGCGGTCGAGGCCTTGGCGGTCAAACGCGGCACGTTCGACGTGTTCGCCCTGACGCTGCAGCCGGCGTTCTTCGCCGCCATCGGATATCAGCGGGTGGATCGTGCGCGATACCCGGAGAAGATTCGGCGCGATTGTCTGGCGTGCGCGCGCCGTTTCGCGTGCGACGAGTTCTGCTTCGCCAAGAATCTCCAGGTCAACGCGCCGAGCGCCGTCCACGATCGCGCGGGGGGCGATGGCCTCGCGCAATCGGGATCGGCGGTGGTGATCGGGCCCCGTCACGACGGACGTCGCCAGGTCGCCTGACCGAGCGGCGCGACGGTCGGTACATTAGTCGGGCATGAAGCGCTCGCGCCGCCGCCCGCGCCTCGGTTTGTCCGAATTGCATCGCGCGTTCGATGAAGCGCGCTTCGGCGACCAGCGGACGCTCAATCTGCGCGAGTCGCTTCCGACCGTCGACGCCGCAACGACGAGAGTCGACGCGTGGCTCCGCCAACAACAGGTCGAGCGAGCCGACGAGGTCTTGATCATCACCGGGCGCGGGAATCAGAGCGAAGACGGAACGTCGCCGGTGCGCGCCGCCGTCGAGCGCCTGCTGTATGCGCTGCGGCGCCGCGGTGTCATCGTCACGCACCGCGAGCACAGTCCGGGCTCGTTCGTGGTGAAGCTGGCGCCCGTCTCGGCGCTCTGGGAATCGCCGCGGCGAAACCGAGGACGCGGGGTCGCCGCGCCTCCTCCAGCGGCACCGCCGTCGCTGGACTCCCTCGACGCCGACACGAGGACGATGTTGCGTCACCTCGCCGAGCGCGCGCTCGAAGGGCTGGGGGTGCGGGACACGAGCGCCTTTGTCCAAGGGGAGATGCTCAAACAGTTCGGCGCGATCGCGGCGACGGTCGGTGACGCTCCGGGGCGCGACGAACGATTCAAGCGCGCGGTCCGCGCGGCGCTCGACCAATACGAGTGACCGATGGCCGCCGGACGCGACGGAAGTTCGCCCTCTTCAACCTCAAACTCTCGCCACTCGCTCACGTGAAAACGTTCATCGCGCTTCTCACCACCCTCCCCGCGCTGTCGCTCGGCGCACAGCAAGCCCTGGTCGGTTACACGCCCGCCGGCGCCTCGCGCGAGCGGGACCTCGAGGCCAGCGCCATTAAGCGGCCGTCGCCGACGACGGCCGCGGCGAACTCCAAGGCGCTGTCCCGTGAGACGCACGTCGCGGGCACGCCGGCGCAGGCCCGCACTCGCGACTACGTGATCGCGCAGATGAAGTCATGGGGTCTCGAGACCGAAGTTCGCGGCTACGACATCTGGATGCCGCAGCCGACGTCGGTGAGCCTCTCCCGGGTGTCGCCGGATCCGAAGTCGTTCGCCCTCGCCGAGCCCCCGGTCAAGGGAGACCCGACGTCCGCGCTCGCGCAGTATCCGACGGTCAACGGCTACAGCGGCCAAGGAGACGCGACGGCCGAAGTCGTCTACGTGAACTACGGCCTCATCGAGGACTACGCGCAGCTCGATTCGATGGGTGTGTCGGTGAAAGGGAAGATCGCGCTCGCGCGCTACGGGCGGTCGTTCCGCGGCATCAAGGCGCGCGAGGCCGAGAAGCACGGCGCGTTGGCGCTGTTGATCTACAGCGATCCGCAGGACGACGGCTTCGTCGTGGGCGACGTGTATCCCGACGGGCCGATGCGAAACAGCAACGGTGTACAGCGCGGCAGCATCCTCAACCCGGACGGCGATCCGTCAACGCCGGGATATGGAAGCACGGCCGGCGTTCCACGCCTCCCGCCCGACAAGATGGAGATCTCGCACATTCCGGTGGTGCCGATCGGCTACGGCAACGCCAGCGAGCTGCTCAAGTACGTCAAGGGACCCGGAGTGCCGAGGGGTTGGCAGGGCGGGCTGGCGTTCCATTATCACGTCGGGCCTGGGCCCGTTCGCGCGCGCGTCGCCGTCAGCGACGATCGCGCGAGCAAACCGCTAAAGCCGATTTTCGACACGTTCGGGGTCGTTCGCGGCAGCGAGTTTCCGAACGAGCTCGTGATCATCGGCGGGCACCGCGACGGTTGGGGTCCGGGAACCGCCGACAACGTCAGCGGCACCGTCAGCGTGCTCGAGGCGGCGCGCGCCGTCGCCGAAGAAGTGAAGGCCGGTGCGCGGCCGAAGCGAACGATCATCTTCGCGACGTGGGACGCCGAAGAATGGGGGCTCATCGGCTCGACCGAATTCGTCGAAGACGATTCGCTACGTCTCTCCCGCGAAGCCGTCGCCTACTTCAATCAGGACGTCGCGGCGCAGGGACCGCGATTCGGCGGCGGCGGATCGCCGGCGCTTCGCCCGATGTTGCGCGACGTTGCGCGCGGTGTGCCGGATCCGAACGGGAAGGGAAGCGTGTACGCGGAATGGCGCCGAGCCGCGGCGATCCCTGATTCCGCCGAGCCCGCGATGGGCGATCCGGGAGGCGGATCGGATTTCGCGGGCTTCGCCAACCATCTCGGGATTCCGATCGCCGAATGGGGATTCGGAGGGCAGGGGGGCGTCTACCACTCGCAGTATGACGACTATGCGTGGATGACGAAGTTCGGTGACCCCGGCTTCGTCTACCACGCCGCGGCGGGGCGCGTCGCTGCCGCGATGGTGCTTCGCATCGCGAACGCGGACGTGCTCCCCTACGACTACGTCGAGTTCGCGCGGACGATGCGGCGATATCTGCCGCCGATCGACAAGTCCCTCACGGATCATCACTGGAACGTTTCGACGACATCGCTTCGCTCGGCGATCGATCACCTGGAGCGTGAAGCCACATCGTTCGCGACGGTACGCGACTCGGTGCTCGCGGCTGCGCCGAACCGAACCGCTGTTGAACACGCGAACCAGGCACTCATGCGCGTCGAGCGCGCGCTGACACGCCCCGAAGGCCTGCGCACGCGGCCCTGGTTCCGCAGTCTCGTCTACGTCGCCGACGAAAACAACGGCTATGCGAACATGCCGCTGCCATCCGTGAACGAAGCGCTCCGCGCCAACGACGAGCGACTCACGAAAGCGGAAGTCGAAGACCTGACGGGGCGCTTCGAACGTGCCGCGCAGGCCGTGGCGGATGCGAGAGACGCGCTGCGGAGTCGCTGAGCGGGGCTCAACTCCTCAGGGCAGCTGTCCGGTCGGCGTGCTCGATGCCTGCGCCGACCGTCCCGCGAAATACGCGACGCCGGCGACGACGAGCAGTGCGAGCGCCGCTACGACCACATACATCACGATTCGTGGTTGACGGCGCGAGCGCGGAACCGCGCTCGACGCCCGAGCCGGTTGGTCGGCCAGCGCGGCGGCGGTGCTCGGCGTGAAGACTGGTAGCCGCTCCGGGATTGGCGGCGCGAGCCCATCGAGTTGAAGCTGATCGATGTCAACGACCGAGGCCGGCGTTGTCCCTTCTCCAGCCGGGGAGGAATCCCGAACACCGTCGACAGGCTCGTCCCGAGAGGTCGGCGCCGCCTCAATTGAAACGTCGTGAGCCGAGTGCGTGTCGGCGCTGTCGGTCGGTAGCGGTTCCGATTCCTTCTCCGCAGAAATCTCAGCGGCGGTCGCGGCGGTTTCCGCATCGCGCGACGGGACCGACGGTGTCGGCTCATTTGGTGGAAGCTCTTCGGACGCAGCCGGCGGCGCATCGCTCGACGTGTTCGTCGACGCATCGGCGGATGCGTTCGGAGGAACAGCGGGATTCCCCTTCGGCGCCGATTGACGTCGACGCGCCACGTAGGCGCGGGGAAGCGCCTTTCCGTCCGCGTGTCGCGCCGTCGGAGCCGACCCGCTGATCGGCCGTGGCCCAGGAGGAGAGGGCGGGCGCGGAGCGCGCGGCTCGGTCACGGTCGGCGTCGCGCGCTGTCCCCTTGGCGGAGTCGATGCCGTCGGCAGGGCGAGCGGCGACGACGGCGTTCGCGTGGAGAGCGCTACGTCGACGGGCGTACGTGGCACGGCGGGAATCGGAAGATCGAGGTCGAGCGGAGTCTGCTCCTCGACGACCGGAGCGGTAGAGCGGGGCGGCTCGAGTGCAACGACGGAAGCTCGTGCCTCGCGCGCCGGCGTTCCTGACACCGCGCCGCTGCATACGCAGCCGAGACGCGGTGCCACGTCCATGAGCACATGCTCACCGGCGAGAAGATGATCGGCGATCTCGCTGACGAAATCGTCCGACTCGACATCGACGAGCGCGCGCGAGCCGAGGTCGGTCCACAGCCGTTCGGCCGAGGGCACTCCGCCAGGTTGCGAGAAATAGCGACGCCGGTCGGGTGGAATGATCGACTCGAAGACGCGCGGCTGCTCATCGAGAACGATCTCACGTTCGGCCAACATTCCGATCAGCGTCTCCGGCGACATGCGGATGTCGATCGACGCATCGACGGCGCCTGGGCAGCCGCCCACGTACGTGATCCGCACGCGAGTCGGGTGCGACACGGCGCGAAGATATCGCGCGAGCGCGACCGGCGGCGAAAGGAGTGGCAGCATCACAGGTCGCAGGTCGCCGCCCGTCGTGAGCAAACGATGCGCGACGATCGGGCAACTGCATTGGATCGCCGGGCCGTGGCCGAAGCTTGGCAAGCGCCGCAGAACCGCAGCGGCGACGAGCTCGTCACCCCAACTCGCTGGTACGACGCTCGCATACCCGGCCTGCAAGCAAGCATGCGCGAGTTGAACCGCCGTGTACGGCGCGGCAGCGAGCAACGCATCGGTGCCGAGAACGACAACAGGCACGGCGTGCGATACGGTCGATTCGGTTTGCTCGGGAGCGGCCGCCGCCAAGTTCATGAAGTGCGTTTGATCTGTAGCCGGTTCAGCTGAGAGGGTTGGACCGAGGTGCGCGCCCTCTTTTGTCCAAACTTCAGAACGAAGATCGAAAAGCGGAGCCTGTCAAGAGCGGCCCAGACATTGCACCTCGCACAAATCGTTGCAGGCCTAGAGGATGGTGAAGTTGGCGGATTTGGATTTCGGGCGTGCGCGCCTCGAGAAGGAAGATCGCGACGCCCTCGCTGAATACGCGGCGCACGCGGCATGGCCGGCGGGTTTCGGCATCTATCAGCGTGGTGCGCCAGCGGATGGGCTCTTCGTCGTCGCGCGAGGACGAGTCGTGCTGCGCAGTCGAGTACGTGCGTCGCGCGGATTCGTTCCATGGGTCGCCGGTCCCGGCGAGACCTTCGGCTCCGAGGGGTTGTCGTCGTCGCGCCGCTACGCAACAGACGCTCGAGCCGACGAGGAGGCGGAGACCCTCTTTCTGAGCACGGCGCGGTTTCGCGCCTTCGTTCGGGAGCAGCCGCAGCACTCGCTTGCGCTCATCAGCCAGTTGTTGGCCGAACGAGCGTCGCTCCTCGATCGCCTGCGCGAACTCACGACGTTGAGCGTAGAACAGCGGGTCGTCGCCACGTTGGTTCGCATGGCTCGCGACGAGACCTTTGAACGCGAGGACGGGCGCATCGTCCTTTGTCCGGCGCGCTACAGGCTGCTGTGCGAGCTCGTCGGCGCGACCCGCGAATCCGTATCGCTCGTACTCGGTCGGTTGATCCACGGCGGTCTGGTCGAGCGTCGCGGACAGATGCTTCTGGTTTCTCCAGCGGAGCAGCTCGCTGACCGTCTGGACAGCGGCATCGAAGCGGAGATCCCCATCTCCGCGGCAACCGAAGAACAACAAGAGCAGGCCCTTCGGTAGCCAGCAGCCGGGGGGAGCGGGATCCCGCGCCCGTCGGATGTATATTCGACCCGCTCGCCGCCGCGCCGCGGGGCGATGTGATCGGACACCTCCACACTCGCGCATGGTCGTTCTTGCGGCGTCGATGGCCGTCGTGTTTGTCGCCGGGTTCGCGTTTCGCGCCTGGCACCTTCGAGCGATCGAACGACTATCAACCGATCGGCGCCCTCTTGGTCCCGACGGCATCGTGGTCGGTGCTGAGGGGTTCACGCTCGCTCGTGCGCATGCCCCGGCGGTGCTGCTGCTGCACGGCGCCGGCGACACTCCCCAGACCCTTCGCTATCTCGGCGAGGCGCTCTTCTCGCACGGCTTCCACGTGGAGGCCCCGTTGCTGCCGGGGCACGGACGGACGCTCGACGCATTCAGGCGTACGAGCGCCGCCGACTGGCTGAATGCGGCGCGCTCGAGCTACCGGGCGCTTCAGTCGGACCACGATTGGGTGTCGATCGCCGGCTTGTCGATGGGGGGCGCGCTGGCGATCCGGCTGGCGGCCGAAGCGCCGCAGCTTCCTGCTCTCTGTTTGATGGCACCCTACTTGGCCTTGCGCCGAGGAGCGGACCGAGCGGCCCAATCGTCCCGATGGTGGGGACCGATCGTGCCGGTGTTCGAATCGAGCGAAGGATTCTCGGTGCTCGATCCGACGGAGCGAGCGAAGAGCCTGGCGTACGGTATCTTCACCGCCGGCGCGCTCCGCGCCTTGCGCGAAACGGTGCGGCGGGCAAACGACGCGCTGCCGCGCGTGACTTCGCCGACGCTCATGGTTCAGTCGCGGGAGGACAACCGGATTGCCGTCGAAGATGCCGAGCGCGCGTTCGCGAGGCTGGGTGCCCGGGAGAAAGCCCTCGAGTGGGTCTCCGGCGCTGCCCACATCATCACCGTGGACTACGGCCGGGAGCGCGTGTTTCGCCTCGTCGCTGACTGGCTACTCGCGCACAAACCGGCGGCTCTCCCAGACACATAAGGGAACCAACACGCTGCATCGGGTGTAATAACGGCAGCCCCGGGGCGCGCGTTATCCATGGGGACGCACGGAAACTCTCAGCGCCTTCGGGGTATTAAACTGAGGCCGTCGCTGCAGGTGTGATCTACCCCCACGCGACAGGTGTCCATTGGCTATAAATTGATCTAACTTATAGCGTTACGAGAGTAGGCAGTTACTTAGTCTCGGCGAACCGGCGCCGCCTTCTTCCGGTGCTGTTAGCTGTTGAGGAGGGCGCAATGCGCAAGCCACGTCCAGCGACGTACAATCCCGCGCAAGCTTTGAATCTGATCGCGAACGACCGCACCGGTTCCCCGCTCAGCTGCCCGTCGTGTTCCGGGCCGATCGAGCGAAGTCCTGGTCAATTCCCGCCGCCACCGCGGTCCCACGTTACGCTCAAGTGCCGCACATGCGGCCGGGTCGCACGTTACATCGCGGGCGCGGCCTGATCGCTCCGGTCGTCGAGCAACGCTCCGACCACGACCCAGTTCGCCAGCCGTCCCGCTCCGCCCGCTCATTGTCGCGAAATGAAATTGCTCTCGGCCGCGAGGCCGGGGTCGCGCCGTGCACAGAACTTGCGCCCGTTTTCCAGAACCGGCCTGAGGTCCGCGAGCGGACCGGCCTACCTGCCGGCTCGAACGACGCCGTTCGCGTTTCGGGACGCCCGGGGTTCACGACTACAGTTTTTGAAAGGGGAACGTGCAATGCCACGCCTGACAGGCACCGTGAAGTGGTTCAATGATGCAAAGGGGTACGGTTTCATCTCGCGAGAAGGAGGGCCCGACGTGTTCGTGCACTTCAGCGCCATCCAAGGAGCTGGGTTCAAGTCGCTCGCCGAGGGCGACCGCGTCGAGTTCGAAATCGTCCAAGGGCAGAAGGGGCCGCAAGCGGCTGACGTGACCAAGGCGTCGTAGCCGGCAACGACACTACAATTGATCTCAGAACGAAAGAGCGCCTCGTCGTTCGACGGGGCGCTTCGGCTTTCGTCCCATTTCACTGACCGCGGCGTCCTCAGGGGCGCACGACCATCGATCGATCCTCGCCCGTCCCGAAGCGCAGGAGCGGCGGAATGCTGATGGGCAGCCGCCCGCCGATCGGGGAAACGCCCACGAGCGCACGCGCCGCGGCCGCTTGTGACACGGGGAATCCGCCCCAGCCGACCAGATAAGTAGACGCCGCCGGCACCTGCTGCAGCAGATACGGATTCCCGAACGCCACGACGATCGTTCGCGGGTGTCGCTGAACCAGCGCACGCATGAATTGCGCGATCGGCTCCGGCGCGTTCGGATTCGAGACGTTCGTGCCCGTTGTCAGATACGAGCTCACGATCGTCACGTCCGACGAGTCCGCAGCAGCAAACAGCCGATCGAAGTTCGTCGATGGATCATCGGGACTCACCAACTCGGCGCGGACGTTCGTCGATCGACGCAGCTCGGCGTTGAACGTGACTCCGGCCGGGAGGTCGGTGCGACTCGCGACGGTGATGGAGAGGACCCGCCCCGTCTGTTGACTCGCGGAGCGAGCGAGCGGAACGAGTGAGAGCGAGTCCTTCGCGAGCGTGATCGACCGTTGCGCGGCAAGCGCGGCAATCGAAAGGTGAGCCGTATCGCCGACGACCGCCCGCACGCTGTCGAGGCTCACGAGCCGCTGTCGTTCGAGGCCCAGCTGCTGCTTGATCTCGAGAATTCTCCGCACCGACGAGTCGACGCGCGCCTGCGTGAATCGTCCCTGGCTGACGCCTTCGACGACGGCGTCGATCGCCGCGGGAACGTCGCTCGGCATGAGCAGAACGTCCGCGCCCGCCGCCAGAGCGAGCTTGCACGCTTCGCCGATGCTCAGCGCGTTTCGAATCGTGCCGTAGTTGCCCGTCGCGGTCGGTCCGGTGGGGCTGCCGGCAACGGTGACCCGCGCGAGGACCCCGCTCATGTCCATCGCGTCGGTCACGAGCAGACCTCTGAAGCCGAGCTGCTTGCGCAGCAGCCCAGTCATGATCGCTGGATTGAGCGTCGCGGGAACGGACGCTGTGTCGAGCGCCGGGATCACGCCGTGAAACGTCATGATCCCCCGTACGCCGGCGGCAATGGCGGCCTCGAACGGGACGAGCTCCACGGAATCGATGCGCGCGCGACTCGCATGCACGGTCGTGATCGTCAGGTGGGAATTCTCGTCCGTGTCGCCGTGACCCGGAAAATGCTTGCCGGTCGCGAGCATCCCGTGCTCTTGCAGACCGTGAATGAAAGACGCGCCCATCGCGGCGACGAGGTGCGGATCCTCGCCGAACGATCGCATCCCGATGACGGGATTCGCCGGATTGTTGTTGACGTCGAGCACGGGAGCGAACGCGATGTGCACGCCGAGCGCGCGCCCCTCGAGCGCGGTGACACGCCCTTCCTGATACGCGAGCGAGGTGTCGCGCGTCGCGCCGATTCCCATCTGGTACGGGAACATCGTCCCGCCGCCGAGATAGATGTCGTTGGGCAGGAAGTATCCGCCGCGCTGACGGAACGCGACGCCCGTCTCGTAGTCGGCGCCGATGACGAGGGGAAGTCGGCTCAGCCGCTGCATGGCGTTGAGCTTGACCGCCGTCTCGATCGGCGAGCCGATGGACATGATGAAGCCGCCGACGTGTTCGCGCGCGATGAGCTGCTCGACGCGGGCCCAGCCGGCGCTCGACGTCGGCGCATAGTCGCCGAAGAGTTGCGGCCAGACGAGCTGCGCCGCCTTGTCGCGCGGCGTCATCGTGGCGAGGACCGAGTCGGCCCAGCCGTCGCCGCGCGAGGGCGACAGCCCCCGCGGTGGATTCGCGCCAGCAATGGTGCATGCGCCAAACACGGTGACCGCCGCGATCGCGGCCAAAGCGTACGCGCGGGCGCGCCACGAACTCACCACTGAATCGTGCCTTTTTTCGACGTGTCGACTTCCTCTTCAGCACCTGATTTGAAGAGAAAGCCCTGCATGTTCTGCTTGAGGAAGGTGCGAGCCTGCGGGTCCATCACGTTCAACCCGTAGTGGTTGATCAGCATGGTCTGCTGCCGCAGCCATAGCGCCCAGCAGTCCTGACAAATCTGCTCGACGATGCGTTGACCGATGGCGCCGGGGAACGGCGGCCGCTGGAACGCGGGCTTTTGCAGCCCACATCGGACACACGTGATCTCGGACATTAAGCGGGCTCCTGATTCTTGAAAATCTAGCCTGCGACGTTGATCGGCCGCCCGAAAAACAGCGCGGGCGGCCCGTCGGGCCGCCCGCGTTCGATTGTCGTTCGAGGCGCCGACCTCGACGGGGCCGCGCGCGCGGTCCCGATGGATGCTCCGCTACTCGCGAGCGTAGTCGACCTTGGCGAGTCGGAAGAACTGGAGGAGGCGGATATACACCCAGCCGATGTCCAACTCGAACCAGCGCGCCGCGAAGCGCGCGGACTTCGGGTCGGCGTGATGGTTGTTGTGCAGTTCCTCGCCGCCCAGCCAGATCGCGATCGGCGTGATGTTCCGGCTTTCGTCCTTCACCGGGAAGTTGCGATAGCCGAGCGCGTGCCCGACTCCATTGACGATGCCGGCTGCCCAGAACGGGATCCACATCATCTGCACGCCCCAAACGAGCGGCCCGACGAAGAAGCCGAAGAGGTAGACGTCGAGCCCGAGCATGATCACGATGCCGAGCCAATTCAAACGGCTGAGCAGAGCGCGCTCGATCCAGTCGTTCGGCGTGCCTTTGCCGTACTTCTCGAGCACGCCGGGCTGGCGAATCGCCCGCCGATAGTAAAAGGCGCCCTTGAAGACGATGTTGCGGAGACCCTCGAGGAGCGGGCTGTGCGGATCGCCTTCGCGGTCGGCGAACGCGTGGTGCTTCCGGTGGCAGGCGACCCACTCTTTCGTGACGATCGCCGTGGTGAGCCACAGCCAGAGGCGCATGGGAAGCGCCGCGAGGTAGTGAAGCCGCACGCCGCGATGGGTCTGCGAGCGGTGCAGGAAGAGCGTGACACAGACGTTCGTGAGGTGTCCGGCGACAATGATGAATACAATAGGCATCCACCACCGCGCGGCCCACACGCCGAAACCGGGCATTGCGACTCCGAATTCTGGGAACGAGAACGGCGAGAACCCTAAATTTAAGCGGACTGCAGGCCCTCTGCCATCAGACGATCACCGGACGCTCTCGACACTAGCGGCGAACCGGCGCGGGCGGAATAGGGGGAACAATCCCGCCGCTCGTGGAGGCGGGCCGAGCATCGGCCGGCGGCACATCACCCCACACGTCGTTCGACGCGTTGAAATCGGGAACACTTTGGTCTGGCCAGAGTCGAACGCCGACGACAGGCCGCTGCACCGCGATCGTCGCCACGTAACGATCGCCGCGCGACCAGATCTCGACCGGCAGGCGCACGTCCTGGGTCGTGAGGTCGTTCAGCTTGAGCCTCATCGTCACCGGAAAGGGTATCGTGGTCACGCGCCTCAAGTGGACTTCGGCCACGTTCTCTCCCTTCGTCTGTCGCATCGTCACGCCGTCGACCGCGATGTCGAGCACGTCGGTGCCATAGAAGAAAGCGTTCCAGAACCACGAGAGATCCTGCCCCGACACGTTCTCGACCGTCCGAAAAAAATCGCCGGGCGTCGGATGTCTGAACGCCCATCGCCGCACGTACTCTCGCATTGCGCGATCCATCGTCTCACGACCGATGACGTCGTTGCGGAGAGCGAGAAGAACCGCTCCGGGCTTTCGATAGCCCACGGCGTCGAGCCCCTCGGCGTCGACGCGGTCTGGCGGCGTCATGAGCGGCGCTTGGCGTCCGTTGTTCACGGCCGCACGCCAGCTGGCGAGATACGGAGGAAACGCGTCGGTGCCCGGCACGCGCCGCTCGCTGGAAAACGCGTTCTGATATGTGTCGAAGCCTTCATCCATCCAGGCGTAGCGGCGCTCATTCGATCCGATGATCATCGGGAACCATTCGTGCCCCTGCTCGTGATCGATCGTCGCGAACGTCGACGCGGGGTCCGCGTTGCCGTATCCCGCCATCACGAACATCGGGTACTCCATGCCGTGGACCGGACCCGCGACACTCGTCGCCTGCGGATACGGGTACCGCATCCACAGCCCCGAGTACGTGCGAATGGACCATTGCGTCTGCTCGGCGGCCGACTCCCACGCGCGACCGGCTTTCGGAAACTCATACAACGCGTGCGTCAGGACGCCGTCCCAGCTGGCGGCGTCCCAACGGAAGTCCGGCGCCGCCGCCCACGCCACGTCGCGCACACGCTCGGCGCGGAACCACCAAGTCTTGGTCCCCGCCACGGGTTGACGACGGCCTGCCGCGGCCTCGTCCGCGGTGATGATCTGCACGACCGATGGCGATCGCGCGGCACGGTCGAGACGATCGATCTGCGCGGGCGACAACACCGCCCCGCGATTCTGGAGCACCCCACTGCCGGCGACCACATAGCCGGCCGGAACGGTGACGGAATAGTCGATGTTGCCGTATTCGAGATAGAACTCACCCTGTCCGAGATACGGATCCGTGTTCCAACCTCGCACGTCGTCGTACACGACCATTCGCGGATACCACTGCGCGATCTCATAGAGCGCGCTGTCGCGGCCCATGCGATCCGATCCCAGCGCGGGCACCTCGAACGAGTACTGCATGCCGATGGTCGCGACGCCGCCGCGCGGCAAGAGCGGCGACTCCACCTCCACCTCCATCATCGTGTCGTCGATCCGCCCGACGGCGGTGCGTCCGTTCACCTCGATGCCGGTGACGTCGTAGCCCCCACGAAATCCGCCTGCCGCGACTCGCGAGTCGCCGGAGAAGAGCGCGGCCCCCTTGCTCGCCGCGCGATAGAGATTCTGGTCGAGCTGCAGCCAGACGTATCGCAACGTGTCCGGCGAGTTGTTGGTGTACCGGATGCTCACGGAGCCGCGAATGGTCTTGGCGCCGGTGTCGAGCGTGGCGACGATCGTGTAGTCTGCGCGCTGCTGCCAATAGGAGGGCCCAGGGGCCCCGTCGGGGCCGCGATACTCGTTCGGTCCCGGCCAATCCATCCGACCCAGGCGATGGAACGGGTCGCCGTCGACGGTGACGATCGGACGCGTCGGCGTCGCGGCCGTCTCGGTCAGATGCCCCGCCAGAGAATCGACGCGAACCGGCACGAGCACGGGCGCGCCGCGCCCGACGCAAGAGGCCGAAGCGACCACAGCGAGGAAAACGATCAGGCGGTACACGCGGAATCCCTCCGTGCGGCGACAGTGGACGACGATGCGCGCCCGTCCGCCAACGATCGAACTTGCGTCCGTTCGCAAGCGGGAGTAGCTCTGAGACACCAATGACCACCAGGCCCCCCCGCACGCGCGAGGCCGTCGCGTCCACGAGCGACGAGGCTCCGTCGCAGCGCGCGAATGGGGCCGGCACCGCGCGCTACCGGGATCGGTTCGCGCCAGGGTTCGCCTCGGATTACTTCCGCGCGGCGCCGCTCCACACGACGGTCTCGTCGATCGGAATCGGCACCTACCTCGGCGAGCCGACCGCGACAGACGACGAGGCGTACGTGGCTTCGGTCGAGCATGCCGTGCGCTCCGGGATCAACGTGATCGACACGGCGCTCAACTATCGCGGCCAAAGGTCGGAGCGTGCGGTCGGCACCGCGCTACGGCGATTGACTGCGTCCGGCGACGTGTCGCGTGACGAGGTCGTTCTGTGCTCGAAGGGCGGATATATCCCGCTGGATGGGCAGCCGCCAGCGTCGCGCGACGAGTATCGCGCATACGTCAAACGCGAGTTCATCGATACCGAGATTCTCCTGCCGGCGGAGATCGTCGGCGGCGGGCACAGCCTCGCGCCGCGTTTCATCAGGTTCTGTCTCGCCAAGAGCCGCCAGAACCTGGGCGTGCGGTGCATCGACGTGTACTACCTGCACAACCCCGAACAGCAGGCGGCCGCCGTGGGTCGCGACGAGTTGCGGGCTCGAATCCGATCGGCGTTTTCGATTCTCGAGGACGCCGCATCACGCGCGGAGGTCGGCATCTACGGGTGCGCCACCTGGAACGGCCTCCGCTCGACCCCCGACGCCGCGGACCATCTCGAGCTCGAGGAGCTGGTCGGACTCGCGCGCGATGCGGGCGGAAAGGACCATCATTTTCGCGCGGTTCAGATGCCGATCAACCTCGCGATGCCCGAGGCGATTCGGATTCCGACGCAGACGGTACGGGGAAAAACTCTCCCGGCGGCCGAGGCCGCGGCGGCGCTCGATCTGATGGTCGCGGGAAGCGCGACGCTGATGCAAGGCAAGCTGACCGGCGGATTGCCCGCCGCGCTGGTCGACGCCTTCCCGTCTCTCGAGACCGACGCTCAGCGCGCGATCGCCTTCGCCAGATCGATTCCCGGCGTCACGACGGCGCTCGTCGGGATGAAGCGCGCCGAGCACGTCGACGAGAACCTGCGCTCCGCGCGTGGGGCGCGCTAAGGCTTCCAGTCGGCGACAAAGAGGTTCAACTCGCCTTCCTTGGACGAGCGCCCTGACGCCCAGACGAGCTTCGTGCCGTCCGGACTGAACATCGGAAAGCCGTCGAACTCGACGTGGTGGGTGACCTGCTCCAGCCCCGTCCCGTCGTCATTCACAAGATACAATTCGAAATCTCGGCTCTTGGGATTCTTATAGTTGGACGAGAAGATGATCTTGCGGCCGTCGGGGGTGAAGTACGGCGCGAAGTTGGCGCCGCCCAGGTTGGTGATCTGGTGCTGGTCGGACCCGTCGGCGTTCATGACCCAGATCTCCATCCGGTTGGGCCGGACGAGACGCTGGCGCAGCAACTCGCGGTACGAGGTGAGCGCGGTGTCGGCCGGATGCCAGGCGCGGTACACGATCCGCTTTCCGTCGGGCGAGAAGAATGGACCGCCGTCGTACCCGGGTTGAAACGTGAGCCGCTTCAGATTCGTGCCGTCGATGTGCATCGTGTAGACGTCGAGATCGCCGTCCTTGAGCGATGTGAAGACGATCGTCTGTCCGTCTGGCGAGAGGGTCCCTTCGGCCGTGTAGACGCCATAGCTCGTGAGACGCCGAAGCGACGATCCGTCCGGATTGGCGACGTAGATGTCGTAGGGATCCAGACCCCACACGTAGCCTTTTGACGGATCCGGCTTCGGCGGGCACGCGCTGTCAGCGGCGTGCGTCGAGGCAAAGAAGATCCGGCGGTCTCCATCGAAGAAGTAGCCGCAGGTCGTCTTCCCGAAGCCGGTCGAGACGCGATGGACGCCGGTGCCATCGATGTTCATCACGAACTGCTGGTCGCACGACGCGGCCGTCGCGCGTCGACTGGAAGATCAACCGCCGGCCGTCGTGGCTGAAATACGCTTCGGCGTTCTCGCCGCCGAACGTCAGCTGTCGTATTCTGGCGAAATGCCGCTCGCCGGGTTCAGGCGCGGGGCCGATGGAACGGCTCGTCGCCGCGCTCGTCGTCGCGCGGCCGCCGGACCACGCGCCGCGGCGCGAGGATGTGCACAAGAACAAACCGCCGCCGCGAAGATCGCGGCGGCGGTCGGAGTTTCGATTCGCATGCCTGAACTTACGGTTTTTTCGCCGGCGGGACAGAGCGCGCGGGCGACAACGGCTCGCCGGCGATGGCGAACAGCTCGCGCTGGGAACCACCCTTGTCGAGCAGGTCGATCGCCTTGCGGAGCGGCGCATCGTATGGCAGGTCGCGGCGCCTGGCCGCCGAATCGCCGAACGCGTAATGCGCGACGCGCTGGTCGAGGAGTCGGCTCACGTATCGGCTCGCACCGTCGTAGGTCTTGCGCTCGACGGTGACACCCTTGGCCTGAAGACGGTTATAGAAATCGTTGAGCCACGCCGGTTGCACGGTGAACGTCGGCGAAACGGACTTCGCGAGCGTCATGCTGTAGTCGTCGAGCACCGTCCGCGCGTCCTGGCTCTTCGGCGCAATCGCCTTCGCGAACTGCTGCTCCGCCGTGGTGAGCGTATCGTCCGGAACGATGACGTCGGGAGTGATGCCGCCGCCGCCGTAGACCGTTCGGCCGGCGTCGGACTTGAACGCGGGGCGGCTCTTCTTCGTCGCGTTCGTCTCGTTCGAGTCCGGCGTTTCTTCGACGAACTGTCCGTTCAGGAACTTTCGCGGACGCTGAATCGAACGGCCGCTCGGCGTAAACCATTTGCCGGTCGTCAGCTTGAGCGCGTAGCCACCGTCGAGGTGGTCGTAGACGCCCTGAACCAGACCCTTGCCGAAGCTCGTTTGTCCAACGACGAGCGCGCGGTCGTGATCCTGGAGCGCGCCGGCGACGATCTCCGACGCGGACGCCGTCCGATCATCGGTCATGACGACGAGCGGAACGGTCGGCGCAAGCGGAGCGGCCTTGGCCATCTCGATCTGGATCGGGCCCTCGCGTCCTTTCACGGAGGCGAGGAGTTGTCCCTGCGGCAGGAAGGTGTTGGCGACCTTCAAACTTTGCTCGAGAATGCCGCCCGGATCGCCGCGCATGTCGAGAATGATTCCACGCGCGCCCTGGTCCTCCAACCTCTTGACCGCGGCCTGCACGTTGTCGGCGGCGTTCTCGTTGAATTGCTGGAGCGGGATGTATCCGATCTTGTTGCCGAGCGTGATGGTGTAGGGAACCGCCGGCACGTTGATGATCGCCCGCGTGAACGTTCCGGTGATCGGCGTCGCGACGCCGGCGCGGGCGAAGGAGACCCTCACTTTCGTGCCCGGCGTGCCGGTGAGCGAATCAGAGACCTGGTTGATGGTCCATCCGCGCGTCGAGAGCGAATCGACTCTGATGATCAGGTCGCCCTCGTGCACTCCGCCGCCTTCGGCCGGCGTGTTTGGATAGACCGTCACGACGCGCACCGTCTTGGTTTCGGGCTCGGGCTCGATGAGCATGCCGAGTCCGCCGTACCGGCCGCCCGTCCGGCTGCTGAACTGCTTGAGGTCCTTGGGAGTGAGGAGCTCGCTGTATGGATCGTTGAGCTCTTTGACGAGTCCGGCGGCTGCCTTTTCGTAGACGTCCGACGCGGGTAGGGTGTCGACGTAGCGGTCGTTGACCAACGTCATCACCTGGTCGAGCAGCTCCGCGCCCTCGCGCTGAGAGCGAGCTTGCAGCAGGAACCCGCCGGCCACCACGGGGACGAGCAATGCACCGATGAACGCGGCTTTTCGAATGCGAGGCATGCGTCGATTCCAGCTTAGGGTCTAGAAGGTATACTGCGCCCGGGAACCTGCCGTTGCGTGCGCGAGAAACGCGCCTACTGCTGCTCTACGGCAGGCTCTTCCGGCTGCTCGGTGGCGTTTCCGCCGTGACGGGTCCAAACCGTCTTCCAGGATAATGCCACACCGGACCGAAACCGCTTTTTTGTGAGGCGGAATCCGTCGGGAGAAATCGCTACGGTATACGCCTCACCGTCGATTTCGATCTCGCGCCGGATGGTCTTGTCGAGCTTGGTGGCCATAAGTGGTGTTTCAAATGGTACACGACGAACCCCGGATTCGTTCGCGGCGACTCTGGCTTGGCGGTTAGCCCGGCTCCGCCCGCCTCCCCGCCAACATATAGTCGACGAACCAGTCCCTCTGTTGTTGACGAATGACGGCCTCGCGAATCACTCCGGCCTCGCGGAGCAGGTCGTGGGCTGGCTGGAGGACTCGTTGCAGGTGCGACGGATACCGTTGTGTGAGCGGAAGTTGCTCGCGCAGGCGGTCGAGGGACACCCGCCATGTCAGGACGTCGCCGGCTCGCGCCAGCTCGATCAGGCGATAGAGGCGCCGGGCAACCGGCGAGGCGAGCGCGAGATACCGGCCGACGGCCAGAGGGATCACATGTCGCGCTGACACGTTTTGTCGCACGACGCTGGAAATGACGACGCGAGCTTCGCCGGGCTCGGCGCTCGGCGCGCCGGGAAATAGAACGAGCTGATCCCTTTCGCGCGATCGACGACGCTCGATGGCAACGGACGTCAGCAGCGTGAACGTTGCGTCGGTCAGCCGGCCGCCGGCGGCATCGAAGTAACTCCCCTCGGACTGCAAAGTCGTTCGCTCGAGACGAGTCAGCGCGCCGCGCAACTGTTCGTATGTTCGGCCGTCGGCCTGCCTTCCCATCGAGCGAAGGAACGCGTGCAGTGTGAACGTGAGGACGCCGTCGGCGGGCTCGCCGGACTCCTGGTATCGATGCATCAGCTCGACGTACACGTCCTGGTCGAACGTGCCGGGAAGGCGGTCGCCGGGCGCGGCAAGCACGCGCCATCGTCCACCGTCTTCGGTGAGATACGAGAGCGCCGCCTCGTCAGGAGTGTCGCTCAGGCGGAAGACCGGAAACTCCTCGAGCGAACGGTCGAGGAGCACCGTTCGCGCTGGAGTTCGGCGCTTCGCCGGAAGCGTCATCGCGCCGAGGATGCGGACGTCACGCGATGGGAACCACGAGCCCCGAGACCGCGCTGGCGCGCCTGGAGCAAAGAAAAAGGACGACGTCCGCGACCTGCTCGCGTTCGACGTACTTCGCCTTGTCGCCCATCTCGCGAACGTTCGTCGCCGTGCGAATCGATGACGGCGCGACGGCGTTGGCGCGAACTCCGTTGGGGCGTTCTTCCGCGGCGATGGCGCGCATCAACGCTAGCACGCCGCTCTTCGCGACCGCGTACGCGGACGTGCGCGCTCCGGTGGATCCCGGCAGCACGGCCTCGGACGCGAAGAACACGATCGCCCCCCTTCCCGCGCGCACCATGGGAAGAACGGCGCGAGCCGTGTTGAACGCCGTCGTCAGGTTGATCGCGATCTGACGATTCCAGACGTCGTCCGTGCTCTCGGCGACCGGACCGCTCATGGCGAATCCGCCGGCCATGTGGACCAATGCGTGAATGGAGTCGCCGTGTTGGTCGCGGATTCGGCCGACGAGGGATTTCACCGCGGCGCCGTCGGCGAGGTCGCACGGATACCCGGCGGCCAAAAAACCGTCGCGTGTCAGCTCATTGACGCGCGCGTCGACGTGGTCCGCCGTGCGGTCGACGAGGATGAGCGAAGCGCCCTGTTCGGCAAACGAACGCGCGACGACTTGGCCGACCTGTCCGTCCGCCCCGACGCCCGTCAACAGGACCGTCGACCCGCGGAATTCGGCGCGAACTGGGTCAGGCATGGAGGCGCGTCCTCGAGTGTCCGGGGGGGCGGTCCCGGCTCGACTATCGGATGTCCTCGCGGCCAAGCGCCGCGCGAACGGCTTCCCGCATCGCGACGAGCGCTTCGTCGCGAGAGGCGGGCGAGTTATCACGAACGTGGAGCTCGACGCCGTCGGCTACCGGCATTCTGCGCCAGCTGGCCGGATTGTCCTCCTCGCCGACTGCGCCGCCTCTACGCGTCTCGATGGTCGCGCCCAGCGCGGCGGCCAGCGAGGTGGCGACTCGGCGCTCGAGGGCGTCACCCGTGGCGTCTCCCATCTCTTTCTTGATCGCGTCGAGAGTCGCGCCTTCGCGCTGTCGAATCTTGATCGCGACGAGCTGGAGGAAGTGACGGTAGTTGTACGTTGCGGAGGTCCCGGCACCCTCCGGCCGTGACAGCAGACCGTTCGCGATGTAGAAGCGGATCGACCGAGCGCTCGGCGCGGCGCGGGCGGACGCGTTGGTCGGCCGTACGCCAGCCGCGTCGACGAGCGCGGTCACGTGCGCCGCGAGGCCCCGGGCGTTCCATGGGGCGTGGCGAGCGTGAGCGCGCAGGAGCGTGATCGGCGAATCGGCCATGAGCGCGGACGTGTACGAGAATCAGGGGAGGGCGGGGCGGTCGACCGACCTCGTACAATAACCCAGGTGGCGTCCCAGGTTGAGGGGACGGCGGCGCGAGGTGCACAAACGAAAGCGCGGCAGCCGGGCATGCATGCCGCTGCCCCGCTGCCGCGCCGTCTCATCGCCGATCAGCGCTTCTTCTTGCCGCCCTTCTTGTTGCCGGCCTTCTTGGCCGCCTTTTTTGCGGCCTTCTTGGCTTTCTTCGCGCTCTTTTTGGCGGCCTTTTTCACGCTCTTCTTCGCCTTCGCGGCCGCTTTCTTCGCCGGTTTCGCGGCAGCCTTCGCCGCCGGTTTCGGAGCGGCCTTCATCGCCGGTTTCGGGGCGGCTTTCGCCGCCGGCTTCGGGGGGGCGGCCTTCACCACCGGCTTCGGGGGGGCGGCCTTCACCACCGGCTTCGCGGCGGGCGCGGCGGCCTTTTTCGCGGCGCCTTTTTCCGCGGCGACCGCTGCGGGCGCGCTCGCCGCTGACGGACGGGCGCGCGGCGGTTTCGCGGCGCCGAAGATTTCAGCCTCCTCGTCCTCCTCGACCACCTCGACCGTCGCCTCGTCGTCGTCGTCGTCGACGTCGTCGGTGCTGTCCCACAGGTCGTCGCTTTCGTCCTTGTGGGTCATCCAGCCACCGTCTTCCTCGTCGTCGTCGTCATACGACGCGCTGCCGCCGCCACCGCCGCCGCCACCACCATATCCCAGATCGTCGACGTCGTCGTCACGATCGGAGAACTGGTATTTCCCGCGCACCTCGTCATCCAACGGCATGCACGCCTCCTGAGAGGTTATTGTGATCAGAGAATTGGAATGACGGCCCGCTGCTACGATCAAGGCCGTGCGTCCGAGCCCCACGAATCGGCTCGTCGCAACGCCTTAGTATACCTGACCGGGGGCCGCGTCAAGGAGACTCGCGGCGGTGACGAGAAGAGCGCGACGCCCCGACGGGGCTAGTCGACGAACTCGATCGCGACTGGTTTCGCGATGATCCCGGCCTCGACGCCGCGCTGCAGGAACTGACGGACGGCGCGGCGGCCGGCTTCGCCGTAGTCGAGCGTCCAGTCGTTCACGTACATGCCTACGAAGGCATCGGCCTTCGAGCGGTCCAGGCCGCGAGCGTACTGCATCGAGTGGTCTAGCGCCGCCGATCGGTGCTCCAATCCATACGCGATGCTGTCGCGAAGATGCCGTGAAATCTTGCGAGTGAGGTCGTCGCCGAGGTCCTTTCGGATCACGTTGCCGCCAAGGGGAAGCGGCAATCCCGTCTCGCCGAACCACCACTCTCCAAGGTCCTGGATCAAGTGGAGGCCGCGGTCCGCGAAAGTGAGCTGTCCCTCGTGGATCAATAGACCGAGGTCCACCGAGCCGTCCGCGACGGCGTTTTCGATCTGGTCGAAGGGAGTCACCACGGGTTCGAATACCGGCTCGAACAGCCGCAACGCCAGGTACGCGCTGGTCATCAGCCCCGGAACCGCGATCCGCTGGCCGCGAATGTCGGCTCTGGAAAGCGGCGAACGCGCCACGAGGCGCGGGCCGTAGCGATCGCCCATCGAGGCGCCGTGTGGCAACAGCGCGTACGAGTCGGCGAGATACGCGTACGCGTGGATCGAGACCGCGGTGACTTCGAGCTCGCCGCGCATCGCGCGCTGGTTGAGCGTCTCGATGTCCTGCAGTTGATGAACGTAGGTGAGTCCTTCCGTATCGATCTTTCCCGACGCCAATGCATAGAACATGAAGGCATCGTCGGAATCCGGGCTGTGGGCGACGTGGATGGTCGTTGTCATGGCCGCTTCGCGTCGAGCGCGATGGTGATGTCGTTTTCGTGCGTCGTGTATTCGGCGAGCTGCTTCGCGCGCTCCGCGGGGGCCGCGGCGACGAGCTGATCGTGGAAGCCGCGTTCCGCCACGGCGTCTTTCCGCATGCGCGCCGCGTTGCCGGCGAGGATGAGCCCCAGCAGATGGTTCGGATGCTGGGCGAGAATCGTATCCGCCTGCGCGCGCGCCGTCGCTGAATCGCCGGCGACGGCGGCGATCCGTCCGAGGTCGTAGCGCTGATCGAGATTCAACTTGCCGAGCATCTCGTAGGCTTGCATGGCCATGGGCGCGAACATCTGCACACTGTCGGCGCGCCCGCGCTCGTGCAGGCTCATCACGCGGTCGTAGAGGCGGGCCGCGGCGTCCTCGGGCGTCATGCTCGACAGATCCGGCGGTTGGCCGGCCGCGCCCGCGGGTGCGGCCGCCGCCTGCGTCTGCGCCGCGTCGTCGCCCGCGCTTCGTCCGAACCGTTGTCCGGCGACGAGCGCGATCAACGCGACCAACGCGACCGCCGCGACTCCCCACGGCAAGGCAGACGAGAAGCTTCGCTCGTCGCGCGCCGCTCGTCCCGCAGGGGTGCCGCACCGATGGCAGAACTTCGCGCCCGGCGTGAGCTGCGCTCCGCAAGACGCGCAGGCCACGCCGACGAGCGCGGCGCCGCAAGCGGAGCAGAACCTCCCGCTCGCCGCGGCGCCGCACGACGGACAGGTCTGCGCGGCTGGCGATGCTGGTGTGGGGGAAGCCGGATCCATTTGGTAAAGCTACACGACTGTTCGGGTGCCTCGCGATTCCGACTTACAATCACATTCGCGTTGGCTTAGCGTTGAGCCGACGTTTCAGCGCCCCCGCCCACCCATCGCCGAAGTCGCGAGGACGATCCGACGCCGCACTCCCGCTCACTCACACCCGATACCGCCGGCGCGTCGATCACCGACATCCTCGAGCTGACGGAAAAGCTGGGTGTGCGCTTCATGCGCCTCCAGTTCACGGACATCCTCGGCATCAACAAGAACGTCGAGATCCCGTCGTCGCAGTTCGAGAAGGCACTGGCGGGCGACATCATGTTCGACGGTTCGTCGATCGAGGGGTTCGTGCGGATCGAGGAGTCGGACATGCTCCTCGCGCCGGACCTCGACACGTTCCTCGTTTACCCGTGGGGGGAAAAGGACAAGCGGATCTGCCGGCTGATCTGCGACATCCACAGCCCGAGCGGTGAGCCGTTCAGCGGGGATCCGCGGGGGCGGCTCAAGGCCGTTGTGCGCAAGGCGAAGGCGATGGGCTTCACGATGAACGCGGGAATGGAAGCGGAGTTCTTTCTTTTTCGGCCGGACGCGTCGGGGGAAGCGACGACGGCGACGCACGATGTCGGCGGCTACTTCGACCTCGCGCCGACCGACCTCGGCGAAGACGCGCGCCGCGCGATGGTAGACACGCTGGAGCAGATGGGCTTCGAGGTCGAGGCCGCTCACCACGAGGTGGCGCACGGACAGCACGAGATCGACTTCCGCTACGCCGACGCTCTCAAGACCGCGGACAACATCGCGACGTTCCGTTTCGTGGTGAAACACGTGGCGACGCAGTTCGGGTTGCTCGCGTCGTTCATGCCGAAGCCGATCTTCGGACAGAACGGCAGCGGGATGCACACACACCAATCGCTGTTTCGCGGCGGCACGAACGCGTTCTGGGACGAGGACGCGGAGTGGGAGCTGTCGAAGACCGCGTTGCACTACATCGGCGGGCTGCTGCGTCACGCCCGAGGGATGTGCGCGATCACCAATCCGCTCGTCAACTCGTACAAGCGCCTCGTGCCCGGGTACGAAGCGCCGGTGAACGTGGCGTGGTCGATGCGCAACCGGTCGCCGCTGATCCGCGTACCGGATCGGCGCGAGGCGGGAACGCGGGTCGAGTTGCGGATGCCGGACCCGGCGGCCAATCCGTATCTCGCGCTCGCGGTAATGCTCGCATCGGGACTCGACGGGATCGAAACGGAGGCCGACCATCGCGAGCCGGTGAACGAGAACATCTGGGAGATGAGCTTTCGCGAAAAGCGCCGGCTGCGGATCGACGATCTGCCGCACGACCTCAACGAAGCGCTCGACGAGCTCGAGAAGGACGACGTCATCGCGGACGCGCTCGGCAAGCACATTGCGTCGCACTTCGTCGCCGCGAAGCGTCAGGAGTGGCGGGAATACATCACTCAGGTGAGCGCATGGGAACTGGAGAGCTATCTCGCCAAGTACTGAGCGGCGCGGTGCGCGACGCGCGCGCCGAGGACGCCGAGGCGATGTCGCGGCTGTGCGAGCAACTCGGCTACCCGGCGCAGTCGGGCGCGATGCCGCAGCGGCTCATTCGCCTACAGCGGGATCCGAACGCGCGCGCGCTCGTCGCCGACGCCGGAGAAGGCCCAGTCGGTTTGGCCACGGTCCACCTTCGCCACACGATCAACCACGAGGCGCCGATCGCGCAGCTCACGCTGCTCGTCGTCGACGAGGCGCAGCGCTCGCGGGGCGTCGGGCGCGCGTTGGTCGAAGAGGCGGAGCGGTGGGCGCACGCGCAGGGGTGCCATCGCATCGTCGTGACGACCGCGCTCCAGCGGGCGGGCGCGCATGCGTTCTACGAGCGCATCGGCTACCGCCACACCGGGCGCCGCTACGGAAAGGACTTCGACTAAGGAGGACGAGTGGTCTCTGCCTGGTCGCGCGTTTCGCTACTCGCTCTCGCCGTCTTGGGCGTCGCGTCGACGCCGGCAAAGGCACCGACGACGTACGAGGTCTACGCGGTTCGCTATGCGACGCTGCCGCGCTTCCCCGTTTCCGGATTGATCGCGGGCGCGGACACGAGCCGGCGCATGGACATCGCGATGATGGTGTGGGTGATCAAAGGAGGCGGGCGCACGATCCTCCTCGACGCGGGCTTCCATCGCGCCGACCTCGTGAGTCGCTGGCACCCGACGGATTTCGCTCCGCCGAGTGACGCGATCGGCAAGCTCGGCATCAAACCCGAAGACGTGACGGACGTAATCGTCAGCCACGTTCACTGGGATCACCTGGACGGAATCGATCTGTTCCCGCGGGCGAAGGTCTGGATTCAGCGCGAGGAGTTCGAGCACCACCTGGACTCGTCGGGCGTCGTGAAAGACCGGGCGATCGACCCCGCCGACGCGAAGATCCTCGCCGGGATCGCCCACGAGGGGCGCGTGATGCTCGTCGACGGCGACGGGAAGGAAATCATTCCCGGGATCACCGTGTACACGGGCGGTAAACACACGTTCGCGTCGCAGTTCGCGACGGTGACTACGGCGAATGGCACCGTCGTCCTCGCGTCGGACAACGCCTACCTCTACGAGAACTTCGCGAAGCACGTTCCGATCGCGCAAACGCTCGACTCGGCGTCGAACCTTCGTACGCAGACGCGCATGCTGAGCCTCGCGTCGGACCCGCGGCTGATCGTGCCGGGGCACGATCCGGAGGTGTTCGTGCGTTTTCCGACGCCGGGTAACGGAGTCGCCCTGATCCGCTGATTCGGCGGGGGCGGTCAGGTCGGAACGTGGTGGGGCGCGTGGTTCGGCCGCTGCTCGGCCGGGCGCGGCGCGTGCTGGTGCTCGGCGTGGCCGAGGTTGAACGCCGTGCTGAGCAGCGCGATGTGCGAGAACGCCTGCGGAAAGTTGCTCACTTGTCGCTCGAGATGCGGGTCGTACTCCTCGGAGAGGAGGCCGAGATCATTGCGCAGCGAGAGGAGCCGTTCGAAGAGGCGCAGCGCGTCGTCGCGGCGGCCGAGTAGCACGTAGTTGTCGGCGAGCCAGAAGCTGCAGGCGAGAAACGCGCCTTCGCCGGGAGGCAGGCCGTCGTCGGTACGCTCGCTGTCATACCGCAGGACGAGGCCGTCGACGAGGAGATGCTGTTCGACGAACGCCACGGTGCCCGCGACGCGCGGGTCGTCGGCGGGGAGAAAGCCGACGAGCGGGATGACGAGTGTCGCCGCGTCGGCGATACGCGACTGATACGACTGCACGAACGTGCCGATCGACTCGTCATAGGCGCGTTGGCAGACTTCCTCGTGGATGGCGTCGCGCAGCGATCGCCAGCGGTCGAGCGGCCCATCGAGGTTGAATTGCTCGGCGCTCTTGATGGCGCGGTCGAACGCGACCCACGCCATGACTTTGGAATGCGTGAAGTCCTGCGGCGCGCCGCGAACTTCCCAGATTCCCTGGTCGGGGCGCCGCCACATCTTCTCGAGTTGGCCGAGCAGCGCCTTCTCGAAGGCCCAGGCTTCGGGTGTCTCCGGGAGTCCTCCGCGCCGCGCCTGGTGGAGAGCGTCCATCACTTCGCCGTAGACGTCGAGCTGGAGCTGCTGGTGGGCGGCGTTGCCGACGCGGACGGGTTTCGAGTTCTCATATCCCGGTAGCCAGGGGACCTCCCACTCGTGGAGCATCCGTTCGCCGCTCAGCCCGTACATGATCTGCACGCGGTCGGGACTTCCCGCCGCGGCGCGCAGCAGCCAGTCGCGCCAGGCCGCCGCCTCGCGGAAGTAGCCGGCGTCCATGAGCGCGAGCAGGGTCAGCGTCGCGTCGCGCAGCCAACAGTAGCGATAGTCCCAGTTGCGAACGCCGCCGATCTGCTCGGGCAGCGAGGTCGTGGGAGCGGCGACGATTCCACCGGTGGGGCGGTAGGTGAGCGCTTTGAGCGTCAGGACGGATCGAATGACGGCATCGCGCCACTCTCCGGTATACTGGCACTCGCCGGCCCACGTCCTCCAAAAGCGCTCGGTGAACTCGAGCGCGTGATCGGGATCGACGGGTTTTGGCGCCGCGAGGTGCGACGGTCCCCATGTCATGACGAACGACACCCGCTCGCCCTCGGACACTGTGAAGTCGCCGACTGTGGTGAGGCCTTCGCCGCGAATCGGAACCTGTGACTTGATGATGATCATGTCCGGTCCGGCGATCGCGCGCAGCGTTCCGTCCTCGAGGCGACTCACCCACGGCACGATGGAGCCGTAGCCGAAGCGCAGGATGATCTGCGTCTTCATGGCGACGGAGCCACGCAGGCCGATCACCGTGCGCACGACGTTCGACTCCCCGTCGCGGAGCGGCATGAAGTCGACGACCATGACCGTGCCATCGCTGGTCTCGAAAATCGTCTCGAGGATCATGGTCGAGTCGCGATATTGGCGCGTGGTCTTCGCGTTCGCGTCGGCCGGCGCGAGAAGCCAGCGTCCCTGCTCGGGACCGCCAAGGAGCGCGGCGAAACAGGCGTGCGAATCGAAGCGCGGCCAGCACAGCCAATCGATCGACCCGTCGCGCGAAACGAGCGCGGCGGTCTCACAGTCACCGATGAGAGCGTAGTCTTCGATTCGGGCGGCCATTCTAGGGCGTTGCCATTGCATGCCGTCGAGACTGTAGATGAATTCGTGCCACGACCGCCACGTTCTTCAAGACGAGCACAGCATTTTCGTGGCGCGCGTTCGACAAACGGGCACCAGAGCGTCGCCCATCGGGAAGCTATCGGCGAAGCTCTGGCGTTTGGCGAACGCGGCTTGGCGACGTTCTTGGTCCGTCGAGTCTCGAGCCGCTATGGGGTGATCGGCGTCCCCGCCTGCTTCGGCCCCAACTCGTATTCTCTTGGCGGCTCGGCGCCGAGAAGGTTCTTGACGAAGTAGTCCCAACGGCGACGCGTCATGTAGTTGGCTTCCGTGCCGTAGCCGTGCGCCTGGTTGGGGAGCATGAGCAGGTCGAAATCCTTGTTCGCTTTGATGAGCGCGTCGACCACCAGGAGGGTGTTGTTTGGCGGCACGTTGTTGTCGAGCGTGCCGTGCGCGAGGAGCAGCTTTCCCTTCAGGTTCTTGGCCAGGTTCTGGTTGGCGGCTTCGTCGTAGTTGTGGCCATCATCGAGGCCTTCGTACCGCTCGCCCCAGTCGTCCTCGTAGACGCGGTTGTCGTGGTTGCCGGATTCCGAGATCCCAACCTTGAAGAAGTCGGGGTAGCGGAACATCGCGTCGGCGGTCGCGAAGCCGCCGCCCGAGTGACCGTAGATCCCGGCTCGATCGAGGTCGATCCATCGATACCGTTGCGCGAGCTCGCGCATGCCGGCCACCTGATCGGGGAGCGTGTTGTCGCCCATGTTGGCGTAATAGGCGTCGTGGAACGCTTTGGAGCGCCACGGCGTCCCCATGCCGTCGATCTCCACGACGACGAAACCGAGATCGGCGAGGGCCTGCGCATCGCCGCGCGCCGGATTGAACGTGCGGCCGCCGACGGAGCCGGTCTGCGGACCCGGATAGATGTGATTGATGATCGGGTACTTCTTCGTCGAATCCAAATTCATCGGCGTGTACATCAGACCATAGATGTCGGTCTTGCCGTCGCGCGCCTTGACGGTGATCGGCGTGGGTGGCTTCCAGCCCGCGGCCACGAGGCGGGAGATGTCGGCCTTTTCGACGGCTACCAGTACTTTGCCGTTCAGATCGCGCACCACGCTGGTCTGCGGCGTCGTCGGCGTGGAGTAGGAGTCGAAGAGGTATTTGTTGTTCGGCGAGAGCGAGACGTCGTGATCCGCGTTCTCGGGCGAGAGAAGCGTCAGCCCCTTGCCGTCCATCCCGATCTTGTAGAAGTGCCGGAAGTACGGGTCGTGGCCCGCCTCTTTGCCGACGCCGATGAAGTAAAGCTCGCGCTTCGGCTCGTCGATGCGCACGAGTTGGGTGACGTTGCCGTTGCCTGTCGTGATCTGGTGCTCGAGTTGGCCCGTCGTGAGATCGTAGAGATAGAGCTGTCCCCAGTTGTCACGCTCCGAAAACCAGATCACTTCGTTCGACGCCGGCAGCACGTGCCAATTCACGCGTCCGTTGCCGGATTCGAATTGCGTCTTCGTCGACTCCTGGAGCACATCGCGAATGGCGCCGGTTCCAGCGTCGGCGATTCGCAGAACTTCGTGCTTGTGATCGCGCGACGTGGACACGAACGCGAGGTGCGAGCCGTCGGGATACCACTCGACGTCGGAGAACGAGCCGCCGCGGCAGGCGATGTCGTCGCAGAGCGTAGAACGGTGCTGGTCCGGCGGCATCTGGAGGCGAACCGTTCGCGGCGTCGCGTCGCTCAAGTCGATGATCACGCGCTGGATCATCGTGACCACACTGTCGCCGGGGAGCGGATACTTGTAGGTGCGCAGCTCCGGGTGGCCCACCTTGGTGCTTACCAAGTACATCTCGCCCACGTTGCGCTGATCCTGCTGGAACGTGGCGATCTTCTTGGAGTCGGGCGACCAGAGAAGAACCGCCCGATCGCTGTTCTGCCACCCGGCGTTGTCCGTGGCGTAGCCGAAGTTTTTCACGCCGTCGGTCGTGATCTGCGTCTCTCGCCCGGTGGCGACGTCGCGCACCCACAGATTCCAGTCGCGGATGAATGCACCCTTGGTTCCGTCCGGCGACATCGTCTCGGGCGCGCGGCCGCCGCGTCCTCCGCGACCCCCGCCGCGACCGGCAACGCCGCCACGGCCACCGCGCCCGCCTCCGGCGGTGTCCGGAGGGAAGTCGATCCCGCAGTGCCTCGGCTCGTTGTCGCAGCGCGTGCGTGTGCCTGTCGCCGGGTCGACGAGGATCGTTTCGGTGCCACTCGGCGTAACGTCGCGGAACCAGAAGCGCTCGTCGGGGAGCCACGTCGGACGAACCGCGGTTCCAAAGACGAGTGGTGTGACGTTGTAGCTCATGGCCCGTTCCGCCCGCGCATAGTCGTCGGCGGTGACGGCGCGCTGCTGCGCCATCGACGGGAGCGGGAGGGACAACGCGCCGGCGAGCATCGCCGACACGGCAAGAACGCGGGTTCGCATGGATCCTCGACGGAGTTTCAGCTCGTTGCTGAAATTGCCGCCGGGGCGACCGGCGGGCAACCGCGCCCGCCGGTCATCGCGCCCGCGATCAGTGCACGCTGACGCTCACTTGACCGGCAATCAGAACGCCGGTCGAAAGCGAGCCCGTGAGATCGAGCTCCGTCGTCGACGACGTCAGCACTCCGGCGTTGACGAGCGCGCGACGACTGAAGTTGAGCGTCAACGCGCCGCCCTGCAGCGTGGACTGGAATCCACTTCCCTTCCGGTTGACGCCGACGCCGCCGAGCCGAATCGATGAAACGTCGACCACGGAGACGTCGACACCGTTTCCATTGGTGAGTGTGAGCGCGACGTTCCCGTTGCCGTTCCCATTGAGATTGATCGTGGACGATTCGATGGTCGTCGGAACCGGGCGCCGCGAGACGTTCACCGTGAGCGACTTCGTGCCGACGGCGCCATCCTTGTCCGTCACCGAGAGCGTGACGGTGAAGCCGCCAAGGGGGAGGAAGGCGGACGATCCGGTGATCGGCGCCCCGGACGTGTTCAGCGTGGCGGGCGTCGTGGCGCCGTTGCCCCAGTCGATGAGCGAACTCCACGGCGCGTCCGCTCCGGGATCGGTGAAGCTGCCCGACACGCCGACGGCATCACCCGACAGAATCGAAGTCGGCGTCGTCGCGCCGAACGTGACGCTCGGCGTGACATTGGCGACGGCGACGCTCTGCGTCGAGCTCTTTTCCCAGCCGAAGGCGTCGGCCACGGTGAGCGTTGCCGTGAATGATCCGTTGTCGTGGAACGTGTGGTACGCGACCTTGCCGGACGACTGGCCGCCGTCGCTGAAGTGCCAGGTGTAGGTGAGCGCCTCGGTGCGTCCGAGGTCGGCGCGGCCGAGATCCGGATCGGTGCTCGCCGATGCGTCGAATTTGAGCGACGAGCCCTCGTTCGCGGTTCCGCTCGTCGAGAAGCTGGCGACAGGCGGACGATCGCCGGCTTCGACGGCGTCTTGATAGGCCGTCTGGAGCAGCGACAAGAAGTCGTAGCCGGTAGCGGCTTCGATCTTGTCGATCGTGGTGAGGTACTTCTGCCAGGGGTCGTTTCGAACCCCGGCAACGTTGGGCATGTTCACGGCCAGCACGGAGAGTCCGGCGAGATCGTCCCACGTCTGGATGTCGCCGAGCTTGAAGGGCACGCCGGCGTTGCGCGGACCGATGATCGCGACTTTCCAGGTGCTGTCGGGGATCGCGATCTTCCCCTCGTTCTTGAGGAACGTGAGTCCGTGTGTCTTGCTATAGAGCGGGCCGACGATGATGTAGACCGCGCGCCCCGCCTCGGCCGAATCGCCCAGCGTGTTCTCGAACTGCGCCCACACGCCCTGATTGAGATCCGCTTGCTGCGGGACGACGTTCGTGAGATAGAAGGTCGTTCGCGTTCTCGACGTTGGTCGTCGTGCGATCGGCCGAGCGGGTCATGTGCCCGCGATCGAATCCGCCGTTGGTGTAGTCGGACGTGAAGATCTGCTTGGCCGCGGGCAAGTTCGGGTCGGCGGTGAAACAGTTGCATCGGTTCTCGCTTCCGAACTGCCGGCTATCGAGCTCGTATGAGACCCAATTGGGCGTGCCGCGCGATTCGTTATACGACACCACGTACTGCAGGCGCGAGATCAGCAGGTCGTCCGGGTTCGAGCCGTTCGCCGGCGTGGGGTCGCCGAGTTCGTCGTTCTTGGCGTAGATCGACGGCGAGGCGTTGACCGGCGCTTCGACGGTGACGGACGTCGACGACCCAGTGGTGAACACGTCGGGTGTGCCGCCTCCGACTGGCGTCGCGGTGATCTTGAGTCGTGGTTTGGTCCCCGGAATGGCCGGTGCGGCGACCGCATTGATGATGAAGGCGCCGTTCGACGGCGTGAGCACGGTGGCAATCGTCGGGTCGAGTGCTTCGACCGTGAACGTCGCGGGCACGATGGTGCCGCCGTTCGAGACGCGGGCCGTGAGGAAGATCTGCGCCTGGAACCCGGGGACGATGCTCGTCGACGAATAGCTGACGTCGATGAAGTGAATCTCCGGCGTCGTCACCGTCACCTGGACGCTCGCCGTGACGGTGATGGCGTTGTCGGTGGCCGTCGCGGTGATGGTCACCGGATTCGGATCGGCGGCGACGCCCGTGACTTTGCCGGACTGGGGATCGACGCTCGCGACGGCGCTGTTGCTCGACGACCAACTCACGGTCGCCGTGGGCACCGTCTGGTTGTTGGCGTCTTGCGGTGTCGCGACCAGCGTCGTGTTCGTGCCGACGGTGAGCGAAAGGCTCGCCGGACCGCCGATGACGACGTGGTCGAGCGGTCCAAGCGGAAGCGCACCCGGACACACGTGGACCGGCGTCGCGCTGTTGCGTGGGGCAGGGGCGCCCTTGGTGAAATCGGCGCTGGGACTCGCCGTGTAAGCGCAGCCGCTGTCGTTTCGGCTATCCGAGGTCGTGTTGCTAAGCTGAGGCGCGGCGTTGGTGGGCGAGGCGGGGCAGTTCCCGGTTCCGAAGCTGACCAAATCGAGCGCCGTCGGGCACGAACCGGCGAGCGCCGTGGTGGACTGCACAAGTGCGACCTTGCCATCGCTCAACGACATCGGGATGGTGCCGATAGCGTCTGGCGTCGGAAGGGCAGCGACATTGCCGCTGCCCGCAGCTTCCTGGACGAGGTAGTAGGCACCCGGCTGGATCGTGCCCGACAGGTTCGTCACCTGCCACGTCGTGCCGGCCGAAGACGCGTACTGCACGCTCCACCCAGCCACGGAAACCGCGACGCCGCCCGGGTTGAACAGCTCGATGAAATCGTTTTTCAGCGGCGCGCCGGAGTTCCCGCCGCCGCCGTAGATCTGGCTGATGACGATCGACGGACGTGTCGCCGACTCATCGAGCCGCGCAGCGCCCGGCCTGACCTTCGAGGGCGCGATCGGGTTTTCCGAGCAGGAAAGAAGGCTGATTCCAAAGAGTAAGGCGATTGTATGACTCGCGGCGCGACGTCGCATCTCGGTCCCGATCCTCATTATGAATTCGAAGCAGAATTTGGCCGCGAATCTGCGTCGACTCGGCAACCGGCGCGGTGAACGTAACCGAATCGCCGAGTCCGACAATGTCCGAGGGCAACGGGAACGCTTCGACCGGGTAACATTCCTCCATGTCCAAAATCCCCACTCGCCTAGCCACTGCTGCGCTCGTTTCGCTGGCAGCACTTACGCCGGCCGTCGCGCAGAGAACTTCGTCCGCCGCCGCCGCGGCGCCGCCGGCCTCCACGCCGCTGCCGACCGATCCGAAGGTCCGTGTCGGCAGGCTGCCGAACGGCATCCGCTACTACATCCGCGTCAATCACAAGCCCGAGAAGCGCGCGGAGTTGCGGCTCGTCGAAAACGCCGGCTCGGTGCTCGAGAACGAGAACCAGCTCGGGCTCGCGCACTTCGTCGAGCACATGGCGTTCAACGGGACGACGCATTTCAACCACAACGATCTCGTGAAGTATCTGCAGTCTATAGGTGTACGGTTCGGTGCCGACCTTAATGCCTACACGAGCTTCGACGAGACGGTCTACATCCTGCCGATTCCGACCGACACGGCGCGCATCGTGGACCAGGCGTTCACGATCCTCGAGGACTGGGCGCGGGGGCAACTGTTCGACTCATCGGAGGTCACCGACGAGCGCGGCGTGGTGCGTGAGGAGTGGCGTCTCGGAAAGGGCGCGAGCGATCGCATGCTGCACCAGTGGTTGCCGGTCGCGTTGCGCGGGTCGCTCTATGCCGAACGGCTGCCGATCGGCAACGAGCAAAGCATCATGACGGCGACGCCGGCGCGCGTCCGCTCGTTCTATAAGACGTGGTATCGCCCAGACCTTCAGGCCGTGATCGCGGTGGGCGATTTCGACCCCGCCGCCATCGAAGCGGAGATCAAGAAGCACTTCGCTGGAATTCCCAAGGCGATGAACCCGACCAAGCGGCCGACGATCACAGTGCCGCCCAACAAGGAACCGCTGATCGCGGTCGCGTCGGACAAAGAGGCCCAAGGCTCCGACGTGAGCCTCATGTTCAAACTGCCGCTCGAGAAGACGAAGACGGTCGGCGATTACCGCCGCGACCTGATGGAGCGCCTCTATCTCTCGATGCTGAATGCGCGGCTCGAGGAGATCTCGCAAAAGCCGGACGCGCCGTTCCTCGGCGCCGACGCGTCGAAGGGGTCGTTCATCGGGCGCGAGAGCGACGCGTTCACGCTGTCGGCGAACGTCAAGAACGGAACGATCGACAAGGGGCTCGAGGCGCTGCTGCTCGAGTCCAAGCGCGTCGACGAGTTCGGATTCCTGCAAAGCGAACTGGATCGCGCGAAGCAGAACATGCTGCGCGGCTACGAGCGGGCCTACGCCGAGCGTGACAAAACGCAGTCGGGGTCGTACGTGCAGGAGTACATCGACAATTACCTGAACGGCGAGCCGTTCCCCGGCGTGGAGTACGAGTACAAGCTCGTCCAGGAATTGGTGCCGACGATCACGCTCGCCGAAGTGAACAAGATGGCCAGCACATGGATCACGGATGAGAATCGCGTGATCATCGCCGAGTCGCCGGCGAAGGACAGCGTGAAGGTGCCGACGGCCGCTGAATTGAAGGCGGTTTTCGAGCGCGCGGGGAAGACGCCGGTCGTGGCGTACACGGAGAACCTGTCGGGAGCGGCGCTGGTGACGAACGATCCGGCGCCCGGCAAGATCGTGGCGACGAAGACGATTCCGGCGGTGAGCGTCACGGACTGGACGCTGTCCAACGGCGCGCACGTGCTGGTGAAGCCGACCGACTTCAAGGACGACGAAGTATTGTTCAGCGCCTCGGCGATGGGAGGCTCGTCGCTCGCGTCCGATCCGGATTACATCTCGGCGGCATTCGCGTCGAGCGTGGTCGGTCTGAGCGGGATCGGCGACTTCAGCGCGGTCGATCTCGGAAAGAAGCTCGCCGGCAAGGCCGCGGGCGTCAGTCCGTCGATCAGCGAAACGGGCGAAGCCCTGAGCGGGCACGCGTCGCCCAAGGACCTCGAGACGCTCTTCCAGCTTGCGTATCTCGACTTCACGGCGCCGCGACTCGACACGTCGGCATTCGGCGCATGGAAGAACCAGGCGGCGGCGTTCTTCGCCGACAAGGGGAACGACCCCGATCAGGTGTTCGGCGATACGGTGAGCTGGACGATGGCGCAGCACAATTTCCGCGCGCGTCCCCTCACGGCGCCGGTGTTCGCCGAGCTCGATCCGCACAAGTCGCTGACGTTCTACAAGGACCGGTTCGCGGACGCGAGCAACTTCACGTTCCTGTTCGTCGGCAACGTCGACACCGTAACGCTCAAGCCGCTCGTCGAGAAATACATCGCGTCGCTGCCGTCGACCCACAAGGACGAGACCTTCCGCGACAACGGCGGATCGCCGCCGAAAGGCATCGTCGAGAAGGTCGTGCGCAAGGGCGTCGAGCCGAAGGCGAACACGCTCATCGAATTCACCGGCGCATGCACGTACGCGCCCGAGACCCGCTTCGCGTTCCGCGCGCTCGTCGAATATTTCCGCATCAAGCTGGACGAGACGCTGCGCGAGAAGTTGGGTGGAACGTACAGCCCGAGCTTCGGCGGCGGGTGCGGCCGCGTCCCGCGCCAGGAGTACGAGCTGACCGTTCAGTTCAACTCGTCGCCCGAAAACGTCGAGCTCCTGAGCAAGACCGTTTTCGCGATGATCGATTCGCTCAAGACGAACATGCCCTCGGCCGTCGACGTCGCCAAGGTGAAGGAGCAGCTCACGCGCGCTCGCGAGGTCGAGGTCAAGCAGAACGGCTACTGGGTGGCGAACATCCTGGCGCGACGACAGGCGGGTGAAGACATCGCCGGGTTGCTCAAGCCGTACGACCAGATGCTGGCCGGACTCACCGCCGCGCAGATTCAGGACGCGGCGAAGAAATACTTCGATACGAAGAACTACGCGCGGTTCGTGCTGCTGCCGGAGAACGCGAAGGTGAATCCGTAAACGGGTAGACCGGTGGACCGGTGGACCGGTGGACCGGTGGACCGGTGGACCGGTGCAGCTAACAACCAGGCAAAGAGGAACGACGATGTTCCGACTGAACAGGATGGGGCGCTGTTGCCGCGATCCTCGCGCTCGCGGCGATGCCGGGCGCGGCGCAAATCAGCCAACGCGAGTTCGCGGCGCGGCGGGAGGCGTTGGCGAAACGGGTCGACAGTGGGTTCGTGATCGCGTTCGGCGGGCGGACGCCGATCACGGATTTCGGTCCGTTTCATCAGCTGCCGGCCTTTCACTATCTCACGAACTTCGACGAGCCCGACGCGGCGATGGTGATGGTTGTGCGCCGCGGCGCCGGGACGACGACGTTGTTTCTCACGCCCGCGGATCCACGCGCCGCGTTCTACTACGGCTGGCGCCCCGATTCGACGTCGGTCGAGAAGACGCTGGGCGTGCAGGCGCGGTCGTTCACGTCGATCGGAGCCGTCGCCGATTCGTTGGCGGCGGCGGGCCTTCCGCTCTACACGCTCGACGACTTCGAGGACGCCGATTTTTCGCGCGCGGACTCGCTGACGCGAGGACGCGTGTTCACGCGATCGCTGGCCGCGAAGCACCCGGGCCTCATGGCGAAGGACGCCGCGCCGTTCGTCGACCAGCTTCGCGCGAAGAAGAGCGTCGCGGAAATCGCGCTGCTGAGAAAGGCGGCGGAGATCAGCTCCGAAGGGCACCGCGCGGCGATGACCGCGCCCGTCCCGTCGCACGAGTACGAGCTCCAGGCCGTGCTCGAGTACACGTTTACTCGACTCGGCGGGTCGCGTCCGGCGTACGGGTCGATCGTCGGCTCGGGACTGAATGGGACGCAGCTCCACTATATGAAGGACCGCGGCGAGACGAAACCGGGCGACGTCGTCGTCATCGACGCGGCGGCCGAGTACGAAGGCTACGCGGCGGACATCACGAGGACGATTCCCGTGAGCGGCACGTATACGCCCGAGCAGCGCGCGATGTATCAACTCGTGCGAGACGCGCAGGCAGCCGCGGAGAGAAACGCGCGACCCGGGAAGCCGGCGGCGGCGGCGCAGGACTCATCCGTCGCCGTTCGCGCTCGCGGGCTCGCGAAGCTCGGCCTGATCGAGAGCGACGACGCGACCTTCGATCCGCCCTGGCAGGCGAACTGCGAGCGCGCACCGTCGATGTGCAAGCAGGGGATGCTGTGGATGATCCACGGCATCAGCCATGGACTCGGGCTCGCGGTGCACGATCCGGCGCAGTTCTCGTACGGCGACCGCGTGTATCAGCCCGGCGACGTGTTCACGATCGAACCGGGGATCTACGTCAGCGCGCGCATGCTCGACGCGCTCCCCGACACGCCGAAGAATCGCGCGTTCATCGCCAAGGTGAGGCCGGCCGTCGCGCGGTACGAAGGGACCGGCGTCCGGATCGAGGACGACTATCTGATCACGGACACCGGTCTCGAACGACTGAGCAACGCGCCACGCGAGATCGCGGAGATCGAGGCGCTGATGAAAAAGCGCGCGCGCCCGATCGTCCCCTAGCGGAACGTCAGTCGCTCAGAAAAGAACCCCGAACGTGACGGGCAAAGATTGGATCGAGCTCCGCTTGAGCAAACCGGTGCTCTGCGTAAAAACGTTCTGAATCCGTCCCTCGACGAACGCCGACAGACGCCCGAACCTGAGCTCGACACCGCCGCCGCCGTCGACGCCGAAGTTCGTGTTGGAGATCGTCGTCTGTGCGCCGCTCGTCGCGTTGACCAGGTCGCGCACGTTGAACGCGCCGACGCCCGCTATCGCGTACGGACTGACCGGTCCGGGCACGAGACGAATCTTGATTCCGCCGGTGCCGCCGAAGATTTGGCTGCTCCCGGGGTTGGTGGTGCTCGTTGAACCGACGGCGCCGTTGGCCACCGTTGGCTTGTAGTCGAAGCGATCGTAGGTGAACGCGAATCGCAGCGCGGGCAGTCCGGCGCCGAGCAGATTCACGAGCACGAAGCCGGCGCCGTTCACGCCGTTCTTGAGTGCGTCTTTCGCGTCGGACACCGGGACGGTCACGCCGCCGCCGAAGCCAATTCGGACCATCGGCTCGGGACTTCCACCGCCAAATTGCCCGAGGGCAGGAGCGGACCGCGCGAGCAAGGCGACCATCGCGAGCGCGGCGGTGCGAGCGAACGCGCGCCCGCCGAACATCGAATTCTGCATGACTGCTCCTCGAAACAGGTGAGCGTGGAACGGGTCGTGGGCGCCCGACTGGTGATCGCGACTTGGTCGCCTTCGCACGAGACGCCCGTCCAGTCTAAGCTGCGCGGCGGAACACGCCAGAGATCGCTACGGCGCCGGCGGAATCTGTTTTTGTGCCGCCGCCTTCTCGACGAGGCGGCGCAGCTCCTTGATCGGTTCCGGATTGTCGTCAACCTGGAGTCGCAGGACGGTGTCGTTGTGCAGCCACACGCCGCCGTCCTTCTTCACGATCACCAACGCCGCCGATTCTTGCCCCCGCTTGTCGCCTCCGGCGAGCTGGCCGCCTTCCAACGCGGCGAGAAGCCGATACGCGAGATGTCCGGGCGTTCGCTCGAAGAAGGCCACCATGCTGTCCACGACCGCCGGACTCGCGAGAATGTTTCCCTGCGCGGTGCAGTGCGTGTTCGCGGCGCCGCACGCCTTGTTGCCGGCCCAGACCGTCGCTTTGGGGCCGGTGTAGGCGAAGACATTGCCCTTTGCGTCGACCACCGCGAATTGTCTTCCCTGTTTGGACCAGTTGTCGGGACGAGGATCGGGGTCGCGCTCCCAAACCGTCTTCACGACCTGTTCGGCGGCCATGCCCTGACGCAGGAGCGCCAGCGCCTGAGGACCGTAGCTCACGTCGACGATGGCTTGCGTGGCGACGACTCCGACCCCCGCTTCGGCGGAGAGTACGCCGTTGCCGACGGCGAAGACGCGGGACTGCACAGCGCCACCGAGCTCACCAGTAGCCGGATCGTATGCCAGAATGGAGAAGGTGCCTGTCGGCCACAGTTCGGGTGCGGGGGGACGGCGACCCGAGCTCTGCGTCGCCGCGGGTAGCGGCAGTAGCGCGAGACTTGCCAGTGTCAGGAGGATTCTGCGGATGAGTTTCATGGCATCTCCAATCGAGGAATGCGGCCACTCATGCACCTGCTGATCATTCGCCATGCGATTGCGGAGGATCGCGACTCCTTCGCGGGGTCGGGCAAATCGGACGACCTCAGACCGCTGACCGACGAAGGGCGGGCCAAGATGGAGCTCGGCGCGGCGGGGCTTCGCGCCCTGCTGCCCGACATCACGCTTCTCGCAGCGAGTCCGCTCACGCGAGCGCAGCAGACGGCCGAAATCGTCGGCAAGGAGTACGGTCTCGAGATCGGCGCGACAACGGACTCGCTTCGGCCGAGGGCGGCGTTCGCGGATTTCGCAACCTGGATCGCCGAACGGGGGGGGGGGCCCCAGGACGTCGTCGCCGTCGTTGGGCACGAGCCGCATCTGAGCGCGCTGGCGACGTGGCTGATCTGCGGCACCAAGCACTCACGCATCGAGCTCAAGAAAGGAGGCGCGTGCCTCATCTCGTTCGCCGGCGCGCCGAAAAAGGGCGACGGTACGCTCGAGTGGGCGCTTCATCCGAGCCATCTGCGAGCGGTCGCCAGGCAAGGTTAGGGTTTCGTCGTCGGTCGGTAGTTGACGTCGAGCGCCTGAAGTCGCGCGAATTCGGCCGTCAGCCGAGCCGAGAAGTCCGAGAAGTCGCGACGCGCCTTGGGAGTCCAGAGCACCTCGGCCAACGCGCTCTCGCGCGGGAAAGCCATGTACTCGACGTTCTTCGGGCCCTCGATGTACTCGGTCCAGACTTGTCCCTGCGCGCCCAGAATGTGTGGCGCGAACTGGGGCTCGAGCTCGGCGGGCACCGGCTCGTACGCGTAGACGGAATCGAGCGGCAGAAAGCCACCGATGGCCAGCGGTTCGGTCGCGGTGCTCTGCGACTGATAGTGATCGAAGTAGGTGTAATCGCCCGGCGTCATGATCACGTCGTGACCAGCGCGGGCCGCGGCGAGTCCGCCCGCGGTACCGCGCCACGACATCACGACGGCGTTCGGCGCGAGTCCTCCCTCGAGGATCTCGTCCCAACCGACGAGCCGCCGTCCATGCGCGGTGAGAAAGTGGTCCATCTGCGTCGTGAACCAACTCTGCAGCTCGTTCTCGGCGCGAAAATCACGTGGATTCGCGGGGTCGTCGGGGGAAATGCCGAGCGCCTTGATCTTCGCCTGCGCGCGCGGGCTGGCCTTCCACTCCGGCTTGATCGCCTCGTCGCCGCCGATGTGGATGAACTCACCGGGGAAGAGCGCCATGACCTCGGTGAGGACGTCCTGCATGAACGCGATGGTCGTGTCGGACGGATTCAGGATGTGTGGCGTGACGCCCCAGCGCGTCCACACGGGGGGGGAACCGTATCGCCGAAGTTGCCGAGGCTGGGGTAGGCGGCGATCGCGGCCTGCGAATGACCCGGCATTTCGATCTCCGGGACGATGCGCACGAATCGCGCGCGCGCGTACTCGACGATTTCGCGCACGTCGTCCTGCGTGTAGAAACCGCCGTGCGGCTTGCGGTCGTAGACGTCGAGCGTCGAATCGCGTTGGGCCTTGCCGACGAGCGTCTGCGACCGCCATGCGCCGACTGAGGTGAGACGCGGGTATTTCTTGATCTCGATCCGCCAGCCCTGGTCGTCGGTGAGATGCCAGTGGAAGGAGTTCATTTTGTGCAGCGCCAGCAGGTCGATGTACTTCTTCACGAACTCCTTCGGCATGAAGTGGCGTGACGCGTCGAGGTGCATTCCGCGCCAGGCGAATCTCGGGCGGTCGAGGATCGTGACCGCGGGGATCGTCCATTTGATTCCGGCGATCGGCGCGTCGCGGAAGATCTCAGGCGGCAGGAGTTGTCGGAGCGACTGCGCAGCGTAGAACGCGCCCGCGGGAGCGGCGGACGTGATCGTGATCACGCTGGGTGTGACGGAGAGGCGATAGCCCTCGGGCCCGAGACTCGTGTCGCGCCGTGCACGAACGAAGACGATCCGGTTGCCGCTCGTCGGCGCTCCGACGCGCACGCGAAGGTCGAAGCCCGTGGCCGGCGCGACGTCCTGGGCGAAGCGGCGCGCGACGGCGCTGTCCTCGCGGTCGGCCCACAGCGCGGTTCGCGCCGTCATTTGGAACGTGCCTCGTCCGACGGACACCGACGCGGGGCGAGGGATGATCGCGACGTCGGTCGCGGGTTGCGCCGCGAGAGGAGCCGCGCCGGCGAGAAGCAGCGCGAGAGGGATTCGGGCTGTTCGCATGCGCGTCAAGATAGCTCGCCACGGGTGCGCGCGAAGCGGGTGACACCATTGCCGCGCCCTGAGCGTCTGGCCATGTTTTGCGACGTCACGACTCTGCTCCCGAAGAGGACATGGAGAATCGACGAAGCTTTCTCGCGACGCTCGGCGTCGCGGCGCTCGGTGTGTCGGCTCGGCGCGCGTTGGCCATGGGCGGGGGGATGGAAGGGCTCGCGGAAGTCCCCGACTCACCCGCGACGCCCAACAAACTCGCCCGCATCGGAATGGAGTTGTACACCGTCCGCGGCAAGATCGCCGCGGACATGGCGGGGACGCTCGCCGCGCTGGCGAAGATCGGCTACAAGGAGGTCGAGTTCGCGGGGTACTACAACCACGCGGCGACCGAGATCCGCGACATGTTGAAGGCGAACGGTCTCACCGCGCCTTCGGCGCACGTCGGCATCGAGGCCATCGAGACCAGCGGGGCGCAGACGTTCGCGGACGCCAAGGTGATCGGCCACGAGTTCATCACCGTCGCGTCGTTGCCGCGCGGACCGAAGGCAACAGCGGACGATTGGAAGCAAGTGGCGGCGCGATTCAACAAGGCGGGCGCGGCGTGCAAGGCCGCCGGGTTCCGTTTCGCGTTTCACAACCACAACGACATCGTGCGTAAGACCGGCGACGTGCTGCCGATCGACATCCTGATGAAGGAGACGGATCCGGCGCTCGTGTCGTACGAGATGGACATCTACTGGGCGGTGAACGGCGGCGCGGATCCATTGCAACTCCTGGCCGCGTATCCGGGGCGCTTTTCCATGTTCCACGCCAAGGACTCGATGGGACCGCCGGATCACAAGATGGCGGACGTCGGCGCGGGCGTCATCGACTTCAAGACGATCTTCGCGCGGGGCAAGGGGGTCGAGCACTACTTCGTCGAGCACGACAACCCACCCGATCCGATGGCCAGCGCCGAAGCCAGCTACAAATATCTCTCGAACCTCGAATTCTAGTGTTCGACCGCAAACGTCCGGTCTTGAGTCCGACGACGCGCGCCCTCGCTGTGACGCAGCTGGCGGTGTTGTTCATCGCGCCGCTGGGCGTGCTGCCGCTGATCGCCGCGCGAATTCCGCCGAGCGCTCGCCACCTTGTCGCCGCGCCGTCGGATCTGCGACGAATCGCCGCGGCGTACTACGACTCCGTCAAGGTGAGCTATCCCGTCGGGTCGAGCAGCCAGGGGCTGCACACGTGGGACGATCGTCTCACGGACTACCGGCCCGGACGCCATCGAAGCGCGGCGCGCGTACGTGCGTCGCCTGCTCGCCCAGATTCGCGCGATCGACACGACGAAGTGGAGCCGCGACGACCAAGTCGATTGGGTGCTGTTCCGGTCGCAGCTCGAGGCGGCGGAATTCTTCAACCGCGTGCAGGACGCCGAGCACGTCGATCCGCAGACGTACGTCAATGAGATCTCGAACGGCATCTTCTCGCTTCTGACGAAAGACTACGCCCCGGCGCGCCAGCGAGCGCTCGCGGCCACGGCGCGCCTGCGCGCGACGCCGGCGATGCTTCGCCAGGGTGAAGCGAATCTCACCAAACCGGTGTCGCTCTACGCCAAGCTCGCGATCGACGCCGCCCGCGGCGGCGACGAGCTGTACACGGTGAGCCTGATGACGCTCGCCAAGGATCTCTCGCCCGCCGAGCGCGCGGCGCTGGTCTCGGCCCGCGACTCGGCGGTGGCCGCGCTGCACTCGTACGCCGACTGGCTCGCCGCGCGCGAGAAATCGATGCCGCCGTGGCGAGCGATGGGGACGGCGAACTACGAGTACATGCTCCATCACATCTATCTGCTGCCGATGAGCGCCGACCAGCTCAACACGATCGGCCAGACGGAGCTCGCCAGATACCGCTCGCTGGAGGCGATGCTGCCCGATCCGCGGCTCGCGAACCCCGATCCCGCGCGAGCGCCGCGCATCCCGAAGGATCAGGCGGATTTTCTCAAGACGTATCAGGCGCGCGAGAAGGAAGTCATCGACTTCATAACGGCTACGAAGCTGGTGACGCTGCCGTCTTACTTGGGGCGGTTCTACATCCGGCAGCTACCCGAGGCGTTCAAGCCGACGAGCCCCGGCGGCTTCATGAACCCGCCCGGGTTGTACGACAAGGATCCGTCCGGCTTCTACTTCATTCCGACGTACGACCCGAAGAGCAACAACTTCTACATCAGAGCCGGAATCGAGGATCCGCGTCCGCTCATCGTTCACGAGGGATTTCCCGGCCACTTCGTGCAGCTCAGCATCGCCAACCATCTCTCGGACGAAATCAGGCGCCAGCAGGGCGACGGCGTCTTCACGGAAGGGTGGGCGCTCTATCTCGAAGAGGTCGTGCTGCACGAGGGCTTGATCGCTCAGAACACCGGCGGTCATGGCCAGGTCTTGCGTCTTTCCCGCTATCGCGCGGCGCGCGTCGGGGTCGACGCGAACCTTCACACGGGAAAATGGACCTTCGATCAGGCGGTTCAGTATTTCATGAACGATGGCGGTCTCGATCGCGAGGCCGCTGAGGGCGAAGCGGCGGGCGCCGCGTCACAGCCGACGCAGAAGATGACCTATATCGTCGGGAAGCTCGGCTTCATGCGGCTCCTCGGCCGGTATCGCGACGCACATCCGAATGACTTTCGGCTCGGCGCGTTCCACGACCAAGTCATCAGCTACGGCAGCCTGCCGCAGTCGGTAGTCGAGTGGCTGATGTTCAACGATCCCACGGCCCTCAAACAGGCGACGAGACAAGACACCCCATAGTATGCGACAACGACCCATTTACGACGTCTGCATCATCGGCTCCGGCGCCGGCGGCGGCATGGCCGCCTACGTCGCTGACGAAAGCCGGCGCGCGCGTCGTGCATGCTCGAGGCGGGCCCGAGCTGGTTCGCGTCGAAAGACTCGAAGATGATGGTGCCGAGCTACGCGACGCCGCATCGCGGCGCGTCGATCCACGGCCGGCCGTTCGGCGAGTTCGACGCGTGCGACGGCGGCTGGGAGATCGACGGCGAGCCGTACACGCGCGCGCCGGGCACGCAGTTCAGCTGGTGGCGCGCGCGCATGCTCGGCGGCCGCACGAACCACTGGGGCCGCATCTCGCTCCGCTTCGGGCCCGACGACTTCCGCGGCAAGACGCTCGACGGTCTCGGGCGACGACTGGCCGATCAGCTACGACGACGTCAAGCCGTACTACGACAACATCGATCGGTTCATCGGGCTGTACGGATCGAACGAAGGGCTGCGCAATGCGCCCGGACGGCATCTTCATGCCGCCGCCGAAGCCGCGCTGCTACGAGCTGCTGGTGAAGAAGGCGTCGGACAAGCTGAACATCACGTGCATTCCGGCGCGGCTGTCGATCATCACGAAGCCGCTGCCCGGCCGGCAGGCGTGCCACTACTGCGGCCAGTGCAATCGCGGCTGCCAGGTGAAGGCGAACTTCTCGAGCCGCGACGTGCTCGATCGCGCCGGCGCTGGCGACCGGGAAGCTGACGCTGCATCACGAACGCGATGGCGCGCGAAGTGACGGTCGGCCCGGACGGTCTCGCGAACGGCGTGTCGTACATCGACAAGAACACCGGCGCCGACGAGCACGTGCGCGCGAAGGTCGTCGTGCTCGCGGCGAGCGCGATGGAGACGCGCGCGGCTGCTGCTGAACTCCAAGTCGACCGCGTTCCCGAACGGGCTCGCCAACTCGAGCGGCATCGTCGGCAAGTATCTCACCGACACGACCGGCGCGGGCGTCTCCGGACACATTCCGGCGATGGAGGACCACATTCCGCACAACCACGACGGCGTCGGCGGCATGCACGTGTACATGCCGTGGTGGCTCGACAACAAGAAGCTCGATTTCCCGCGCGGCTATCACATCGAGGTGTACGGCGGCGCCGGGCAGCCGGCGTCCGGATTCGGCGGCGGCATTCAGCGCCGCAACGGCGGCGGGTACGGCAAGCAGCTCAAGGCCGACTATCGCAAGTACTACGGCGCGTCGATCGGGTTCGACGGCCGCGGCGAGATGATTCCCGAACGAGAACTCGTACTGCGAGCTCGATCCGAACGTCGTCGATCGAGTTCGGCATTCCGGTGCTGCGCTTCCACTGGAAGTTCACCGACTACGAGTACAATCAGGCGAAGCACATGCAGGAGACCTTCCGCTCGCTCATCGTCGCGATGGGCGGCACGCCGTACGTCGCCGATGCCGACGCGCGAGCAGGGCTACGGTCTCGCCGCGGGCGGCACGATCATCCACGAGCTGGGCGGCGCGCGCATGGGCAACGATCCGAAGACGTCGGTCGTCAACGCGAACTGCCAGGCGCACGACGTGAAGAATCTGTTCGTCGCCGACGGCAGCCCGTTCGTCTCGCAGGCCGACAAGAATCCGACGTGGACGATCCTCGCGCTCTCGTGGCGCACGAGCGACTACATCGCGCGAGCAGCGGAAGGCGGGGGCGCTATGAGCACGACGCGCGACGACCGGGACGCGAAGGCGAGGGCACGACGTCGATCCGACGCGACGATCTCCCGCCGGCGCGTGCTCGCAGGTGCTCGGCGCCGTGCCGGTTGCCGCGGCGCTCGGAGCCCGGCGACCGCGCTCGCAGCAAGTCGGTGCGCACGGCGACGTCGCAAGCCGCCGCACAGGCCGCGCCGCAGTTCTTCAACGCGCACGAGTGGAAGACGGTGCGCGTGCTCGTCGACTACATCATCCCGCGCGACGATCGCTCCGGCAGCGCCACGGACGCGAAGGTCCCCGAGTACATGGACTTTCTGCTCGCCGAAAAGGACGCGAACCCAGCGACGCAGGTCGCGATGCACGGCGGGCTCGCGTGGCTCGACACCGAGTGTCGCAAGCGATTTCAGAAGACGTTCGTCGACGCGACGCGACGCGCAGCGGCGGCAGGTGCTCGACGACATCGCGTATCCGCAGAAGGCGCAAGCCGGAGATGAGCTACGGCGTCGACGTTCTTCAATCGCTTTCGCGACATGACCGCGTCGGGCTTCTTCTCGAGCGCGATGGGGTGGAAGGACCTCCAGTACATCGGCAACGTCTTCAATCCCGGCTACGACGGCTGTCCGCCCGCCGCGCTCGACAAGCTCGGCGTGAGCTACGACGTGATGACAGACTCGCGTCAGCCCCCAAGAGCGATGAGCGGCAAGAAGACAGACGCGAAGCCGAGCAAGCGGCTTGGCGTCGGGTTCATCGGCAGCGGATTCAACGCGCGCTTCCACATGCAGGCGTTTCGCGCGCGTGCGCGACGCCGACGTCCTCGGCGTCTGGAGCCCGAACAAGAAGAACGCCGCGTCGGCCGCGCGAGCTCGCGCGCGACGCTCGACGTCGGCGACGCGAAAGCCGTACGCGTCGATCACCGACATGGTCGCCGATCCGGCGATCGACGCGATCTGGCTCACCGGGCCGAATCACGCGCGCATCGAGAACGTCGAGGAGATCGTCGCACGCGATCGAGAGCGGGAAGGGCACGCTCGCCGGCATCGCCTGCGAGAAGCCGCTGGCGCGAAACGTCGCCGAAGCGAAGCGAGTCGCGCGAGCTCGTGAAGCGCGCCGGGATTCGCGCACGGCTATCTCGAGAACCAGGTCTTCGCGCCGCAGGTCGAAACGGGGCGCGAGCTGCTCTGGGCGCGCGGCGCGGCGACGACGGGACGTCCGTATCTCGCGCGCGCGGCCGAGGAGCACAGCGGGCCGCACATGCCGTGGTTCTGGCGCGGCGAGCTGCAGGGCGGCGGCGTGCTCAACGACATGATGTGCCACTCGGCGCTCGTCGTCCGGCATCTGCTCACGAAGCCCGGCGCGCCGCTCTCGACGGTGCGGCCGGCGCGCATCACGGCGCACATCGCGAGCCTCAAGTGGACGCGGCCCGAGTACGTGAAGCAGCTCGCGAAGACGATGGGCAAGGACGTCGACTACGCGAAGCGATCCCGTCCGAGGATTTCGCGAGCACGACGATCGAGTTCGAGACGGACGACGGCCACACCGTGATCGGCGAGGCGTCGACGTCGTGGAGCTTCGTCGGCGCCGGACTGCGACTGTCGGCCGAGTTGCTCGGCCCCGAGTACTCGATGTCGTGGAATACGCTCGACAGCGGGCTCAAGCTCTTCTTCTCGCGCGCCGTGCGGGGCAAGGCGGGCGAAGATCTCGTCGAGAAGCAGAACGCCGAGATCGGGCTGATGCCGGTCGTCGCCAACGAGGCGGCGGCGTACGGCTACGAGGCCGAGGATCGCCACTTCGTGCGCGTCTTCCTCGGCAAGGAGAAGCCGAAGCTCACGTTCGACGACGGCCTCGAGGTTGTGAAGATCCTCATGACGGCGTATCAGAGCGCGGAGGAGGGGAAGACGCTCGAGTTTCCGCCGCGCGGGCTGGACAAGTTCGTCCCGGCGGTCGCGCAGGGGACCTGGCGGCCGTAAACGCGAGCTATGGCGGGTAGCAAACCCCACCGAAGGGCGTGGTCGCGGTCACGGTCGGCGGCGGATTCTGAACGAACCGCGACGGATACGCGTTCGCGCCGCTGGCTGAATTCTGCGCTATGGCCTTAGCATCGGTCGCCGACGCGCACGCGATGCCGACGTTGAGCGCGCCACTTGTCCAATTCGAGTAGAGCCAGTACTGGATGCCGTACGCGCCGAGGTTGTTGATGTCGTAGGTCGGATCGCAGCCGAATGGGTCGGTCGCCAACGGGAACGCCGGACATCCGTTCACGTGCGGATAGCCCGCGGCGTGACGCGTCTCGTGGGCCAAGAGCGCCAGCCAGCCGGCGACGGCGTTCCAATTTCGATAGCCGTTCAGTGACGCCGCGGTCATCCGCGGGAGGACGACGTACTTCTTGCCGAAGAAGACGGCGCAGCATAAAGACCCGCCCCCCGGAGCCGTGCTGAACTCGATCCCCGCGATTTGTGATTTCATCCAGTCGTACAGGCTCAATGACGTCCAGGGTAGCTTGCCCGCGGTTCCTTGGCTCATGTAGTACGCCATTCTGAACGCCTGCTCGACGAGCAGCTCATCCGTCAATTGCGCGTTGGGCACCGTGTTGTAGGGGTCCGCGCACGTGACGGCGACCGAATCGATCGGCCCGTCGCTGCGTAGCTCGAAATCCTGGCGGATGGTGGCATAGGCCGGGTCGCTGGTGGGACACAGATTCACGAACGACGCCGCGTCGTAGATGCCCGTGAGGATCAGTCCCGCAGGCGGGTTCGCTGACGTGAGTGAGACGCTGCCGGACTTCCCCTCGCTGGTTGCCGTGATGGTGACCGTTCCGGCCGCGATCCCACGAGCGGCGCCGCTCGCGCTGACGGTCCCGATGGTGACGTCCGAGCTCGACCATGCGATGGTGCGACCGCTTAGCGTCGCGCCGCCGGCGTCGAGCGTCGTCGCGGTGAGCTGCTGACTCCTTCCTACGAAGACGCTCGGTGAGGCCGGCGTGACGACCACCTGCGCGACGGTCGCCGGGGGCGGGGCCGCGACCGTGACCAGCGCGGTCCCCGATTTTCCGTCGCTCGTCGCGGTGATGGTCGTCGTGCCGCCGGCGATGCCAGTGACGAAGCCATTCGCGCTGACCGTCGCGACGACGCCGTTTGCCGTCGTCCACGACACGGAACGGCCAGGGACCGGCGTCCCGGACGCGTCCAGCGGCGTCGCGGTCAGTTGTTGCGTGCCGCCGACGTTCAGCGGCACGAACGACGGGGAAACCATCACCGAGGCGACCGGCGACGCCGTGTGCATGACGGGTTCCGGTGCGTCGCTGCCGCACGCGAGGGCCCAGACCGCTACGGCGGCGATCGACGTTCGCGGAAACCGACCCCGGACAAAAGCCATGCGTCTCCTCGGGCGGTCTTGCTGCGGGGCGCCCCCAAGAGGTTTCTTACCATCTGCATCCGCGCAATGCACTAATACATCACGCGGAGGCCGTTCGACACCGGACACCAAACCCACTGCGCGGGACGAAGAATGTCAAAACCGGACGACCGGATCACACGTCGCGATTTCGTCGCCGACGCCGGCAAGCTGGCACTCGGCGCCGCGATCACCGCTCACGCTTCCCGATGATCGTGCCGCGGCACGTCCTTGGCGGCCCGGGATACCGAGCGCCGAGCGACATGGTGAACTTCGCCGTGGTCGGATTCGGCGGCATGGGCTCGGGCAACGCGCAGGAGCTCGCGAAGACCGAACACCTCGTCGCCGTGTGCGACGTCGATCTGAACTTCTCGGCGACGAACGTCGACGAGCAAGCAGCGCCCGAATCGCGAGGGTGTCGTCAATCCGGCGGCGATCGAAGCTCAAGGAGCAATTCGACAAGGCGGCGAAGTACTACGACTTCCGCGAGATGCTCGCGAAGCAGAAGGACATCGACGGCATCATCGTCGCGACGCCGGATCACAACCACGCCGTCGTCGCCAAGGCCGCGATGGATCTCGGCAAGCACGTCTACGTGCAGAAGCCGCTGACCTGGTCGGTGCACGAAGCGCGCGTGCTCCGTGCAGACGGCGATGGCGAATCCCAAGCTCGTGACGCAGATGGGCAACCAGGGTCACTCGAGCGAAGGCGCGCGGCTGATCAACGAATGGATTCAGGCCGGCGTCATCGGTCCGGTGCACGAGGTGCACGTCTGGACGAATCGCCCGCTCGGCTACTGGCCGCAGGGCGATTCCGCGGCCGCATGCACCGGACCTGACGCATGCAGGCAGGGTCGACGTCGTTCGGCACGTCGTGGAATCAGGGCCGCGTGAATCGCACGCTCGCCGAGGGCATGGGCTCGGTATCCGATGCCCGAAGGATCTGCGCTGGGACATGTATCTCGGACCGGTCGCGGAGGACATCGCGTATCACCCGATCTATCATCCGTTCAACTGGCGCGGCTGGATCGACTTCGGCATGGGCGCGCTCGGCGACATGGGCGCGCACCTGATCGATCATCCGTTCTGGGCGCTCGGCCTCGACGTATCCGACGAGCATCGAAGCGACGTCGACGCCGTGGGGCACGACGCCGATTCCGGCCGATCCGAACGCGCCGGCGGGATCGCCCGCGTCGCGCAACCGGCAGCAGGCCCGTGTCGTATCCGGTGGCGACGACCGTGCACTACCAGTTCGCGGCGCGCGGCTCGATGCCGCCGGTGAAGCTGTCCTGGAGCGACGGCGGCCTCTATCCGCCGCGTCCGGACGTGCTGCCCGACGACGTCACGCTCGTTGTCGGAAGGCGGCGTGATCTTCGTCGGCGAGAAGGGAATTCTCATCAACGACACGTACGGCGTCGAATCCGCGCTGCTATCCGGCAGGCGTTGATGGAAGCCGCGGCGAAGGTCCCGAAGTCGATGCCGCGCATCACGTGGAGCCACGAGCTGAATTGGGCGAAGGCGATCCGCGGCGAGGCCAAGGCCAGCTCGCCGTTCGAGTACGCGGCGCAGCTGACCGAGACGATGCTGCTCGGCGTCGCGGCGCTGCGCGCGGGACAGGGGAAGAAGGTGCATCTACGACGCGGAGAAGATGGAGTTCACCAACGCGCCGGACGCCAACCAATTTCTCACGCGCGAGTACCGCGCGGGGTGGGCGATCTGATGATGCGAGCGAAGACGTTTCTGGGCAGCGCGAGCGCGCTGGCCCTGGTGTTCTCGCAGCGGGTGCATCCATCGCGGCGCTGTCGACGCAGGATCACGTCGCGACGGTGACGCAAGCCGCGGCCAGTGGGTTTCGCGTTCTCGACCTGACGGCATGGCGCGGTTACGAAAGCGAGTCCGTGCCGGCGGGATGGACGATCTCCGGACAACGTGATCACGAAGTCGCGCGGCACGGGCGACATCGTGACGAAGGACCAGTTCGCGAACTTCGAGCTCGAGCTCGAGTGGAAGATCGGCGAGGCGGGCAACAGCGGGATCTTCTACCGCGGCACCGAGGAGTACGACCACATCTACTGGAGCGGCCCGGAGTATCAGCTGCTCGACGACGTCGAAGCGTCGGACGACAAAGACGCCGCTGACGTCGCGCCGGCGCCGGCGTACGGGCTGTACGCGCCGCCGCGACGGCCATCGTCAAGCCGGTCGGCGAGTGGAACACGACGCGCATCGTCGTCGAGGGGCGCGCACGTCGAGCACTGGCTCAACGGACAGCAAGCTCGTCGAGTACGAGCTGTGGAGCCCCGATTGGAAGGCCAAGGTCGCGGCGAGCAAGTTCAAGGACTGGCCGAACTACGGGCTGGCGAAGCGCGGCCACATCGCGCATCCAGGGTGACCACAACGGAACGCTCGTCGCTCCGCAACATCCGCATTCGGGAGCTGCCATGAACGGCGCGCGCGCGAAGCTGTCGGCGATGATGTTCCTGCAGTACTTCGTCTGGGGCGTCTGGTTCGTGACGATGGGCACGTATCTCGGGCAGACGCTGCACTTCACCGATCCGCAGATCGGCGCGGCGTACGGCGCGACGGCGATCGCGGCGATCGTGTCGCCGTTCTTCATGGGCATCGTCGCCGACCGCTTCTTCTCGAGCGAGAAGCTGCTCGCGATGCTGCACCTCGTGGGCGGCGTGTTGATGTGGTTCGTGTCGATGCAGACGACGTTCGCGACGTTCTATCCGCTGCTGATGCTCTACGCGCTGTGCTACATGCCGACGCTGTCGCTCACGAACTCGATCTCGTTCCACCACGTGACGGATCCGGCGCGCGACTTCCCGATCATTCGCGTGCTCGGGACGATCGGCTGGATCGTCGCCGGGCATCCTCGTCGGCAAGGTGCTGCACGCCGACGCGCTCGCGACTGCCGATGCGAATCGCCGCGGGCGCGTCCGATCGTGCTGGGGCTCTACTCGCTCGCGCTTGCCGCACACGCCGCCCAAGGGCGCCGGCGCGCCGTTCAGCGTGCGCGACGCGCTCGGGCTCGACGCGCTGCAGCTGCTCGCGCAACCGCGACTTCCTCATGTTCGTGCTCGGATCGTTCCTGCTCTGCATTCCGCTGCAGTTCTACTACACGTTCGCGAATCCGTTCCTGAACGAGATCAAGGCGCCCGATCCGGCGTTCATTCAGACGTTCGGGCAGATGTCCGAGATCGGCTTCATGCTGCTGCTGCCGTTCGCGCTGCGCCGATTCGGCATCAAGGTGATCATGCTCGTCGGCATGCTCGCGTGGTCGCTGCGCTATCTTCGCGTTCGGCAACGGCAACGCCGGCGCGCGGCATGTGGCTGCATCTACGCCGGCATTCTGCTGCACGGCGTGTGCTACGACTTCTTCTTCGTCAGCGGCCAGATCTACACCGACCAGCGCGCGGGCGAGAAGATTCGCGCGGCGGCGCAGGGCTTCATCAACTTCGTCACGAACGGCGTCGGCTACTTCGTCGGCGCGTCGGTGTCGGGGCGCGTCGTCGCGATGTACGCGACGCCGAATCCGTCGTGCGCGGGCGCGGCCGCGTGCACGCAGGTCGTGCACGACTGGCACGCGATCTGGATGGTGCCCGCGATCGGCGCGTTCGCGGTGTTCCTGTTGTTCGGTCTGTTGTTCAAGCCCGCAAAGCAACCGGCGAGTCCTGACGTCGTGGAGCCGGCGACCGCGATGGCGTAAGCCCGCGACGGGGCGGCGGCGTCCGTCCCACAAATCGGTGGAGTCGTCACACGACGACTAGCGCGATCGCGCGCCTGGAGCGACTCATGAGTCGCCCATGACGCGCGATTTCGTTACCGCCGCCCGTGCCCTGCGACGAGAGCCGGGGTTCGTCGCCATCGTCGTCCTGACGTTCGCGCTCGCCATCGCCGCGAACGCGGCGATGTTCGGACTGGTCAACCGGCTCATGCTCTCACCGCCGCCAGGTATCGCCAACGCGGACCGCGTCGCCCGGGTGCGACTGTGGCTCAACGAAGAAGGCGGCGAGTCGTTCGCCATGAGCACGACGTCGTTCCCCGTGTTTCAGGAGCTGCGCGCATCGGGCGGTGCGTTCTCGGGCGTCGCCGCGACGCGGCCCGATACGATGCTCGTCGGCCGCAGCCCCGACGTCACGCGCGTCGCGGGACTCGGGGCCACCGGCGACTACTTCACGGCGCTCGGCGCGACGGCGGCGCTGGGCCGATTCTTCGGGCCGTCCGACGATTCGCCGCCGGCCGGCAATCCGGTCGTCGTGCTCGGCGATGCGTACTGGCGGCGCGCATACGGCGGCGACCGCTCCGTGCTCGGCCAGCGAATCGTGATCGGCGAACAGCCGTTCACGATCATCGGCGTGGCGCGCCCCGGGTTCAACGGCGAGCAGTTGGCCGCTGTCGATCTCTTCGTTCCACTGTCCGCGATGATGCGCGCGAGCGGGGGGGCGGGGGAGGCGAGTGGATGACGAACCACGGCATGAAGATCGTCTCGCTGGTGGTTCGTCTGCGCGACGGCGTCTCGCTCGCGGCGGCGCGCACAATCGGAACGGCGGCGATCCGGGGTGAGTCGTCGGCGGATCGCGCGACGCTGTCGGTCGACTTCGACCCCGTGGTTCCGAGCGCGTCCTCGCGGCAGTCGGGGGGGGCTCAATCGCGGATCGCGCTCTGGCTCGCCGCGGTGTCGCTGATCGTCTTGCTCATCGCGACGGCGAACGTGGGGACGCTGTTGTCGCTTCGCGCGGCCCGACGCCGGCGCGAGATCGCGGTGCGTATCGCGATCGGCGCGGGTCGCGGCGACCTCGCGCGACAGCTCGTGAGCGAGAGCGTTCTCCTGGCCGCGGGCGGCGCGGCGTCCGGCATTCTCCTCTCGCATTGGTTTTCCGGCATCATCCGCTCGACCCTGCTGCCGAATCTCGCCCCGACCACGGAGTTCATCGACGCGCGGGTGCTCGCGGTATCGATCGTTGCCGCTGGAGCGGCTGGAGTTCTCGCCGCGCTGGCGCCAATCGCGCAGGTCGGCGACGGGGGCAACCTGGCCGGCGAACTGCGGACTGGCGGCGCCGGCGCGTCGGCGCGAATGCGGTTCCAGAACGCGCTCGTGACGATCCAGGTCGCGCTCTGCACTCTGCTCGTGGTCGGCGCGGCGCTCTTCGTGCGAAGCCTCGAGCGCGTGCAATCGCAGGACCTCGGCTTCTCGGCCGAGCACCTGCTTTACGTGACGCTCGACTTCCGCGGATTCGTCCCCGGTCCGGAGCGCGACGCCGCGTACTTCGCCGCTGTCGACCGCGTGCGCGCGCTCGCCGGAGTGACCGGCGCGACCGTGGCGGCCGGCATCCCGTTCGGCCCGCACAACATTCCGCCGATGAGCATTCCGAATCTGGCGTGGCCGCCGGTCAACGTGCAGATCCCGATCATGTACGCGGCGACGCCCGACTACCTCGACATCATGCGCGTGCGACTGGTGAGCGGGGGGGGGCGTCTCTTCTCCGCGCGCGACACGCGCGGCTCGCCGCAGGTCGTGCTCGTGAACGAGACGCTCGCGCGCACGGCGTGGCCGGGCGGCTCGGCGCTAGGCAAGTGCGTCCGCGTGGGTGGCATGCCAACAGGGGGGGCGACGAGAATCCGGCGGCGTCGCAGCCGTGCCGCGAAGTCGTCGGCGTGGTGCGCGACTCGCGCGCGCGGTCGCTGCTGCCCGAGCGCAACGAGGACCGCCTGATGCAGTACTACGTGCCGTTCGAGCAGATTCCCGACCCGCCCTTCCCGAACATTCCGCGCGTGATGGGCCTCGTCGTTCGCGTCGCCGGCGATCCGCTCCAGATGGTCGGGCAGGTGCAGCGCGCGATCCAGTCGTCGAGCGCCCGACGCGTGTTCGCGCTCATCCGCCCGTACCAGGACCTCATCGATCCACAGCTCCGCTCGTGGCAGCTCGGCGCGACGCTCTTCTCGGCGTTCAGCGCCATCGCGCTCGGCATCGCGACGATCGGATTGTTCGGCGTGATCTCGTACGTCGCGACACAACGCACGCAGGAGATGGGCATCCGCCGCGCGCTCGGCGGGAACGGATGGGCGGTCGCGCGACTCGTCGTCGGCGACGCACTGCGCCGGACGGTCGTCGGCCTCGCGTTCGGCGTCGCGGCAGCGCTCTTCGCGGGTCCCGTCGTCGCGGCGATGCTGTTTCAGACGTCGCCACGCGATCCGGCGAGCGTCGCGACCGCCGGCGCGGTCCTCGTGGTGGCGACTCTCGTGGCCGCGAGCTGGCCGGCCCTTCGGGCGACGCGCGTCAATCCGATGGTCGCTTTGCGCGCGGAGTGAACGCGGCGTAGTGTCGGGGTCATGAGGACGCGCGCTCCGGCAGTTAGCGATCAGTCGACGACCTACGCTCCGCGCGCCACGGACCGGCTGTTGCCCGTGGCCGCGGTCGTCGCCGTCTCGCTTGCCGCACTCACGTATCTTGCGTCGCGATTCACCGCGCCGCTTCCCGGCCCGCCGCGCGGCGCTCGCCTTCTGCCGCGCGTACCCGGTCCCCCAGCCAGCGGCGGCGACGTGCTGCGAATGCTCGGCGTCGGCTCGCCTATCTGGTATGCATCGTTCCTCTCGGCGCCGTTGTTCGTCTGGACAGCGCGCCGGATCCCGCTTGACCGCCGCCACGCAGCGGTGAGCGTCGCGGTCAACGCGTCGCTGATCGTCGCGCTGACCGTGTTGACGTCGTGGGCGCAGCACGCCGTCACGTACCTCGATGCGTCGCTCGCGCCCCCGCTGGGAGACTATCTCCGGTTCGGGCTCATCACCGGAATGCTGCCGTTTCTCGCGGTTGACGCCGTCGCGCACGCGGCGGTGGCGGTATCGCGGGCCCACGACCGCGAAGTGGAAGCGGAGCGAATCCGAACGCAACTGGCCGAGTCCCGGCTGGAGGCGCTGACGGCGCAGTTGCAGCCGCACTTTCTGTTCAACACGCTGCAAGGCATCTCGACGCTGATTCAACGCGATCCGGCCGCCGCCGACGCGATGCTGACGAACCTGAGCGATTTGTTGCGCGAGGTGCTTCGGCGCGGACAGCAGCGCGAGGTCGAGCTCCAGGAGGAGCTCGCGGTCCTGCAGCCGTATCTCGAGATCTCGCGCCAACGATTCGGCGATCGCTTGTCCGTGGGAGTCGTGTGCGACGACGCCTCGCGCCGCGCGCTCGTTCCGTTCTTCATCCTTCAGCCGCTCGTCGAGAATTCGCTGCGCCACGGCATCGAGGCGCACGCGGGCGCCGGTTCGATCGCGGTCGACGCATGCCGTACCGACGGCAAGCTGATTCTCACGGTCACCGACGACGGGCCTGGCGCGGCATCGAACGAGACCGGCCGCGGCGTTGGGGTGGGGGTGGGGCTCACGAACACGATCGCGCGGCTTCGCGAGCTGTACGGCGACGCCCAGTCGCTCGACGTTTCGCGCCCCGCCGCCGGCGGGTATCGAGTGCGCGTGACTATCCCCTACCATGAGCGCCAACCCGAGTGACGCTTCGCACGCTGGTCGTCGACGACGAGCGCCTTGCGCGCGAGCGCGTGACGACGCTCGTGCGGGATCGGCCCGAGCTGACGCTCATCGGCGAAGCACAGGACGGTCGCACGGCGCTCGACCTGATCGTCGAGCACCGGCCGGATCTCGTCTTTCTCGATGTCCAGATGCCCGAGCTGGACGGCTTTCAGATCATCGGCGCGCTTGGCGGCGAAGGGGCGGGCGAGGCGGAGCCATTGCCGGCGGTCGTGTTCGTCACGGCGTATGACGCCTACGCGCTCCGTGCCTTCGAGGTGGCGGCGATGGATTACCTGCTGAAGCCCGTGACGGCCGAGCGTTTCGCCGCCGCCGTGTCGCGGGTCCTCGCGCGCACCGCGCAGCGGTCGTCGGGCGTTTCGCTGCACGCGTTCGCCGAGCAAGCGGCGGCGGCGCGCGCCGATCGGCCGACGCGATTCGTCGCGCGCCGGGGAGCCAAGCACTACTTCGTCCGCGTCGTCGACGTGGATTGGATCGAGGCCGACGGGAACTACGTCCGAGTCCAGACGGGCGACACCGTGCATCTCATTCGCGACACGATGCACGGTGTCGAAGCGAAGCTCGATCCGGAGGAGTTCGTGCGGATCCATCGATCGGCGATCGTGGCGATCGACAGAATTCAGTCCATCGAGGCTCGAGAGTCGGGCGAATACCTCGTCACCCTGCGCGGCGGCGCCAAGCTCGTCTCGAGCCGCGGCTACAGCGACCGCGTCCGCGCCCTGCTGCGTTAGGCGGCTCGCGCCAAGATCCCACGCCTTGCGCGACGCGGCGTTGAGATATCGAATACATCCCAATCGGGTCGTTGAGAGGATCGGCATTGCATTCGACATGTGACAGCAGAGTGACTTCCGTCGAGCGGTGGCGACGACGGATTCTCGCGACCGCGGCGATCGTCGTATGGGCCGCGCCGGCTTCCGCGCAGGCCGCGCCGTTCAACAAGCGCCACGTCACCTTCAAGAGCGGTGAGCTGACGCTGGCGGGCTATCTCTACCAGCCACCAGGGGCGGGGCCTTTTCCGGCCGTCCTCTGGAACCACGGGAGCGAGCCAGATCCGGGTGGCGGTCCACAGTTCGACTCAGTCGCCGCCGTATTCGTTCCCGCCGGGTTCGCGGTCTTCGCGCCGATGCGTCGCGGACACAGTGATTCGCAAGGCGAATACATCAGAGAGTCGATTCAGCAGGAGTCGTCGCTGCACGGACAAGCGGCCGGGCTCCGCCTCGGCGTTCACCTTCTCGAGACGTCGCAGGTCGACGACCAGCTCGCGGGTCTCGCCTTTCTGAAGAGACAGCCGTTCGTGGACACGACGCGACTCGTGGTGGCCGGCTGCTCGTTCGGCGGCATTCAAACGATCTTCGGCGCCACGCGGCACGTCGGATATCGGGCCGCCGTGCCGATCTCGCCCGCGGCGCTGAGCTGGAACAACAGCCCGGACCTGCAGGCGCGACTCAAAGACGCCGTATCGAAGATCGACATTCCGGTTTTCCTAATTCAACCGGCGAAGGACGCGAGCCTCGAGCCGGCGAAAGTGCTCGGACCGATTCTCACGCGTCGAAATCCGGTCAACCGGGTGAAGGTCTTCCCTGCCGTCGGCCCGGAAGCGCAGCAGGCGCATTGCTTCGGCGGCGCCCCGGGCATGCACATCTGGGGACCGGAGGCCGTCGCGTTCGTCGAAGCGGCGCTCAAGTAGCGTCTCGGAAACCGCAAGTGGCCGAAATCCGGCCTCGCCGAACAAAGAAGGCGAATGCCAGTTACCGAAGCGCGGCGGGCGCGGTAGCATAACTCGCTAAGCCACGGCCACATCGCGACGCTTGCAACTTCGTGATCGGGTGCTCCGTTGTGTGTCTGGTCGTTGGACCTCCACGAAATCCCGAACAATGGATCTCTACATCTCGAGCATGGTGCTGGGCGCGGTCGGCTTCACGGCCATGGCGCTCGGTGGCCTCGGGAGTCGAGGCGGAGGCCACCACGTCGGCGCTGCGCACGGACATGGCGGAACGACGGGCCACGTTCACGGCGGAACGACGGGCCACGTTCACGGCGTCGCCCATGGTCACTCGCACGCGGGCGCTGTTCGCAGCGGTCACGCGCACACGAGCGGCGTGGCAGGCCGCACGTTTTGGCTCATCACGTCGCCGCGCTTCCTGTTCAGCCTCATGCTCGGTTTCGGTGCGACCGGTGCGATGCTGCACCCGGTGCTTCCGGGACCGGCGTTGCTCGCCGCCGCGGCCGTCGGCGCGGTCGCGTTCGAGCGATTTCTCGTAACACCGCTTTGGAACTTCGCGATGCGATTCGCGTCGCGGCCGGCGGCGACTCTCGAGAGCGCGGTGGCCGACGAGGCTGTCGCTGTCAGCGCGTTCGACGACAACGGGCAAGGCATCGTGTCACTCGAGGTCGACGGGCAAGTGCTACAGATTCTCGCGACGTTGCAGCCGCAGGACCGTGTGCTCGGCGGTCGCGTTCGCGCCGGACAGCGGCTTCGCATCGACGACGTGAACGCGGCCAAGCAGAGTTGTACGGTCTCAATCCTCTAACAACATTCTCTCTTCGGGGAGTCGCACATGTCAGGCCTACTTTCTAGCCCCATGCTCATCGGGCTCATCGTCGTCGGGTTCGTGCTCATCGTCATCCCGACGATCGTCGCCAGTCTGCTGCGCAACGTCGAAGCCGGCACGATCCGCCTGGTCAGCTGGCTGGCCGGCGGCACCGTCATCTATCGCGGGCCGGGCAAGTCCAAGGAAATCCCGCTGCTCACGACGGGCACGACGATCTCCAGCAAAGTCATCAACATCGACCTGGACATCACCGACCAGACGGCTGACGTCGACTCGGGCGGCACCCCGGCGCCGATCAAGGTGCGCGTGCTCGCGAGTGCCATCGTCTCGGTCGGCGACACGGACGCGTTGATCAAGACCGCGGCGAACCGCTTCTTTTCGAAGAGCGACGCCGACCAACTCAGCACGCTCACCGACCTGCTCTCCAGCTCGGGGCGCCGTGCGATGAACCTGCTCACGCACGACCAACTCTTTTCCGCCAAGGCGGCGCCGCTCCACGCGCTGCCGCCGGGCGAATCCGCGGCGGTCGTGCCGGTGCGCGTGATCCCGACCGCGCTCATGGCCGGCGAGGCCGGCGGCGATCGAGGACGAGGACGATCCGCTCGCCGTGATCATTCGCAAAGCGTGCTCGCGCGAGTTGACCGACCTTGGGCTCATCTTCAATTCGCTGAACATCAAGGTCGTTCAGTCGGAAGTGGCCGAGGCCCGACGCCGGCAGTCCGCGGCGGTGGCCCAGGCGAACGCGGACATCGTGGCTGCGACCCAAACGCGCCGCGCGAAGGAAGCGCAGCTCGAGGCCGAGCGCGCGATCTCGGACAAGACGCGAGAGCTCGAACAAACCAAAGCAAGCAACGCGGCGCTGGTCGCGCAGGCTGAAGCAAAACGGCAAGAGGCGTCCGGTCTTCAGCGCACCGCCGAACTCGACGCGACGCAAATCGCGCAGGCCAAGGCCGATGCGGCGCGGGTGCGCCTCGAGGCCGAGGCGGGCGCGGACGCCGAGGCGATTCGCATTCGCAAGATCTCCGAGGCGCAGGCCGAGGCAATCCAGAAGGTGAATCAAGCGATCGCCGTGGGCGGCGAGTCGTACTTCCGCTACCGACAGATCGAAATGCTGCCACAGATCGCGCCTGTCATCGCCGCCGCGCTGTCCGACGCGAAGATGGTGACGATCTCCGGTGGTGGTGAGGCCGGCGGGGCGGCGACGGCAACGACCAACAACATCACGAGCGTGATTCAGACCGTGCTCGCGGCTCAGCTCGTGTCGCGGGGGTTGTTGGACAACCCGGCACCCAGCGCACCGGTTGCCGCACCGCCCCGCAGACCGACGGGAAACAAACGCTGCCGTCTTCCTTCCCGTCGTCCCCGGCAAAGCGATAAGGCTTGCTGCCGAGCCTGATGCAGAAAGCGCGCGCCGGCACGATGCGGCGCGCGCTTTCTTTCATGGCCGGCGAGGTATCGAAATCAGTCTGAGCGAAGCGCGATCAGCGGATCGACCCGCGTGGCCCGGCGCGCCGGCACCAGTGACGCGACCAGCGCGACGGCGACGAGCAACGCCGTCACTGCGGCGAACGTCCACACGTCGAGCGGACTCACGCCATACAAGATGCCGCGCATCAGCCGGGTGAGCCCGAGCGCCGTCGCCAGACCCTACGGCCGCACCGATCGACGCCATGGAAACCCCCTCGCCGATGACCGCGCGCATCACGGATCCAGGTTCGGCGCCGAGCGCGATCCGAATGCCGATCTCGTGGGTCCGCCTCGAGACGGCGTAGGCCATCACGCCGTAAATCCCAACCGCCGCGAGGACCACGGCGATGGCGGCGAACGCGGCGAGCAACAGCAGATAGAAGCGCGACTCCGCGGTGGCGGTTCGAGCAAGTGCGCTGAACGTGGCCACCGCCGAAATCGGCGCGTTGCGCTCGACGGATCGAATGGCGTCGCGTATCGGCGCCACGAAGGCGCTCGCGTCGCACTCGGCGCGCGGGCACGCGACCCGCGCGACCAGCGTCATCGTTCGAGAGGCGCCGAGTCCCTTCAGATACCCAGGCCGTTGCGCGAATGAAAGGAACATCTCCTCCTCGTGCGGCGCCGACAACGATTCGCGCACATTGTCCTTGACGATGCCGACCACGGTGAGCCAGGTCGAGTCGTCGAGGGTGATGCGTCGGCCGATCGGGTCCAGACCGGGCCAATGCGTCTTCGCCATGAACTCGTTGATCACGACGACGCCGGGCGTGTCCAGTCGATCCGTCTCCGCGACGTCGCGGCCGCGGAGGATCGGGATTCGCATCGTCGCGAAGTAGCGCGGGAACACGACGCGAAAGGTCGCGGTAGGCCAATCGCCGGGTCGCGGATGCGGCGCGCCCTCCAGACGAAACTCGAACCCCCACATGTCGCCGTCGAACGGCCGATGGTTGATGTAGCTCGCCGACTCGACCCCCGGCAGGGCGCGAACGCGCGCGAGGGAACCGTCGTAGAACGACGCGTGACGCCCGCTGTCCGCGGCGGGCGTTCCGGCAGTCGAGACGATCATCGAAACGACGTTGCGCGGATCGAAGCCAGGGTCGATTCGCTGAAGCGCGATCAACGTGCGAATCATCAACCCCGCGCCGATCAGCAGCACGAGGGCGAGCGCGAACTCGGACGCGACCAGCGCGTTGCGAACCCGCGCGCGACCGCGCCCTTCGCTCGATGCCCGATCGCCGTCGCGGAACGTTTCGACGGGGTCCACGCGAGCGGCTCGAAGCGCCGGCAGAAGGCCGAACACGATGACCGTGGCCGCGGAGATGGTGACTGCGATCGCCAGAACGCCGCCATCGAGCGTTACCGAGGCGACGCGAGGAATGATGGCCGGACTCGCCGCCACGAGCGCGTGAATCCCCCACGCCGCCAAGGCGAACCCGGCGCCGCCGCCGAGCAGCGCCAACAAAACGCTCTCGACGAGCATCTGAGCGATGAGGCGCGCGCGGGTGGCGCCGAGCGCCGTGCGCAGTGACAACTCGCGCTGCCGCGCGGCGGCTCGCGCCAGCAGCATGTGCGCGACGTTGGCGCACGCCGTGAGCAGGACGAACGTCACCGCCACGAGGAGCGTGAGGAGCGGCGTGCGAATGTTGCCGACGACTTTCTCCTTGAGCGGCGTGAGGACGACGTTCCTGTTGCTCCCCGGGTCTCTCGCTTCGAGCGTCGCCGTCACGGCGCCGAGGTCGGCACGCGCGCGCTCGAGCGTGACGCCACGCGCAAGGCGCGCGAAGATGCGCAGGCTTTGTCCGTCGTTGCGGCGATTCGCCAGGGCGAGCGGCGCCCACACCTCGGCGTCGGTCCTCCAAAAGGGCGCGAACACAAACGATTTCGGCATCACGCCGATGACGGTGTACATCGAGCCGTCGAGGGACACCGTCGAGCCGAGGACGTCGCGACGCCCGCCGAACATCCGTTGCCACAGTCCATAGCCGAGCACGACAACGTGGTCGTTCCCGGGCTCCTCCTCCGCGGGCGAAAACACTCTTCCGAGCAATGGCGCGACGCCGAGCATCGGCAGCATCCGGCTCGTGATCCGCAGCGCCGGGACCTGTGTCGGATTGTCGCCGCTGGTCAGATCCGGCGACCAGTATTCCGCGGCTGCCATGTCGGAGAAGCTTCGCGTCTGCGCGCGCCAGTCATTGAAGTTTCTCGGCGACGCCGGGTTCCGACCGTCGTGGAGGATGACCGCGAGGCGATCGGCGTCGGCGTACGACAGCGGCTCGACGAGCACGGAGCGCACGACGCTGAGCATGGCCGTCGTCGCGCCGATCCCGAGGGCCAGCGCGATCACGGCGACGGCCGTGAACACCGGCGTCTTGCGCAGCGTCCGCGCGGCGAAACGACAGTCGCGGAGAAGGCCGTCGAGCAGGGCGCCGGTCCGAATGTCGCGCACTTTTTCCTTGACGACGTCGTAGCCGCCAAGCTCGAGCCGCGCGGCACGCTCGGCGTCGCGAGGCGGCATGCCGTCGCGCACTTTTTCCGCGACGACACCGGCGACGTACGCGCGCAGCTCCTCATCGAGCGCATCGTCGACTCGAGCGCGATGAAAAAGGTTGCGCACGAACGCGACGGTGCGTGCGATGATCCGGGCGATGTCCATACGCTCGCTCAGCTCGACCGGAGCGCGAGCGTCATCGCCGCGGAGACCCGCTTCCACTCGTCGGTCTCTTCGGACAGCCGGAGACGGCCGGCCTTCGTGAGGCGGTAGAACTTGGCCCGCCGATTGTTCTCCGACTCACCCCACGTCGACACAACCCAGCCGTTCTCCTCGAGCCGGTGGAGAGCGGGAAAGAGCGAGCCCGGCTTGACGTCGTACGCGCCACCCGTGATCTGCGCGATCCGCCGCGCGACGCCGAGTCCGTGCATGTCGGTCAGCGTCAGGCACTTCAGGATCAGAAGGTCGAGCGTACCCTGGAGAAGCGGCGTCTGCGAAGGCGACATGCTCGTATAGACATCCGATACGAGCAAAGGGTTGGCTACGGCTCGGGGACCTTGGGAAGGACGTACATCTTCTTGAGATCCTCGAGATACTCGGTGTGCAGCCCGCGAATCGTGTCGAACTCGCGCTTGACCGTCGCGCGATAGTCGGCGCGCGTCGCGAAGTCGAACAGCAACGCCGCCATCGCCTGCGCGTCGACGACGAACCCGCGATGGCCAACCGGCGACGAGCGCGTCCGGCTCCATCTCGTACGTGTGGTTCGGCGCGTTCGACGTCTTCGCGCTGAACCCGATGCCCGGGATCGCGCTCGAGACGCTGCCCGTCTCCTCGTAGCCCTGCGGCTTGCCCGGCTCGGGCTGCGACGCCCGTGGCCGCCGTACTTCTTCATGTACGCGAACGCGACCTCGTTGAGCGAGCCGACGCCCACGCCGTCGCGATTCTGGCCGTAGTGGTCGATCTTGACCTTCGTTCCCGTCGCGAGCGCCGCGGCGCGCGCGGCGTCGTCGACCATCTGCGAGCTCCTGCGCGAGATACACCTCGTCCGGATAGCGGATGTAGAAGTCCGCCGCCGTGCTGATCGGGCACGACGTTCGGCGCCGCGCCGCCCTTCGGTGATCACGCCCTGGATGCGCGCCTCAGGACGGATGTTGCTGCGCATCGCGTCGATGTTGTTGAACAGGTGGATCACCGCGGTGAGCGCGTTGCGTCCGTTCCACGCCGTGAGCTGGTGCGCCGGCGCGCCGCTGAACGTGTACTTCACGCCGTCGATGTTCATGCAGCACGTGCCGAAGCCCGCCGCCGGACGACTCGTCGCGCTCGTCGAATGGCTGCGCACGAGCACGTCCATGCCGTCGAACACCTTCGACTCGTACATCACGGTCTTCGCGTTGGGCGGCATCATCTCTTCGCCCGGCGCGCCGAACACGGTGACCGTTCCCGGCGTCTTCGTCTTCGTCAGATACTCGGCGATCGCGACGGCGGCGGCGATGCCGATCGGCCCCTGCGTGCTGTGCTGGTCGCCGTGAAACGCGCCCTTGGTGCCGCGCAGCGCGTCGTACTCGAGGATCACGCCGAGGTTCGGCGCGCCGGTCGCCTTGGTGTAGCGCGCGACGAACGCGGTCGGCAGACCCGGCGTTCCCATCTGCACGGTGAAGTCGTGCTTCTTGAGATAGTCGGTGAGGATCTGCACCGACCGCTTCTCCTCGAAGCCGATCTCGGGATGCTTCGTGATGTCGTCGCCCAGCGCGAGGAGCTCGGTGTCCATGAGCTCCTTGGCGCGCGCGGCGACCTGGTCGCGCGCCGAGTTCGGGCCGGTGAGCTTGGCGACGAGCGCGGGAAGGTCGAGCGATTTCTCGAGCGAGTCGAGCTTGCGGACGACGTCGCGAGCGGAGTCGCGCTCGGTGGGTGTTTCCTGCGCGGCCGCGGCTGACAACGCGGTGACGCAGAGGAGCGCGGCGCAGCATCGCGAGCGAATCATTCGAGTGCCCTCGATGTAGAGTGCGAATCAGACGTAGCGCGCGATGGCCATCGCGATCACCGCGATGAGCAGCAGTGGCAGCACGATCTTGGCGGCCCAGCCGACCTTGGCCCGAAGCGCCATGAGCTCGGCGGTCTGCTCGGCCGTGGGCGGGCCGCCCTGTGCGTCGACCGCCCGGAAGATCTTCGCCATGCCAGCCGTGGCGCGGCCGACGACCGCACCGCCGAAGATCAACGCGATGACGCCCGCCAGTCCGCCGACCCCGAGCGTCATGCCCATCGGCGATGAGTAGAACGCGCCGTTCGATCGCGACGCGTCCCACCAATACATGAAGATCCCCGAGAGAATCGTGAGTCCGCCGAGCGCCGGGAAATAGGGACCGAACTTCGTTTTCACCAGGAGGAACTTCATCACGCCACCGCCCGCCGGACCGCTGCCCACCACGGCGGGAAGGATGAACCAGGAAAGCATCGCGACACCGCCGACCCACAGCACTCCGGAAAAAATGTGAAAAAGACGCAAGACAATCATCGTCGGTTGCATGCGTTCGACTCCGTCAGTTGGGTGATTTTCTCAGATTCGATCGAACAGGACGATCCCCGAAAACCGCTTGAACTTCTCCCGCACCTCGGCCGAGCGCAGGCGTCCGAGGAAGCGCCAGAGCCACATCATCGGCATCTCGCGACTCAGCCGGCGCGCCTCGTCCATCGACGAGCGGAACTCGACTTCGCGCCAACCGAATGGCTCGAAGAACTTCGTGTTCTCCTCGGGAGCGAACTGGAATGGCGCGTTGACGTTGCCGCTCGACTTGCCCCACATGCGCTGCATCATCGCGAGCAGCTCCGGACGGGCCAGGTCGATCAACCAGGAATGGAAGCTCGGCGGGCGATGCAGGTCGGCGGCGAGGGCGCCCACCTGGTCCGGCGTGAGATAGATGAGCAACCCTTCGGTGACGACGAGGGTACGACGCGACTGGGCGCTCAGCCGGGCGAACAGCTCTTCGCGCACCGCCGGCTCTCGCAGGTCCGCGCGGACTCCCTCGTACCGGCAGAGCGGCGTCTCGCCGCGCATCGTCTCGAGCTTGTAGTCGAGGATGCCGGGGAGGTCCACGTCGATCCAGCGAAGGTCGGGCGGGAGCTTCATGCGCCAGGGACGGGTGTCGAGCCCAGCCGCGAGATTCACGATCTGGTCGGCGCCGGCGCGGATCTGCGCTTCGATGATTTCGTCGAAGACGGCCGTGCGGACGATCATCGCCCAGGCCATCTGGCGTCCGCGCTTCATCGAGTCGACGATCGCCTCGCCCTTTTCGCCGGCCAGGCGGGCGGCGAACGGGTCCCGGAAGATCGCGTCCGCGCGAGCCGTCTCCATGGCCCGGTAGACGGCCACCCACCGGGCGGTGTCGGAGACGTTTTCGATGTGGGACATCCGGGGGAGATTGGCCCGCTCGACGGTCAGCGTCAACCGGCTCGTCGGCGCTTTGGGCTGGACGGCCGAGGGTACGGAAGCGATGCTTACCCCCGTCCCTTTCCCCTGACCTATGCGTCGCTCCTCCATGGTGTTCGCGGCCGCGATTGCGGCCTTCGCCGCGCTCAGTGCCGGCGCCCAAACGCGCATGCTGCGCACCCCCACCGTGAGCAAGACGCAGATCGCGTTCGCCTACGCGAACAACATCTGGACCGTCGACCGCGCCGGCGGCATGGCCCGCCGCGTCACGAGCTTCCAGGGAACGACCGAGAACCCGAAGTTCTCGCCCGACGGCAAGCTGATCGCGTTCAGCGCGCAGTACGGCGGGAACGTCGACGTCTACGTCGTCCCTGCGGACGGCGGTGAACCGAAGCGCCTCACCTGGCACCCGGGCGCCGACGTCGTGCAAGGCTGGACGCCCGACGGCAAATCGATCGTCTTCAACTCGTCGCGCGCGACCGAGGCGCCGAGTGCCGCGCCGCGCTTCTGGACCGTGCCCGTCGAAGGCGGCGTCGAGACGCCGATGGCGCTCCCGCGCGCGTATCAGGGCAAGATCTCGCCCGACGGACGCCGCGTCGCGTATCGCATGAACAACTCGTGGGACGAAGAGCGGCGCAACTATCGCGGCGGGCAGAATCGTCCGATCTGGATCGTCGACCTCAAGACGTTCGATCTCGAGACGACGCCGAACGGCACGACCGATCTCGTCGTCGCGCAGGCGGGCTCGCCGCGCGGCTCGTCGCACTTCTCGGCGCCGTCGACGCCCGAGTCGAAGAACATGGATCCGGTGTGGGTCAACAACGACGTCGTCGATTTCGTCTCCGACCGCGACGGCGTCGGCGAACGTCTGGAGCTACGACACCAAGTCGAAGAAGCTCGACGCAGCTCACGAACTTCAGCGACTACGACGTGAAGGCGCTCGACGCGGCGTCCGACGGCAGCGCCGTCGTGTTCGAGCAGGCCGGGCACATCCACCTGCTCGATCCGAAGTCCGGCAAGGAGCACGTCGTGAACATCACGGCCGCGGGCGACTTCCCGTGGATGATGCCGCAGTGGAAGGACGTGAGCGGCGAGCATGAGCAACCTCGCGCTGTCGCCGACGGGCAAGCGCGTCGCGCGTCGAGGCGCGCGGCGAGATCTTCACGATCCCGGCCGACAAGGGCGACGTTCGCAATCTCTCGAACTCGAGCGCGTCGGCGGAGCACGAGCCGGCGTGGTCGCCCGACGGCAAGCAGCTGTCGTACTTCAGCGACGAGTCAGGCGAGTACGCGCTCTACATCGAGTCGCAGGACGGTCTCACGCCGCCGCGCGAGATCAAGATTCCGACGACCGGCCACTTCTACACGGCGGCGTGGTCGCCCGACGGCAAGCGGATCATGTTCCACGACACGAACCTCAAGCTGTGGGTCGTGGACGTCGCGACGGGCCAGGCGAAGATCGTCGGCAACGATCCGTGGATGGTGCCGACGCGCACGATGAATCCGGCGTGGTCGCCGGACGGCAAGTGGATCGCCTACGCGAAGCATCTGAACTCGCTCTACCAGGCGATCGAAGTCGTGAACGTCGAGACGGGCGTCGTCGAAGCAGGTGACCGACGGTCTCGCCGACGCCATCTCGCCGGCGTGGGACGCGAGCGGCAAGTATCTGTGGTTCCTCGCGTCGACCGACTTCGGTCTCAAGTCGCAGTGGCTCGACATGACGAACTACGACCACACCGAGACGTTCGGTCTCTACGCGGCGATGCTGCGCAAGACCGATCCGTCGCCGTTCCTGCCGGAGAGCGATGAAGAGGACGGCGCAGCCGGCCGCGGGCGGCGGTGGTCGGTCGAGGTGGCCGCGGCGGTCGGCGGCGGTGCGGCGCGCGGGCCGACAGCGCAGCAGGCGGCGAGAAGCGCGCCGCGTCCGGCGCCGCGCGCGCCGATGCCCGACTGTCACGATCGACTTCGACGGCCTGCAGCATCGCATTCTCGCCGTGCCGGGCATTCCCGAGCGTCAGTACTCGAATCTGAAGGCCGGCGCCGCCGGGATGGTCTACTTCCTCGAGGCCGCCGCGGGCGGTGGCGGTGGCCGCGGCGGCGCCGGCGGCGGCGCGACGCTGCATCGCTACTCGCTGCGCGATCATCGTGACGTGCCGTTCGTCACGGGCGCGGCCGACTACGACGTGAGCCTCGACGGGCACAAGCTCGCTGTATCGCGGCGCTGGCGGTGGCGGCGGTCGCGGCGGACGCGGTGGTGCGCGCAGGTGCCGGCGGTGGACCGCAGCTCTTCCTCGTCGACGCCGATCGCAATCCGCCGCAGGCCGGTCAGGGCCGCAGTCGACCGCCGATCTGCGCGCGTACGTCGATCCGAAGCAGGAGTTCAAGCAGATCTTCGACGAAGCGTGGCGCAACCAGCGCGACTACCTCTACGTGCCGAACGAACACGGCGCCGACTGGCCGAAGGTGAAGCAGATGTACTCGCCCGCTCCTGCCGTACGTGAACCATCGCGCCGATCTGAATTATCTCATCGACCATGATGGGCGCCGAGATCTCGATCGGCCACTCGTACGTGCGCGGCGGCGACATGCCCGACGTGCCCGCCGCGGTGCCGGGCGGCCTGCTCGGCGCCGACTTCGTCGATCGAGAACGGACGCTATCAAGCATCACGAAGATCTACGACGACGAGGAGTGGAATCCCGATCTGCGCGCGCCGCTCGCGGCGCCGGGCGTCGACGTGCGCGTCGGCGACTACATCCTCGCGATCAACGGGCAGGATCTGAAGGCGCCGGACAACATCTATCGCCTGCTCGACGGCACGGCGAACAAGCAGATCGAGCCTCGTCGTCAACAGCGACGCCGACGGCCGACGGCGCGCGGCACGTGACGGTCGTGCCCGTCGCGAACGAGCAGACGCTGCGCACGCGCGCGTGGATCGAGGCAATCGCGCGCACGTCGTCGATTCGCTGTCGCACGGACAGCTCGCGTACGTCTATCTGCCGAACACCGGGCAGCCGGGCTACACGAGCTTCAACCGCTACTACTTCGCGCAGCAGGACAAGAAGGGCGCGATCATCGACGAGCGGTACAACGGCGGCGGCCAGGCCGCCGACTACATCATCGACGTGCTGCAGCGCGACTTCGACGGCTACTTCAACAACGTCGCCGGCGATCGCATGCCGTTCACGAGCCCCGCGGCCGGCATCTGGGGCCCGAAGGTGATGATCATCAACGAAATGGCGGGATCGGGCGGCGATCTCGATGCCGTACATGTTCCGCTATCGCAAGATCGGCACGCTCGTCGGCAAGCGGACGTGGGGCGGACTCGTTCACACCGCCGACACGCCGCCGTTCGTCGACGGCGGATCGGCGATCGCGCCGCGCGGCGGATTCTTCGCGCGCGACGGCAAGTGGGCGGTCGAGAACGAAGGCGTCGCGCCGGACATCGACGTCGAGAACACGCCGAAGGAAGTGATCGCCGGTCACGACCTGCAGCTCGAAGCGCGCGGTCGCCGAAGGCGATGAAGCAGCTCAAGGCGCATCCGGTCGATCGCGCGACGAAGGAGCCGCCGCCGCCGACGTGGGGCAAGCGGGTGAAGCCGCCAGCGTGAGGACAACGCCGGTTCGATGAGCCTTCGCGACGAGCTTCAACACTCGCTCGGTGGTGCCTACACCATCGAGCGAGAGCTCGGCGGCGGCGGGATGTCGCACGTCTTCGCCGCCACCGAGACCGCGCTCGGGCGTCAAGTCGTCGTGAAGGTGTTGTCGCCGGAGCTGGCCGTCGGCCTGTCGGGGAGTCGCTTCGAGCGCGAGATCCGGCTCGCCGCCGCGCTCCAGCAGGCGAACATCGTTCCGCTCTTGTCGGCCGGAGAGTTCGACGGCCGACCGTACTACACGATGCCGTTCGTCGACGGCCTCTCACTGCGCCACCGGTTGTCGTCGGGCCCGCTCCCGATCGGCGACGTGATCAGTGTGCTGCGTGACGTCGCACGCGCGTTGGCCTACGCGCACGAGCGCGGCGTGGTGCACCGCGACATCAAGCCTGACAACGTGCTGCTCTCCGGCGATGCAGCCGTCGTGACGGACTTCGGGATCGCGAAGGCGCTGATCCGGGCGAGCACGATGACGCCGGACGGCGAGGGCACGCCCCGCGCCGACGCGTCGGTCGTCACGCAAATCGGCACGGCGATCGGGACACCCGCATACATGGCGCCCGAGCAAGGCGTCGGCGACCCAGGCACGGATCACCGCGCGGATCTCTACGCCCTCGGATGCCTCGGGTACGAGCTGTTGTGCGGCGAGACGCCGTTTCACGCCCGGCCTGTTCACCAAACGTTTCTCGCGCATGTGAACGAGACGCCGGTTCCGATCGCCGATCGGCGAGCCGATTGCCCGTCGGGTCTCGCGGCTCTCGTGATGCAGTGCTTGGAAAAAGATCCGGCCAAGCGACCGCAGTCGGCGCGCGAAGTGCTTCAGGCGCTCGATACCGTCAGCACGCCGGCGGCGACGCGAGGCAAACCGGGTCACCAGCCGCGCCGGCGCGTCGTGGTCGGTGTCGTCGCAACCGGCGTCATTGCGGTGTCAGCTCTTTTCTTCGCGCGTCGACCGCGCGCAGCGGCGGTGCCCGCGGGCGGCGTCAAGACACTCGCTGTTCTCCCGTTTGCCAACCTGGGCGGCGACTCGGCGCGTGACTATCTCGTCGATGGCATAACCGACGAGCTCGCGACCGCGTTCGGCAAGCTGCCTGGTGTACGCGTCGCGGCGCGCACATCGACCTATCGATACAAGAACCGCGTCGCGAGCGGGGCCGGCATCGATCCGCGCGAGGTCGGAAACACTCTATCGGTCGGCTTCGTCGTCGTCGGCTCGATCCGTTCGGTGGGCCCGCAGCTCGTCGCCTCCGCGCAACTCGCCGACGCGAGCACGGGTCAAGAGATCTGGGCCGACCACTTCGACAGCGATGCCAAGGATCTGTTCACGTTGGAGAGCGGCCTCGCGCGCAAAATCATCGCCGCGCTGGCGCCGCGGCTTTCGAGCGGGGCTGCCGTCGCCGCGAGGGCCCCCGCCAACGTCGCGCAAGGCACTCAGAATGGCGATGCACACGATCTCTACTTGAGAGCGCGCTTTCTGCTATTCGCGCGGCGAACGCTGCCCCGCGCGGTGGACCTCTTTCAGCAGGCGATCGACAAGGACTCTTCCTACGCCATGGCGTACGCCGCGCTCGGCGAGACACTAGAGTACCTGCCGTATTTCAACGGCGTCCCGGCGGACAGTGTGCGCGGCCGGGCCATGCGTGCGGCGCGGCGCGCGCTGGCGATCGACAGCTCGCTCGCGCAGGCGCACGTCGCCCTCGGCCTCGCGCACATGCACGCGTTCGAGTGGATCGAGGCCGGCGACGAATTTCGGCGCGCGATCGCGGCCGACTCGAACGACGTGTCGGCGTTGACGCAGTACGCGCGCTACCTGCTGTACACGGGTCGTCCGGCGGATGCTCTCGCGACCATCACGCGCGCGGCGACGCTCGAGCCGTTCTCGCCGGTGGTCGCCGCGTGGAAGGTCAGTTCTCTGTCGCTGCTCGGGCGCCACGACGAGGCGCTCGCCGAATCGCGCCGTGTCATGGAAGTCGACTCGATGTCACCGCCGCTGATTCAGTTGTCGACGTTGGCCTATCTCGCCGCGAATCGAAACGCCGACGCCAGGCTTGTCGCGACGCGCGGGCCGTTGAAGGGGCCGCCTTTCGGCGGCAATCTGGCGCTGGCGATCGGCAGATCGGGAGACCGCACGACGGCGCTGCGCATGGCGCATGAGTTCGAGGCGCAGATGCCGCGCTGGTTTTCCGCGTCGACGGCGGCGCTCGCCTACCTCGGCGTCGGCGACACGGCACGCGCGCTCGATGATTTCGAGAAGGCGACGGTCGCGCGCGAGATCTGGCCGTCCTTTGCGCCGCTCTGCGATTTCGCGTTCGACCCGATCCGTGGGAGCAAGCGGTTCTCGGTGTTGATTCGCCGAGTCGGGCTCGACGATGAGCTCTTGACACGGCCCGGAGCTTGCCGAGTCGACGTTAGGCGCTGATCGCACTCCGCCACGTGGCCGTGATGCGCGGCGCGCATCACGACAACCGCTGAGGTGGACCCGTGCAAGTTGCGATTTTGCTGATGAACCTCGCGTACGCGGCGCTCGGCGTCATGCTCATGTACGTCAGTTTTCGCGTGATCGACAGGCTGTTGCACGAGGTCGAGCTGCCGAAAGAGCTGCAGCGTGGAAACGTCGCGGCGGCCATCTTCGTCGGGTCACTTTTCGTTTCCATCGCGTTGATCATCGGACGCGCGATCGCGTAACCGACTGCGGCCGGACAGCGCGAGGCGTCTGCCGTGACCGGAGTACGACGAGCGGTCGTCCTCGCCGCGATTTTCGTGGTCGCCGCCAGGATGGAGTGCGGCCAAGGGCCGCAGGCGACCGCCGCCGCGCAGACCCCGCCCAAGCAGGGCCTGATGGCGCGGATCGAGGACGCGGCCGCCGCGATCGTCGCGCGAAAGATCAACACGCAATACGACGGCACCTTCAACAAGTACACGAAACAGTACTTCGGCGCCGGGTTCGACTGGCGTTGGTTCAAGGCCCAGGGCTTCGCGGAGAGCAGGCTCGATCCCCGCGCGAAGAGCTGGGTCGGCGCGCGTGGGCTGATGCAACTGATGCCCACGACCTATCACGAAATCACGTCTCAGAATCCCGATTTCGGACCGATCGATCAGCCGGAGTGGAACATCGCCGCGGGCATCTACTACGACCGGCACCTCTGGGATTTCTGGCACCTCGTGCCCTACGACGAGCGCTATCATTTCATGTTCGCGAGCTACAACGCCGGCCGAGGGCCGATCATCAAGGCGTACAAGCTGGCGACGTCGCAGTGGCCGGCGGATACGACGTGGGCCAACATCGCGCGCGTCGCTCCGAGCGTACATCCGTGGATATACAAAGAGACGCTTGGATACGTGCGCCGGATCGACGCCGTGCACCAGTTGCTGTCCAATCCGTCTGTGAAGCCTTCCGCCGTCGACACCCTCTGACGGGCTCGCCCACCCGCATCGGTCGGCTCCAGCGTTCGTCGTAGTTTGAGCGCCAGACGCGCTCGCGCCGCTCGACGACGATCGGAATTGAAACTCCTCCCGCTCGAGCGTCGTCTTGTGATGAGGCCGGTTGAACGGCCTCCGAGACCAACCACGGGGTGACTTCGTGCAGCTGGCGATCCTTGCGCTCAACCTCGTTTACGCCGCCCTGGGCGTGGTGCTGATGTACGTGAGCTATCGAGTCATCGATCGGCTCATGCCCGACGTCGACTTCCCCCAGGAGCTGAAGCGCGGAAACATCGCCGCGGCGATCTTCATCGGTGCGCTTGTGGGTCTCGATCGCGCTCATCGTCGGGCGCGCCATCGGGTAGACACCGATGCGCCTGCTCCGCTGCGCTGATCTGGCTTGGGCTGGCAGTCTTCCCCGCCGCGGCGAGCGGACAGGGTGGCGCGTCCCCGCCGCCGCCAGCCAACGCCCTCGAGCGAGTCGCCGAGGCGCGCGCGGCGAAGAAAATCAGCCAGCGCTTCGACCCAACCTTCAAGAAATACTCGAAACGGTACTTCGGCTCCGCTTTCGACTGGCGCTACTTCAAGGCGCAAGGATTCGCCGAGAGCGAGCTGAAGCCCAACGCGACGAGCTGGGTCGGCGCGCGCGGCGTAATGCAGCTCATGCCGTCGACGTACCAGCAGATCGCTTCGCACCGGCCAGAATTCGGCCCGATCGACCAGCCCGACTGGAACATCGCTGCCGGCATCCTGCACGACCGCGACCTGTGGCAGCTCTGGGCGAACGTTCCGGAAGCGGAACGCTACCACTTCATGTTCGCGAGCTACAACGCCGGCGAGGGCACGATCGGGCGCGCGCTTGGCCGTGGCGAAGCAGACGTCTCCCGAGCCGGCGTGGTCCAACATCGAGCTGATCGCCCCGCGCGTGCAGCGGTGGCGATACAGCGAGACGCTCGGCTACGTGCGGCGAATCGATTCGACCTACTTCAAGCTCACGAATCCGTTCGCGCCGTAGCGGACTCCCGAGCTACACAGGCCGCTCGATCGACGGACTCCGCGGCGTGAACATCTGCGGGCCGTTCTCCGTGATGTGCAGGCAGTCCTCGAGGCGAATGCCGAACTCGCCATAGATCGCGATCGTCGGCTCGTCGCTGAAGCACATGCCTGGCTGAATCTTGGTCGTGTTGCCCTTCACGAAATTGGTCCACTCATGGCCGTCGAGGCCGATGCCGTGGCCGGTGCGGTGCGGAAGCCCAGGCACCTTGTAGCCTGGGCCGAAACCGGCGTCGGTGATCACCTTTCTGGCGGCGGCGTCGACCGACTCGCACGCGGCGCCGACCTGCGCGGCCTGGAACGCGGCGTCCTGCGCGCGCTTCTCGACTTCCCACACGTCGCGCTGGCGCTGGGTCGGTTTGCCGAACACCGTCGTCCGCGTGATGTCGGACGTGTAGCCGTCGACCGTGCATCCGGCGTCGACGAGCACGACGTCGCCTTCGCGCAGGGTCTGCGGCTGGCTGCTGCCGTGCGGGAACGCGGTGTACTTCCCGAAGATGACGAGCGCGCCCCCCGTCGCTCGTGCCGCCGAGCCGCTGCGTCACCGACGCGACGCTCGACGACACGTCGTGCTGCGACATGCCCGGCTTGAGCGCCTTCAATGTCGCCCCGATCGCCTGGAGCGTTATCTCGTTCGCGTGCTGCATCAGCGCGATCTCGGCGGGTGACTTGATCATGCGGCACCCGGCTGTCACCGGCGTCGCGATCACGTACTGCGCGCTGGGCAGACGCTGACGCACGCCGTCGGCGATGAAGAAGCGGACGCGCTCCTCCATGCCGACCTTGCCGGTCGTGACGCCGCGATCCTTGAGAATCCCGGCGATGACCTTGGAACGGACTCTCGTCCTCCTGCCAGACGCGGACGTCGTTCGAAAACTTGATCAGTTCGCGCGCGCGGGCTTCCTCGAACCCGGGCGTCACCCACGCAAGCTCACCTTTGGCAGGTATGACGACGCCGAACGTGCGCTCGCTGTTCCCCCAATGCACGCCGGTGAAGTACGCCATGCTCGACCCGCCCTCGAGAAACATCGCGTCGATCCCGTTCTCCGCCATCAAGCGGCGCGCCTTCTCGATCCGCGCTCGCCGCTCGTCGTCCGTGATCGGGGCGGGCTTCGCCTGAAGCGTGATCGCTTCGAGCGATGGAACGTCGAACGCTCCGGTTCGCGCCGCGGCGACTGCGCCGAGCGTGGTGGCCGAGCGAGAAACGAAAGACCGTCTGTCCATTGGTGGATTGAGAGAGGGGTCGTAGTCAGCGGCCGGCGCGTCCGGCCTGAATCGTTTGAGTTGCGTTCCGCTCCGGCGGCTCGACACCGAGCAGATGGTGCACGAAGAAGTCGTTGCGCTTGCGAATGCCGTACGGGCCGCCGTTCGTGTGGTCGGCGCCCGGGATCACCAACAGATCGAAGGTCTTGTTGGCTTTGATCAACGCGTTGACGACCTGCATCGTCGACGACGGGTCCACGTTCGTGTCGAGCTCACCGACGATCAGCATCAGGTCGCCCTGCAGCTTCGACGCGTTGTCCACGTTCGACGACGCGGCGTAGTGTGGACCGAGCGGCCAACCCATCCACTGCTCGTTCCACCAGATCTTGTCCATGCGGTTGTCGTGGCAACCCGCCGCCGACACCGCGGCCTTGTAGAACTCCGGATGGAAGAGCATTCCGCCGAGCGAGTTCTGTCCGCCGGCCGACGTGCCGTAGATGCCGACGCGCGTGATGTCATACCACGGATACTTCGCTGCCACTGCCTTGTGCCAGAGAATACGGTCCGGGAATCCGGCGTCGCCGAGATTCTGAAACGCGACGTCGTGAAAGGCCTTCGAGCGATTCGCCGTCCCCATGCCGTCCATCTGCACGACGATGAACCCCAGCTCGGCGAGGTTGCGCATGTCGTTCGTGACGCCGAACGACTTCGGCACGAACGAGCCCTGCGGCCCGGCGTAGATGTTCTCGATCACCGGATACTTCTTCTTGGGATCGAAGTTCGTCGGCTTGAAGATCACGCCCCAGATGTCGGTGACGCCGTCGCGCCCCTTCGCGACGAACACTTCAGGCGGCTTCCATCCGGCCGCGGAGAGCGCCGAGAGGTCGCCGTGCTCCACGTCCATCGCCACGCGCCGGTCGGACGCGCTGTGAACGTCGAGCGACGGCGCGGCGTCGACGCGTGACCAGAGATCCGCATAGTAGCTGCTGTCGCCCGACCACGAGACGGCGTGCATCCCGTCCTCGGGAGTCATCGGCGTGAGGCCGGTGCCGTCGAAGTTGACTCGGTAGTAGTGGAGGAAGTACGGATCCTCCTTCGGGTCCATGCCGTTCGCCGTGAACCAGATCTGGCGCTTCGCTTCGTCCACGTGCTGCACGTTGTGGACGACCCAGTTGCCCTTCGTGATCTGGTTCTCTACGCGACCTGTCGCGCCGTCGATCAAATACAGCTGACTCCAGCCGTCGCGCTCCGACATCCAGATCATCTCCTTCCCGTCGGCGACGTCGTAGCGGAAGCGGCGTCCGGAGTCGGTGATCCCGTCGGTGGCCGGTGCGATAGTCGACGAACGCCTTGGACTCCTCGGCGACGATCGAGCGTGCGCCGCCGGTGCTCGCGTCCACCTCGATCACGCGATAGACCTGATGGCCGCGCTGATTGTACTCGAACGTGAACGCTCGGCTGTCCTTGCGCCACGTGAGCTGGAGGAGCTGATACGGATTCGGGAAGAGCGCGTGATCGACCTGAACGACGTGTTTCGACGCGACGTCGATGAGCACCGGATCTCGCTCGTCGAGTACGTCGCCGGGTTTGGCATAGACGCGCTCCATGTACTTGGGCTGCAGCTGATCCGCGGGCGACGACTCGACGTAGCGCACGAGCCGGCGGTAGCCCGGCGTCACGCGATACACCGCGATCTTGGCCGAGTTTGGCGACCAGGCGAGCGATTGCAATGTGTACGCTCCACCCTCCGAACCGTCGTAGGTGAGCGGGGAGCCTGTGCGTGCGCCGGTCGCGCGCAGGTGCACGTTGAAGTTCTCGATGTACGCTTCGTGCTGTCCGTCCGGCGAACGGCGCACCGCACTGTCGGCGGGCGGACGCGGCGGCCCCTGTTGGCGCGCCAGTCGCTGCGCGATCACCTCGTCGCCGAGCGCCTCGATGTCGTCCCCCCCCATGGTCCCTCGAACGGCACCATGTCGCTCTGCTCGTCGTCGGCGATCGGTCCGGCTCCGCCCCGTCCGCCGCGGCCGCCTCGCCCGCCGACGCTGACGGGGCCTACGCGCTGACAGGTGTAGTCAGTAGTCGTACACTTCCAGTTATAGCCCGTCGCGACGAACTCGATCGCGTGCTCGTCGTCGGCGAAGGTGAAGTCGGCGAAGGGAAGGTTGGTTGGCGAGACGCGGGTCGGAGCGCCGGGTGCGCCGCCGCCTCGGCCGGCGGCCGGAATCTCCGTCAGCCCCGCGCGAATGATCGCGTCGGCGAGTCTGGCGTGGTCGAATGCGGGAAGTTTGGTCTTCGCCGCGACGTCGACGACCATGAATTCGTAACCGCCGCCTTTCGCCGTGCGCCGATACCAAAGGCGCGAAGTGCGGCCGATCCAGGTCGGGCGGTCGGGAATGCCGACGGCGAGCCCCTCATAGCGCGCATTGAGCTGGTCCGCGCGGGAGTAGTCGACGGCGGTGCCCTGGGCGCCGAGGAACTGGGCGGCGAGTACCAGCGGGAGAAGGCCCGCGCCAAGGCGGGCGATGGTCGTCGTGCGCATACCGATCTCCGTCGAGAAAGTCACGAGCCCTGAAGTTCCGTCGCGCGCCGCGACTTCGCCAGTTCCGCCGGCACGCCGACCCTTCCGCGCCGGTCGCTTACCGTTGAACGTTACCGCACCGCGCTCGGCGGGGCGCGGAAGACGTCTTTGAACGAGGAACGCACATGCGAGCGGCACCGGGCTGGGGGCTCATTCTCGCCGTATTGGCGACGACGGTGGCGTGGCGTGGCGCCGCGTCGACAGCGACCACCGCCGCGCGCCCGGCGCGCGGGCTCGCCCCGACACCGCCGATGGGCTGGAACAGCTGGAACAAGTTCGGTTGCCGCATCGACGAGAATCTCATTCGCGAGACGGCCGACGCCATGGTGTCGTCGGGGATGCGCGAAGCCGGCTACAAGTACGTCAACATCGACGACTGCTGGGAAGCGACGGCGCGAGACGCGCAGGGAAACCTGACGACCGACTCGACGCGTTTTCCGCACGGCATGAAGTGGTTGGCCGACTACGTCCACTCCAAGGGCCTCAAGATCGGCATCTATTCGTCGGCCGGCACGATGACGTGCCAGAAGCGACCCGCGAGCATCGACCACGAGGTGGCGGATGCGACTACGTTCGCCGCGTGGGGCATCGACTATCTCAAATACGACAACTGCAACAACCAGCTGCGCCCGGCCATCGACCGCTACCAGGCGATGGGCGACGCGCTCGCCGCGACGGGCCGGCCGATCGTGTTCAGCCTCTGCGAGTGGGGTCAGAACAAGCCCTGGGAGTGGGGGCGTTTTGTCGGCGGCGAGCTCTGGCGGACGACGGGCGACATCCGCGACAACTGGAAGTCGATGCTCTCGATTCTCGACAAGCAGGTCGGCCTCGAGAAATACTCGGGCCCGAACGCATGGAACGATCCGGACATGCTCGAAGTGGGCAACGGACGGATGACGAACGCCGAGTACGTGGCGCATTTCAGTCTGTGGGCGCTGCTCAACGCACCGCTCATCGCGGGGAACGATCTTCGGTCGATGAACGACTCGACTCGGAGTATCCTGACGAATCCCGAGGTGGTCGCGATCGACCAAGATTGGGGCGGCTCGCAGGGCTACAAGTTGAAGGGCGACAGCGTGACGCAGGTGTGGATCAAGCCCATGTCGAACGGCGATCGCGCGGTGGTGCTCCTCAATCGCGGCGAGACGACGGCGACCATCTCGACGACGATGCCGGAGATCGGCTTGCCGGCGGGCCGGCATCTCGAGCGCGACGTGTGGGCGCATGCGGAGCGTACCGCCGACGTAGTGTCGGCGAGTGTCGCCGCACATTCGGTCGCGATGTACGTCGTGCGGAAATAGCGAAGAGAGCCCCGAGGTCGACCCGCCCCTCCCGCAGTCGCTACTTCATCGACAGGAACTTCGGGTCGACGTCGGTGAAGCCCCAAGTTTTTAGTTGGCGTGCCCACTCGCCCAGGTTGTCCTTCGACACGCGCACCAGATCCATCTGCACGTGCGCCGGGACGTCCTTGTGCAGATACACGTGGTCGAAGATGGTCTTCACGGACACGTAGCCCCAGAGGTACGTCGGCTGCGCGAACAGCACCGGTGCGAGTCCCTTGTCGACGTATGGCAGCTCGACCGGCAGCGCGTCGACCGACACGATCTTGACCTTGTTCGGGTCGAGATCCGTGAGTAGCGCCGGCGTGAACAGCGCCCACCCGCCGATCATCGCCCAGCCCTGGATGTCCGGATACGCGTTCTGCGCGCGCACCACTTCCGCCGCGGCATCCTGGGGTGTCTCGGCGTGGTAGAACGTGTTGAGGATGGTGATGCCTGGATGTTTCTTGGCCTCTTCCTTCACACCCTCGACCCGCTTCTGGAGGTTCGGCGCGTTCTGGTTGCCGGCGAGAATGGCGATCTTGCCCTTGTCGCCCATCTGCTTCGCCAGCTCCTGCATCACCTGCGTGCCCATCAACACGTCGTCGCCGCCGTAGAACGAGAATCGCTTGGAGCCGCCGACGTCGCTGTCGAACGTCATCACAGGCACACCGCGCGCGACGGCTTCGTCCACCGCGCCGACGAGCTTTCCGGCGTCGCTCGCCGAGAGAAGAATCGCGTTCGCGCCCGCGTTCACCGCTTCGCCGATGCGCTGCGCCTGAAGGGTCGGGTCCTCGTCCGGTGGCGTGAGCCAATCGATCTTCACGTTCACGCCGTTCGCTTTCGACAACTCGGCCGCCGCCGCCTCGGCGCCTTGCCGACCTGACAAGAAGACCGGATTGGTCGAGCTCTTGGCGATCATGGCGATCGTGAACGTCTTGCTTCCGCCGGCCGCGGTCGCGCCACCAGCCGGGGAGGCGTCCGACTTGTCGGTCTTTGCTCCGCCACATGCGGCAAGAAGGGTCGCAAGAAGGATTTGGCTTAGGCGGCGGAAAGGCATGCGAATCATTCAGCTCTCGGCGATGAAGGGTCGGGGGCGAAACAATGACCCCCCTGGCGCGACGTGTCAACGCGACGGCCTTCCGGCCGCCGCGCACGCCCGATATGCTCTACCGGCTCGCTCACGTTTTCTCGAAAACCGTCCTCCCCATGCGCATTCAACTCGAATCCAACGTCGGCGGAAAGCTGACGGCGAAGCACGCGGCCCAGGCGGAGAAGCGCGCCGCGCGACGGCCGCCGGTCGAACGCGTCACGCTGGGCCTGCTCGTCGGCAATCGCGGGTTCTTCCCCGGTCACCTGGCTCGCACGGGACGCGACGAGATGCTCCGCGCGTTCGCCGAACAAGGCATCGACGCCATCGCGCTGGAACTGGACGACTCGGTGCACGGCGCGGTCGAAAGCCGCGATGAGTCCAAGGCCTGCGCGGCGCTCTTCCGAAAGCACGCCGACAAGATCGCCGGCGTGGTCGTCACGCTGCCGAACTTCGGCGACGAACGCGCGATCGCCGAGACGCTTCGCCTCTCCGGCCTGAACGTACCCGTACTGATTCACGCGACCGCCGACGACCCGGCGAAGATGGGCATCGACTTCCGGCGCGACGCGTTCTGCGGGAAGATGTCCGTCTGCAACGTTCTGACGCAGTACGGCATACCATATAGTCTGACATCGCTGCACACCCAGCGCCCCGAGTCCGACAGCTTCCGCGCGGACCTCCGCCGATTCGTCGCGACCTGCCGCGTGGCGCGCGGTCTCAAGTCGGCGCGCATCGGCGCGATCGGCGCCCGGCCCGCCGCCTTCAAGACGGTCCGCTACAGCGAGAAGATCCTGGAGGCATCCGGCATCGCGGTAGAACCCATAGATCTCTCCGAAGTCCTCGGCCGCGTGAACCATCTCGCGAACGACGACGCCGACGTGCCTCTACAAGCTCGGCGAGATGCAGGAGTACGTACCGACCGACGGCATCCCGAGCGACGCGCTGATCAAGATGGCCAAGCTGGGACTCGTCATCGACCGCTGGATGCGCGAGGCCGACGTGAACGTGAGCGCGGTGCAGTGCTGGACGGCGCTCGAGGAATTCTTCGGCGTCGTGCCGTGCACGATCATGAGCATGATGAGCGACGTGAACATGCCGAGCGCCTGCGAGGTGGACGTCTGCGGCACGATCAGCATGTACGCGCTGACGCTCGCGTCGCAGACGCCGAGCGCGCTGCTCGACTGGAACAACAACTACGGCGACGACCCGGACAAGGCCGTCTGCTTCCACTGCAGCAACCTGCCGAAGTCGTTCTTCGAAGACGTGAAGATGGACTATCAGGCGATCATCGCCGGCACGGTCGGCCGCGACAACACGTACGGCACCGTCGTCGGCAAGGTGAGAGTCGAGCCCGATGACCTACGCGCGGTTCTCGACCGACGATCGCACCGGCAAGATCCGCGGCTACGTCGGCGAGGGACGATTCACCGACGATCCGCTCACGACGTTCGGCGGCGCCGGCGTCGCCGAGATTCCGCGGCTCCAGGAATTGCTGCGCTTCATCTGCACGAACGGCTTCGAGCACCATGTCGCCGCCACCTTGGCGACGGTCGCCGACGCGGTCCACGAAGCGACGACGCGGTACCTGGGCTGGGACGTGCTGCGGCACGCCTGAGCGCGAGACGCACGTGGCGGTCGTCGCGGGAGTGGACTTCGGCACGCAGAGCGTGCGCGTCGCGCTCGTCGACAGCGAGCGTGGGCCGATCGGCGCGGGCACCGCCGAGTATCCGGTCAACCGCGACCGCCGCGATCCGGACTTCGCGACGCAGTCGCACGCCGCGCACATGGACGCGCTCGCGCTGGCGACACAGCGAGCGCTGGCCGACGCGAAGCGTCGATGGCGACGAAGGTCGAAGCCATCGCGCTCGATACGACCGGTTCGACCGTCGTTCCGGTGGACGAGCATCTCACGCCGCTCGACGACTACTACCTCTGGGCGACCATCGCGCGAAAGACGAGGCGGCGCTCATCACCGAGGTGGCACGCCGCGAGAAACTGCCGGCGATCGAGATGTGCGGCGGCGTCTACTCGTCGGAGTGGGGATTCGCCAAGCTGCTCCACTGGCTGCGCCACAACCCGGACAAGCGCGCGCGCTTCGCGACGGCGCTCGAGCACTGCGACATGGTCGCGGCGGTGCTCTGCGGCGATCACCGAGCGCGGAGAACGTGCCGCGGTCCGTGTGCGCGATGGGGCACAAGTGGCTGTGGAGTGAATCGAATCGGCGGTTTACCACCCGAGGAGTTTCTCACCTCGGTGGATCCGCTGCTCGCCGGCGTTCGCGAGAAGCTTGGCGGGCGCTATCGCACCTCCGACCACATCGCCGGCCGGCTGAGCGACGAGTGGGTCGCGTCGGCTCGGACTGCGCGCGGGGATTCCGATTCCGGTCGGCGCGTTCGACGCCCACTGGGACGCCGATCGGCGCGGGGATTCAGGAGGGCGACGTCGTCAACGTCGTCGGGACGAGCACGTGCATCATCGCGATCGCGAAACAAGCGGACTGCGTGCCCGGAGTCTGCGGCGTCGTCCCGGGTTCAGTGCATCCGGACTATGTGGGCGTCGAGGCAGGCCTCTCCGCCGTCGGCGACATCTTCGAGGCGATCGCGCGCGCGCGCCGGCACGACTGTCCGAGTGCTCTCGAACGGTCTCGAGGACTACCGGGCCGGCCAGACGGGGCTTCTCCGCCTCACCTGGGACAACGGCGACCGCACGGTGCTCGTGAACCCGAACCTCGGCGGCGTCACGCTCGGCTGGAATCTGAACCACGACGCGCGCGACGAGCTGTTCGCGGCGATCGAGGGCACGGCGCTCCATACGCGCATCATTTTCGAGCGGATGGCCGAGCACGGCGTGCCGATTCGCCGCGTGATCAACGCGCGGCGGGATTCCGCAGAAGAACGACGTGCTGAATCGCGTGTACGCGAATGTGCTCGGCGTGCCGGTGCTCGTGCCGGAGCGGCCGATCACGGGCCTCGGTTCGGCGATCTTCGCTTTCCGCGCGGCCGGAACGTTCGCCACGATCGAGGACGCGCAGAAGGCGTTGTGCCCTCCCTACCGCGTGATCGAGCCGGATCCGGACCAACGCCGCACGTACGATCGGTTGTATCCGATGTACAGAGATCTTTATTTTGGGTTCGGGACCCCCGACGCCGGGGTGGTTCAGATCGGCCGAATTCTGCCAGAGCTTCGACGAATCGCCGCCGAGGCGCGTGCGTGACCATGAGAATGCGAGGTCGAACGTGACGGGTTGGCGGACGGTTCGGCGGTCGATTGCGGCAACCGTGGTCACGGTTGTCGCGAACATGTTCGCCGCTCGTGCCGCGGCTCAGGCGGTCCCAACGCCTGCCACTCCGCCTCTCGTCATCAGCGTACACGTCATCGACTCGACGGGAACTGCGATCGAAGGCGCAAATTTGACAGTGCTCGTCGGCCTTTCCGAGTCGAGAGCGACAGGAACGACCGACCCGAGCGGGCATGCCTCGCTTGCTGTGACGGAGCCGCGAGGCGACTACCAACTCGTCGCGCGCAAGATCGGGTACAACCGATCCGATCAGTTCTTTCGCGGAGCGCCCGGGCGATTGTCCTTCGACGTCGTGATGCACCGCAACACGCAGGCGCTCGCGCCGGTCCGCGTCACAGCCCAAGAGGATCTCAAGCGAAAGAGCTACTTCATCGACGCCGACGAGATCGCGAAGCACGCGGATGAGTTGATCGACGCATCGGACATCCTGAAAAAGCTCAAGCCCGACATGGTCTGCGGCCGGTCGTGCAGCCCGTGGGGAGGTGGTGCACCGGCGAGCGTGCGTACCGCGGCGCGGTCATGCCCCATCTCCACCACCAATCCATCGGGCTGCCGGCGGATGGCCGGATCCGGCGCGACACCAGGAATGTCGCGCACGAACGCATGGGTGAACGGGCAGCGCATTCTGATCATCGCGACGGACCCCGTGTGCCTGACGGGGAAGCGAGGCGCGCTGAGCGGCCTCCCGGCCGGGACGATGCAGGTACTCTGCGAAATCCTGCCCGAACACATCGAGCAAATTCAGTACATCGACGAGTTCGACAACTCGATCGGCAAGGTCGGGAGCAACAGCGCGCTCTTCATCGCGCTCAAGGACGGCGTCGTGTACGAGCCGGGAAAGATGTCGTACGTTCGCGACCCGTCGGCGCGCATCCCAGGCATTCGGGCGGTGCTCCCTGGAGTCCAGACCAGCTTGTCTCCGCCGACCGCACTCAGCGTATTGCCCGGCCGCGACTCGGCGACGGCACACCCAGACTCCGCGCCGACGCTGCCGACGTATCGCTATCGGGTGCTCGGCGTCTTCGACCAGGACACCGGCGACGTGATCGAGGGCGCGCGCGTCGTCGACGTCAACACGGGCACCTACGCCAACACCAGCCCGACTGGGACAGTCAGTCTCATCTTCCTGCCCGAAGGCTCGTCACTCCTTCGCATCACCAAGGCGGGATATGAGGATCTCAATCTTCCGGTCGACATTGGCCCGACCGCGGCAACGCCGCTCACGTTGCTGATGAAGAAGAAGCCCGATGATCACGAGGGCGGCCCGACCGTAGACGGTACGCCGCGGGCATGACATCTTCATGATGAGTCTTGTCTTCGAGGCGCTGTCGTGAGCTGGTCGGTTACTCGATTGGGTTGGTCCGGTGTCGTGTTGATTGCCGCCGCGGTGACGAGCGCGGGCTCTCAGGAGCCGGTTCGTCCCCCACTCACGATCAACGTTCGCGTGGTGGACAGCGGAGCCGTCGCGGTCGGCGGAGCCGAAGTCGTGGTCGTGCAGGGACTCAACGACACGCGCGCGAACGGCACGACTGACGCGCGAGGCCTCGCGTCCCTCACGATCTCGAATCCCGACGGGAACTATCAGATCATCGTCCGCAAGATCGGCTTTCTCCGCGAGGCCGAGTTCTTTCACGCGCGGCCCTGGCCCGCTGACCTTCCAGATCGTGATGCAGCGGGCCGTCCAATCGCTCGCGCCGGTCGAAGTCAACGCGAAAGAGGACGTGACGAGAAAGAGCTATTTCATCGACGCCGACGAGATCGCGAAGCACGCCGACGAGTTGATCGACGCGACGGACATCCTCAAGAAGCTTCGACCCGACATGATCTGCGGCCGGTCGTGCTCGCCGCTGCAAGCCGCGGGTGCGGCGACGAAAGCACCGGTGCGCAAATGCCCGACGCTCGCGCTTCCAGCCGCGCCGCACCTGTCCGGTCGTCACCGATCCCAATCCGTCGCTGGCGACGAACGTCTGGGTCAACGGCGTGTGGATCCGCAGCATCGCCACCGACACCCTCTGCCAAACCGGCCGTCGCGGAATGCTCGCGGGTATGTCGCCGGGTTCCATGCAGGTGCTTTGCGAGATACAGCCCGAGCACATCGAGCAGATCACCTACGCCGACGAGTTCAACACCTCGGTCGGGAAGCCTCACAGCGACAGCGCGATCTACATCGTGCTGAAGCAGGGGGTCGCGTACCAGCCGGGAGCAAAATCGTACGTCGTTGACGAACCCGCGGAGCCATCGCAAGCAAGTCCGCCGGCCGCTCGCCAGGTGAGCGCGTCGCGCGACTCGGTCGCCTCGCCGCACGATTCGATGGCAACGCTTCCGGTTTACCGATACCGGCTCCTGGGAGTATTCGATCAAGACACGGGCGAGCCGATCGCCGGCGCGCACGTGACGGACGCGAAAATCGGGCGACTACGTGACCACGACGGCCGACGGGGACAGTCAGTCTGATCTTCCTTCCCGAAGGCAGTTCGCTGCTGAAGATCACCAGGCAAGGATACCAGGAGCTGGACCTTTCCGTCGACATCGGCCCGAAGCGCGACGACGGCGTTGACGCTGCTCATGAAGAAGGCGCCCGAAGCAACGATGAGCGCCTGGCGCCGCGTCGGCTTCATTGTTCTCGGGCTTGCTTTCGTCGCATGCCGTCACACCAACCCGACTCCGTCGACCGCGGAGCCAAGTGCGTTTCTGTTCTCGTACTTCACGCGAAACGGCGAAGACGGCGTCCACCTCGCCTACAGCCGCGACGGCGTGAATTGGTCTCCGCTGAATGGCGGCAAATCGGTCATCACGCCAGCCATCACCGGCTCCGGTCGCGGCTGGCAGGAATGGAACACGACCGCCGCGCTGATGCGCGACCCGAGCATCCTGCGCGGCCCGGACGGGACGTTCCATCTCGTCTGGACCGTCGCGTGGGCCGATCATGCGATCGGCGTGGCCCACTCGCGCGACTTGATCCATTGGTCGGTGCAGACGCGAGTGCCGGTGATGGAGCACGAGCCGGGCGCGCTCAATACCTGGGCGCCCGATCTCTTCTACGACGACGCCGCCAAGGAATTCGTGATCGTCTGGGCGTCGTCGATCCCCGGGCGGTTTTCCGCGACCGACTCGATCGCGCAGAAGACGTCGCGCGGCCGCGCGGACCACCGGCTGTACTTCACCACGACGAAAGACTTCAAGACGTACTCGCCCGCCAAGCTGCTCTACGACGGCGGCTTCTGCGCCATCGACGGGACGATCGCGAAGCGCGGCGACACCTACTACCTCGTCATGAAGGACGAGACGTTCTACCCGCTGCATCGCTACATCCGCATCGCGTCGAGCAAATACGCGACGGGACCGTACGGACCCGCGTCGCCGGCGATCACCGATCAGGACACCGAAGGGCCATCGGTGCTGCACTCGGGCGACTGGTGGTACGTCTACTACGACGAGTACACGCGCGGACACTACGGCGCCGTGCGGTCGCACGACTTCGAGCACTGGGAACCGTTCCGCGACTCGCTCAAGACGCCGCGCGGCATCCGCCACGGCTCGGCGTTTCTTGCGCCTCAGTCCGTGCTGCGCGGACTGCTCGCGCTCGACTCGACGGCGCGCTAGCGCTAGGACGCGCTCTCGACCGGTGGGCTGAACCGGTTCACCAGCGTCGCCGCGACGAGATCGCCCGTGACGTTGAGCACCGTCGCGAACGTGTCCGGGAGCGCGTCCACGGCGATGAGAATGCCGATTCCTTCGACGGGCAATCCGATCGCCAGAAAGAGCGGCGCGAGCATGATGAACGCGCCGCGCGGAATTCCCGGCGCGGCGAACGCGAGAAACACCGCCGCGAACGCAACCGTCGCCAGCTGCTGCGCGATGCAGCGGAATTCCGTAGAACCACCCGACGAACAGCGCGCCGACCGTCCACGACACCGGCGCGGCGATCTTGAAGAGCGACACGGCGAGCGGCAGCGAGAATCCGGCGATGCGATTCGGAATGCCGAGACCTTGTTCGGCGCTCTCGACCAACGCCGGCAGCGAGGCGATCGACGAGCTCGAGCTGAACGCGATCAACTGAGCCGGAAGCGCGGCTCGCGCGAAACGTCGAAGCGGTACCCGCGCGACGATCACGGCCACGGGATACAACAAGAGCGTCACCGCCACGCACGCGACCGAATATGCCGCGATGTACAAGCCGATCGCCCCCGCGACGCTTGCCCCCAGATGCGCCGCGAGCGGCAGCACGAGCGCGAAGACGCCGATCGGCGCCAGCGCCACGACCCAACGCACGAGCACGAGCATCGCCGCGCAGAGCGACTTGAAGAACGCCGCGAGCGGCTCGCGCGACGCCGGCGGAATGCGCAGGATCGCCAGCGCCAGGAGAATCGAGAAGACGATCAGCGGGACCATGTCGCCGTTCGCCGCCGCGGCGATCGGATTCGGCGGAATGAGCGACGTGAGCCACCGACCGAACGTCTGCCCCTGCGCTCCCGCGAGCTGACTCGCCGCTTCGGCCGCGCCGGCCGGCAGCGCGGGATGTGCCCCGCCGCCTGACGGAAACGGCAACAGCGCGAACAGGCTCGGCGCCAGCGGCACGACGACCGCGGCGACGCACGCGAGCAAGAGTACGAACACCAACAGAGTTCGACCGCCGAGGCGTCCGATGGACGCGACATCGGCCGTCGACGCGATTCCGGTCACGAGCAGGGAGACGATCAGCGGGATCACTGTCATCCGAATCGCGTTCACCCACAGCGTGCCGATCGGCGCGATGGCGTCGGCGGCATTGAGCGCCGCTGCACTCCCCGACGCGGAGATGGCCACACCACCGATGACCGCCGCGCCGAGCGCGACGACGATTCGCGTGCCTTCTTTCATTTGGAGAGGAGTGGTCGTGTGTGGAACGGCGGGCTACATCATCAAGTCGCCGCCGGATATGTCGATCGACGTGCCTGTCATGTAGCCGGCCTCTTCGGAGGCGAGAAAGCAGATCAAGTCGGCGACTTCGATCGCGGTTCCGAGTCGTGGAATCGGGAAACTCGCCGCGAGTCGCTCCAACAAATCGGTTGACGCGGTCTCCTGCGTCAGCTCCGTGTCGATCATGCCCGGACAGATCGCGTTGACGGTGATGCCCCACTTCCCGATTTCCTTCGCCGCCGCGCGCGTCAAGCCGAGCAAACCCGCCTTGGACGCCGTGTAGTGCGCTCCGCCGAGTGTGCTCACGGTGCGCCCCGCGGTGGACGAGACGTTGACGATCCGACCGTAGTGCTGCGCCTTCATCACCGGCAGCACCGCCTGAATGAACAGAAACGGCGCCGTCATGTTCACTTCCATCGCTTGGCGCCACTCGGCCGCTGTGAGATCGGCAAACCGCGTCGAGCGCGCGTGTGCCGCGTTGTTGACCAGGATGTCCACCCGCCCGAAGTGAGTCATCGTCTGCTGAACGATGTCCTCGGGAACGCCGTCGACGGTCACGTCGCCGGGCACCGCCAGCAAATGCTCACTGCCGCCGAGCGAAGCGACCGTCGCCTCGGCCCGCGCCCGGTCGCGCACGTTGACGGCGACGCTCGCGCCGCGCTCGACAAGTCGAGCGACCGCTGCGCGTCCCAGTCCGCGCGCCGCGCCCGTGACGATGGCGACGCGGCCCGTAAAATCCTTGTGCCGTGGGGTCTGATCCAATGGGCGTTTGCTGTGGCGCGCCGAATATGGCCAAGCCGGCTGATACGGGATAGAGTTGTCGCATGAAACGACGCGCGTTCGTTCAGGCCATCGGGTCAGCGGCAGCCGGCGCGTTCGTCGCACCGCTCCGCGGCCCTCTCGCGGGACCGAGGCGAGCGGCGAAGCTCGAACGGGTCGGCCTCGAGCTCTACGCCGTACGCAGAGCCATGCGCGCCGATCCCGAGCGAACGCTGGCCGCCGTGCGCGCGATGGGGTACGACGACGTCGAGCTTCTCTGGTCGTTCGACAACTTCGGCCGTACACCGCAACAGGTGCGCGCGACACTCGACCACGAAGGCCTCAGGGCGCCCTCGGCGCACATGGCGCCTGAAGTCATGCTGAAAGAGTGGGACAAGAGTCTCGAGAAAGCGCATCTGCTCGGCCACCAGTATCTGGTTGTCCCGAGCCTTCCCGACGAGACCCAGCGTTCACTCGACGCGTGGCGCCAATGGGCCGATCGGTTCAACGCGGCGGGCGCCGCGGCGCGGCGCGCCGGAATCTGGCTCGCGTTCCACAACGAGCCCGATCACATGAAGCCGATCGACGGGGCGGTGCCGTACGACGTGTTCATCGCGCGCCTCGATCCAGCTGCCGTGCGCCTCCAGCTCGACGTCGGCAACATGCTCATGGGACACGGCGACCCGATGCACTACCTCGCGGCGCACCGTGATCGCTACTGGAGCTTTCACCTCAAGGACGTCGTGGCCGATGGCTCACGCGACGTGGAGCTCGGAGCCGGTACCTTCGACTTCGCTCACTTCCTCGCCGCGGTGCCGGACCTTGCACACAAGCCGTGCTACGTGGAGCAGGAGAATCCGTCCGACGAGCTGGCGAGCGCGCGCACGAACTGCGCCTACTTGCGTCGGCTCACCTTCTAACGAGCCACGCTTTTGGGGAAGAAAAGTCAACGCAGATGACGCAGATCTGGAACGGCGATTCCGCAGATGAACTGCGAGCAACAGAACCTTGTTACATCTGCGTCAATCGCCGTTCACATCTGCGTCATCTGCGTTGAATTTTCTTCCAACCAACTAGTGGCCAGCCTGCCAAGACGATGCCGGACTCCGTCTCCCGTCGTGAAGCTCTAAAGCACCTTGGCGTCGTCAGCGCCGGGCTCGCGATCGGCCGACGCCGATTCCTCCGCGGCGCGGCGAACGAGGTCGTCGTCGCCGGCCAGCCCGTCGAGATCTCGGTCGCATCGCTGAGCCTACCGACCGCGCGGATCACGCTGCAGCCGATTCACAACGGCGCCGCCGATCCGCTGCCGGTCACGGGTGAGTTGGTCGCCGAAAAGCTCGGACGGACGATCACGCAGTCGCGAGCGTCGTCATCGCTGTCGCGCGTCCGCGCGGGAGATCTCGTCGTCGAGTTCACCGACGGCCCTCCGACGCTCACCGTCGAAACGCGCTCCGGCGCCGTCGTCCAGCGCCTCGTATTCGACGCCGCTTCGCCGGGCATGTCCTTCCTCCTCGGCGACGGCCCGCTCCTCGGACTCGGCGAAGGTGGACCGCAGTTCGATCGCAAGGGCTCGACCGATCGAATGATCATCGGGCAGGGCGGATATCGCCTCGCGACCCACGGCACGCGGGCGCCGATCCAGTGGCTCGTCGGCACGGACGGCTGGGCGATGTTCGTTCACCAGCCTACGGCGCGTTCGACTTCACGGGTGACCTCGGGAAGTTCACGCCCAAGCGAGGCGCCGCTTCCGCTCGACGTGTTCGTCGTCGCGTCGAGGGATCCGGCCGTCATCATGCGCGAGTACGCGCGCATCACGGGCCTTCCCGAGATGCCGGCGCGCTGGACGTTCGGCTATCAGCAGTCGCACCGCACGCTCGAGGGCCCGGAACAGATCCCCGGCGTCGCGCGCACGATGCGCGAGAAGAAGCTGCCCTGCGACGCGCTCATCTACCTCGGCACCGAGTTCGCGCCATCGGGATGGAACACGCGCAACGGCGAGTTCACCTGGCATCCCGCGAACTTTCCCGAGCCCGCAAGCAGATGCTCGCCGCGCTGCACGATCAACACTTCAAGGTCGTGGTGCACGTCGTCATCGAAGGCAGACATCTCACCGGCTCAGTCACCGATCCATGCACCGCGCCGCCGCTGCCGAGCGGTCGCACGCCGGACGACAAGTGGCCGCCCGATCGCCAGGTGTCGTGCTACTGGCCGTTTCACAAATCCGTGATGGACGACGGCGTGGACGGCTGGTGGCCGGATCAGGGCGACGGCTTCGACGGACCGTCGGAGCTCAACCGCCATCGGATGTACTGGGAGGGCACGCAGCTCTATCACCCGAACGAGCGGCCGTTCGCGCTGCATCGCAACGCGTCGGCCGGCGTGCAGCGCTTCGGCGGGTTCATCTGGTCGGGCGACGTGCAGTCGCGCTGGGAGACGCTCAAGACGCACGTGCCCGTCGCGATCAACACCGGTCTCTCGGGCCTTCCGTACTGGGGCACCGACATCGGCGGGTTCATTCCAACGACGGAATACACGGGAGAGCTGTTCGTGCGATGGTTCCAGTTCGCCGCGTTCTGTCCGCTCTTTCGATCGCACGGACGCAACTGGCATCTGCACTTGCCGTGGGGTTGGGACGGCGGCGACGGCGGTCCGCCGGAGACGCAGAACTTCAAGGCCGATCCGGCCGAGCTGCACAACGCGCACGTCGAGCCGATCTGCCGGAAGTATCTCGAGCTGCGCTATCGCCTGATGCCGTATCTCTACACGGCGGTGCGCGAGACGCACGACACGGGCATGCCGATCATGCGCGCGCTCTGGCTGCATCACGCCGACGATCCGGCGGCCGTCGCGCGCGGCGACGAGTATCTCTGGGGCCGCGACATTCTCGTCGCGCCGGTCGTCGAGAAGGGCGCGACGACGCGACGCGTCTATCTGCCGCGCGGCAAGTGGTTCGACTTCTGGACGGAGGAAGTCGTCGACGGCGGCCGCGAGATCGACCGCGCCGTCGATCTTGCGACGACTGCCGCTCTACGTGCGCGCCGGCGCCGTCGTGCCGATGGATCCCGTGAGGCAGTACACCGACGAGCCGAGTGACGACCCGACGACGCTCGTCGTCTACCCCGGTGCCGACGGCGAATCGACGTGGTACGAGGACGACGGGAAGTCGTTCGACTACCGCCGCGGCGACGCGATGCGACTGACCATGACCTGGCGCGACGCCCCTCGTCGCCTCTCGCTCCGCCTCGCGACGGGTTTCAGGATGCGCTCGCCGTCTCCGCGTCGGATCAACATTCGACTCGCCGGCTCACCGGCCGTAAAGACCGTCGAATTCACCGGCCGCCCCCTCGACGCGCATCTCTAGTCGTTGCGCTTTTCCTGGCCGTAGTACGCGTCCGGGCCGTGTTTCCTCAAAAAATGCTTGTCGAGCAGCGGCGACGGGATGGGATCCGCCGCCGCGTTCAACGTGACCGTGTCGTACGCCATCCGCGCGACATCCTCGAGCAGGTTCGCGACCTCCACCGCCCGCGCCACCGACGCTCCCCAACAGAAGCTCGCGTGGCCCGCGACGAGACACGCCGGCATGCGCAGTGGATCCAGCCCCAGACGCTCGAAGCGGCGCACGATCGCGCGTCCGGTGTTCGCCTCGTAATCCTGAGTGATCTCGAGGCTCTCGAGGTGCGCCGTGACGGGCACCGGCCCGTGGAAGTAGTCCGCGTGCGTCGTGCCGAAGCACGGAATCTCCCGCTGCGCCTGTGCCCACACGGTCGCATAGTGCGAGTGCGTGTGCACGACGCCGCCGATCGCGCCGAAGGCGCGATATAGCTCGAGGTGCGTTGCGAGATCGGACGACGGACGCAAATCGCCGTCGACGATCTTCCCTCCGGCCAGTTCGACGACGACCATCGACTCGGGCGTGAGATCGTCGTACGGCACGCCGCTCGGCTTGATCGCCACGACGCCGAGCTCACGGTCGATCGCGCTCGCGTTGCCGAAGGTGAATCGCGCCAATCCGCGCCGCGCCAACTCGACGTTGGCGCGGCAGGCGGCCGTGCGAAGCACGGTGAACTCGCTGGCGTCTGGTCTCACGCGATGCCCGAGCGTTCCTTCGCCTTCTGGATGATCGCCGCCATCACGTCGCGGTGCTTCGCGAACGTATCGTCGACGACTTGCAACGTCGGGATCGCGTTCGGCGACAGCGACAGCGTTTCGGTGTTGAATCGTCCGAACCCCGACTCGTGCACGCCGCTCGACCCCCGACCCGCCGCCGGGCTGCTCAGGTGCTGGAAGAACTTGCTGTACTTCTGCCAACGCGGGCCGCCGCCGGCGTGGTACATCGGGATGAATCCGTGCAGCGCGTCGTACGGCATTTCGCCGACGCAGAGCACCTGGGGATACTTCGTCCGAAGGTCCATCACGAGCCGTTTCGTGCCCTCGTGCATGTCGCCGTTCGTGCTGTTGACGTGCCCGCCCGCGATGTCGAGGAAGTACGCGTCGACGCCGTATCGATCGATCATCTCGGCGATGCGTCCCTCGAGGTGATTCCGCCACGAGTCCGCGCCGAGGTTCATGTAGCCGAGCCAACCGTCCTGGTGGCGGTCGTTGTTCCAATCCACCCAGTCCAGGTTGTAGGCGTTTCCATCGACCTTCTGCGTGATCGAATCGGAGATCTTGGACCAGCTCGGGAGTTTCTTGTTCGCCGAGTTCATGCCGTACATCGGCATGATCTTGAAGCCGAGCTTGTGTCCTTCGTCAATGAGCTTTCGGAACCCGGCCTCGCCGCCCATCCGATCCGACACGCGATACGTCGGATAGTCCCAGTAGTACCGGCCGTCCCATGCCGAGATGAACGCGAGGACGCGATCGCCGGGAATCTGCGTCGACATCCAGCGCAGCGTCTCGAGCATCTTCGCGTAGTCGTTGAACATGTAGCCGGTGTAGTGCATGCCGTGCAGCGTCGTCACCATCGCGATGTTGCGCGTCCACGCCGGCACGTCGGGGCGCGTCTCCCACGCGGGAATGGCGTACGCGTGCTCGAGATGCGCCATGTGCAGGTTCACCGCTTCGTCGGCCGACGACACTCGGCCGAGTCGCCACGTCGGAACCTCGACGCGGTTGTCGTTTCGCCACGCGTCGTGTTCATGAATCGCTTCGACGCGGTAGCTCGTGTCGCCCGGCGCGAGATAGAAGCGTTTCGGGCGCACGCGGTCGTCGAGCGACGAGACGTAGAAGACGTCTGACGGCGTCTGAATCATGAGGAGAGGCGTCCCCATGCTCCCCGACGCATTGAGATCGCCGCCGCCGAACGGATAGCCGACCAGGCTTTCGCCGTCGTTCTGTTGTTGAGGGAAACCACCGCCGCCGAAGGACACCGCGCCCCGAGGCACACCGCGAATGATCGTCGTGACTGTCTTGACCGGCCGGCCCATCTCGACCGTCGTGTTCCACTCGATCGTCGAGCCGGTCCGACGAAGCGTCGCTTCGAGCTTTCCGGGCGCATGTTCCTGCCCCCCGGCCCAGACGAACCGATCGCACGTGATGCGCATCGAGTCCGCGTTTCCCTCGGCGCGAAGCGCGGAACGGTCGAGCCCGTATGTGTTCTCGTCCGTGAATACGAGGAATCCGAACCGGTAGTCGCCGAACACGACCGACGGCTCGGGAAAGTCGTAGCTGAACTTCTGGTAGGAGCGCCCGCGCGCCGGGACGAAGATCTCGCTCGTCGAGACGAGCTCAACGATCTCTCCGGGCGGACCGGCCGGCGCCGGTGGGGTCGCCGGCGTCACGGTACCCGGCGTTTCAGCCAAAACGGCGTCCGACGCCACGATGGCACCTGCGCCGACGACTCCGACGGTCTTGATCCAGTCACGTCGTGATATGGGCTCGGTCATGGACGCTGTTCGTTGGGGGCCATGGGTAAGGCGCTCGGAATCCAAATAGAAACGCGCGACGCTGGCATCGCCAGACGCATCACCGCCGCACCTCCGCCACCGTCCCTCGTCCCAGTTCTCCGCACCCCGCCACCGCACCCGTCCCAGGTCCCCGCACCCCGTCTCCGCGCTCCGCCGCCGTTATAGCGGTCATCCGACGCGCGCCACATACTAGAAGCCTGACTCTTCGGAGATCCACCCTTGAAAAGCGGCCCGCCTCCAGTCTTCGTCCTCGCGCTCGCCGTCGTTCTCGCAGCACCGGCATCAGCGCAACGTCCGATGACCTTCCTCGACGCGCAGAACATGCGGCAAGTCGCCGGGCAGGACATCAGTCCCGACGGCAAGTCGATGCTCTACTCGCTGAGCATACCCGACTGGCAGTCGGCTCGCCGGCAGTCCGACATCTATCTCGTGTCGTTCGACGGCGGGCTTCGGTCCACTCGCCAGCTCACGTTCACAAAGGACAAGAACGAGACGAGTCCGAAGTGGTCGCGCGACGGACGCTTCATCGCGTTCCTCTCCGATCGCGACGCGACGGCTGCCGCGGCGGGCGGAGCAACCGGTGGCCGCGGCGGCGCGGGCCGCGGCGGTGCCGGTGGCGAGGGTGGCGGCGCCCGCAATCAGATTTTCGTCATGCGCGTCGACGGCGGCGAAGCGCTCCGAATCACGGACGCCCGCGAAGGCGTGTCCAACTTCTCGTTCAGCAAGGACGGACAGTCGATCGTCTTCACGTCGGGCCGGGCGGGCGACGAGCAGATCTACGCCATCCCGATGACGACGATGGACATCCCGAAGCCCACCCAGCTCACGCGTCACGCGACGGGCATCAGCAACTGGCAATGGTCGCCCGACGGCAAGCGCATCTACTTCGTGTCGCCGGACAGCATCGACCGCGACGATCGCGCGCGCACCGACAAGCAGTTCACCGTGAAGCCGAGAAACCCCGCGACATCCATCGCCAGCCTCTGGGTCTACGACCTCGACTCGCGTGCGGAGCGGCGGCTCACCAACGATCCGAGCTACAGCGTCGGCGAGTTCACGATCTCGCCGGACGGCAAATGGATCGGCTTCCACGGCATGTCGGCGAACCGCTACGAGCGCGGGATCCTCGAGCAGAACGACTACGCCGACCTGCGGCTGCTCAACGTCGCCACCGGCAACATCGAGCGCCTCACGAAGAACACGGACATCGGTGAAGGGCCGGTGCTCTTCTCGCCGGACAGCAAGCTCCTCGCGTTTTCGGCGCCGGACGACTTCAAGTACATGCACAACGAGCGCATGTACGTTCGGCACGTCGATCAGCCTAGCGAGCCGCTGCGCAAACTCGGCGGCAACGTCGACCTCGACGTCCGCGCCGGCGGTCGCGGCGGCGGTGGCGGCGGTGGGGAAGGGATCGAAAGCTCGTTCTGGTCGACGAACGGCGACACGATCTACTTCGGCACCGGCGTCCGCGCGACGACGCAACTCTTTTCCCTCGCCGTGGCGAGCGGCCAAGCGAAGCAGGTGAGCGACGTCAAAGGCACGATCACGGTCGCGCGCGACGACGAGACCGGGCGCTTCCTGATCACGTACGCCGACCCGCACACGCCGCCGGCGAACTACAGCGTCGGCGCGCTGCGAGACATCAACGACCGCTCGAAGTGGACGCAGCTCACCGACCCGAACGCGTGGGTCAAGCGTGACGTTGCGTTGGGCGAAGAAGAAGAGATCACGTGGAAGTCGAACGACGGAACGAAGGTGTCCGGCGTTCTGATCAAACCCGTCGGCTACCAGGCGGGCAAACGCTATCCGCTGATCGTCGCCATCCATGGGGGGCCGGCGGCCGCGGACATGCTCAGCTTCAACGGCGGCTACAGCGCGCAAGTTTATGCCGGCGCTGGCTACGCGGTGCTGCTCCCGAACTATCGCCAGTCGACGCAGTACGGCGAGAAGTTCAAGATCGAGAGTCAGGGCGACTACTTCACCAAAGGATTCCAGGACATCATGACGGGCGTCGACTACCTGATCGCACAGGGACTCGTCGACAGCACGCAGATGGGCGCGCTCGGTTGGAGCGCCGGCGGCCACTACTCGAACTGGATCGAGACGCACACCACCCGCTTCAAGGCGATCAGCTCGGGCGCCGGCGTGGCGAACTGGGTCTCGATGTGGTCGCAGAGCGATACGCAGCGGCTCCGCCAGTGGTACCTCGGTGACAAGATGTACTGGGAGCCGGGACAGCTCGACGTCTGGATGAAGCAGTCACCGATCACGTACATAAAGAACGCCAAGACGCCGATCTTCATCCACGTCGTCGAGGGCGATCCGCGCGTGCCGCGCCCGCAGAGCGAAGAGATGCACATGGCGCTCTCCAAGCTCGGCGTGCCGAACGAATTCTGGGTGTACCCGGGCTCGACGCACGGCATTCCCGACGTGCGCAACCAGTACCTGAAGGCGGTCGCCGAGAAGGAGTGGATGGACTTCTACGTGCGAGGAAGCGGCAAGCTGTTCGCGTGGCGGGACGTGCTCAATTCGGTGGAAGCGGGCGGGCCGCAGCTCGCCGGCGAAGCGGTGACACCGCAACCGTAGACGGCGAGTTGTCGCGCATTCATGGGGATTGTCTTGGCGTACGAAGACTCTAGTCGTCAGCGGCAGGCGGCAGCGACAGTGAAGACAGCGAGGGGTCGGCGCGGCGCGCCGGCCCCTTCGTCGTGGCCATGTCGCGGACGTTGTCGCGTCATTGCCGGCCTGGCGCTCACGCCTGGACTCGCCGTGGCGCAGCAGCCGACGAGATTGCCGGCCGTCGTCGTCAACGCGGCGCCTGACCGGCCGGGGCCGCGCAAGGTCGCGGGAGTCGTGCGCGATACCGCGGCCGTCGCGCTGGACAGCGTCGAGGTGTCGATCACGTCGCTGCAGCGCCGAGTGTTCAGCAGGGCCGACGGCACGTTTCTCTTCACGGACGTCGCGCCGGGCAAGTACGAGGTGCGCGCGCGGAAGCTCGGGTATGGGCCGCAGATCCGCGAGATGATCGTCGACAGCGCGGGCGCGACTGGAATGTTCTCGCTCGTGCCGCTCGCGTACGTGCTGCGACCGGTCGTGACGACCGTCGCGCGCGGCGGATTGAGCGGCGTCGTCGGGGATACGGCGTTCAACGCGCTCGGCGGCGCCGAAGTGCGCGTGCTTGGCCATGACGCGCAGACGACGACCGACTCGACCGGCTCGTTCTACATCCCGATCAAGGCGGGGAGCTATTTGGTCGCCGTGAAGGACGCGGGCTTCGCGGATCGCCTGGTCAGCGTGATCGTGCCTCCCGACAGCGGCGAACGCATTCGTGTGACGCTTGCGCCTCCCACACGGCCACCAACCGCGCGAGAAGTCCACAATTTCGACGACCTCGGCCAGCGTCTCGCGTGGCGCAACACGCAGCATTCGCGCGTGTACACCCACGCGGAGCTCGTCGCGATGAACATCGAATGGATCCACGATGCGGTTCAAAGGGGCTTTCGTGAGATCCACAGCGGGCCGCCGGGCCTCCTCGACTCGGATTGCTCGGCCGCGGTCAACGGCGGGCCCGATGTCGTTCAGATCGGCAAGCTCACCACCGACGACATCGAGACGGTGGAGATCTACGACGGTGGCCCCTCGCGGCCAACGAACCGCCGCCCGATCGCCAAGATGCCGATGTCGAACACCGAGCGCGCGTCCTTCGCAAACTTTGCGAAGCCGTGCGCTTCACTAGTCTACGTCTGGCTCCGCTGACGGTTACGTGCTGCCTGTCGCTGCCGCCTGCGACTAGAGTGCCCGCCCCGCCAGCGATCCCCATTAGTGCGGCGCCCAAGCCTTGCTATCTTGCCGATTAGTGCGCTCTGGGGCGCCTCCTGTCCGCGGCAAGGGAGCCCGGCTCCCACCCCACGATGGTTCGCAGGTCGCTGTGAACCTTCTTCCTGCCTGTACTCAGCGGACTTCAGGCGTTCACGGAGGAAGGTATGGTCAGGAAGCTCACGCCCCGGAGTTCCGTCGAGAACCTCCGAAAGGAAGCGAAGCGCTGGCTCAAGGCGCTTCGCGAGAACGACGAGGCCGCGCGCGCGCGCCTGCATCGCGCCCTGCCGAATGCCGGCGCGGATCCGTCGCTGCGAGACGTGCAACACGCGCTCGCCGTCGAGTACGGGATGGCCGGATGGACCGAGCTCACCGTTCGCGTCGCCGAAATCGGTCGCGGCGGCGAGTCAACGGATGCACTGACCGCCCTGCTCGACGCCTCGGGCCGCGGCGATCTGGCGCGAGTCACGGAGATCCTGGACGCGCGTCCGGGCCTCGTGAGCGAACGCGGATTCCTGCGCGGCAACACCGGACGCCGCACCGCGCTCCATTACGCCGTCGGCGGCGCGCACGCCGACGTCGTGCGATTGCTCCTCGATCGGGGCGCCGATCCAAACGTTCGAGACGACGGCGACAACGCGATCCCGCTCTGCTTCGCTTGCGAACAAAACGACTTCGAGATCATCCGGCTCCTCGTCGAGCACGGCGCCGACGTCAACTCGAGCGGCGACATGCACACGATGGACGTCATCGGATGGGCGACAGTCTTCGGCGGCGCGCGACCGGAGATCGTCGAGTATCTCCTGAAGCACGGCGCTCGGCACAACATCTGGTCGGCGGTGACGATGGGCGACGTCGCGGCGATTCGCGCGATCGTCAGCGCCGACCGCTCCCGCCTCGACGCGACGATGGACGACGCCAACCACCGCCGGCATCCGCTCCACCTCGCCGTCGTCAAACGTCGGCCCGAGTCGTTGGCGGAGCTGCTGTCACTCGGCGCCGACACCGAATTGGAGGACGCCGCGAAGCTCGCGCCGCTCGACCAGGCGGCGCTCAACGGCGAAACGGAAATGGCGCGCATGCTCCTCGCCGCCGGCGCGCCGGTCACGCTCCCTGCGGCGATCACGCTCGCCCGTGACGAAGACTTCGAGCACCTGCTCCGCCGCGACCCCGACGCGCTCAAGCCCGGCCACGCGTGGGGAACACTCATCGTTCGCGCCGCCGAACAAGCGCCTGGCGGCGTGATCGACACGCTGATTCACGCCGGCGCGGACGTCGATGCCGTCGACGACGCCTCGACGGCGGTGGACAGCACGATCGGCTACACGCCGCTCCACGCCGCCGCGTTTCGCGGGAATCGCGACGCCGTCGTCGCGCTGCTCAACCACGGCGCGAACGTACGCAAGCGCGACTCGAAGTACTGCGGCACGCCGGCGGGATGGGCGAACTACGCGAAACATCCCGAGGTTCGCGACCTCATCATCGCCAGGGACATCGACGTCTTCGACGCCGTCGAGTTCGCGCCGGAGCGAATCGCAGCGATCATCCGCCGCGAGCCCGACGCGCTCGAGCGGACGATGGGGGGGATCGTCGACGTCCAACTCCAAGCGTACGATTGGATCAAGTCGTGGTGGACGCCGCTCGCCTACGCGGTCGCGCGACGGAACCCCGACGCGGCGGCGAAGCTCCTCGAGCTCGGTGCGAACCCGAACGTACCGGACGGTGAGGGCGTTTCGCTCGCGACGCTAGTCGAACGTTCGGACGACGCCCCGATGAAGGCCGCGTTCGCTGAGCGAGGCAATCACGGCGCCTCGTGATTCCTCAGGCCCCGCCTTCCGGCAGCTCGATCGGCCGCTCACGATGCAGGATTATCCAGTCGCCGTGGTCGCTGAGCGCCTCTTTGCCCAGCTCGATGATCAGCGCTCGAGCGCGGTCGGTGAGGTCGCCGTCGAGCGCCATCCGCAACCGCTCGGCGCCGCGTTGAAAGATCGCCGCCAGATTTCCATAGCGCCGAGCGTGTTCGGCGAAGGCCCGTACCTGCGAATGTGCGTGCAGCAAGCCGCCCGCGAGGGCGGTCATACCGAGCGACAGAAACAGCCAGTGCACGGGCTTGGGGGGAATCCACCGCGGGTGCTCGGGAAACCAGAGGGGAACGTTTACCAAAAGAGCCGTAGCACCGACCGACGTGGCCAACCCCACGATCGTCGCGCCGATGTTTCTCAGGTGCATGACTCGCTCGGGCCCCTCGGGTTCTCGCCACAACTCAACGAGCACGAGGGAGACGTGGACGAGGGCCAGCGCCGCGACCGGCAGAAAGAACACAAGGGGCGGCGCCCAATCGGCCGACCCGCGCATGAGCAAGCCGAACCCGATGGCCAGACTGGCCACTAGCGCACCGCTGCCCACGTATCGCCACCGCAGGTTGCGTTGCTCGCGGGCGCACGCGCGCGCGTAGTACGCCGCCTGCGGAGCGGCCCACAACGTTTGCACCGCGTCGAGCGGAGCCTCTGACATCGGTGGCGCGCCGGCTCCGCAGGCGCGCGCGACCCGGGGAATCCACGCGAGCTCGTCGCGTTGATGCCGAACGTAGTATTCCGACGCCGAGTGCTCGAGCCCCGCGAGACGCCAGTAGAATTGCACCCTGAGCCCCTCGGCGATCGCGCGAAAATCCTGGTATTTGTCCTGCCAGCGGCTCACCTTGACCAAGATGAACGTCGCGTCGGCGATCACGAACAGAACCGCGTACGTGATGATCGGAATCGGCGAAGCCTCGCCGTGCGTCGTGAATTCGTGCGTGAACAGCGCGAACCCGAGGCCGGCGACGAAGATCAAGATGAACATCCAGAGGAGCGCGTTGTTGAGCGTCCGCTGATAGCGAATCGCTAGGGCGTCGGCCAGCGCAAAATTGCGCCGCAGCGACGCGAGCCCCGGTGGCAATGGCGGCAGTGCGGCACCCTGTGGCGTGTCCTGGGAGGGATAGAGTTCCGCCGCGCTCGCGTCCACCGCATCGGGGTTGCCCCGTGCGAAAGCGCCGGCTTCGTCGTTCAGCTGGCGAATGCGCGCGTCGACATCGGCGACCGACTCGGCGTACGCCTCGCGCGCAGCCGCTCGCTGGCCGCCGCCGGTCGGCGCGGCGACAAACGGTAGAAGGATCGCGCGCGAGAACGCCGCGTCGGGTTCCGCGCTGCTGTGCCGCGGCGTGACGATATGGTGCACGAACCCGACGCGCGGCGGCGCGAGAAGATCGTCGCGCACGCCGAACGGCTCGACGACGTCGGTGAAACAAGCCGCCGTCGCGGAGTCGACCTCGAATGTGCCGCCGCGGCGATAGTGCACGACGTGCGCGGTGCCGCCCACGCGGTCCGACGGGCGCCCGTCCCACAGCGCGATGAGCACGTCGGCGTGGTCGGCGATGTACGCGCCGGCGAGCGCATACTGCACGGCCCTCCGTGCCTCGTCGTCGAGAGGATCCGCCGTCCGGCCAACCGTCGGGATGACGACTCGCCTGACCACGTCCCGATTGTGGAGCAGGTCCATGAAGTCGGCATGCGCCGCGCCGGCGAAATCGCGCTCGTATTCCTCGGGGGCCATCGGCAACACGACGACGAGCCGCGCCCCGTCGTTGAGCGCGACGCGCGCGACGAGCGTGTCGGCGCCCTGGGCCAACGCCGTGAGGAGCGCGAGCGGTCGGCCCGGGTGGGCGGCTCTCAGCTCGACGAACAATTCGCGGACCGCGGCTTCGAGTGGCTCGCGATCCACGCCTCGCAGGTCGCGATGTCCGGTGACGCCGATGACCAGCGGAACCAAACCCGATGGTGGTTCCGGCGATGCGTCATCACGAACCCAGCCGACGCCCGCCTCGAGGCGGCCCTCCGTTAACGCTGTCGCGTCCACGTCGTGACGCCGAAGGGCGGACCGTTGAGCGTCATGTTCGACTGATCGGCGACGATGTACGTCCCGTTGGCGGTCACGCCGCCCAAGGTTCGTGACCGCGTCGTCCACTGTCCGCTGCGCGCGTTGATCGAGCCGTCGTCGACGCTCGTCGACGTGAGATGATACTGCCACTGGCGGTCTTCGATCCTGAGTTCGACTTGCCAGGTGACGCCGTTCGTCACCGCCGTCGAGCGCCAGTCTCCGACGATGGGATAGCGGCTGCTCGTCGGGAACCCGACGCGCGTCCACGTCTGCGTGCCGAGTGGACCGGTGAGCACCATGCGCGACGCGTCGATCCCCGAATCGGTGAGGTCGATGTTGCCGCCATTGCGCGGCATCATGCGATACCCGTGAGCGCCGGTCACGAAAAACCGCCCGCTGTCGGCGATGACGTTGTCGATGTGGTACGCGCCGTCGGAGGCGATCACCATCTTCGTTTGCAGCAGTTGGCCGTTGACGTTCGTCGTCGTTTGCCACGTGCCCATGAGACCCCGGTCGACGGGGCCTGAACCGCCCTGTTGAGTGGGCGCGGCGCCGGGCGAACCTGGCAGCTTGTTGAGCAGCGAGTCCATGCTCGGGTCACCGCTTCCTCGCCGCGGCGGCGTGTCGCCGCCGTTTGTGAACCGGTCGCCGAACCGTCCCCAAGCCCAGGCGCCCATTCCGACCACGGCGAGCGCCGCGACGCCGTAGGCGGTCAGTCGCGCCTTGCGTTTCAGTTCCGTCCAGCGACGGCGGCTCTCGCGCCGCACGCGAATCTGGTCCGTCCCGCCGCTCGCGCCGCCACCGACGCGCCGGAGCAGCAGCTGCACCGTGTCGGCGAGATAGTGGAGATGTTCCTCGAGCGGAGGCGTGAGCGCGTCGAGCCAGTGCGGCGAGCTGATGAAGTACTCGAGGGCCTTCGACAGCGGCACGTCTTCGATGCGGAACGGGATGATGGGAATTCCGCGATTGACCGCTCGCTCGACCTCGCGCTTGATCTGCGGCGAGCCGTTCGCGTGCGCCGACAGAACGAGCACCATGACGGACGATCGCTCGATCGCGTCGACGATCGCCTCGCTCCAATCGAGGCCCGGCGTGATGTCGCGGGGCGCGATCCAGCATCGGATGCCGCGCGACTCGAGCACCGCGACGGCGGCGTCGGCAACGGTGCGGTCGAGATTCGAATAGCTGATGAAAGCGTCGTGCGCCACGCGCCGGGACCTCGTTCGAGTTACCGAAAAAGCAACTCGAAAATGGCGCTGCGGCGTGCCGTGCGACAGGTCGGCCGCCCGGCGGGAAGCGCCGGCGGGACTAGACCGGACGGATAAAGAGGAGCTGGGTCCTCCACGTGTCATACTTCCGCCCCACTTCGTCCAAACGCGCGACTTCCCGGAATCCGTTGCGAGTGAACAGGGCGATGCTCGGCGCATTCTCGGAATCGATGCTGGCGACGAGCGCGTGCATCTCCCGTTTCCGCGCTTCCTCGCACAACTCCGACAGCAGCCGCGCGCCGATTCCCTGCCGTTGCGCACAGGGATCCACGTACACGCTGGCCTCGACGGTGAAGCGGTAGCCGCTCGACGGCCGATACACAGAGAGCGCTCCCCACGCGAGGACTACGTCCGGCGCGTCGGCAGGTGTAGCGACGACCACGGGAAGCTCCGCGGCCCGGTGCGACTTCAGCCACTCGCGACGCTCGTCGAGCGTCACCGGCACGTCGGCGTAGACGTACGGCGATTCGGCTATCTGGCGATTGAGGATAGCGGCAACGGCCGCGAGATCGTCATCCGCGGCATCACGGATGTTGATCTCACGGCCGTCGTTCGCCCGTTCGGCTACGGGGCCCGCCATGGTCGCTCAGACCGGGAAGAGCATCTCTCGGTATTTGGGCAGCGGCCACATCTCGTCGCTCACCGACAGCTCGAGCTCGTCGCAGCAGCGCCGAACCTCGGCCATCGCGTCGGCGCCGTCGCTGGTGAGCAGCTCCGCCTGCTTCTCGATCGCGTCGTGCATGCCCTCGGCCTTGTCGATCACCTTGCCGAGCGCGGCGCGGTGCTTTTGCAGATCGGCGATCGACGCGCCGATCTTGTTCGCCACCTCTATCTGCGGGATCGGTTTGATTCCGGCCGCCTTCGCGTTGGCCGCCGACGCGGCCACACTGCCCGAGTACTCGAGCGCCGCCGGGAGGACGATCGTGTCGACCATCTCGCGCAGGGTGTGAAGCTCGATGAGCATGTCCTTGATGTACCGCTCGAGCCGCACGTGGTAGCGCGAGTGCAGCTCTTCGTCGCTCAGAATGCCGAGCGACGTGAGCAGCTTCTGCGACTGTTTGGTCACGAGCTGCATCAGCGATTCCGGCGTGCGGCGGAGGTTCGGCAGACCGCGCTTGGCGGCGTCTTTCACCCACTCGTCGGAGTAGTTGTTGCCCTCGAAGCGAACCGGCGACGTCTCCTTGAAGATCGGACGCACGACCTTGAGCACCGCGTCATCCACCTTCTTGGTCTTCTTGAGCTCCGCTCGCAACGCCGCCGTGATCTCGCCGATCGCCTCGGCGACCGCCGCGTTGAGCAGCACGATCGGAAAAGCGATCGACTGCGACGAGCCCACGGCGCGGAACTCGAATTTCGCGCCCGTGAACGCGAACGGCGACGTGCGGTTGCGATCGGTGTTGTCCTTCTCGATCTCCGGCAGGCGTGCTACGCCGAGCTTGATCATCTCGTGCTCGGCGCTGGTGGCGTTCTTCCCCGACGCGATCGCGTCGATGACTTTCGTGAGCATGCCGCCCATGAACACGGAGATGATCGCCGGCGGCGCCTCGTTGGCGCCGAGCCGGTGCTCGTTGCCGCTCGTGCCGATGCCCGCGCGAAGCAGGCCCGCGTGCTTGTGCACGGCGCGCAGCACCGCGGCGAGGAAGACGAGGAAGCGAATGTTCTGGTGCGGCGTCTGCCCCGGCTTCAGAAGGTTCTCGCCGTCGAGATCGTGGTTGTCGGCCGCGATCGACATCGACCAGTTGCAGTGCTTGCCCGATCCGTTGATCCCGGCGAACGGCTTCTCGTGCAGCAGCGCCTGGAGTCCGTGGCGGAGCGCGACGCGACGCAGCGTCGCCATCACGAGCTGGTTGTGATCCACCGCGACGTCCGTCTCCTCGAACCGCGGTGCCATCTCGAACTGGCTTGGCGCAACCTCGTTGTGCCGCGTAATGATCGGCACGCCGAGCTTGTACAGCTCGTGCTCGACCTCGGCGATGCACGCCTGAATGCGCTCCGGGATTCCGCCGAAGTAGTGATCTTCGAGCTGCTGACCGCGCGGCGGCGGCGCCCCGATCAGCGTGCGGCCCGCCATGACGAGATCCGGCCGCAGCGCGAAGTGCGCGCGGTCGATCAGGAAGTACTCCTGCTCGGGCCCCATCGTCGTGTACACGCGGTAGACGCCGCGGTCGCCGAGCAGCTCGAGCAGATCGATCGCCTTCGCCGAGAGGGCGTCGGAGCTGCGGAGCAGCGGCGTCATCTCGTCGAGCGCCTCGCCGTGGTAGCCGACGAACACCGACGGAATGCACAGCGTCTTCACGCCGGCCCACTCGGCGATGAACACCGGGCTGGCCGGATTCCACGCCGTGTAACCGCGCGCTTCCCACGTCGCGCGCAACCCGCCCGACGGGAAGCTCGACGCGTCCGGCTCGCTCTGAATGAGCTGCGACGCTCCGAACGACTCCATCGGCTGCCCGTCGTCGAAGGAGAGGAAGGCGTCGTGCTTTTCGGCGGTGAGTCCGGTCTGCGGCTGGAACCAGTGCGTGAAGTGCGTCGCGCCTCGGCCGATCGCCCACTCCTTCACCGCCTGCGCGACACGCGGCGCAATGTCGACGTCGAGCTTTTTTCCGTGGCGAACGGCGTCCAGGAGCTTGTTGTAGGTCTCGCGCGGCAGCTTGTCCCGCATCTGTCGCACGCCAAAGGTGTTCATCCCGAAGTACTCGGAGGTGCGCGGCAGCGCGCCATTGTCGCCCAGCGCCTCGGTGCGGACTTCACGTTCGGTGATTTCGTGGATGACCGTTTTTCTAGCTGACACGTTGGTCTCGGACATGAGCGGGACGGGCCTCGGGATGGGAGTTCGCGGTTCTCCTACCAAGAGCCAAATGTACTACGATTCGTGCAGGAAACGCAATTCTGAAAGGACGGTCTGTCCAAAGTCGACCCAGTCTTGGTTGACTGCTAATAGATATGTGCCGTATCGGCACGTATCTGCCAATCGGGTCATTTTGGGCCAATATCGTGGCGGCGTTGCGCTACGGGGCTGTCAGCCGGAGCCTCGCCGGCTCCGATCGGCGCTCTCCGCCATCCGCGAGGTGCGCGATCACGCTCCAATAGTAGTCGCGACCCGTTGCCAGAGCGCCGCGCGCGAGAAACGTCGTGTCGCCCGTCGACTCGCGGGCCACGCTCGACCCGTCATCCGCGACGATCGTCACTTCGTACCGTTCCGCGGACGGCACGCTTCGCCAGACCAGCATGACGGGCAGCGCGGAGCGCAGGTCGCCGCGCGGCGCGACGAGCGTGACGTCGCCCGCCGCGCGCTCAGACTCCGGCGCCGGCGCGCGACGAATGTAGTGCGATGCCAACGGAAGCCCGATGACGAGAATCGCGGCCGCGGCCGCCAGCGTCGACAATCTGCGTACGACCGGCACACCGGTCCCCTGCACGGCGCGCAGAAGATCCAGGTCGCGCCGGCATTCGACACACCGCGACACATGGTCGAGCGTCGCGTGTCGGTCCGCATCGCTTCCGCGCCGCTTGACGACGGCCAGCAGGGCCTCGGGCGTTGCGCAGTCTTTTCGCGAATCCGGAGCGCGCGCCGCGAGCACGCGCGCATACGCCGCTCGAAGAACTTCGTCGTTCATCGTCGCGCCTCTGGTCCGATGCCACGCTGACTGAGCCCTTCGCGAAGATCCGCCAACCCTCGATACAGCAGATTCCGCGTCTTCCCCTCCGACCAGCCGTACAGCTCCGCGATCTCCTCCCGCGAGTAGCCGGCCAGATACAAACGCACCACCGGCGCTCGCGTCGCCGGCAACGTCTCCAGCGCTCGTTCGACCTCGGCGGCGAGCTCGCGCGACGCGAGCTCATCGTCCGGTGCCGTCACACCTCCCATTGCCGACGTCAGCGACAGATGCCCATGCTCGTCGAGCGATTCGTGGCTGCCGCTCGTTTTCATTCGCCGGCGTCGAATCACAACCAGCGCCGCCGTGACCGCGGTCCGATACAGATAGGATGCGCCGAGTAGCGAAATCAGCTCACCGGTTGGCCGCGATCTCCAAAGACGAATTCGCACTTCCTGCACGAGCTCGTCCTGATCCGCGCCCGACAGCCGGTACCTCGCGCCGACGCGCGCGAGCATTCCCGCGAAGCGGGATACGATCCCTTCCAGCGCCGGAGAAAGCTGTTCGTCCGCGCCCCCCATGCGCACGAAGGTACGACGTGGGCGGGGTCCGGCAACTGGTAGGTGGACGAATGCGGAGGAGAACGGACCGATGTGATGCCCCCCAGATGAATTGCTCTCACTGCCGCCCGGTGTACGGTCTACCGACCTTGCAGTCACGCCCCGCCGCTGTACATCAAGACCACATGCTTTTGCCGCTTTTCCTCATCGCGCTCTCCTCGAACCCGCCGACCCCAGACTCGGCCGGCGTCGAGGCGCTGCGTCGCGGACGCGCCGACCTCGCGGCGATCAATGTTCCGACCGCGCGCTCGGAGTTTCGCCGAGCGCTCGAGGCCGGGCGCGCGAAACGCGACAGCGCCGTCATCAGTGCGGCATACCTCGGTCTCGCGTCCGTCGCGCGACGATCCGCCGGACCGGTCGCCGCCAAGCCGTTCCTCGACAGCGCTTTCGCGACAGCGCCGGATTCGGCGAGCCTGGCGCTCATTTGGTGCGACGATGCGTTCGGTGGCGTGCACACGACCACTGATCCAGCCGCGCTCGCGCTCCGTGGCGTGTCAATCGCCCGGGGGCGCGGCGATTCTCATCTCGAGGGCGCTTGCCGCTTCGCCGCGGGCCGCGTGTATTGGTTTCAGCTTCGGCTCGACTCGACCTACTCGTTGCTGGTAGCGGCCGCCGACATCGGCGCGCGCACAAACGATCCTGAGATTTCCGGCCGCGCGCACGAGTTGTTGGGACTTGGCTTCCGCGTCCTCGGCCAGACGGAGCGTGGGCTCAAGATGCTCCGACAAGCCGCGACCGAATCCGAACGGGCACACGACTACCGGACGCTCGCCCTCGTCGAGCTGAACCTCGGCATCCTCGAGAACACGCTTCGTGATGGAGCGATGGCGGGTTTCTACGCCCGCAGCGCCGCCGGTCGATTCGAGAAGGGCGGCGACGTTGAAGGACGCGAGACCGTTCGGTACCTCGACGTACTGCTGGCGCTCGACCGGCGGGACTTCGCAACCGCGCGCGCCCTCTGCGAGGCCGGATTGCGATGGGCGGCCCGAAGCGGCGACGGCAGCGCCGCCCTCGACATGCACGCGTCCCTCGAGCATGTGAACATCGCCGAGCATCGGTGGGGCGACGCCGAGCGTGAACTGGATTCGATCGTCGCGGTGTACCGCCGGAGCTTCTCCGGCAATTGGCAAGCAGCCACCCAAGCCACCCGGGGCGCCTTGGCCGCGGCGCGCGGCGACGCTCAAGGGACCATTCAGTGGTACAGCGAGTTCCTCCGCAGCACTACCCGCGGTCAACACATCGTCCGTTTTCGGACGCGGGAGCAACTGTCTCTTGCATACCTCAGGCTAGGCGACACCACGCGCGCTGAATCCGAGCTCGTGTCGGCGACCGATGAGCTCGAGACCTATCGCGACTCGTTGAGCGACGCCGACCTGAAGCTCCACGCCGTCGAGACCGAGGCTTCTGACGGCGCGCCCGCGGATGCCGCCGAGCGCGTGATCGCTGCCATCGTTGCGCTCGGGGGGCGGATCAATGTCGCCTTCGAGCTCGTCGAGCGGCGCCGCGCGCGCGTCGCTCTCGAACGTATCGCGCGCGTCGCCGTCGCCAACACCGGAGGCCGCACGACGGCCCTCCGACGTCTCCCGGCTCCACCGACGCTCGACGCATTTGCCGCGATGATCCCTGACTCCCGCACCGCCGTGCTCGAGTACGTCGCCGGCGCGGAGGGCGCGCCGACATCGCTCCTCCTCATCACCAAGAGCGGCGCACGAGGCTATGTCCTTCCGCGTCTCGACTCGATCGTCGAAAAGCTGAGCGGGTTCGAGACGCTCGTCGAAGCCGGCGCACCTTCGACGACTCTGGCGCGGGATCTCGCGCGCACGCTGCTCGATCCCGCCCTGGCCGACCTGCCTGGCACCATCACGCGTCTGCTCGTCATCCCGGACGGCTCGCTCCATCGCCTGTCGTTCGACGCGCTGCAACTCGCCAGCGGCCAGCGTCTCGTCGAGCGGTACGCGGTCGGCGTGCTTCCCTCCGCGGCGATCGCGGCCGAGCTATGGCGTCGCCAACGAAAGGCCGGCCTAGCGCGCGTTCTCGCCATCGGCGATCCGAAGTTTTCGTCCGAGTCGGAAGCGCGCGACGACATGGAGCGCTTCATGCGCGCTGGGCTCGCCGAGGGAGGGGGAACCAGCTTGCCGCGCCTTCCGGGGTCGGGAGACGAAGCGCGAAGCGTGTCGACGTTCGCCAAGCGCTCCGAGCTTCGCCTCCGCGAGCGGGCGAGCGAAGCATACTTCAAGACGGCGCCGCTCGACTCGTTCTCGGTGATTCATCTGGCCACGCACGCACTGGTCGACGATGCAAGCGCGAGCCGCACCGTATTGGCGCTCGCGCCGGGCGGCGGCGAGGACGGATTCCTCGGACTCGCCGAGCTTCAGTCTCTCGCGACGCACGCCGATCTGGTCGTGTTGTCGGCGTGCCGCACGGCCCGTGGTCCGATCGTTGGCGGCGAAGGCGTGCAAGGACTCGCGATGCCGTTCATCGGCGCGGGCGCGCGAGCGGTCGTGGCCACGTCATGGCGCATCGGCGACGCTCGCGTGCGCCGCTTCATCGACGACTTCTATCGCGCGCTGCAGCGCGGTGACGCGGTCGTCGACGCGCTCCGCTCGGCCAAGCTCGAGGCGATTCGTCGAGGCGCGACTCCGCGCGACTGGGCCGTGTTCACAGTGATCGGCGATCCCTTGACGACGGTCGCGTTGGATCGCTAGCAATGCGGCCATTCTCGGCGCGGGGGGCGCCCGGAGCGAGCTGCCACCCCGGACGCCGATCCTACCGAATGATCAGGGCGGTGTAGCCAAGATCGGTCGGCGAGCCGCCGGAGTCGAAGCAGCGAACGTGTACGACGAGGTCGCTGCCGACGACATTCCATGGGGTTCCTGCTACCGGACTGTGCAGCCGGCAGCGGCCCGGGTTCGTCTGCGCATTGATCTGAACATTGATGGCCCCAGAGCCAGTGACGCCTAACCCCGGGAACGTGAGGTCCGTGACTCCGGTTGAGGAGCTGGATGCGTTCGGCGGCGCGGACCCGGCCTTGTTGAAGGACGCGCTCGACACGATCCCGGCGGGGGCAAAGGTCCGCGCGATCCCGAGCACATGCGTGGCATCGGCGCCGATCAGCGCTGCGGTAAACCGAACATCAACCGCGACTCCGTCGAAACGCGCGCACTTCACGAACACGAATTGACCCGTCTGAAAGTTGGGATCGGAGCCGCAGTGCTCCGGGCTTTGTTGACTGACAACAGTGACCAACTGCGCTTCGCGGTCGTTGTTCGACGGGCGCTGCTGTCCGCCGAAGAACACGGTGTCGTAAACACCGACGCCGTTGCCGTGTGTGATCGTGACCGGCTGGTTGGTCGAGTTGAACGTCGTCGCCGCGGCGGGCGTGTAGTGGGCCGCACTCGGTTGATCCGCCAGCGTGAAGGCGAATCGACCGGCAATGGCGTTGCTTCCAAGGACGAGGATCGAGAACGGCGCGTCGAGGCGAAGCGGTCCGTTCAAGCACTCGACGGTCACGACGAGCGCCGAGGCGGTGCTCGTCCAATTGGGGCGCAGCCGGCAATCGACCTGTCCGGTGCCGGTGCCGACCGGAGTGACGAGCACCGTCTCCGACTGGCCCGTCGGCGTCTGCAAGCCATTGAAGGTCACGGCGAACAGTCCGATGTCGGTGCGATCGACCTTGATCGTTTGGCCCGACGAGTTAAACGACCGGTCGGCCGCCGCTGTGTAAGAGGCAACAGTTGGCTGGTCGGCCAGCGCGTAGGCCATGCGCGCTCCACCTCCAGCCGCCGTCACGGTGACCTGCGTCGCGCCCGAGAGGGCACCCGAGGCGGCAGTGACGGCAACAGGTCCTCCAGCAGCGACTCCAGTTACATGGACTGTCGCTCCAGTGCTGTTCGGTGGAATCGACGCGATAGACCCGTTGGCGGTCTGCCACGCGACCGGCGCACCGGAAACGATGTTGCCAGCGGAGTCGCGAACGATCGCCGTCAAGTCCGCGGTCTGACCGACTTGGATCGTCGCGTTGCCCGGCGATACCGTGATTGTCTTGGCGATCACCGACGAAACGGTCACCGTCGTCATCGGACCCTGACCCGCGCTCACGTGTGCCGTGCCCGCCGCCACACCGGTCACCTTTCCAGTCTGTGTCGCGCCGCTGGAGGTCTCGACCGTGACCGTCGCGATTGCCGAGTTGTCGCTGGTCCACGTTGGCGCAAGGTAGACGATAGAAGCGCAATCTCCCGTGGGCGGCGTGTATTGCGCCGATACGGTCGCCGTAGCACTGACGCCGATCTGAATGTCGGATGGGCTGGAGCCCTGCGCGGCCGCCAAGCAGTTCTTTGGCGACCCTTTAGGCGCCGTTGCCTTGTTGGGGGCACTTTGACACGACGAAATGATCGCCAAAGCGGCGAACGTGACCACGCGTTTCGTCGAGAGGCGGCGACGAGATCCTGGCTTGTGCATGTTCGATGACCCGGACGAGGGACCATCCTCATACATGCACCGACGCGGCGATTCGTCTCACTCGGCTCCGCCGCCCTGCATTGGCCATCGCGCCCAGCGCTACGCCGCCGCGGTCACTCCCGCGCCCGTCGGCGTGAGCTCATCGATTCGCCCGAGCCTGCGCAACCGCGGCACCCACAAACCGATCGTCACGACCACCCCGAGTGAGGCCAGCCCACCCAAAACGACCGATGGCACGGTCCCGAGCAGCTTCGCCGCCACGCCCGACTCGAAGGCTCCGAGCTCGTTCGACGACCCCACGAAGATCGAGTTCACCGACGTCACGCGGCCGAACATCTCCGACGGCGTGAGAACCTGGAGCAGTGTCGACCGAATGAGCACGCTCACGTTGTCCGCCACGCCGCTGATCGCGAGAAGCGCGAGCGACAGGCCGAAGCTGCGCGACAGGCCGAATCCCACGATGCACACCGCGAACGTGGCGACGGCGTAGAGCAGCGTACGTCCGGCGCGCTTGAAGGGCGGCCGATGGGCGAGAAAGACGGACGCGACGACCGCGCCGGCGGCGGGCGCCGCGCGCAGCAGTCCGAGCCCTTGCGGACCGACGTGCAAAATCTGGTCGGCGAAAACCGGCAGCAGTGCCTCGGCGCCGCCGAGCAGCACCGAAAAAAGGTCCAGCGTCAGCGCCGACAACAGCACCGACTCCTTGAACACGAACTTCAGCCCGGACCCCAGACTCTCGCCGATCGACTCGGTGACGTCGCGGATGGGACGGTGCTCGTAGTCGATGCGCGAGAACGCCACCAGCGCGACGACCATCATCACGGCGTCGGCGATGTACGCGACGCGCGGCGAGGAGAAGCCGTAGATCAGGCCACCAAGCGCCGGGCCGACCACGGCCGCCGTCTGCCAGGTCGACGAGCGCCACGCGACGGCGTTCGCGTAGAGCTTTCGATCGATTATCTCCGCGCCGAGCGCCTGACGGGCGGGTTGCAGGAAGCTGCGCGCGACGCCGCTCGCGAAGATCACGGCGTAGAAGGGCACCGCGCCGTGGCGGGTGAGGAAACCTGGAATGAGGTTGAACACGAGGAGCGACACCGAGCACGCGACCAGCACGCCGAGCGCGGAGAGCGAGATGCGGCGCCGGCTGAAGCGGTCCGCGACGTGTCCCGCGAAGAGCGCGATGCCGATGAACGGCAGCGCTTCGGCCAATCCCATCAAGCCGAGCGACAACGGGTCGCGCGTGATGTCGTAGATCTGCCACGCGACGACCACCGCCTGGATCTGCGACGACAGGGTCATCGTCAACGTCGAGACGATGAACCGCCGATAATTCTCTACGCGGAGCGCCGCATACGGGTCGTGAGCCACCTGAGCACAATTTAGCGCCCCCCGTCCGCAACTCCTGAGATGGCGAGGGGTTGGCTTCGCCGGTACATTCGCGGCAATGAATCCGGCCCCCAAGTCGGAGACGTATCCTTCCGCGATGGCGAGCGCGTCCAGCTCAACCGACGCTGCCGCGCGCGACGCCACTGCGGCACGCGCCGCGGTGGACGCCGAGTTGGTGCGCCGCATGCGCTCGAAGGACGAGCGCGCGCTGGGCACCTTCTACGACCGGTGGTTCCCAGTTGTCCACGGCGTCGTGTCGCGAATGCTCGAGTCGCCGGATGACGTGGAGGACGTCGTGGAAGAAGCATTCTGGCAGGCGTGGCGACAGGCGGAGCGGTTCGAGGTCGAGCGCGGCTCGGTGCAGACGTGGCTGCTCACGATCGCGCGCAGCCGCGCGCTGGACCGCCTGCGCTCCCGTCGCCGCCTGCGCGAAGATCCGCTCGTCGACGCGACAGCCAGCGAGGCCGACACCTCCGCCCCAACGCCCGCCGCGCCGAGCGATCCGTTGGCCGACGCCGAACACGCCGAACGAAGTCGGATCGTGCGCGCCGCGCTCGCCGATCTTCCGGCTGAGCAGCGTGAAGCGCTCGAGCTGGGATACTTCAGTGGTTTGAGCCAGTCGGAGATCGCCGAGCAAACCGGGCAGCCGCTCGGCACGATCAAGACGAGGATGCGTCTCGCGCTTCAAAAGCTGCGCGAGCGCTTGAGTCCTTTGCGCGAGGCGGTCACGTGAGCCGCGAGATGAACCACGACGAAGCCTTCGCCGCGCTCGACGCACTGGCTCTCGACGCGCTCGACGGCGCCGAGCGCGACGCGGTGATCGCCCACGTGTCGACGTGCATTCCGTGCCGCGAGGAGTTGACGGCGCTTCGCAACACGACGGCGCAGCTCGCATACGCCGCGACGCCTTCGATCGGAACCGCCGGCGCAAGCCGGCAGCGGATTCGTTCACGCCTCATGGCGCGCGCCGAAGTCGAAAAGGAGCACATCCGCGACCGGTCGGCCGTCATCAGCTCACTCGCGTGGCGGCGCGCGGAGTGGGTCGCCGCGGCCGCGAGCATCATGTTGGTGGTGAGCGCCGCGGTGCTCGCCTGGATCGTTCGCGATCGCCAGGGGCTGCGCGACACGCTGAGCAGCCAGGCCGCCCGCGTCGCCGCCGCGCAGCGAACGACCGACTCCTTGCAACACGCGGGGCTCGTGCGCGACAGCATGCTGGCCGCGATCACCGGGCGCGACGTCGCGGTGATGACGCTGACGAAGAGCGGGGCCAACGCGCCATTCGCGCGGATGTTCTGGGACAAGACCAAAAACACCTGGACTTTCGTGGCGCACGACATGCCGGTGCTGAAGCCCGGGCGCACGTATCAGCTTTGGCTCGTGACGGCGGCCGGCGCCAAGATCAGCGCCGGCACCTTCGACCCGGCGGGCGGCGAAGCAGTCGTGCGGGCGACCTACGCGCTCGCGCGCGACTCGCTCAGCGCCGTCGCGGTGACCGAGGAGGCGGCGGGCGGCGCGCCACAGCCGACGAGCGCTCCGATTATCGCGGTGACCGCGGCGGCGGGAGCGGGCACGAAATAGCCGCTTCGACCCGCCTTGCGGTCGCGTCGCGCCAGCGGCAGACTGAACGCATGGGTCCTCACAATCGTCGCGAATTCCTCCAGTCCTCCGCGGCTGCCGCGGCCGCGCTCACGCTCGGTCCTCTCACGCACGAATCGCGTGCCGAGATCATCGCGCCAAACACCTCCGGAGGTCCGGGCGCCAGGGAGATCGAAGAGAGACTTCTTCGGGCGCGGCCGGTTCCGCTGACCGACGTACGCGTTACCGGCGGGCCAGCGAAGCTCGCGCAGGAGGCCGACGCGAAATACCTGCTGTCGCTCGACCCCGACAGGATGATGGCCTTCTATAGAGTGCGCGCCGGTCTGCCGCAGAAGGCCGAGCCCTACGGCGGTTGGGACGGCGGCGGACGAAACCTCACCGGCCACATCGCGGGACACCACCTGTCCGCGGTGAGTCTGATGTACGCCGCGACGGGCGACGATCGATTCAAGCAGCGCGCGCAATACATCGTGCGCGAACTGAAAGAGGTGCAGGACAAGAACGGCGACGGCTATCTCTCGGCGCTCGAGCATGGGCGCGAGTCGTTCGCGCAGGTCTCGAAGGGGGAGATTCGTCCGGGCGCGTTCGACCTCAACGGGCTCTGGTCGCCGTGGTACACCCTACACAAGACGTACGCCGGACTGCGCGACGCCTATCGCTACACGGGCGACAAGACCGCGCTCGGCGTCGAGACGAAATTCGCGGCGTGGGCCGAGGGCGTGCTCGCACCGCTCTCCGACGCCCAGGTTCAGAAGATGCTCCTCACGGAGCACGGCGGAATGAACGAAGTGCTCGCCGACCTGTACGTCGACACGGGCGACAAGCGGTGGCTCGACCTGTCGTATCGCTTCGAGCACCGCGCGTTCACCGACGCGCTCAAGCGCGGCCAGGACAACCTCGCGGGCAAGCACGTCAACTGTCAGATCCCGAAAGTGATCGGATCGGCGGCGCGCTACGGCTACACCGGCGACACGGGCGACATTCTCGCGGCGTCGACGTTCTTCGATCGCGCCGTCGAGCATCACACGTACGCGACTGGCGGGCAGGGCAGCGCCGAGTACTTCGGCCCCGCCGACGTTCTCGGATCGCGCGTCGACGGACGGACGTGCGAATCGTGCAACTGTTACAACATGCTCAAGCTGTCGCGCCGCCTCTTCTCCTTTCGCCCCGACCCGTTCTACGCCGACTTCCAGGAGCGCGTGCTCTTCAACCACGTGCTGGCGTCGATGGATCCGGCGAACGCGCGGATGTCGTACATGGTGCCGGTCGGCCGCGGCGTGCAGCAGGAATATCAGAACATGCAGCAGAGCTTCACCTGCTGCGTCGGCACGGGGATGGAGAACCACGCGCTGCACGGCTACGGCGTGTACTACGAGTCCGACGACACGGCTGTGGGTGAGCCTGTTCATCCCCTCGACCGCGAAGTTCAAGCTCGCCGGCGCTCAGATCGCTCAGGAGACGACGTTTCCCGACGGCGACTCGGCGACGCTCAAGCTCACGCTCCCCAAAGCCGCGAAGTTCACGCTCGCCGTTCGTCGTCCGACGTGGGCGGGGGACGGATTCGTCGTGAAGGTGAACGGGACGCCGGTCGAGGTTCCCCCTCTGGCGAGCCTTCGCGCGGGCGCGGCCGGCGGACGCCTGATGGGCAATGAGGATTCTCTGCCGCAGCCCAGCTCGTTCGTCGAGATCTCGCGCACGTGGAACGACGGCGACACCGTCGAGCTCACGCTGCCGAAGACAGTCCGGCTCGAGGCGACGCCGGACGACAAGCGCATCGCCGCGATCATGTGGGGGCCTCTCGTTCTCGCGGGCGACCTCGGCCCACGCCGCGAGTCACGAGGCGAGGGCGCGCCCGGCCAACCCGTGCCGCTCCTGGTCGCGGCCGATCGTCCGGTCTCCGACTGGGTTCTTCCCGGCGCGCGACAGGGCGATTTCCAGATCAAGCAGGTCGCCCGCCCGATCACGCAGCCGACGCAGGTCGAAGACGTTTCGCTCACGCCGTTCTACCGGACGCACGAGCGCACGTACAGCGTCTACTTCGACGTCGTCACGCCGACCGAATTCGACGCGCGCGTCGCGGCGCTCGCGGCCGAGCGCGAACGCATTCGCCGCTTGGAAGCCGCCACAGTCGCGTACGTCCGTCCGGGCGACCAGCAAGCAGAACCGAACTTCGGCTACAAGAGCGATCCCGCCGATCGCCCGGTGGCGCGCACGAATGGCCGACCGTCGCGCGCCGGCACGGGGTGGTTCTCGTACGACCTCGCGGTGAATCCCGCGTCCCAGACGGCGATCGTCGTCACGTACTTCAACGAGATCGGTCTGCCGCCGGTGCTCGGCAACTTCGAGATCGACGTCGATGGAACTTCGGTAGGCAAGTTCGAACCCAACCGCACCGCGACAGGATTCTTCGACGCGCGCTATGACGTGCCGGCGAATCTCGTGCAGGGGAAATCGAAGATCACCGTCCGATTCCAGGCGAACGGCAACGGACGTATCGCTCCGGTTTTTGGCCTGCGCGTGGTTCGCTCGAACGAGCTCTGATCAATCAGTAGGTCTCTGGTCTCAGGTCTCCGGTCTCTGGAAACCCAGCAGTTCCCAGAGACCTGAAACCAGAGACCAGAGATCCCGATCACTCGTGTCGGATCGCGATGAGCGGGTCCACGCGACTTGCTCGCCGAGCAGGAACGAACGCCGCCGCGAAGGCAGTCGCCACGAGTGCGGCCGTCACGATCGCGAAGGTGAGCGGATCCGTCGGCTCGACGCCGAAGAGGAACTTCGTCAGCACGCGCGTCACGCCGATCGCGGCCGCCAATCCGAGCGCGACGCCGACGATCGACAGCACCGCGGTGCGACGCAGCACGAGGCTGACAACCGCGGGCGGCGACGCGCCGAGCGCCATGCGAATCCCGAACTCGCGCGAACGCTCGCTGACCGCCGACGCGAGCACGCCGTAGATCCCGATCGCCGCAAGCACGACGGCGAGGATCGAGAACAGCGCGAGCAACCGCATCTGAAACACAGGTTCGGCGATTGAGAGCATGACGAGGCTCGTCATCGTCCCGACTGATTGCGCGGCCTGCAACGGGTCGACCGCTTTCAACACGGCGAGGAACTCGCGCTCGACGACCGCCGGGTCGGCGTTGGTGCGGGCGACGAACGCGAGATGGTCGATGAACGGAGCGAAATTGACCTGGGCAAGCGGCTCGTAGATCGCGGGCGACGGCCGCGCCGTCAGCCCGTCCTGAACGATGTCGTCGACGACGCCGACGACGGTGAGCCAGTCGTTCGGTCCGGGTTTGTCCGACATGCTGAGCCGCTTGCCGAGCGCGTCCTCGTCCGGCCAGATCTTCGACGCGACGGACGCGCTTACGATGACCACGCCCGGCGCCGCCTCGTCGTCGCCGGCGGTGAAGGCGCGACCGCTGCGCAGTCGGATTCCCATGACGCGGAAATAATCCGCGGTGACGCACGGCTTGAGCACGATGAAGCCGGGGGGCCGCTTTCGTCCGCCGTCGAGCTGAAAGTCGCCCACGATCGCCGCGGTGCTCATCGGACGCCAGTTGACCGCGGCGATCGCCTCGAGGTTCGGAACACCGCGCAGCGCGGACTCGGTGCGCCGCCGGAAATCGTGGAGCGCGGCGGCGGTCGGGTAGCGCGCCCGCGGAAGGTCGACGGTGAACGTGACGACGTGTTCCGGGTTGAAACCCACGTTCACCGCGCGCATCCGGAAGAACGATCGCGTCATCAGTCCCGCGCCAACCAACAGCACGAGCGCGAGCGCCAGCTCGAGAATCACGATCGTGCTCCGGAGAGCCGCGCGCGACGATGTCGACGCCTGGCCGCTCTCGGCGAGCGATGCGCGCACCGCCCGCCGAGTCGATTGGAGCGCCGGCGCTACGCCGAAGACGATCCCCGCGAGAACGGAAACCCCGGCCGTCACCGCCAACACCGTCCAATCGATGTGGATGTCGTGACTGCGCGGTAGCAGGTCGGCCGGCGCGGCCGCGACCAGCGCCGGCACACCGGCCATCGCGATTCCCACGCCCAGAGCGCCGCCGAGCAAGGCGATGATCACACTCTCGGTGAGGAATTGTCGCAACAGCCGGCCGCGTCCGGCGCCGAGCGCGGTGCGGATCGTAATCTCGTGCTGCCGCGACGCGGTCCTCATCAGCAGCAGATTCGCCACGTTCGCGCACGCGATGAGCAGCACGAACGCCACCGCGCCTTCGAAGAGGAGTAGCGATCGCCGCACGTCGCCGACGATCGCGCGGCGAATCGGGATGACACCGTCCACCGGTTGCTCGATGCGAAGATCCGGTCGCGGCTGATCGAACGCCTTCATGAACGCCTGCATCTCGGAGAGGGCCGCGGCCGGCGTTAGCACCAGCCGCGAGCCGGCCGACCACTTGCCGAATCGAGACGCGGTTCGGGTTCGGATAGATCGGCGCCGTCCTCCAGATGCGCGTTCCGCTCGGGAAGTCGAACTCGGCCGGCATCACGCCGATGATGGTCTGTCGCACGCCGTCGAGCTCCAACGTTCGCCCCACCGCGTTCGGGTCGGAGGCGAACCGGTCTCTCCACAGGCCGTCGCTGATGATCACGTGCGAGTCGGCGCTGTCGAGTTGCTCCGTCGGTGTGAAGTCGCGGCCGCGCGCCGGCGACACGCCGAGCACACGGAAGAATCCCGGCGACGATCCGGAGACACTGAGCCGCGTCGGATCGCCGACGCCGGTCATCGTCGCCGGAGATATGCCGAAGCTCGTAGTGCTCTGGAACGAGTGCTGCGACCGGGCGTACGAGGCGTATGTCGCGTCGAACATCGCCGGGCCGTTGACGAACGGTCCGCCCGGCGCGTGCGACACGACGAACAACTCGTTCTCGCCGCGGAACGCGAGCGGCCGGAAGAGGATGCCGTTCACGACCGTGAACATCGTCGTGTTGACGCCGATCGCGAGCGCGAACGTCAGCACGGCGACGGCGGTGAATCCCGGCGATCGACGCAGCGATCTGAACGTGAAGCGCACGTCCTGGGCGAGACGCTCGAACCACATTCCGCCCCACGTCTCTCGCGTCACCTCTTTCACGTGCGCGACGTTGCCGAACTCGCGGCGCGCCGCGGCGGTCGCCTCCTCCGGCGATTCGCCGCGCTTGATTCGCTCGGCGATGGCCATGGCGAAGTGGGCGCGAATCTCGTCGTCGAGGTCGGCGTCCCGTGCGGCGCCGTGTCCGAACGGCCACTTCATGACTCGCCCTCCGTGGCCGGCGGCTGCATCAAACCGGCGATCGCCTGCGAGAGCTGCTCCCATCTCGAGCGCTCGACCGCGAGTTGGCTGCGACCCGCGGGCGTGAGCTTGTAGATACGAACCCGCTGGCGGTTCTCCGACACGTCCCACTCGGCGCTGATCCACTTCTTTCGCTCGAGGCGATGGAGCGCGGGGTAGAGTGAACCGGTGTCGACCTGAAGCGCGTTGTTGGAGCCCGCGCGGATCATCTGGGCGATGCCGTATCCGTGGCGCGGTCCCCAACGCAGCGTTTGGAGGACGATCATGTCGAGCGTGCCCTGGAGCAGCTCGATGCGTGACAGCGGCTCGTTCTTGGCCATGAAGCGGCTCGGTGTGCGTGGATGTAGGTCGTCTACATCCTAGGCAGTAGGATGCCTACACCCAGGCAGTTCCGTCAAGGCCTGCCGCGCAATCTCCCGTCCGGCGCCCCGAACGCTTACTTTTGAAGGCCCGAACGGCGCGGTTTAGCCGTCACGGCGGCGCGGTAGCCAAGTGGTAAGGCAGCGGTCTGCAAAACCGCTATTCGCCGGTTCGATTCCGGCCCGCGCCTCTCCGCAGGAGCACTGGTGGACCGGTGGACAGGTCCATCCCGAAATCTCAGTGGATCCCGCCCATCAGCCCGCGCACGGGCTTGATGATCAGGAAGGCGATCACCGACGCCGCCAGGCACACGCCGCCGATCACGCCGAACAGTTGCGGCATCGGTGCCGACGAAATGAATCCCGCAGCCAGACCGGCGACCTTGTTGCCCACCGCGCTCGCGAGAAACCACACGCCGAGCATCAGGCCCACGATCCGCACTGGCGAAAGCTTAGTGAACACCGACAGTCCGACCGGCGAGATGCACAACTCGCCGAGCTCTTGAATGAAGTAGCAGCCGACGAGCCAGAGCGGACTCACGCGCAGGCCGGGCATCGCCTGGAGCCGGAACCCGGGAATCAGGAGGAACACGAATGACAGGCCCACGAAGAACAGGCCGATCGCGAACTTCGCGGGCGTCGACGGCTCGCGATTGCCGAGCACCGTCCATAGCCACGCGAACGCCGGCGCGAGCAGGATGACGAGGATCGCTTGCACCGCCACGAACCAACTCGAAGGGAAGGTGAAGCCGAGGATCGTCGTGTTCGTGTAGCGATCCCCGAACAGGTTGAGCGTCGATCCGGCCTGCTCGTACGCGCCCCAGAAGATCGCCGCGAACGCGAAGAACACGGCCATCGCGGCGAGGCGCTTCCACTCGACGCTGGTGAATCCGGCAAATGTCTTTTCAGTCGGCATCGCCGAAAGCTTCTGCGGTCGCCGCCGCCGCGCGTGCCTCGCGCCGCTGCCGCGCGAGCCGGTCGATCGCCGGCTGTAAGTGTCGACGTCCGAGAACGTATTGAACCAGCCCGAGCGTCATGCCGACGCCGGCGCAGGCGAAGCCGACGTGCCAATCAACCTTTTGAGCCAGTGCCCCGGCGATGATCGGACCGAGAAAGGCTCCGAGGTTGATCCCCATGTAGAAGATCGAGAAGCCGGCGTCGCGGCGCGTGTCCTTCTTGTCGTACAGTGAGCCGACGATGCCGCTCACGTTGGGCTTGAGCAGGCCCGTGCCGACGGCGATGAACGCCAACCCCGCGTAGAAGAACGGCAGCGCGTGAAAGACGAGCGTGAAATGACCGATGGCGATGATGATGCCGCCGATCAGCACGCTCTTGTATTGACCGAGCCATCGATCGGCGATGATCCCGCCGAAGATCGCCAGCGCCCACGCACTCGCCGTGTAGGTGCCGTACACGGAGCCCGCGTGCTTGTCGTCGAAGTTGAGCGCGTGGACCATGTACAGGATGAGAAACGCGCGCATCCCGTAATAGCTGAAGCGCTCCCACATCTCGGTGAAGAACAGCGTGGCGAGCCCGCGCGGATGACCAAAGAAACCGCGGGCCTCTGCGTCCGGCGGCGCGTAGTCGGTGGCGGGTTCGTCGATTGGTCCCGCGGAAACTCCGTTGGTCGGCATCGTCGCTCCGTTGACGCCTGATGCTCGTCGCATGCCGCGTGCACGTCAACCCACGAGGGCGTCGAGTCGACTCGTCACCGTGCTTCGATTTTCGCCGCCGCTCGGGCGTCGCCGCTCATTCCGCAGACAAGGTCACCGCCGGATCGACGCTGGCGGCCCTGCGTCCCGGGATGAGACAAGCCGCGAACGTTACGACGAGGAGCACGCCGCAGCTCGTGACGATCGTCAGCGGGTCGAACGCCGAAACGCCGACGACCATGCCGTGCATCGCGCGTCCGGCCAACAACGCAACGACGGCACCGATCGTTATGCCCGCCGCGGCCAGGAGCAGTCCGTCGCGCAACACGGAGGCGACCACCTGATGACGCTGCGCTCCCAGCGCCAGCCGGATTCCGATTTCTCGCGTGCGGCGCGACACTCGGTACGCGAATAGCCCGTACGTGCCGACACCCGCCAGCAGCATCGCGACGAGGCTGAACGCCACGAGCAGCAGCATCTGAAATCGCGGTGCACGCAGTTCGGCGGCGACGAGGTCGGACATCGTGCCGACGTTCATCGGCCGCAGGCTCGGATCAATCGCCCGCAGTCGGACGCGGACGTCGGGCATCACCGAGGCGGGAGCGATCCTGGTTCGCAGCACGAAGAAGGTGAATGATCGTGGCTCCTGCCGATTCGACCAGTAGATCTCGGGTTCCGGCGCGGCGCCGGGTGTCGGCGGCGCCACGTCCCGGATGACCCCCACGACTTGCACGTGCATGCGGTCGGAAAAAAGCGACAACTGCTTGTTGATTGGCGAGTCGCCCGGCCAGAACTTTCGGGCGAGCGTCTCGTTCACAACAACGACCGGTGGCGTGCCGCGCGCATCAGCTTCTCCCAGACCGCGCCCGCGCATGAGCGGCAGCCCGAGCGTCGCGAAGAAGGACGGGCTCATGTCGTACCAGGCAGCGGGTGCGCGCGCGCGGCCGGTTCGATTTTCGTAGATGACCTCGTCGGTCCCGTCCCCACCGAACAGCGGTCCACCGGACGCCGAGCCGACGCTCTCGACGCCTGGAACCGACCTCAACTCCCGCTCGAGTCGACGGAGGAGGGCCGCGACCGCGTCCGGTCCCTTGTACCGATCCTCCGGCGCGAAGACCGAGAACGTGATGAGGTGATCGCGCTCGAACCCGGGATTCCACGACGTGCGGGCAACGAACGACCGCGTAAGAAGTCCGGCGCCGACCAGAAGTACCAGCGCCAGGGCGAGCTCGGTGACGACCAGGAGGCGCGCGGAGAGCGTGCTGCCTGGACTCGAAGACCGTCCGCCTTCGCGGAGTGTGTTCGCCAGATCGTCTCGAGCAGCAAGCAACGCGGGAGCCAGCCCGAACAGGAAGGTTGTCGCGACGGACAGCGCGAGCGCGCAGCCCAGGACGTGCGCGTCGACTTGAATGTTGCTCAACCTCGGGATACTGGTGGGGGCCAGACGTTTGAAGGCCGCCATCCCCCACTCGGCGACGAGCAGGCCGGCCAACGCGCCCATCGTTGCCAGCACGAAGCTCTCGACCAACAGGCCGCGAGCTATTCGCGACCGAGTCGCGCCGACGGCCGCACGCAACGCCAATTCGCGCGATCGCGCCCCGGCCCGTGCGAGCAACAGATTCGCGACGTTGGCGCAGGCGATGAGAAGAATCAGAGACACCGCAATGAGAAACAGGACCAGCGTGGGCCGCACGCCGCCCACCACGAGGTCCAGCAGCGACTCCATCCGGAGATTCCAACCCTGGGTCGTCGCGAAATGTTCGCGTCGCAACTGCGTCGCGATTTCCGCGAGCTCCGAGCGGGCCCGCGCGAGCGTCACCCCATCGCGCAGGAGTCCGTAGGCGACGAAACCGCGCCATTCTCGGTTCTCTTCGTTCGCCGGATTGATGTGAACGGTTCGCCAGAGCGCGACTGTCGCGAACTCCGGAAGCTGAAAGTCCGCCGGCAGGACGCCAATTATCGTGACCGGCTTTCCGTCGAGCTCGACACGACGGCCGACCACATCGGGTGTCGCGCCAAACCGTGTTTGCCACATCTCATATGAGAGGATGCCGACCGCGCTTTCTCGCCCGAGGACATCCGAGCGAGTGAACAGGCGACCGAGCGCAGGGCGAACGCCAAGGGCTCGGAAGAGATCGGGCGTCACGATGCCGCCGTTGATCGCCTCGGGGCCGTCGGCTGTGGCAAGGTGGTACGGCCAGGAGCGGCCGATCCCGATCGCGGCGAGCGATGTCGAGCGAGCCCGGATGTCCTCGACATTCGGTGGCGAGATGCTGCACCAGTTGGGGTTTGCTCCGGGAAACTGCTCACAGATGGTGACGAGCCGGTCGGCGTTGGGAAATGAAAGTGGACGTAAGACGATGCCGTCGACGATTCCGTAGATTGTGGTGGTCGCGCCGATGCCTAACGCCAGCGTGAGGACGGCGGTTGCCGTGAAGACGAGATGTGAGCGCAGACTACGCGCGGCGTGGCGGAAATCGGCGATAAGGTCGTGCATCCGAAGGTCTCCAGTCGGTAGCGCGGTGCATCGGAACGCCCGTATGCGTCGATCAGGGGCTCACCGGCACATCGGCAATTGTCGGGCGCGATCGGCCGCCGCACCCTCGCCGCAAGGTGTTGTCACATCGAGGGCTATGTCAGTAAGGTGTTCCACCGACGAACAGACGGGTGTTCGCTTGTGGGATGGAGTGTTCGCGACCGCCCACCGCCGCCCGAGGCTTGGCGCGCCGTCAAGCGCCGAGTAGTCTCAACGCGAGCCGCCGACCGTTCGACCATCTCGCTCATGACTGTGCCCCTCGAGCTCACCGCCGCGAAGACCGCGCTGGTCGTCATCGACCTTCAAGCGGGAATCCTCGCGCGGCCGGTGGCGCCGCACGCGAGCGCCGACGTCCTCGAGCGCTCGGCCAGGATGTGCGAGCGCTTTCGCGCGGTGGGAGCGCAGGTCGTGTTGGTCCGCGTGTCCTACGCCGCCGACGGGTCGGACATGCTGTCGCAGCCCAGCGACGAGCCGATGCCTCGCGGTGCGCGGCCGGAAGGCTGGGACGTGCTGTCGCCGGCACTGGGAGCGGGCCCGCGAGACATCCGCATCACCAAGCACCAGTGGGGCGCGTTCTATGGAACGGAGTTGGATCTCCAACTCAGGCGCCGCGGTATCACCACTCTCGTGATGTGCGGCATCTCGACCAACATCGGAGTGGAATCCACGGCGCGCGACGCGTGGGAACGCGGATACGCGATCGTGTTCGCGGAAGACGCCATGGCGAGTTTCGACGCCGCCGCGCATGCCTTCGCCGTGAAGAACATCTTCGTTCGCCTTGGACGCGTTCGCTCCACGAGCGAGGTATTGGCGGGGCTTACGCCGGAGAACGGATGATCACCGGCGAATTGCTCACGCAAATCCCGCTCTTCGCCGGCCTGCCGCAGAGCGAACGCGAGTCGCTCGCGGCGCGCGCGGCCGACGTGCGACTCCGCGCCGGCGAATGGCTGTTGATGGAAGGCCAGGCGCCCGCGTTCTTCGCGCTTCTCGAAGGGGAGCTCGCCGTCTTCAAGTCGGTGACCGGACGCGATACTCGCATCCACACCCACCAGCCGGGCGCGTATTTCGGCGAAGTGCCTCTGCTGCTCGGCGCGCCATCGATTTCGAGCGTCCAAGCGACTTCACCCTCGCGCGTCGTGCGGTTCGACGCCAACGACTTCCACGAGCTGGTCAGCCACTGCCGAGTGCTCAACGGCCAGATCATGAAGACGATGGCCGAGCGGGTGGAGTACCTGCAGCGGATCGCGGTCGACGAGGCTCCCGTGACGGCTACGCTGATCGGCGACCGCACCGATCCGGCGTCCCACGAGCTGCGCGATTTCCTGGCGCGCAACCGAGTCGCGTGCTCCTGGCTCTCGGCCGACGATCCTGATCTCGCGGCGCGCATTCGCGCCATCGCGCCGGGCGGCGAAGGAGCACAGGTGACGGGCCTGGATCTGTCCAAGCTCCCCGTCGTCGTGCTCGCCGACGGGAGGGTTCTCGTCGCGCCGAGCAATCGCCAGGTCGCGGGTTGCGTCGGCCTTCAAGTCGAGCCGATCCACGACGAGTACGACGTCATCGTGATCGGCGGAGGTCCCGCGGGTCTCGCGAGCGCCGTCTACGGGGCGTCGGAGGGTCTTCGCACGTTGCTCGTCGAACGCGAGGCGTGCGGCGGACAGGCCGGTACTTCCTCGCGCATCGAGAACTATCTCGGCTTCCCCGCCGGGCTCTCCGGCGACGAGTTGAGCGGCCGCGCGCGACAGCAGGCCACGCGCTTCGGGGCGGAGCTCCTCGTCACGCGGTGGACCGACTCGCTCGACTTGGCGTGCGAGTCGGGAGAGTCCTCGCACGTAGTCACGCTCGACGGCGGCACCGTCGTCTCGACCCGCGCCCTCGTGTTGGCGACCGGCGTCCAGTGGCGCCGGCTCGACATCCCGGGCATCGATCGATTCGTCGGGCACGGCGCGTTCTACGGAGCCGCCCTCACCGAGGCGCAAAGTCTTCGCGGTGGGCGGGTTTATCTCGTCGGCGGTGGTAATTCAGCCGGCCAGGCGGCTCTCCTCTTCTCAGCCTACGCCGAGTCTGTCACGATGCTGGTCCGCGGGCCATCGCTCGCCGCCAGCATGTCGCAATACCTCATCGAGCAGCTGTCCACGAAGGACAACGTCACGATCGAGACCCGCGCCGAGATCACGAAGGTCCACGGGGGCGACCGGCTCGAGGCGATAGACGTAAAACGTGCCGGATCGGAAAAAACTGATCGGCGACCGACGGACGCATTGTTCGTCTTCATTGGAGCGCATGCCGCCACGGAATGGATTCCGCGCTCGATCATTCGAGACAAATGGGGCTATGTCTGCACCGGCCGTGACGTCATGGATCTCGTTCAGCAGCAGGGAGCGGACAAGTGGCCGCTCGAACGAGACCCGTATCTGCTGGAGACGAGCGCGCCCGGTGTCTTTGCCGCCGGCGACGTTCGCCACGGATCGATCAAGCGCGTGGCGTCCGCGGTCGGAGAGGGCAGCATGGCGATCGCATTCATTCATCAGTACCTCGCCGAGCCCACGAGTGCGCGGCGGTAAGCGGGCAGGCGTCGATGCGTAGACCGAGCGCGGTGCTGACACGCGCGTTCCTCCCGGTGGGACTTGCGATCATTGTCGTGGCCGCGGCCTCCTGTGGCCGCGACGGAACCGCGAAGGCGCCGTCGAAGTACGTCCCGCAGCAGGTCGCCGAGGTGGCGGGTGTTTCCGCCGAGATGGTTCAGGCCGCGATCACCGCGCGCATCGACAGCGCCGGACCGCCGAGCTGGGTGACGCCCGACCGCTGGAAGAAGGTGCAGGCGCTCTACGCGCACTACTCGAACGCTCCGCTCTGGATCCAGTCGGGGGGCATCAAGGAACGCGCGACCGCGCTGCTCGCCGCACTCGACTCGGCCTCGACGCACGCGCTCAAGACCGATCGCTACCCGATCGACTCGATCCACAGGGTCGTCGACGTGCAGAAGATCGACAGCGGCGCCACGGCGCGCGACCTCGCCAACGCCGACGTCCTGCTCACCGCGGCGTACGTGGGATACGCGTCGGACATGCTGGTGGGTCAGGTAGATCCGCGCACCGTCTCGCAGTCGTGGTACATCCCCGCGCGGCCCGCCGCAGTGGACTCGGCGCTCGTCCACACGCTCGAGGATTCGTCGATGAGCCTGGGGCTCGAGCAGATGGCGCCCCAGGACTCCGAGTACGCCGTTCTTCGACGCGACTACACGCGGTATCGCGGCTACGCGGCGCAGGGCGGCTGGCCGCAGATCTACACCGGCGTGAGCATGACGGAGCTGCAGTCGCGTCTCGAGGCGGAGGGCTACGTCGGTCAACGGCGATTCAGTCGTGGCTGCGCTCAAGAAGTGGCAGGAGCACCACGACCTCGTCCCCGACGGCAAGATCGGCAAAGCCACGTTCGCGGCGCTCAACGTGTCGGCCGAGGAGCGGGCCGACCAGATCGCCACGAACATGGAACGGCACCGCTGGCTGCCGCGCGCGCTGGGGCAGCGATACGTGTACGTGAACGTTCCGTCGTTCCGGCTCGACGCGTACGACTCGGGGCAGCGCGCGCTCTCGATGCGCGTCATCGTCGGTGCCGACTACAAGGAGAAGTCGACGCCGGTGTTCAGCGACGTGATGCGATCGGTCGTGTTTCGCCCGTACTGGCGCCCGACGACGGACATCATGAAGAAGGAGATTCTGCCGAAGCTGAAGACCGACACCACATATCTGCGCCGGAACGACATGGAGTGGGCGAAGGAGAACGGCTCGCGCGTGCTTCGCCAGCGCCCCGGCCCGCGGAACTCGCTCGGCCTGGTGAAGTTTCTCTTTCCGAACGACTACAACATCTATCTCCACGACACGAACGAGAAATCGCTGTTCGGGAAGAGCGTGCGTGCCGAGAGCCATGGGTGCATTCGCGTCCAGCACCCGGATTCGCTCGCCGAATTCGTGCTCGGCTGGTCGGCCGACAGCGTGACCGCGGCGATGCAAGCGGGGAAGGACAACCGCGCCGTCACGCTGCCGCAAAGGTTGCCCGTCTACATCGTGTATTTCACGGCGTACGCGCGGGACGGCGATCTTCACTTCGCCACGGACGTGTACAAGCGCGACTCGGTGTTCAAGGCTCCCCTGCCGACGGCGCCCTAGGGACTTCCGCGCGTCGCCGGGGCGCGGGAAATTGGTTGGCCAACATCCCCCGCTCGCCCCGAGGTCTCCATGCGATTCGTCCGCTCCGCCGCATTTCTGGCCGCCGTCGTGCTGCCGGCGTCGCTGTTCGCGCAAAAGCAGTCCGTCACCGCGCCGGGAATGAACGCCACCGCCACGCTCACGCCGGGCATTCGCGAAGGGAACATCCTGTACGTGTCGGGACAACTCGGCACCTCCCGCGACGCGCCCGATTCCACAATTCAGGGACAGACCAAGCGCGCGCTCGAGAACGTGCAGAAGATCGTGGAAGCGGCGGGGAGCACGATGGCCAACGTGCTCAAGTGCACCGTGTTCCTCGCCGACGTGAAGGATTTCGCCGGAATGAACAGCGCGTACACGCAGGCCTTTCCGAAGGAACCGCCCGCTCGATCGACCGTCGCCGTTGCCGCGCTCGTGAGTCCTGCCGCGAAGGTCGAGATCGAGTGCATCGCGGCGGTGCCGGGGAAGTAGGTCTCTGGTCTCAGGTCTCAGGTCTCTGGAAACTGCCCAGTTCCCCAGAGACCGGAGACCCGAGACCAGTGACCTAGAGAATCCCCCTTACGTCAACGCGTCATTGCTGCGATCCGGCAGCCAGAACACGACAACGGCCGCCGCTAAGTAGAACATCGACGTCAGACTCAACGCCGATACGATTCCGACGTGCGGGACCGCCGCGAGCACGCCGATGACGTAGGGCGCCAGAGCGCCGAGGAGTCTCCCGGAGTTGTATCCGAGCCCCTGACCGCTGGCGCGGACCGCGGTCGGGAAGAGCTCGGACATGAGGGGCGCGGCGACGCTCCAGTAGGCATGGCCGGCGCAGCCCAAGACAGGGCTGAGGAGCAGCAGGAGGGTCGGGTGGTGTACGAGGCGTCCGTACACGGGCACCAGAATCGCGGACGCGCACACGAACGCCACGAATACACGGCGCCGTCCGAACCGGTCGGCAAGCGGGCCGAATGAGAGATATCCAATGAACGCGCCGGCCTGAATCGGGATCAGCCAGCCCGTCGACTTCACGACGCTCATCCCCGCGCCGCCTTTGTCGATCGGCGAGGCGAGGAGATTGGGGAGCCAGAAGAACAACCCCCAGTACGCAAACTGGAGCAGCGAGGCGAGGAGACACGCGAGCAGGGTGCGCTTGCGAAGCTCGGCGCCGAACAACACGCGATACGGATTCGTCTTCGCGTGGGGCGACGCGCGCGAGGCGCGCCAGATCGCCGGCTCCTCGACGCGTCGCTGGGCCCACAGCGTGAAGAACGCGGGAAGTCCGCCGAGCGCGAACAGCACGCGCCACGCCTGGTCTCCCAGGGGAAGCACGTCGAGCACGAGGCCGGCGAGAATCGCGGCCAGGATCGCCCCGAGCGCCCACGTCGATTGCATCGCGCTCGTCGCCTTGTTGCGCAGCTCCGGTCGCAACGATTCCGCGACGAGCACCGCGCCGGAGGCCCACTCGCCGCCCATGCCGAGGCCGAGCAACGCGCGCCAGATCGCGAGCTGCACGACGCTCTGCGAGGTCGCCGCGCCAAGCGAGCAGATCGAGTATATGAGAATGGTGATGTTGAGGGCCCGCACGCGCCCGATGCGGTCGGCGATGATGCCGAACGACAGGCCGCCGACGGCGGCGCTCACGAGCGTCAGCGTGCCGAGCAATCCGGCAGTCGCATCCCCAAAACCGAAATACGATTTGAGTCGCCCGATGGCCAACACGTAGATGAGGAAGTCCATCGAGTCGAACATCCAGCCGAGGCCGGCCGCGATCAGAACGCGCCGCTCCGCGATGGTGAGCGCGCGAAGCCATGAGCCGCTTGTGGCGGCTATTCCCGGGGCCGTCGCTGGAGCGGCGGGTGCGGGCGCGCCGGCTGTCGATTCAGTCACGGGCGGAGCGGTTGGCGTTCGTGGCGGACATGAGCCACACGGAGTTCTCCACCCAACGAGATTTGGTGAATCGCGCGACCCTCGCGGAAGGCACCGGGGGTGTCGCACGAGCGCGGCGCGATGATTGTAGCATCGGGAGGGTCGGTCAGCGACCCGGCGCGCCAGCGCGGACCTCACACCGGTTGGATTCGATGGCGACATCGGCCGTTGGCAAGAACGATCGCACGATAGGAACGCGCGGCGACGCGCAGGAACAGGAGCAGGGCGACCAGTACCGGTGGATCATCCTGCTCGGGCTGATCACTGCCGCGATCATGGAAGTGCTCGACACCACGATCATCAACGTGGCGCTGCCGCAGATGGCGGGGAACCTCGGCGCGACGATTCAGGAGATCGCGTGGGTCAGCACGGGGTACATCCTGTCGAACGTCGTCGTGCTGCCGATGACCGCGTTCTTCACCGCCACGTTCGGACGCAAGAACTACCTCACGGGGTCGATCATCCTCTTCGTGACCGCGTCGTTCCTCTGCGGAACGTCGCACAGTTTGGGGGAGCTGATTCTGTGGCGCGTGGTGCAGGGCGCGGGAGGTGCGGCGCTCCTCTCGACCGCGCAGGCGACGCTGCGCCAGATCTTCCCGCGCGAAGAGCAGGGAATGGTGCAGGCCATCTTCATCCTCGGCATCATCGTCGCGCCGACGCTCGGGCCGACGCTGGGCGGATGGATCACCGACAACTACAACTGGGGTTGGTGCTTCTTCATCAACGTGCCGATCGGAATCGCGGCGACGTTTCTGGTGACGGGTTTTCTCCACGATCCGCCGGGCATGCGCAAGAAACCGCAGTCGATCGATTGGGCGGGCATTTCGCTGCTGACGATCGGCCTGGCGGCGCTCCAGTACGTGCTCGAGGAAGGGCGGGAGAAGGACTGGTTCAACGACACGCTGATCATCAGGCTGAGCGTCGTGGCGGGGGTGTCGCTGGCGGGAATGCTGTGGTGGGAGCTCTCGCCGCGGAACAAACACCCGGTGATCGACTTCCACGTTCTCAAGAATCGCGACCTCGCCGGGTCGATCTTCCTCTTCATCGCGCTCGGCTTCGGACTGTACGGCGGCGTGTTCCTCTTCCCGCTGTTCACGCAGAACCTGCTGCACTTCACGCCGACGGAGACCGGTCTCACGCTCATGCCGGGCGGCATCGCCACGGCGGTGGCGGCGATCATGTGCGGACGAGCGCTCAGCGGCGCCAAGCCGTTGGTCGACGCCCGAATCCTGATCTACATCGGGATGTCACTGTTCGTCGTCGCGATGTGGCGCCTCGGGCATTTGACCGTGGACGCCGGAGAGCCCGAAGCGCGATACGCGTTGATCATTCGTGGACTCGGCTTGGGCTTCCTGTTCACGCCGATCAACAACGTGGCCTACGCGAACCTCAAGCCGAGCCAGGCACAGCAGGCATCCGGGTTGATCAACCTGGCGCGGCAACTGGGCGGCTCGTTCGGGATCGCGATCATCACGACGTTTCTGGATCATCAGGTCGCCATGCACCGGGCTATGCTGACCGCGAACACGTATATCGAGAATCCGCAGCTCGTCGCGCGCCAGAACGCGGCGGTTGCCGGGCTCATCGCGAAGGGCTACAGCGCCTTCCAGGCGAAGCAGGGCGCGCTGGCGATCCTCGATGCGTCGGTGATGCGGCAGGCGACGATGCTCAGCTACAACGACGCCTGGATGTTGATCCTGGCGACCTTCGTTCTCGTGGCCCCGGCGGTCCTGATTCTGAGGAAGCCCAAGAGCCACGCGCCGGCGCCGGCGGGGCACTGAACGGGCGGGTAGACGGCGGACAGGGCGCGTGAGACAGCGAAACCGCGAGAAATCTGAGGTCTGAAGTCGGACGTCTGACGTCAGACTTCTCCTCTGGAGTCCCCCTATCCCCTTTCCCGTCCACCGGTCAACACCTCCCCCTCCCCACGCGTACCACCAATAGATGAACGCGGCGGCGCCTCCGTTCGGGGGCGCCGTTTTGTTCCAATCCGCTCCCCGGCGCGTAAGTTTTCCCGGTGCCCTGGAGCGTCTCCCCACCGAAACCCATGCCAGTCCGACGTATACCGTTCCTCGCCGTCGCGTCCGCCGTCGTCGCGATCGCCGCCTGCGAGAACAAGAAAGCGGAGCAAGCGCCGCTGCCGACCACCGCGGTCACGCGCGGCGACATCGCCGTCCGCGTTCAGGCCACCGGCGTCGTCGAGCCGATCAATCCGGTCGACATCAAGTCCAAGGCCAGCGGGCAGATCATCGCAGCTGCCCGTCGAAGTCGGATCGGTCGTGAAGAGGGGACAGCTGCTCGCGCAGATCGATCCGCGCGACGTGAAGAACCAGTTCGACCAGGCGATGGCCGACGACGTCGTGTCGTTCGCCAGCCGCTCGAGAAGGCGCATGCGCGATCGGCGCGCAAGGACTCGCTGTTCGCCGTCCACGTCATCACCGCGTCTGAGCACGACAGCAGCAGAGTCGACGCTAACGGCGGCGCATGTCGGACATGATCAACAAGCGCGCCGCGCTCGACCTGCGCGCGGCAGGCGCTCGAGGACGCGACGGTCGAAGCGCCGATCGGCGGAACGATCGTGACCCGTCCCGTGACGCAGGGCAGATCATCACGTCGGCGACGTCGGCCAACGGCGGCACCACGCTGATGACCATCGCCGACCTCGGCCGCGTGCGCATGCGCGTGACGATCGACGAAGTCGAGATGGGCGAACATCCGCGTCGGGCGGCCGGCGACGGTCGCCGTCGACGCGTTCCCCGATCACGTCTTCGACGGCGTCCTCGAGAAGATCGAGCCGCAGGCGGTCGTCACGCAGGGCGTCACGTTCTTCCCGGTCGATGGTGAGCATCAGCAACAAGGACGGACTGCTCATGCCGGGAATGAACGGCGAGGTCACGATCAAGGCGGCGGACCTCAAGAATGTGTTGCAGGTGCCGATCGACGCGATTCGCGCGACCAACGAGCTCGCGCCGGTCGCGCGCATGTTCGGCATTCCGGTCGACTACGCTCACGAACCAGCTGCGGCGCGACCTCGTCGCACCGAAGGAACGACCGGAATTCCGGGGCGCTACGTCGTCGTCGCGCTGCCGACGGCAGCTTACGAGATGCGTCTCGTCAAGATCGGCCCGACCGATCTGCAAGGTCGCGCAGGTCATCGACGGCTGAAGGAAGGCGACAAGGTCGTGATGCTCGGCGCGATCATCGCGGCGAAGCCGGCGGTCCCGCCGAAGCTTCGGATCGCCGACAACATGAAGCGCGGCGCCGCCGGTGTCGCGACGCGACGTGAGGCCGGAGACAGCAGGTCGACCCGCGCCGCGAGCCAGCCGAAGCCGGCGGCGCAAGCCAAGCGTCAACCGAGCGGCCGCGCAAGCGATCAACCGGAAACCGTGAAGGCCGCGCGGCGATCGGTACTCGCGATTCTCTTATCGCTGGCGGCGGTACGGCGTGCGTTCATCCCCGCCGTCGATCGACGGCGTCGCGCCGACGCCGGCCAGCGCGAGCCGCGCTCTGGAATCCGCCGTCGAGCGTCGTGAGCGCGGCGGCGCGCGACGCGACACGCCGTCAGGCCGTCGTGGGCGCTCCGAGCGCCGACGCGCGCAATAGCTCACGCTCGCCGAAGTCGTCGACATCGCGCTGCGCAACAGCCCGGCGACGCGAACTGTCCTGGCGCAGGCGCGCGCCGCGGCGGACGTCTACGGCTCGAGCGAAGGCCGCCTCTATCCGACGATCACGGCCGGCGTCGACGGCGAACAGCTCGCGGTGCTCGGCACGCCGGGCCGCCCGGCCGGCGAGCGCGATCGCAGTACGGCCCGTCGCTCACGCTCACGTACACGGTGCTCGACTTCGGCGGCCGCACCGGGATCGATCGACGTCGCGCGACAGACCGCGGTCGCCGCCGATCTCACGCACAACGCGACCGTCGAGAACACGATTCTCCAGGTCGAGGCGGCGGCGTTCGGCTATCTCGTCGACGCGCGCGCAGCGCGACGCGGCAAAAGTCGGCGCTCGACGAAGCGACGGCCGCGCTCGACGCGGCGAACGAGCGGCATCGCGTCGGCCTGGCGACGATCGCCGACGTGCTGCAGGCGCGGACCGCGCGGTCGCAGGCGGAGCTCGCAGCTCGAGACGCTCGAGGGCTCGCTGCTAGTCGACGCGCGGCGCGCTCGCCGTCGCGATGGGCCTGCCCGCGAACACGCCGTTCGACATTCCCGACGTCGCGGCCGCGGACTCGGTGCACTTCGTCGCGCAGTCGGTCGATTCGTTGATCGAGCTCGCGGTGCGGAACCGTCCGGAGCTGGCGACGGCGCGCGCGCAGGCGGCGGCCGCGCAGTCGCAGATTCGGTCGCGCGATCGGCGGTACTTGCCGGCGCTGGCGTTTACGCGCGACCGGCGCGACGAACGGCTCGAACGTCTCCGGCTTCGCGGGCAATACGTATTCAGCTCAACTTCGGCGTGCAGGTTCCGGTGTTCACCGGATTCTCGAATCAGCTACGACGTGCGCGGCGGCCAACGAGCAGTACCAGGCCGCGCTCGCGCGCGCGGAAGTCACCAAACAGCAAATCATTCAACAGGTGTTCACGGCGTACTACACGCTTCGCACGTCGACCGATCGCGTGCGGACGTCGCGCGACCTGCTGGCGAGCGCGACGCAGTCCGAGATCGGTCGCGCGCGAGCGGTACAAGGAAGGCGTCGGCAGCATCGTCGACCTGCTGATCGCGCAGATCGCGCTGGCCAACGCGCGCGCGCAGTCGGTGGACGCGCGGTGGCAGTGGCGCACGTCGCTCGCGCAGCTCGCGCACGACGTCGGCGTTCTCAACGCGCGCGGCGACACGTCCTTCGCGCCGCTCACCCCGGCTCCCGAAGTGAGGCCCGACTGATGATATGGCACGATCGGCGGAGGCCTCGCTTCGCGTCGCGTGCGTCGCCTTGGTGGTTGCCGCGGCCTGCTCCAAGCCGCCGGCCCAGCAGGCGCCGCCGGTGCCCGTGCAGGTCGCGTCGGTGAGCAAGATCTCCGCGCCGCTGACGATCGAGGCGAACGGCGTCGTCGAGCCGATGCAGACGGTGGCGGTTCAGGCGCAGGTCGGCGGCACGCTCGACACGGTGAACGTTCAACGAAGGCGACGACGTCCAGGCCGGCCAGGTTCTGTTCCGCTCGACGCGCGTCCGTTCGAGGCGCGCTGCGCCAGGCGGAAGCGGCGCTCGCGCGCGACGAAGCGCAGGCGCAGAACGCGCAGCGCGACGCCGAGCGATACAAGGCGCTCGTCGAGAAGGACTACGTGACGAAGTCGCAGGCCGACCAGGCGGCAGTCGGCCGCGGCGGCGACGCAGGCGACGGTGCAGTCGCGACCACGCCGCGGTCGACAACGCGCGGCTCAACCTCAACTACACCACGATTCGCGCGCCGATCGCCGGACGCACGGGGCGGCTGCTCGTGCGCCAGCGGCAATCTCGTGCGCGCCGAACGCGGATCCGCTCGTCGTGATCAATCAGCTCCGGCCGATCCTGGTGCGCTTCCCGGTCGTGCAGCATGACTTCCCGGCGCTGCAGCGCCGCGTACGCGCGGGGGAACCGTGCCGGTGCGCGTCGTGACGGCCGACAGCGGCGAGGTCGACGAAGCGGGCACGCTGGCGTTTCTCGACAACGCGGTCGATTCGCTCACGGGCACCGTGACGGCGAAGGCGCGGTTCGCGAACCAGTCGAACGGCCTCTGGCCGGGCGAGTACGTGCGCGTGAGCGTCGAGCTCGAGGTGCAGGCCGAACGCGGTCGCCGTGCCGACGCGCGCGGTGCTTGCCGGGCAGGCAGGGCAACTACGTGTTCGTCGTCGGCAACGACAAGCGTCGCGAAGGTGCGGCCGATCTCGGTCGGGCGCGCGGTCGGCGACCTGACGACGATCGACAAGGGGCTGGCGCGCCGGCGAGCAGGTCGTGATCGACGGACAGTCGCGTCTGACGCCGAACGCGCGCGTCGATGTGAAGCCGGCGCGACGCCCGCGCGGCGAAGGCCGGCAGGCTGGAGGGACCAGCGAAATGAATTTCTCGGAACTGTTCATTCGGCGGCCCGTCACGACGGTGCTCGTGATGGCTGGCGATTCTGTTCTTCGGCATCACGGCGTACCGCCGGCTGCCGGTGAGCGACCTGCCGACCGTCGACTATCCCGACGATCACGGTGAACGCGAGCCTGCCGGGCGCGAGCCCGGAGACGATGGCGTCGGCGGTGGCGACGCCGCTCGAGAAGCAGTTCTCGACCATCGCCGGCATCGACAACATGACGTCGACGTCGGGCCTCGGCTCGCTGCAACATCACGATCCAGTTCACGCTCGACCGCAACATCGACGCCGCCGCGCAGGACGTTCAGGCGATGATCGCCAAGACGCTCAAGAACCTGCCGCCGGGCATCATTCCGCCGTCGTACCAGAAGGTGAATCCCGGCCGACCAGCCGATCCTCTTCTACGGCGTTCACGTCGGACGCTGATGCCGATCTCGCAGCTCGACGAGTACGCCGAGACGTTCATGGCGCAGCGCATCTCGATGATGCCGGGCGTGGCGCAGGTGAACGTGTACGGCTCGGCGAAGTACGCGGTGCGCATCCAGCTCGATCCGAGCGCGCTGGCGCAGCGGCAGATCGGCATCGACGAAGTGGCGGACGCGATCAACGACGCAGAACGTCAATCTGCCGACGGGCGTGCTCAACGGCCCGAACAAGACGTACACGGTGCAGGCGAACGGCCAGCTCGCAGGACGCGGCGTCGTTCCGCCGGCTGGTCGTCACGTATCGCAACGGCGCGCCGGTGCACCTCGGCGACCTCGGCCAGGTGCTCGACGACGTGCAGAACAACAACGTCGATCGGCCTGGTTCACGCGGCACGCGCGGCGTCATCCTCGCCATCCAGCGCCAGCCGGGCACGAACACCGTCGCCGTCGCCGACGCCGTGCAAGGCGATCGATGACGCAGCTGCAGAAGCAGATCCCGGCCAGCGTCAACATGACGCTGATGTACGACCGCGTCGGCGACCGATCCGCGAGTCGGTGCACGACGTGAAGTTCACGCTCGTGCTGACGCTGTGCCTCGTCGTCGCCGTGATCTTCCTGTTCCTGCGCAACGTCTCGGCGACGCTGATCCCGAGCCTGGCGCTGCCGATCTCGGTGATCGGCACGTTCGCGGTGATGTACCTGCTCGGACTACAGTCTCGACAACCTGTCGCTGATGGCGCTCACGCTCGCCGTCGGCTTCGTGGTCGACGACGCGATCGTGATGCTCGAGAACATCGTCCGCCACATGGAGATGGGAAAGCCGCCGATGAAAGCGGCGGTGGACGGCGCGGCGGAAGTCGGGTTCACGATCATCTCGATGACGATCTCGCTCACCGCCGTCTTCATCCCGATTCTGTTCCTCGGCGGGATCGTCGGCCGGCTGTTCCACGAGTTCGCCGTGGTGATCGCGGTGTCGATTCTCGTGTCGGGCTTCGTGTCGCTCACGCTCACGCCGATGCTGTCGAGCCGCTTCCTGCGGCCGCACGAGCACGACGAGAAGCACGGCCGCGCGTACCAGATCACCGAAGCCGGCTACGAGTGGCTGCTCGCGCAAGTACGAGACGAGCCTCGCAGTGGGTGATGAGCCATCGGCCGCTGACGATGGTCGTTCTCGTTCGCGATTCTCGTCGGCACGGTCGTGCTGTTCATGCTCGTCCCGAAGGGCTTCATCCCGAGCCAGGACAACGGCCAGCTCTTCGTCACGACCGAGACGGCGCAGGGCACGTCGTTCGACGACATGGTGGCGCACCAGAAGCAGGTCGCCGACGATCATCGCGGCCGGACACGAACATCGCCGGGCTTCTATGTCGGCGGTCGGCGGCAGCACGACGGTCGTCGGGCTCGAACCAGGGCCGCCTGTTCATCGGCCTCAAGCCGCGCGACGAGCGCGTCGGCGTCGACGAGATCATCAAGGAGCTGCGGCCGAAGCTCGCGAAGGTGCCGGGCATCGTCGTCTACATGCAGAACCCGCCGGCGATTCAGATCGGCGGCCGCGTGTCGAAGAGCCTGTATCAGTTCACGATGCAGAGCTCCGACATCGCGACGCTGTATCCGGCCGCGCGACGCAGCTCGTCGACGCAGGCGCGCAAGTCGCCGCTGCTCCAGGACGTGACGAGCGACCTGCAGCTCGGCAATCCGCAGGCGAGCGTCGCAGATCGATCGCGAGCGCGCGGCGTCGCTCGGCGTCACGGCGAAGCAGATCGAGACGGCGCTGTACGACGCGTACGGCTCGCGGCAGGTGTCGACGATCTACACGCCGAACAACGAGTACTGGGTCGTGATGGAGCTGCTGCCGCAGTACCAGCACGATCTGTCGGCGATGAACCTGCTGTACATCCGCTCCAACACCGGCGCGCTCGTGCCGCTCAGCGCCGTCGCGCGCATCACGCAGACCGCGGGCGCGCTGACGCGTGAACCACTCGGGACAGCTGCCGTCGGTGACGCTGTCGTTCAACCTGCGGCCGGGCGTCGCGCTCGGCCAGGCGACCGACGAAGTGCAGAAGATCGGCGAGCGAAGACGCTGCCGGCGTCGATCAGCACGGGCTTCTCGGGCACGGCGCAGGCGTTCCAGTCGACGCAGGCCGGCATGCTCGCGCTGCTCGGCATCGCGATCTTCGTGATCTACGTCGTGCTCGGCGTGCTGTACGAGAGCTTCATCCACCCGATCACGATTCTCTCCGGCCTGCCGTTCGCGGCGTTCGGCGCGCTGCTCACGCTGCTCGATCTTCAAGATCGACCTGAGCGTCTACGCGTTCGTCGGCATCATCCTGCTCGTCGGCCTCGTGAAGAAGAACGCGATCATGATGATCGACTTCGCGCTCGAGGCCGAGCGCAGCGGAGGGACGCGCGCCGGCGGACGCGATCGTGCACGCGTGCCTGATTCGCTTCCGGCCGATCATGATGACGACGATGGCGGCGCTGATGGGCACGCTGCCGATCGCGCTGTCGCACGGGCGCGGGCGCCGAGTCGCGCCGGCCGCTCGGCGTCGCGGTGGTCGGCGGACTCGCGTTCTCGCAGCTCATCACGCTGTACGTGACGCCGGTGTTCTACACGTACATGGACACGCTCAGCGAACGCGGCGCGCACTTGTTCGCGCGTTTCGGGAAGAAGAAGCGTGTGGACGACGGGCGCGCGCCGGTGCCCGTCCCCGTGCCGGCAACGGCGACGTTGATCGCGGTCGACGGGCAACTGGCCAAGTCCAGCGGGGACGCGGCCGACTGAGTCGCATCCCCGGCAACTGCTCTGCGGTGAGGTAGTTCACGAGGCACCCCGATAGAGGGATCTGCTCGCGACGATAGGGCAGGCCGGTAGCGGGCAGGCGAGGCGCGCTTGCGTTCGGAGTCAGTCTCCGTATCGTCACTGCATGCGATCACTTGGTGGGTTCCTGGCTCTCGCTCTGGCGACACCAATCGTCGCCCAAACGGCGCCGAACACGTTGACGTCGGCCGAGCAAGCCGCGGGATGGCGTCTGCTCTTTGACGGCAAGACACTGAACGGCTGGCGCGGGCTGGGATACGACTCGGTTCCGACGGCGCACTGGCGCGTCGTGGATGGAGCGATCGAGAAGATTCCGAGCGGTAAGGTGGCGAAGATCGCGGACGGTCAGCCGGCGAACGGCGGGGACCTGATGACGATCGACACGTTCGGAGACTTCGAGCTTTCCTTCCAATGGAAAGTCGCCCCCGGCGCCAACAGCGGCGTGAAATACAACGTCTCCGAGGAGTTTTCGCTGGCGCACGCGTCGAACCACGCGGCGCTCGGTTTCGAGTACCAGGTGCTCGACGATTCGCTGAGCGACGACAACAAGATTCCGTCGCACCTCGCGGGTTCCCTGTATGACCTCATCACCCCGAACGGCGCGAAGCGTCTCGCGCCCGTGGGCGGGGGCCAGTGGAATACATCGCGCATCGTCTTCCAAGGGAAACACGGCGAGCATTGGCTCAACGGCGCGAAGATCGTCGAGTTCGACCTCGGCACGCCGCGCATGGATTCGCTGCTCGCGAAGAGCAAGTACCGGACGATCCCCGGATTTGCCGACCGGCGCGTGGGGGGGGGACACATCATTCTGCAGGACCACAACGACGAGACGTACTTCCGCGACATCAAAATTCGGGAGCTGAAGCCATGACACCCGACGACAACGACGTCGATCGCCGAGAATTCCTCAAGACCGCGTCAGCCACCGGACTGGGATTGGTCATGACTTCACACGCGCCCGGATTGCTGCGATCCCGCTCGCCGAACGATCACGTGTCGGTCGCGGTGTTCGGCCTGAACGGCCGCGGCATGGTGCACGCGCAGAACTTCTCGCGGCTCAAGAACTCGTCGGTCGCGTACATCGCCGACGTCGATTCGAACGTGCTGGCGAAGGCCGGCGGCGAAATGAAGTCGGCGACGCGTCAGCCGAAGGCGATCGGCGACTTCCGCCGCGCGCTCGAGGATCCGACGGTCGACGCCGTGTCGATCGCCACGCCCGATCATTGGCACGCGCCGATGGCGATTCTCGCCATGAAGGCCGGGAAGCACGTCTACGTGGAGAAGCCCTGCGGCCACAACGCGCGCGAGGGCGAGTTGCTCGTCGCGGCCCAGCGCGAGACGCATCGCGTCGTCCAGATGGGCACGCAGCAGCGCTCGTCGGCGCGGACCATCGAAGCGCTCCAGCGAATCAAGGACGGCGTGATCGGCCGGCCGTATCTCGCGCGCGCGTGGTACGCCAACACGCGCGTCGGCATCGGAAAGGGGAAGGCGGCACCGGTTCCGAAGAATCTCGACTACGACCTTTGGCAGGGGCCCGCGCCACGCACGCCGTATCGCGACAACGTGATCCACTACAACTGGCACTGGTTCACGCATTGGGGCACCGGCGAGATCTGCAACAACGGGACGCACGAGATCGACATCGCGCGTCTCGCGCTGGGGGTCGAGCATCCGACGCGGGTGTTGGCGACCGGTGGCCGGCGGCACTACGAGGACGACTGGCAGTTCCCCGACTCCCAAGAGGCGACGTTCGAGTTCGCCGGCGGGAAGACGATCATCTGGCAGAGCGAGAGCTGTAACGGCTGCAAGACGTTCGACCGCTCGCGCGGCACCGCGGTGTACGGAACGAGCGGCACGCTCGTCGTCGACCGCGACGGCTACGTCATCTTCGATCTCAAGGGAAAGGAGACGACGCGGAACATCGAGCCGAAGGTGGGCGACGGTCTCGAGCTGACCGGCGACGACGCCGCGACGTCGGTGCACATGGACAACTTCCTCGACGGCATCCGCACCGGCGCCAAGCTGCGCGCGCCTATCGACGACGGGGCGACGACGGTCCTCCTCTGCCACCTCGGCAACATCGCGCAGTCGACGGGACGAGCACTGCGCACGGATCCTGCGAACGGTCACATCATTGGCGACGCGGAAGCGGCGAAGCAGTGGTCGCGGACGTATGAGCCGGGGTGGGGAATTTGAGGAGTACGAACAGGTCTCGGGTCACAGGTCACCGGTCACTGGGAACTGCTGAGACCTGACCCGAGACCCGAGACCAGAGACCTGAGACCAGAAATGCCCTGCCTCCTTGTAGTCTTCGCGCTCTTCACGCCGCGGCTCGTCATCGTGCTGCTGTGGCTGTTCACGGCCTGGTTCCGCGGCCTGTTCAACACCGCTCTTTGGCCGGTTCTCGGCTTCATCTTTCTGCCGACGACGTTCCTCTGGTACACGGCCGTCGTTCACTGGTTTAACGGCGTCTGGTCGGCCGTCCCGATCATCGGGATCGTGATCGCCCTCATGATCGACCTGTCGCCCGCCAGCCACCGCCGCTTCCGGCGGCGGCGGATAGTGGGGCCCGGGGAATAAATCGGGGGATCGTAAAGTCATGGTCACTGGTCACTGGTCACTGGTCTCTGGAAACTCCTGAGACCCGAGACCTGAGATCAGCGACCTTCCAAAATGGCCTCCCCTTCTTCCTCCAACGACGTCCAGCGCTTCGAGCGAATCGTGTTGCCGCATCTGGACGATGCGTACACGCTCGCTCGCTATCTGCTCCGCGATCAGCACGACGCTCAGGACGCCGTGCAGGATGCGGTGTTGCGCGCGCTTCGTTACTTCGAGACGTACCGCGAGGGCGACGCGCGAGCCTGGCTGTTGGCCATCGTTCGCAACTGCTGCCTGACCCGACATCGGAAGGCGCAGGTCGAGCGGGCGAACATCGCGTTCGTCGAAGACGTCGACGTCGTGCACGAAGCCGCGGGGCGCGCCACGGACGCTCGGGCGGTTGAGCAATCAGAGCGCGCGGCGCTCCAGCGAGCGCTCGACGGACTGCCGGCGGAGTTCCGCGAGGTCATCGTGTTGAGAGAAGTACAAGGATTGAGCTACCGCGAAATCAGCGACGTCGTCGGCGTCCCGATCGGGACCGTGATGTCCCGCCTGGCCAGAGCCCGCCGTCGGTTGGCGTCAGCGTTGGGATACGACGCGCAGGAGGCAGGCTGACATGACGTGCGCCCAATGTCGCGAGCTGCTCGACGCGTTCATCGACGGCGAGCTCCCCGGCGAGGACACGGCGGCCGTGCGCGAGCACATCGCGTCGTGCCCGGAGTGCGCGCGCGAACACGAATTGCTCGCCGCGACGTCGCGGCGAATCGGAGAGACGCTCGTGAAATACCAGGCACCCGACGTGCTCAAAGCGCGGATTCGAGTCGCGCTCGCGCAACCCAGCCAGTTGGCGCCGGACGCACCCTCGGCGAAGGCCATCCCGGCGAGGCGCCTCGCGCTCGGCGGAATCGGCGTCGCGATCGCGAGCAGCATTCTGACGTTCGCGGTGGTTCGCGGCGTGGCCCCCCGGGATCGCTCGCTCACCGACGAGTTGGTGTCGAGCCATATCCGCGCGTTGATGCCCGGACACCTCACCGACGTCGCGTCGACGAACCAGCACAACGTGAAGCCGTGGTTCAACGGTCGCGTGGACCTCTCCCCGTCGGTGCCGAACCTGGATTCGATCGGATTTCCCATCATCGGCGGGCGCCTCGACTACGTGCAACAGCGCGCGGTACCGGTCGTCGTCTATGGCCGCCGCCAGCATCTGATCGACGTCTACGCGTGGCCGGACACGCGTGAACGCGCCGGCGCCGAGCTATCGGAGTCGACGCGCAACGGGTACAACGTGATCGGGTGGCACGCCAACGGACTGTCGCTCGAGGCGGTGTCGGACCTCAACCGCCCCGAGCTCGAGCAGTTCGTCAAGGCGTTCAACGCCGCACGATGATCTTCCCCTGCATCTTGGGATGCAGCGAACAGAAGTAGTCGTAGGTGCCCGCGGTGGTCAGGGTCGTCGAGAAACGTTGATCGGTGTCGAGCACCGGCGACTGCTTCCACGCGCGCTGCACGCTCACGATCAGGTGCGGTACGTCGTCGTTGTTGATCCAAGTGACCTTGGTGCCCGGCTTCACGGTCAGCACCGGCGGCGTGAAGTTGAAGTTGTCGATACCGATCTCGTCGTCGGCGAGCGTGATGCTGCGGCGTTTCGTCTGTCGTTCCATCATCGCCTCATGCGAGGCCTCGTCGAACGCCGGCGGTTGTCCCGACAGCGTCGCGTCGACGATCGCGAGCGCGCCGCGCCCCGGAATGAAGGTCACGTCGGCGATGCCGAGCACGCTCTTGAGCTTCTCGGGGTCGACCTTCATCGGCCCGGGCGCCGGCGCGGTGCCCGGCGCCGGCTGCGGAAACGCGGTCGACATCGCCGTGTGAAACGACACGTGCCCCTCGACCTTCTGCATGATCTGATGGATGTGGCCGTTGAGCACCGTCACCGAGGCAAAACGCTTGAGCAGCGCGAGTGCCTGCTCGGAATCGTCGGTCCCCCAGCCCCATTCGGGGTACACGGTCCACAGCGGCACGTGGGCGAAGAGCACGATCGGCGTGCTGGCCGCGAGATGTGACACGTCCCTCTTCAGCCAATCGAGTTGCTCGGCGCCGAGCGTTCCGAGTCCGCCGGCTTTGAGATTCAGCACGTTGACGAGGCCGACGAAGTGCACGCCGCTGTGGTCGAAGCTGTACCACCCGCCGCCTTTCGTTCCTTTGCCGTAGCGCTGGAGATACGACGCGCCGTTGTCGGTGGCGACATCGTGCTCGCCGGGCACGTAGAAGATTCGCTCGCTCTTCACGCCGGCGAGAACTTGTTTCGCGGTGTCGAACTCCTCGGGCTTGGCGAGCTGGGTGATGTCGCCGGTGTGGAGCACGAACGCGGGCGCTTGCGGCAGCGCGTTCAGCTTGGCGACGGCGTCCTGCAGCGTCGCGGTCACGTCCTTGTTCGCTTCCTTGTTGAAGCCGATGTGGCTGTCGCTGATCTGAGCGAAGAAGATGCTTTTCTTCTGCGGCTCGGTGAGCGAGCCGATCCGGCTCAACGGAATCGAAAGCGGGAGTCCGCCGTCGAGTGCCCAAACGACGCCCGTGCCGGCCCACGCCATACAGCGCAGGAAGCCGCGCCGGTCGATGCCGTCGTCGCTCGGATCGTTCGTGATGTAGTTGGTGCCCGTCGGTCTGGTGTTGCCGTGCGTGTCGAATTCCGCCGCATCGCGATCGCGATGTGATGTCATTATGGAAGCCTCCATGGTTTCACATGGAGACCTTCGTTCGCGCCGGATTATTCCCGGCGGGTCAGTCGACGCGCAGCGTCGTCATCGGGTCGGCGCGCGCGGCCCGATTCGCCGGGCCAATGCTCGCGACCAGTGTTCCGGCGGCGAGAAGGCCAGCGGCCGCAACGTAGATCGCGGGATTGCCGGAGCCGACTCCGTAGAGCGTGTGCGACAACCACCGAGCGGCGAGGAACGCGCCGGCGAGCCCGACCAGCGCGCCGGCGATCGCCATTCCTGCGCTCGACCGGAGCACCAGAGCGAGCAGCCGCGCCGGATCGGCGCCCAGCGCGACGCGCAACCCCAACTCCTGCGTTCGCTGCGACACGAAGAACGACGTGACCGCGTACACACCCATCGTCGCCAGCAGAAGCGCGATGAACCCGAACGCGATCATCAGCGACTCGAACGTTCTGCGTCCGGCGAACTGCTGGTCCACCATGTCGCGGGCCGTCGTGATGTTGTAGATCGGCAGCGTCGGATCGATGTCATGGACGATGCGGCGCAGATCGCTCGTGAATCGCGTCGGATCGCCGGTGGGTGCGCGCACGACGAACGTGAGCGTCGTGATGGGCTTCTGGGTCAGCGGGCGATAGAACTGCGGGCCGGGCGATTCGGTCAACGTGATCCTCACGTCGCGCACGATGCCGACAATCGTCGCGTGGTCGCTGCCATCCTGCACGAGTCGGCCGAGCGCATCGCCGTCGGGCCAGAAGCGCCGCGCGAACGATTCGTTGACGACCATGACCGGCGGCGTGTCGGCGGCATCCGCCTGTGAGAACGCTCGGCCGCGCACCAGCGGGATCCCCATCGCATCGAAGTAGCTGGGCGTCACCGAGTTGCCGGGGACCATGAGCTTCTGGTCCGCCGGCCTGGGTTGACCGTCGATCGCCAGCGCCCACTGCGAGCAACAACGAAAGGGCGGAAGCGACGTGGCGCCGGCGGCGCTCACGCCGGGCAAGGCGACGGTGCGTCCGATGACGGCATCGGCGAAACGCGCGCGCTCGCCCGCCACCTCGTACCTCGGCGTCTGCAACATGGCGGTGAACATCAACGCGCCGCGCTCGTCGAACCCGAGGGGCAGCTCCTCGAGACGCCGCACGCTCTCGATCGACAATCCGGCGGCGACGACGAGCACGATCGACAGCGCGAGTTGGACGACGACGAAGATCTGCTGCAGCCGGCCGCGGCTGGGACCCAGCGCGCTTCGTCCGCCGCGCAGAGCGTCGGCTGGATCGACGCGCGTGAGACGCATCGCCGGCGCGACGCCGAACACGATGCCGGTGAGCATGGAGATCGCGACGGCGAACGCCAGGACGCGTAGGTCGAGCGACGGCATGAGCCATCGCGGCGACTGCCCCAGCACGGAGATCTCCGCGAACTCGGAAGAACGATACGCGAGCGCTGTTCCGAGTACGCCGCCGGCCAACGCGAGCATGACGCTTTCGGTGAGCAGCTGACGAAAGACTCGACCGCGACCGGCGCCAATCGCCGAGCGAACGGCGATCTCGCGAACACGCGACGTGGCTCGCGCGAGCTGGATGCCCGCGACGTTGGCGCACGAAACGAGCAGCACGAGTATCGTCGCCGCGATCATGGCGAGCAGGGTGGAGTGCGCCGAGCCGACGTAGACATCGCGGATCGGGGTGATCTTGGTCGTCAGACCTGCGTCGTTCTCGGGATACTCGCGCACAAGCTCCGCTTCCAACGATTCGAATTCCGCGCGCGCCTGACCGACCGTTGCGTTGGGCGCGAGCCAGCCAATCACCTGGAGACCGCGGTTCGAGCGCGTGAGGCTCGATCGACCCGGCAAGAGCGAGCGATCCATATCACGAGGAAGCGGCGTCCACAGCTCGCCGCCGACTGGAATGGCGCGTCCGTCAGGGATGACGCCGACGACCGTGCGGGGAATTCCACGGATCGAAACCGTGGAGCCGACGGCACGATCGACTCCACCCATCTCGCGTTCGGCGAACCCGTGCGACACGATGGCGATCGCCGGTCCCTCAACCTGGTCTTCGCCGTCGGCGAACAGGCGTCCCCGCTCGGGAACCACGCCGAGCGCGCGGAAGAAGTTCGCGGTGACGACGGCGCCGCTCGCGCGCACCGGGCGGGCGAGCACGACCGAGAAGCTCGTCTGCCCGAACGCCGACAGCTCGCTGAACGAATGTTGACGCGCGCGCCAGTCGAGGTAGTCGGGATATGAGGAGACGTCCGCGTCGCGTCCCGGGTCGCGTGTCGTTGCGACGAGGAAGAGGCGGTCTCCGGTCGCGAAGGGCAGCGGACGAATCAGCAACGCATCGGCGACGCTGAACATCGCCGTCGTCGCACCGATGCCAAGCGCCAGGCAAAGCACGGCAAGCGACGCGGTGGCCGCTTGTCGCCGCAGCAGGCGCGCCGCGAATCGGACGTCCTGGCTCAGTGACGCGAGCGACGCGCCGCGGCTCATCGCCCGCGCCGCGTTCTCATCGATCGAGACGCACTCGGCGCGGGCTTTCTGCTCGTCGCCAAAGCGGCGTTCGGCCAGGCGGCGGGCCTCGTCGGGTGTCATTCCGCGCGCTGTGTATTCGGCGACGCGCATCTCGAGATGGAACCGGAGCTCTTCGTCGATATCGCTCTGGACGTTCGAGCCCCAGAACCGGAGGTACCGTCGCCACGCGGGTGTGCTCATCCGTGGCTCCTCACGCGGGCTCGGGTGGCGCTTCGAGCGCGGCGAACACGGCATGGGCGAAGCGGGTCCAGGTGGCGGCTTCGACCCGGAGCTGTGATCGGCCTTTGGGCGTGAGCGTGTAGAACTTTGCGCGCCGGTTGTTTTCCGACGCGCCCCACTCCGCCGAGATCCAGCCGCGTGCCTCGAGGCGGTGGAGCGCGGGGTAGAGCGAGCCTTCCTCGATCTGAAGCACGTCCGCCGTCGCCTGTTCGATCCATCGGGCGACCGCGTAGCCGTGCGTCGGCCGCCAGCTCACGGCCTTGAGGATGAGGAGGTCGAGCGTCCCGCGCAAAACCTCGACGTTGGCTTCCGTCATCGCTGCCCCATAGGAACTCTAGGTGGCGCGAATGTGCGAACGTTCCCCTAGAAAGTCAATGGGGAGCGGTCTGGGTGCCTACTTGGGCTCCCTTTCCGATTGGAACTCGTAACGTCTCCGATCGTCAATGGACAGGCGGCTGCACGGCTCGTAAATCCAAGTACAAACTGCGCATAACACCCGCGTGTTAGAGAAAACGGGGGGCGGAACACCGGGAGGCGCGCGCTTAACGACGGCTTCAGCGCCGTCGTCATCCGTCCATGTAGGTGCTAAGTCGCGCCATGAAAACCGTTTCGCCTGGTTTCGTGTCCAATTGTCCACCTCGTCCCGCGCGCGTTTCCCGCGTGGCTCCGACGAGCTCACCGAGTCAGCCGACCCACGTCCGATGAACCTCTCGCCTCGCCAGGCGCAGCACGCGCCACGCCGATCCAGACTCCGCGCTGGATTCACCCTGATCGAGATCCTCGTGGTGATCGTCGTGATCGCGATCCTCGCCACGTTGGTCGCGCCGAACATCTTCCAGCACGTGGGCGCGGCCAAGAGCGCCACGGCCAAGTCGCAGATCGAGAATCTCGGGGCCGCGCTCGACGCATACCGCCTCGACAACGGCCAATACCCGACGACCGAGCAAGGGCTCGCCGCGCTCTGGGAGAAGCCGACGGTCGATCCGCCGAACAACTGGCGCTCGCCATACCTGCGCAAGCCCGTTCCGCTCGACCCATGGGGGCACGCCTACGTCTACTTGTCTCCAGGACAGGTGAATCCGCAGGGGTTCGATCTCCTGACCTACGGCGCCGACGGCAAGCCCGGCGGCGAGGGCGAGGACGCGGACATCACGAGCTGGAAGTAGACACGGACCGAGCACGATGCCGACCTTCGCGTATCAAGCCGTCGATGGATCCGGGAAACGCATGCGCGGCCACGCGCAGGCGGTGAGCTCCGGAGCGTTGACGCGTACGCTCGAGGCGCGCGGCCTCTTCGTGCTCGACGTCGCCGAGTCGGTGGACGGCGAGGGCGGCCGCCGCCGCGGATTCCGCCTCGGTCGCCGGCGCGAGGTACTGGAAATGACGCGCGCGCTCGCCGCGCTTCTCCCCGTTGGGATGCCGCTCGCGCAGGCGCTCAACGCGGCATCGGGGGTGGCGAGTGGCGACGTGAAGGACGCGCTGCACGAGGTGAAGGGACGCGTCGAGCGCGGGGAAACGCTCTCGGCGGCGCTGGCGCAACATCGCGCGCTCTTCTCGCCGCTTTACGTCGGACTCGTGCGCGCCGGCGAAAAGAGCGGCGATCTGGACGCCGCGTTCGCTCGCCTCGCCGACCAGCTCGACCGCGACGAGAAGCTGCGAGGGCGCATCCTCTCGGCGTCGATCTATCCGATCATGCTGGCGACGGCCGGATCCATCGCCGTCACCGTGCTCCTGTTCTTCGTGCTGCCCCGATTCGTGACGCTGCTCGAGGGGAGCGGCGCGACGTTACCGCGCTCCACCGCGACCCTGCTCGCCGTCTCGTCTGCGATGCATCGTGCCTGGCCGGTGTTGCTGCTCATTCCGTTCGTGATCGCCGCGTTCGCCGCGTGGGCGACGAACACCGAAGCCGGCCGGCGCGCGTGGTCGGCGACGATGCTGGGGCTGCCCGGCGTGCGGACGCTGCGCCGCTACGCCTTGTCCGGACGCTTCGCCCGTCTCGTCGGCGTGCTGCTCGGCGGCGGCGCGCCGCTGCTCACCGCGCTCGACGACACGATCGAATCCATCGGCGATCCGCTCGCGCGAGACGACGTCGCGCGCATTCGAACGCGGGTGCGCGAGGGCAGCTCGCTTCGCGCCGCGCTGGCCGACAGCGAGCTCTTTCCCGAGCTGCTCTCGCAGTTGGTCGGTGTCGGCGAGGACGCGGGACAGCTGCGCGTGTTCCTGATGAAGGCCGCCGACATCTTCGAAGAGCGCACCGAGCGTGCGACGCACCGGCTGGCCACGCTCGCCGAGCCGGCGATGATCGTGACGTTCGGTGTGATCGTCGCGTTCATCGCGCTGTCGTTGCTCCAGGCGATCTACGGCATCAACGCCAATTCGTTCAAGTGATGTCGACGCCGACGAACGCGCGAAACGCGCGACTGCACCGGCGCACCGGCTTCACGTTGTGGGAGCTGACGATGGTGCTGCTCATCATGGCCATCGCGGCGACGCTGGCGGCGCCGGCGCTCGCCCGATTCGGCACGGAACAGCCGCCTGGCGGCGCCGACGCGATGATCGGCCTGCTCCGCGACACCCGGAAAGCGGCGATCCAGTACAACGCCACCGCGACGCTCCGTCTCGATCCAAAGACGTTGAGCTACGAGGTGGACACGGCCGGCGCATTCGGCATGGCGCCGCTCGCGCAGGGCACGCTCGACCTCGGCATGGCGGCGTCGATCAGGACGGACCAGCCGCGCCTGCAATTCGTGTTCGAGCCGACGGGCGCCGCGTTCGCGGACACGGCGGTGATCAACGGCGGGACGATCCCGCTGATCGTGCGGGTGGACCCCTGGAGCGGAGTGGCGCGTGCGGATTCTCGCTAAGGCGCGCCGAGGGATCTCTCTCCTCGAGGCGGTCGCGGCGATCGCGATCGTGGGGATGACGTCGGTCGCGGCGCTCGAGGCCGCGGGCGGCGGGATGCGCACTGCCGAACGCGCGCGTCGTGCGATCGAAGTCGAGGAGCTCGCGACCTCGCGCGTCGAGTTCATGGACCTCCTCACCGACACGGAGCTCCAGTCGCTGCCGGATTCGGTGGCGAAGGGAAAATTCCCGGCGCCGTTCGACGGGTACACGTGGACCACGACGTCCAATCCGATCTCCGATCCGAATGGCCTGTACGACATCCACGTCACCGTGAATTGGGCGAACGGGTCTTATCTGGTGCGGACGTATCGCTACATCACGCCTCGCCTGGCGACTCGCCAATGACGATGCGCGCGCGGCGAGGGATGACGCTCATGGAGCTCGTGATCGGCTTGGCGATCACGAGCATGATGACGGCCGCCGGCGCGGGCGCGTTCGAGTCGCTGATCAGCCACCGGAAGGTGATTCGCGACGCGGCCGTTTCGACGGAGCGCGCGGTCGCCCTTCGCGAGATGATCCGCGCCTGGCTTTCGACGGGCCAGGTGCAGATCCAGCAGGGCGGCGGTCCGCGCGGGCTGTCGCGCGGCGCGGCGACGACCGCCGCTCCCGGCATGAGCAACAGCACGTCGTCGGTGAGCGCGGCGCAGGCCGCAGGCGACGAGATCTCGTTCACGACGAGCGCGGCCAACCCCGCGCTCCTCGCCATCGTCCGCATTCGGATGTTCATCGACGCGGACAACAACACGCCGGAGAAGGGCCTGACCATCGAGTACCAGCCGAACGCGCAGCAGCCGATCGTCCGCAAGATGCTCGACTCCACGATCGACACGCTGAACGTCGAGTTCCTCGACGACCGCACGCACCGCTGGTACCACTCGTCCGAAGCCGCGACGATCTCGCCGACGGTCGTGCGCATCACGATGCTGCCGGGCGAGCATCACACCGCGCCGCCGATTCTCTCCGTCCCGATGATCTATCCGATCGCCAACGCCCGACGGGTGGTGGCCCGATGAGACCGCGCCGCGGAGTCGCGCTGCTCGCCGCACTCTGGCTCGTCGTCGCGATCGCGGCGGTCGCGCTGCAGTTCAGCATGGAGGCGAAGGAGCGGCGCACGCTCGGCATCATGGCATCCGAACGCGGGCAGCAGCGCGCGCTCGCCCTCGGCGCGCTCGCGTATGCGCAGGCCAAGCTCGAGTACGCGCTTCGCGTCGCGCCGTCGAGCAGCAACCTAGTCATTACGCGCCTTGCCGCGAGCGATCCCTGGTATGGCGTCGACTCGCTTTACACGGGCACGGTGCAGATCGACAGCATGCCGGTCAGCATCCAAGCGCACGACCTCGGCGAAAAGCTGAACATCAACACCGCGACCGAGACGGAGCTTCAGCAATTCTTCAGCTTCCTGTTGAGCGACTACAGCAAATCGACGCAGCTCTCGCAGGCGATCATGGACTGGCGCGACGCCGACAGCGTGAAGCGGCCGAGCGGCGCCGAGCGGGACGACTACATCAAGGCCGGAATGCTCGCGCTCCCTGCCAACACGCTGTTCAGCGACGTCAGCGATCTCAAGAACGTGATGGGGATGACGCCGGACATCTACGCGCAGGTCGCGCCGTACCTCACGACGCGCGGCGCGGGGCAGATCAACCTCAACGACGCGCCCGTGGCCGTGCTTCGCTCGCTGCCAGGCATGACCGACGCGACGCTCAACCAGATCCTGCAACTCAGGTCGCAGGGTCGGCGAATCTCGAACCTCGCGCAGATCTTTTCATCGCCCGCACGCGGCGGACGACCTTTGCCCGGGCAACTGGCCAGCACGGCGGCCGTCAACGCGCTGCAAGGACGGATCGAACTGAATGTCGTACAGGTCGAGCTCACGATTACCTCGCGTGTCGGCCCGCAAGCGCAGCCGACCGTGCTGATCGCCGTCGTTTCCAACGGCGGGCCTGGGACGACGGCCGACCATTACGGCGAAGAAATGGTGACGCGCGTCATGGTGAACCACCCTCGCGCCGACGGCGGCGCGCGCCGCGCACAGCGCGTCATGATCGCGATCTCGGCGAACGAGCTCACGGCCGTCCATCCGGATCTTCGGTCCGGCGATGGCGCGTGGCGCGTGCAGCTCGAGCCGCCGAGCGAAAACAATGGATGGTCGTCGCTGGCCGTTACCCTCGCGGAATTGGCGCGCGCGCTTGGCGGCGCGGGCGTCGTCGGCGCGCAGAACGGCACGCTCCTCGTCTCGCTGATGCCGCCGCTCACCGAGGTTCGCCGTCTCGAGCTCCCGCCGCTTCGAGCGGACGAGCTCCAGCGAACGCTCACACGGGACGCGTCGCGTTACTTCGTGCAGGCGCGCGGCCCGCAGGTGGTCGGCGTGTCGCTGCCCGCCCGACGTCCGCGCCGCGCGCCCGTGCCGGTGCTCGCCGCTGCCGCGCCGGCGCGCCTGATCGCCGCCATCCGCGGCGCGGCGCAACAAACGGGATGGGCGCTCGACGCGATCGTGCCGGCGGAGACGGCGTGGACAGCCGCGGCGTTCGCGCTCTGGCCCGTGCTGGCGAAGCAGGGGGGGCATGCGCTGATCGCGCAGGACGATCGGACGGACCTATTGCAATTCGACGGAGGCCGCCTGTCGGGCGTGCGTCGCTTCCGCGCCGGCGCATCCAGCGCCGCGATGATCGTCGACAGCATCGGGGGGCCGAGCGCGCGCATCGGTGTCCTCGGCGCGAGCGGTCCTGCGCGAGACCTGGCTGCCGCACTCGCGTCGCTCGGTCTCTCGGCCGTGCGCGCGGGCGACACCGGCAACGCCTCGGATCGGCCGGAAGTTCTCGCCGCGCGATTCGCCGGCAGCGACGCCGGCCCTAAGCTCCGCGGCGAAGATTCGGTCGCCCTGGAACGCGCCGGCGCGCGGAAGGCGGCGTGGATCGTCGCCGCGGCGGCGCTTGTGTTGTTCATTGCCTCGGCGGGGATCGAGCTGTGGGGCGTGCGCCACCAACTCGCCGAGGTGCGCGCCGAGCGCGAAGCGCTGCGCCCGCAGCTCGCCGCGACGATGGTCGGCCGTACGACCGTCGACGCCACCTACAAGCACCTCGTGACGCTGAATCAGATCGAGTCGGGGTCTCCGCGATGGTCGTCGGTCATCGCGACGTTGAGCCAGTCGGTGCCCGAGGAAGCGTATCTGACGGCGATTCGTGCTCGTCAGGATTCGCTCATCGTCGACGGGCTCGCCGGCCACGCCGCGCGCGTGTTCGACGCGCTCGAGCGGACGCGCGGCTTCGTCGACGTGAAGTCCGCCGCCCCCGTGCGGCGCGAGAATCAGGAGGACGGACCGGCACTCGAGCATTTCACGATCGCGGCGCGAGTCGAGTCCGTGCGTCCGTCGCAAACCGCGCCCGCGTCCAACGCGACGCGAACGCCGGCGACGCGGGGCGGAGAGGTGCGCCGATGAAGTGGAGCGCCCTGAGCGCGCGCGAGCGGCGCACCGTGACACTCGGCGCGGTGATCACGATCGTCTCGCTGTCCGCGCTCTACGTCGTGCGTCCGTATCGCGCCGCGCTGGCCGACGCGCAGGACCAGTTGGTCGCGGAACGCGCCACGCTCGCCCGCGAGCGCGCGGCGGTCGCCGAGTCGCGTCGCAATCCGGATCTGCGCCGCTCGGCCGATTCGGCGATGCAGAACACCAGGTCGCGACTCTTCGAGGGAAAGGACGACGTGATGGCGAGCGCGGAGCTGGCGTCGTACCTCGGAGACGTCGCGCGGAAGACGCGCGTCTTCCTGCAGGACGCGAGCACTCGCCCGGCCGCGCCGATGCCGAGCGGAGTACGGACGTTGCGCGTCGAGATTCGCGCCGAGTCGGACCTGCTCGGGACGTTGCTCTTTTTGCAGGCGCTCGAGCGTGGTGAGAAGCTCGTGCGGGTCGACCGGCTCGACATCACGCGGTCGGCGAGAGCTGGGGACACGGACATGGAAGTGCTCTCGATCGCCGCCACGATCTCGGGGTTTGCGGTGCCGGAGTCGGCGACTGCATCCACCGATAGCGCGGCGCAGACGGTCGCGCAGTTGCCGGCTTCGAACGGGGGGGAGGCTTGCACCGATGACGAGCGACCTTCGAGCGTGGCTCAAGACGCCGGCGATGCGGGGCGCGATCGTGCTGCTCCTCGTCTCGATCGCCACCGTTGCTTGGACTCTCGTCCACGCCGTACGGGCGGAGGCGCTGCCGGAAACGCCGCCCTCGTCGAACGGCGCGGAGCCGATCAAGCGCGCCGTTCCACCGGGGCCGGCTGACGTGCAGGCTGCCATCGAGAGCGACCTGTTCTCGTCGGACCGCAGCGCTCCATCGGCTCCGTATCGATTGCCCGGTGAGAAGTCGCACGAGGTGAAACAGGCCGCCGAGCCGCCGAAGCCCGTCGTGCTCGGAACGGCTGTCGCGAACGACGGGAAGAGCTTTGCGACACTGCAATTAGGTGAGGACCGACCGACCCTCGTACACGTGGGCGACAAGATCGGCGAGTGGGTCGTGAAGGCGATCGACCGCGGCAAGGTGACGATAATCAACTCATCGGGTGGACGAGCCGATCTCGTCGTGCCGAAGCCAGGATCCTGACCAAATGCACACCATTGAACGAGTACTCATCGCGTGCGTCATCGCGGGGGCGGCAACAGCGCCGCCGCGCATCGCGCTCGCCCAGCGAGGCGGAGCCGGCGGCCAAAAACCGCCCACGCGACAGCCCGCCAAGCCGGATACGTCGAAGAAGGCGGCGTCCGTCTCGCTGGACTTCCAGGATCAGGATCTCAAGGTCGTGCTGGACGCATTGGCCGCCGCGGGCGAGATCAACGTGTCGCTCACCAACATCCCCGCGCAGAAGACGACCGTGCACATGGGGCGTCCGGTCACGCGCGAGGGTATGATCGAGCTGCTCAAAACCGTGGCCGAGTCGAATGGCCTGAAGGTGACGGAGAGCGCATCGCTGATTCAGATCTCGGGGCCCACTCCGGAACCCGTAAGACAGCAACCCACGCCCCAGCAGCAGCTGGCGCAGCAGCTGGCGCAGCAGAATCAGGCGCAGCAGATGCACCTGTTCACCTACCGCTTGCGACACGCCAGCGCGGTGCAGCTGGCGCCGGTGCTCTCGAATCTGTTCAGCGGCTACAACGCGAGCTTCGGTGGACGCGGCAACACCGTGACCATTCCGAACGCCAACGGCGGCTTCACGACCTTCTCGACTCCGCCGAACAACATCGCGACGCCGATCACAGTCGGCGGCGGGGGAGGCCGGGCCGGCCGTGGCGGCAACGTCGGCGCGGCGGGTGGTGGCGTCGGCGGTAACAACCCCGGCAACGCCGGGATCGCGAACAACGCCGTGGCTAACGCGCTCGCCAATGTGTTCCAGGCGGCGTCCGGCGGGCTCTCGTCGCAGGCGGGCGACATCCGCATCATCGCCGAGGAATCCAGTAACTCGCTGCTCATCCGCGCGACCGACTCGGATTGGGCGCTCGTGCAGCAGGTCATCGGCGGGGTGGATCTGCGACCGCTGCAAGTGTTGATCGAGGTGACGATCGCCGAGGTGCAGCGGACGCGGTCGATCGACTTCGGCGTTTCCGGAGTGGTGAAGAACAGGGATAGCCACGGCAACGTCGTGTCGGGAACGGCCCCGTCACAGTCGAGCGCGCTCGATCTCATCGCCGAGCTCACAGGTGGCCATGGCTCGACGACCTACGATCTCGCGATCGCGGCCCTCGAGCAGCGGGGCGACGTGCGCGTGCTGTCGCTCCCTGTCATCATCGCGCAGAACAACCGGCAGGCGGTGCTGAACGTCGGGTCGTCGCGGCCGTTCGTGCAGATCTCGCAGACGGTGCCGAACGATCCGAGCGGACGCGTGCAGACGGTGCAGTACATCGACGTCGGGACCACGCTCACGATCACGCCGACGATCAACCCCGACGGCTACGTGAATTTGCAGGTGACGCAGACGGACAACAGCGCGACGAACCAGATCCAGTTCGACGCCCCGGTGATCGACAAGCGCGAGGCGACGACGCAGATCTTCATTCGCGACGGACAAACGACGGTGATCGGCGGGCTCGCCGACAACACGCGCACGGGGAACCAGGGCGGCATTCCGCTCATCAGTCGCATTCCGTTCCTTGGCCCGCTCCTCTTCGGGAACTACTCCAAGAGCGACGAGACGAACGAGCTGTTCCTCTTCCTCACGCCGCACATCATCTCGAGCGACGACGACATCGACAAGCTCCGCGACGCGGTCAAGGACGGAAGCGACCTGCTCAAGCAAGTGAACGTCGGTCCGCACATTCAGCCCAAGACCGACACGCTCAACGTGCAGACGAAGCCGATCGTACCCGGCGCCAAGCCGCCGGCCGATTCCGTCAAGCAACAAGCCGACTCGCTCACCCGTCTGCGCCGCCGTCCGCCCGCGTCTCCGGATTCCACGCCCACGCCGCCGCCGGTGGACACGCTGGCGGCGCCCAAGCCGCCGAGCGGGCCGCGATGGCGATAGCCGATCGTCCCGAGACCGAACATTCGGCGACGGAGCTGCTCGAGGTCGAGCGGCTCACCACCGTGCTGTCCGCCGATTGGCTGGAGCAGTACGGCGTGCTGCCCGTTCGCCTCGGCGATGACGAGTTGACGGTCGGGACGTGGCTCGACCGCGTCGAGCCGCTGGCGCTCGACGATTTGCGATTGATCTTTGGCGCGCATGTCTCGCTGGCACGCTTCGGCGAACACGATCTCCGAACCGCGATCAGACGCGTCTACGCGCCGGAGGCGGCCACTGCCGAGGGCGTCATCGCCGGCATGTCGGGCGAGGCCCAGGTCGTCGACGTCGACGACATCCCGCTCGACGACCTGCTGCACCTGGCGAACGAGGCGCCCGTCGTCCGCCTCGTGAACCTGCTGCTCATCGAAGCGCTCGACGCGCGCGCGTCGGACGTCCATCTCGAGGCGTACCAGGACGGATTGCGTGTGCGCTATCGCGTCGACGGCGTCTTGCAGAACGCGCCGTCGCCGCCGGTGCACCTCACCGCGGCGATCATCAGCCGGCTGAAGATCATGGCCGAGCTGGACATCGCCGAGCGACGATTGCCGCAGGATGGACGCATCCGCCTGCGGTTGCAGAACCGCCAGGTGGACGTACGCGTCTCGACGGTTCCGACGCTGCGCGGCGAGAGCGTCGTGCTGCGACTGCTCGACAAGGAGCGCGGACGCATCTCGCTCGCCGAGCTTGGGATGGCGCCCGACACTCTCGAGCTGTTCACGGAAGTCGTGTCGCGCCCGCACGGCATCGTGCTCGTCACGGGACCGACGGGTTCCGGCAAGACGACGACGCTGTACGGCGCGATCGAGATGATCCGCACCGGGCGTGAGAAGATTCTCACGGTCGAGGATCCGGTCGAGTACGAGCTGTCGGGTGTTCCGCAGGTGCCGGTGAACGAGAAGGTCGGCGTCACGTTCGCCGCTGCGCTCCGCTCGCTGCTCCGCCAGGACCCGGACATCATCCTCGTCGGCGAGATTCGCGACGCCGAGACCGCGCAGATCGCCACGCAGGCGGCGCTCACGGGACACCTCGTGCTGTCGACGCTGCACACGAACGACGCGCCGACGGCGCTCACGCGTCTGCTCGACCTCGACATTGCCGCATACCTCGTCGCCAGCACGGTCGACGCGGTGCTCGCGCAACGTCTCGTGCGCGTGATCTGCGCGAACTGCAAGACCGAGACGCGCCCCGACAAGGCCGCCACGCGACGGCTCGACGTCGAGGCGCTCGGGCTCACGCGCGTTTGGAAGGGAGCCGGATGCCCGGAATGCCGCGGCACGGGCTACCGCGGCCGCACCGGCGTGTACGAGCTACTGGTCATGGACAACGAGCTGCGGCTCGAGGTGCAGCGGCGCCGCGGATCGGAGGAGTTGCGCGCGATGGCCGTCGCCAAGGGGATGCGCACGCTGCTCGACGACGGCGTCCGCGCTGCGCGCGAAGGCGTGACGACGCTAGACGAAGTGCTGCGGGTCGCCCGCGCCTAGTCCGCCGTACCCGACCGCGCTCGCCTGGTCATTTGCTTCGTCGTTCGACGGAGAGCCGCCCCCGACGAAGTAGGGCTACGTAGGCCAGGATGTTCACAACGATCACCAGCGTCCCGAGAGCGACCTGTACGCCGCGCGTGAGGCCGGCCGGGTATAACGCGCGCAACAGATAGTGCTGGATGAACCCGTCGCCGTACCCCGCTTCGCCCGCTCGCCCGCGCAGCGCGTTCTCGAGCGGCGTAAGGGGGCAAACCCAGTCGGCGAACTCGATCAACGCCCCCCAAATCGCCGCCGGCACATGGAACCATACGAGCCGCCGCCAGCGGATCGCCAGGATTCCACCGAACACGACGAATGCCACGAACGCGGCATGGACGCACGCGACGATGTCGGCGAGAGTTTGGTAGAGCATGCGTAGGACACCGATGATGCCGCGTGGTGGCATGCGGCATGACGGAGAAAACACACCATGGCACTCAGTCTTAGCTCAGCGGCGTTCAACAGCAACGGCCCGATCCCACCAGATCATACGTGCGATGGCGCGGGGACGCCGCCGCCGCTTGAATGGAGCGGCGCGCCGAAGGGCACGCAGAGTTTCGTGTTGATCGTGGACGATCCGGATGCGCCCGACCCGAAGGCTCCCACGCAGACCTTCGTCCATTGGGTGGCCTACGACATCCCGGCCTCGGCGACCAGTGTCGGCGGTGGGCTTCGGGATGGCCTCAACGATCGCAAGCAACGCGGCTACACGGGCCCGTGTCCGCCGATCGGCCGTCACCGGTATTTCTTCAAGCTCTACGCGCTAGACACGACGCTCGGCGACCTCGGTCGGCCCACGAAGCCGGATCTCGAACGCGCAATGAAGGGACACGTGCTCGAGCAGACGGAACTGGTGGGCACCTACGAACACTAGGGGTTGAACGCGGCTCCTCCACGCAGCCCCGGTCCGATTCGGACGCCTCGTGTCAGAAGCGTGTCAGAACTGGCACGGCGAATGGAGACATCCCGTTGCCGCGCTTGCGCGCGGACCGGCAGATTGTGAGTGATGGTCTCGCCGGATGTCGCCCCTCATCGACCGCGCGGGCAGCGGTCGCGAACGCTTCTTCTCGCGTCGTTACTGGCGTGCACACTCGTGCTCGCCACGATGCTCGCCTACGAGGCACACGAGGCGGCAGTATCGCACCGTGCCACGGCCGAGCGGGCACTCCACGACTACGCCGCCGTCGCGGCATGGGAGCTGGTCGCCGGCGTCAACGACGAACTGCAAACGACGCTCGGCACCGCGCTGGCGCCGATCACGCGCTCCCGCGCGACGACGCCGTACGAATTGCTTCCCGGGCCCAGCGTCCTGACCTCGAGCGCGGACGGCGTCCTGCGGTGTCCGGCGGGCACGGACTCGTCGCGATTCTACTTCCTAATCGATTTGCGTTACGGATCGCTGGCGACGGCGGGAGCGAACGTCTCGAACGCGATGCGGCAATGGCTCGCCGACACGATCGCCATCCATGCGGGCACCGTCTACCGACCCGACTGGAATTACGCGGTCATACTCGCCAGCCTCCCCAATGAAACGCCCATTGCGATCGCGTATTCGGTGAAATACGCGGAACACCGCGCACCGATCGCCGCCTACGGCATTCGCACGTGCGCTGGTGCCATCGGCGCGTCGATGATCGGCGACGTCGTCGCCCGGCGGACGCTGCTCCCCGTTTCGGCGACAGGTGGTGCGCCGAACGATTCGATTCTTTCGATCAGCGTCCGCGATCCGAGCGGCCACCCCGTGTACCAGACGCGCGGCGGCGCCGCGGAGTCTCCGTATTCGGCTGACGTCGCGTTCGAGCAGGTCGGCGGCCTCACGGTGCACGCGGCGATTCGCCCGCGCGCCGTCGAGCTACTCGCCCTCGGCGCGCTTCCCGAGTCGCGAGTTCCGATCCTCGTCGGACTCCTCACGCTGACGGCGGCGATGGTCCTGTTGACGGTGCTCCAGCTTCGCCGCGAGCACGAGCTGTCGCGGCTACGCTCGGATTTCATCTCCAGCGTCTCGCACGAGCTCCGCACGCCGCTCTCCCAGATCATGCTCTTTGCCGAGACGCTCAACCTCGGCCGGGTGCGCACCGACGACGAGCGTCACGCCGCGACCGGCGTGATCGTGCAGGAAGGCCGCCGGTTGATGCACCTCGTCGAGAACATCTTGCACTTCTCCCGCGCCGAACGGCAGATGACGCGCCTGGGTCCCGAGCCGATCGACCTGAATCAGGCGGTGCAAGAGATCATCGACGATTGGATGCCGCTCGCCGCGTCGGCGGACGTTCGTCTGGCGACGGATTTCGCGCCCGATGTTTTCGCGATGGCCGACCGCGACGCGTTGAGGCAGATGGTGCTCAACCTGTTGGACAACGCCGTGAAATACGGCGGGCGTCCCCAGACCGTCACCGTCGGCACGATGGCTCGCGGCGATCGGGTGCGAGTCTGGATCGACGACGAAGGGGAGGGAGTTCCCGAGCGCGACCGAGAGCGCGTGTGGAGGTCGTTCTATCGGCTCGATCGCCACGCGAATTCCGCCGTCGCAGGAAGCGGGATAGGACTGTATGTCGTTCGCGAGCTCGCGCGGCTGCACGGCGGCGATACGTGGATCGAGGATGCCCCCCGCAAGGGTGCTCGTGTCGTGATCGAGTTGAACGCGGCGCCGCGGGCGGTCGGGTTCACGGATGAACACCGCGTGGACGGGTGGAACGGCGCGACCGCGCCGCCACCCGCACAGCCATCCACACAGCCGCCGATCCACTCGTGACGCGCGTCCTCGTCATCGAAGACAATCGCAACCTGGCGACCGGATTGCGCAACAACCTCGAGATCGAGGGCTACGAGGTCTCGGTCGCGGCGGACGGACAAACGGGCCTCTCGCTGGTGCGATCGTCGCCCCCTGACTTGATCATCCTCGATCTCATGCTGCCGGGAGTCGACGGCTACCGGGTGCTGGCGACTCTGCGCGAGGAAGGCATCGATACGCCGGTCCTCATCCTCAGCGCGCGCGGCGAAGAGGCCGACAAGGTGCTCGGCTTCCGTCTCGGCGCGGACGACTACGTCGCCAAACCGTTCGGTCTTCTCGAGCTGTTGGCGCGCGTGGATGCGCTGCTGCGGCGGGCGTCGGCGGCCGGATCGGGGGCAAAACTCGCCTCGCCGGTCACGTTCGGCGACGTGTACGTCGACCCGCGCACGCACACGGTGCAACGCGCGGGCAGCGCCGTCGCGCTGCGGCCCAAGGAGTACGACCTCCTCATCGCGCTGTTGCAGCGGCGCGGGCAGGTAGCGTCCCGGACCGAACTGCTCGAGGAAGTGTGGGGCTACTCGGGCGAGGTCTATAGCCGCACTGTCGACACGCACGTCGCCGAGCTGCGGCGCAAGCTCGAGGAGAACGCGGCGGAGCCGCGCCACATCCTCACCGTTCGGAAGACAGGATACCGGATTCAAAACTGACTCGGCTCGCGGCCGACGGCTGCGTCCAGCCACTCGCGCATCGACGGGAAACGCGGCATCGTCTACGCGTGAAAATCACTCGCTTACACTCGGCTATCGCGGCGCTCGGGGTGCTCCTGCCGGCGCTGCTTGGCGCGCAGCAACGCGTCGACATCTTGATTCGCGGCGGAACTGTAGTCGACGGGAGCGGGGCGCCGAGGCGGCGCGTCGATGTCGGCGTCACCGGCGATCGAATCGCGTTCGTCGGCGACGCGGCGGCGAGTCGTGTCACGGCGGCGCGAACGATCGACGCGGCGGGGCTCATCGTCGCCCCGGGATTCATCGATCCGCACACGCACACGCAGGCGGACCTGTCGTCGCCGGAGCGACACGCCAACCTCGCGTATCTCATGCAGGGCGTGACGACCGTCATCACGAACAACGACGGCGGCGGATCGATCGAGATCGGACGCACGCTCGACGGATGGCGAAAGGGCGGCATCGGCACGAACGCGGCCGTGTACATCGGACAAGGCTCGGTACGCGGGGCGGTGCTCGGGATGTCCGCGTCGGCGCCGACGCCCGCGCAGATCGATTCGATGCGCGCGATCGTCGCGCGAGGAATGGATCAAGGCGCGATCGGCATGTCGACGGGACTCTACTACGCGCCGGGAAGCTACGCGTCGACCGAGGAGGTCATCGAGCTCGCCAAGGTCGCCGCGGCGAAGGGCGGTCTGTACGACTCGCACCTGCGCGACGAGAGCTCGTACACCATCGGACTCGTCGGCGCGGTGAATGAAGCGATTCGCATCGGCCGCGAGGCGCACCTTCCGATCCACATCTCGCACATCAAGGCGCTCGGCACAGACGTCTGGGGCCAGAGCGACAGCGTGATCGGCATCATCAAGAAGGCGCGCGCGTCCGGAGTCGACGTCACGGCCGACCAGTATCCGTACACGGCCTCCGGCACGAGCCTCGGCGCGTCGCTTCTCCCGCGATGGGCCGAAGCCGGAGGACGCGACTCGCTGCGCGCCCGCGCGAAGGATCCGGCGACTCGCGCGCGGCTCGTCGCCGACATGGAGGCGAATCTCAAGCGGCGCACCGGCGCGCATTCGTTGCTCATCTCCTCGACGCGCGACACCAGTTTGCTCGGCAAACGTCTCGACGAGATCGCCCAGCGCCGCAAGACCACGCCCGTCGAGGCGGCGCTCTCGATCATCACGTCCGGAGCCGATCCCGGCGTCGCGTCGTTCAACATGAACGAGACCGACATCGAGAATTTCATGAAGCAGGACTTCGTCGTCACCGGGTCGGACGGGAGCGACGGCCACCCGCGCAAGTACGGCACTTTCCCGAAGCTCTTCCACGAGTACGTCGAGGCCAAGCACGTGCTCACGCTCGAACGCGCGGTGCAGCGAAGCAGCGCGGAGACCGCGGACATCCTTGGCTTGAAGGACCGCGGCCGAATCGCGCCGGGCGCATTCGCCGACGTCGTCGTGTTCGACGAGTCCACGTTCGCCGATCGCTCCACGTACGAGCAGCCGACGCTGCTCGCGATCGGAGTGCGCTACCTGCTCGTGAATGGAACGCCGACCGTCGACCAAGGGCGCTTCGCCAACGTGTTCGCCGGACGCGTGCTCACCCGCCGATAGCGTTCGTTGCTCGTACGTGAGGCGGTGTAACTTTGGTCATGGCTGAGCCCGAATTCGGGACGTTCTTCGTTCCGGGCCCAACGGAAATCCGCCCCGACATTCTCGCGCACCTCACGCGCCCGATGATGGTGCATCGCGGACGCGAGTTCGAGGCGATGTTCGCCCGCATCGAAGCCGGGTTGCGCGACGTGCTGCTCACCGCGCGGCCGGTGTACGTCGGCGCCAGCTCCGCCACCGGCTTCATGGAGATGGCAATCCGCAACGTCCGTGAGGGGGCGATCCTCTCTCTCGTCAACGGCGGTTTCTCCGAGCGCTTCGCCGAGGTCGCCAAGTCGTGCGAGCGCGAGGTCGATCGCGTGACGGTGCCTTGGGGCGAAACCTTCGACTTGAACGTCGTCGAGAGCGCGCTGCGCCGCCGCGTTTACGCGGCGCTGACCGTCGCGCACTCGGAGACGTCGACCGGCGTCCTCACCGACGTGCGCGCGGTAACGGAGCTCGCGCATCGGCATGGCGTGATGGCGCTCGTCGACAGCGTCTCGGGTGCCGGCGGCGCCGAATTGATGGTGGATGCGTGGGAGCTGGATTTCGTGCTGACCGGATCGCAAAAGGCGCTGGCGCTCCCCGCCGGCCTCGCGTTCGCGGTCGCGTCGACCAACTACGTCGAGCGGGCCGCATCGGTGCGCGATCGAGGCTTCTACTTCGACGTGCTGCAGTACGAGAAGTTTGCGAACAAGAACGAGACGCCGAGCACTCCGGCGACGTCGCTGCTGTACGCCCTCGAGGCGCAGATGGGAGACATCGGGCGCGAGGGAATCGAGCAACGGTGGGAGCGACATCTGGCGATGCGCGACGCGACGATCGATTGGGTCGAGGGCGTAGCGCGACGGCGTGGGTTCGATCTCGGGATCGTCGCACCGGAGGGAGCGCGATCGCCGACGGTCTCCGTGATCTCACTGCCGACCGGCATGCACGGCCCGGAGATGATCGAGGCCGTCAAGGCGCGCGGATTCACGATCGGCAGCGGATACGGCCAGCTCCGCGAGTCGACGGTCCGCATCGGACATATGGGCGACCACTCGGTCAGCGGCGTCGAGGCCTGCCTGCGCGAATTCGAGGACGCGATCGTGGAACTGGCCGAGCGGCGGCGGTTCGTGCGCGTCTAGGACCACAGACCCAACGGCCGCGGCTCCGGAGCGGTATTGGAAGGTCCGGTTCGCCATGGCCTCATGCATCCCACCGAAAAACAGACCCTCCGGCAGCACCGCCTCCTCGTCGCGTTCACCGCGCTCGCCGCTTCGATCGCCGGCGTCCGCAACGATTTCGCCTACGACGACATTCTGGTCATCCTCCACGACGATCGCATTCTCGACGTGGGGCGCTGGCTCGAGTTTCTGACGACCCCGTATTGGGCCGCCCCGCATTTGCCCGACCTGTATCGGCCGGTCGCCTCTCTCTCCCTCGCGCTCCAATACGTGATCGGAGCGGGCGGGCCGCTCGTCTTTCGATTGGTCAGCATCATGCTCTACGCGCTGGCCGCGCTGCTCGTCTTCGCGCTCGCGTCGAGAGTCATGTCGCGCGGCGCGGCGCTCGCCGCGGGAGTGCTCTTCGCGGCGCATCCGGTTCACGTCGAAGCGGTCGTGCAGGGAGTGAACCAGGGAGAGCTGCTGGTCGCGATCTTCTCTCTCGTCGCGGTCTGCCGCTACGTCGACAAGCGCCGCGCCGGATCGCTCGACGTCGCGCGATTGGTGCGTACTCGCGGCGCTCTACGGGCTCGCCGTTCTCACGAAAGAGAACGGGTTCATTCTCCCGGGGCTTCTCCTCGCCGCCGAGCTCTTTCTCGTTGACGGCAAACCGCTCGCCGAGCGCGTGACCGTCTCTGGCGCGGATACGCGATGCTCGGCGCGGTCGCCGTCGTGCTGGTCGGGGTTCGCACCCTCGTGCTCGCCGGCCGCGTCGTCGGTGCGTCACGCCGAGGCGCTCGTCGGCGCGAGCCTCGGCGGCCGGATGCTGACGATGCTGCAGGTCGTGCCGAAATGGTCTCCGGCTGCTCCTCTGGCCCGCCCATCTGCAGATCGACTACTCGCCGAACGAGATCGTGGCATCGACGGGCATGGGCCCTCACGAGTTGCTCGGCCTCGCGCTCCTCGCGGCGACCGTCGTCGCGATCGTCGCGGCCAGACGGCGCGCCGCGCCGGGCGTGAGCTTCGGACTCCTCTGGTGCGCGGTGTCCCTCTTTCCCGGTGAGCAACATTGTCCCGACGAGCATCGTGCTCGCCCGAGCGGACGCTGTTCCTCCCGAGCGTCGGTATCGTGATCGCGGTGTGCCTGCGCCGCCGAGCGGGCTGCGCCGCGGCGGGCCTGGCGCCGTTCGCCTCCGTCGACTCGTCGAGTCGACGGAGCCGATAGTCGTCGACGAAACCGAGATAGCGCTCGCGCGACGTTCGAGGGTGCTTCGCCATGCTCGCTACCGGATTTCCTCGATTCGAGCGATCACGTCGCCCTCGAGGATGCCGTCCACGACGTCCATCCCCTCGACCACGTCACCGAACACCGAGTAGTCTCGGCCCAGGCGCAGGTTGTCGCGCAGGTTGACGAACCACTGGCCGTCGCCGGTGTCGTGGCCGCGCGTGCTCATCCCCACCGTGCCGCGGGCGTGCGGTACCGGCCCGAGCTCGTCGCGGAAGTAGCGCGAGTAGCCGACGTACTCGTTGTCCCCGTGACTGGGCCCCTGGATCACGAAGTCCGGCTCGACGCGGTGCCATCCGTACCCGTTGTAGTAGCCGGACTGCACGAGCGCGAGCACGCGCGCGACCATGATCGGCGCGACGTCGCCCCGCATGCGCACGACGAATGAGCCGCCGCCGCTCTCTCGCGCCATCGTGACGCGCACGCGCGCCTCCGTGCCCAACGCCAGCGCGACCGCGCGAGCCGGCAAATCCACGCGCGTCGTCGGCGGCCGATCGTCGCTCGCCGGCCGCCCCGCCGCGGCGAGGAGCGCGACGCGCGCGTCCCGCGCCGACGCGTTGTCGCGCGCGACCCAGCGGGCGAACGCTGCGTTCTCCGCGGCGTGCGCACCGGGATCCGCGGAGCCGAGCAATGCGCGCGCCGCGGCGCGGACAGCCTGGGCGCCCGCGCTTGGCGAGTTGATCACCGCGAGAAAGATCTGGTCGTCGCCGTGTCCCGTGAGCGCGCTCAGCGCGTCGATCGCTCGTTCCTTCACGTTGTCGTTCGCGTCGCGCGCGAGCTTTCGCAGACTGGCCGTGTCCGAGAGGACACCGGCCGCCCGCGCGGCGTACATCCGCAGCTGCCATTGACGGTGCTCCGCCAAGGCGGGAAGCCGACGCCGCGCGTCCGACGGATCGACGCGGGCCAGCGCCACGATCGCGTGCGCCGCCGCCTGCCAGGCCACACCGCCGCGAGCGTGTTGCGACGCGTCGGCCGGCACCAGCGCGATCCATTGATCGAGGATCTTCACGACGGAGGCGTCGCTCGCGCACGACTGGCCAGCCAGATCGGCGGCGTGAAGTCGCACCTGCCACGTGCTGTCGGCGAGCGCGCCACGAATAGTGCCGCAGTCCGACTGAGCAGTCAGCGCACGATACCGCAGTCGCCACGCCGGCTCCGGCCATGGCATCGGCGGTCGCGGAGGAGGCAGCGAGTCTCGAGCGGCAAACCGCGGATCACCGATACGCCCGATGGCCCGAACGGCGAGCACGCGAATGCGCTCGTTCGAGCTCTCCCGGCCTTCCTTCAGCGCGACGTCGTCGGCGTCTCGGCGATCCTCCGCGGACAAGATGCGTCGCACGAGCGCGGAATCAGCCCTCGAAACACTCGCGCGCTGCGCGATCGAGGCCGATGGCAGGCAGAAGAGCGCTGCCCCGACGGCGACCGAGGCACGCATCGTCCGTCCCCAGACGAATGACATCAGCGGAATGGACGGCCAACTTCCGCGAGTCGCAAGTCGAGCGAGCGGCGAAGGCGGGTCCCGCCGACGACCGTGATAGATGTAAAGGATTCTGTGAAACCCTCATGGTCACAGCGCGTTCAGTCCAAACACGAGGTGCGGCAGCCCGGCAAACTCCGTCTCGCCGATGATCGACATGCCAAGCCGTCGCGCCACAGCTTGCGACGGTTCGTTCACGGCCCGGATGAGCGAGATCACCTGGTCGTAGCGCCGTGCGCGAAACGCGTAGTCACGCACGCCGGCGGCCGCTTCGGTCGCGAACCCGCGATGCCAGAACGGTCTGTGCAGCAGATACCCAATTTCCGGATATCTGCTCCTCGGCAGTCCCTTCAGCTCGTGCGTGACGAGCCCGACCTGTCCGACGGGTTCGTCCGTCTCGCGATCGAGAACGAGCCACAGCCCGTGTCCGTCGCGTGCGTACCGCATTTGCTGGCGCTCGATCCACGCCAGCGAGGCCGCGCGGTCGAGGCGCTGCGGGTAGTAACGCATGACGTCGGCGTCGTCGAGCATGGTGGCGACGAAATCCAGATCGCTCGCCGCGAGCTCGCGCAGCCGGAGGCGCTTCGTTTCGAGGATGACGTTGGACATGTGCCGAGTACCCGACCCAACTTACCTTCTAATCGATCACCCTTCTTGTTCCGCCACGTGCTCGCGTATCTCAACGGCCACTTCCTACCTCGCTCCGCCGCCTCCGTTCCGGTCGACGACCGCGGCTTCGTGTTCGGCGACGGCGTGTACGAAGTATGGCGCGCGGTCGGCGGTTCGTTGTTCGAGAGCGAGCGCCATGTGGCGCGCCTTCATCGCGGGCTGGACGAGCTGAGAATCCCGCGCCCCGACGTTGCTACGCCGGATCGGCTGCACGACATCGCTCGCCGGCTGTTGACGGACTCCGATCTCCTGGACGGCGATGCGACGTTTTACGTCGAGATCACGCGCGGCGTGGCGCCGCGGACGCACCATTTCCCGAAGGGCGGCGTTTCACCCACGGTGTACGCGACCGTGAACCGGCTCACCACGCCGGAGGACGTCCGCGAGCGCGGCGCCGAGTGCATCACCGTGCCCGACGTGCGCTGGCTCCGATGCGACATCAAGTCGATTCAGCTCCTTCCCAACGTGCTGGCGAAACAGGCGGCCGAGGAGCGACACGCGATCGAAGCGATCATGATCCGCGACGGCGTCGTGACCGAGGGATCGCACACCAACGTCGTCGGCGTGCTGGACGGGGTGCTTCGCACGCACCAGGCGAACCACCTCATTCTTCCCGGGATCACGCGCGACATCGTGCTCGACATCGCGCGGTCGCGCGGGATGTCCGTGCACGAGGAGGCATTCGGCGAGCGCGACCTTCACCGACTCGAGGAGCTGTTCCTGCTGGGGACGACGACCGACGTCATGCCCGTCGTGCGAATCGACGGCAAGCCCGTCGGCGACGGCACGCCTGGGCCGATCGCGCGCCGCCTGCACGCCGAATTGCGCGCGCGGCTCGACGCGCTGCGTCCCGCGGATCCGCCCGCGGTCGCGTCGATCTCGCCCTGAATCGCCCTTACTTCCCCCCCCCCCGAAATCGCCTCGAGGGCGACAACCATTTTCGCGCTGCTGCAGATCGCGACGCGGCATCCGCAGGCCATGGCCGCGCTCCACCAACTGTGGGCGTACATCACGCTCGGCGTGACGCGGCATCGTCACGGAGGAAGCGACGCCGCTGATCGGCGGGCTGGTGGCGCACGACCGCCATCTCCGGCTCTCCACCGTGATGTTCTCGATAGCGATCGGAACGTGGCTCGCCGACCTCGGGTTGTACTATGTTGGGCGCTGGCACGGCGATGGGCTCGGCAGCGGTGGCCGCGGCTTCGCGATTGGATGGTCCGGGCGTTCAAGATCGTCCGGCGGCATCCGTGGCGTGCATCCGCTGGCGGTGCGGTGGGCGTATGGATTGCGGCTGACGCTCCCGATCGCCTGCGGCGCGGCGCGGGTGCCGCTGCCGGTCTATTTGATTGGAAGCGCGATCAGCTGCGCTGACGCTGGGCGGTCGTCTTCACGGTGATCGGGCTGGGCGTTCGGCCGAGACGACGCTGATCGTTCTCGGACACGTTCGCCGCTACGAGAACTATTTGGTCGGGTTGTTCGTTCTGTTATTGGCCATCGGGTTCTGGATCATGCGAGCCAGGCACGTCGAGGACGAAGTGGTCGAAGTGCTGGCGGCCGGCGACACGGTCCGAGATGCGCGACGCCAGGAGGTCCGGAGGACGGAGAACGCGATTCGGGCGAGGGGAAGGACGGCCGTTGAACGACTCAAAGGAACGGAGGGTGGGATCATGATGCGTGGTTTGACTCGCGGAATCATCGCGGCCGGTTTCGTAGCGGCGGCCTCGGCCACAACGGCCATGGCGCGCCCGAGCGCCGCGCCGCCGAAGACCGAAACGGCCGTGTTCGCCGGCGGCTGTTTCTGGGGCATTCAGTCTGTGTTCCAGCACATGAAGGGCGTCATCAGCGCGACGTCGGGCTACGCCGGCGGGACGAAGGATCACCCCGACTACGAAGACGTCAGCTCGGGGCGCGACGGGTCACGCCGAGTCGGTGCGCGTGGTGTTCGATCCGTCGCAGGTCTCGTTCGCCGACCTGATGCGAGATCTTCTTCTCGCGTCGCGCACGATCCGACGCAGCTCAACCGCCAGGGCCCGGACGTCGGCACGCAGTATCGGTCGGCGCTCTTCTACATGACCGACGAGCAGAAGGACATGGCCGAGGCGTACATCGATCAGCTCAAGGCGCGCACTGTACTCGAAGCCGATCGTCACGCAGGTCGCGAAGCTCAAGGACTTCTTACCGCGCCGAGGCGTACCACCAGAACTACGCCGAGCTGCATCCCGACCAGCCGTACATCGTGATCAACGACGCGCCGAAGGTCGTGAATCTGAAGAAGCAGTTTCCCGCAGTTCTTCACGGACAAGCTCGCTGCGCACGAGTAACAGCGACGACGCGACAAATCGAGAACGGCGTCAAGCGCGATGAGTCTGACTCGCTCTTGACGCCGTTTTCGCTCTTTGGTGCCTTTGACGCTTCGGCCTTGCAAAAGCTCCCACGCCAGCGCGACGTGGCGCTTCTGCCGTCCGGATGTTCCCGATCGCGAGTCGCAGCGTGAATCGGCCGTTCAGCTTCGTGTGCGACAGGAACACTTCGCCGCCCGCGTTCACGGCGTGCATGATCGCCTCGTTGATCTCGGTCGCAGCTCCGTCGTCGCTCACGCCTGTCGGGCGCGTAGCGAAAGCAGACGAGCGAAAAGGCGACCGGCGCCATCAACTCCCAGTCGGCGTTCGCTCTCCACCCATTCCGCGAACGTGCGCGCGAGCGCGCAGTGCGCGCGCAGCCGCTCGGCCAGGCCGTCGACGCCGAACGCGCGAATGACCATCCACAGCTTGAGCGCGCGAAACCGGCGGCCGAGCTGCACGCCGTAGTCCATGTAGTTGACGACCTCGTCCTGCTCGCGCGTCACGAGATACTCCGGCACGAGCGAGAACGCGCGCTTCAGCACGTCCGGCGCGCTTGATGATAGAGCACCGAGCAGTCGAACGGCGTGAACAGCCACTTGTGCGGATTCACGACGAGCGAGTCCGCGCCGCTCCACGCCGTCGAGGATGTAGCGGATACTCGGGCGCGATCGCGAGCACGCCGCCGTACGCGCCGTCGACGTGCAGCCAGACGCTCTCGCGCCGGCAGATCTCCGCGATCGCCGGCACGGGATCGATGCTCGCCATGCTCGTCGTGCCGACGGTCGCGACGCAGGCGAGCGGCAGAAATCCGCTGCGCGCGATCGGCCGCGATGGCCGCGGCGAGCAGCGTCGGGCCGCATTCGAAATTCCGTCGTCGTCGGCGATCTTGCACGACGTTCTCGAGCCCGAGTCCCGAGCGCGAGCGCCGCCTTGTCGATCGACGAATGCGCGTGCGCCGACGCAGTAGACGCGGAGCCGCGGCAGATCCGTGCGCCCGGCCATGCCGCGTTCGCGAATCGCGAGCTCCGGCTGCGCCTCGCGCGCCGCGGCGAGCGCGAGCATCGACGAGATCGACGCGGTGTCGGTCGTGATGCCGAACCAGCCGTCGCTCAAGTCCGAGCATCTGACGCAGCCAGTCCGTCACGACCTGCTCGAGCTCCGTCGCGGCCGGCGACGTCTTCCACAGCATCGCCTTCACGTCGAGCGTCGCGGCCAGCATCTCGGCGAGAATTCCCGGCACCGACGACGACGTCGCGAAGTAGCCGAAGAACGCCGGGTGATTCCAGTGCGTGATGCCGGGAATGATCTTCGACTCGAAATCGCGCGAGAATCGCGTCGAGCGGCTCGCCCGTCGGCCGGCGGCGACGACGGGAAGCGACGCGTCGAATCTCGCCCGGCTCGCGCCGCGACAGCACCGGATAGCGCTCGGGATGCTCGAGATAGTCGGCGATCCAGTCGAGCACCGCGCGACCGTGCTCGACGCAGCTCGTCGCGCGGCAGGTCGCCGCGTCATCGCCGCCCGTCATCGCCACCGGAAGATCTTGCAGCGCGATCGCGAAGCAAACGACCATCCATGCGACGAGTATCGCGAGCTGCGGCCAGAGCGCGGAAAGCGCGCACGCCGCGCAGCATGTTCGCGCGCAGCGCGTCGTTCGTCGCGGTGAGCGGAAGCGCCTTGATGAACGGCTGCACCACGCGCGGAAAGTTCTCCGACGAGAAGAACACGCCCGACAGCACCCACATCGGCAGCATCGTGAGGTTCATCAGCCCCGACACGCCTTCGATCGTCTTCGACCGCGACGCGATCAGCAGACCCAGTCCGCCGAACGCCAGCGCGGCGACGACGATGATCGCGGCCATCGCGACCAGCGAGCCGCGCATCGGCACGCCGAACAACAAGCACCGACGAACCCGAGAAGCACGACGACCTCGATCGTCAGCAGCACCAGCCGCGAAATCACGTACGACGCGAGATACTCGGCGCGCGACATCGGCGTCGCGACGAGTCGCTTGAGCAGATTCTTGCCGCCGCTGGTCGACGATCGAGAAGCCCGAGTCCCCAGATGCCGCCGCCCATGATCGTCATGCCGAGCAGACCCGGCACGACGAAGTCGATGTAGCGCGAGCCGCGCTCGCGAACGTGGCGCTCGCGTCGACGGCAGCGGATCCGCCCGCCCGGCGCCGCGCTGGACGGCGTCGTTCACCATCAGGCGCGCCGTGCGCGCGTCCGGGCGCGTGTCGTCGTACTCGTACTGCGACGGCGCCGATCGCCGGTCGGCGCGACGACGAGCGCCACGCGCCCGGTGCGCAGCGCCGCACGCGGCGCTGTCCGGCGGCAGCGTGTTCGACCGCGAGCGCGCTGTCGCGCCGCAGCGACTCGGTGAGCGCCGCCGCCTGCGGCGCGCCGTCGACGACCGCGACGTGAACGACGTCCGGCGGCTTGCTGCGAAACGCGATGCCCAGCCGATCGCGAGCAGAATCGGAAAGCCGAACGACCAGAACAGCGCTTCCGGCTCGCGCATGTATTCCTTGAATCGCACCGTGATGAGCTGCCAGAGCGAGAGGCGTTGTCGCGCTCGGCCATGCTCTCGAATCACTCATCGCGGAGCTGCCTCCCGGTGAGCGACACGAACACGTCCTCGAGCGTGGCCGAATGCGTCGTGAGCTGCGCGAGCTCGAGCTTGCGCTCGGCGAGCAAGCGCGAGCAGCGCGGGCACGGTGCGATGCAGCGCGCCGACCTGCAGCTCGTAGCCGCCGGCGACGCGCCGCACGGCGCGCACGCCGTCGAGCGCGCGAAGCGTCGGCTTCGTCGAGCTGCGTTCCGTCGGCGCTCAGCGCGAACTCCACGACGTGCTCGGCGCCGAGCGATGCGATCAGCTCGCGCGGCGTGCCGAGCGCGATCACCTTGCCGTGATCGACGATCGCGACGCGGTCGCAGAGAATCTCCGCCTCGTCCATGTAGTGCGTCGTGAGCATGATCGTGCGGCCGAGCGCCTTGAATTCGGTGATCAGATCCCAGAGCTGGCGGCGCGACTGCGGGTCGAGACCGGTGGTCGGCTCGTCGAGAAAGAGCAGATCGGGATCGCCGACGATCGCGCAGGCGAGCGCGAGCCGCTGCTTCTGTCCGCCGCGACAGCTTGCCGACGCGCGCGTCGCGCTTCTCGTCGAGCTGGACGAGGCGGATGACGTCGTCGACGGTGCGGCCCCGCGCGTAGAAGCTGCGAAACAGGCGAACCGTCTTCGTCGACCGTGAGCTTCTCGGCGAGCTGCGTCTCCTGGAGCTGAATGCCGAGTCGCTGGCGAAGCTCGTGTCTCGTCGCGGTCCCAGCGCAGGCCGAGCAGCTCGACGTCGCCGGAGTCGGGGCGCGAGCAGGCCCTCGCAGATCTCGATCGTCGTCGTCTTGCCGGCGCCGTTCGGGCCGAGCAGGCCGAAGCACTCGCCGGCGCCGACGTCGAGGTCGAGCCCGTCGACGGCGCGCACGTCGCCGTAGTACTTGCGGAGATCCTGAACGAAGAGCGCCGATGACGGATTTGCCGAAGCCGACATAGGGGCTGAAACCTACTGCCTCTTGCCGGTCATCGCGCGTGACCATAGCGTGCGACCAGCCCTCGCCCGATCGAGAGATGTCGAGACGAGCGATTCCCACCCGCTTCGTCGTGTACTGCGTGATGTCGCTCGCTCCGACCCTTCTCGGCGCGCAGCGCAGTATGTCGCGCGCGCATCTCGAGGGGCTCGTGCGTGACTCGTCCGGTGGGCGAATTAGCGACGCGGGCATCGCGATCGCCGGAGAAGCCGCGCCTCGATCCGTGAGCGATGACTCCGGGGCCTTTCGTATTAGCGGGCTTTCGCCGGGCCGAACCTCCTTCATTGCCCGCCGTCTGGGCTTCCGCCCCGAGACGCTCACGGTCGACGTGCTCGACGGGCGCGCGACGCATGCGGACTTCACGCTGCGACGAGCGGTCATTCAGCTGGAAGGGCAACTCGTCTCGGCCGACTCCGTGCGGGATTTCAAGATGGGCGCATTCAACAAACGCCGCTCACGGGGAATCGGCGTGTTCCTGACCCGCGGCGACATCGAGAAACGCCACTCCGCGTCGGTTAGTGAACTGCTCCGATACGTCCCCGGAGTGACGATTTCACAGCGCATGGCGGGCGAGCCACAGCCGGTCCACATGCAACGCTCGTCGAACGCGACCAACCAGGCGACCTGTACCGTGGCGCTCTATGTCGATGGGAACCCCTATCCCAACGGCAGCGTCGATGACTTTCCGCCGGGATCGCTCGAGGGGATCGAGGTGTACCGAAGCGCGTCGGAAATCCCGGCAGAGTTTCGAACGCGCGATTCGATGTGCGGGTTGATCGCGCTGTGGACCCGAGACCCCGAAGCGGCGCGCCGGCACCCATAGCCGGGACTGCCCAGAACACGGGGTACGGGGCGAAACCCTGGCTGGTTCGCTCTCGTATCGCTTTGAGCCTCTCGAGTCCCGAGGTCTTGTGATCGTCCTCGTTCTTGGCGCCGTCGCGGCGCTGGCATTCCAGGGGTCGCCGCCACCCACCCCACCGACCCAACCCACGCCGCCGGCTACTCCGGCGCAGCAGGGTGGGCGCGCTCCGGCGTGCACGCAGCGGTGTGAGGGGGGGCGATCTCGCACACCGGTCGTAAAGGACAGCACCAACGGCGACTCAACAGACGCGCCCAACGCTCGACGTCGACACCAAGGCGTCCGGCGCCCCGTCACGGCCGAACTCCAGGCCACCGCGTTCAAGGACGCCGACGGCAAAGATGACCCTGCTCGCCGCGCGCGCGGCGCGGCTCAAGCAAGACTCCGCGCTCGTCGCCTACGACGCGATGTCGTATCAGCGCATCTCGGCCGGCATTGGGCTTCTCGGAGCATCGGCCGCGACCGGCTGCTCTTCCGACACGAGAGCGCGGCGCGCGTTCGATGGCAGCAGGGAGTCGGCGTGTGGATGGACGCGAAGGGAGCACGCAACGCGGTGCCGATGCTCGGGACGAAGAGGCGCGCGTCGAGATCGACAACGAAATGAACGATCCCGACCTGAAGGCGTCGATCCCGTACTTCCCGGGATACGAGCCGCTCTGGGTGGCGGCAGCGACGTCGCGCGCGCGCAGGTCGACGAAACACGAGATCGTGCACCCGATCGCCGACGGCGCCGAGGCGTACTACACCTACGAGACCGGCGACTCGGTCAGCTTCAAGCTGCCGAACGGAACGGTCATTCAGCTGCGCGAGCTGCGAGTTCGGCCGCGCCAGCCGAAATGGAATCTCGCGTCGGCTCGCTCTGGTTCGACACGAAGTCGGGTCAGCTCGTGCGCGCCGCGTATCGCCTGTCCGTGCCGATGGACATCTGGGCCGTCGCGCAGGAGGAAGATCCGAAGTCGATGGACGACGTCCCCGTGTGGGTGAAGCCTATGATCACGCCGATGAAAGCGGAGATCTCGGCGATCGCCGTCGAGTACGGCTTGCACGAAGGGCGCTTCTGGCTCCCGCGCCTCCGCTTCGCCGAGGGCAGCGCGCAAGTGAGCTTCATGCACGTGCCGTTCAAGATGGAGGAGAGCTTCAAGTACGCGAGCGTGAACGGCAAGGACACGCTTCCGACGATCCCGCTTCCGCCGCCCGCGCCGCAGCATGCCCGATTCGCTGACGCGAGGACGCACGCATCGCGTGGCGCGATTCCGTGCGCATCGCGACGCGCGTGCACGCGCGCGCGCGTACAGCGATTCGATTCGCCGCGGGCTCGAGAAGCGCGGAGCCGCGCACTACGCAGTGCGACACGTCCGGACGTCCGCGTCGTCGACGACGCCGTCGCTACGAGATGGCGACTCCGGTCGCCATGCGTATTCCGTGCGACTCGGCGAAGCTCGAGCACTCGCCCGATCTTCCGCCGTCGATCTACGATCCGGGCGAAGAGCTGTTCGGCGCGAAGGAGCTCGAGGCGCTCAAGGCCGAGGCGCTGTCGCTCGCGCGCGCAGGCGCCGTTCTCGTTCAGGCTGCAGTCGGACTGCTGCCGCCGCCGACGATTTGCGTACGGGCCGTCGATGATGCGCTACAATCGCGTCGAAGGCCTGTCGCGTCGGCGCGTCGGTCGAGCAGCAACTCGGCGGCGGCTACAGCGGGTACGGCGATCGGTCGCCTCGGCTTCGCCGACTGGGAACCGAACCTCGAGCTCTCGCTCACGCGCACGAACCTCACGAAGACGATCCGGTTCAGCGCGTACAATCATCTCGTGTCGGCGAGCGACTGGGGACACCCGCTCAGCTTCGGCAGCTCGTTCTCGGCGCTGATGTTCGGGCGCGACGAAGGGTTCTACTATCGCGCGACCGGCGTCGAGCTCACGCGGACACGCGACGGCGTCGTTCGGCGGCGGAACGCGCAGATCGAGTGGCGCGCGTTCGCCGAGCAGGAGCGCACCGCGGCGGTGAACACGAACTTCGCGGTGAACGGCGGCGATTTCCCGGCGAACCTCGTCGCGCGGCGCGGCGGATACGCGGGCTTCGGCGCGCACGTCGACGATCACGACTACGGCCTCGATCCCGGCGGCACTCCGCGTGTTCACCGATCTCCGGTTCGAGAGCGCGCGGACGGGCGATTCGCTGTACGGTCGCGCCGCGCTCGACCTGACCGCGTCGCACGGGCTCGGCCGCGCTCGCCGGCGTCGCTGACGCTCGCCGGCGGCAGCTCGGTCGGCGGACTGCCGCCGCAGCGTCGCTGGTACCTCGGCGGGTCGCAGACCGTGCGCGGGCAGAGTCCCGACACGGCGCAGAGCGGCAACGCGTTCTGGCTGACGCGCGCCGAGCTCGGATCGAACGACGCCGGCATGCGGCCGACGGTGTTCGCCGACCTCGGTTGGGTCGGGCGATCGCACGAAGATGGGTCAAGTTGGCCGGCCGATGAGCGGCGTCGGTGCGGGCGTGTCGTTCCTCGACGGACTGTTCCGATTCGACGTCGCGCGCGGCATCTACCCGCGGAAGCAGTTCCGCGTCGACCTGTATCTCGAATCGAAGTTCTGATGTACGATGCGACTTCGCTGCAGAGATCTGTGTAGCGAGCTCTTGACGCCAGGCTTGCGGCCGTCGCTTATGACACTTCTCTTCTCGCATGACGACACCTTGCCCGGACGTCATTACGCTATCTGCTCCGCCAACAAGCCATGTGTGTGTGCATGTGTATGTGTCCCATGTGTCAACCGACATGTGAGGCTCTGGGCGCTCGCATCTAGCACTTCTCTTCAGCGCGACTCGCGCTCCGATCCTCACCAGGGATCGGAGCGTTTTTGTTTTCGAGACGAGTCGCGCGCCGATCCGAGTGAGACCGAGCGAGAGTCGCATCACCCGCGACCCTCACTCGGACAGCCATGCAACCGATCGCCGATCTACCACGAACATCCCGACTGGTTCAAGCCGCTCTTCGCCGAGCTCGAGCGGCGCGGGCTGCCGTACGTGCGGCTCGACGCCGCGGCGCACGTCTTCGATCCGTCCGAGGACGACGTCCCGTATTCGCTCGTGTTCAATCGCGCGAGCCCGTCGGCGTATCTGCGCGGCCACCGCCAGTCGACGTTCCACACGCTGCACTGGCTGCGGCACCTCGAGCGCATCGGCATGCCCGGTCGTCAACGGCGTCGCAGCGTGTACGCATTCGAGCTCTCGAAAGCGTCGCAGCTCGACCTGCTCGAGGAGCTCGGGCTTCCGTATCCGCGAGGCGCGTGCGATCAACCATCCGTCGCTCGCCGTCGACGGCCGCGACAGGATCTTCGCTATCCGGTGCTCGTGAAGGCGAACATCGGCGGCAGCGGCGCCGGCATCGTGCGCTACGAGACGGAAGCGGCGCTCGCCGGCGCGATCGAGCGCGGCGAAGTCGAGCTGGGCGTCGACGGCGTCGCGCTCGTGCAGGAGTCGGCGCCGCTGCGCGACGGCCACATCGTTCGCGTCGAGACGCTCGGCGGCAAGTACCTCTACGCGATCAAGGTGTATCCCGGCGGTCGGGTCGTTCGATCTCTGCCCGGCCGACGCGTGCCAGACGACGAACGGCGTCGAGCTCGTGCGCGGCGCGTGCGCGGTCGACGCGCCGAAGACCGGGCTCCGCGTCGAAGGCTACGACGCCGCCGCGCCGAGATCATCGAGCAGGTCGAGGCGATCTCGCGCCGCGCCGGGCTCGACGTCGGCGGCATCGAGTATCTCGTCGACGACCGCGACGGCAAGCACTACTTCTACGACATCAACGCGCTGTCGAACTTCGTCGCCGATCCGGTGAACGTCATCGGCTTCGATCCGTGGGCGAAGCTCGTCGACTATCTCGAGTGTCGCGGAGTGCGCGCCGCGCGGCAGACGACGGAGCGCAACAAGGAACGCACCACGTTCCAGCGCGACGCCCTTCCATGAGATACGGCTACTGGCTCCCCGTCTTCGGCGGCTGGCTGCGCAACGTCGACGACGAAGGGATGGCGGCGTCGTGGGACTACGTGCGCCGCCTCGCGCAGCGCAGCGAAGAGATCGGCTACGACCTCACGCTGATCGCCGAGCTGCTGCTCAACGACATCAAGGGAATCAAGGCGCCGTCGCTCGACGCGTGGTCGACGGCGGCGGCGCTCGCCGCGGTCACCGAGCGGCTCGAGCTGATGGTCGCGGTGCGGCCGTCGTTCCATCCGCCGGCGATTCTCGCCAAGCAGGCGGCGAACATCGATCGCATCTCGAACGGGCGGCTCGCGCTCAACGTCGTGTCGGCGTGGTGGAAGGACGAAGCGCGCCGTTACGGCGCGGCGTTCGACGAGCACGACGATCGCTACGCGCGCACGACGCGAGTGGCTCGACGTCGTCGACGGCGCGTGGCGCGAGCCGGCGTTCAGCTACCACGGGCAGTTCTACAACCACGACGACATCGTGCTCGAGCCGAAGCCGGTCGTCGACGCCCGGCCGCCCGCGGCCGACGATCTACGCCGGCGGCGAGTCCGAGGCGGCGAAGACGCTGATCGCGCGCCAGTGCGACGCGTACGTGATGCACGGCGATCCGCCGGAGCGCATCGCGCCGAAGATCGCCGACATGCGTGCGCCGTCGCGAGCAGGCGTCGGAAGCGCTGGGCGTCGACCTCCCGCCGATGCAGTTCGGCGTCGCCGGCGTACGCGATCGTGCGCGACTACGGAAGCGCGAGGCGCAGCGCGAGATCGAGCGCATCACGAACGTCGACGGCCGGATCGCCGGGCTACGAGAACTATCGCGACTGGATCGCGAACACGAAGCTCGAGCAGCAGGTGACCCTGCAGGACTACTCGGTTTCCAACCGCGGTCTGCGCGCCGGACTCGTCGGCACGCCGGAGCAGGTGGCCGAGCGCGTCGGCGCAGTTCGCCGAGGCGGGCGTCGATCTGCTGCTGCTGCAGTGCAGCCCGCAGCTCGAGGAGATGGAGCGATTCGCCGAAGAGGTGATCTCGGCGCGGGTTTGACCTGCCGATCCTTGTAATCGGGGCGCCGGGGCTCCCTTCGGGGGCTGCCCCGGCGCCTTTGTTGTGTCCTACGTCGCGGCCAAAACCCGTCGGGGCGCACAGAATGGGCGGCTGCCGCTCCGGCCCCCCGGAGCGGACCGCTCAGGGTTGACAGCAGCCGCCAGCCGACAGACTTGCGGACGTGCTTAAATCAATCCAGTGCAAAGAGTTGGACACATTGCATCAGTTGTTGGCCAATCGGCCGAAACTTACAGGTGGACAAGGTGTTTTCGGCGCGCGACACGCCGGATGATGCACGTTCTCCCGGTTCATTTCGAGTGAAACAGGACACACTAGATCCCGCACGCGCGAACGCGGATGTACTGCTGTGGCAGGCCCCGGCCCGCATCGCGATCGCGATGTTTCTCGGGCTGTTCGAGTTGCTCTTTCAACAACTCGACATCCTGGGCGGCAGCGACCTGTGGGTGGCGATCACGCTCGTCGGCTACGTCGTCGCGATCAGGCTGCTCAGCCATCGCATGCGCGAAGCCGGGACGGCGGGAAATCTCATGGTCGCCGCCACCGTCTTCGCCGACCTCGCGTTCATCTTCGGGTCGACGATCGCGTCATCGCCGGTTGCCTACTACGAGAGAATTCTCGTTCTCTCGTTCTTCGTCCTCCATTCCGTGGAGTCGTATTTCGGCCGCACGCACGCCACGCTGACGCTGCTCGCGGTCGTCGTCGGCTACCTCGTCGCCGTGCGTCTCGGCTCGCTGATGCTCGGGACGCCGCAGGACCCGATCGAGGAGATCTGGTCCATCAGCCTGTTCACCACCGCCGCCCTGCTGCTCATCGTGCAGTTCGGGAACATCCAACGGCGCCTCGAGCACATCGTCGAATTGTTCGAGTGGGCCGAGGAAGGCGACTTCAGCCGCGCGTACGACGTCAACACGAACACGAACCCCGAGTCGATCACTCGCGTGGGCCGGGCGTATAACCGGGTACGCCTGCAGCTCGCCAGCATGGTGTTGACCGATCCTCTCACCGGGTGTCTCAACCGTCGCGGGTTGGACCAGGTGTTGGCGCGCGAGATCGCGCGGTCGGGGCGCACCGGCCAGCAGATCTCGCTCATCGCCGTCGACCTCGATCACTTCAAGAAGGTCAACGACACCTACGGCCACATCACCGGTGACGTCGTGCTGCGTGAGCTCGGGATGTTGTTGGGCCAGGCGGCCCGATCGGGGGACATGGTGGCGCGCACCGGTGGCGAAGAATTCTCGATCCTTCTGCCGCAAACCGGTCCCGAGGGCGCGTACCGCATGGCCGTGCGCATTTGGGAGACCGTACGAAATCACGCGTTCATGGTGAACGGAACGCGACTCAAGCTGACGGTCAGCGTCGGCGTGGTGACCTCGCCGGGCATCGGCGGCGACGCGGTGGCGGCCAGCCTCAAAGAGCGTGCGGACGTCACGCTCTACGCCGCGAAGCGCGGCGGACGCGACCAGGTTCGGGAGTGGGACGACGCGTTCGCTACGTCGCTCACGCCGACGCACGACGTCCCGCTCGTCTCCAACTCCCGCTCGTAAGCTCTCGGTTCTGGGGCGGCCGTGAATCCGGCCGCGGTCCCTCGCGCATGGGCGCGAGGGACGTTCGCGCTTGTTAGCGGCGGGTAACGGTGACCTTGCCCGACTTGCCCTTGGCCGGCCGAATCACGATATCGATGTCGCGGCCAAGCCGGGCGAGCATTCGAATGAGGCGTTCGGTGGAAAATCCGCGCAGTTTTCCCGTTACCACGAGGGAGATCTGCGACGGCGCATCTCGCATGATGTAAGCGGCTTCTGTCTGCGTCAGCTGTTGATCGTCGAGAATGCTCGCGATTTCCTTAGCGAGGACATTCTTCGGGATCACGGATTCAGGGACCGCGCGAGGGCGGCGAAGCGCATGGGATCTAGCCACGGGTCGTTTGGGTCGAAGGAGGATTTCCTGCAACATTAGAGCGCTTTAATCTTAGCGAAACCCGTGCCGGACGAAAGGGTGAAAATCTGAATTTCCGTGAGCGGATTCGGGCGTTCATTGTGTCCAATTCATGTTTGCACGCCACGGACCTTCGAATCAGGCCGTAGTACGAATCGGAATATCAAAACGCTGGCGATGGACGCGCCAATCATTGTGCGATCGACTTTCTGAGAACTAGATGACCGATTTCGCGGAACAACTGCAGACCGCGCTCGGCACCGGCTACCAGCTCGAGTCCGAGCTCACCGGTGGCGGCATGAGCCGAGTGTTCGTGGCGATCGACCGCGCGCTCGGCCGAAAGGTCGTCGTCAAGGTCCTGCCGCCCGACCTCGCGGCCGGCGTCAATCGCGAGCGCTTCCGTCGCGAGATCCAGGTTGCCGCCCAGCTCCAGCATCCGCACATCGTGCCGCTGCTGTCGGCCGGCGAGCAGGGCGACCTCCTGTGGTACACCATGCCGTTCATCGACGGCGAGTCGCTGCGCACGTCGCTCGAGCGCAAGAAACCGTTCAGCGTGCGCGAAGTCACACGCATCATGCACGATGTGGTCGACGCGCTCGCGTTCGCCCACGCGCGAGGCGTCATCCACCGCGACATCAAGCCGGGCAACATCCTCCGCCAGGGATCGCACGCGCTCGTCACCGACTTCGGTGTCGCGAAAGCGCTCAGCGCGGCGTTGCCGATCAGCGGCGTCACCTCGGCGGGCATCGCGATCGGCACGCCCGCGTACATGGCGCCCGAACAGCTCGCTGGCGACGCGGCCGCGGATCACCGCATCGACATCTACGCGGTTGGACTTCTTGCTTACGAATTGCTGACAGGTTCCTCGCCGTTCACCGGCCCGTCGCCGCGCGAGACACTCGCCGCGCAGCTCACGCGCGACCCGAAGCCGCTTCACGAAGTATCGCCCGAGGTGCCGCGGACGCTCTCCGCGCTGGTCATGCGCTGCCTCGCCAAGGATCCGGCGGGCAGGCCGCAGCGCGCCGAGGAGATCCTTCACGAGCTCGACGCGATGACGATGCCGCTCGGCGTCACGCCTCAGAGTGGAGGCGTCGAAACCAAGCCCCGCCGCCAGTCGGCCGCGATCCTCCTCGCGAGCGCCGCGGCCCTCGTGGTCGTCGCCGCGTTGTACGGACTTTCCAGACGCAATCCAGCGTCGAGTCCAACACCCGACTCGGCCGCCGCGGCTCGAGCGGCGGGCAAGACCACGGTGGCGCCAGCCGCGGCGGTCAATCCCACGCAGTCCGGTGGCGCGCCGGCACTGCCCACTCCGGCGGTGCCCACTCTCGTAAAGCCCGCACCGCCCAAGCCGGTCATCACGCACGAGGATTCCGTCCGCATCGCCGAGGTCGTGCGAAAGCGACTCGCCGCGGCCAAGACACGCGACTCGATCACCCAGGCGCGTCTCCAGCTCGAGGCCGAACGCAAGATGATGGACTCGATCATCGCTGCGAACGGCGGCGCCGCGTCGTCGTCTACCGGTCCGCGGCGACTCGTCATCACCGAGCCGCCGCCGCTGCGTCAGTGGCCCGAGGCCTCACTCCTCGGACGCGCCGTCGCTGACAGCTTGCGGCGCATGCTGCGCGCCCGCCCGAAGCAATACACCATCATCGACCCCGATTCCGTTCGGCTCGCCATGACGACGTCTCGCGACCTCGGCGAATTGACGAAGAACCTGTCGAGCGATCTCGCGGTCTCCATTCGCATAACCGTCATGCCGCACGACTCGGCGTTCCTTTTCTTCCAGGTCAACGACCTCGGGGCGATTACGTCCTATCGCACCCGCGCCGCGTCGTCTCGCGCCGTGCCCAAGAACGAAGTGCTCGCCAATCTCGACCAGATGCTGCTGAGCGTGTTGACGTTCCTCGACGAGATGAGCCGCGCGCCACGGCGCGGGAGCTGAGCGGACGACCGCTCAGCGCTTGCTGACGATCGGAATGACGCGGCGGTGGCCGTCGTTGTCGGAGATATTGAGCAGTCCGATCTGCAGGCCGTGAAGCTCGTGCGCGTAGTTGATCAATCCGATCGTCAGGCCGTGCTGCGCGCCCTGGATGTTGTTCACCGAGCTGATCGAGCCGCCGTCGAAGCGACCCGCTTCTTCGATCTTGAAATAAAGGCCGCTCACGACGAGCGCGTGCGCGTTCAGCGTTCCGGCGGCGATTGGCGTGAGCACCACGCCGGTGATGGCGGGCGCGCCGACGCCGACCCCGCCGATGGTCAGGCCCTTGAGTCGTCCGCCGGCTCCGACGCCGAGGCCGCCGATCATGATTCCGGTCGCGTCGCCGCCGACGCCGATGCCGATGCCGCCGACTCCGATGCCCTTGAAGTCGCCGCCGCCACCGATGCCGATACCGCCGATCGCGAGGCCCGAGAGTCTTCCGCCTGAGCCGACGCCGATGCCCCCGATCGTGATCCCGCTCACGTCTTGACCGCCGCCGACTCCGATGCCGCCGACTTGCAACCCGCGCATTCGGCCTCCGGCTCCTACGCCGATGCCGCCAATGGTGATTCCCTCGGTGCTCCCACCCGTGCCGACGCCGAGGCCTCCGAGCATGATCCCGTGAAGGTCGCCGCCGGACCCGAGACCCAGGCCGCCGACTCCGAGACCGGTGATCGAGTTGTCGACGCCGAGACCGAACACGCCGATCGCGGCGCCCTGGATCCGATTCGCGCCGGTGAGCGGAAGTCCGAGCGCCAACCCATTCACCGAACCGGTGACTGGTTTCCGCGGGCTCCAGATGGTGATGTTCGCGCCGGTGATCCTTTCGAGATGAGCGTCGCGAAAGTTGATCCGCAGTCCCGTCATCACCGGCTTGTCGCCGATCGCGAGGCCGACGTCGTGAATCGTGAGGTCGATGACTTGGGCCGGCAGCGACGGAGCGGCCAACAGGAACGCGGGGAGGATGACGCGAAGCGATTTCATGTCGTTTGGGAGGCGGGTCGCCTTGAAAGATCGGCGAGGGGCGCGAAGTGCGCTGCCGGGATTACGCCCCATGCGCGTGTAAGGTTTCGTCGCGCGGGCCGGCCGACGGCTTGCCCGTGATCTCCGCACGACGCGATCTTGCGGCACCCTGACGCGACTCTCATGCAAATCGATCGACCGTTGACGCGACTGGCTGGCGTCGTCGCCGGCATCGCTCTCGGACTGCCGATGGCGTGCGCGCATCCGGCCGGCGCGCCGACTCCCGCGAGCGCGAACCCCGGCACTTCCTCCGCGGCGGCTCCTGTCGCCACATCCGCCGCGATCACGGCGCGCGACCTCGAGTCGCGCCTCACCGCGTTCGCGCACGACACGATGATGGGGCGCGAAGCGGGCACGATCTGGAACGTAAAGGCCACCGACTATGTGGCCGCGCAGTTTCAGCAGCTCGGACTGCGCCCCGCCGGCGAGAACGGCGGCTACTTCCAGACGGTGCCGAACATTCGCGTCCGCGACTCGATCGATGCCGCGCGGCCCGGCGCGCAACGTCATCGCGGTCATCCCCGGCAGTGATCCCGCGCTGCGCGGCGAATACGTGTCGATCAGCGGCCACAACGATCACGTCGGATTCAACCACCGCGCCGGTCGACCACGATTCGATTCGAGCGTTCGATCAGTCATCCGGCCGCTCGGCGCCGACAGTCCGCCGCACGCGCCGTCGGCCGCGGAAGCGGCGCAGATCCGGACCATCCTCGACTCGCTGCGCCGATTGCACACGCCGCGGCTCGACTCGATCAACAACGGCGCCGATGACGACGGGAGCGGAACGATCGGCCTGATCGAGATCGCGGAGGCGTTCGCACGAAGCGGAGTGCACCCGCGCCGATCGATTCTGTTGGTGTCGCACACCGCCGAGGAGAAGGGTCTGCTTGGCTCGGCGTGGTACACGGATCACGCGACGGTGCCGCTCGATTCGATCGTCGCCGAGTTCGACATCGACATGATCGGGCGCGGAGCGGCGTCGGACATCGCCGCCGGCGGTCCGACGTATCTCGAGGTCGTCGGACTGCGCCGCCTGTCGAAGGAATTCGGCGACTGGGTCGAGTCGGTGAACGCGAGGGAGCCGCAGCCGTTCGTGTTCAACTACGAATACGACGTGCCGGGCCATCCGACTGCAGTACTACTGCCGCGCCGATCACTACAGCTACGCGCGCTACGGCATTCCGAGCGTGTCGTTGTCGCGCGGCGAACATCGCGACTATCACCAGGTGACCGACGAGGCGCAGTACATCGACTACCCGGATTACGCGCGACTCGTGCAGATGGTGTTCGACGCGGCGCTGTTCGTGGCGAACGCGGATCACGCGCCGCGGCTCGACGGGCCGAAGCCGGCCGACCCGCACGTGCGCTGCCGTCAGTAGTGCAGCCGCGCGTCGCGCTCGCGACGTACGACGGCGCGCCCGACCTCGCGCCGGACGACCAACTGCTCGTCGCCGCCCTCGAGCGCGCCGGCATTCGCGCGACACCCGCGGTCTGGTCGGATCGATCCGTCGATTGGCGCTCGTTCGACGCGGTGGTGATTCGCTCGTGTTGGGACTACCACCGCCGGCACGGCGAATTCGTGGCATGGCTCGACGCGTTAGACGCGTCGCGCCGGCCCGTGTGGAACCCGACGCCGATGGTGCGGTGGAATTCCGACAAGCGTTATCTGATCGACCTCGCGCGTCGCGGGGTGGTGACCGTGCCAACACGAATCGTCGAGCGAGGGTCGTCCGTCCGCGTGTCAGACGTCGCGCACGCCGAGGGCTGGACGAGATTCGTCGTCAAGCCGGCGGTGTCCGCGAGTGCACACGAGACGCACGCGCTCGATCTGCCCCTCGACGCGGAGGACCGCGCGGTGGATCGAACGCGTCGTGGCGCACGGCGACGCGCTCGTCCAGCCCTTTGTCGACGAGGTCACGACCGACGGCGAACTCTCGCTGATCTTCTTCGACGGCGAGTTCAGTCATGCCGCGATCAAGCGGTCGCGTCGAGGTGATTTCCGCGTGCAGACGGAGCACGGTGGGACCGTCGCTCCCATAGATGTGGTGCCGGCGATCATCGCGGAGGCGAGGCGATCGCTCGACGCGCTCGACGAATTGCCGCTCTACGCACGGGTCGATGGGATCGGAGACGCGGAGTCGTTCCGGCTCATGGAGCTCGAGCTCATCGAGCCCAACGTCTTCCTCGGGGCCGCCGATGGTTCGGCGGATCGATTCGCGGCGGCGATCGCGCAGTCGGCTCGGTTAGTTCTGCTTTGTCCGGGCGCGGCGACCAAGCGAGCTCACCCGTGTCCCGTCGCCTTCTCGCCGGACCCGACCGGTTGGCGTATGTTCGTGCCGCCGCGCCGACGCGGTCGCATCGCGACTACCCGCGCGATCGCGCGATTCGCGTTCGTGATCCGTTCGTGATTCGAGTGTTCGATCATGAAGCGCGCTTCCGTCGCGTGACGTCGGCGGAACGGCGCGCGGAACGCGTGACGGCGATGACGCCGATGCCAATTTGGGGGGCATCATCCTCGGGGAGTATCTCCTCATGCCGAGACTCGACTCTGCGCTCTCGCTGTTCGCTGCTGCCACCGTTCTGACGACGACGCTCGCCGGTTGTCGCGATGCGTCGATACCGACGCGGCTTCTGACGCCGAGGTCTCCGTTGCGGACCGAGGTTGCCACAGCGCCGGTGGTGAACTCGCTGGCCGACAACGGCAGCGGTTGTTCGGATTCCCAGTGTACGCTGCGCGACGCCATCGCGTTCGCGAACCCGGGGGCCACGATCACGTTCAGCGTCACGGGAACGATCTTTCTCGCTGAGGGAGAACTTCTGATCGATAAAGACCTGACGATCAATGGCGCAGGCGCCCCCCAGCTTCGAGTGGACGGGGCGAAGAGCTCGCGTGAGTTCGAAATCGCCGCCGGCGCGACCGTGAGCCTCTCCGGCCTGACGATGCAGGACGGAAATGTGCCCGACCCCACCGCCCCCTTCGGTGGTGGGATCCGCAACTTCGGAACGTTGACCCTCACGAACACGGTGCTCTCGGGCAACAGTACTTCCGGCGAAGGTGGCGGGATCCACAACTCCGGAGGCGTGCTCACCATCGTCGGGAGCACCATCTCCGGTAGCTTCGCCGGGAACGGCGGCGGCATCATGAACGCAGAGGGCGCCGTCTCGATCACGAACAGCACTGTGTCCGGCAACTTCGGCGGTGTGGGGGGCGGGATCCAGAACTCCGGTTCGATGACGATCATCAACAGCACGATCGCCGGGAATAGCGTGGGGAATCAGGGGGGAAAAGGCAGTGGCATCGCCAACACGGGCCTCCGAACGACGCTCATCAACACGATCGTCGCGAACGATCCGGCCGGGGGCAACTGCGCTGGGCCAATCACGACCGACGGGGGTTACAACATCGAGGACGGCACGACGTGTGGGTTCACGGCAGCCACCTCACATTCGAACGCGAATCCCGGACTCGATCCCGCCGGCCTGCTGAGCAACGGCGGACAGACGCCCACGATCGGGCTGTTGACCAAGGCGCTGGCCGTGGATCTCATCCCCACTGGCGTCAACGGGTGTGGCACGACGATTCTGACCGACCAGCGCGGCGTGGCACGTCCGTTCGGCAGCGGATGCGACGTGGGCGCCTACGAACTCGACTTCAAGGGATTCCTCCCGCCGATCAACAACGTCAGAACGAATCCGATTCATCCAGGGAAGGGCGTGCCCATTCAGTTCATCCTCGGTGGCGATCATGGGCTCGCCATCTTCGCCGCCGGCTCACCAAGCTCCGCGCAGATTGCCTGCCCACTCTCGGATGCGTCGGGCGACATGCTGCCCACCGTCACGGCCGGCAACAGCGAACTCTCGTACGATCCGAGCACGGATACGTACACGTACGTCTGGAAGACCGACAAGTCGTGGGGCGGCACCTGCCGCCGTTTGTTCGTGACCTTCGCCGACGGCAGTGTGCGCACCGCGGACTTCTCATTCGACCGATGAACTTCACCCGCCGCTCGCCGTCGATGGAGGAGATCGCCGCGGCGATACGTGACCCCGCGCGCCTCGAGCAACTGTCGGCGATCGGCGCGCGGCCGCCGGTGCGAGCCAAACACATCGGATTGAGGTTGCTCCTCCACGCCGGCGCGCTCGCGATCGCCGTCGCGTGCTTCGCCGCCTACGGACATCTCAAGCTCGAAGGGCGCACGACGGCGGCGACGGCGAGTCTTGTTTCCGCGGCGCTTTTCGGTTTCATCCCGTTGCGCGACGTGCTCCGCATCTTCTTCCGCGTCGAAGGGAAAGCGCTCCACTTCGCGCACGGGCTTGGGAGCCTGGCGCTCATCGGGCTCCCGGTGAGCGGCGTCGTCTCCGGTAGATCCGGTGCTCACGCGCGCGTGGATGGCGCCGTTCGCGATCATGGGCGCCGCGCAGGCCGTGATGCACCAGAACAATCCACGCAACGCAAAACAGGCGGCGGCGCTGAAGCAGTTCGCCGTGAGCCTGCCCGAGGTCGCGCAGTTCGCGAGTTCGAAGGATCTCGCATCACCTGCCAACGCGAAGCGCGCCGTCGCGGTGCTGTCCGACATTCTCGCCAAGGCGCAAGCCTTGGGCGAGACCGAGCTCGAATCCGATCCGGGATTTCAGAGCGCGCTGCGGGAGACGTCGACGCGATTCGGCGCGAGCCTTGGCCTCGACGCGGTCGACGTCGCGCTGCGCAACCTGTCGGGAAATCCGGCCGCGCAGAGCGCCGTCCCCGACCTCGAGAGGCGCCTCGCGTTGGCACGCAAGACGCTCGCAGGATCGGCGACCAGGTAGCCGCGAGCGCCGAGCGACTGGCGAACTCATGAACCGTCGGCTATTCGTACGCCTCCCTTCACGCCGACGCGTACATGCAGAATCAATCGGAGTCGCCGACTCCGCGCCGCGAGTTCCTCGGTCAGATCGCCGTCTCAGCCCTCGCGCTCGCCGGTACCGCGTGTGCCGCGTCGCCAGCCCAGACGGCGCCCGCCCCGGTGGCGACATCCAATGCCGCCGGTCGAGACACGAGCGGCCCGACGCATTGGGACGATTCGTGGTCCGCGCGTCTCACCGCGAAGCACAAGGCGTTGTTCGACATGCCCGAAGTCGACGACGGTACGGCGATCGATCACGCCGTCCTCTGGCTCGAGGGCTGTCGCGACGCTCTCGGCGCCGCTCCCGGGGACGCGCACGCGGTGATCGTCGTCCGTCACGCGGCGGTCGTGCTCGCGTTCAACGACGCGATGTGGTCGAAATATGAAATCGGTAAAGAACGCAAGGTGAAGGACGACTCCACTGGCAAGTGGGCCGTTCGAAACCCCTATGCGTCACCGACGGCCAGAGCCCTGGATGATGATCAGCCGCCGGGGGCCGAGCGGCCCGAATCGCCCCGCGGACAATCTCGGTTGGTTCGCGCAAAACGGGCACACCCTGCTCGCCTGCGACCTCGCCACGCGCGGCATGTCGTTCATCCTCGCCAAGAAGGTCAAACGCGAGCAGCGCGCGGTCTACGAAGACCTCAAGGCAAACTTGATTCCCGGCGTCATCCTCCAGCCCTCCGGCATCTACGCGGTGCACCGCGCGCAGGAGGCGGGGTGCACGTTCTCGTCGTGACCCTCCCCGCTGATCAGCTCGGGCGCAGCGCGGAGCCGGTGTGCGCGACGCCGCGCTGCCCGTCGCGCAGCGCGATCGCGCCGTTCACGATCACGACGTCGATTCCGACGGGATACTGGAATGGATCTTCGTACGTCGCCTTGTCGATGAACGCTCGCCGGATCGAACACGACGACGTCCGCCGCCATGCGCGGCGCGAGCGTGCCCCGGTCGCGCAGGTGGACGCGCGACGCGGGCAGCGCGGTCATCTTGTTGATCGCCTGCTCGAGCGTGAGCGCCTTTCGCTCGCGCACGTAGCGGCCGAGGACGCGCGGGAACGTTCCGAGCCCGCGCGGATGCGGATGCCCGCGACGCGACGGGCCGTCGACGGCGAACGCGCCGCCGTCGCTGCACACCATTCCGTGCGGATGCGCCAGAATGCGCGCGAGGTTGTCCTCGCTCATCGCGAACCCGACCATGCCGACGTTCGCGCGGTTTCGCTGGAGCAGCGCGACGGCCGTGGCGTACGGGTCCGCGTGTTGTGCCGCCGCGTACGCGTCGAGCCGCTGCCCTTCGACCGGACGATCCGCGGCGTTCGACGACGTTGGCGATCATCACGTTTCCCCACCCGCCGATCAGCTCGACCTTGGCCAGCGTTTCCGTTCGAATTCGGTCGGCTGTCGCCGGATCGCCCAGGCGGCCCAGGAATGCCTCGTTGCTTCCGTCTCGGCTCCAAACGGGAAAGAGATTGGTGAGCCCCGTCTGATAAGCGATGTACGGATAGCGGTCGAACGCGGCGTCGCATCCCGCCGCGCGCGCGGCCGCCACACGCGCGAACGCGTCGTCGAGCTTTCCCCAGTTGCGCGGTCCCTGTGTCTTGAGGTGCGAGATCTGGAGCGCGCAGTTCGCGCCGCGTGCGACGGCGATCGCCTCGTCGATCGCCTCGAGCACGTGGTCGTCTTCGTTGCGCATGTGCGTCGCGTACGGAAGTCCGGTGCCGGCGAGCGGCTTGCACAGCGCGATCAGCTCCTCGCGCGGCGCGAAGGCGCCTGGCGTGTACTCGAGTCCCGTCGAAACGCCGCACGCGCCGTCCGCCAGCGCGGCGCGAACGAATCGCTCCATGCGCGTCAGCTCGTCCGCGGTCGCTGGACGATTGTCTCCGCCCACCACGACGTCGCGAATCGTTCCGAGTCCGACCATCGACGCGACGTTGACCGACGGCTGCACGCGCGCCAGCGAGCTCCAGAGATCGCGAAACGAGTCGAACTGATTCCGCGAGTCATCACCCTGGCCGCCGCGAACCACGCGCGGCGCGCGTGACGAGCCGTCTTGTCCGACGACAATCGTAGTAATCCCCTGGCGAACGAGCGACTCGGAGCGAGGGTCTTCCCATAGCGAGCCGTCGCCGTGCGAGTGGATGTCGATGAATCCCGGCGCCACCGCCCGGCCGCGCACGTCGATCTCGACGGTGCCGCGGTCCGTCGCGCGTCGTGTCGACCGCCGAGATCTTTCCGGCGGTGATCACGACGTCGGCCTCTCGTCCGGCGGCGCCGGTTCCGTCGAACACCGTTCCGCCGCGCAGAATGATGTCGGCGTCGGCGCGCGAACGCAGATGAAGCGCGGGACCGCCGGCCAAGACCGCGGCCGCGCCGGTCGCCGTTCTAAGGAAATCGCGTCGTGTCGTCATGAAGGTCGGGGGTGACGGCCGGACGTTGTCGTCGCGGCCGTCATCCCGCAACCGTCAAAACGCGCGATCGGCTATGCGATGTGGCTACTCCTCTCGAAGCGCCACGACCGGGTCGACGCGCGTCGCACGCATGGCCGGCACCAGCGTCGCCAGGAATGCGACGCCGATCAACAGGACGGAGACGAGCGTGAACGTCAGCGGATCCGTCGCCCCGACAGAGAAGAGTTGATTCGAGAGGAACCGCGTGAGGGCGAACGCCGCCACAAGGCCGATCGCCACTCCGATGAACGCCAGCGTCATCCCCTGGCCGACGACCAGCGCCAGCACGCGTGACCGCGCGGCGCCGAGCGCCATGCGAATCCCCAGCTCACGCGACCGCTGCGTCACCGAGTAGCTCATCACGCCGTAGATGCCGATCGACGCCAACAGCACCGCGATGAGCGAGAAGAGCCCCAGCAGCATCATCGACAGCTTGCGCTGCCCGACCGACGACTCGACGAGCTTGTCCATCGTGTTCGACGGCCGACAGCGGCAGGTTGCGGTCGATCGAGTGCACGGCTTCGCGCGCGGCGGACAGCATCGCGGTCGGATTGCCCGTCGTCCGGATGGCGACCGTCATGTTCCCGATGGCCGACTGGCTGGTCGGGAAGTAGTACTGGATGCGCGGTTCGGCATCGAGCCCTTCGTGCGCCGCGTGCCCCACGACGCCGACGATCGTGATCCACGTCGAGTCGGTCGAACCGCGTCGCGCGCCGAAAGTGATGCGCTTGCCGATCGGATCGACGTGCGGGAAGTACTTCTTCACGAACTGCTCGTCGATGATCGCGACCTGCGGCACGGTCTGTCGATCGCTGTCAGTCGAAGTAGCGGCCCTTCTTGAGCGGAATCCGCATCGCTTCGAAGAAACGCGGCGACACGATGCGGATGTCGCCCCACGGCCCATTCTGCCCTGGCGGCACGATCAGTCCTTCGATCGAGAAGCTCGCCGTGGACCAGCCGCCGCCGAACGGAATCACCGACGTCACGCCCGCGGCCTTCACGCCGGCGATCGCGTTGAGCCTCGGCATGCAGTTGTTGTTGAAAGAGAATCTGCGCGGTGTCCGTGTTGTACTTCACGCGCGGCAGGTTGAGGTTGAACACCAGCACGTTGTGGGGATCGAATCCGGGATCGACGCCCTGCAGCGCGCCACGCTCTTGATCAGCAGCCCCGCGCCCGCGAGCAGCGTGAGCGACAGCGCGACCTCGGCGATCACCAGCCCTCGGCGCACGTTGCGTCCGGCGAAATCCGCCGACGCCGCTCCGGCTACCGTCCTTGAGCGTTTCGTGAAGATTCGCTCGCGACGTCTGCAGCGCCGGCGCGAGCCCGAACAGCAGCCCCGTCGCGACCGACAGGCCGAGCGTGAACACCATCACGTGCCAGTCGACGCCGACTTCGCCGGCGCGCGGCAGGTTCGGGTTGAGCGCGACGAGCGACGTCGACGCTCCACCGCGCCAGCGCGAGTCCGAGCACGCCGCCGCCGAGCGCCAGCATCACGCTCTCCGTGAGAAGCTGTCGGACGAGCGACGCGCGGTCGGCGCCGAGCGCGGCACGAATCGCGATCTCCTTGATGCGAATCGCGGCGCGCGCCAGCAGCAGGTTGGCGACGTTCGCGCACGCGATCAGCAGCACGAACCCGACGGCGCCAAGGAGCACGAGCAGGGCGGGGCGAATTCGACCGGTCGTGAGATCGTCGAGGCTGCGAACCTTGAGCGTCCACGTCGGCGAGAAGTTGTTCGGGTTCGCCTTCTTCAAGTTCTCGGCGAAGAGCTTCATCTCGGCCTGAGCGCGCTCGAGCGGAACGCCCGTCTTGAGCCGCGCGACGGAGTTCAGGTATTCGTTGGTGTAGCCCGAGTTGAACGCGGCCGGCGCGAGCGCCTGTGGCACGAATAGATCCGCCGTTCGCGAGAAGAACCCGCGGAAGCCCGGCCGGCATGACGCCGATGATCTGGTACGATTCGCCGTTCAGCTCGACCGTCGATCCCACCGCCGACGGCTTTCGCTGCGAACAGCCGCGTCCAGAGACCGTCCGTGATGACGACGACGTGTTCGTGCCCGGGCTGGTCGTCGTCGCGCTGAATCACTCGGCCGGCCTGCGGCGCCACGCCGAGCACGTGGAACCAGTCTCCCGAGACGCGCTCGCCGGGAACGCGCTCGGCGTCGCCGCCTGTACCGGTCAGGTTCGCGCCGAAATTCGACTCGACGGCGACCGACTCGAAGCTGCTCGTCTTGTCGCGATAATCGCGGAAGCCCGCCGCCGAGATCGGGCGCTTCCATGTTGTTGAGCGACGGATAGAAGTGCTCGATCGAGACCAGCGCGCCAGGATCCCGGAAGGGCAGCGGCCGCAGCAGCACCGTGTTGACGACGCTGAAGATCGCCGTGTTCGCGCCGATGCCGAGCGCCAGCGTGACGAGCACGATGGCGGTGAAGACCGGGCTCTTTCTCAGTCGGCGGAAACTGTAGCCGATGTCGCGAAGCAGGGCGTCCATCAGGACCTCACGGGCTGGGTGGGAACACGCGCACGGCGAGAGAAGCCCGGGAGGCGGGCCGTCTCGGTTCGACATCGGGCCGCGCTAGATGGTTCGAGTCGGAAGGCCTGACAGCTGGACAGCCTCACAGCTGGACAGCCTCACAGCTGGACAGCCTCACAGCTGGACAGCCTCACAGCTGGACAGCTGTCAAGCCGTCAAGCCGTCAAGCCGTCATGCGCGTCTCAATCGAAATCGACGATCGCAACGTAACCGCCGGACGGCACCTCGGTTCGGCGCACGCGCGGTTCGGCGTGACCGCCGCCGCCGCTCGCGACGCGAACGGTCAGCGCGAATCCCCGCGGCACTCCACACGCGAAGTAGCCGCCTCGCGGATCGACGAGCGCGGCTCGCGTCTCGTGAACGACGACCGCCGGACCTCCGCCCAGTCGCGCGTACGGCATGTCCCACGACACCTCGACGCTCGCGCCCGCGGCATCCGGTACGCGACCCCGCACCGCGCCCTCGTTCCACTCGAGTGAGGCGTTGCCGCAGCGTGCCGCGAAGACTTCCTGCGCATTCGGCACGCGAACGCCGATCGGCTCGAAGGGACGATCGGGGATCGTGATCGCGGCCAGCGTGCGCGGAGCGTCGAGCGAATCGAGCGCCGGGACGTGCACCGCCAGGCGCGCGGGACCGGGCAGAACGCGGTCGAACCGGACGACGCCGTCGTCCCCTGTCGCCGCGCTGCGGGTCGTGTCGATCAAGGAGACCATCGCGCGCACGGCGGCGCCCGCCGAGTCGGTCACGCGGATCGCCACGCTGACGCGTCCGCGCTCCCACCACATCGCACCGCCCCGCCGCAACTCGACGATGTCGCCACGCGATTCGTGAACTCCGATCAAACGGTGACTCGGCCGCTGGCCCGGCGGCGCGCCGGGAACGGTCGACGGTTCGAGAAAGGCCCTCGTCTCGACGATCGGCGAGCGGATCCACCAGCGGCTGACGGTCCAGCTTCCATCGGGGAGACGCAGAAATTCCACGTGTCCCCCGGCGCGCGCACGCTCGACGACCGACGCGACGTTCACATACGTGTAGTCGAGCGATCGAAGCTCCGCGCTTTGCCGATCGATCCACAGCACGCCGCGAACGTCCACGTGGCCGCGTTTCGCGTCGGCCGGTTCGAACGCGACGCCGAGCACGCCCGTCAACGCGCCGGTGTCGGCCGGCGGGAGCTCCGGCCGAATACAATGCGTCGAGGCGAACGATTCGGAGAGGAGCACGTTCGCGTCGGGTCCCCAGTACGTCGTGCCGCCATGGTCGTCGTTCGTGGTGTAGCCGCCTCGCGCGAGCGAGTCCGGTGTCAGCGTGACGATCGGCTTTCTCGACGATCCGTCCGCGGTGGATGCCGAATCGACGAGCACCTTGGCGCCGCTCGCGTCGAAGGTGCGTTCGTCGTGCGTCATACGAACGCCGAGCGGTTCCGATTCGGTGAGGACCGTCGCCAGCAGCGCGATGCGCGCCTCGTCCCAGAGACGAAACGCGATCGCGCTGGTGTCGGGATGGACTTGGCACTGGCTGCGATCAGTCACCTGAACTGACGGCAGCACCCGGACGCGGCCCGACAACGGCACGTCGCGGCGCATCGGCGTCGCGGCGTGCAACTCGACCGGTCCGGCGGTTGTCGGACGAAATCCGATGCGCAGCACGCGAATCGAGTAGCTGCCGTCGCGCGGCGCGTTCACGCTGAAGCTGCCGTCTTCCTTCGACACCGCCCGCCCGGCGATGGAGCCGTCACCGGCGACGAGCATCACGATCGCGCCGGGCACGCGCGCACCCTGGTCGGTGACCGTCCCGGTCAGTCGTTGCGCGTCGGCGCGCGCCGCGCCGAAAAGAGCGAGGCTCGCCGCGACGGCGCAGCGACGGGCGAGACGATCAGGGAGCACGCGGCCCCTGGTTGCGCGTCCAGATCATTACGATCCCGCACGGCGCGTCGGGCTGCACCGTCGAGAACTCGATGGGAATCGTCGCCGCGCCGATGTACGCTTCGATGCCGCGGATCGAGCTGACGGGGACCTCGTCGACGGAAAAGGACGGATCCATGAGCTGCCCATCGAGGCCGACGCGGAGCACGCATTTGCGCCCGTCGACCGAGGGACCTCTCGACGAGTCGTCGAACGTGAACTGCGCCGGCGCGCCACGCGCCACGGGAGGCGCGCCCCTGACATTCGCCGTCCCCCGGCCGCCCGTGCCGGGTGTCGTTGCCGTTCCCGACAGCGAAGCCCGAAGGCCGCGGTTGGACACGAGCTGCAGCACGCCGCCGCTGTCGCGCACCGAAACGCCGAGAATCGTCTTGAAGAGATCCGACGTGCGGACGGGCTGACGCTTCGCGATGTCCGCCTCGGTGATGAACACGCCGCCCGTGTGTCGCGCGACGCGACGATCGAAGTCGGTCGTGCCGTTCGACGCGACGACCTTCGTCGCGCTGAGCGTGGCGATGGTGTTAGCCGACGTCGACGTCATCGCGACGCGCAGCGGACTCGCGCCGGTCGCCGCGTCCGCGGCGAGCGAGTCGGTTCGGTAGCCGGCGAGCGTGAAGTGAAAGACCGGTCGCGTCGCCGCGCGGGCCCCCCCCGACACCGCGAACGTTCCGCCTGTGTCCGTTTGCGCGCGTCCGATCGTATCGGCGCCGACGGTGATCACTACGACGACTGAGGGAAGCGGCCGCGTCGTGCGCGCGTCGATGACACGCCCGCGAAGTGTCGCCCGCGCCGAATCGGCTTGCGCGAGACCAACCGCCGGCACGAGGGCGAGGACCGATGCCGCAACCAGTCGGTCGCGGCGCGTGAGGCACCGCATGCGGACTACTGTAGCATCAGAACGGGGTCATATGAAAGGACACGTTCAGCGAACCCAACCCCTCTGAGCTCAGAACACGCAAACCGACCACCCCAAGCCGACACCTGGTGTTCGTCGCTGCCAGAAATGAAGAAGGGCTCCTCTCGGAGCCCTTCGTTTTTCAACCCGGCGTGTTCTAGGGCCGCCGCCCGGCGCCCCAAACTGGGCTGCGACCGATTGCACCCGGCGGAAGCGCTGGGCCGCCGATCGGCCGTCCGGCGCGCGGCGGGTGACGCGGATCGCAGTGGTCGTCATCGCCGACTATCCCGCCGCGAATCACGGCGCCGAAGATCCCGCCGAGCACGGCGCCCACGCCGGTTCCGCCGTTCTCCCCAATCGGGGCGGCCGACGGGTAGGTCGGAGCGGGCAGCGGTGACGGCCGAGCAAGCGGCGGCGCGTCCGGCGACGGCGTCTCGGACGGCGACGGTGACGTCGCTGTGGACGCCATCACTTGCGCCGGAGGTAGCTGCGTCTTGATCTCGGCGGCTTCGACCGGTGTCGCCGACGCCTTCCGCGTCGGGTGCTCGCTCCGGATCGTGCGCGGTCCGTCGGGCGCCTTCTTCGGCTTGACCGCCATCTCCTGATGGCTCCGCGGCGAGATTTCGTCCGGGCTGATCTGAATCGCCTGCGACTGCGTAGCCAACTGCAGGTCGCGCTTCAGGTCATCGTTGACAGCGGTCGCGTTCGACTTGGATTTGCCGCACGCGAGCGCCACGATCGCAGTCGATCCGAGCGCCAAAGACACGAGTTTCCGCATCATAGCCCCCCAGGGCGGGACGACTTCGCGCGTCGGGCGCGCGACAGCCGACTAGTGACAATGGCACACCACGCGCCACTTGTAAACTGGCAATACGGAAACTTGGTTCCTCGACGGCGTCTCATACGGCGGACGCGCGCGTCCGTGTGAGAGGACACGTGCTACGACGGCGACCCTCACGATCCGACCCCTGCAAGGAAGAAACCTGTTAGAATCCTCGCCACCGCCGCACGCGCTCGGGAGGCATTCATGAATCGTCCACGTACCCGCCTGCTTGCCGCGCTTGCCATCGCAGGCGCCATCGTCACCGGAAACGCCCGGGCCGGCGCACAGGCGCCATCGAAGCCGGGCGCCGATCCGGACCACGCTCGACTTGCGGCGATGTGCGGCACGTGGGACGTGGAAATGACGCTCTGGGTTCAGCCCGGACGGCCCGGTATTACCGCCAAAGGCACGTCCACCATTCGACCGATCTTGAACGGACTCTTCGTCGAAGAGAAAATCGAAGGGGCGTTGAACGGCGCGCCGTTCACTACCTTGGCGTGGACTGGCTTCAATACCGACTCTCATAAATACGAAGCCACGCGAATCTCGAGCACCAACTCGATTCGAATCGCCGAAGCGGGCAACTACGACGACAAGACGAAGCAGTTCGAGTTGAAGGCGGACTATCCGCTGGCCGGCGACACGTGGCACCAACGCACCGTCATCCAGCAGACGTCGGCCGACGCGATGACCGCGGCGAGCTATCTGAGCTTCGGCGCCGTGCCGGAGTGGAAGGCCGTCGAGATCAAGTACACGGGGAAGAGATGATCCCGTGCTGGCGCGCGGCCGCGATCGGTCTCACGGTCATGACCGCGGCATGTGCGTCGTCGACGCTCTCGCCGGAGGATCGTCGCACCATCGCCGATTCGCTGGCGCGGCAGGTGAAGGCCGCCTACGACTTGTCGAAGCCCGACGTCGCGCAGCGCATGCTGAGCCTCTATCCGCCCGCCGGTCCCATCGTCTCGGCCTCGGCCGGTCGGATGACGACGTCGCGCGACACGCTGGCGATGGGGATCAAGGCGTTCTGGGACAACGTCGGCGTCAACATGCGGCAGCCACAGTGGGTCTGGGACAAGATGGTGGTGGATGTCCTCGCTCCAAATGCCGCGGTCATGACCGCCACGTACCACATCCCTCATCTCACCCCGCAGAACCAGCCGCACGTGATCGCCGGCGCCTGGACCGCCGCGTTCGAGAAACGCGGATCGCGCTGGTACGTGGTTCAGGAACACCTGTCCGACGTCCCCACCGTTCCCGATTCGACCGCGCAGCCGGGCATGCAACCGGGCGCGATGCCCGGGATGAAGATGCCGCCCAAGACCGCGACGCCGGGCACGCCGAAGCGAGGAACGAAGAACCCTCGTTAGCTCGCGTCCGTGGCGTCGCGGTCGCCTCAGGGAATCGCGCCGGCCGCGCCCGCGCGTCGCGGATCCGCGCCGGCGGTAACGCGTCCACCCTCGATGCGTACCGCGGCGCCGTAGCCCTCGCGCAGTTCACCCGGCAGCGAAACGAGCTGGGTGCGATATCCGAGCTCGCCCAGCCGTTTCATCACCTGCGGTGAAAACCCGTCCTCGAGCTGGATGGTCGCTCCGGTCGGCGCCGGAGCGGGCGCTCCGCCTCTGCCGCCGCCCCGTCCTCCACCACCACCGCCGCCGCCAACGAGGAAGCGAGGCAGCTCGAGCGCGGCCTGTGGACCGAGGTGCTCGTCCATCATGCCGATGAGCGTTTCATAAACGGCCGACGTGATCCACGCGTTGCCCGCCGCGCCGACGGCCATGACGGCGTGCCGCGACCGTCCGCTCCCCTCGAACACGATCGTCGGAGCGATCGTGCTCCCGTGCCGCGCGAAGGGCACGCGCGAGCCGTAGCCGCCTGGCTCGGTTCCATACGACGACAGCTTGTCGTTGTAGATGAATCCCAGTCCCGGCGACACGTAGAAATTCCCGCCCCATGTACCGAGCGTCTGCGTCGTGGCCACGACGTTTCCCGCCGCGTCGGCGACGACGAACGCCGTCGTTCCCGCGGCCCGGCATGACGCGGCCTGGTTGGCGTCGTAGCCGTGGGCGATGCACTCGGGCGGACGCGCCAGCTCGACGCTCGCCGTCTTCACGCCCTCGCCGCAACGGAGCGTGTCGCTGCGCAGCGTCGCCAGGCTGATCGCCTTGTCCCGGTCGAAGCAGCGCCATCGAGCCCGCGCCGTGTCCTTGTTCGTGAACGGCTCCACGTTCGTCGACCAGAGCCCCGGGTCGGCGATGCGGTTGCGCGTCGACGGCACGAGCTGCCACGCCGCGATCATCGCGTGCAGCGAGCCGGCGTCGTCGGGATACGGTTGCAGCGAGCCGAACGCCTCCAGCGAATTGAGCTTCGCCGCGAGCTCGGCGCCGCCGGCGACCGGCGGGGCGCTCGAGAACAGCGTGTATCCGCGATACGTGCTCGATACGGGATCGCGCTCGGCGGCGAAGTACCGGGCGAGGTCGCTCGGTTTCATCACGTTGCCGTGGGCGCGAAGATCCGCGACCATCTTCGTCGCGATCTCGCCCTTGTAGAACGCATCGGCTCCGCCGCGCGCGATCTGCTCCAGCGTCCAGGCGAGGTCGGGATTCTTGACTGTATCGCCGGCGTGCAGCGGCTCGCCGTCGCGGAAAAAGAGCGCGCGACTTCCGTCGTACTTGAGAAACTGGTCGCGCTCGGTGGCGAGCGTGGTCGCCAGCCCTTCGCTCACGGCGTAGCCGTCGCGAGCGGCGCGGATGGCCGGCTGGAGCAGATCGGCCCACGGAATCTTCTTGCTGCCGAATTTCTGCCACGCGAGGTACATCGCGGCCACCGTGCCGGGCACGTTCGCCACCGCGGGTCCACCGTCGGGCAGGCGCCCGTTCGTGAGCAACGACGTGTTGGTCAAACCGGCGTCTTCCGGAACGCGCGACATGAACTCGATGAGCTGCGGACGCTCGAGACCTTGCGTGTAGACGAGCATCTGGCCGTATCCGCCCGGGCCGCTCGCGTCGGGCTCCACGACACCGAGCGCGAACGAGACGGCGACCGCCGCGTCGACCACGTTGCCGCCCTTCGCCAGCATCTCGAGTCCGGCCGCCGTGGCGACGGGATGCGCGCTCGACACCGCGGCGCGGCCTGTGGCCGGCTGCTTGTACGGGGGATGCTCGCGCAGCAGCTCGTGCAGCACCGATGCGAGCTCGTCGTCCGTCTTCGCGGCGACGGCGCGCGGACGGTACTTCGCCTTGAGCGACTCCCATTGCGCGTGCCGCGGCGCCGCGTCCGGCGACGAGTAGTAGAGCACGGCCGTGCGATCCCACAGCTGATCGAACGTGTCCGCGTTGCGCGTCGCGCGATCGGCCGCGGGCGATCCTTGCTGCTCGACGAGCCCCAGATCGGGCGAGACCGGCGCGGCGATCGTCCACATGCGCCCGCCGACCGACGAGAGAAGATTCGCTTCGCGATCTCCGGTGCGATCCGGATCGCCATTGTAGCCGACCGGGGCGATCGGCTCCGTCGGCGGCAGATCGACGAGCGTGATCGTCTTTCCGTCCGGATTCCACGCGGACTCGGCGTGCCGAGCGCTCGCGACGTTCACGTAGTGGCCGTCGAGCGGCGAAACGTAGACCGCGCCCCGCGCGCCGGTCGCCGTCCAGGCGAGTCGGTCGCCGGCCGGCGACCACGTCGGGCGCTCGACTCTCGCGTCGGCCAGCACGGTGCTGTCCTGCCCGTTGTCCACGGTGAGCACGTGAAGTTTTCTCGACGCGGCGGCGATCGCGACGTACGCGATGCGCGCACCGTCGGGCGACGCCGCGGGCCATGCCTCGGCCGCGGAATCCTTGGTGAGGCGGGACTCGGAGCCGGTCGTCGAGCGAATCCAGAGACGAGCGGCTCCCAGGCGGCCACGGACGAACACGATGCGTCCGTCGCGCAGCACGGCCGGCTCGGCGTCCGGCAGCGGGGAAGACGTGAGTCGCTCGGGCGCCTGCTCGGCGCCCTGGTCGGCGCGCATCGCGGCGCGCCAGAGATCGAACTTGCCGGATCGATCCGACGAGAAGACGATCGCGGCGCCGTCAGGCGTCCAAGCCGGCTCGCGGTCCCACGCCGGCCCCGACGTCACGCGCTGCCATGCGCCCGATTTCGAGACGACCCAGATGTCGCCCGCGACGCTCACGGCGAGACGCCCGTCGCGCGAGAAGGCGGGGTTGCGAACGCCCGTGGAATCCGGCGCCGGCGTGGAGGAACCTTGCAGCAGAGCCGCGGCGAATATCAGAAACAACATCGACTGCGCTCCATTTCACGTTGATGAGGCCCGATGAAGCTCCGTGCGGTGCCGCGCATCGTCAATGGCCGGCGATGATCGCCGCGTCGAGGCGCGGGCGGCACGACGCGTGCGAGTACACGACCGTCGATCACCGCTCGCCAATTTCTCGGACGGAATCTCAGGAGGACATGATGCCACGAGGCGACAAGAGCTCGTACACGAACAAGCAGAAGCGCCAGGCCGAGCACATCGAGAAGGGCTACGAAGGACGCGGCGCGTCGGCGAAGGAATCCGCGCGTCGTGCGTGGGCGACCGTGAACGCCGAAACGGGCGGCGGCAAGAAATCGGGCTCCGGCCGCGCTAAGGCGGAGAGTCCCGAGCCCTCGCGCAAGAGCGCCCGCAGCGCCGCGTCGAACCAGTCGACGAGCGAACGCAGCCGCGCCGCCAAGAAAGGCTGGGAAGCGCGCCGCTAGCGGTTGAAGTGTCGAGAGCGGGCTCTGATTAGTCCGCTCTCAACGCTTCGCTCGGGTCCACGCGAGCCGCCCGGCGCGCCGGCAGCCAGCTCGCCATCGTCGCCACCGCGACGAGTATCGTCACCACGCCAACGAGCACCGGCGGATCCTTCGGCGACACCTGAAACAGCAGCGGCGCGATCCATTTCCCGGCCAGCAAGGCGAGCAGCGCTCCCAGCGCGACGCCTGGCAGAACGATGCGGAGCCCCTCGCCCACGATCAGGCGAATCACGTCGCGCGCCTGCGCGCCGAGCGCGACGCGCACCCCCATCTCGTGGGTACGCTGTGCGACGTTGTACGCGATCACGCTGTACAGACCGATCGCCGCGAGCACGAGCGCCAGCGCGCCGAAGATCGAGAACATCAGCGCGCCCAGCTTCCACGAGCGGATCTGGCTCGCGATGATGGTCGTCATCGGCGTCACGGTCACGTACGAGCCGCCGTCCATGAGAGGCTGGAGCGCCCGGCGCACCTCCTCGGCCTTGTTCGCCGCGGAGCCACGGGTACGAACGAAGAGTCCGCCCACGTTCGGCTGGAACTGGTCGGCCGGCATGTAGTAGTGCATTTCCGTCTCGGCGATATTCTGGCGACGGACGTCTTCGGCGATGCCGATCACGGTCGTGCAGGGCGCCGTGTCCGCGTTGATGCGGACGCATTTGCCGATCGCGTCCTCGTTCGGCCAGAGCTTCTTCACCATCGATTCGCTCGCCACCATTACGCGCGGTGCGTGCTCCGCGTCGGTCGCGTCGAATGAGCGGCCTCGAAGAATCCGCGTCCCCATCGTCGCGAAGAAATCCGGCGAGCCAGCCTGCAGCGTGAAGCTGCCCAGCCTGGTCACCGAATCGATGCCGGCTACGATAGAGGGAGAAGTCCCACGTCGACCGGAACGGAACGGTGAGCGCCAGCGTCGCGTGCTCAACCCCGGGCAGCGACTGCGCCTTGGCGAGCAACGCCCGTCGCAGCGCGATGTTCTGAAGCGAATCGCGCTTCACGCCGCGCGCGTTCGCGCCGACGTACAACAGGCGGTCGGCGTCGTAGCCCATGTGCACGTTTTCGACGTTCGACAGGCTGCGAAGGAACAGGCCCGCGCGCGATCAGCAGCACGACAGAGAGCGCCGCCTGCGCGATCAATAGTCCTACCCGAAGACGCGATCGGTGAACGACGCCCTCTCGCACGCCGGCCTTGAGCGCCGACGCGACATCGCCTCTGCCGGTCTGAAACGCCGGGACGAGTCCGGTGAGTACCCCGGCGACGATCGCGAGCGCCATCGCGAAGAATAGAAGCCTCGAATCCACGAAAACCGCCGGTCCGGAATCGTCCTGCCCGAGCAGCAGCCGCCGCATCGCGAGGCCGCCCCACTGCGCGATCGCCACTCCCAGCGCGCCGCCGAGCACCGCCAACAGCAGACTCTCGATGAGCAGTTGCATCAGCAGTCGCGCGCGGCTCACGCCGAGCGCGATGCGGACGGCGATCTCGCGCCGGCGTCTCAGCGCGCGGGCGAGCAAAAGATTGGCGACGTTGGCGCACGCGATGAGAAGCACCATCGCCGCGACACCGATGAGCCAACTCGCGACTTTCGCGTCGCTTCCCTCGTTGGGCCCGCGGTCGCGCAGCACCGGCCCGACCATCGCGTGCGGCTTGGTGACTGCGAAGGGCGCGTTCTTCGGGTTCAGCGCGACCTGCTTTTGATAGCTCTGTCGATACGCGTTGGTCAGGTCCGTTGTGGCGCCAGCTTCGGTGACGCCCGGTTTTCGGCGCGCGAAGACCTCGAACCACGTCATGTTGTAGGTGCTGTACCACGGATTCTGCGGACCTCCGCGCCCCACGGCGTCATTCTCTGCGGACACCGGGACGAACGCGACGACTGGGTCGAGCTCGAATCCGTTGAATCCTTCGGGAGCGACGCCGACGATCGTGTACTTTGCCGGGCCGATGTCCATGCAGCGTGCCGAGTGCTTCTTTGCGGCCGCCGAACTCGGTCTGCCAGTACGCGTAGGAAAGCACGGCGACGCGCGTGCCGGCCGGCGGAACGTCTTCTTCCGCAGTGAAGAATCGGCCGATCACCGGCTTGATGTCGAACATCTTCCATAAGTCCGCACCGCCCATCGCGACGCGCATCTCCGTCGTCGATTCGCCGGTGCCGATGGCCGACTTGTTCACGTAGTACGGCGTCATCGCCTCGAACGACGTCGTGCTTTCGCGCAAATCGAGATAGCGACGATAACCTGTGTAGCTCTGCGCGCTCTCCTTGCCGCGGAAGGATCGCAGCAGGTAGATCCTCGATGCGCGGGCGGGTGCGTTCAGGAACGGTGGTGGGCGAAAGAGCAGCCGGTCGACGATGCCGAACATCGCCGCGTTGGCGCCGATGCCGAGGCCGAGGGTAAGGATCACGGCCACCGCGAACCAGGGCTTGAGGCGCAGACCGCGCAACGCGTACCGGAAGTCCTGCGCGAACGCGCTCCACCACTCGGCGCGGAGTTCCTGTCCGACGCGCGCGCGGTCGATGGTCGTGAGTCGTTCGCGCGTACGCTGAACGTCGCCGAAGCGCCGCTCGGTCTCGCGGCGCGCATCATCGGGTGTCATTCCGCCGGCCATGAGCTCCCTCATCGTCATGTCGAAGTGAAATCGCAGCTCGTCGTCGACCGCGCGGTCCACGGTCGCGCGTCCGCGTTCGATGCGTAGCAGTCGTCTCAATCCTTGAAATCGGCGAATCATCGTGGTCAGTCCGTCCGCAGGACCTGGAAAACCGCGGCCGCGTACTCCGTCCACACGTCGGTCTTGGCTCGCAGCTGCCGCCGCCCCTGCGAGGTGAGCTGGTAGTACTTCGCCTTGCGGTTGTTGTCGGAAAGCCCCCACTCGGCTTCGATCCATGCGCGCTTCTCCATTCGATGGAGCGCGGTGTAGAGCGCACCGTCCTCGATCTGGAGTCGCTGCTGGGTCGTGTCGCGGATCCACGACGCGATCGCGTAGCCGTGGCGCGGGCCCCAGGTCAGGGTCTTGAGGATCAGCAGGTCCAGCGTGCCCTGCAGGAGCTCGAGGTCGGTGTTCGCCACGTCGGTTCCCGGTGTCGATGAGCCTTCGGCTCCCCTGAGGCGTTCAGGGAGGCGCACCCCATCAGACACCGGCCCACGGAAAACGGTTGACCGGGCGCGCCAAACCCTCTTCGCGGGACAAATTTCCCGGCATGCCTGAGCTGCCCGACATCACCGTCTATGTGGAGGCGATCCGAGCGCGCGTCGTCGGCCAGCCGCTGGAGACGGTTCTCATCCAAACCCCCTTTCTCCTGCGCACGGTCGAACCGAAACTCGACGTCTTCATCGGGCAGGCCGGTGCGAACGGTCGGGCGGCTGGGAAAGCGTATCGTCATGGGGTTCGACGATGAGCTGTCCATGGTCCTCCATCTCATGATCGCCGGACGCCTCCACTGGATCCCGTCCGGAAAGAAGGGCCCGAAAAAGAGCGACCTGGCGGCGTTCGGATTCCCGAACGGGTGGCTCACGCTCACGGAGGCCGGCTCGAAGCGACGCGCGTCGCTCTCGCTCGTGCGCGGCCGCGACGCCATGGCCGCGATCGACCGCGGCGGCCTCGAGGTTCTCGACGCGACCGTCGAGCAGTTCGCGGCGCGCCTGCGCTCGGAGAACCACACCATCAAACGGTCGCTCACCGATCCGCGGCTCTTCAGCGGAATCGGGAACGCCTACTCGGACGAGATTCTCCATCGGGCGCGAATGTCGCCGGTGAAGCTCACGAGTCGCCTGTCGGACGAGGAGATCGGCGGTCTCTTTTCGGCAACTATCGCGACGCTTCGAGAGTGGACGGATCGCCTGCGCGTGGACGCCGGCGTCGAGTTCCCGGAAAAAGTGACGGCGTTTCGCCCCGAGATGGCGGTGCACGGCAAATATCGCCAGCCGTGTCCGGTGTGCGGCTCACCCGTTCAGCGAATCCGATACGCGGACAACGAGACCAACTACTGCGCCACTTGTCAGACGGAAGGCAAGCTGCTCGCGGACCGCGCGCTCTCGCGGCTACTCGGCCAGGACTGGCCGAAGAGTCTCGACGAGATGGAAGAGCGGCTTCAGGTCTGACCTTAGCCCTACGCGGCGAGCGTCAGCACCTCGGCGCCGCCTTCGCGGATCACGATCGTGTGCTCGTGGTGCGCGGCGAGGCAACCGTTGGCGGTGCGAATCGTCCAACCGTCGTCGCCTTCGACGAGCGCGGTCGGCCGTTCGCTGATGATCGGTTCGAGCGCGATCACCATCCCTTCCTCGAGGCGGCCTGGGATGAACGGGCTGTAGAAGTTCGGCACGGCCGGCTCCTCGTGGAGCGCGCGGCCGACGCCGTGTCCCGTCATGTCGCGAACGACCGAGTGTCCCCAGCGGTTCACTTCGTCTTCCACAGTCCTTCCGAGCTCGGCGATCCGCAGCTGAGCGGCGGCACGAGACAGGGCGCGGTCGAACGCGGAGCGTGCGCAACGAACCAGCCTGAGTCCGCGCGGCGAGACCGGTGGCACGAGAACGCTAATCGCCGAATCGGCGATGAGTCCATCGAGCTCGGCCGTGACGTCGATCTTCACGACATCGCCCGCGGCGATCCGGCGCGGGCCGGGCACTCCGTGCACGATCTCGTCGTTCACGCTGATGCAGTTGAAGCCGGGGAAGTCGTACGTCAGCTGCGGCGCGGACCGCGCGCCGTGCTTCCTCAGGAACGCCGCGCCGACGTCGTCGAGCTGCGCCGTCGTCATCCCCGGGCGCACCGCGTTCTTCATCTCCCGAAGGGCGCGGCCCACCAGCAGTCCCACGGCTCGCATCCCGGCGAGGTCACCCTTCGAGTCGATTGTCACAGCGTCATCTCCCCCTCACAGACCAACACCGTCTGTCCGCCGACGCGCGCGGCGGTGGTGCGCCCCGCCTTTTTGTCGGCCTCGACCTCGAGAATGCTCGGCCGACCCATCTCGAACCCCTGCTCGACGACCCACCGCAGCGTGCCCTCGGTTCTGGGATCCCGTGCCGCAAGATACCCGCCGAGTGCGACGCAGGCGCTTCCGGTGGCGGGGTCCTCCGTCACGCCGATTCCGGGAGCGAACATCCGCGCGCGAACGTGATGCCCCGGGTGCTCCGGGTCCATCGCGAACAGGAAGACCATGTCCGTCACGTAGCCCGACAGCGCCGCCTCCCAGAGGTCGCCGCGGACGCGCGCCCGCCCGACCGCGCCCCGGTCGCGCAGCGGAACGAAGAGAAACGGCGTACCGCATGAGACGGACTCGGGAGGCATGGCGCCGTCGAGTACGTCGGCGGCGGCCAACGAGAGCATGGCCGCGAGTGTTTCTCTGGATGGGGGGGAGGCCCGACTTCGGGCAGCTTGGCGGCCGACAGCTGTGCAAACTCCGGCTGGCCGTTCGTCGCCCGTATGGTGACGGGAACGGGTCCCACGCCTTCCTCGAAAACGATCCGAGTCTCGGATCCCTTCAAAGGAATGACGCCGGTCGCGGCGAGCACGTGCGCGGTGCCGACGGTGGGATGGCCGGCAAACTGCAACTCGCCGCCCGGGGTGAAGATGCGCACCTTGGCGGTATGGCTCGGGTCGTCGGGCGGGAGCACGAACGTCGTTTCGGAGTAGTTGAACTCCCGCGCGATGTTCTGCATGAGTCCCGGCTCGATGTTTCGAGCATCGGGAAAGACCGCGAGCTGGTTACCGCCAAAGCGGTGGTCGGTGAAAACGTCTGCCGTGAGATATCGGGCGCGCATGTAGGGAAAATGTAGTTGCTCGGGTGAAGGAACTGGCGGTTGTCTGCGCGTGTCTCAACCTTCTTAGCAACCCTCATTTCGTCCATTGTTCGAAGCCGTCTTCCAATTCCTGTTCAAGTACCGGCCGAACGAGTTCGCCAACGGCAATTTGGCGCTGGGCGTTCCGTTTTCGGTTCTACTGCTGCTTCTCGCGGCGGCCGCCATCGGCGTGCCCGCCGTTCTGAGTTACGCCGGCGTACGGGCCAAGAGCACCCGCCGCGATCGGTGGGTCCTGGGCGCGCTGCGGGTGTCCGCGCTCGTCGTGCTGCTGGCCTGCCTGATGCGGCCGATGCTGCTGCTCTCGGCGGCCGTTCCGCAGCGCAACTACGTCGGGGTCCTGATCGACGACTCGCGGAGCATGCGAATCGCCGACCGCGACGGCCAGCCGCGCAGCGCATGGGCCGAGCACGCGTTCGGCGGCCCCGATAGCGCGCTGCTCGCGTCGCTGCGGAAGAAATTCCAGGTCAGGGTATTTCGCTTCTCATCAGGCGCGCAGCGGATCGACAGCGCATCGGCTCTGACGTTCGACGCCGGCGAGACGCACGTCGCCGACGCCGTCGAGCAGGCGCGCCAGGAGTTGGACGCCGTTCCGTTGTCGGGGCTCGTCGTCGTGAGCGACGGCGCCGACAACTCGCGCGCCCCGATGGGCGACGAGCTGACGGCGCTTCGCGCGAAATCGGTTCCGATATTCACGATCGGGCTCGGCGCCGATCGGTTCGACAAGGACATCGAGATTCAGCGGGTCGAGACGTCGCCGTCGGTTCTCCGCGGGGGAACGCTGGTCGCCGACATCATGGTTCGTCAGCGGGGCTACTCGGGGCAGAAAGTGCCGCTGGTCGTCGAGGACGGCGGGCGCATCGTGTCGCGCGATTCGATCACGCTGCCGCCCGACGGCGACGTCGCTCCAGTGCGCATCAGCGTCGCGGCGAACGCCCCGGGCGCGCGGTCGCTCACCTTCCGAATTCCAACGCAGCCGGGCGAGCAGGTCACGCAGAACAACGCCCAGCAGGCGCTCGTCGACGTGCGCGACGACCGGGAGCGCGTCCTCTACTTCGAAGGCACGCCGCGCCCCGAGATGAAGTTCATTCGCGCGGCCGTCGAAGCCGACTCGAACCTGCAGATCGTCACGCTCCAGCGGACGGCGGAGAACAAGTTCTACCGCTTGAACGTCGACAGCGCGAACGATCTCGTGACGGGCTTCCCAAAGACCCGCGCCGAGCTGTTCCGCTATCGCTCGATCATCCTCGGCGACGTGGAAGCGAGCTTCTTCACGCACGACCAGCTCGCCATGCTCGCCGACTTCGTGAACGTGCGCGGCGGCGGTCTCCTGCTGCTTGGTGGCCGGCGCGCGTTTGCCGAGGGCGGATACGCCGGGACGCCGCTCGCCGACGTGATGCCGGTCGTGATCACGGGTGACGCCGTGCCGGATTCGCTCACGTTCTTCGCCAACTTGAAGGTCGCCCTCACGCCGGCCGGCGAGAGCCACGCGGTCGCGCAGATCGCCGCCACGCCGTCGCGTTCGGCGGAACGGTGGAAGTCGCTGCCGCCCGTCACGACGGTGAACCGCATCCGCGAAGTAAAGCCGGGCGCGATTACGCTCGTCACCGGATCGATTGCGTCCGGCGGACGCGCGGGGATGCCGGGTGCTCCGGTGCGGAGCTACGACCAGCCGGTGCTCGTGTATCAGCGGTATGGTCGCGGGTTGTCGGTGGCGTTCCCGATTCAGGACTCGTGGGTCTGGCAGATGGATCCCGGCACGCCGGCGGACGACGACACGTATTCGCGTTTCTGGCGCCAGATGCTGCGCTGGATCACGACCGACTCGCCGGGGCGCGTCGTCGTGTCGCTGCCGACGGACAAAGCCAACCCGCGGTCGCCGATCGCGATCCGTACGACGGTGATGGACAGCATCTTCATCGCGCGCAACGACGCGAAGGTCGTCGCGCACATCACGAGCGACAGCGGCGTCTCGCGCGACCTGCCGCTCGACTGGGCGATCGACCGCGACGGCGAGTACCGCGGCACGTTCACTCCCGATCAGGGCGGGATCTACTCGATCCACGTCACCGCGACGCTCCCCAACGGAGTGTCCGCCGGCGACACGACCTATCTGCGCGTCGCGGACCTCAACACCGAGTACTTCGACGCGGAAATGCGCGCGCCCCTGCTCAAGCGCATTGCGACGGAGACGGGCGGTCGCTTCTACACGCCCGAGACGGCGTCCACGCTGGCGGAAGACGTCGCGATGAGCAAGCGGGGAGTCACCGTCGTGAATCAGATGGATCTGTGGGACATGCCGGCGACCTTCCTGCTGCTCGTGGTGCTCGTGAGCGCGGAGTGGGCGTATCGGAAGTCGCGGGGGCTGGCATGAGGCGGCTGGACCGGCTGGACCGGCTGGACCGGCTGGACCGGCTGCTTCGAGCGACATGCGGCGCGCCTTGCGCTTGGCGCTCGCGTTTCCGTTGGCGCGGCGCTCGCGCAGACGCACCTCGTGATCGTGAGCGGGTTGGGTGGGGAGGCGAAGTATGTCGCCTCGTTCACCAACCTGTCCCAGACGCTGGCGGACGCGGCGAACAAGCGGTTCGGTATTCCGCCGGCCGAGATTCAGTGGTTCGGCGAGGACAGCGTTTCGAAGAAGCCGTTTTTCCGCGGGCAGTCGACGAAGACCAACGTCGAGCGCGCGATGTCGCAGCTCGCCTCGCGTGCGGGGGCCGGCGATCAGATCGTGCTCGTGCTCATCGGCCACGGAAGCGGTGACGGGCCGGAGTCCAAGATCAGCATTCCAGGTCCCGACCTCAGCGCGTCGGACTTCGCGCAGATGCTGGCGAAGTTCAAGACGCAGAAGGTCGCGTTCATCGACATGACGAGCGCGAGCGGCGACATGCTGCCCGTCGTGTCGGCGCCGAATCGCGTCGTCATCACGGCGACGAAGAGCAGCTTCGAGCGAAACGAGTCCCACTTCGCGCAGTTCTTCATCGACGCGCTGACCAAGGACGTCGCCGACGTCGACAAGGACGGGCGCGTCTCGCTGCTCGAGGCGTTCCGCTACGCCGTCGCCGAGACGAAGCGCCTGTACGAGACCGACACGAAGCTTCAGACGGAGCACGCGCAGCTCGACGATGTCGGCGCGAAGACGGGCGTGAGCGATCCCGACGGTCGCACCGCGCAGGGCCTGCTCGCCCGGCGGTTCTTCCTCGACGGCGGGATCAGCACGACGGCCGCGAACGATCCCCAGCTCTCGGCACTCTACAAGGACAAGTTCACGGTCGAGGATCAGATCGACCAACTGCGTGGCAAGAAATCGTCGATGACGGCCGACGCCTACGACGACGCGCTCGAGGTCCTGCTCGTGCGCCTCGCCCGCACGTCGAAGTCGATCCGCGAGCTGGAAGGGAGGAAGTCCGGATGATGCGGCTCGCGCTCCGCGGCTCCGTGTCGCTCGCGTTTGTGTTGGCGCTGTTCGCGCCGCGCTCGATGGCCGCGCAGGACGACGGCCACGATCTGTTCCGCGGCGGCAAGTATTCGGAAGCCATCGCCAAGCTGAACAAGGTTTCGGCGAGCGACAGCGATTGGGCCGCGTCGCAGCGCGATCTCGTCCGGGCCTACGCCGCCATCGGCAAATACGACGAAGCGGAGGCGGCGGGGCGCCGCGCGGTGCTGTCACCGAAGGGCGCCATCGTCTGGAATCCACTCGGCGAAGTGCTGATCACGCGGGGCAAGCGCGCGGCCGCGGAGAGCGCGTTCGTCCGCGCGCGGTCGACGCCGGACAGCCTCATCGCGTCCCTCAATCTCGCGGTGCTGCACTACGACCGCGGCGACCGCGATCAGGCGATGAAGGAGTTCGACCGGTTCATCGACGTCTACAACCGATCGCTCGGCAACGAACTTTCGAGCGACGACCTCATGGCCGTCGCGATCGCCTGCGAATACCTCGGCGAGAACGACCCTCAACTCTTCCACGACGCGCAAAAGGCCTACGACCGCGCGACGACGGTCGATCCGTCGAACGACGCGGCGAAGATCCGCCTCGGCGAGCTGTTCCTCCGGAAATACAATTTTGAAGAAGCGCAGAAGGCGTTCGAGGAAGTTCTACAGACAAACCCGAACGACCCGCGCGCGCTGCTCGGTGCGGCGCGCCGGCTCCAGGCCGATGGTCAAGCCGGCGGCGACTCGCTGCTTCGGGCCGCGCTGACCGTGAATCCGGAGTACCCGGATGCGCACGTCCTGCACGCCGAGGTGTTGCTCGGTCTCGAGGACTACGCGGCAGCGCAGGTCGACATCGATCGCGCGCTGAAGGTGGATCCGGTCAACGAGCGCGCGCTCGCCGTCGCGGCGGCGATCAAATACCTCACGCACGACCAGGCCGGGTTCGAGACGCTCAGGCAGCGCGCGCTCGCCGCCGATCCACGCGACGCCGATCTGTACGCGACGCTCGCCGAGCTGGCGGCTGACGTGCGGCTCTACAAGTCCGCCTCGGATTTCGCGCGGCAGGGCGTCGCGCTCGACGCCAAGGACTGGCACGCCTGGAGCCTGCTCGGCATGAATCAGCTTCGGCTCGGCCAGATCGATACCGGACGCGCGAGCCTCGAGAAGTCGTTCAAGGGCGACCCGTACAACGTGTGGGTCAAGAACACGCTCGACCTGCTCGACACGTACAAGAACTACGATCTCACGACGAGCCCGCGCTTTCAGTTCATGATCGAGAAGGACGAGTCGCCGATCCTCGCGATCTACCTGCGCGATCTCGCGGAGCAGGCGTACACGACGTTCGAGAAGAAGTACGCGTACACGCCTCCGCCACCGGTCCGAATCGAAGTCTTTCGAAGTCACGCCGACTTCTCGGTGCGCACGGTCGGTCTCGCCGGACTCGGCGCGCTGGGCGTGAGCTTCGGGACGACCTTGGCGTTCGACTCGCCGGCCGCGAAGGACGCCGGTCCGTTCAACTGGGGCTCGACGGTGTGGCACGAGCTGGCGCACACGTTCACGCTCGGGAGCACGGACAACCGGATTCCGCGGTGGTTGAGCGAAGGGTTGTCGGTGTACGAAGAGCACCATGCGCGGCCCGGCTGGGGCTTCGGCGTGACGCCGGATTTTCTCGCGGCGTACAAGGCGGGCAAGCTGGTGCCGGTGAGCCGGATGAACGACGGGTTCATGCATCCCGCGTATCCGGAGCAGGTGCAGTTCTCGTACTACCAGGCGTCGCTGGTGTGCGAGCTGATCGCGCGCGACTTCGGCGAGCCGGCGATCCTTCGGATGCTTCAGGCCTACAAGGACGGCCAGACGACGGACCAGGTGTTCCAGAAAGTTCTAAACACCGATCTCAAGTCGTTCGACAAGCGGTTCGACACGTACTTGAACACGCGCTTCGGGGCGGTGCTCGCCTCGATGACGAAGACGCCGCCGAAGATCGGGGCCAACACGCCGGTGGAGTCGGCGATCGCGATGGCCGCCACGTCGCCGAACGACTTCGGCGTGCAACTGTTCACGGGCGAGGTACTGATCACGCACAACGACCTCGACCGGGCCATTCCATATGTAGAGCGCGCGCGGGAGATCTTTCCCGAGTACGGCGGCGACGACAGTCCGTACGCGGTGCTCGCGATGCTCTACCAGAAGAAAGGCGACCAGCGCAAGGAAGCCGATGCGCTCGTCAAGTGGACGTCGCTCACCGAGACCAACCTGAAAGCGCTGGAGCGGCTCGCGACGTTGCTCGAGCAGCTTGGCGACGCGAAGGGCGCCGCGGACGCGCTCGATCGCGCGATGTTCGTGAATCCGTTCGACGTCGGCATGCATCAAAAGTTGGCCGAGTTGTCACACGCGGCGGGGGACAAGCAGCGCACGGTGCGAGAGCGAGCGGCGATCGTCGCGCTCGGGCCGGTGGACAAGGCGGCCGCGTTGTACGAGCTGGCGCTCGCGCAACACGAGGCTGGCGATGACGCGCATGCGCGCACGAGCGTGCTGCGCTCGCTCGAAGAAGCGCCGAATTTCGAGAAGGCGCAGACGTTGCTGCTGACATTGTACGACGCACGGACCAAGCAGGCCGGAGAGAAGCGACCATGAATCGACGGCGAATCGTGGGAATCGCGTGCGCGCTGAGTGCCCTCGCGCTCAGCGCGGGGTCCGCGCAGCGTCGGCCGGGGCGAGGCGGCGGGTTCGGCGGCTACTTCGGCAGTTCGGACGAGATGTACCAGCCGCCGGAGTTCGCCGGGAACGTGCCGTACGACGGCCGCTTCACGTTCGCGCGCATTCGCTACAAGGGTTACGAGCATTGGGCGGGGCGCGAAGGGCCGGGGTGGTCGCACGACTATCCGGACGCCGAACAGAACTTCTCGAAGATCCTGCGCGACATCACCAACGTGCATCCGTTCATCGAGCAGGGGCCGATGGTGGGGAGCGTGCTCGTCGCGGTGGACGACCCGCTGCTGTTCAAGTATCCGGTCAGCTACATGTCGGAGCCGGGCGGCTGGCATCCGTCGGAGAAAGAGGTCGCCGCGTTCCGTTCGTATTTATTGAAGGGCGGGTTCATGATCTTCGACGATTTCCGCGAAGGCTGGGGCGGCAACTACGACTGGACGAACTTGCGGCAGATCATGGCGGCCGCGATTCCCAACGCGAAGTGGGTCCAGCTGACCGGCAACGAGCCGATCTTTCATTCATTCTTCGACATCGACATGAAGTCCGCGGTGGTCTGGCCGTCGCGATCGGCGTACGGCACGCAACCACCGACGTATTGGACGGTGTATCAGGACAACGACCCGAAGAAGCGCATGATCGTGCTCGCCAACGTCGACAACGACATCGGCGAGTCGTGGCAATGGTCCTCGTCGGGCTTTGTGCCCATTGCACAGGCGAACGAGATCTACAAGCTGGGAATCAATTACGTGATCTACGCGCTCACGCACTGACGCAAGACGAAAAGCTCTACCGCAGAGACGCAGAGGACGCAGAGGATTCGCAGAGGAAGCTTTGGGAATCCACAGAACTGACCAAATGCAAATTGAAGTAGTCCTCTGCGTTCCTCTGCGGCTCTGCGGTGAAAGCTGTTGATTTTGTTCGTACGCTAACCACTTCAACCGAGATTTCTCTTGGCCTCGACGATCTCGCCTCTTCCGAAGGCACCGGCACTCGAATCCCACGACGACATCGCGCTCGCCGACCGGCTGAAAACCGGACGTGACCAGATCACCGCCGAGCTGCACAAGCTGATCGTCGGCCAGGAGGACGTGATCGAGCTCGTGTTGCTGTCGCTGTTCACCGGCGGCAACAGCCTGATCGTCGGCGTGCCGGGCTTGGCCAAGACACTGTTGATCAACACCGTGTCGCAGGTGCTCGATCTCAAGTTCGCGCGCATCCAGTTCACGCCGGACTTGATGCCGAGCGACATCACGGGCACGGACATCATCCAGGACGATCCGGAAACGGGCGGTCGGCGCCTCGTCTTCACGCCGGGGCCGATCTTCGCCAACATCGTCCTCGCCGACGAAATCAACCGTACGCCGCCCAAGACGCAGGCCGCTCTTCTCGAGGCGATGCAGGAACACCGCGTGACGGTGCAAGGGAAGACGTACACGCTCAAGGAGCCGTTCCACGTCTTCGCCACGCAGAACCCGATCGAGCTCGAGGGCACGTATCCGCTGCCCGAAGCGCAGCTCGACCGGTTCATGTTCCACATCATCATGGACTATCTGCCGGAAGACGACGAGGTCCGCGTCGCCACGACGACGACGTCGGTGCAGAATTCCCGCTTCCAGCACGCGGTCACGGGCGCCGACATCGTCGCGTTCCAGCAACTCATTCGCCGCGTGCCGATCGCCGAGCCGGTGGCGCGCTATGCGGTCGCCCTCGCACGCACCAGCCGGCCTGGACCCAACGCGCCCGACTTCATCAAGCAGTGGGTGTCGTACGGCGCCAGCACGCGCGCGCCGCAGCACCTCATCCTCGGCGGCAAGGCGCGCGCGCTCATGGACGGCCGCTACAACGTGAGCTTCGACGACATCCGCGCGCTGGCGAAGCCGGTGATGCGCCACCGCGTGCTGACGAACTTCCACGCGCAGTCGGAGCACGTCACGTCGGATCAGATCATCGAGAAGCTGCTGCGCGCCGTGCCGCTGCCCAAGTCGGGCATGTAGTCGAATCAGGATCAAGCCATGGCAACCGCCGCCGTCGCGACCCAGCCCACCAGCTTTCTCGATCCTTCGGTTCTCGCGAAGATCGGGAATCTGGAGCTGCTCGCGAAGGTCGTCGTCGAAGGCTTCATCAACGGCCTCCATCGTTCGCCGCACTTGGGGTCGTCTACAGACTTCGCCGAGCATCGCGCCTACATGCCGGGCGACGACATCAGGCGCATCGACTGGCGCCTCTACGCGCGGACGGACCGCCACTACGTGAAGGAGTACGAGGCGGACACGAACACGAACTTCCTCGTCGTGCTCGACGTCTCGCCGTCGATGCGGTACGGCGGCGACACGGGCGCCGGAGAATCGGGTCGCGTGTCGAAGCTGACGTACGGCTGCTATCTCGCCGCGTGCCTCACGTACTTCTCGAGCTTGCAGCGCGACCGCGTCGGGTTCGTCGCGATCGATCGCGACATCGTGGACTACGTGCCGCCGTCGGCCAAGCACCTGCAGCTCGTGCTGCACGCGCTCGAGCGGATCGAGAGCGGGTCGCGCGACGCGAAGCCGGCGCCGGGGCAGACCTTGCTCCACGCGCCGTTGAAAAAGCTGTCCGAATCGCTGCGCCGCAGGAGCCTTGTTGTCTTGATCTCGGATCTGTACGAGGATCCGGACGACGTTCTTCGCGCGCTGGCGAATCTCCGCGGGCGCGGGAACGACCTCATCGTCTTTCAGCTGCTCGACCCGCGCGAGATCGACTTCTCGTTCTCGGACGCGAGCAACTTCATCGACATGGAAACGGGGACGAAGATGCCGATCATCCCCGAATATCTCCGCAAGCAGTACCGCGAGCTCGTGCAGCAGCACACCGACGCGCTCTCCAAGCGCATCGGTGAATCGCGCGCCGACTACGCGCTGTTCGACACGTCCAAGCCGCTCGACCGGGCGCTGTTCGCGTACCTCGCGTCGCGGCAGAACTTCAGCCGGGTGCGATAGGTGAATTTCCTCGCCCCCGCGTTCCTCGCCGGCCTCGCGGCGATAGCGGTTCCGGTGATCATCCACCTGATCCATCGCGAGCGGCGTGTCGTCGTCGAGTTTCCGTCGCTGATGTTCCTCCAGCGCATTCCATATCGGTCCGTTCGGCGACAGAAGCTCCGCCATCTGCTCCTCCTCATGCTGCGGTGCGCGGCGCTCGCGCTCCTCGTCGCCGCGTTCGCGCGGCCGTTCTTCGAGCGTCATTCGGCGGCGGTCACGACGAGCGGAGCCAAGGAGGTCGTCGTCCTGCTCGACCGATCGGCGAGCATGGCCTACGGCGACCGCTGGTCGCGCGCGCAGGCGGCCGCGCGCAAGACCGTGCGAGCGCTTTCCGGCGCGGACCGCGCGACGCTCGTGCTGTTCGACGACGACGCGATCGTGGCGAGCGAGCCGATGGCGATGCCGGATCGCGTCGCCGCGGCGATCGGCGCCGCGAAGCTCGGCGACGAAGGAACCAAGTACGCTCCCGCCCTCAAGCTCGCGTCGCAGATCATCTCGGCGTCCACGCTCCCCCAGCGCGAAGTGGTCGTCGTCTCCGACTTCCAGAAGAACGCCTGGGCGAACCACAACGAGATCGTCTTTCCGCGAGGCACGAGCATCACGCCCATAGACGTGGGCGGCACTGCCGCGGCGGATGTCGCCGTCACGCAGCCCGTGACCGACCGGGACAGCAACGGAGTGCGCGACCACGTGAGCGTGGCGACGCGGCTCATCAACACGGGAATTACCGCGCGACCGGTCTCGGCGACGCTGTCAGTCGGCGGACGGACGGTGCAGACCCAGCACGTCAACGTGCCAGCGAGCGGCGCGCTCCAGGTGGCGTTCACCTCGATCCCCGTGCCGAACGCACCGACCAAGGCCTCGATCAGCATCACCCCGGATTCACTGCCGCTCGACGACGTGAGCAACTTCACGATCGCGCCCGACGCGTCCGTCCCCGTGCTGATCGTCGAGCCGAACTCGCCGCGGACGAACCAGAGCTTGTACATGAGCCGAGCGCTGTCGATCGGCGACAGGCCGAGCTTCCGCGTGGACGTGAAGTCGATCGGCGCGCTCACGCCGAGGGATGTCGATGGACGCTCGCTCGTCGTGCTCGACGAGGTTGCGCCTCCGTCGCCGACCGGCGCGGTCGGCCAACAACTGAAGGCAGTGCTGGATGAAGGCGGCGGGATCGTGTTCGTGCCCGGCGCGGAGCGGACCGAGACCTGGGCGCAGGCGTGGCGGGCCATGCTTCCCGCGACGATCGGCCCGGTCGTCGACCGGGCCCGTGATGCCGGCGGAAGCTTGTCGTCGATCGACTATGCGAGCCCGGTGTTCGAGCTGTTCAACGCGCCGCGCAGCGGCGACTTCACGACCGCGCGCTTTTATAGGTATCGTGCGCTCACGGCATCGCCGGGCGCGCTGATCTCGGCGCGCTTCGACGACGGATCGCCGGCGCTCGTCGAGCGGGCGGTGGGCAGCGGACGCGTCGTCGTGTGGGCGTCGACGATCGATTCGTACTGGACGAACCTGCCGCTCCAGCCGGTCTTCCTGCCGTTCGTGCACCAATTCGGCAAGCACGTCGGCCGCTACATCGATCCGCGGCCGTCGTTCGTGACGGGCGAGGTGCTCGACTTGTCGCGACATGGTGAGTTGACCGCGCCGTTTCTCGGTGGACGCACCGCGGACAGCCTGACGGAATTGACGCTCGAGTCGCCGTCTGGAGTCAAGCAACGTGTGACGGCGACGGGTCCGAATCATCTCGCCACGCTGCACGAGCGCGGGTTCTACGAGTTGCGCGGCCGTGACACACCTGTGGGCAGCGGAAGGCCGATCGCGGTGAACATCGATGCATCCGAATCGGATCTGTCGCATCTTGATCCGCAGGACATGGTCGCCGCCGTGACGTCGGCGAGCGCCCAGCAGCAGGCAGGGAGTGACTTCAACGCCGCGACGCCGCAGGATCAGGAGCGTCGTCAGCGGCTGTGGTGGTATCTCTTGCTCGTGGCGGTGCTGGTGCTAGCCGGTGAGACGGCGGTCTCGAATCGCCTCTCGCGCGCGACGAGCTGACGAAGGAGAGTAGGAAAGGGGGACGGGACCATGGAAAGCATTCACGGGACGGGTGGCGAGCAGTCGCAGCTTCTCGGTGTGGTGCGCGACGTGCGCGCGCGGTATCGCGCCAAGCTCGCGCTGAGGGGCGCGGCCATCACCATCGCGGCCGGATGGGCTCTCGTCGCGCTCGGCGGCGTGTTGATGAACGCGTTCCACTACGCCGACGCCGTCGTCCTCGCCGTGCGGATCGTGGCGATCGCGACGATCCTCGGCATGACCGCGTGGTTCATCGTGCGGCCGCTCCTGCCCAAGCTGCACGACGAACAGGTGGCGCTCTATCTCGAGGAGCACGAGCGGTCGCTCAAGGCGAGCGTCATCACCGCCGTCGAGATGCAGAACAGCGCGCGCGCCGCGAGCATACCGGTGCGATCGCCGGCGCTGATCGACCGGTTGACGCGCACCGCGCTCGAGCGAGTTCGTCTCGCCGGCGACGGCAAGGCGATCGACGCGGGCGAACTGAAGATGAACGGTGGGATTCTCGCCGCGGTGCTCGGCGCGGCGATGCTGCTCACCATCTTCGGTCCGCCGGCGTTGAGGAACGGCCTCAAGCTCGTCGCGGTTCCGTGGCGCGGCGACGCCGCCTCGACGCTGTTCAGCATCTCCGTCGAGCCGGGGAACGCCACGGTCGCGAAGGGCGGCGACCAGATGATCTCGGCGAACCTGCGCGGCTTCCAGTCGGACCGCGTCGAGCTGCTCGTGCGCCCCGCCGACTCGACGACGTGGACGCACCTGCCGATGACCGCCGACTCGAACGGCGTGTTCGCGTTCCGCCTCTTCGACATCGGCTCGAAGACCCAGTACTCCGTCGAGGCGAACGGGATTCGCTCGAACACGTACACGCTCGACGTCTCGAACCTGCCGTTCGTCAAGCAGATCGACCTTCAGTATCGGTATCCGGCGTACACGCAGCTCCCGCCGAACGACGTCGACAGCACCGGCGACATCGCGGCGCTCAAGGGCACGCTCGTTCGGGTGCGCGTCGCGCCGACCGTGCCGACGACCGGCGGCCGCATCGTCGTCGAGGGCGGTGACACGCTCAAGCTCGTGCCCTCGGAAGACGGCAAGCTGATGGCGATGCTGCGCGTCAACCAGCCCGGCTTCTACAAGGTCGAGCTGCAGGGACCGGACGGGCGCATGGTCACCGGTTCGCTCAACTACACGATCGACGTGCTCCCCGATCGCCCGCCGACGGTGCAATTCACGAAGCCCGGCCGCGACTCGAAGGTGCTCTCCGTCGACGAGGTGTACACCGAAGTCCGCGCGCAGGACGACTATGGCGTCGCGAAGGTCGACCTTCACTTCTCGGTGAACGGCGGGCCCGATCAGACGATGTCGCTGCACGACGGCACAAAGGCGATCAAGGACATCTCGGCGGGCTACACGTTCATGCTCGAGGGGCTCAAGCTCGAGCCTGGCGACGTGGTCTCGTACTACGCGCACGCCACGGACAACAACGCGGTGACCGGCGCGCAGGGTGCGTCCACCGACATCTACTTCCTGCAGGTTCGCCCGTTCGAAAACGAATACCGCCAGCAACAGGGCGGCGGCGGTGGCGGCGGCGGAGGCGGCCAGCAGAACGACGCGAACCAGCTCTCGCAGACGCAGCGCGAGATCATCGCGGCGACGTTCAAGACCGCGCGCGACAGTGCGCAGACCGACAAGAAGTCGTTCGACGAGAACCTCGCCACGATCCGGTTGTCGCAGCAGCGGCTGCGCGAGCAGACCAGCCAATTGGCGAGCCGGCTCGTCGAGCGCGGTATCGCGCAGGGCGACAGCGCGTGGAACAAGATCGCGCAGATCCTTCCGAAGGCGGCCGCCGAGATGGACACGGCCGAGAAGAATCTGTCGAAGGGATCACCGTCGTCAGCGCTGCAACCGGAGCAGCGCGCGCTGGCGCAGCTGCAGCGCGCCGAGGCCGTGTTCAGGGAGATCCAGGTTTCCATGGGAGGAGGTGGCGGAGGCGGCGGCGGAGGCAATCGCACCGACGCGAAGGACCTCGCCGACATCTTCGAGCTGCAGAAGGACAAACTCCGCAATCAGTACGAGACCGTGCAGCGCGGACAGCAACAGCAACAGCAGCAGCAGGCCGACAACCAGGTCGACGAGACGGCGGAGAAGCTGCGCCAGCTCGCCGCGCGCGAGCAGCAGGAGAACGAACGCGCGCGTGCCAAGGCCGACAGTCTCTCCCGCATGGGTCAGTCGGGCGCGTCGGGCGGGCAGGGCCAGCGCGACCTCGCGCAGCAGACGGAAGACGAGGCGCACAAGCTCGAGCGTCTCGCGCGCGAGCAGCAGAATCAGTCTCTGGCCGACGCGGCGCGTCGTCTCCAGGATGCCGCGGACGCCATGCGTCGCGCGGCCGCGAACGGAAGCCGAGGGTCGGGTGACGCGGCGCAGGCGGACAAGGCGCTGAGCGACGCGCGTCGTCTGCTCGATCAGGAGCGCAACGGCCGTTCGTCGCGCGATCTCAGCGACGCGATGAAAACGGCGCAGCAGCTCGCCGACCAGGAAAAGAAGGTGCAGTCCGACGAGCAGAAGCTCACCCAGGCGCAGAGCGGAGCCTCCAGCGGCGGGGAGCCGCCGGCTCGCAGCAACAGATGAAGGACCTCCAGCAGTCGATCGCCGATCAGAAGGCGGCGATGGCGAACGAAGTGAAGGATCTCAAGTCGCAGCTCGACCGCATGTCGAACGACAGCCGGCGCGATCAGAAGGACTTGTCGCGCGCGCTGGGCGGTGCGGCGGACACGTTGCGCGGTCGAAAGACGGAGGAGAAGCTCCGCTACTCGAGCGGCGCGGCCCGCACCGCGCCGGCGGAGTGGCTCAACTCGACCGAACCGCAGATCGCGTCGGACATCGCCGATCTCGGGCAGCGAATGCAACAGGCACAATCGGCCGCGCAGAACGGCAACGGCCAGCGACAGCAGGCGCAGGCCGCCGACAAGACGCGCGACTTGGTGCGCGGGCTCGAGTCGATGGACGAACGCATGCGGCAGCGCGCCGATCAGGGTGGTGCAGCGGGCCAGGGCACTGAGCAGGGTCGCCGTCTACAGCAGGGACAGTCCGGACAGCAGGGGTCTGGTCAATCGCAGCAGGGCGAGCGTGGCCAGGGTCAAGCACAGGGACAGCAAGGGCAGAAGGGCCAGGGCCAGCAAGGGCAGCAGGGTCAGGGCCAGGCTCAAGGCCAACAGGGCCAGCAGGGCCAGCAGGGCAAGCGCAGGGGCAACAGGGACAGCAGGGCCAGGGTCAGCAAGGACAGCAAGGGCAAGGGCAGGGCAAGGGTCAGCAGGGACAACAGGGGCAGGGCCAAGGTCAGCAAGGACAACAAGGGCAGGGTGGCCAGGGCCAGAACCGCGGACAGCAGCAGGCCAACGGTTCGGGGCAAGGCAACGGCAAGCCCGGCTCGCAGCCGATGAACGGCGGTATGGGTGGCCCGCTCAATCCGACCGGTGTGCCAGGCGGCGGCGTGCCGAACGGACGCCTCTCGCCCGACGACGCGCAGCAATTCAGCCGCGAAGCGCAGCAGCGACTGGCCGACGCGCAGGCACTCCGCACCGATTTGCAGCGACAGGGATTGGCGACGAAGGAGCTCGACCAGGCGATCGAGAACCTGCGCCAGCTCGCCAATCCGCGCGCGCTCGAGGATCCGCGCATCTCGACGGACCTCCGCGCCAAGACCATCGAGGGTTTCAAAGATTTCGAATTCGGCCTTCGCCGGAAGCTCGGCGAGTCCGATTCGACGCGCGTGCTGCTCGAGCGGTCGGGCGACGTTCCCGCCGCGTACAAGTCGAACGTCGAGGAGTACTACCGGTCGATCGGCAAGGGTAAGAAGCCGTAGCGGTTGCCGGGCATCCGGCGTGGTCGTCTTCGTCGGGAGGTGGCGCCTCGTGGCGCGCCTCGCCGTCGGACGAACCCGCCACGCCGATGCCCCCCCCATCCTCGCTCAACTGCCCCAACTGCGGCGCAGCCGCCGCGACTGACGCGACCCGCTGCGACTACTGCGGCTCACGCCTCGCGGTCGTCGCGTGCCCGTCGTGCTTCGGCTCGATGTTCCTCGGCGCGCAGTTCTGCCCGCACTGCGGCACCAAGATCCAGGCTCCCGAGGCGGCGGAGGGCAAGACGCTCAAGTGCCCGGGGTGCGCCGGCGACATGCATCCTGTGCGTCTCGGTGCGACGCCGATGCACCAATGCGACCAATGCGCCAGTGCGTGGCTCGCGCCGAACGATTTCGCCTCGCTGTGCAGCAATCGCGAGGAGCGCGGAACGGTGATGACGTCGCTCGGCGCCGGCGGCGTGGCCGCCCGGGCGCCGGACCAGGGCAAGATCCGGTACGTCCACTGCGCGGTCTGCGACAAGGTCATGAACCGCGTGAACTTCGGAAAGATGTCGGGGATCATCATCGACGTCTGCAAGAACCACGGCGTGTGGTTCGAGCGCGACGAGCTGCGCGGCGTGTTGCAGTTCGTGGCGAACGGTGGCCTCGATCGCATGCGCGCGACGGAAGCGGAGCGTAAGGCCTCGCAGCTCTCCGCGATCGGACTCGATCCGGGCATCTCGATCAAGACGTCGACCTTCTCGTCGAACTTCACGATCCCGCTCCCGTCGGGCGGCGGCTCCAATGCTCACTCCGACGACCTCGCGTCCGCGACGCTGAGCTTTGTTCTCAAGACCCTCTTCTCGTAGAACGGGAATCCACCATGACGCTGCGCGAATTCATCTCCGGCGAACTGATCGACGTCATCGAATGGGTCGACGACACCGACGACACGATGGCGTGGCGCTTCTCGCGGCCGAACAACGAGATCAAGAACGGCGCGCAGCTCATCGTCCGGCAGTCGCAGATCGCGATCCTCGTCGACCAGGGCCACATCGCCGACGTGTTCATGCCGGGGCGTCATGTCCTCTCGACGGCTAACGTGCCGGTGCTCTCGCGGCTGCAGGGATGGAAGTACGGATTCGAAAGCCCGTTCAAGGCCGACGTCATCTACCTCAACACGCGCCAGTTCATCGCGCAAAAGTGGGGGACGTCGAATCCGGTCATCGTGCGCGACGCCGAGCTGGGACCCGTGCGCCTGCGCGCGTTCGGCACGTACGCCGTCCGCGTCACCGAGCCGGAGCGCTTCGTCGAGGAGCTGGTGGGAACGAACGCGACGTTTCACGTCGATCAGACGACCGAGCAGCTTCGCGACCTCGTCGTCGCCAAGGTGAGCGTCGTGCTCGCCGGCGGCAGCGTGTCGATCTACGAACTCGCGTCCAAGTACGGCGAGATCGGCGCGCGCGTGCAGGAGCAGGTCGCGCCCCAGTTCCAGCAGTACGGCCTCCAGATCGCGCAGCTCGTCATCGAGAACGTGTCGCTACCGCCGGAAGTCGAAGCGACGCTCGATCAGAAGACGCGCATGAACATGCTCGGCGATCTCGACCGGTATACACGTCTTCAGAGCGCCGATGCGATTCGTGACGCGGCCCGCAATCCCAACGGCGCCGCGGGTGCAGGCATGGCGATCGGGGTGGGAGCCGTGGTCGGCCAGCAGGTCGCGGCCGCGAGCGCGCGATCCGCGTCGGAGCCGCCGCCGTTGCCGGCCGTCACCTGGTACTACGCCGTGGGCAGCGAGCGTCGCGGCCCCGTCGACGAGGCCGGCCTCCGCGCGTCGGGCGCCCTCACCGGCGCCACACTCGTCTGGAAGGCGGGAATGGCCAGTTGGGCGGCGGCGAGCACTGTCCCCGAGCTGGCGAGCCTCCTGCCCGAAGGCGTAGACCGGCTGCCGGCCAGGTCCGGTCCACCGGTCCACCGGTCCACCGGTCCACCGGTCCACCGGTCTACCGGTCTCAGCCGCTCAGGACGTCGATGAGCGTTTTCGTATCGATGTTTCCGCCGGACACCACGCACACGATCGTTCCGGCGCCCGCCCCGGGCGCCCGGCGAGCGCCGCGGCGACGGGCACCGCGCCCGCGCCTTCGGCAACCACCCGCGTGCGTTCCACCAAGAGGCGGATCGCGGCGCGCGTCTCGGCCAGCGTCGCGACGAGCGCGCCGCTGACCAGATCCGAGACGATCGGCCACATCTCCTCGAGCACGCCGCGGCCGCCGATGCCGTCGACGAAGCTCGGCGTTCGCTCGACGACCACCGGATGCCCCGCCGTGAGCGCCGCCGACAGTGGGGTTGACGTTTCCACTTCACACCCATAAACACGCGCGTTGGGCTGTAACGCGCGCACCGCCGTGGCGATTCCGGAAACGAGGCCGCCGCCGCCGAACGGCACGAGCACGGTGTCTACGCTCGGCAGATCTTCGAGGATCTCGAGGCCGATCGTGCCGTTGCCGGCCATCACGTCTCGATCGGCGACGGGATGGATGAATCGGCCGGCCATCCCTTCGCGCCCGTGGTCGCGGAGCGTCTGCCACCAATCGTCGTAGGGAAGCGGGACGATGTTCGCGCCGAGTCGCTTGACCGCGTTCACCTTCGTCGACGGGGCGTTGTCGGGCATCACGACGGTGCAGGGCACGCCGAGGTCGCGCGCTCCCCACGCGACACCCTGCGCCATGTTGCCGGCGCTCGCGGTGTACACGCCATCCGCGATGACGCTGAGCGGGAGCGAACGGATCGCGTTCGTCGCGCCGCGCAGCTTGAACGACCCGATCGGTTGGAGGTTCTCGAGCTTCAGGTAGATCTGCGCGGGACCGTCCACCTCCAGGCGGACGAGCGGCGTGCGTCGCACGGCCGACGATATCCGCTTCTGCGCCGCGCGGACGTCGTCGAGGGTTATCGGTTCAATGTGCCTCAAGCCGCGCTCCGCCGAGCTCGACTTCCACGCCGGCGCCGACGCGCCGCGCGGCGTCGTACACGTATGACGCGGCCGCCAGGTCTTCGATCGCCAGCCCGAGCGACTTGAAGAGCGTGATCTCGTGCTCGTCGCGCCGCCCCTCGCCGCGGCCGATGGCCAGCTCGCCGATCTCGGCCACGATGTGATCGGGCGTGATCGCCCCTTCCTCGAGCGGCACCAGCGTGTCGCCGGGCTCCTTGAGCGCCGACTCACGGCGGTCGACGTAGAGTCGCGAGCGTACGACACACTGAGTGTCCAGCTCGCGCGCCGAACGCTGCGACGCGCCGATGGCGTTGATGTGCGTGCCAGGCGTGAGCCACTCGCCGAACAACACCGGAGCGCGAGCCGACGTCGTCGTGCACACGATGTCCGCGTCGCGCACGGCGTCGGCGCACGACGGCGCGAACGACGCGTCGAGGTTGAACTTGGTGCGCGCGACGTCGAGGAGACGTTCGGCATTGGCCGCCGTTCGGCTCCAGACCCGCAACGACGTGATCGGACGGACTGCGCACATCGCCTCGAGGTGCGCGTGCGCCTGCACGCCGGCGCCGACGATCGCGAGCGACGACGCGCTCTGGCGCGCGAGAAGCCACGTCGCGACGGCGGATACGGCCGCCGTGCGGATCGTCGTCACGGAGGTCGCGTCGAGCAACGCGGCGAGGCTGCCGTTGTTCGGATCGAACAGCAAAACCGCGCCCTGATGCGAGTCGTACTGCGTGCCGTGATTGCCCGGGTACACGGTGATGATCTTGGCGCCCATCGTCTTCGGCGAAGCGATGTACGCGGGCATGACGGCGAATGCGTCGTTCGTGTCGGGAATCAACACGACGGTGCGGAGCGGCAGAATCGTCTCGCCCCGCGCCAGCGCCGAGAGCGTCGACATCATGAGGTCGATGCACTCGCGCATCGGGAGCAGATCGGTGACGGCCTGTTGGTCGAGTATCAACATGGGTCAGAAGAATACGGCCTCAGCGGCGTGCGGGGCACTTGGCTTGCCCTTGATACAGTCGAGGCAGCACGACAAACGGCCTCGACACCAGGAGGAGAGCCATGGACGAGAAACGCGACGACCTGAAGAAACAGGGCTTCAAGGATTCGCTCGAGGGCAAGAGCGACAAGCTCAAGGGCCACATCAAGGATGCGGCCGGCGGTCTGACGGGCGACGACGAGCTTCAGATCCGCGGCAAGATCGACGAGCTCAAGGGGAAAGTGAAGGACGCGATCGGCAAGGCGGAGCGCAAGGCCGATCGGAAAATCGACGACTCGAGCGACCGCTTCTCCGATAGCGACCCCGATCGCTCGCGCGACGACGACCTCTGAGACGGCGCGGTCCGGCTAGTCCGCCCGTAGGGCGATCATCGGATCCACGTGCGCCGCGCGCCTCGCCGGGATGTAGGAGGCGAGAAGCGCGGCGCCCGTCAGGAGCCCCGCCGCCGCCACGAAGGCCGTCGGATCGTACACGTCCACACCGAACACGAGGGCGCGCAGCAATCGCACCGCGGCGACCGACGCGAGCAGTCCAAGCCCGACGCCGATCGCTATGAGCGCGGCTCCCTGTCCAAGGACGAGGGACCGAATTCGCGCGCGGTCAGCCCCGAGGGCGACGCGAACTCCGATCTCGTGGGTGCGATCGCTCACCACGTAGGCGAGCACGCCGTACAGGCCGATGACCGCCAACACCGCGGCGAGAACGGCAAACGAGGCGAGCACCAGCGCGTTGAATCTCCGCGGCACGGCCGCCTCGGCGATGATGTCGTCGATCGACCGCGTCTCCGGGAGCAGGACCCGGGCGTCCATCTGGTGAATGATCGCCCGAATCGCGACGCTGATTTGTGCCGGATCTCCGTCTGCGCGAACGAGCAGTGTTCCGCGCGTGCCGAGGCTCGTCATCCCGGTATCCAGGATCGGCCGGTAGACGAGCGGCAGCGACTGCCGCTCGAGGCCGCGTTGGTGGACGTCCGCGACGACGCCGACGACCGTCGGCGCATTGACGCCGACGCCTAGGCGCTGACCGATTGGATTTCGCCCCGGAAACGCCATGCGAGCCATCGTCTCGCTGATTACCACCTCGCGGGCCGATGCCGGATCCGCCGCATCGAGCACGCGTCCCTGCTTGACCGCGAGACCGACGGTCTCGAAGTAGCCCGGACCGGCCCCCGCGTCGTCGTACTGCAACACGCGGCCTTCCGCGTCCGCCGTACGCGAGCTGGCGGGGACTCCCGACAAGGGAGTGAGATCGGTGAGGGCAGCGGACCGGACGCCGTGGACGCCGCGCGAGCGATCGAGCAGCGTCTTGAAGAATTGACTCGCGCGCTCATCGGGATACCGGGCCCGCGGGAGCGACAGGCGCAGCGCGAACAAATTCTCGGTGCGGAACCCCGGGTCCACCGTGGTCGCGAGCACGAAGCTTCGACCGAGCAACCCGGCGCCGGTGAGCAGCACGAGCGCGGTGGCGAGCTGGCCGACGACGATGAGCCCACGAAGCTGGTGCTGCCTGGCGCTGCCGGTCGATCGCGATCCGCCGTTGGCGAGCGCCGACGCTGGGTCACGCCGCGCCGCATTGAACGCGGGGACGACGGCGACGATGATTGCCGTGATGACCACAACGGCGGCCGTCACAACGAACACGTTTCCGTCGATTCGCACTCGCTCGACGCTCGCCACCGTCGGGGGACTCAGCTTCATCAACGATCCAATCGCAACCATTGGAACGAGCAACCCGAGCGCACCGCCGATCGCCGACAGCAAGAGACTCTCGCACAGGAGATACTGAAGCACGCGCCCGCGGCTCGCGCCGAGCGCGAAACGAATCGAGAACTCGCGCCCGCGGCGCATCGCGCGCGCCAACAACAGATTCGACACATTTGCGCACGCGATCAGGAGGAGCACGCTGACGGCGGCGAAAAGGATCAGAAGCGCGGGGCGCGCGCTGCCGAAGAGTCTGTCGTGGAGCGTCATCACCACCGGCGCATAGACGGTCGGCGGCGAGGCGGCGGGACCGCGCTCGGCCGGCTTCCTCGATGCGGCTCGCGTCGTGATTGCCGCCAACTCGGCCCTCGAGGATTCTGTCGTCGAGCCGGAGCCAAGTCGGCCGAGGGTGAAATAGAAGAACGTCACGCCCGCCGGATCGGAGGTCTCGAGCCGTGCGGGCGACCAATACATGGCGCGGCGGGTGCGACTGAAGCTTGCCGGCATCACGCCGACGACGATCCATTCCTTTTCGCCGATGACGACGGCCCTTCCCACGACCGCTCGGTCGCCGGCGAATCGAGTGCGCCACAACTGATCGCTGAGTACGATCAACGACGGACCGTTCGTCACGTCCTCGGCGCCGGTGAACACGCGTCCGACCTCGGGTGCGACGCCGAGCACGTCGAAGTACGACGCCGTGACCTCGTACCCGGTGATGACCGTCGCCGCGTCCCCCTGCACGTCGATCATTTGGCTCGGGAAATACGCCGCGATCGACGAGAGCGATTTGGACTCCGCGGCCCACGCGCGGTACACGTCGCTCGGCACGACCTCCAAGTCGTTGCTTTTCGTCTCGACGGAGGGGGCGACGATCCGGTCCGGCTCGGAGTACGGCAACGGGCGAAGCAGGACGGCGTTCACGATCGTGAATAAAGCGCTGTTGGCGCCGATCCCGAGCGCCAGCGTCGCGACCGTGACAGCAGTCCATGCCCTCTGCCGAAGGAGCGCCCGGGCCGCCAGGCGCAGATCGTTGAACAGCGTTTGGATTCGCTCCATGAGCGGCCGGCCCTCGCGGTTTCGTATGAGACGCGCGCCGCGACCTGCTGCCTCTCGGCGAGGAGGCTCAGCTATTTGTCTGCCATGAACGGATACGTGTAGTCGAGCGGCGGCGAGAAGGTCTCCTTGATCGCCCGCGCGCTCACCCAGCGCACGAGGTTGAGCTTCGACCCCGCCTTGTCGTTCGTGCCCGACGCTCGCGCGCCGCCGAACGGCTGTTGTCCGACCACGGCGCCCGTCGGCTTGTCGTTCACGTAGAAGTTGCCCGCCGCGTTGCGCAGAGCCATCGACGCTTCACGCACCGCCGCGCGATCGTTCGCGAACACGGCGCCCGTGAGCGCGTACGGTGACGTCCGGTCGATCACCTCGAGCGTGTCGTTCCACTTGGCGTCGTCGTAGACGTACACCGTCACGACCGGACCGAAGATCTCTTCGCACATCAAGCGATAGTCCGGCGACTTCGCCTGCACGAGCGTCGGCGAGACGAAGTACCCCTCGGTGCCGTCGGTCTTGCCGCCCGCGATGATCGTCGCGTTGGCGCGCGCGTCTTCCACGTAGTCGCTGATCTTCTTGAACGCTTTCTCGTCGATCACCGCGCCGACGAAGTTCCGGAAGTCGGTGATGTCGCCCATGCGCATGTCTTCCATCATCGCCACGACGCGGTCGCGCACGTCCTTCCACATCGACCGCGGGACGTACACCCGGCTCGCCGCCGAGCACTTCTGCCCCTGGAACTCGAAACCACCGCGCGCGATGGCGACGGCGAGGGCCTGAGGATCGGCCGACGGGTGTGCGAGGATGAAATCCTTTCCGCCCGTCTCGCCGACGATCCGCGGGTACGTCGCGTACTTGTCCATGTTCGCGCCGATCGTCCGCCACATGCTGTTGAAGACGCTCGTGCTCCCGGTGAAGTGCACGCCCGCGAGATCGCGGTGCGAGAGCAGCACGTTCGAGACTTCGGCCGCGTCGCCCGGGACGAAGTTGATCACGCCCGGCGGCAACCCCGCCGCCTCGAGGAGTCGCATCAGGTAATACGCCGAGAGCATCGCGCTGGACGCGGGCTTCCAGATCACCGTGTTACCCATGAGCGCGGGCGCGGTGGGCAGGTTGCCGCCGATCGACGTGAAGTTGAACGGCGTCACCGCGTACACGAATCCCTCGAGCGGCCGATAGTCGAGCTGGTTCCACATCGCCGGCGTCGACAGCGGCTGCTCGGCGTAGAGCTCCTGCGCGTAGGCCGGGTTGAAGCGCCAGAAGTCGATCAGCTCGCACGCCGAATCGATCTCGGCCTGGAAGACCGTCTTCGACTGGCCGAGCATCGTCGACGCGTTGGCGGTGGATCGCCACGTCGTCGCCAGCAGCTCGGCCGCCCTGAGGAATACCGCGGCGCGATCTTCCCACGCCCAGTTGGCCCACTCGCGGCGGGCGTGTCGGGCGGCGTCGATCGCCGCGCGCACGTTCGAAGCCGATGCCTTGTGGTAGTCGGCCAGCACGTGGCGATGATTGTGCGGCATCACCGACGTCGCCGTCTCGCCCGTGCGAACCTCCTTGCCGCCGATGATGATCGGGATCTCGATCCGTTCGCTCGCCATCTCCGTTAGGCGATTCTTGATCGCCGCGCGCTCGGGTGTTCCCGGCGCGAAGGTCTTCACGGGCTCGTTCACCGGGGTCGGAACGCGTCGCGTTCCGTTGTAGCCGGCGATCGCGGGAGCGTGCGGATGAACCGCCTCGACGGCCTGCGAGGATTCAGCGGCGGCGCGAACGGCGGGAGTCGGGGCTGCGGTTGACGACATCGTTGGCTGGGGAAGGAATGCCAAAAAGTTAGCGCCCTTCTGCCCCCTTCGCGTCGGCGCTAACGTCACGTCACATGCGCGCTCATCACGGTGCCCGACTCGTCTGCGCGGCCGCGCTCGCCGCGGCCGTCGTCGGCTGCGACCAAGCTCCCATCGAGTGGAAAGACCCCATCGAGCTGGCCGGCAACGATACGCTTGGCCGTCTCAGGGTCGATTCGGCGGGGCATTCGAGCGTCGTCGCCGCGGCACCTGCTCCAGCGGCAACTGCCCCCAATGACGCCATGTTGTGCCCGGGTTCGGTACGGAGCGTGAAGGGAACGGCGCATGTCTACGCCGCGTGGTGGGGAATGAGAAGGGACAGCGCCGCGACGCTGTTCGTGTCGAGCGCCGCGCCGCCGGGCGACTGGACAAAACCGCTCGCCGTGGACACGACCGACATGAGCACCGCCGGATGCAACCGCCCGCCTCCCTCCGTGACCGTGGTCGGGGATGACGTCTTCGTCGCGTACTCGTTGCACGCGCCCGAGGGACGGGGCGTGTTCTTCGCACACACGATGGGCGGCATGGTGCACGAGCCGGTGCCCGTCGTCTACGGCGAACGCGTCGTCCCGACGGCGATCGCCGCGCAGGACCAGCGCGTCGTCGTCGCGTACGAAGAACCGAATGGATCGCGACGCCGAATCGACGTGGCGATCTCCGAGAACCAGGGACACAGCTTCGCTTGGCACGTCGCGGCGTCGCGCGACGTGGACATCGGCCGCAAGCCGGACATCGCGCTCGCCGGCGACGAGCTCGCCGTGTCGTGGATGGCCGCCGGCGGTGCTGACTCGGCCGCGACGCGCGTCGTCCGTCAGGGGCGAATCAGATGACACATCTCTTCGGCGCGCACACGAGCAACAACGGCGGGCTCCACATGGCGATTCGCCGCGCGGGCGCCGGCCACATGCGGGCGATGCAGCTGTTCACGACGCTGCCCATGTACTACGGCGACAAGGCGTCGATCAAACCGGATCGCGTCGAGCGCGCGAAGGCGGCGTTCGCCGAGACGAAGATCGATCCCGCGAACGTGATCGCACACGCGGCGTACGTCCTGAACACCGCGACGCACGAAGAGGAGAAGTACGCCCGCGCGAAGGCGGGTCTCGCCAAGGAGCTCGAGCGTTCGACCGCGCTCGGGCTCGGCGTCGTGTGCTTCCACCCCGGAGCGGCGTTGGACGATGACCGCGAGGTCGCCGCCGAGCGGGTCGCCGGAGCGATCGTGCACGCGCTGGAGCACATGCCGAAGAGCAACACGCGCGTGCTCGTCGAGAACACCGCGGGCGCGGGACGTACGTTCGCCAAGACGGCCGCCGAGGTGGCGGCCATTCTTCGCCACGTCCCCAAGGCGCTGCGCGTCCGCACGGGGTACGGTCTCGACACGTGCCACCTGCTCGCGTCGGGCTACGAGATCACGGCGAAGGACGGCATGACGCACGCGCTCGACGAATTCGAGGAGGCCACCGGCGAGCCGCCCGGATTCGTTCACCTGAACGACAGCGCCAATCCGCTCGGGTCGAACAAGGATCGTCACGCGCTGATCGGCGAAGGACACATCGGTGTCGAGCCGTTCCGGGCGTTGCTCAAGGACAAGCGGTCGCGGGGGATCCCGCTGGTGTTGGAGACGCCGCAAGAGAACGAGGAGATCGACGGCGAGGATCCGTCGCCTGATCCGTACGACGTTCGCATGATGGCGCTGCTCGAGGAACTGGCCGGCTAAGGCGTCTCTCGGCGTACGGGCATCGGAGCGCCCAGGCGGGCATCTACGAATCGGTACTGCAACGATTTCGCGGAAGGGGTGGATTTCGCGGAGTGCGGCAAACGACGAAGAAGCTTTGGTTGAACGACCTCGGGAGGCCACGAGTAGCGCCCCGAGGTCGTTCCAAAAGAGTCTTTGCGGTTTCGCCGTTAGGTCTGTTTCCGCGAAATCCGCGGATTCCGCGAAATCGTTGCAGTATCAAATCGTAAAGGCCCGCTCGGCAAAGCGACCCATCTCGCCAAGATGCCCTCAGGAGACTGCCAAATGAGATTTCCCCTCCCCGGTCCGGCGACGATGTCTGCTGTCGGCGCTCGTGGCGGCGATCCACCCGCTTCGATCGCAGGAGCCCGCCCCAGAGCGAGCCTCGTTCTATCTCCTCCTGCGCGGCGACACGATCTTCGAGGAGCGCGAGAATCGAACGCCGACGGAGCTCTCGGGCGAGTTTCGCGACCGGCTGCGCAACGTGCGTGTCACGTACGAAGCGACGCTGAACGCCTTGGCGCTCGTCACGCGCGTGGACGTGCGAACCTTTCGGTCGCCGCAGAGCGCGGGAGACCCGGCGAGCTTCACGATCGACGGGGACAGCATCGTGGCGAAGATCGGCGACGCGGCGCCGGCCAAGATCCCCAGCATTTCCGGTGCGGTCGCCGTCGTGAATCCGGCGGTGGGCTTCATCGAGCAGATCGTGCTGCGTGCCCGGGCTGTCGGCGGCGACCCCGCATCCGTCATGGTCTTCGTCATCGGCGGCCCGCAGCCGCTCGCGGGAACGGTGCGCCGCCTCGGCCCGGACTCGGTGCGGGTACAGTACGCGAGCGCGTCGATGGATCTCGCCGTCTCGCCGACGGGACGCGTGCTGGGTGGCGTGATCCCGGCGCAGGGGATTCGCATCGTGCGCGGGCCGGCCGTCGGCTCGCTCAGCGCCGCTCGCGCCACAGACTACTCGGCGCCTCCCAACGCACCGTACGTCGCCGAGGACGTCGTCGTCACGACGCCGAGCGGGCTGCACCTGGCGGGGACGCTCACGATTCCGCGCGCCCGCGGGAGCGGGAAAGCTCCGGCGATCATCACGATCACCGGCTCGGGCCCTGAAGACCGCGACGACGAGTCCGGCGCGATCCCGGGCTATCGGCCGTTCCGCGAATTGGCGGACACGCTCGGTCGCAGGGGAATCGCCGTGCTTCGTCTCGACGATCGCGGCGTGGGAGGGTCGGACATGGGGCCGACCTCCGTCACCAGCGCGGACTTCGCCAATGACGTTCGAGCCGGCATCGCCTATCTCCGCAGCCGTCCGGAAATCGACGGGAGCCGCATCGGCATCGTCGGCCACAGCGAGGGCGGGATCATCGCTCCGATGGTCGCCGTCGGCGACCCCAATCTTCGGGCGCTCGTGCTCATGGCGGGGTCGGCGACGAAGGGGCGCGAGATCATCATGGAGCAGAACCGCTACGTCTTCGACAGCGTGACTCACCTGCGCGGTCCGGCGCGCGACTCGGCGCTGGCGAAGGCGGGCCGCTCGGTGGACTCGATGGGCGCGCTCGGAGGATGGATGGGCTTCTTCCTCGCCTACGATCCGGCGACGGCGGCGCGCCAGGTGAAGACGCCCGTGCTGATCGTGCAGGGCGAAACCGACCGGCAGGTGCCGCCGGCGCAGGCGCAGCTGCTCGCGAACGCGTTCCGCTCGGGAGGGAATCGCGACGTCACGGTGCGCATGTTCCCGGCGACGAACCACCTCTTTCTCGCCGACTCCAGCGGCGCGTTTGCCGACGCAACGGGAGCGCTGCGATACACCAAACTCCCCTCGCTGCACGTGCGGCCGGAGGTGCTCGGCACGATCGCCGACTGGCTGAGCGATCGTCTCAAGTGACGTCGTTCCCTCTGAAAAATGCCGATTCTCAGAGGGAAAACGACTCTTCTCAGAGGGAAAACGCTTCTTCTCAGAGGGAAAACGACTGATTTCCCTATTGCGTCCTGCGCCGAGGATAATACTTTTCGCACTCGAAGGCGGGCGATTTTCATAGGAGAATCGCCCGTCCTCGTGAGGACGATCCTCTCCATTCCATCTACCGGGAGTGAGAATGGCTGCAAAGAAGAAGGCGAAGAAGGCCGCCAAGAAAGCCGCGAAGAGACCGGCCAAGCGCGCGGCGAAGAAGCCCGCGGCGAAGAAGCGCAAACCGAACGCCGCGTTCATGAAGCCGGTGCAGCCGGATGCGACGCTCTCGACGGTCGTCGGCGGCAGCGCGATGCCCCGCACCGAAGTCACCAAGAAGCTCTGGGACTACATCAAGAAGAACGGCCTCCAGGACTCGAAGAACCGCCGCATGATCAATGCGGACGCCAACCTGAAGGCGGTGTTCGGCGGCAAGGGCCAGGTCTCGATGTTCGAGATGACCAAGCTGGTCAGCAAGCACCTGAAGTAGCGCTTCGCAGGTCTGAGCCAGGGGGACGAACTCGCTCGCGAGCTCGTCCCCCTGCTGCTTTCCGTCGAGCGGTACCGCGAAGGAAACGGCCGAGGCGCGCACGGCGTACGGATCACTAGATTCGTGAAACCGCCACCACTGCTCGTCGCCTCATGGCCAAACAGTCCTCGTCCTCCGCTCCCAACCCGTCCTCCCGCAAACCGGCGCCCCAGCCCGGCGGAGGCAAGAAGAACGTCGTCGCCCAAGCGCGCGGAGGCGGCGGCAAACCGGCGCGTCCCGCGGGGCAAGTCTTCTGGGAGAACTTCAAGTCGATCCTCGGCGCGATCGTCATCTACCTGTTCATCAAGACGCTGTTCGTCGAGGCGTTCCGCATTCCGTCGGGGAGCATGATTCCGACGCTGCTCGTCGGCGACTGGCTGTTCGTCAACAAGCTCGCGTACGGTCCGACGATTCCGTTCACGAATTCGCATCTACCGGGCTACACGAGCCCCAAGCACGGCGACGTCATCGTCTTCGTCTCACCGTACCAAGCGGACAACGCGCCCGACTTCACGCCGACGCTCGTGAAGCGCCTCATCGGGATGCCCGGCGACACGCTGCTCATGCGCGACGGCGTGTTGAGCCTGAACGGCGTTCCCCAGCGGCAATCGTTCGCGGATTCGAACCCGAAAGGCGACAACAGCGCTCCGGCGGCGAACTTCACGTGGCAGCACAGCATCGAGGTGAAGGGCTCGCGCTTCGGGCCGCCCCCCGAACAACCCACGCTCGGCAACTGGGGACCGCTCGTCATTCCCGCCGATCGCTATTTCATGATGGGCGACAACCGCTACTGCTCGAAGGACAGTCGCTACTGGGGCGTCGTGCCGAGGGATAACATCCGCGGGCGCCCACTGTTCGTGTACTACTCGTACGTCCCCGGTCCCGGTGAGCAGGCCGATCCCTGTTCGGGCCAGGTGAGCGATCGTCCGCTTCCCGGGATTACCGACATTCGCTGGTCGCGGATCGGACACTGGGTGAAATGACCCTGTCCGAGGCGACGGTGCTCGGCGCAGATTTGCTCGCATGACGGGCATCTCGCGCCGGCGATTCCTCGCCTCGCTCGCGGCGGCGGTTCCGCTGAGCGTCGTCGTGCGGCGCGCCCACGCCGCCGCCGTCCGCCACCTCGAGTCCGACCCGGCTACGCTCGACGCGCTCGGCGAGGCGATTCTCCCGTCGGAGTTGGGTCGGGCCGGGGTCACGCGCGCCGTCGCCGTGTTCCGCGATTGGGGCAAGTACTACAGAGAGAACGCGGAGCTCGTGCACGGCTACGGCACGTCCCGTCTCCGCACGACGGGGCCGACGCCAGTGACGCGCTGGACGTCGCAACTCGACGCGCTCGACGCCGCCTCGCAATCGAAGCACGGGCGTCCCTTCAAGTCGGCGACGATCGCGCAGCGAGCGGACCTCGTTCGCGAGGCGCTGAAAGGTGAACGCCTCGACCGGATGCCGAACGTCGCGGAGGCCAACCACGTCGCCGTCGCGCTGCTCGCCCACTTCTACGAGAGCTCGGCCGCCGCGGATCTGTGCTACGAGGCGCGCATCGGCCGCGAGACCTGCCGTCCGCTCGCGCAGCAGGCGCGAAAGCCGCTGCCGCTCGCCGAGGGGCCAAGGCGATGACGCGTCGCGTCGTCGAGAGCGACGTGTGCATCATCGGGTCGGGGATCAGCGCCGCGATGGTCGCCGACCGGCTCGCGCGCACGACCTCGGCGCGCGTCGTCGTCGTCGAGGCTGGCGACAACACCGTTCCGCTGACGTCGCGGGCCGCGGCGCGCGATCGTTTCACGCGATATGGCGAGAATCCGTGGGGACGCGACCACCTCGAGGGATACGAAATCGAAGGGCCGCTGCAGTCTCGCTCGATGCAGGTCGGCGGGCTGGCGATGCATTGGGGTGCGGTGACGCCGCGCTTCTCGCCCGAAGACTTCAAGCAGCACACGCTGTACGGCGTCGGCACGGATTGGCCGATCGATTACGACGAGCTTGATCCGTTCTATCAAGAAGCCGAAGAGATCATGGGCGTGGCGGGAGAACAAGGCCCGCACGACCTGGACCCGCGCCAAAAGCCGTTCCCGCAGCCGCCGATTCCCCTCACGTACAACCTCGAGCTTCTGAAAGCGTGGGCGGCCAAGGCCGGCATCCCGATGTGGAGCCAGCCCTCGGCCAAGAACTCGATCGCTTACCGCGGACGACCGCAGTGTTGTCGCAACGACACCTGCTCGCCGATCTGCCCGATCGGCGCCAAGTATTCTCCCGACTTCACCTGGAACACGCTGCTCGCGACGAAGCGGATCGAGCTGATGCCGCGAACGCTGGTACGGAAGCTCGTGCTCGAGGAAGGCGGCAAGACCATCTCGCACGCCGTCGCGTCGAGCTTCGATCAGCCCGACACGCCGGTCGAGTTGCGCGCGAAGACGTTCGTCCTCGCGGCGGGCTACGTGTGGTCGTCGCACCTGTTGCTGCTCTCGGCGCAAAGCGGTGCGCCGGACGGCGTAGCCAACAAATCGGGGCTCGTCGGCAAGTACCTCTCCGGACATCGAAACGTGGGCGGTTACGTCGACCTGCCGCTGCGGCTCTATCCGGGGATGAACGAGCAACACAGTCTGGTGACGAAGCAGTTCATGCGGACGCGGCCGGGCACGCGATTCATTCGGCACGACCTCCGAATCTGGGAATCGTCGGTCGGCAAGGCGGCACGGCTCGTCGACGACTCGGGGGCGCTGCTGCTCGGCGACGCCATTCTCGACGACTGGCGCAAGCGAACGGCGACGGGCACGGCGCGCGTTCGCGCGTACTACGAGGTGATCCCCGACCGCTCGAGCGAGCTGACTCTCGACTCGAGCAAGAAGAATCAGTGGGGCGATCCGTTGCCCAAACTCTCGTTCCAGGACGCGCCGGAGTCGGTGGCCGAGCGCGGCGCGACCGAGGAGTCGATTCGCACGCTGTTCAACGAGATGGCGCGCGCTGGGAAGGGCAAAGTGCTTCGCACCAACGTCGACAACTTCCAGGATCACCCGGCGGGCGGTTGTCGCATGGGCGCGGATGGGTCGGCGAGCGTCGTCGATTCGTGGGGACGAACGCACGATCACGAGAACCTGTTCGTCGTCGGCGCGCCGACGGCCGTGAGTGGTGGCTGCGCCAACGCGACGCTTACATTCTGCGCCCTCGCGCTGCGCTCGGCCCACGAGCTCGAGCGCGGTCTGCCCAAGCGCTGAATTCCGGTGCAGAATTAGGCGGCCCACCAACCCGCCTTACTATGCGATTTGCCGCGCGATTTGCCGCGCGATTTGCCGCGCGCTGTTCCGCACTGCTGGCATCGGCAGCCGCTCTCGCCGCGACCGATGTGCCGCTCGGCGTCGCGCGCGCGCAGATGGTCGAGTGGCCCGCGTTCGGCGGCGACCTCGCGTCGACCAAGTTCTCGAAGCTCACCGACATCGACCGCAGCAACGTCGCGCGCCTGACGAAGGCCTGGGAGTGGGCGACAGGTGAGACACCGAAGGCCGAGCTCCGCACGCGCCCCGGAAATTTCCAGGCGACGCCGCTCATGCTGGGTGATACGCTTTTTCTCAGCACGTCATATAACCGTGTCGTCGCGCTCGACGCGAACAGCGGCAAAGAGTTCTGGGAGTACGATCCCAAGCCGTATTTGGCCGGCCAGCCGTCCAATGGGACGGGCTTCGTGCACCGTGGTGTCGCGACGTGGACCGACGGCAAGCAGCGGCGGATCTTCATCAACAGCCGGTGGAATCTCGTCGCGATCGATGCCGCGACGGGACAGCCGATTCGCACCTTCGGGGACACGGGCGTCGTCGATCTGACGGCGCGTCTCGAGCGGAACGGCAAGAAGGTGAACAAGCTGCACTACACCGAGACGTCGCCGCCCGTGGTATGGCGCGACCTTGTGATCGTCGGCAACGGCGTCGCCGACCGGCTGATCTATCCCAACGATCCGCCGGGAGACGTGCAGGCATTCGACGTCCGCTCGGGAAAGCGCGCATGGAGCTGGAGCGCCGTACCGCGTGAGAATCGCGACACCGCCAGCAGAACGTGGGACAAGGAATCCTGGAAGACGACCGGGCACGCGAACGTGTGGGCGCCATTCACCGTGGACGACGCGCGAGGTCTGGTCTATCTCCCCGTGAGCACGCCGAGCAACGACTGGTACGGCGGCGCTCGGTTGGGCAACAATCTGTACGCCGAGTCAGTCGTTTGTCTCGAGGCCAAGTCTGGAAAGCTCAAGTGGGCGTTCCAGACCGTGCATCACGGGCTCTGGGATTACGACCTTCCCGCCGCTCCAGTGCTCGCGTCGGTCACCGTGAACGGGAAGGCTCGCGACATCGTCGCGGTTCCCGCAAAGACCGGATTTCTGTTCGTGTTCGATCGTGTTTCGGGCGAGCCGATCTGGCCGATCGAAGAGCGATCGGTGCCGGCGAGTGACGTGCCGGGCGAGAAGGCGGCGCAGTCACAACCGTTTCCCGCGAAACCGAAGGCGTTTGCCAAGCAGGGCTTCGGCCTCGGCGACCTGATCGACTTCACGCCGGAGACCAGGGCGCGCGCGCTGGAGGAAACGAAGAATCTTCGCTTCGGCCCAATCTTCACGCCGCCGTCGCTGGAGGGAACGATCGTGATGCCGGGCGCGATCGGCGGCGCGGGATGGGGCGGCGGGGCGCTGGATCCGTCGTCGGGAACGATCTACGTCAAGGCGAGCAACTCTCCCGCGATGTACAAGATCGTTCAGCCGGCGCACTCCGATACGGTCGACGCTGACTACTCGGCCGACCTGTCCGCGTCGAACCTGCGCGTCACCATGCCGCCGCGCGACAGCGGGCAACGTCTTCCGCCGCTGCCGATCAACCGACCGCCGTACGGCACGCTGACCGCAATCGACCTCAACACCGGCGACACGAAGTGGACGGTACCGCTCGGCGATTCGCCTGCGGTTCGTAATCATCCGTTGCTCAAAGATCTCAAATTGCCGCCGCTCGGCGTCGCGGGATCGCCGGGCCCGATGGTGACGGCGTCGGGCCTGATCTTCGCCACGGGAGGCGGTTCGACACTGTATGCGATAGACTCGCGCGACGGGTCGACGCTCTGGGCCGCCGACCTCGGACAAAACGGCTATGCCGTGCCGATGACCTATCGCACTAGAGCGGGCAAACAGTTCGTCGTGATCGCCACCGGCGCGGCGACGGGGGCCAAGCTCCAGGCGTTCGCGCTGCCGTAAACTCGAATCGCTGCTGCGCGAGTTCATGACATAGGGAAGGCGCTGGACAGCTTCACGGCTTGTCAGCTTGACGGCTTGACGATGCCAGTCGTCGGGCCGTCCAGCCGTCGGGCCGTCCTGCCGTCGGGCTGTCCTGCCCGCCCGAACCCCCTCAAATGCCCCTCGCCGCCCTGCGCGGATCGCGAGAGGTTGCCACGCTGAGAGCGGTTCGTTTGTCTAAGGGTAGGCACCCACCATGTCGCAATTCTTCCCCAGAAAAACCACCGAGATCCGGATCCGGGAGCCCCGCGCTTTCCGGCGGCTCTCGTATTCGTTGATCGAGATGGCGCTGGTCACCGGCGTCGTCGTGCGCACGTATCGCCTGGTGATCCTCACGCACGGCGGCAACAACTGGCTTTACCTCGGGGCGACCTTCGCCGTCGGCGCGGTCTTACTCCTGGGAATGGTGACCGCGCACCTCGCGAACTTCCCGCTCCACCAATACATGTGGCGCGCCCCGGCGTTCGCCGGCATCGAGGTCGCCGCCGAGATGGCCACGAGCGCGCTGCTCATCGCGATCGGGTACGAGGCCAACGGCACCGTGCGCGCGCACTGGAACGACTGGATTGGAATGGGCCTCAACGCGCTGCTCATCCGCGGAATCGCGATCGTCGTCTGGTCGGCGATTCTCGCCGGTTCGGTGCAACTCGTGCGACGCACCGTCGTGCACGAGGACGAAGACACCAAGCGCGTCACCGCGCCGTAAACGGCGCGGTGCGTTTCAAAGCCGCGCTACGGGCGCTTCGCCCAGTGCGGAGCCGTCGTCCACGTCGCGACGGCGAAAAGGCTCGCCGGCAGATCGACGTTCACCTTCCAGTCGCGGTATTCCTCCGTCTGCCGCGGCACGCCGCCCTGCATCATCGCGATCTTCGATGCCAGCCACGTGCCGTCGATCGGCACGTAGCCGTCGAGATGAATGTCGAGCGCCGGCGCATTGGCCGGGGGACTCAGGATCGCGCGGACGGCGACGTTACGCGCCGCATCGATCCAGATCTGCGGCGACGTCGTGTCCGCCGTCGACGCCGCGCCGATGATCCACACGCGGCGATTCAGGTAGCTCCCCTCGACCACGCGCGACATGTCGGTTATCGTCGACGAGAGCTCGCGAATCGTCTGCTCGACGGGGTTGAAGTAGACGCCCTCGATGAGCGGCAGGAACTCGTTCCCGTCGGCGCTCGCGCTCACGAGCTTCCCGTCTCGCACGCGCCACGACGAGTCGGCCGTGTACAGCACGCCGTTGCCCGCCGACGGATCGCCGAAGTCGATGCGCAGCTGCGTGGCGCCGTCCACCTGTCGCAGGCTCTCGTACCAGGTACTGACCGAGTCAGTCCCGTCCCGCCGCCGCTGCGTGGTCTTTTGCACGAACGTGAGCGTGCGGTACCACTTCCCCGCGTACGCGTCGTGCATCCGCTGAAATACCTCGGCGCCAGTCTTCGGGACTGATTGAGCGCCCGCGGTGACGCCGCCAAGCGACGAGAGCGCGAAGAAGAACGCGATGAAGCTGGGTCGAATCACGGAGACCTCATGACGAGTGCGGGGTCGCGGCCATTCCGAGGATTGTCTCGGCCGGTTGGTTTGGCTGTGCGCTCGAAATCTGACGTCTGACATCCGACTTCTGACATCAGACCAAACGTGACCGGGAGCAGCTCCGGCTTTCATTGGCTGCCCTCCGTTTAACGCAGGGTCTGATGTCGGATGTCCGACCTCAGACCTCCGACTTCGAGTGCAAGGCCGTACAGCGACGAAACGGCTCGAACCCAGAATGGCCAGCCAGCGCAAGGTTGTCGTGTCCGCTACCGGCCGTCACGTCGGGAACCCGAGATTCTTCCCCCTCAAACTCGGATCCGGCCACCGCGCCGTCACGACCTTCCCGCGCGTGTAGAACTTCACCCCTTCCATGCCGTGCACGTGGGCGTCGCCGAACAACGACGCCTTCCACCCGCCGAACGAGTAGTACGCCATCGGCACCGGAATCGGCACATTGATCCCGACCATTCCTACTTGCACTTCGTTCTGGAAGCGCCGCGCGGCTCCGCCGTCGTTGGTGAAGATCGCGACGCCGTTGGCGTACGGATTCGAGTTCACCAAGCCGACCGCCTCGTCGTACGACGCGGCGCGAACGACCGACAGCACCGGCCCGAAGATCTCGTCGCGGTAGATCGACATGTCCGATCGGACGTGATCGAACAAACACGGACCCAGAAAGAACCCGCGCTCATCCGGCGCGGTCTCGCGCCCGTCGGCGACGAGCGACGCGCCGGCGGCCACGCCTTCGTCCACGTACCGGCGCACCCGCTCCAGGTGCTGCTTCGTCACCAGCGGCCCCATGTCGTTCTTCGGATCCAGCCCGTCGCCGACTCTGATCGCGCGCATTCGTTGCGTGACGAGCGGAACGAGACGGTCCGCGGCGTCACCCACCGCGACGGTCACCGAGATGGCCATACACCGCTCGCCCGCCGAGCCGAACGCTGCGTTCACGGCCGAATCCGCGGCGAGCTCCATGTCCGCGTCCGGCAGCACGATCATGTGATTCTTCGCCCCGCCGAGCGCCTGCACGCGCTTCCCGTGCGCGGTCGCCGTTTCGTAAATGTGCCTGGCGATCGGCGTCGACCCCACGAAGCTCACCGCCGCGATCCCGGGATGCTCGAGAATTCGCTCGACGGTCGCCTGATCGCCGTTCACGACGCTGAACACGCCCGCCGGCAGACCCGCCTCGCGCCATAACTCGGCCATCATCATCGACGCCGAGGGATCTTTCTCCGACGGCTTGAGGATGAACGCGTTCCCGGCGGCGATGGCGACCGGGTACATCCACATCGGCACCATCACCGGGAAGTTGAACGGCGTGATGCCCGCGACGACGCCGAGCGGTTGGCGAATCGAATAGCTGTCGACGTTCGTCGACACGTTCTCCGAGAACTCGCCCTTGATGAGATGCGGGATGCCGCACGCGAACTCCACGACCTCGAGCCCGCGCTGCACCTCGCCGCGCGCGTCCGCCAGCACCTTGCCGTGCTCCCGCACGATGCAGCGCGTCAGCTCGTCGGCGTGCCGCTCGACGAGCTCGCGGAACTTGAACAGCACCGTCGCCCGCTTGCCGAGCCCCGCCCGGCTCCAGCCCGCAAACGCTCGCGTCGCGGCATCGACCGCGCGGTCGACGTCCGTCGCCGCGGCGAATCGGACGCGCGCGCTCGGCGTGCCGAGCGCGGGGTTGTAGACCAGACCGAATCGGTCGGACGTACCGGGATCCGCGGCGCCGTCGATCCAGTGGTCGATCGTGGGGAGCGCGGTTTCGTGAGCGGGGCCCGCGTCAGGCCTCGTCGCGGTGGCGGTCATCATGCCCTCGTGGGTATCACGAGGCTAGAACTTAACGCGAACTCCGGTCATGATCGTCCGGCCCGGGATGATCGTGATGTTGTCCGGCTCGCCGCTCTGGTAGTTCAGCAGATTGTCGCCCGACAGCTCGACGGCGAAGTCGCGCCGAATGTCGTGCGACACGGTCGCGCGCAGGTGCAGGCCGCCCGTGTACTTCCGCCAGAAATTGCGAAGCTCCGGCCCCACCATCTGGTGGACGGATTCGGTTCCGGAGAGCCAAGTCCGCGCGAGCGCCACTTCGTCGTAGTTGACCCAGTCGAACGCGCGCGTTCCACCCATCGATGCGGACCACGTGTCGCCCGTCCACGTCGCGCCGAAGCTCGCCGTGATCGCCGGGACCTGCAGCATCCGGTCGCCCGTCGCGAGGTCGCCGATGTATCCCGGCGCCAGTTTACGGACTCGGCTGTCCACTGCCGCGAACGACGCGTTCATCGTCACGCGCGACAGCGTGCTCGTAGCCCCGAGCTCCCAACCGGCGTTCGAGATCTCGCCGACGTTCTGCGCGATGTACTGCATTCGCCGCCCGGTCAACGCGCTGTCCGACACGAACGGCACCTGCTGGATGAGCCCGGACGCCCGCTGGTCGAAGCGAGTCAGCTGTACGGTGAGCGTCTGACGGAGCATCACGTCCAGGCCGACCTCGGTGCCGGACTGTACTTCCGGTCCGAGCGCCGTCTGGGCCGCGGTCTGCGGCTGCCACAGCTGCCAACGCTGCGTGGTACTTGGCGGGCGGATCCCGCGTCCGTATGCCGCGCGCAGCTTCATCGTGAACGGGCCGATGTCGTTCACTCCCGCCACGCCGAACATCGGAAGCGTGGCGAGACGATCGCCGGGCGCCAGGCGGCTGTCCTCTTCGAGTCGTACGCCGCTCGTGAAGAACAGCGTATTGTTGATCGCCGCGTTGGCCTGCGCGGTCACACCGGTGCTGTTCTGCCAGGTGACGAGCGGCGTCAGCAGATTTTCCCGGCTCTCTTGACCTCCCGGGCCTCCGTCGCTGCCGGGACCGCGGTTCCCGGACCCCGACACGAATGCCGACGACATCATCGTCGACGCGCGCAGCGTCGCATGCTCCGCCGACAGCGTGATCGATCCGCGCGTCGGATCATCGGCGTTGAAATGGAACACACGGCTCGCGCGAAGCGTCGCGCGATCGGCGCCGCCCTGCGCGGCGCGCAGCGCGGAATCGACGATGCTCGGCACGGGAGTGTAGTTCGTCTGCACGTTCGCCAGGCGATATCCGTCGACGCCGACCACGAACGAGTCGACCCAGGTCGAACCGGGCGCGCGCAGCGCCGTAGCGCCGAAGGTGTATTCGGTGACCGTCTGCGGTGAACTGTTCGGGGTCGTTGTCGGCGGACCGCCGGGCGACGACGCAGGGTTCTGGATGAGAGGGCTCGACGGGACGCCGGCCTGTTCGAAGAAGAGCCGCGCGGTGGTCGTCAAACTGCCGGTGTTCCCCACGATCCGACCGCCGCCCGACGCCATGATGTCACGGCTGTACCCGTTGGGCACGAAAGCGCCCATTGTCGATCCGCTCACGTTCAGGTCCATCGACCGCGTGCTCGTGCCGGTGACCAGGGAGAACGAGTGATCCTGCGTGACCACGTTCTTGGTGAACGCGCTCTGAGAGACGCCCGCGCTGGAGCGAATGGACGCCTGCGGGCCGTCTCCGTTCGCGCCGTCGTGGCGCGTCACGATGTTCACGACGCCGCTGATCGCGTCCGCGCCGTAGAGCGCCGCGCCCTGCGGGCCGCGAATCACCTCGATGTGATCGATCGCGCCGGGACTGAAACGACTCAGCAGGAGCGGGTTCGCGACCTCGATGCCGTCGATGTAGATCTTTGGATAGCTCAGTCCGAACGAGCTCGCGCCTCGGATGCTCGCGTACGAGCTCAGCATGTTCGACGGCGACTGCGCCCACGACCATACTCCGGGCACGTACGAGTCGAGCGCGTCGGAGATGGTGCTGGTGTTCTCTCTCGCGAGCGTCCGTCCGTTGAGCACGTCGAGGCCAACGGACAGTTCCTTCGCGGGGGCGCCGCTCGCCGTTCCGGTCACGACCACCCGATCGAGCACGCCGACCGTCGGCGCCATGGCGGGTCCGTCGGCATGCGTGGGGCGCGGACGCGGGGTGAGCACGACCTGGTCGCTTCCTACGACCACCGCCGCGACGTTGGTTCCGGTCAGCAGATCAGCGAGGACGCGCCCGGCCGGCGACGCGTCCGCGGAGACGCACACGGCGCGGTCGAGCGGCACCTGCTCCGCGCTGTAAGAGAGTCGAATTCGCGCGGCGGTCGCTACGCGATCGAGTGCCTCGCGCAAGGAAAGATTTGTGGCGCGCACGGTGATCGACCGGTCGAGCGGCGGCGACCACGCCGCCTCACCGCTCGAGCTGGAATCGACGACCGACGTCGAGCAGACGTGCGGCTGAGCCGGCAAGGCACGCGAAAACGCGAGCACCATTGCGGCGCTCGCGCCCACGCTGCACACCCGCCCGATCATCGATCTCACCGGGTCGGTGGCGTGGCACTCCGCCCGGCCACGACGACCGCCGAGTCACCCTGACGCTCGATTCTCACTCCCAGCGAAAGCTCGATCACATGAAGCACCTGATCGACGGGTTGGTTCGTGTACACGGTCGTCGAGATGTGTTGCGACAGCATCGACGGATCGCTGACATGCAAGTGAACGCCGTACCACCGATGAACCTCGGCCGCCACGCGGGACAGCTGTGCGTCGCGGAAGACGAGCTTGCCGGTCGTCCAGGCCACGTCGTCATCGGGGTAGGACGCGCGCTCCGTGCTGGTACGCCCCGCGTCGTCGATTGATCCACGCTCGCCGGCAGCAAGAAGGACGCCTGTGCCGGATCGAGAGTCGGCGGCCCGAAGCCGCACACTACCAGTTACGACCGTCACCACGGTCGCGTTGGCGTCGTCGCTCTCGACCATGAACGTCGTGCCGACATCCTGGATCAGGGCCGAGCCCACTCGGACCGCGAACGGTCGGGCTGCGTCGTGGCGGACGTCGAAATACGCGTCACCATGCAGCTCGACGGCGCGGGTTCCGGACCCGAAATCCGCCGGAACGGTCAGACGGCTGTCCGGGCCAAGAACCACGCGCGACCCGTCCGAGAGCGTGATCGAATCGCGCTTGCCTACGGTGGTCGAAAAGGTTTGCGACGCCACGGTCGTCACCGACCCGGCCGGTGATCCTGTTTCTCGGCGTACAAGGAAGGCCACGACGGCGGCCGCGGCGAGAAGACTCACGAACGCCAGAGGCTGCCAGCGGCGCCTGGCCCGCGCCGAAGCCGGCGACAGGGCGGCGGGCGTCCGCTCTCCCATGCGAGCATGCACTCTCGCCAGTGCGGCCTCGACGTCGATTCCGGCGACGGGCGCCGCCGCGGTGACCTCGCTCAGCCGCTCGAGAAGCGCGCGCTCGGCCGGGTTGGCATCCAGCCACTTGCCGACCTGTGACATTTCGTCCGCCGAGCTTTCACCGGCGACGAAACGACCGAGTGTGTCCCAATCCGGGACGAAATCGGGCGGGCCGGACGGGCGGGGAGCGTCGTCGGTCATGCCCTTTCGACACGTCGGAGAACGTATACCCTTATGCGAATCATGGCCTCGATCACGAACGTTCCACAGAGCCGGGAGTATACGGAACCCCCACGTTCCAGGACAACCGCCGGGCCACCGGGAAGGTCGCCCCGGCGGGGGGCGTGGACGCCGCATCGGCATGGATGATCGAGCGTTGCTCGACCGCCTGAAGGACGGCGACCAGGCGGCCTTCGATGAGGTTTTCCGAGCGCACTATCCGGCCCTCGTCATCCTCGCGCAAAGCCTCCTCCACGACCGGAGCGCCAGCGAGGACGTGGTCCAGGAAGTGATGCTCGAGCTATGGCGCCGCCGCACCGCGGTGACCATCCAGGAGTCGTTGCGAGCCTACCTCGTTCGCTCTACGCGGAATCGCGCGCTGAATCAGATCCGGCACGCCAACGTCCAAAAACGCGCCGAGCCTCATTTGGTGGGCGAGGAAAGCGTCGCGGCGGCGGGCGCGTCGGGCCTCGTCGCGGCGGAGCTTCGCGACGCGATCACGGCCGCCGTCGCCGAGCTGCCGCCCGCCTGCCGCGAAGTGTTTCGCCTCAGCCGAGAGCAGGGACTGCGCTACGCTGAGATCGCGGAAACGCTCGGCATTTCGATAAAAACCGTCGAGTCTCAGATGGGAAAGGCGCTGAAGCACCTGCGGACGCGTCTCGCGGCGTGGTTGCCGGAAACGACGGCGATCTAACTGCGGTTTGCGGCGGTTCAGGTCCGAATTTGATTTTTTTTGTTAACGCCGCGCTGGTCCCGACGACAAACTCAGGGTGGCCGATGAGCCACGTGTCTGCCTTTGGACTCGAACAGGACCTGAGACATGAAAAAAATTGTCACACTCACCTGCGCCGCCGTTTGCGCGGTCGTTGCCGCGTCGTGTAGCGAATCCAGTGGACCGAGCGGAAGCTCCGTGCTGCTGGACGCATCGTCGGCGTTCACGACGGTGCCCTCCGGCTTCTCCGACCTGAACAGCAGCTTCGCCGCGGCTGAAACGGACGGACCATTCCAACCTCTTTTCGACGGGCGTGGTCCCGGTGGACCCGGCGGTCGCTGGTCGTTCGGACGCGGCCCGGGCTTCGGCATTGGGTTCATGGGTGGACTCGGCGGTCCGTTCCTCGGGCTCGGCCTCCTTGATTTCTTCCACGACGGGTCGTGCGCGTTCTCCAGCAGCACGGGTCTCGTCACCTGCGGAAAACAGACGCGCGGCGGGTTGACCATCACGCACACGTTCAAGTACACGGACGTCGGCGGGAACCCGCAATCGAAGATCGACAGCACGACCAACACCATCGCGAGCACGGTGTCCGTCGTCGGAACGGTGACGCGCCGCGACAGCGTGAAGAGCGACATCAACGAGTCGAGCAGCCAGACGATCGGCGGGCTCGCGAAGGGAAGCACTCAGCGGAAGATCGACGGAGTGTCGGCCGGCTCTGAGAATACGAGCGGAACGTCCTCGATGGGCGCGTTCACCGCGCAGCGCTCGGCCGGCGACACGATCACCGGAGTCGTGATTCCGGTAGGCGCGGCCGCGACGAGCCATCCTCCGTATCCGACCGCGGGCACGATCATTCGATCGATGACGGTGACGGTGACGCTCTCCGGTCAGTCGCCGGCGACCTCGTCGCGCCGAGAAGTCATCACGTACGACGGGTCGGCCACGGCGAAGGTCGTCATCACCGAGGACGGCACCACGCAGAACTGCACCCTGCCGCTCCCGTTCGGCCGGCTCAGTTGTCAGTAATTCTTTATGCGGGGTGACCCCAACGTGCGTGTCTTAACAGTTGTACTGATCATCGCTGGACAATCTGCAGTTCGCTTTCGTTGAGGTTGCGTTGACTCGGGTGGGGGTCGGCCTGATCTCCGAAAGCACAATCAGCGGGGTGGCGCCGGGCATTCGACGGCTTCCATCCCGCTGATCTTTTTTGGGCCACTGGGGCTCGAGCGCTCTAGCCCGCGCGCGCAGCGCGAGCGATTGTTTGCGCCGTGAGCGAACCCGGCCGGTCCAGGCAGTCCCTCATCCAGATGCTCGGCCTGACCTTCGGTCTGGCCGTGACAATCGGAAACACGATCGGCGCGGGCATTCTGCGCACCCCGGGCGACATCGCCGCCCTTCTGCCGACCGCGGCGGGCTTCATCGGCATCTGGGTCGTCGGTGGCCTCTACGCGCTCCTCGGCGCGAACGCGCTCGCTGAGTTGGGGACGATGATGCCGCGCAGCGGCGCGCAATACGTCTTCGCGCACGACATCTTCGGCGACTACGTCGGCTTCGTCGTGGGTTGGATGGATTGGATCTCGACCTGCGCGTCGATCGCCGGCATCTCGATCGTGATCGGCGAATCGGCCGTCGCTCTCGTGGGTCTTTCGTCCGGAGCGGCCTCCATCGCGATGGCGGTCGTCGGCGCGTTCACACTGTTGTTGCTGAGCAGCACCAAGCGCGGCGACCGTATTCAGCGGGTCACGAGCTTCGTCAAAGCGATCGCGCTCCTCGCGCTGGTCGTCGCGTGTTTCGCGTTCGGCAACCACGATACCATCTCCGAAGCCGTGCGCTCGCCGGCCGTGGGATCGGCCGGCGCGGCAGCCGTAACGGGCTTCGCGGCATTTCTTCTCGCCGCCCAGTCGGTGATCTATGCGTACGATGGCTGGAACGGGCCGTTGTACTTCTCCGAGGAATTGAACGACCCGGGGCGACAGATCCCTCGTGCCATGTTCTACGGGCTCGCCGGAGTGGCCGCGATCTACCTCCTTCTCAACCTCGCCTTCCTCTACGCCGTGCCGTTGCCCGCGCTCGCCGGATCGAAGCTGGCTGCTGGCACCGTGGCGAACGCGATCTTCGGCCCAAGCGGCGAACGCATCGTTCGAGTGCTGGTCATCGTGTCTTTGCCGAGCGCCGTGAACGCCAATGTCCTGATGGGGTCGCGCGTGCTGTACTCGATGAGCCGCGACGGGTTGGGAATTCCGGTGGCGGCGCGCCTCAACGAGCGAGGCGCGCCATTCGTGTCGATCGTGGCGACTGGGCTGGTCGCCATCGCCTTCCTCGCCACCGGCACTTTCGAGACGATCATCGCGATCGCGGCCTTCTTCTTCGTCGCCAACTACGCGACGTCGTTCGTCGGCCTGATTCGGCTTCGCATACGCGAACCGCAGCGCCCGCGGCCCTATCGGACGGTCGGCTTTCCCTGGACGACCGTACTCGTGTTGCTGGGATCGCTGGCGTTTCTCGGCAGCGCGGTAGTCGCCGACCGCCGAAACAGCCTGTTTGCACTGGGGATTCTAGTCGTGAGCTATCCCGTTTTCCGGCTCACCCGCCCCCGTCCCACGGCCCATGTTCCCGCCGAGTAACTTTCCGTGGATCGGCCGAAGTACCTGAGTCAGGAGCGACCCATGATCAAGCGAGACAAAGAGCTCATCGTCGTCGGCGACCGCGTTCTCGTGCGCGTCGAGGAAGGCGAGGAACGCACGACCGTCGGCCTGTACCTGCCGCCAACCGCGATCGACAATCAAGCGGTGCAGGGCGGCAAGATCGTCGCGACCGGCCCGGGTCTGCCGATGCCGAGCCCCGACTCATTTTCCGACGAGCCGTGGCAAGCGGGCGAGCGCGCGACGCGGTTCGTGCCGATGCAGGCCCGCACCGGCGACTACGCGCTCTTTTTCCGCAAGGCGGCGGTCGAGATCACGTTCGAGGGCGAGCGATATCTCGTGGTCCCGCAGGGGGCGATCCTCGCGCTCGTCCGAGACGAGTGACCCCGCCGGTCGCCCGGCTGTCCATTCCGTGAATTCAACTAAGTGACTTCTATGCGGCTTCCCCAACAGATGTACGACGAACGCCTCGTGACGCCGATGCGGCACGAGCTCACCCGGCTCGGCGTGCAGGAACTGCGCACCGTCGACGAAGTGGATCGCGAGCTCAAGGACGCCAACGGAACGACGCTGGTCGTCGTGAACTCGGTGTGCGGCTGCTCCGCGCGCATGGCGCGTCCCGCCGTGGCGATCGCGCTCGAGAATCCGATCAAGCCGGCCAAGCTGACGACGGTGTTCGCCGGCCAGGACGCCGACGCCACGCAGCGTGCTCGCGAGTATTTCACCGGCTACGCGCCGTCGTCGCCGCAGATCGCCTTGTTCAAGGACGGCGATCTCGTGTTCATGCTCGAGCGCTGGCAGATCGAAGGCCGCCCCGCCGAGGAGATCGCGCACGATCTGGTGAACGCGTTCAATCGCTACTGCGCGGCGTAGCGATCTAGCGGGCCTTCAACTGCAACTGCTCAACGCAGAGGACGCGGAGGCGCAGAGGACGCAGAGGACTGCACACCAACGGCGTTGGCGCGCAACGAGCCGGATGTTCTTGTTGAAGGCCGCTCGGGACGCCTCGATGCGGCGGCGCTAGGCCTCCACGGCGCGAGTGGCTTCCCGAGCGGCAGTCCCCAAAAAAATCAGGCTCGTTGCGCGAACGACTCTCGCGCCGCGGCAGTCCTCTGCGTCCTCCGCGCCTCCGCGTCCTCTGCGTTGAGTAGTTCAGCAAGCCGCCCCGACAGAGGGCCGAACCTCGGTTCGCCTATTTCCCCGGCGCCGGTTCGAGATTTCTAATCCAGACATTCCGGAACCGCACCGGATTGCCGTGGTCCTGAAGACCTAGCGGCAGCGCGTCGGGATGCGCGTGATATGGCGGGCGGTGTTGGTGTGCCGTCGGGCCGGTGAGGATCACGTTGTCCTGCGCCAGCAGGCCGTTGAAGAACACGGTGATCCGCGCGGCGCTGGCGAGCCGTCCTTGTGCGTCGAAATGAGGGCGGTGCCAGACGATGTCGTACGACTGCCACTCGCCCGGCGGCCTGCTCGCGTTGACGAGCGGCGGATATTGGCCGTACACCGCCGCGGCCTGCCCGTCGGCGTAGGTGATGTTGTTGTACGAGTCGAGCACCTGGACCTCGTACATCCCCATGAGAAAGACGCCGCTGTTGCCGCGCTCCTGACCTTCGCCCTTCGCGGGCGTCGGGGCACGCCACTCGATGTGAAGCTGGCAGTCGCCGAACGCGTCGCGCGTCTCGATGCCGCCGGTCCCGGGCGCGATCTCCATGTAGCCGTCGGCGACCTTCCATTTCGCCGGACCGTGCGTGCTGTCCGACGACCGCCACTTGGCGAGCGACTTCCCGTCGAACAGCACGACCGCATCCGACGGCGGCGGCGCCGACTCGAAGGCCCCCGGCTTCACGACCGGGGGCCTCGGGCGGTCCATCGAGTGTTGCGGCCATTGCTGCGACACCTGTGCGCCGACGGATGCGGACGCGACGACGAGCAGAGCGACAGCGGCCCGCGTCATCGCGCTACGACTTGTGGCTCAGCGAGTAGACGTACGCGGCCACGGCTTTGACCTGATCGTCGGTGAGCGGCGTCTGACCACCGCCGCGGGGACGCATCGGCTGTTTGTGCGAAGGGTCCTTGATCGAGTCGGCCGGCACACCGCTCATGATAAGGCTCAGGAAGTCGTTGTAGCTCCCGGTGCCCTTGATGTGCAGGAACGTCGGCCCGGTCAGGTTCGGCCCGTTCGTCGCGCCTTTCGCATCGGGTCCGTGGCAGCGCCGGCAGCTCGCCGCGTGGTAGATCGAGTCGCCCAACGCGATCATCGCCGGGGTCACCGCGGCGGACGCCGAGGGCGCCGCGGTCGCGGCGGCCGTCGTTGCCGGACGTGAGGTCGGTGATGCGGCCGGCGCCGGAGCCGAGGTGGTCGTCGAGGACCGCCGCCTGAGCTACAAGCCGCAATCGCTGCCGCGGCCACGATGAACAGCGTCGGTCGGACGATAAGGCTGTGATTCATGGCTCTGTCGGGAAAAGGGAGTCATTGAATGCCACCACGGCATCAACGTACGACGGGCCCCGGGCGCTGTCCACGAACTCCGGCGCCCGCGGGATCGTTTCCCCCTCCCGAACGCCGCGGCGTCAGTGCGGCGTTATCACGCGCTCGGGAATGCGCTTCCCGCCGCCCGCTCCAGTCGATCGCTCGGCCAGCGTCAACGCCGTGAACCGCTGGGCCTCGGAGATCCGCTCGACCTCGATGGCGATGGCGTCCACCGCCTGGACGACATGCGCGACGTCTTCGCTCAGCGCCTCCGGGCTGCGCTGAGTCATCTGAGAGCGCAGCGCGCGTTCCCGAGCGCGGACCCACAGGACGGCGAACAGCACCGTCGTGGCGAGCAAGCTGGGCGCTGCGACGAGGAGGAAGTTGAGGAGATCTTCGTCGGTGAACATGGATACCGTCCGTGTCCGTGGTGGCGTGTCGAACGCGCGCGTCCGAACACACTACGGAGCGCGCCCGCCGCGAGTTGCGGCGGGCACTCCCAGACAGACCGGATCGGCGGGAATCACACCCACACTCGGCGACGTTGGTCCTCACGGTCCCGGCTTTCGGCCCATGGGATGATCGTGCGGCGACGCCGTGCTCCTGTACTCCTCGAGCTCGACCCGGACGGCGCGCGGCAAAGGCCCATACGCGCCGGTATCGATCCTCTTGACGTGTTAAACGAAGGCTCGGCCAGGCAGCGGACGCGTGCCGGATAGGGGAGTCGCGTGTCCAGCTACCCGAGCGTCATGCCTGGTCGGCCGTTCGTTGCATTGTTCCCATCAGGACGTCCCTCCTTCCAAGGTTGAGCCCCTCCCCAAACGAAACCGCCCCGCCGTGCGCGCTGCGCAGGCGGGGCGGAGTTGCTTTGCCCGAGTCGAGACGGAGTGCGCTATCGCGCGAGGACTCCGGCCCAACCGCCTGCATCAGTTGTGATTCGCTGCGAATCGACAGTGGTAATCACGGCTTCGACTCGCGGTCAGCCGACCGACCTTCGCCGGCGCCTGCCAACGATCGGCGAGCGCGGCAAAGCCGGACGGGCGCGTGACGGCGAGGTCACGAATCGCGGGTTGGTTCATCGAAGACGGTGAGTTGGTTGACGGCCGGAAAACAAAAAGTCGCGCCGCCGATGTTCAGAGCGATGCATTCTGCATCGATCAGGCCGCTCGCCACGCCGAAGCATGTGAACGACGAACTACCATCGGGACGCGACTCCCAGGAAACCCATTCTAATACGTGAATGGCGGAGCTGTCAAGGTTTCGACGACTCCCTCACGAACCCGGCTCGTCGCAGGCGATGCCTGTGACGGGGATCACCTCGAACTGCGCCGACGCGGCATCCGCGCGCCACGCCTGCCGGATCGTCATCGAGCGCGCGCTCGTGTCGACGGCGCCGCTCTGGTTGGTGACGACGATGGCCACGACCCGCGGATCGAGCTTGCCGTCCACGCTGCACGACGACATCACCAGCCGCTCGTCCGCGGCGAGCGGAGGCACTCTGAGCTCGGCCCGGACGATCCGCGTGGGACGCCCGCGTTGCGACACGGCCACGATCGAATCGAGCCAGACCATCTGGCCGCGCGGCGTGCGCACGAGATCCAGGTCGAAGCCCACCGAGTTCGCGCCCGGAGCGATCGGGATCAACGAGCCGGAGACGAACGTGAATTTTGGCGGCAGCGAGTCGTAGCGGATCCCGACGTACTTCGCCGCCGAGCTGAATTCGGCCGCGCTCACCACGGTGCCGGCCGCGCTCGCGCCGGAATCGCCGGAGCGCTTCGCCGTCTCACCGGAGCAGGCCGCAAGCCCGACGACCAACAAAAGCGCGTACCTCATAGTCAGCTTCTCGTCTTCGCGTAGAGGTGTTGGTCCATGATGCGCCCGTCCTTGATCGCGCTGCGCCGCATCGTTCCCTCCCGCTGATATCCCGCTTTCTCGAGCGCACGGCAAGATGCGACGTTCGTGGTGAACGGCACGGCGAACACTCGCTCGAGCCGCCGCCGCGTGAACGCGTAGTCCGTCACCAGCCGGATCGCCGACGTCGCCACGCCGCGTCCCCACAGCGATTCGCCCAGCCAATAGCCGATCTCGGCGCCGATGCGCTCGACGTCCGCGCCCGGGTGCAGGCTGATGCCGCCCACCGCTTCGCCATCCACCTCGATGGCGAAGCTCGGCTCGTCGTTGCCGGCGAGCAGATGGGCGATGTAGCCGGAAGCGTTCGCCTCCGTGTACGGGTGCGGGAAGCGATCGCGCAAGTTCTCCCAGATGCGCCGGTTGTTGCCGTGGCGCGCCAGGCTCGGAGCATCCTCGGGGCGATAGGTGCGGACGACGCACTCGCGCGATCGCAGATCGATCATCGTCATCCGTGGCCGCCCGGAGGATCGGCCGTGCAGCACCCGAAGGCGCAGCCGAACCACGCCGGTGGGCCGAGGTCGCCCTGCAACATCGCGTTCCGTCTGAACGACGCCGGCCGCAGGTTGTCAGCCTGCTCGCACGTCTTGAAGTCCGCGTGCGGTCCGCGCTGGAATGCGTGCTTCGGACACTCGCGGAGCGCGCCCGACGAGATCATCCGGTGCGAACGCGCGCCGGCGGTCGTCGTGAGCTCCTCGAGGCGCCACGTCGCGCTCGCGCTGTTCGGAACCGGCAGCACGATGAGATAATTCTCATACTGCGTTCCAGGCCGGGTATTGTACATCGAGTCGGCGTACGACCCGACGTTGAGCGCGCGAAGGGCGAGCACGCCGTTCACGGCCAGCGTCGCCGCGCTCAACGAGTCGTCGCCGACGATGCCCTCGACCTGGATGCGCGTGGAATCCTTCGGATTCGCGCCGCGGCAGCCGGCTCGCCCGCGACAACGCCGGCCGTGCGTTCCGCCGCCGCCGTACTGAAGTTGGTGCGTGAGGGCGTAGAACTCGTCGCCGGTGTACTGGTCGATCGGCTTCGTGAGAGTGCCCGGCGGCGGTGCGGGTGCGGCGGCCGCCGCGGCCGCCGGCGCCGCGGCCGTCGTCTCGCTCTTGGGCTTTTCGCTTCCCTTGCCACACGCGACTGCAAGTGCAACGACACATCCACATGCCAACGATCGCGCGACGGTCCTGCCGAGTTGCAGCGTCACTCTTGCTCCTTGCGTGGAAGTTCTACGGTCCGACGTCGAATGGGACGCCGGGCCCGCGGCGGACTGCGAGTATGCTCGAGGATCCGGACGCCGCCCGCCGCGTCCGTTAATACGAATTATCGTACGGGGGACGTGATCGAGCGCAAGCGCTCGATCGTCGGCGCGAGCGACGCGTCGGCGTGCCGCCAAACGGTGAGGGCCTGCCGCGCGCGAAGTTGCTGCTCCGCCGTGTCGCGGCGCGCGCGCGCCAGTTCGGCGCGCAGCAGGAAAGCCCGGCCGATCGCCGCGGACTGCGCCGCTTCCCGCACGGCGAACTGCGACAGCGTCGGCAACGCGCGCAGCACGCGGTCGAGTTGTCGAATCGCGCTTGCCGTGTCGCCAATCGACGCTCGGACCTGGGCCTCCTGCACGACATAGTCGAGCGCGATCTCGCCGGGCAAAGAGACTTGGCGCACCGCTTCCACCGAGTCGAGAACCGCCGCCGCGCGGCGCCGGTCCCCACCCGCAACGGCGCGCTGCGCGACGTCGAGCGGCAGCGCCGCCGGCAATCCGTCGAATGCGCGCGCGCCGAAACACGGATACGCGAGCGACATCGGCCTCGTGATCAGCTCGCGCCGGAACTGCGCCCGGCGGACCGGCTGACTGTAACTCTCCAGCAGCGTGTCGAGCTGCCGACGCAGAATGAGCAGCGAGTCGTCGCATACACCGGCCGCGGCGCGCGCGAACAACCGGCTCGATGACGACGTCAGTGGCGGCGCGATTCCCCGGGCGGCGTTCTGCGACGTGAGGGCGATGGTTTGAAGCTCGGCTTCTCGTGCGACGCGCCCCGTGAGGGCCGCGAGACCAACGAGGTGGCCCGCCTGCTCGCGCGACGGGTTCCGGTCGCTCGCGGCCAACAGCGAGTCGGCGAGATCGAGTGCCGCCTCGAATTCGCCTCGTTTGATGCGAACTCGCACGTGAGCGGCCGCGAGACGCAGCCGGTCGTCGGGTGTCCGCGCCAGCGACCGTGCCCGCCGAAGCGCGCCATCGGCACCGTCCTCGTCGCTCCCCAACTCTCCGCGTGCCTCGAGTCCGGCGGCCAGCGCCTCGAACGATTCGGGATTGTCCGGGAACGAAGCGGTCCAGCGGCGTGCGGCGGAGACCAGCATGTCCCGGTTGCGGCGCAACGCCTCGGGCAGTGATGGCGACAGCACGGCCGGTTTTCCCACCACGATGTCGGCGAAAAGAAAGGGAACGAACGCGACCGAATCGCCGTCGGCGGAAGGATGCGCGCCGTAGAGCTGTCGCGTGCCGTCGGCCGCGCGCCCGAGGCGAATTTGCGCCGGCGTGAGCGGAAGAAGGCTCGACAGCATTCTGTACTTGAGCGCGTGGTTCGTCGCCGGTGCCAACGTCGCGGCGTGCACGTACGCATTCGCCGCCGACGCCCAACTCGTACGGAACCTCCAACCCGACGGGCTTTTCGGATCGCGCACGACCGCCGAGTCCATCGCCTGACAATCACCGAGTCCGTACCACGCGAGTGCGTCCAGCGAATCCGTGGTACGGAGCCGTCCGAAGCTCGCGCACGCGTTCTGGTACTCGCCATTCCCCAGGGCGATCAACCCCTCGGCGTACAGCGAATCCCGTCCCCGCAGATTGGCGCGCACGGTTGGGAGGCGCGCCGCGGCGAGCGCGAATTTCTCCGTGCCGACTTGGCGGCCGAGCTCCAGCTCCTGAACCGTCTTCACCTCGGCCAGCGCCGCGGCGCGCGCGCTGGCGGCGGCTCGATTCTTCGCGACCGCCGTTCGAATCGGCGGCGCGGCGAGCGCGGAAACGGCCAGCCCCAGCGCGATCGCCCCCGCCCAAATGAACGGTCGCCGCACTCCTCGCGTGCCGACCCGGCGCCGCGCGGCCGCCCGGCCCGTCGAGATCTCGAGCCGCGCCTCTTCGATCGCCGACGCCAGCTCGTGAGCACTTTGAAAACGGTCCTCCCGCTTCCTCGCGAGCGCGCGCGACAAGAGCGTATCCACCAACGCGGGCACGTCCGGCCGATGTTCCCGCACTGAAGCCGGCGGCTCGGCGAGCCGCTTCTGAAGCAGCTCGCGCGGCGTCTTTCCGGAGAACGCGTGACGGCCGGCGAGCATCTCGTAGAGCACGCACGCCAGCGAGTAGACGTCGCTGCGTCCGTCGAACTCGCCGTCGCTCAGCTGCTCGGGGCTCATGTACGCCGGCGTGCCGACCACCATGCCGTGCGCCGTGACGCGGACGTCGATCTCTTCCATGGCCCGCGCGAGACCGAAATCGGCGAGGCACGCGTGGTCGTGATAGAAGAGGATGTTCTCGGGCTTGATGTCGCGATGAACGATGCCGCGGTCGTGCGCGAACGCGATGGCGACCGCGAGTTCGTGCGCGTAGCGCAGCGCCTCGTCGACCGGAAGACGCGGTTCCTTGTCCAGCCGCTGGCGCAGCGACCCGCCCTCGACGAACGGCATCACGAAGTACAGACGGCCGGCGGCGATTCCGGAGTCGTACGTCGGCAGGATGTGAGGATGCTGCATTCCCGCCGAGACTTCGATCTCGCGGAGGAAGCGTTCACCCGCGACGGCGCTCACGTCCGGATTCAGCGCCTTGAGCGCGACCGAGCGGTGATGCCTCAGGTCGCGCGCGAAGTAGACGATCGCCGACGCGCCTCGGCCGGCCTCGCGGAGGATCTCGTACCGGTCGCGCAGCGCCTCGACGAGATCCGGTGGCACGTCAGAGTTTTGTGGGACGTTCGAATCGGGGGACGACGCGGACACGAGCCAGGGCCAGGGTTGACCAAGAAGCTTGCGTCGGGCTCATCCTGTTGTCCAGCGAACGCGGCCGCTGAGAACGCGGCGTTCAGCGGTCCTGGGTAGCCTCGCGGTCGACTGCCGCCTGCCGCTTCATTGCAATTCTCCAATCGATCGACGGCGCCACCTCTTCATCCGCGAGGTCGAGGCTGAGTCGCGCCCGCTCGATGACCGGGGCGCCGAGGTCCGACGCCAGAGAGAGCCCGAACTCCAGCTCGGCGCGCCGGCAGATGCGCTCCTCGCGGGCCGGATCCTTCGATTCGGGCCGGACGCCCATGCCGTGCACGCGTGCGTGGACGCCTTCGTGGAGAATCGACGCCGCGACCGGCGCCGGCGAGATGTCGCGCCGCGCGAGAAACGTCAGCTCGGTCATGCACTCGCGCGTGTGCGGAAAGAAGGCGCCGCGGCAGGGATACCGGATCACGAGAAAGCGTGATACGTCCCGCCGCATGTGCGCCAGCCGCCACGGCTGCGCCTGTTCGATCAGCGCGAGCGACTCGTCGAGTCGTTCGAGGACGGCCCGCGTCTCGATGTCCGGCCGGGTGTTGTCGACGAACACGGTGAAGCCGCGAATGCGATGCGTCTCGCCGCCGCCGGCCGTCCCCTGGGCGCCGCCAAGCGTCTGTCGCAATCGTCGAAGTAGGTTCATCGCGGAACTCGGAAGCCGCGCGGCGTCGAGCCCCCCGAAGATGGACTCAGGCGAATTTCACGAAGCGCAGCGCGACGGAGTCAATGCAATAACGGAGCCCCGTCGGTTTGGGGCCGTCATCGAAGAGATCACCGAGGTGCGCGTCGCAGCGCCGGCACGTCACTTCGCTTTCCGTGTACCCGTGGCTCGGCACGCCGTGACGAACGTTCTCCTCGGCGATCGGCTGCCAGAAGCTCGGCCAGCCCGTGCCGGAATCGAACTTCACCGCCGACGCGAACAGCGCCGTTCCGCAGCATACGCACCTGAACATGCCGTGGTCGTGCAAGTTCCAGTACGGTCCGGTGAACGCGCGCTCCGTGCCGTGCTGCCGCGTGATCTGGTACGAGATCGGCGACAGCTGACTCCGCCACTCGGCGTCTGACTTCACGATTTTCGGCACGTGCACCGTTCCCTGGCGGACGCCGGCGTCGTTGAAGTCGACGATCACGACTTCCTCGAGGGAGGGGGGAAGCCGGCGGACCGCGCCGAACATCGGAAGAGCGACGATCGCCGCGACGAAATCGCGGCGGGTGAGATTCGATTCGGCCATCGTCATGGTCCCCACTCCCCCTTCCGACCGAGGTCAGTCGTATCCGACTTGCTTCGCGGCGGAGTCGGCCGCGGCGAGCATCGCCGTGGCGTTCACGAAACGGTCCGACGGGTGGAGCGCGATCGAACGGCGCAGCAACCCCGTCACCTCGTCGGGGAGCTTCGGCGGCAGCGGCGCCATGTCGATCGGCAGCAGCGGCGCGTGCTTCTTCATCGCGTCGCGCAGGCCGTTCGGAAACGGCGGGCGGCCGGACAGCATCTCGTAGAGCACGCACCCCAGGGAAAACAGGTCGGAGCGCGCGTCTTCGAGCACTCGCCCGGTGAGGCGCTCGGGACTCGTGTACTCCGGCGTCCCCATGATGTATTTCGGTTTCTCGTGCGCGGCGTCGGCTTGGTTGAAGCTTGGCGCGCGCGCGATTCCGAAATCGAGCAGCCACACGCCGGTCGGCGACAGCATGAGGTTGTCCGGCTTCACGTCCCGATGGATGATGCCGTTCTCATGCACGTGGGCGAGCGCGTCGGCGACGTCGCGCGTGAACAGCAGCGCGTCACGAACCGAGATGTGATCCTTGCGCTTGAGCCGCGAACGAAGGGATTCGCCTTCGACGAACGGCATCGTGTAGTACAGCGATCCGCTCACGTCGCCGGCGGACAGCACGGCCGGAATCCGCGGATGGTTGAGCTTCTGCAGGACCTGCATCTCGAGCAGGAACCGCTCCTCGAGCTCGAGACGCTCGGGACCGGATGCGCCGCTGAGCCGGTCCACCATCACCTTGATCGCGATTCGCTCGCGCGTGTCGGGCCGCCGGGCGGAATAGATCCGCGACATCCCCCCTTTGGCGACCTCGCCTTCAATGGCGTAGCCGTTCCCTAGGCGAAGCTCCAGGGACGCAACCAAACTGAGGATTGAGGCGGGAGAAGACATTTCGGGATGACGAATCTGTATGTAACGCGGACGATTTACTATAGCGCACTGCCACGCCTGACCCCAGGCACGAGCACTACGAACGCTGAGGGAACTGGCATGATTCGTCCTTAGGAGGCGACGTTGTTGTGGAACGGTCTTGCAGTTCTCGGCGCTGTTGTGTATACAATACCGCCGCACCCACCCGTGCTGGGGTTCTCCCCCTTGAAGACGTTCGTCGTGCTGTGCGCAGCCGCCTTGGCCGCCATCGCCGCACCGACTAGCGCAACCGCGCAGGCCGTCCCACGCCCGCCGGCATCGATCCCCACGATGATGGCCGTCCGGGGAGTGGCGTACGACAGCATTCGGCGACAGCCCCTCAGAGATGCCTTTGTAAGTATTCTCGGCAGCGGGGCCGGCGCGCGAAACACCACTACGGATTCTCACGGCCGCTTTCAGTTCGATAGCGTCCCCCCCGGCGACTACACCTTCGCCGTGCAGCACGCCGTGCTCGACTCCCTCGGCCTCTCCGGCGTGTCGCGCAAGGCCACGGTGGCCACTGAAGGCGACGAGGTTCGCCTCGGGGTGCCCTCGTTCGGAACTCTCTGGCGGATCGAATGCGCCGGTCTTCGCGTGCCGAAGGACAGCGGGTTCGTGTTCGGAACCGTACGTGATGCCGCCACGATGCGACCGCTGGCGCACGCCCGGGTAGAGGTCACCTGGGTGGAGTTGGGCATCAAATCCGGGCACGTGACCGCGAAGCGGTGGAGGACCGAGGGTCTCGCGGACGACCTGGGCAACTACAGCGTCTGCGACGTCCCCACCTGGGAGGTCATGTCGATCCGGGCCGCCGGAACGACGGATTCGGTCTCCAGCGGCGAGATCGAGCTTCCGCCCCGGGGCGGGAGGATCGAGCGGCGCGATCTACTCGTCGGACCGACGGATTCCGTGGCGGCCCATGTCGGGATCGTGAGCGGCATCGTGACCAGCGTGACCGGCGAGCCGTTCGGCGCTGCTCGCGTCTCGATGCCGGGATTGCGCGAGGTCCGCTCGGACGCCGAGGGACGCTTCGTGCTGCGTGACGTGCCGACGGGCACGCAGCAGATCGAGGTGCTCTCCGTCGGAGTCGCGCCCGTCTCGCAGACGGTCGACGTGCTCCCGCGCGACACGACGCGCGTCGCGCTGCAGTTCGGCCGGCCGATCGTTCTGACCGGAATGCGGGTCACGGCGAAGCCCGGCGTGCAGGTAATGGCGCAGGAGTTCGACGCGCGCCGGAAGAACGGCACGGGGTACACGCTCGACTCCACTGCGATCGCGCGCTATCCCGATTTCATCAACGTCTTCAACGACGTGCCTGGCATTCGAATGTCCCGCCGCCTGGGCAGCGTGTTCCTCACGACGATGGGCGACAAGGGTCACGCGTGCTCCCCGACCATATTGATGGACGGGATCGAGACCTCGGCGAACGCCGTATCCGACCTGCAGTCGCATGAAGTCGCCGCGGTCGAAGTGTACGCCCACGCGCTGATGGTTCCGCCGGAACTGCTTCCGCCCGGCCGGCCCGTCGACTGCGGAATGGTCGTCGTCTGGACGAAGTACACCTTCCGCAATCGATAGTCCGGCACAGCGACGGACCGAGGCGGCGGGGGACGCCTCAGCCGAAAGTGCGCTCGTCCGCCGTCGGCCCGTAGATCGACGGAATCGGCACGTCGAGCAGCCGCAGGTAGACGGTGAGCTGGCCGCGGTGGTGGACGAGGTGGTTGATGTGCGTTCGGACCACGACGCCGCGCGGCTCCGTCGAGAGAACGCGGTCGCCCATTTTGAGAGACCACGGTTCGTCGAAGGCCTCATCGCGCACCTTGCCCAGTTCGGCGCGCGCTTCGCCGACGTTCTTGTCGAATTGCGCCACCAGACTTTCGGTCGGTTGAAAGGAGTAGCCGCCGCCGCTTTTGAGATCCAGGCTGGGGTTGCGGATCGTCATCGTGATCCAACCGGGCATTCCCGCCACGAGCTGAGCGAGGTGGCCGAGCGCGAACGACTTTTCGTGAGGCTTCCACGTGCCCTTGTCCGTCGGCACGCGCTCCAGCACGCGCCGCGTGGTCGCCATCTCGCGGTCGAATTCGGCCAGCATTGATGTTCCGATGCTCATTAGAGTATGCTCCTGGACGACCGGTTCCCCTCGAGGTTCCCCTCGAGGTTCCCATAGACGTTCGAATGCGAGGAAAAAGCCTACCGCGGTCGCGGTTTCCTTGGAAGCGCGGCGGCGAATCGGTGACCGGACCGTTCCATTCGGTGCCGGGTTCGAGGGCCCGGCCGATGGCCCCGCCCAACCCGGGCCAGACCTCCGCGGGCGACACACCATGTCCAAACCACGGGACACGTCGGGTCGGCGGGCGCGGGCCCAAAGAAGCGCAACTCGCCATGTTCCAACGGGTTGGCGAAAAGACAGCCGTCTGGCCGCCTAAGTGCATTCTCGCCGAGCGACCGATCCCCTTTTCCGGAGTCGCCCGTGCATCGATCCATCGCATTCCGGCTGCCGCAGCTGCTGGTCGTCGCCGGCATCGCCGCCCCGGTCGTCGCGGCGTCTGCGCAACAACCCAACCTCGCGGTCACGCCCTTTGTGTCCTTCCTGCCGTCCACCGGCGGCAGTCCGCTGGCGGGCCTCGCCCTGACGCTCGGCGGAAACAGCGGCCTCGCCTTCCGCGCCAGCGGAAACTACGCCCTTCAGAACGCGAACAATTCCGCCTCGCTGTCGACCGATTCCCGCCCCTGGGGGGCCGACGCCGACGCGATGTTCCTCATCGGGCGAAACGACGGGTTCTCGCGGTCGATCACCCCATTCGTCTTCGCCGGCGTCGGCATCGAGGGAGTGCAGAACGTGGTGAACACGACGACGCGCAACGATTGGAGCTACGGGCTCGGGGCGAACGTCCCCCTGGCCCATGCGATCGATCTGTTCGGCGAGGCGCGCTGGCGCATGACCGAGTTCGTGCTTCCGACGGCGTACGACGCTCCGGCGCGCACGAACGAGCTGCGGTTCGGGCTTTCGTTCCAGGTGGGCGGCAGCAGCGACTCCGCCCCGCCGCGCGGCCGCCGTCGTTAGCGGCACTTGCAGGCCGCGGTGAGGGTGCTCATGATCCGGCGTCCAATCCACCGAGATCATGAGCACCCTCGCTCGCATCCAGACTCACCGTGCCGCGACGATATCCGTCGCGATTCTATCCACCGCGTTCGCCCTCGCCGCCGCGCCGGTTCAAGCGCAGCAGCGCGGCGGCAACCAGCCACCGCCCCGCTGACACCCTGAACGATCCGGTTCGCCTCATGGTGGCCCGCCTCGACCTCGAGAAGTACAAGGCGACGATCAAGGGTCTCACGCAGTTCGGCGACAGGCGCCAAGGCACTGAACGCAACCGCAAAGCGGTGGATTGGATCGAGGCACAGCTCAAGAGCTACGGCTGCACGCCGACCGAGCGGATCAAGTACACGTACACGACGCCACCTCCGCGCGACAGTGCCGGTCGCGGTCGCGGTCGCGGCGGCGCGGCAGGGGACACCGCCGCGGGCGGCCGCGGTGGGCGGGGGCGCGGCAACACCGCGCAAGGTGGCGGACGTTTCCGCGGGATTCGCACGCAGACCGGTGTGAACACCGACTCACTCAAGCAGCCCGATCCCCGGATTCGCGCGCTCGACGCCGAGCCGGCGACCGACGGCCCGCGCGAAGAAGTGTTCTGCACGAAGGTCGGCTCGACGCACCCCGGAGAGATGTACATCGTGGGCGGTCACATGGACGGCCACGGCTGGAACGAGGCCGCGAACGACGACGGCTCCGGCACCGCGCTGGTCATGGAGCTCGCCCGCGTCTTCAGCAGCCCGGACGTGAAGACCGATCGCACCATTCGTTTCGTCCTCTGGAACAACGAGGAGACGGGGACGAACGGCGCGCGCGCCTACATCGCGCAGCGCGATTCACTCCAGGGCAAGGAGAACCCGCCGGGCTCCGGCAAATACCCCGAGCCGAAGTGGCTCGGCATGATCCAGCACGACATGATGATGTTCGATCACGGCATGCCGCGCCCCGACGGAACCATGAGCCCCGAGCAACGCCCCGAGGCCGACGTCAACATCGAATTCCAGGTGACGTCGAAGCAGGCCGAGGGAGCGCAGAAACTCGCCTGGTTCTTCCAGACGGCGAACGAGAAGTACGCGACCGACTATCCGGCGCGCGTCGGGCAGCACATGACCAACACGGACTCTGGGCCGTTCATGGATCTCGTGCCGTCGATCTCGCTGCGAGAGAACGAACGCGGCGAGCAGATCGGCGCGGGGTGGGACCCGCAGTGGCATCAGCCGACGGATCTTTACTCGACGTACAACGACAAGGACTTCCGGCTGGGGCTGAACGCCGCGCAGACGACGCTGGCGGCGATAGCGCTGCTAACGGGGGCGACGCTGGTCAAATAGACGGCGAACGTCAGACGGCGGTTGGATCACGGCCACTCTGGGGTCTGCTCGTCGCGTGGTTAGTACGGCTGTGCGCTCGAAATCAGTGTCTGATATCTGACATCTGACATCAGACCAGGCGTGACGGGGAGGAGCTCCAATCCGTCGCAGACTCCTTCGCACGAACGCAGGGTCTGATGTCCGATATCAGACGTCAGACCTCAGACTTCGAGCGCATAGCCGATACATCCAACAGGCGGCTCGAACTCAGAGTGGCCGGCCAACCAGTCTGAGTTCTGTGAACTCAGCGCAAATGAAACCGGCGCCGCCCGAAGGACGACGCCGTTTCTCATTCTGGTCAACTGCGACGCTACCCGCCGAAGAACCCGCCTCTTCCTCCTCCCGCCCGTCCCGGCCTCACCTGCCGAATCGCCTGGTTGTCGAGGAACAGCGCGATGAACGGCGGCAGCTTCCGAACCTGCTCCGGCGTCAACAGCTGCTTGGCTGCCGGACCGTAGATCGCCATCTGGTCGAGCGACTTGTTCTCGGCCGTGCGAACGCGATCGTACGCCGCGTCGAGGTCGTACTTCTCCTCGAGGCCGGCGAGGTACGCGGCCACCGGCGTCCAGATCGAGTCGATGATCTTTCCGTACGACTTGTTGAGAATCGCGATGCTGTCGGCGGTCTCGTTGCTGAGCCCGAGCGAGTCCTGCTGCCGGAGCATCTGCTCGAACGGATTCGGATAGGTCCGCTCGTACTGAATCTTGATCTGATCCGCCGTGAGCTTGTTCCCCTTGGCGCCGCGGCCGGAGCGGAGGCGGAGGAAGAGATCCTGGCGCTCGCGCTCGGGGCCGACGTCGAGGCGGACGTCGAGCGTGAGCTGCGTCGGCGCGAGCAACGTCGCGGTCGCCTGTCGATTCGCGCCGAAGCGCGGGTTGACCGTGTACTGGTACTGCTGCGTCGCCGGGTCGAAGCCGTGCACGAACAACAGCGTCGGGTCGGCGAACGACGGCGCGCCCCAGCCGTGCAGGTTGTTCGAGCCGTGGACGAGCGCGTCCAGGCCGGTGAGCGGATTGGCGATGCCCAGCGAGATCGTCGCGCGGTCCGGAACGACCCTCATTGCCTGCGACACGAGCGAGATGCGCAGGCTGAGCGTCGTGTACCACGGACCCTGGCAGCTGTTGCGGCCGGCGATCGTGCCGAGCTGCTTTTCGAGACATGACTTCACCGAGCTCGGAGCACCGGTGAGCAGGCCGCGCATGCCGGCCGATAGCGCCGAGTCGGCGGCGACCTTCGACGGATCGTAGATGAACGCGCGGTCGTTGTTGTAGCCGTCGCCGTTGACGTCGCCCGACACCATCGGCGTGAACGGGTTCCCCGACTGAACGCGGCCGAGGGCGACGACGCTCACCGCTTGATGGAACGTGTAGCCGACGTTGTACGTGATCTGGTGCCGCGCGTCCTGATTGCCGCGCGCCCACTGGATCAGGTACGGATCGCTGGCCGTGCTGCCGCCGGCGAAGCCGCGCTGCTCGTCGAGGATCTTCTGCCAGACGTACGTCACGCTCCACTGGAACGCCGAGTTGAACGTGACCGGCGAAATGCCGACGCTGAACTGCGTCGTGTGCGACCGGAGGTCGGAGAGGTAGTCCGTGACGTTCGCGAACTCCGGCGACACGCGCGAGCCGTTCTCGATGGTCGTGCCCGTCGACGGGAAGATCAGCGTCGGATCGACGAATACGGGACGCCCTTCGTTCGAGAGGGTGAAGACCGGCTTTCGGTTGAAGTTGAGATCGATCTGGCTCTGCTGGTTCAAATTGAGCGAGTACGTCGCGCCGCTCGTCAGCCGGAACATGTTGTTGAGGATCGGCGCGTTCCAGTTGAGGTTCGCGCGCCAGCTTCGCTGCGGGATGTAGTCCTTCGAGAAGAGCGTGACGTTCGGTACCGTGCTCGTGAAGCTCGATACGTCGCCGGTGCACGTCGTCGGGATCATCCCCGTGTTCGTCAGATACTGCAACCAATCGGGCGACGGCACGGCGCTGCCGATGCAGCTCAACTGCTGCGCCGCGGACGGCAATCCAGTCTGGTCCACGGCCGCGGCGATGAGCGGTGAGCTCGGCAGATTCTGGAACTGTCCGATGCCGCCGCTGATCTGGCCGCGCGATCCGCGCTGCGCGCCCTGGAAGCCGCCGATCTGCGGGTTCGTGCCGTACGTCCAGCTGAAGCCGAGGCGCGGGCTCGCGTAGATGCCGCGCGGCACCGCGTCGTTCCGCTGTTGGTACACGGAGTCGATCGCCGGATTGAACTGCGGGTTGCCCTGGAAGTGCGAGGCGTCGACGCGCAGGCCGTACGTCACCTGGAATCGCTGCGTGGCGCGCCACGCGTCACCCAGCCACGCCGAGCCGCCAATGTCGTCGCCGAACCGCTGATTGACCTGCAAGCGTCGGCTGAAGCTCGCCGGCACGCCGTCCTGGAAATCCTGAATCGAGTTGTACGTGTACGTCCCGAAGCGGTTCGTCGTGTTGTCCTGCGAGTAGCGATTGTAGCGGAAGTCGAGGCCGAACTTGTAGCGGTGCTTGTTGTCGAGGCTGATCCACGAGAGCTCGTTCTGCAGCTCGGTGTTCAGCGTGTGCGAGTTGCGCGGCAGACTCGTGTTGCCGCCGAACTGCAGGTTCGAGATGCCGGCGGTTCCGTCCGGGAAGTTCGAGTTGACGCGGACCGTGGCCGAGGGGAGCTCGATGTAGGGACTGCCCTGCGTCACGCTCTCCTGGATCGAGCCGCTGGTGTTGTCGAGGAAGTTGTCCTTGAAGTACGCGGAGTGGCGGCCCTGGAGCGTGCCGCCATAGCGTGCGCGTATCGCCGCCGTGGTCGGGCACGGCCGTGCTGGACAGGTTGGCGCCGTCCTGACCCTGCCACCGGCCGTTCATCGTGACGTTGAAGAAGTGGCCGCCGCTCGGCGCGAAGTCGAAGCTCGAGAGGAACGATCCGTTCTGCGTGAGCTTCGAGCTCGGGATCGCGTTGTTCGTGAGCGGGATCTGCGCCTGGTTCAACAGTTGGACGAGGTGCTGAACGGAGTCCGGCGATACGCCGACGCGCTCGAGCGCCAGTGCGTCGCTGCTCAGGTTGAGCAAATCCTGAAGGTTGCTCGTGCGGCGTCCCGAGCTGCCACGACAACGCGTAGAACGCCTTGTCGAGCACGAAGGGGCCGGCGGCGTTGCCGCTGAGCTGGAGGTTGGTGAATTGCTGGCCGAGCGCGCGTCCGACGGCGTCCGTGTACTGCAAGGTGGGCGAGTCGACGGTCTGGTGCAGCGACCGCGTGGCGTAGTTGGTGCCGCTGTTCGTGCGGAGCGAGATCTGCGCGCCGGAGAATCCGCCGCGCGACGGATCGAAGCTCGACGTCGTCACGCGCTGCTGCGTCGTGGCGTCGCGGGGCAGATCGGTGCCGGCGAAGTTCAGACCATTGAGCGTGATGTTGTTCTGATCGGCGCCGAGCCCGAGCACCGAGAAGCCGCTGGCGCCTCCGTCGGCGCCGGGGATGAGCGTGACGCCAGGCAGCGTCGCCGCCATGGCCGAGAGGTCGCCGAGGATGTCGACCGGCACGTTGTTCGTGTTGACGGCCTGGTCGCGGCCGCCGACGTCGAGCGAGTTGCCGTTGCGGTCCGGACGCTCGCGGCCCGCGGTGACGCGCACGGCGTCGAGCGACACGGCCGTCTTGCTCATCGTGGCGTCGGCGATGAGAATGTCCTCATCGACCTCGCGCTTCACCTCGAATCGCGCCGGCGCGAAGCCGATCGAGATGTACGCCATCATGTAATCGCCGCCGCCGCCGTTGAAGATGATCGAGAAGCGGCCGTCCTTGTTCGTCTTCGCGGTGCGCGACGTCTGGTTGACGAGCGACGTCGCGGTGACGGTGACGTTTTCGACGGGTTTCTTGTCCGGGCCGATGACGCGGCCGCGAATGATGTCCGCGTCACCCTGTGCGTGCAGGCGCGATGGAACGAACGCGCCAAGGAGCAGGACGAGAAAAAGCGATATCGATCGGCGAGGTGACACGGGGCAGCCTCGAAGGTGTTCGCAAATATTGGATTGACACCATCTCTACGCGCGGCGGCTTCCATGGGTTGGGAAGCCGCGTGGTGTGAGGGAGCGCATAGATCCGCGTTTAGATGTCTTAACGCGGCTGCGCGGTCAGCCTCTCGTTAGAAGCGCGTCGTTCGGCGCGCTATTGAGCGCGCCCGACGTGTCGCAGGCGCAAGCTGATCGAGCCGAACTTGAGACTCGTCTTGAGCTGCAGCACGGTGCGCGCTGAGTCGTCCGCGAGCCAGAGCTCGGCGTGGCCGTTCTGCGAGAAGATCCCCGTGGTCTTGATCTCCGGACGCAGAAGGATCGCCGGGAAGCGCCCAGCGGGGACCTCCACGGTGTCGCGACGGACGACGTGCACGACGACCGGGTTGCTCTCCGGTTTGAAGTAGCGGCTGAGCACGTAGCACTGCCCGGGCTCGAGGGGCAGCGTGCGGACGAGATAGACGAGCGACATGTCGTCGAGCGGATTGGCGACCGAGGGGTGGATCTCGCCGTCCTTCGTTCGATAGGTCTTGTCGTCCGGGAAGATGTGCGTGTCGCGGTTGGCGCGGTAACCCGGGTCGTGCACGTTCTGCACGAAGCGCATCGAGTTGAACGTGACTGAATCGAACCAGCTCACGGTCGTGTCGTGAAGTTTCGCGCCGGGAATGCCGCCGTCGATGATGAACATCGCCTTCCACGCAGGCAGGCCGCGGACGGTGTCGCGGCCCGCGAGACGCATCTCTCCGCTTCCCACGCGCAGCTTTCCATAGTAGGCCGAATACTGCAGCTGCTCGTCCGACGAGTAGCCGGGACGCGGATCGATGGCTGCGGCGATCTCGACGCGCCGCTCGCCGGGGGCGCAGCGCAGGCTGTCCTCGGACACCGCGCGGATAGAACCGGCGTCGGTCCGGGAAAGAGCCACGAGCACGGCAGACAGAAGCGGCAACAACATGCGAGGTGGGGAAGAGCGGGTGGGAGTTTCTCCGCCTACGGGGCCCCTCGCTCCACGGACGACCGAACGGCGCGGACGTCCCGTGGGCGCGAACCCCGACCAAGAAACGTAGCCACGGGCGCCAGGTCGGACACTCCTATTGACAATCTAGAGGTCCGGCCCGATCGTGTTCCTATTGCCCATCTAGAGGAACCATGGCGGCGCACAAGACCGACCTGCTGCAGGGCACGCTCGACCTGATCGTCCTTCGCCTGCTGCGGGCGGGGCCGGCGAACGGCTGGGATCTCACGCAGTCCATCCAGGTCGTGTCGAAGGGCGTGCTCGACGTGAACTACGGGTCGCTCTATCCCGCGCTGCGACGTCTCGAGAGCAAGGGACTCATCAAGGGGCGGTGGGGCACGTCGGAGAACAACCGCCGCGCGCGCTTCTACGAGCTCACGCCCAACGGACTGAAGCAGCTCGAAGCCGAGCGCCGCGAGTGGGAGCGCTTTCAGCAGGCGCTCGGCTTGATCCTGCGCACGGGATGATCGCCATGCTCGCATCGTTCTTCGTTCGGCTGCGCGCGATGGTGAATCGACGCGCGGCCGACGCCGATCTCGACGACGAGCTGCGCTACCATCTCGAGCGCGAGATCGGAGCGCAACGTCGCGAACGGGATGTCGCCCGCGCGACGCGCGTGACGCCGCTCGGCGCGCGTTCGGCAACCCGACCGTGCACGCGGAAGCGGCGCGCGACGCGATGCGGTGGCGTTGGCTCGACGAATTGGCGCAAGACGTGAGCTACGCGCTGCGCACGTTCCGCCGCGCGCCGACGTTCGTCGTCGGCGTCGTGGCCGACGATCGGACTTGGGCTGGGCCTGCTGACGACGGCGTTCACGTTGTTCGATGCGTACGTGCTGCGGCCGCTCGCCAGTGCGCGATCCCGGTTCGCTCTACGAATCGAATTGGTCGCTACCCTGGACGCAACTATCAGGCGTTCAGCCGCGACGGGGGCGGCGTGTTCTCCGACGTCATCGGCATCGCGCCACCTCTACGCGCGGATTCGCGGCCAGCCGATGATCGGCGACGTCGTCACCGGCAACTACTTCGACGTACTCGGCGTCGCGCCGGTGATCGGACGGACGATCGTGCGCGACGACGCATCGACGCCCGGCGCCGGCACTTCGATGGTGCTCAACTACGACACGTGGCAATCGGCATTCGGCGGCGACACGGCGATCGTGGGCAAGACAGTCCTCGTAGACCGCGCGCTGATGACGGTCGTCGGCGTTGCGCGGCGTGACTTCGGCGGACTCGGGCCGGTCCCGATTCAATTCTGGGTGCCGATCACGATGGAACCGCTCGACCGATTCGACGCCGATCAAGGTCACCGGCCACCTGCGTCCGTCGCTCAGATTCAACAGGCGCTCGCGAGGCTCCGTGCGTGGATCGCCGCCTCGACGCCGACATCGCGCCTGCCCGGTCCGGGTGGCACGCCTTCCGGGGCCGTCACGTACGACGCGCTCGACCGTCTTCAAGCTCGTGCCCAAGGGCACTTCCGTGGCCCTCGACCGTCAAGCGATCGCGGTGTTCGCGCCGGTCGCGCGTCGCGTTCCTGCTCGTCATGCTCACCGCGTGCGCGAACGTCGCGAACATGATGCTCGCTCGCGGAATGGCTCGGCAGCGCGAGATCGGGATCCGTCTCGCGCTCGGCGCCGGCCGCGGTCGCATGGTGAGGCAGCTCCTCACGGAAGCACTCGTGCTCGCGGTTCCGTGTGCCGCGCTCGCGTATCGCGGTATCGAGAGTGACCGTGCGATCCGGCGTCTATGCGCTGTTCGCGACGATGCCGGAGTCGTTCGCCGCTCATCTGCACATCCAGCCGTTGGCGCCTGACGGCCGTGTGCTGGGCTTCATGCTCGTGGCCGCGGCGGCGTCGGCTGACCGGATTCGGACTGATGCCGGCGATTCAATCGACGCGCGCCAGCGTGGTACGCGCATCCCGCGGCGACTTCGACACGCCGTTTCGCAAGTCGACGCTGCGCGGGCTTGCTCTCTTCGGGCAGATCGCCGTGAGCGTGCTGCTTCTCGTCTGCGCCGGCGTCCTGTTGCGCGCAGCGATGGTGCACGGCCGGATCGACATCGGCTTCCGCACGCAGAACGTCGTGCAGATGTCGATGCGCGACAGCGTCCCGGCACGAGTGCTCGACCGCATTCGCGCGGAGCACACGTGCGCGATCGATCGCGAGCGCGTCGAGTGCCTCCGCTCGACGGGGGGCTCGATCAGTTGCTGGTGGCGACGAGCGATTCGACGGTGGCTTGGTTCGACCTCAATGTCGTGTCGCCGGAATACTTCTGCTTTGCTCGAGCTTCCCATCGTCCGCGGACGCGGCTTCTCCGCCGACGAAGGGCGGAGCAGCGCTTCCGTCGCCATCGTCACGCAAGCGGCGGCCGCGCGCTTGTGGCCGGGTCTCGACCCGATCGGAAGGGAAGTCGTCATGGCGTCCGACTCCGCGCCCGCGAACACGCCTGACGCCGTACCGCCACGCGACGGTCATCGGCGTCGCGCGAAGAACGCGACTCCGGGCTGGATCGGCCGGAGCAGCGGACTGGCCAGTCGTCGTACTACCCGCAGCCGATCGACGCGAAGAATTCGGTCCTACTCGTTCGAGTCACGAACGATGCGAGTCGTCGCGCGCGCGACGCTCGATCGCGCGGTGTCCGCGATCGACTCGAGCGCGATCGACGACGTGCACACGCTCGAGCAAGCCATGGATGTACAGATCTATCCCTACCGGATGTCCTACGCGATCGCGTGGTTCGTGGGCGGCGTCGCGCTGCTTCTCACGATCGCCGGCGTGTACGGCGTCCTCTCGTACCTCGTCGCCCAGCGGACGCGCGAGATGGGCGTGCGCATGGCGCTCGGCGCTTCGGGCACCTCGCTGATCGGGCTCATCCTCGGCAACGCGGCGCGGCTCGCGGTCGCCGGAGCGCGGTCGGCGGCGTCGCGGCGCTCGGCGTTTCGAAGCTCTTCGCCCACATCATGATGTTCGATCGACGTCTACGACCCGATCGGGCTATGCCATCGGGATCGTCGTCGTGTTGGCGGCGACGATCGCGGCGGCGTACGTGCCGGCACGGCGCGCCGCGACGGTCAATCCGGTCGACGCCCTGCGAGCGGATTCGTAAATTGTTGGCGACCGCGGAACTGCTTCTTACGGAACTGCAACTTTTCACCGCCAAACGAGACAACGGGGAGCAGAACGGCGAGCGTCAGACCGTGTATAGAGACTTTACACGTCCGGTTCATTAGACAGACCTTTAACGTCGATGCACTGATACAACCTTATCCAGCAGTAGCCCTCGGCAAAAGCGTGAGTCCGCTTTACCTTGTTCGCCATGTTGCGCGGACACACCCGACTCCTCGCGGCGCAGTCCTTCGCGAGTGGCTTGCGTCTCGTCCTCGTCGCTGTTGCCGCCCTCGGCTGCGGCTCCGGGTCCGACGCCGCACCATCTAACCCACTTCCGGCGATCACTCGTCTGTCGCCCGATTCGGCATCGCAAGGGCGGGCACCGTTCGAGATCAGCGTCGTAGGCACCGACTTCGTTCGCGGCGCGAGCGTTCTGTGGGACGGAACCGATCTCCCGACTACCTTCGAGTCGTCGACCGCGCTGGTCGCGCAGATCGCGACCGCGGATCTCGGCCGCTCCGGGCCCGTTGCCGTCACCGTTCGTAACCCGTCGCCTGGCGGCGGCGCGTCGGCCAGCCTCCCGTTCACGATCTGGACGACTGTCAAGCCCGTTCCATCGCTTACCAGCCTCGCACCCGACCACGCGCTGGTCGGAACGCGCGGCCTCACGGTTCGCCTGACGGGAACGAACTTCATTCCGACCTCGCGCGCTTCGATCGACGGCACCGCGGCCCCCACGACCTTCGTGTCCGTCACGGCGCTCGATGTGGCCGTCGATGACAAGCTGCTCACCACGACGAACTTCCATTCGTTCACGGTGACGAACGCGTTTCCGATCGGGGGAACGACGCCGCCCCTGTCGTTCAGCGTCGACGCCCCGCGTCCGACGATCACCAGCATCGGGCCCACCACCCTCCTCGCTGGTCAGGCCGGGGCTACAGTCGCCGTCGATGGCGCCGACTTCGTGGACTCGAGCGTCGTTCGGTTCGCCGGCGCCGCGCGCGCCACCACCCACGTGAGCGCAACGCGGCTGATCGGTGCGCTGCTCCAGGGCGACCTTCGCGATACCGGCACCTATGCGATCTCCGTGTTTACCGGTGCACCGGGCGGCGGAGCGTCGAGCTCCCTCAATCTGCACGTCGTTGCCGGCAAGCCGACGATCTCCAACCTACCGTCGGCCGGCGCCGTCGTCGGCGCGACTGAGCTCACCGTCGCGGTCGACGGCTCGGGTTTCGTTTCTGGCGTCGTCGCCACCGTGAACGGACAGGACCGCCCGACGACGTTTCTGCGCGGCGATCGACTGACGTTCAAGCTTGCACCGAGTGATCGCGCCACGCCCGGCGCCTTGTCGATCGCGGTCCGAAACCCCGGGGCCGACGCGTCATCGCCGGTGACGTTCACGATCCACCCGGTCCCCGCGGCGACCACGAGCCAGCTATTCAAGATCGACGACGAAGCGACGGACATGATCTATGATCCGGCGCGTGGGGTGCTGTACGCGTCCGTGCGTGGCGGCGTGCACCGCTCGCAGGTCATCGCCATCGACCCGACCAGCGGGCAGATCGTCGGCAGCGCGCCGGTGGTCGAACCCGGACATCTCGCGCTCTCGAGCGACGGACAGCACCTGTACGTCATCGTCAGCCCCTCGAACATCGCGTCGTCCGGCTCGGTGCGCAGACTGTCGCTGCCCTCGATGGCGACCGAGAAGGACACGCCGATTTCCACGCCCCTGTGGGACATCGTCGCGCTGCCGGGCGCTCCGCTTTCCTTCGCGCTCGCCGCCGGCGGCGACGTGCGCCGATATGACGATGGCGTGCTGCAGGGGAGCTCGCAGATCATCGATTTCATCTTCGCGATCACGCCGGCCACGCCGCCGGTGAGCGTGATCGCAATGAACTGGTTTGCGTCGAGGTCGGTGTTCGGCATCACCTTCGGCGCGCAGGCTTCGGTGAAAGGGATGATATCCGACATCCCGCTGGGTATCCCCGCATTCGCCGCTGGGCGCTTGTACGTCGCCGGCTCGGGACCGCAGAGCTTTGAGATCGCGGCGATGATCGATCCGGACCTCGGCACGATCGTCGGACGTTTCCCGGCGTTCGGGGCCGGCATCGCCGTGGATCCGGCGCTTGGCCGCCTGTTTCTTGGCAATAGCAACACGCTCACCACGTACGATCTGAACACGTTCCAGCCGCTGGCGAACGTGACGATCGATCCGTCGCTGAATTCGCTGTCCTTCGACCTGACGTCGGGACGAATAGTGCGGTGGGGTGTCGACGGCGTCGCGATGCCCACGCTCACGACGATCTACATCTTCCGCACCGGCTTGGCCGCTCCATGAGAAAAGTTTCATGGCTGCCCCCACTCGTCCTCGCGATTTCGTGCGGAGGCGGCTCGACGGATGGCCCGACGCAGCCCACCACCAACCCGCTGCCCGAGATCGTCTCCCTCGTCCCCGACACGGCGGCGGTGGGCATCCGCAGCACCGTCACAGTGAACGGTTCGGGCTTCGTCGCGAGCTCCGTCGTCTCGGTCGGCGGCGCGAACATGAGCACCACCTATCGCTCGCCCTCGCAGCTCACCGCGTCGCTCGACTCCGTCCGCGTCAATCAATCCGGTGTGCTGACCGTTCGCGTCACCAATCCGCCGCCCGGCGGCGGGACGTCGGCCACGTTCTCGGTGCAAGTTCGCAATCCCACGCCCAAGATCACGTCGCTCAATCCCGCGACGATGTCCGCTGGCTCGGCGGATCCGACGATACAGATCAACGGCAGCGGGTTCGCTCCCGGCTCCGTCGTTCAGGTCAATGGCGGGTCGAGGAGCACGACCTTCGTCACCTACTCGCTCGTTTCGGCGACCCTCACCGACGACGATCTCAAGCAGCCCGGCACCGCGACGATTTCCGTTCAGAATCCCTCGCCGGGCGGCGGACTCTCGTCCGCCTTGACGCTCCCGATCGCCGCCGTTCCGCCCGTGCTGTCACGCATTCCGATCTCCGGAGGCGCCGCGGGCCGAGGCGGCTTTTCATTCACGGTCGACGGCCGACAATTCACGGCATCGTCGGTCGTCACGTGGAATGGGAGCGACCGACCCACCACGTACGTCAGTCGGAGCCGGCTCACCGTCTCGCTGTCGGCGGCCGACGTCGCCGCCGCGACCACGGGGCAGGTCGCGGTCCGTACGCCGGGCGTCGCGCCGTCGCAGCCGCTCCCGTTTGTCGTGCGGGCGGTTCCTGCCGCCTCCCTCACGAGCGTCTTCTCGATCCACTTGCCAGCCCAGGACGTGGTGTACGACGCGATCACCGATCGGTTGTACGCCACGATCGGCCCGACCGGCGCGCAGAACGCCAACCTGGTCATCGCCGTCGATCCGCATACCGGGAGCATCACCGGATCCGTCTTCGTCGGCACCGATCCTAAGCGCATCGTGTTGTCGGATGACGGCAAATTTCTGTACGTCACACTCAGCGACAACACCCAGGTGCGGCGCGTCCAGGTCTCGCCGCTCGCGGCGCAGCTGCAATTCACTCCGAGCACGGGGACGGCGGTTCGCGTCGGCGACCTCGCCGTCGTTCCCGGCGCCGACCGTGCCCTCGCCGTGATCCGCACGGCCGGCGGTTACCCGCAGGACATTCGCATCTTCGACGACGACCAGCCGAGGCCCAAGAGCGCGATCGCCGATTTCGATCGCCTCGCGTTTGGCGACGACGCGGGGACACTCTACGGCATCGACACCCAGACCTCAGAGGGCGTACTCGCAACGCTGAGCGTCGACGTTTCCGGTGTGTCGACGAACGTAACGAGGACCGTGACGACGATCGCCCTCGTGGGTCTCCAGGAATCGCGCTCTGCCATGTACGCGGCGGGGCGACTATATCACGGCGCCGGGTCGATCATCGATCCCGAGCGCGCCGCCATCGTCGGCAGCGTGTCGGACACGCGGCAAGGCCCGATGAGCGTGGATCCTGCACTTGGCCGCGCGTATTTCGTGAACGTCGACGCGATTCACGTCTACGATCTGAGCACCGCGCAGCTTCTCGGCAGCATCCCGCTCCCCCCCAGCACGCTCGACGGTCTCGGCTTCTTCGATCACCGGCTGATTCGCGCCGGCGGCGACCTGTTCGCGGTTGCTACCGGCGGTGGCCTGTACGTCTTCCGCGCCCCGCTATTTGCGCCCTGAGCGTCCATGACATCACCGCGTACTGTCTTGCTTTGTGCCGTCGCCATTCTCGTGTCATCGTGCGGTGGCGACTCGTCGACGAATCCAAACGGTGGAGAAACCGGCAATCCTCCGCCCAACACGATCCGGTTGGACGACACGCTCGCTCGCACGTTCAAGGACTCCGCTCAGGCCGATACGCTGACGCTGAGCGCGAACCGCGTGCTCCGTATTCACGTCGACGTCCAACAGACGGCAGCGGGCCTCGGCGGTCTGGTGGCATTCAAGCTGGTGGATCCATCGACCCAGGCGGTGGTCTTGAACGGAAGCGCCTTCGGATCTTCGTCGCTGCTCGGGTCGGACATCAACGACAACCTTCTGCGATTCTATTTCCTGCCACACAGCGGGCCGTACCTCCTCATCACCACGCGCAATCCGTCGTACGTCGGCGGGTATCGCGTGCGCGTCGTCGGCTCGGATCCGGCACCCGAACATGCAAAAGCGCGGCTCGTGGTGGGGGACTCGGTCGTCGAGTCGATCGACCAGGTCGGTGATGTCGATGAGTACTACCTCATCCTCGACAAGCCCGGGCTCCACGCGCCGATCTTGTTCCTCCGCGCCGAGACGGGACGGGCCACCGATACCATCGTCGTCGAGCTGGAGAATGGGCAGGCGTACGCCTTTTCCTCGACGTTCGCAACCAGCCCGGGAAACGACTCCCGAACGTTTGGCGCCGCGGTCCAAGTTGGATTCGCCACCGACAGCGCGCACATCCGCGTTCGTGGCTCGAGTAGCGGGGCGGTGGGCCAGTATCACCTCACGTGGCTGGCGGAGAACGACGCGCCGGAGGGCGTATCGGCGCAGCTCGTCGCGGGGGATACGGTCGCGTCGGCGATCGAGTTCCCCGGAGACGTTGACGTCTTCACCTTCTCGGGCGTCGCCGGGAAGTCCTACACCGTGGTCGCGCAGGCAAACAGCGGCCGCTCGAGCGAGCGTCTCGAGTTCAAGGTGTCCCACGGTACCGACCCCGCGTTCTTCGACCGCGTACTGGCCGGAAATACGCCGACCCTCCTCGGACAGATGAGCCCCCGGTTCGACGGCGCGGGCCAATTCACGCTCAGCGTCTCGGCCGTCGGCGATCTGGTATCAAAAAGTTCTTATCGAATCGCCGTGCTGCCGATCAATGCCGCGCCGGAACACGCCCCGTCGACGTTGACGATCGGCGACACCGTGACCGAGGCCATGGACCTGGAAGCGGACGTCGACGAATTCAACGTGCAGGCCGCTCCCGGCGACACGTTGGTCTTGCTCGCCCAGGCCTTCGGTGACACCGCGCGGCGTCCCTGGGTGGTCGCCAGCGGATTCACGCCGGTCGATCGCCTCGTGTCGCCGCCCGGCCTCATCGTATCTCCGAGACCGGGCGATCCCCTCCGTGCGTTTCATGCGGGGCCGATGGTCGCCGGGGCAACGGGCCCCTACAAAATTCGCGTCACCGGCGATGGCGGGCAGTTGCCGTACACGGGACAATACCGTCTGGCCGTCATACGAATTTCCACGGCTCCCGAGCAGGTACCGGCGACGCTGGTCGCCGGTACGCTCGTCACGGAGTCGGGCGATCCGCCGGGCGACATCGATCACTTCCTTCTCACCGGAACGCCGGGCCAGGAAGTCGCGATTTACGCGTCCCCGACGAATCCGACGATGGGAGGCGTCGGATATGGCGTCTGGACCATTCCGTTCGCCATGCTCGGACAACAATCGGATTCACTCGGCTGGGCCGGCACGGGGTTGTTCACGCTCGGAACGACGCCGATCGCCCTCGACGTCCAGGCGTTCGGGACGTTGGGGCAGGCCTTCCAGTATCGCCTTTGGGCGTACGCGCTCGACCGCCGACCGGAACGCGCGTCGGCGACGATTCACATCGGTGACGTCGTGTCGAACGAGGTGCTGTGGCCGGCCGCCGACGTCGACGAATTCACGCTGGCCGCGAGCCCGAACACCAAGTATCAGGTCTGCATCTTCGATCGCGAAAAGACGGTGAACTTCGGGCACACCGAGTTGGAAATCCTCGTGAACGGCACCGGCGTCGGCTTCCTTAACAGCCTCGTGACCGATGTCGTGCCCGCGTGCGGGACGTTGACGACGCCGCCAAATGGTGTGACGGTATTCCAGATCTTCACCAACGACCTTCACGGCGGCGCGTACGAGCTGAGCGTCAAGGCCGTGCCATAGTTGGCGCGGTGCGCGGCGCCGACTCAGACCTTCCGCACGACATCCTTCCCCGCGACCGTGAGAAAATCTTCGCCGGGGTTGATGTACTCGTCCTTCTCCGCGCCGTACTGGCGCTCGTACAGCGAGCGATAGCGGCCGCCGAGCGCGAGGAGCTGGCGGTGCGAGCCGCGCTCGACGATCTCGCCGTTTTCGATGACGAGGATCTGGTCGGCGCTCTCGATCGTGGAGAGGCGGTGGGCGATGACGAAGGTCGTGCGGCCGCGGCGCAGCGAGCGCAGTCCGTCGCGGATCATCGCTTCGCTCTCGCTGTCGAGGCTGGACGTGGCCTCGTCGAGGATGAGAATTCTCGGATCGGCGAGAACGGCGCGCGCGATGGCGACGCGCTGCCGTTGTCCACCCGAAAGCTTCACGCCGCGCTCGCCGACGATCGTGTCGTACCCCTTCTCGAAGCGGTCCACGAACTCGTCGCAGTGGGCGATGTGGGCCGCGGTCCGCACTTCCTCGTCGGTCGCGCCGGGTTTGCTGAACGCGATGTTCTCGCGGACGGTGCCGTCGAAGAGGAAGTTGTCCTGCATCACGACGCCGACGTGCGAGCGATAGTCGCGGAGCTTGACGTTCGCGATGTCCTTGCCGTCGACGAGGAGGCGACCGCTCTTCGGATGGTTGAACGCCATGATCAGTCCGATGAGCGTGCTCTTCCCCGATCCGCTCGAGCCTACGAGCGCCGTCGTGGAGCCAGCGTCGGCGGAGAACGACACGTGCTTGAGCACCGGCACGCCCGGCACGTACTCGAACGAGACGTCCTGGAATTCGACGTTGCCGTCGATGTCGTTGACGGTCTCCTTGTCCGCGTCGGCCTCGTCCTCGGTCGTCATCGCGCGGATCTCGGCGATGCGATCGAGCCCGGCGAAAGCCTCGCTCACTTGCGTGCCGATGGACGCCATTTGAACGAGCGGCGCGGCGAGGAGGCCGATGAAGAAGACGTACATGAACATGTCGCCGAGCGTCATCGAGCCGTTGAGCACCGACGGACCGCCGATGACGATCAGCATGACGCCGATCAGTCCCGTGAGGACCGCCGTTCCGGCGCCCACGACCGACGTACCGGTGATCGTCTTGGCGACGTTGCGAAACAGCTTGTGCACGCCGCGCGCGAAGACGAGCCGCTCGCGGGGCTCCGCGACGTAGATCTTGACCAGGCGCACGCCGCCAATCGTCTCGGTGAGTCGGCCCGTCACTTCGGCGTTGATCGCACCGCGCTCGCGGAAGAGCGGGCGCAGTCGATTGAACGCGATCGTCATCATGAGGCCAAAAACCGCGAGCAGGACGAGCGTCGCGCTGGTGAGCTTCCAGTTCACGTAAAAGAGCACGCCGAGCGACATGACGGCGGTCAGCACGCTCCCGACCAACTGGATGAGTCCGGTGCCGACGAGATTGCGCACGCCCTCGGCATCGGTCATCACGCGCGAGATGAGAACGCCGGTCTTGGTCGAGTCGAAGTACGAGACGGGCAGCCTCAGAACGTGGGCCTGCACGCGCTTTCGCATCTCGGTGATCGCCCGTTGTGCCGCGATGCTGACGACCTGGGACAGGGCGAACGACGTGCCGCCTTGTATGATCGTCATGACGACGGCGAACGCGGCGAGCGGCATCAGCAGGTTGGTCTTGTGCTGCGTGATGACGTCGTCGACGAGGAACTTCGAGGTGAACGGGAGCACTAATCCGGCGACGCGGTTGATCAGCATCAGCCCGAAGCCGATCGAGAGCGACATCTTGTGCTCGGCGATCAGCTCCTTGGCCTCTTTCCACGCACGGGTCTTGTCGTACTTAGCCATACGTATCAATATAGCGGCGTGACGTTTACGGCTTTCGAGGGGTCCGGGCTAGTTATGAAAACGTTGATGGCATTGGGATGCGCCGCGCTGGTCGCCGGCGCGGTCGCCCCGGCGGCTCGGGCGCAGAACCCCGGCACAGACACGGCGGGAAAGAAGCCGACCAACTACGCCTACCGGTATCGCTTTCTGGGGGTCTACGACGCGGCGACCGGCGATCCGCTCGAGGGCGCGGAAGTCATCGACGTGCTCACTGGCACGAAGGCGCTGACGACGAAGACCGGAACGGTGAGCTTGATGTTCCTGCCCGAAGGCGGGAGCCTGGTGCGGATCCGCAAGGTCGGCTTCGAGATGCAGACGCTCACGGTCGCGATCTCACCGGCCGACACGACGCCGGTCACCGTGGTGCTGACTCACGCCAGCGCGACGATGCTCGATCCGGTAATCGTGAAGGACTCGACGCCGCATTACCTCGGTGCCGGGCTCAACACCTTCCAGGAACACCAGCGCCAAGGGTTCGGCCACTTCATTACCGAGGACGCATTCCGCAAGGACGACGGCAAGCCGCTCGGCAACATCATCATCTCGAGGATGCCGGGGTTGATGCTCACGCACGGCCCGCACGGCGAGACCTACGTCGTGTCTTCGAGGAAGCCGTGCGCGGGCAACGCCCTCGCCGGCTGCCGAACACCGAACTGCTACGTCACCGTCATTCAAGACGGCGTGAGAATCTTCGATCTCGGGGTGACCAGGGGAGCTCAGGTCCCCGATTTTGCCAAGATGGACGGTGTGAACCTCGCAGCAGCCGAGTTCTACGACGGCGGCGCGGCGGCGCCTCCGGAGTACAACTCGACGTCGCAGGGCTGCGGCGTACTCGTGCTCTGGACGCGCGAACGCTGAGTTAGCTCTGCCGCACCCACGAGCGCATAGGTTCAGGATGCGCTCGAAGATCATCTGCGCGGCCGCGGCGTTGTGCGGAACGCTCGGCGCGGCCGCCGCGGGACAGAGTCCGCCGCCTCCCCCCGTCGCGCGCGAGTTCCGGGGCGTGTGGGTGGCGACCGTCGCCAACATGGATTGGCCATCGAAGGCCGGCCTCTCGACGTGGGACCAGCAGCGCGAGCTGCTGACGATTCTCGATCGCGCCACGAGTCTCGGGCTGAACGCGATCGTCTTTCACATCCGGCCGGGAGGCGACGCGTTCTACTCGTCGCCGTACGAGCCGTGGTCGCAGTACATCACGGGGCGCCAGGGGCGGGCGCCGGAGCCGCCGTGGGATCCGCTGGCGTTCGCGGTGGACGCGGCGCACAAGCGCGGGCTCGAGCTACACGCCTGGTTCAACCCGTACCGCGCGGCGTACGTCCGCGATACGGCGCTCGCGACGACGCACATCGCGCGCGCGCAGCCCGACCTGGTGCGGCCGTACGGCCGCTTTCTCTGGATGGATCCCGGCAGCGCCGAAGTACGGCGGCGAACGATTCGCGCGATCGTCGACGTCGTAAAGCGCTACGACATCGACGGCGTGCACATCGACGACTACTTCTATCCGTATCCCGAGACCGACGCGCCGGGCCACACGATCGACTTCCCCGACGCGGACACGTACGCGCGCTACAAGAAGGGCGGCGGCTCGCTGGCGAAGGACGATTGGCGCCGCGCCAACGTCGATTCGATGGTCGCCGCGCTCTACCGCGGCGTCCACGCGGTGAAGCCGTGGGTGAGGGTCGGCATCAGCCCGTTCGGCATCTGGCGCCCAGGCAACCCGCCGCAGATTCACGGCCTCGACGCGTACGCCACGATCTACGCCGATTCGAAGCTCTGGCTCGAGAAGGGATGGGCCGACTATTTCGCGCCGCAGCTCTATTGGCAGATTCGGCCGCCCGAACAAAGCTTCCCCGTTTTGTTGGACTGGTGGTTGTCTCAGAACTCTAAACATCGTCACATCTGGCCCGGGCTCGCCGACTACCGTATCGGCGAAGCGGGGGCGAACGGGTCGCGGTTCACGTCGCAGGAGATCGTGGACCAGATCGACACGATCCGCGCGCGCGACAAGGCTGAAGCCGGCCACATCCATTTCAACATGACGGCGCTGATGAAGGACCCGGACAGCCTCGCCGAGAAGGTGGCGACACTGTACCGAGAGCCGGCGCTCGTCCCGGCGTCGCCGTGGCTCGGCTCGAAGCCGCCGGCGCGGCCGACGGCGACCGTGGCGCGCGACCCGGAGACGGGTGATCTGCTGCTCAGAATGACCGGCGCGGGGGATTCGCGTGTGTGGCTCTGGACCGTTCGTTCGCTCGCCAAGGGGGTCTGGACGAGCGAGGTACTGCCCGGGTGGCTCAAAATGCATCGCCTTCCCGACGCGGCGACGACGCGCGCGATCGTCACGGCCGTGAGCCGCACGGGCGTGGAGAGCGCCGAGGTCGCTGTGGACGTTGGAACGAAATCATCCACCGGATCGAAAACGGGGCGGGGCGGCCGATCGGGGAGTTGAGGCGGGTGGTCCCATGCGTAGATTGGTCGACCGACGACCGCTCGCGCGGTCACACAGTCGTCAGGCGCCAATCCACAGCTTGGCCGAGGGTCGCATGAGACGTCTCCCCGCGCTCGCCGCTTTTCTCGCCGTTTTCGCCGCGCCGCTCGCCTCGCGGCCGCTGGCCGCCCAGGACACGTCCGCCGTTCGACAGCAGGGGCGCGGCGGCAACCGACCGGCGCGCGATCCGCATCGCGCGGGACCCGCGTCGACGTGGCGCGGCTCCGTGGATTCTGTGCGCGAGCGCGAGCTGTACGTGAGCAAAGATCCCAAGGACCTGCGCGGCTGCGCGCCGCAGATCTGCGACCGCGACGTCGCCAACAAGCACCGCACTGACAGCGTGTATGCGGCGAAGGCGCCCGGCAACTACGAATTTCAGAAGATCAAGTACAAGAGCCGCGCCGACGGCCTCGAGATTCCGGCATACCTCTTCTCGCCAATCAACCACGGAAACACCAAGCACGTCGCGCTCGTCTGGGTGCACGGCGGCGTCCACGGCGACTGGGACACGGCGCTTTATCCGTTCATCGTCGAGGCGGTGAAGCGCGGCTACGTGATCCTGACCCCGGACTATCGGGGCAGCACGGGCTACGGCGACGAGTGGATGAAGAAGATCGATTACGGCGGGAAGGAAGTCGACGACGTGCTGTCGTCGGTGGACTATCTCGCGACGCTGCCGTACGTCGACGCGCAGCACATGGGAATCATGGGCTGGAGCCACGGCGGATTCATCACGTCGCACATTCTCTTCCGCGACGACAATCCGTTCAAGGCCGGCGCGGCGATCGTGCCCGTCACCAACCTCGTGTTCCGGCTGATGGATCACGGCCCCGGATACGCGCGCGACTACGCGGCGGAGACGGGCATCCAGGGGCTGCCCTGGGAGCAGAGCTGCGGTCCGAACCACGACCACGACTGCATCGACGAGTACCTCAAGCGCTCGCCGGTCTTCCACGCCGAGAACCTCAAGGTGCCGATGCTCGTGCACGTGGCGACGAACGACTGCGACGTTTTCTTCCGCGAAGACCAGCAGATGGTCTACACGCTGCGCGCCCTCAAGCCGGATCTCGCCGAGACGAAGATCTACGTGAATCCGCCGGAAGGACCGCACGGCTGCGGACACACGTTCAGCCGGCGCGTGAACGAGCAGACGCTCGAGCGCGACGACTCGCCCGAGCAGATCGACTCGTGGAACCGCACCTGGGCGTTCTTCGCGAAGCACCTCGGGGGGAAATAGCGTTCGGCGCAACTGCAACTGCAACTGCAACTGCAACTGCTCAACGCAGAGGACGCGGAGGCGCAGAGGCACGCAGAGGGACATCCGAATGTCCGGCGCGCAACGAGCCGGGATTCTTTGTGACTGCCGCTCGGGAAGCTACTCGTGGCGTGCAGGCCTGCATCGCCACGGTGAGGCTCCCCGAGCGGCTTCAACAAAGCATCCCGGCTCGTTGCGCGATGAAGCCGGCGTCCATGGTTGTCCTCTGCGTGCCTCTGCGCCTCCGCGTCCTCTGCGTTGAGTAGTTCAGAAAAGCATCCCGGCAGAGGGCACTCAACGGACGTTCTTGCCGCCGGTCGTTCCGGCGCGATCGTCGACCACGAAGTGTGATCGAGCCGGCATCGGGACCGCGGGGAGCGATTTGGCGTCGATCACCGTCCCGGGCTGGATGATGCCCTCGCGCTGGAGCAGATACGCGGTGACGGCATAGTACTGGTCGTTCGTCAACGAGCGCGGCGCGGTGAGAGGCATGGCGCGCCGCACGTAATCGAACACGGTCGTCGCGTACGGCCAGTAGTTGCCGATGGTGCGCGGGATCTTGGGATCGCTCGCGAAATTGAACGACCCGCGCGGTCCGCCGATGATCTGCGGATAGAGCGGCGGCTTGCCTTCGCCGTCGTTCCCGTGGCAGGTCGCGCAGTTCGTCAGGAACACCGGCGCGCCTTGCTCCGGCGTTCCGGAACCGGCGGGGAGACCGGCGCCGTCCGGACCCACATCGACGTCCGACGCCGCGATCTCCGCCGGAGTCGCCGCTCGGCCGATGCCGAAGCGATCGGGCAGCTTGTCGCGCACGGCGGCGTCGCGGGACTCCGGCGTACACGCCGAGAGGACGAGGCCGATCGCGCAGGCCGCGAAATCGAATCGGGCGCGGCTCACGTGTTCGCCTCGAACGACACCGAGCCGTCGCGCGCGACGCGCCAGCCGCGGATCGAGTTGAAGTGGTAGTCGGTGCCCGGTCCGCGAACGGCGCGCAACTCGGACAACGTCGGTTGGACGTAGCCGGTTTCGTCCACGGCGCGGCTCATGAGAAAACTCTGCTCGCCGGTCCAGCGCCACGGCAGCTCGAAGCGCACCTGTGCCTTGGGCGTCGCCGGCGATCGAAGCGCCGCCTCCTGCCAGGTCGCTCCGCCGTCCGTGCTGACGTCGACGCGCGTGATCGCGACCGCGACCGCTCCAGGCGAGCCCGCGAATGGCCCACCATCCCGCCCGACAGACGCTCGGGAAACGCGGGACTCGTGATGATCGACTTGGCGTCCATCTCGAAGCTGAACTGCCGGACTTTTCCGCCGGGAAGCGGATCGGTGTATTTCGACGTTTCCCAGCGTGTCATGAAAGGCTCGGTGCCGAGCTTGATGCGGCGGAGCCACTTCACGTTGGAATTGCCCTCGAAGCCCGGGAGCAGCAGGCGAATCGGAAATCCCTGCTCGGGACGAAGCGGCTCGCCGTTCTGCGCCCAGACGACGAGCGCGTCGTCGTTCGCCTTCTGCACGGGAATGCTTCGCGAAAGCAGGCACGAATCGCCGCCCTCGGCCAGGAACCACTTGGCCCCGGGTCTCACTCCGGCTTCGCGGAGCAGGAGAGACAGCGGAACGCCGGTCCATTCGCTGTTGCTCATCATCCCGTCGACCTGCTGCGGGGTCATGTCGGGCTTGGGCGTGCGGTACGCCGAGCGGCCATTGCCCGAGCACTCGATGAAGTGCACGCGCGTGACCGACGGGAAACGCTTGATGTCGGCGACGCCGAAGGACATCGGGCGGTCGACCAGACCGTGAATGAGCAGCGTGTGCGCCGCGGGGTCGATCGTCGGGATGCCGGAGTGGATGCGGGCGAAGTGGAGATCGGCCGGCGTGATCGTTCCCGCGAGATCCTGGATCGGCGTGAGCGTCGTGCCCGTGATCTCGCCGACCGGCGCGCGCTTCGGCTGGACGAACGGCGAGCGTTCGCCGACCGCGGTCGTCGGCGCGCCCGGCGCCTTGGTCGGATCGCCCACGACCGGCGGAGGCGCCGTGGCGGGAGCAGCCGTCGCTTGCTGCGCTTCGGCGGCGGTCGGGAGCTTGGAGAGCAGCGCGCCGCCGGCCGCGGCGGCGGTGCCGGCGATCATCGAGCGCCGGCTGATCGGTCGTGGGCTCATCACACTCCTGTAACGACTACTTGTGGATGACGGAGGGCGGGTTCCCGACGACGGCGTTGGCCGGGTTCGCCCGCGGGAGCACTTTGGGCGGGTGGAGGGCTTTGTGACCTTTCGTGTCGTACGGGACGTCGGTGGGGGCGCCGCCGGTGGGCCAATCCATTTCCTTGCCCGGCTGGTCGGGGCGGGGCATCGACGTGATGTAGGCGGCGATGTCGTACGATTGCTGATCGGTGAGCGAACCCGGCTTGTCGAACGGCATGTTGTGCCGAATGAACGACGCCGCTCGTTCGACGCGAGCCATCGACGCGCCGATGCTGAAGGACTTCGCGCCCCACAGCGCGGGGGCGGGTCCGATTCCGGTGCCGTCGTTGCCGTGACAACGCGCGCAGTTGTCGGTGAAGAGCTTGTGCCCAGTGCCGGCGTCGCCGAACAGCTTGGGCATCGTGGCGAATCCCTCGCCGCGCACGTGCTCGCCGGTCGGAACGCCCTTCGATATGTAGGCGAGATACGCGACGATGTCCTGCATCTCGCGGCTGTCCGACGGCAGCTTCGATCCGGAGATGCTTCGCGTGAAGCAGTAGTTGATGCGATCCTCGATCGGCACGACGGCGCCGGCGCGGTCGAGGAATTTGGGGAAGCGCGCCATCACGCCCATGAGCGGCGCGGCGTTCGGACGCCGGCCCTCGTCGAGGTGACAGCTCGTGCAGACGAGACTCCCGCCGGCGTAGGCGGGGAGGCTGTCGCGCGTGTGGGTGATCAGCGCCAATCCGCGGTAGATCGACGCTTCGAGCGGATCGTCCGGCGTGCTGTCGACCACCGGCGGCTGCCACGTTTCCGCATTGTACCCGCGCGTCGCCGTGCGCTGCGTGGCCGTCGCCGTCGTATCGGTGCGGCCGGCCTCCTGGAGCGTGCAGCCGGCGAGCCGCCGCGCACGCGATTGCGCCGATCGCGAGGATCCGACGTCGACCGATCCCGCGGGCGGCGCCCATTCGCGATCTCACTCAGGCGACGCCGCGAAGCGCGTCACGAACGACGTCGACCATCTGCTCGATCTGCTCGGGCTCGACGATGAGCGGCGGCGACAGCGCGATCGTATCGCCGGTCGATCGAACGAGGACGCCCGCTTCGAAGCATTTGAGAAACGTCTCGAATCCGCGGGCGCCCGGCGCGCCGGGGCGCGGCTCGAGCTCGATGCCGCCGACAACGCCGATGTTTCGCACGTCGATCACGTGCGGCGATCCGCGAAGTGAATGCACGGCGTCGGCGACGACCGGCTCGAGCGACGCGGCGCGATCGAAGAGTCCTTCCGACTTATAGAGGTCGAGCGTCGCGAGACCGGCGGCCGCGGCGAGCGGGTGGCCCGAATACGTGTAGCCGTGAAAGAGCTCGATGCCGGCCGGCGCGCCGTCGACAATCGCGTCGTAGATGCCGCGCCGCAGGCAAACGGCGCCCATCGGCACGGCGGCGTTGGTGATGCCCTTGGCCAGCGTCATCATGTCCGGCGTCACGCCGAACCTCGTCGCGCCGAACGCGGAGCCGGTTCTTCCGAACCCGGTGATGACTTCGTCGAAAATGAGGAGGATGCCGTGGCGGTCGCAGATCTCGCGCAGCCGCTCGAGGTATCCGACGGGGGGAACGAGAACGCCGGTCGATCCGGCGACGGGTTCGACGATCACCGCGGCGATCGTGTGCGCGCCGCGGTCGCGAACGATCTCCTCGAGCGCGTCGGCGAGCTGCGCGCCGTGCCGAGGCTGGCCGCGCGTGAACGCGTTGGCGGCGAGATCGTGCGTGTGGGGGAGATGGTCGACCGCCGGCGGAAGCTGCGCGGCGAACTGACGGCGATTCGACTCGATGCCGCCGACGCCCACGCCGCCGAAGCCGACACCGTGGTAGCCGCGCGCGCGTCCGACGAACCGCACGCGTTCCGGCTCACCCTTGGCCTGCCAGTAGGCGAGGGCGATCTTGAGCGCCGTATCGACGGCCTCGGAGCCCGAGTTGCTGAAGAAGACGTGATCGAGATCGCCGGGCAGCATGGTGGCGAGTTGCTGCGCCAGCTCGAACGCCAGCGGATGGCCCATCTGGAAGGGCGGCGCGTAATCCATGACGCCCGCTTGTTCGCGGATGGCCGAGGTGATCGATTCCCGGCAATGCCCGGCGTTCACGCACCAGAGGCCAGCGGTGCCGTCGAGAATCTGGCGGCCGTCGGCGGCGGTGTAGTACATGCCGCTGGCGGCGACGAGCAGGCGAGGAGCGCGCTTGAAGGCGCGGTTCGCGGTGAAGGGGAGCCAGAGCTCGTCGAGGCTGGGAGGGGCGGAGACTAGGGTCGACATAGGCAGAGGGACGAGGGGCGAAACGGCCAAAACTCGAAACGGCCTTACTCCGAAACGGCCTGACTCCGAAACTACCTAACGCCGAAACGGCCTGACTCCGAAAGACCGCGGGATCCGTGAACCAATATGACGGTGTAAGAAGCGAACGGGGAGGATGACGAATGGCGAAGGAGCCGGAAGAGATCGAGGCGATCGAGGATCGGATTCGAGAAATCCAAGAGGCGAAGCGGGGTCGGATTCGCTGGACGGCGTCCAGGCATACGGCCGAGCTCGCGCTGGTGGCCGTCGTTGGCGAACCGAAATCGAAGCGGCCATCGCCCCCAAGGGACGCCGGAGAAAGCGAAAAAAACGGCTTCTCTGAGGGCGCGCCTCAGAGAAGCCGTCTTCGTCCATCATCGAGCGACGTCGTTTCGAGCGATCAGATCCGGCGGCGCTTCCAGGTTCCTCGCTTGAACGCCCACGAACCAGCCAGCGCGTACGTCGAAAACGCGAGCGCCATGGCGAGGAAGACGCCGAACGGGCCGAGGTGCAGGGGGATGGCCAGCACGAACGCGAGCGGGATCTCCCAGCACCAGAACACGGCCAGGTTCAGCAGCGTCGGCGTGCGCGTGTCGCCCGCGCCGTTGAACGACTGTCCGTAGCACCATTCCCCATCCGTAAAGCGGGATACCCGAACGCAACCACGCGCAACAGGTTCGCCGCGACGGAGCCGACGGCCGGGTCGGACGTGAACAGACGCGCGATCAGCGGAGCGCCGAGGCCGAGCAACAAACCGACACCCGTCAGCACCAGCATGTTGTACTTGCCGGCGATCTTCACCGCCTGCTCGGCGCGTTCCGGCTTGCGCGCACCCAGCGCCTGACCGACCATCGTCGCCGCGGCGTTCGCGACGCCCGACGCCGGGAGGATCGTGAACATGATGACGCGAATTCCGATCGTGTAGCCGGCGAGCGTATCGCTGCCGAAGGTCGACAGTATCCGCACGAGCGCGATCCAGCTGCCCATGCCGATCAGGAACTGCAGCGCCGCCGACCACGCGAGCTGCAGCAGCCTCCCGATCAGCGCGGGCTCGATCTTGAGATGACGCGCGTGGATGTCGACGCGCGATCCAGGCTTGAGCAGTCGTGACAGCGCGAACAGCACGCCGGTTCCCCGGCCGATGTTCGTCGCGATCGCCGCGCCGGTGACGCCGAGCCGGGGGAACGGACCGAGCCCGAAGATCAGGCACGGCCCCAGCACGATGTTGATCGCGTTCGCCAACCAGAGCACGCGCATCGCGATCGCCGCGTCTCCCGCGCCGCGGAAGATCGCGTTGATCAGGAACAGCATGACGATCGTGACGTTGCCGCCGAGCATGACGCGGGCGTAGCCCGTGCCTTGCGCGACGACGTCGGGCGACGCGCCCATGACGCGCAGCGCGCGCGGCGCCAACGTGGCGCCGGCCACGCCGAGCACGAGCGACAGTGCGAGACCGAGCAAAATTCCCTGCGTCGCCGCGCGCGCCGCGCCTTCACGATCGCGCTCGCCGGTGCGGCGGGCGACCATCGCGGACGTCGCGATCGCCAACCCCATGGCCAGCGCGAACACGAGCGTCACCCACGATTCGGTGAGACCGACCGTGGCGACGGCGCTCGCGCCCAGCTTGGAGACGAAGAACACGTCGCAGACCGCGAACACGCTCTCCATGATCATCTCCAGCACCATGGGAATGGCGAGGATCAGGATCGCGTGCGAGACGGCGCCTTCGGTGAAGTCGCGGTGCGTGCCGCGCAGCGCTTCGCGAATCGCCGTGCCGAGCGAAACGGCGCGTGCGCCGCGTCGTCGTGGGCCGACGCTCCGCCCGCGTCGCCGGGGGAGGGCGCCACGATCGCGCTCTCAGCGGAATTGGACATCGATGTACTCAAGTGAACTCCTGTATCGTTTGGATCGGTGGCGCGGCGGCGGGCGCCTGGGTGATTGAAATCGAAAGGGCGGCACCGATCGCGGCGCCGCCCTCGTGATTTCCCGAGCCGTTTATCGCGCGATCAGTGACTGTGAGCGGGGACGACGACGCCGAAGCCCGTCGGGACGCCCGGGAGGGCGGCCAGGCCGGCGGAGGTCATCGGGTTGATGGGATTGCTCATCGAATCACCAATCAGGTGGAGTTCAACGCGGAGGGCGCAGTCTAAACGCGACCGGAGCATAATGCAACTCGGCGCGGCTACCGGTCCACCGGTCCACCGGTCCACCGGCCGTACCGGTCCACCGGATTTCCATTCACATCGAGACGCACGATCGGCGCGATGTTCGTCGCGGCGAGCGGCGCTTCGATCTTCGAGCGATCTCCGACGATCACGATCGCCAGATGCTCGGGGTCGATGTACTGCTTCGCCACGCGGACGACGTCGTCCTTGGTCACGGCGTTGACCGCGCGCGCGAACTGCTGGTAGTAGTCCTGCGGCAGCCCCTGCACGTAGAGCGAGCCGATGCTTCCGTTGATTCCGCCGACTGAAGCGAAGTTCTCCGGCAGACTCTGCACGAGGCTCGCCTTCGCTTGCTTGAGCTCGTCGTCGCTCGGCGGACGCGGCGCCGCGGATGTCGCGCAGCTCCTTCATGAACTCGATCAGCGCGCTGTCCGATTTCGCGGTGACGATGTCGCCGCCGGCGCGGAACGCACCCGGCCCCTTGCCGAACGCGAAGCTCGAGAACACGCCGTAGCTGTAGCCCTTCACTTCGCGGATGTTGTGATTCAACCGCGACTGGAAGAGCACGCCGAGCATCTCGTTCATCACGCGCAGCGCGTAGTAGTCGGGCGTGTCGCGCGCGGGCCCGGCTGCGCCGATGGCGAACGTCGACTGCGCGGCGCCCGGCTTGTCCACGAGATAGATCGTCGTCGCCTTGGGCGCGGCGACGGACGGGTACGTGAAGTTCGGCATCGAGCCGCCGGTCTGCCACCCGGCCAGCTCACGATCGATCGCCTGCTTCGCCGCGGCGGGCGTGATGTCGCCGACGACCGTGATGATCGCGCGGCCCGGTTGGAAATAGGATTTGTAGAACGACACGACGTCGTCGCGCGTGATCGACGCGAGCGTCTCCGGCGTGAGCGACGCGCCGTACGGATGGCTCGTCGTGTACAGCACCTTCGGGAACACGACGCCGGCGATTCCCGTCGTGCGATCGCGATTCTGGAGCAGCTGCACGTTGAGCCGGCCCTTGAGTCGGTCGAGCGCTTCCTGCGGGAAGCTCGGGTTCTCGAGGACGTCGGCCGTGACGGCGAGCGCCTTCTCGAACTTGTCCGCCGTCGACGTGAATCCGATGCGCCCCGATTCCGAGCTGACGCCCGCGCCGATGCCCGTGCCGAGCGTTCTGCAAATCGTTCGAGATCTGGTCGCCCGTGCGGTGCGTCGTGCCTTCGGTGAGCATCTGCGCCGACGATCGAGCCAAGTCCCGTCTTGCCCGCCGGATCGTACTGCGCGGCTCCGCCGACGAAGTTGATCGTGAAGGAGACGAGCGGCAGGTCGTGCTTCTCCGAGACGACGAGCTCCGCACCGTCGGTGAGCGTGACCTTCGTCCACGCCGGCACGCGGAGGTCGGCGGACTTGGCGGCGGTCGGGATCTTCGTGCGATCGAGCGCCGACTTCGACGCGGCGCCCGACTGCACGGCCTTCTGCTGCGCGGCGAGCGGACCCGCGAGCGCCACGAATGCAGCCGCGGCGACGGCCGACGTCACTCGACGGCGAATTTGGCGATGTACGATGCGCGTCATGGCTTGATCCCCGTGGTGACTTCGGTGAGCGGATCGGTGACGACCGTGCTCTTGTCGGCGTGCGACGCGAGATCGGTCTTGCCCAGCGGCACGTTGCTCAACACGACGCGCTTGTCGCCGAGGTATTTCGCGGCGACGCGTTTGACGTCGGCCGCGGTCACCGCCTGGAGGCGCGGATACTCGACCCGGAACGTGTGGCTCGGGTCATCATAGAAAGTCTGATCTTCGGCGAGCTCGAACGCCTTGCCGAGATTGGACTGGAGTCCGTTGAGGAATTGAAACTGCTGGCCGGCCTTCGCGCGCTCGAGCTCCTCCGCGGTCGGGCCCTCGCTCTTGAGGCGCGTGAGGACCGAATCGATCTGCGTCTCGAGCTCGGTGAGCGTGTGTCCCGGCCTCGGCGTCGCGATGACGTTGAACTCGCCGGCGCCTTCGAACCCGGTCTGGAAGGCGTTCACGTTCGCGGCCGACTGCGCGTCGTAGACGAGCGGCTTGGTGAGCCGCGCGGTGCGCGAGCCGGCGAGCACGCTGGCGAGCATCCGGAGGGCGGGCGCGTCGGCGCTGGCCTGGTCGGCGGACGGCCAGCGAATCGTGAGCCGCGGAATCTGCACGCGGTCCTCGAACGTCAACCGCTTTTCGCTCGGCAGCGCGGCCGATGAGAACTTGGGTCGCACGATCGCCTGCCCGCGCGGCAGGTCGGCGAAATACTTCTCGATCCAGGCCTTGGTCTGCGCCCTGTCGATGTCGCCGACGATGGCGAGCGTGGCGTTGTTCGGCGCGTAGTACAGGCGGAAGAATCGCTTGACGTCCTCCACCGACGCGCCGGTGAGGTCGCCCATCGCGCCGATGACGGGCCACGAATGCGGATGCCCGTTCGGGTACATCGAGAGGCTGATCATCTCGCCGTCGCGGCCGTTCGGCTGGTTGTCGTAGCTCTGGCGGCGCTCGTTCTTCACGATGTCGCGCTGGGCCTTGAACTTCGTCTCGTCGAGCGAGTCGAGGAGAAAGCCCATGCGATCCGACTCGAGCCAGAGCGTGGTCTCGAGATAGTTGGACGGATCGGTCTCCCAATAGCGCGTCCAATCGTAGTACGTCTGGCCGTTGTTGCTGCCGCCGACGCCTTCGGTGAAGCGGTCGTGCGTGCCGTACGGGACGTGTCCCGAGCCGGTGAACATCACGTGCTCGAACATGTGCGCGAAGCCCGTGTGCCCCGGTATCTCGTTCTTCGACCCGACGTGGTAGACCACCTCGACGGCGACGGTCGGTGTCGTGTGGTCCTCGGAGAGAACCACGGTGAGGCCGTTCTTGAGCGTGTACTTCTCGAAGGGAATGCTGATCGCCGATTTGCTCGCGGTTTTGACCGAGCTTTGCGCGGCGATCGCGGCCGCGGGCACGAGCGACGCGGCCAGGAGACCGAGACGAATGCGTAGCATGGACGCCAGCCTGTGGGTGGAGGAAGTCGAGCCTCGACGAGACCCTGCGCCGGGTGAGATCGAGGCGACCGTCGAAGTATGAAGTCGGGGACCGAAAACGCCAACGCGCGCGTGACGAGACGGCTCGCGCGAAGCTCATAGATTCCTTACATGCGGCTGCAACGGCTCGAGCTCTGGTGGCGTCGTCTCTGGATCAAGGGGTTGGTGCGGCTGATGCGCCGCCCGCCGGAGGCGCCGCGCTGGAATGCCCATCCCCACCGCGTGCTCTTCCTGCGACACGATCGCGCGGGGGACATGGTGCTCTCGACGGGCGTCCTGCGCGCCATCGCGCGCTCGCACCCGACGATCACGCTCGATGTGCTCGCTTCGCCGCTGAACGCGCCGATTATAGAAGGCGCCGACTACGTCGCCGACGTCATCACCTTCGACAAGCGCGCGCTCGGATCCTATATCCCGACCGCGCTCCGCCTTCGTCGAGCTCGTTACGACGCGGTCGTCGACTGCATGGTGACGGCGCCGTCGGTGACGACGCTGCTGCTCGTGCTGGCGAGCGGCGCGCAACATCGCATCGGCATCGCGGGGCGCGGCAACGACGCGGCGTTCACGCTCACCGTTCCGCCCGACCCGCGCCCGGACGGCCACATGGTCGACCGGCTCTCCGCGCTCGCGCGCGCGTTCGACGTCGATCTCGAGACGATGGAGCGCAGACCGTCGCTCGACGTTCCCGAGATGGAAATCGCGCGGGCCGTCTCGATGTGGGGGGCGCGGGCGCACGACGGCGCGCGCGTGCTCGTCAACATCTCGGCGGGAACGTCGGAGCGAACGTGGCCCGACGAGCGGTACGTCGAGGTGATGCGCCACATTCGCGAGCGGCATCCGGGCGCCGTGCTACGAGTGATCAGCGCGCCATCGGAAACTGATCGCGCGACGCGCATCGCCAACGCGGCGGACGCGCGCGTCGTGTCCACGCCGACGATTCGCGCCGCCTTCGCCCTCGTCGCGACGGCGGATCTGGTGATCACGCCCGACACGAGCATCGCGCACGCCGCGTCGGCGCTCCGTGTCCCCGCTGTCGCGATGTACTCGAACGAGAAGAGCGAACGCTGGGGACTCTACGAAAACGAGGGCCGGATGGTGATCCACCCGGCGGCGTCGCTCGAAGGGTTGTCGGCCGACCGCGTCATCGACGCCGTTGATACGGTGTGGGCTTCGGCGCTCAGCCGCCGCGGTTGACGAGCGACGCGACGACGGATTCGACGGCGTCCGCGTCGGGAACGCTGCCCTGCGCGAGTCGAGGCGATCCGCCTCCGCGCCCGCCGACACCGGCGAGCTTTTCCTTCAACAGGCGGCCGGCGTCGACGCCCGAATCCTCGGACGACGCGAGCAGCACCGACGCCGGCGCGAGCAATGCGCCGACGACCACGACGCGCGGCAGCGCGAACGCCGCCTGCGCGAACGCGCGCAGCTCGTCGATCGACGTCGCGTCGCGGACGACGATCGTCCGCACGCCGTCCGCGCCCGGCGTCGTCGCATCGTAGCGCTCGCGGACCCGATAGCCGCTCAGCTCGCGGTCGAGCTTCTTCCGCGCGTTGTCCGCTTCGCGAAGACGCTCGCTCTGTGTCGCGACGACAGCCGGCGCGTCGTCGAGCGACGACGACAACGACGCGGCGATGGCGGACAAGGCGTCGAGGTCGCGCCGAGCCCGGCGCAGCGCGCGGCGCCCGCACACGAACTCGACCCGCGTCGTCTTGCGGACTTTCTCCGACGACCGGACGAGCACCGCGCCGATTTCAGCCGTCGAACGCACGTGCGTTCCACCGCACGCGCTTCGGTCCACCCCCTCGATTGATACGACGCGCAGCGTGCCGGTTCGCTCCGACGCTTTGCGCAGCCCCTGAGCGGTCTGGGCGTCCTCGAACGTCACGACGACCGGCCTCGCTTCGCCGACCAATTCGTTCGCGCGCGTCTCGGCGGCGAGGATCTGCTCGTGCGTGAGCGACTCGACGTCGAGATCGAGCGTGGAAGACTCGGGCCCAAAGTGCACGCTCACCGTTTTGGCGCCGAACATGTCCTCGAAGACGGCGGACAGGAGGTGCTGCCCCGTGTGCTGCTGCATGTGGTCGTAGCGCCGAACCCAGTCGATGCGGCCGACGAGGCGCGGCTCCGACCCGCCCCCCCCGAGCGGCGCGGCGAGGACGTGGGCGATGCGCTCGTCCTCATCGACGACGTCCACCACGGCGACGCCGCCGAGCGTCCCGACGTCGTGCGGCTGGCCGCCGGAGGTGGGGTAGAAGGCGGTCTCGTCGAGGTAGACGCGGGTACCGTCGCCGCTGCGCTCCACGACTGCCGCGGTGAACTCGGCGCGATAGGCGTCGGTGTAGTAGTGCCGAACCGTCATGGCCGCGTCGCCGTTTGTTCGGTGGGCGCGGGGCTGGGCGTTCCGCCGCGTCCGAACCGGGGCCAATGCTGCCTCGGCACGCCTCGGATCCCGACCACCAGAAAGGCCCAGGCGACGAGCGCGACCGCGGAAAGCTCCAGCAGGAGATCGCGGCTGGCGACGATGGCGGCGCTTCGCTTTCCCTCGACTTCCAGAGCGACTTGGAGAATGTTCACAGCCTGTCGCTGGTCGAGCGGTTTTTCACCGCGGGCGACCTGGTCGACGAACTCTTTTCGGGCGGTGAGGGTATCGCTGGAGCGGGCGAGAACATGGAGCTCGGCGGCGGTGTACACCATGCCGGCAACCACCAGAGCCAGCACGATGGCCGGCGCGATCAGGAGAAGCTTCTTGTCGAGGCGCACTCATATAATTAAGCATGAGCCGCCTCTACGGGGCATGCCGTGCGGCGTTCGGGGTACGGAGACGGGCCGTGTGTTCGCTACGGATTTCCGAAGGGCGATACGACGACCGTCGCGATCGCGAGGTTGAGCGGATCGGCCACAAAATGAACGGTGATCGTTGCGGTTCCGGGCAGGAAGGTCGTCACGAGGCCGGTTTGCGATACGGTGGCGATCGACGGGTTGCGCGACTCCCATACGAGCGCCGAGGAGAAATTCCCGGCGTTGGTCGAGAGCTGCACGAGGCTTCCGACGTCGACTTGCACGAACGACGGCGAGATGAACAACGACCTGGTCGTTCCAAAGGTCGTGTCGGTGACGACGACGGGCCCCACGAGCCCGATCTGATTTCGCGGAGCTGTGTCGCAGGCCGCGCCGGCGAGGGCCGCGCTCGCCGCGATGCTGAATAGGAGGCGCCTTGTCATGACAGGATCAAGAACAGTTTCCATGCCGACGACCGCCCCGGTGGCGGGCCGTGCCGACGCGGCGCACACAACGCTAAGAAACGTCAACGGTCGTGCCGGCCAGCGCCCCGCGAGACAGTTTGTGCCCATGGCGACACAGACCGATTTTTCTCCCCCCAGAGCGTCGGTAACGCCGGATGCCGATCTCATTCTCGTCATCGACGACGAGCCGCAGATTCGCCGCGCGGTGCGCGACGCGTTGCGCGACGTCACTGCGAAGGTCGACGAAGCCGCGAACGGCGCCGACGGCGTGAACGCGGCGACGTCGGCGCGCCCCGATCTCGTCGTTCTCGACCTCGGGCTCCCCGACATGGCCGGCGTCGACGTGTGCCGCGAGATCCGCCGGCGGTCGGCCGTTCCGATCATCGTTTTGTCGGCGCGCCATTCAGAGCACGAGAAAGTGGATCTGCTGAACGCCGGCGCCGACGACTACGTGACGAAGCCGTTCAGCGTGCTCGAGCTGGCGGCGCGCGCCAAGGCGCAGATCCGCCGCGCCAAGACGTTCGCGGCGGGGACGAGCACGGCGCCTGTCGTCATCGGGTCGCTCGTCGTCGACACGATCAATCGGCGCGTCTCGCGCGACGATACGCCGATTCACCTGACGCCGATCGAATGGCAGATCTTCGCGACGCTGCTGAGCGCCGCGGGACGAACGCTGACGCACCAGCAGATCTTCGACGCGGTGTGGGACCGCGAGTTCGGAAGTCCGCAGCAGTATCTTCGCGTCCACATCACCAACTTGCGACGAAAGATCGAAGCCGATCCGGCGACGCCGCAGATCATCATCACCGAGCCCGGCGTGGGCTACCGGGTCGAGCAGCCGCGCTGAACGTGTCCAGCCCGCAGCGCCAGGCCCTTCGGTGGGGTCTGGCGGTCGTCGTCACCACGGCGGTGACCGCGACGATGGTTCACTACCGCGGCGATTTCGATCAGGTACACGTCGTCCTCATGTACCTGTTGATCGTGCTGTTCGCCAGCGCCAGCTCCGGGCGCGCGCTCGGCATCACGCTCGCGTGCACCGCGGTCGTCCTCATCGACTACTACTTTCAGCCGCCGTACGGCCAGGTCTCAGTCGGCAAGCCGCTCGATTGGTTGGCGCTGTTCGCGTTTCTCGTGACGGCGCTCGTGTCCACGAACCTGCTGGCGCGCGCGCGCACGGAGGCGGAGGAGGCGCGTCGCCGCGCGGTGGAAGTGGAGTCTCTCGCGCGGCTCGGATCCGAGACGCTGAGCGCCGGCCGCGCCGAAGAGGCGCCGACCCGAATCGCCGAGATCATCAGGACGGCGATGGGCATGTCCGAATGCTCGATCACCGCCAAGCCCGGCGAAACGTCGCCGCTCTGGACCACGACGGCCGAGGGCCTCGTGAGAGAGGTCGTCATTCCACTCAAGGTTCAGGACCGGGTAGTCGGCGCGCTGCGCCTCGCGAACGCGACGCCCGTCCGGCTCGACGGGGCGCAGAAGCGCTTCCTCGACGCCATCGCCTATTACGCCGCGTTGGCGCTCGATCGTGTACGACTGGTGGCCGAGGCCGAACGCGCGGAAGCGCTGCGCGAGGCGGACCGGCTGAAGGACATCGTGCTGGCGTCGGTGTCGCACGACCTTCGCACGCCGCTGACGACGATCAAGGCCCTGGCGCAGAGCGAGGCGCTGCAGGGGAGCGAAAACGCGGCGGCGATCGAGGAGCAAGCGGACCGTCTCACGCGGCTGGTGAGCGACCTGCTCGATCTGTCGCGTCTCAAGAGCGGCGGTTTCGCGGCGACCCCGGAGCTCAACACGGCGGAGGATCTGATCGGCGCGGCGGTCCGTCAGACACGCGGTCTGTTCAGCGGGCGGCAAGTGCGGGCAGTGATCGATCTCGACAGCCCGGCGCTCGTCGGGTTCTTCGATTTCGCGCAATCGCTCCGCGTGCTCGGCAACTTCCTCGAGAACGCGGCGCGATATTCGCCGCCGTCGGAATCGGTCGAGCTCGCGGCGCGGCGCGACGGCGATGAGTTGGTGTTCTCGGTGTCGGACCGCGGCCCCGGCGTGGCGGAGGCCGATCGCGCTCGGATCTTCGAGGCTTTTTATCGGTCGGCGGGTTCGGCGCCGGACGCGGCGGCGCGTGCGGGGCTGGGGCTTTCGATCGCGCGGACGCTCGCGCACATCCAGGGCGGCTCCGTGAACTACTCGCCGCGGCCGGGCGGGGGCGCGGTGTTCGAGCTGCGCCTCCCGGCGAGCGAGCTACGCGCCGACGCACTCGAGGCTATCGAGCAAACGGCTTGAACCCTCGTCCGGGTGAAATGCGCCGGCTTCTGGCCGTGCCCCGCGCTCTTTTCTAGGTTAAGGCGCCTTTGCGGCCGCGGCGGTACGCCCGCGGTCGTTTCCTGACAGGGGGCGGGCTGCAATGGAGCTTCGCGAAAAACTCCAGACCCTACTGGGCGGCGCGTACCAGATCGAACGTGAGCTGGGCGGCGGCGGCATGTCGCGCGTATTCGCGGCGACTGAGACCGCGTTCGGCCGCAAGGTCGTCATCAAGGTGCTGCCCGCGGAGTTGGGGGCGGGCGTCAACGTCGAGCGGTTCAAGCGCGAGATCCAGGTCGCGGCGAACCTGCAGCATCCGCACATCGTCCCGGTGCTCACGGCGGGCGAGATGGGGGACGTGCCGTTCTACACGATGCCGTTCATCGACGGCCAATCGTTGCGCGCGCGTCTGGCGGCGGGTCCGATTCCGATCGACGAGTGCGTCTCGCTGCTCCGAGACGTGGCGCGTGCGCTCGCGTATGCGCACGAGCACCAGGTCGTCCACCGCGACATCAAGCCCGACAACGTGCTGATCTCCGGCGCGTCGGCGACGGTGACGGACTTCGGCATCGCGAAGGCGATTTCGGCCGCGCGCGCCGCCGACACGCTCGACGGCATCGGCGGCGGGGCGCTGACTCAGCTCGGCATGTCGATCGGCACTCCGGTCTACATGGCGCCCGAGCAAGCCGCCGCGGATCCGAGCACGGATCATCGCGCGGACATCTACTCGTTCGGGTGCATGGCGTACGAGATGCTCGCGGGACGGCCGCCGTTCGCCGACCTGTCGCCGCAAAAGCTGCTGGCGGCGCACATGGGGCAAAGACCGCAGCCCGTGTCGGAGCTGCGCCCGGACGCTCCGCCGGCGCTCGCCGAGATCGTGATGCAGTGTTTGGAGAAGGATCCTGACGCTCGTCCGCAGCGCGCGGCCGACATCGCGCGGGTGCTCGACGCCGTCTCGAGCGGCGCGTCGGGCCCCGTGGCCGCCGCGAACCGGCCGGGGAGCTTCCGCCGCGGCGCGATCATGTACGTCATCGCGTTCGCTGCGTCCGTGATCCTGGCGAAGGCGGCGGAGGTGGCGTTCGCGGTTCCGGACTGGGTCATGTCCACCACGATCGCGATCATGCTCATCGGGATTCCGCTGTGTCTCGCGACCGCCTACGTGCAACGCGTCGCCCGGCGGGCCGGGGCGTCCACGCCGCGAACCGCGGCGGGAACAGCCGCCGCGCCGACCACGCTGTCGACGATCGCGGTTCGCGCCAGCCCGTATCTCTCCTGGCAGCACGCCACCCGAGTCATGGCCAGTACGCTCGGCAGCTTCGCGCTGCTCGTCGTCGTGCTCATGGCGCTGCGGCCGCTCGGCCTTGGACCCCTCAAATCGCTGATGGCGAGCGGGCAACTGCACGATCGCGACAAGATTCTCATCGGCGATTTCACGTCGACCGGATCCGACACCACGCTGGGAAGCGTCATTGCCGAGGCGGTTCGGGCAGACCTCGGCCAGTCGCCGGTCATTTCCATCATCACGCCGCAGGTGGTGGCCGCCGATCTGCAGCTCATGCAGCGCGCGGCGAATACACGGATCGACTCGGCGGTGGCGCGCGTCGTGGCGCGGCGCGAGGGCGCGAAGGCGATCGTGACGGGCGACGTGCACTCGCTCGCCAACGGCGGATTCGTCGTCACGATGCGACTCGTCGGCGCGGATTCCGGCCAGAGCCTCGCATCGCTGAGCGGGAGCGCGAACGGCGCGAAGGATCTCATTCCGACGATCGGCGGTCTCACGCGCTCGCTGCGGCGTCAGATGGGCGAGTCGCTCAAGCACGTGCAGGCGTCGGCTGAGCTGGCGCAGGTCACGACGGCGTCGATCGATGCGCTCGAGAAGTACACGGCGGCGCAGCGCGCGATGACGCAGGGCGACCCGGACAAGGCGATTCCGCTGTTCAAGGAGGCCGTCAAGATCGATACGGGCTTCGCGTCGGCGTACCGCGGGCTCGCGGTGGCGCTGTCGAATCGCGGGTTGGATCGTGAAGGTCAGATCGCGGCGATGGAGCGTGCGTACGCAGACACAGCGCGGTTGCCGGAAACCGAGCGGTGGCTCGCCGTGGCGACGTACTGGACGCAGGGGCCGCATCCGAACGAAGCGAAAGCGGCCGACGCGTACAAGTCGCTGCTCGCGATCCGCCCGACACAGTATGCGGCGCTCAACAACCTCGCTCTGCTCTATGCGAACCAGCGACGGTTCGACTCGGCGGCGGCGTTGTTGCGGCGGGCGATCGCGTCGAATCCCGCGGGGGTGACGAGCTACAACAACTTGATCACGAACGAAGCGGAGCTCGGGAAGTGGTCCCAGGTCGACTCGACCGCAGCCGCGGTGTTGAAGGTCTCGGGTAACAATCCGCGCGTCGCGATGGGCCGGGCGACGTACTTGTTCGCGCGCGGCCAGTACGACAGCACGATCGCGTTCATGGATTCCCTGTCCGCGGCGAATCCGACGGATGACTTCCTCAAGGCCCAACGCAACGGGGTGGTCGGCATCATCGCGACGACGCGCGGGCAAGTCGCCGAGGGGATGCGACTGACCGCGCTGAACAGCGCGTACAACGTTTCGCAAGGCAATGTGCAAGCCGCGCTCGGGGCGGCGAACGACTCGGCGACGATGGCGGTGTGGTTCCTCCGCGACACGGCCAAGGCGCTTTCGATCGTGCAGAATGCGCTGAAGCGAGTGCCGCTGACGAGTTTTCAGCCGCTCGATCGTCCCTACGGCGGCCTGGCCCAAACGTACGCGTTGATGGGCAAACCGGATCTCGCGCGGTCGATGCTCACGGAGTTCGATCGAATTGCGCCGGCCTACACACAGGAAGCGGCGTCGCGGACGCGCCATGCCATCGAGAGTTCGATTGCGATGTCGGAACGCCGATACCTCGATTCGGCGCACGAGTCGGAGGCCGCGGACATCGGGAATTGCACGATCTGCAGGCTGCCCGCGACCGGCTTTGCGTTCGACCTGGCGCAAATGCCCGATTCAGCGATCGCGGCATTCACGAAATACGTGAATTCGACGTCGATCCTCCAACGCTATCAGTTCGACCGATTGTTTCTCGCCGGCTCGTACAAGCGGCTCGGCGAGCTCTGGGAAGCGAAGGGCGACCGCGCGAAGGCCGCGCACTACTATGCGAAATTCCTCGACCTCTGGAAGAACGCCGATCCCGCGCTACAACCGCAGGTGACCGACGTTCGCAAGCGATTGGCTCGCCTGAGCGACGTCGAGGCCCGCTAAAAAACGTTGATACGCAGCGTGTTACGGCGATCGCGGGGCGTCTTTGTGGAATCTTAACCAACAGCGTCGGCGGCCAATTCGTAATTTCATTGCGCGCCGCAGATTGCCCCCCAAACGTCATTCGGCGGCGTGCGTAGAAGGCGACAGGAGTTCTGGTGCTCGCGTGCTGAACGGGTGGGTGGGAAATTCACGCGCGACGCCAGGCTCCTGTTCGTCGTTCCTGGGGGTCGCGGGTCGCGTCGCGGTTCCGGCATCGCTGTTGGCTCCTGGCATCGGTGTAAGGCGACCAGGAATTGAATTTTTCTCAAACGTAATTGTGGCCTAAACACCCTCCACTGCGTGTGGATCGGGGCTCTCACGTGCCGCGCGCGTGTTGCCGAGGATCGCGATGAGGATCGCGAATGCGAGATAGGCGACCGCCCAGTGGTAGGGCAGGATCGATCCGGTCCGCCACGGCAGATAGATCCCGCCCGACGGCGTGATCGAGTGGATGAATCCGAAAAACGAGAGCACGGAGCACACGGCGAATGTCGTCGCCGCGGCGGTGATGCGCCGGTCGATGAGGAACGCGAGCGCGCCGCCCCACAGCATCGCCGTCAGAATGAACCCGTGCGCGAGCATCACCATCACGCCAACGGTTGAAATGAAGTCCGGGTTGGTGAGACCCGTGGCCTTCATCGTTCCCGCGGGATCGATCGCGGCCGACATCAACGCGCCGTTGTACGTCTGCGACAGGAAGATCTGCACGAGCTGCGCGACGCTCGGAAACACGGCGAGCGTGACCGCCGCGGCGTGGCGCTTTGGTGTCGCGATGTAGGCCTGCTCCGTGATGTCGAGCGCGACGAACACGAGAATCGGCGCGAGCGCCGGCTTGGGGAGCGCGTCGGCCATGAACGCGATGTAGCCGAAGATGCCGCCCAGCCCGATGAACAACCCCGTGGCGAGCGTATACCCGGCGCGGCCGCCCATCGCTTTGTACGCCGGGTGTCCGATGTACGGCGTGGACTGGCTCACGCCGCCGCACACGCCGGCGATGAGCGTGGCGACCGCCTCGGTGAGGAGGATGTCGCGCGTGTTGTAGTCGTCGCCGGCGATGCGCGCGCTCTCCGTGACGTTGATGCCGCCGATCACCGTGAGGATCGCGAACGGCAGCGCCAGCGGCAGATAGTCGTGCACGGCGACCGGCATCCCTTTCAAGAACCCTAACGTCGGCAGCGGCGCGCCCATCGGAAAGTTCGCGGTCGGCGAGGCGACCGGATGGACGAGAAGCCCCGCCGCGCCGAGTCCGTAGTAGATCGCCACGCCGACGACGACGCTCGCCAGCACCTGCGGCGCGCGCATCGGGAGTCTCAACTTCGCCACCAGCGCGTAGAGAATGATGCCGAGCGCCATCATGCCGACGATCGGCTCGCTGTAGATCTCACCGAGCTGCAACGTGCCGAGGAGCGCGATGCCCACGCCGCCGATGGAGCCGAGGAGTCCGGCCTCGGGGATCGCGCGTCGCACGCGGTCGCCGATGAACGACATGATGAGCTTGAAGACGCCCATCAGCACCATCGTCGCCATGCCGACCTGCCACGCGGCGACCGCCGCGTCGTCGGCGGACAACTTCGTTTTCGCGACGAGGAACGCCGGGCCGAGCACCGTGAGCGCCATGCCGATCGTCGACGGCGCGTCGAGGCCGAGCGGCATCGCGGTGACGTCGTCGCGCCCCGTACGTCGCGCGAGACGAATCGCCATCAGCGTGTACACGACGTCGCCGAACAACACGCCGAGCGCGGTGCCCGGGAACATGCGCGTGTAGACGAGCGTCGCGGGGAAGCCGAAGCCCGCCACGAGAATGCCCGCGAGCACGGCGAGGTTGACGACGTTGTCGAGCATCAACCCGAAGAAGGCGTTGATGTCGCCCGTCGTCGCCCACTTGTAGCGAGGGCGCGTCGCGTCCACCGCGGCCGCGGTCATGGGCGACGAAGATAGGATGGCGCGCCCTTCCGGGCCACCGTAGGTTCAACGCCCCGGACTGACCCCCACTCGGTTCGAAACGAGGGAACGATGATTCGTCTTCGTGGAGCAGTTGGAGCAACACTGTTCGCGATCCTCGCGAGCCCGCTCGGCGCGCAAGCGCGCCAAACGGAATCCGACGAGTACACGCGTTACGAGCTGCTCGAACCCGGGTCGGCGAAGTTCCGGATCGTCTACGAGGTGACCGCGACGACGCCCGGCGCGACCTACTTCTTCAATCCGATCCGCAAGGGGAGCGTCGCGAGCAACGAGAGCGTGAGCGATCGCGCGACGGGGAAGCCGCTCGAATTCGACGTCGTCGGCGCGGCGGTGGCGCGCACCGGCGGCGTGCGCAGCCAGGACTCGACGCAGACCTACATCCGCGTCAAGCTCACGCGCCCGGTGCCGGCCGACGGCGGCGAGGCGCGCGTTCTCATCGACAAGACATACGAAGACGCGTCGAGCTACTTCCTGCGCGGCGACACGATCGTCTTCAGCCGCCCGCTCGGCATCAAGCGAAACGCCGTCGTGCTGCCGAAGGGGTATGAGCTGGTGTCGTGCAACTTTCCGTCGCAGGTGTTGCAGGAGACCGACGGGCGCATCGGCATCACCTTCTGGAACAACACCCCGTCCGAGGCGGCGCTCATGATGCGCGCGGTGCGCGTCGGGACGAAGGTGTCGGGTGGGGGTGCCACGACGTCGAGCGTCGCGGCGAAGTTGGGCGACCGCGCGCACCAGAATCGCGAGATCGTCTACTTCCTCCAGCAGCCCGAGACGCACGCGTTCGATTTGTACCACGACTACACGGAATCACGGCCCGGAACTGGCAATTACATCAATGAGGTGAGGGCCGGCAGCACGGTCTCCAATCCGCGTGCCATGAATCTCGACACCGGCGAGCAGCTCAAGTTCGAGATTCTCAAGGGCGAGGCGATCGCTCGAGCGAAGCTCGCCGTGAGCAACGTCACGCCGGATCTCGAGGTCGTGGTGTTTCATTTCTCGCCGGTGAAGCCCGGTGAATCGGTCCGGATCCGCATGTTCGAGACGTACACCGACACGGCCCGCTACAAGCTTGCAGGAGACGAGCTCGTCTGGGACCGGAGCTTCGGGCGGCCGTCCAACGCGGTCGTCCTGCCGGCGGGATGGGTGCTCACGAACAGCGGCATTCCCGCGACCGTGAGCACGCTGCCAGACGGCCGCGTCCGCCTCGATTTCATCAATCCGCGGCCCGACGAAATCGCCACGCTCATCACGGCCCGTCGACGCTGAAATCTGGAACTTTGCGGTCGGCGTACCCCTTTCGGGGTGTCTCGGCCCGGTAGAACGGAATTTGGGGGTCTTTCCGGTATGACGATCACCGACGTCCGCGCCTCGGCGCCTGCGCTTCTCGACCGCGTGATCAGGGTGCGCGCGCAGACGGAAGCACTCTGCGCGCCGCTCGAGATTGAAGACTACGTCGTCAGCACGATGGCCGACGTGAGCCCGACGAAGTGGCATCTCGCGCACACCAGTTGGTTCTTCGAGACGTTCGTGCTTGCGCCGTTCGACGCGTCCTACGTGACGCCGAATCCGAAGTACGCGTTCCTCTTCAACTCGTACTACGTGCAGGCGGGCGAGCGTCACTGTCGCGCGCAGCGCGGTCTCGTCACGCGGCCCACGGTCGCCGAGGTGTACGCGTACCGCGCGCACGTGGACGGCGCGTTGCAGGCGCTGGTCGAGCGCATCGGTAACGACTCGAATCATCCGGCGCTGCCGGTGATCGAGCTCGGGCTGCACCACGAGCAACAGCACCAGGAGCTGATGCTCACCGACATCAAGCACGTTTTCTGGACGAATCCGTTGCGTCCCGCGTATTCGGCGAAGCGTGCGATCTCCCACGTGAGCGACGCGACCAACTGGGTGTCCGTCGCGGCGGGGATCCACCGCATCGGTCACGACGGCGAGAGCTTCTCGTTCGACAACGAGACGCCCGCGCATCGCGTGTACGTCGACGAGTTTCGTCTGGCCGACCGCCTCGTGACGAACGCCGATTGGCTCGCGTTCATGAACGACCGCGGCTACCACCGCCCCGAGCTGTGGCTGTCGAACGGTTGGGCGACGGTGCGCGCCGGCAACTGGGAAGCGCCGTTCTACTGGGAGCGCGCGGCAGACGGTTGGACCGAGTTCACGCTCGCCGGCGTGAATCCGGTCGATCCCGGCGCGCCGGTGTGCCACGTGAGCTACTACGAGGCCGACGCGTTCGCGCGATGGGCCGGCGCCCGCCTTCCGACCGAGGCCGAATGGGAGATCGCCGCGCGCGACGAGCCCGTGTACGGCGCGTTCGTGGATGCGCGCAACTTCCATCCGTCTCCGGCTGGACCGCGCGCGAGACGGCTCGCTGCGCCAGCTGTACGGCGACGTGTGGCAGTGGACGCAGAGCGCCTACACCGCCTATCCCGGGCTACGCGCCATCGGCGGGCGCGCTCGGCGAATACAACGGCAAGTGGATGTGCGACCAGTGGGTGTTGCGCGGCGCGTCGTGCGCGACGCCGCGTTCCCACGCGCGCGTGACCTACCGCAACTTTTTCCCGTCGGACGCGCGCTGGCAGTTCATGGGCCTCCGCCTGGCGAAGAACGCATGAGCGCCTCGATGCATCCGCAGCGCGCGTCGCGCGGCGCGCGGCCGCTCGAGACGAGTGAGATCCTCGCCGACGTGCTGCACGGACTCGGCGGCACGCAAAAAACGCTGCCGCCGAAGCTCTTCTACGATGACGTCGGGGCGCGGCTCTTCGAGCGCATCTGCACGCTCGACGAGTACTATCTCACGCGCAGCGAGTTCTCGATCCTGCGGGAGCGGGCCGGAGAGATCGCGGACTTTATCGGGCCAAGGGTTGCGTTGGTGGAATACGGGAGCGGCGCCGCGATCAAGGTGCGCTTTCTGCTCGAGGCGCTGCGCGACCCGGCGGCCTATGTGCCGATCGACATCTCGCGCGAACAGCTCGCGCGCGTCGCGGCCGAGCTCGAGGCGGACTATCCGTCGCTCGCCGTGCGACCGATCTGCGGCGACTACACGCGCCTCCTCCCGCTGCCGAACCTGCCGCCGCATTCGCGTCGGGCGGCGTTCTTCCCCGGCTCGACGATCGGGAACTTCCATCCGGCCGAAGCGGCGGCGTTCCTCACGCGAATTCGCCGAACCGTCGGCACGGGCGGCGCGCTGGTGATCGGTGTCGACCGCCGCAAGGACGCCGCCGTGCTGCACGCGGCGTACGACGATCCCCAGGGCGTGACCGCGGCGTTCAACCGCAACGTACTTCGCCGCATCAACCGCGAGCTCGGCGCCGATTTCGATCTCGCGAGCTTCCGCCACGTCGCGTTCTTCAACGACGACGCGAGCCGCATCGAGATGCACCTCGAGAGCACGCGCGACCAGTCGGTGCGCGTGGCCGGCAACACGTTCCACTTCGTGCGCGGCGAAACGATCTGGACGGAGTCGTCCTACAAGTACGACGAGGATCAGTTGGCGACCGTCGCGAGCGCGGCGGGGTTCCGCGTCGACCGTCTCTGGACGGACGCGAACGATTTGTTCTGGGTCGGCGCACTGACGGCCGCCTCGTGAGTCCCGACTCCACGTCGGGCGAAACGAACCGCACCTGGATCGACGTCGGAGAGACATCCGATCTGTCGAAGCGTCCGCTCACCGGCGTGACGGTCGGCAGTCTCAAGGTCGCGATCACGCACGTCGGCGGCGCGTTCGGCGCGCTCTCCGGCGTATGCAACCACGCCGGCGGTCCGCTCGCCGAAGGTCGGATCGACGGCGAGTACGTCACGTGCCCGTGGCACAACTGGAAATACCACTTCAAGACGGGACTCGGCGAACCGGGATTCGAGATCGACGCCGTGCCGTCGTATGACGTGAAGGTCGAGGGTGGACGCGTGCTCGTGTCGTCGGCGCCGGTGACCAAGCGGACGCGCGGATCGCATCCGCCGCATCCGGTCGCTCGGAAGATCGAGCGCGCGCCGGGACGAGTGCGCGTGCTCGGCATCTCGACGACGAACATGGACGTCCAGAACCCGCGCTACTCGACGTCCGACGACCTCCTCGCCGAAGCGATCCACCACGCCGCGACGGGGCTGGACGTCGACACGCAGACGATCCATTTGGCTGGGCTGCGATTCCGTCCATGCGAGGGGTACTACTCGAAGAGCGCGCACGCGTGCACGTGGCCCTGCTCGATCACGCAGATGGACCCCAAGGACCAGATGGAGGTCGTGTACGAGGCGATCGTCCATTGGGCCGACGTCGTTCTCGTGTCGACGCCGATCCGCTGGGGAAACGCGAGCTCGCTCTACTATCGCATGGTCGAGCGGATGAACTGCGTTCAAAACCAAGTCACGATCGCGAACCGCGTGCTGCTGAGAAACAAAGTGGCGTCGTTCATCATCACGGGCGGACAGGACAACGTCCAGGCGGTCGCCGGGCAGATGCTCGGCTTCTTCGCCGAAGTCGGTTGTCACTTTCCTCAGTTTCCGTACATCGCACACTCACGCGGATGGTCGGCCGAGGACATGGAGAACAACACGCGCGCGGTGATGATGAGCCCCGAGTTACGCGAGGGGGCGCGAAGCCTCGTCGCGCGCGCGGTGGACATGGCGCAACTGCTGCTCGACCATGAAGACGCCCCGCACACGACGGCGCGCGGCGGGAGGAAGGCGCACGCGATGGTGAAGGCCGAGCTTGGAGTCGATCAAGGCGAGGCGGCAGTCGTCGAGCACTGAGACTTCGGGCCGCTGACAGCGCAACGGCTCTCGCGACAGCCGTTGTTGGTTGAGGGTTGTCGGTTTGGGGTTTTGAGTGACTGATGTCGGGACAGGCTCTGCGCAATGCGGCGTCCCAAACGGCGTAGAACCTGTCCAGGTCCATCAGTCACCGATCACCCACTACCGAACACCCCGAACCAACGACGGCAGTCGCGCGCCCGCTATTTGCCGTTCGACTTTTGGATCGCTCTCGCCGCGATGATCGCGGAGTCCAGGAACGCGTGCACCTGGTCCTTCGGCTCCTCGCCGAGGCGTGAGCCCGGGAGCACGGCGCCGACCCACTCGTTCGTGTGCCACGTCCCACCGCCGCCGAGAGAGGCGGTAGCCGCCTCGGGCTTCGGCGACGGCGACGAATTCACATAGAAGTACGGCTCCCCGTAGTATTGATCGCCCGGCTCCATGCCGACGCCGATCGTCCTGCCAGCGCCGAGGTCGATGAGCGTCGCGATGTCGAAGTGGTGCGGCCAGCAGCGAACCTCGCTCGCCTCGGTTGTCGAGGAGCGGACGTAGCCCAGCGCGCGATTCGCCACGAAGTACCACGCGTCCAACTGCGCGAACGCGGCGGCGTTCTTCGTATCGAAGGTCGCGCCGTCGTCGACGTCGTGATGCGGGATCTCGTAATGCCGTTTGAGCGTGAGGCGGTCGCCGTCGGCGCCGCGTTCGGCGATGCGCGCGCGCAGCCAGTTCGCGGCGTCGTCGATCGTCAGGCCGTGGAGGAGCGTGGATGCGACGATCTGGTTGTCTTCACCGGCGATCGAGAGCGAGAGGTCGGCGGGTTGGATGACCGCTCGGAACGGCTGCGGTGCGGGGATCACGTGACCGGCGAGCGCCCGCAGGCTCTCGACCCATTCCAGGTTCGTGTGGCTGTCGTCTGGTTCGGCAGGCAGGTACGAAATGCCGGTCGCCGTGGCGAGCTGCGCCGCGTGGTGCAGCTGCAACCGCGCGTCGGTGAGCGTCTGGGCCAAACCAGGATCGATTGCGACGGCCACGGCTAGCTCCGCTGTGAGTGAACGCCAAAGGACCCGAGATCCGCCGGGGTTCCACGGGCGTATTGTAACCGGATGCCGCCCGCCGCCGGTCGGCGTAACTTATCGAGGGTGGAACCAAACGCTGCACGGCGCGGTTTTGAAGAGTAGGGCACGACACGCGTTCCACCGCGCTTTCGAAGGAACCTGACATGCTAGAACGAAATAAATTCTCGCGGATCGCTGGACTGATCGCGATTGCCGCTGCAACCATGACGACCGCGGGTGGCCTTGCCGCCCAAACGACGCTGGGGTCATCCAAGATCGCCCAATCGGGTAGCCACGCCATGAAGACTTTCAAGAAACCGTCGGACGACAGCCTGAAGAAAGAGCTCACGCCGCTGCAGTACGAGGTCACGCAGCACGAAGCCACGGAGCGGCCGTTCCAGAACGCATATTGGGACAACCACGAGCCTGGCATTTACGTAGACATCGTCTCCGGTGAGCCGCTCTTCAGCTCGACCGACAAGTTCGAATCCGGCACCGGCTGGCCGAGCTTCACGCGTCCGCTCGTGCCCGAGAACGTCACGACGAAGACCGATCGCACGCTGGGCATGTCGCGCACGGAGGTTCGCTCGGCTCACGCCGATTCGCACCTCGGCCACCTGTTCGACGACGGTCCGCGCCCGACCGGCATGCGCTACTGCATGAACTCCGCGTCGATGCGCTTCATTCCGGCGTCGAAGCTCGTCGAGGAAGGGTACGGCGAGTACGCGCATCTGTTCGCGAAGAAGTAGCAGCACGTCCTCCGCTCCCCGCCCCCGCACCCCGCACTCCTCTCCCCTTGCTCATCGGCGTCGTTGGCGCGGGCGGAATCGGGAGCTACTACGCCGGAACGTTGAGTCGCGCGGGTCATCAGGTTCGCCTGGTGGCCCGCGGCCCGCACCTGGCCGCGATGCGCGAACGCGGCCTCGAGGTGCGAACGGGGGGGCCCGACGAATCGTTCACGGTGCGCCCAGAGGTCTCCGACGACGGCGCGCTCGTGGCGAAGTGCGAGTTCGTCATCGTGGCGGTCAAGAGCTACTCGCTGAGCGAGGTCGGGCCCTCGCTCGTCGGCGCGGCGAACAGCGGCGCGACGATCGTTCCCTTGCTCAACGGCGCGGACGTCACCGAACGGCTCGTAGCCCTCGGCGTGCCCGAGCCGGCGATACTCGGCGGGATCATCCACGCGAGCCTCGTGCGCACCGAGCCGGGCGTCGTCCACCGCAAGGGTCCGAGCGACCGCGTCACGATCGGCGAGTTCGGGCAGCCGTCGAGCGAGCGGGCGAAGAAGATCGTGGACGCGTTCGCGGGCGGCGGATCCAACGCGCGACTCAGCGCCGACATTTCCGGCGACATCTGGCGCAAGTTCGCGTTCATCGTGCCGATGGGGATCGCGTGCGGTCTGTCGCGCCAGCCCATGGGTCCCGTGCTCGCGTCCGAATCCGGACGCCGAATTCTGACGGACTCGCTGCACGAGGTGGTCATGGTCGCTCGCGCGGCGGCGGGCAGACTCGACGACGGGGACGAGATCAAGGTGCGGGACGAGCTCTTCGGAATCGGTCCGGCCATCAAGCCGAGCTTCCTGCTCGATCTCGAGCGCGGGGGGCCGACGGAGTTGGATCTGCTCGCCGGGACGGTACGCCGTCTCGGGCGAGAGCACGGCGTACCAACGCCGGTCGCCAACCTTGCCACCGCGGCGTTCGAGGTCGCGCTCGGCGGCTGATGGGGGCGGGAACTCTCGCTCGGCCTCGATCGTTCTGCTAAAGATGGTCCAACTGGACGCGCACGCTTCGCAGCCGACTCCCGAGCGAAATCGCGATCGCGAATTCGCGGAGATCGCGCTGCCGCTCCTTCCAACCATCGCACGGGTCGCGGCGGCGCTCACCAACGACCCGGCGGACGCGGACGACCTCGTGCAAGAGACCTTCCTTCGCGCGTACCGCCACTGGAACACGTTCGTGCCCGGCACTGACTGCAAGGCGTGGTTGTCGACGATCTGCCGGCATGCGTTCGTCGAGCAGCGTCGTCGCGACGCCAAAGCGGTCGTGGCCGACGACCAGGAGCTCGAGAATCTTGCCGCGGTGCGGCAGCACAATCGTGCCGTGGCGCACGACCTCGACGGAATGTTCAGCCGGCTCGATCTCGGCCCGGCGATCGCGCGCGCGATTGCCGCGCTCGAGCCTCACTATCGCGACGTCGTCACGCTGGTCGACGTAGACGACTTCTCGTACGAGGAAGTCGCGACCGCGTTGGACATCCCCATCGGCACGGTGCGGTCGCGCCTCTATCGCGCGCGGCGCCAGCTTCAGGAATCACTCATCGACTACGCCGTGGATGCCGGCTTCAAGGCACCGAATGCCGCGGCGCCGTCTTCGTCAACTCCTCTTCGCCCGATCCCCGAGCGCCGCCATGGTTAGCCGATCAGCGTGCGAACACGTCGTCATGCGGCTGTGGCCGTACCTCGACGGCGCCCTTTCCGAAGACGAGCGCGAACGCATCGTGCGGCACCTCGAGGTGTGCCACGATTGCCACTCGCACTTCGACTTCGCCAACGCGTTCCTCGACGCCGTCGCCGCTTCGCGACCGCACATGAAGGTCGACGACCGCCTTCGGTCGCGCGTGTTGGGAGCGCTTACCGCGGAGGGATTCCGGGCAGCGAACTGACGGTGGACGGGTGGACCGGTGGACCGGTGGACCGGTGGACCGGTGGACCGGTGGACCGGGTGGACCGGGTGGACCGGGTGGACCGGGTGGACCGGGTGGACCGGTGAAGACCGAGTGATGGGAAGCAAAGGGTGACAGCTAATTGCCGCGGCGGCGAAGGCTCGCGATGAGTCGAGAGAGCATTTTCTTGCAATCGGTGGCGCGCGCGTGCAGCGACTCGACCTCAGCGCGGTCACCGAAGCCGAGCTGCATGGCTAACTCGATCTGAAACTGAAGCTCAGCGGAGGAACCGAGCGCGTTGTGGAGGAACAGCACAAACGCGCGGTTGCCCGCACGGTGGCAGCCCTCGACGATGTTGGAACCGATCGAGACCGCCGCTCGCCGCATCTGGGCGGTCAAACCAAATCGCTCAGCACCAGGGAATCGCGCCGTCGCGACGTAGGTCTCGATCGCCAACTCTCTAGCCTCGTCCAGAACACGAAGATCGGCCGGATTGCGCATGGCGGAACGCTGGCACAATCACGTGAAAATCCCACCATCATTTCCTTTCGCGCCGTACCCTTTTGTCGCAACTCTGACCGGTCCACCGGTCCACCGGTCCACCGGTCCACCGGTCCACCGGTCCACCGGTCCACCGGTCCACCGGTCCACCGGTCCACCGGTCCACCGGTCCACCGGTCACCCAATCTTTCCCCCCATCCACGCCAAACTCTCACGAACGTGCGTGCTCCAGTAGCGCCACGTGTGCGCCCCCGGCCACTCGGCGTAATCGTGCCGCACGCGGAGTCGCGAGAGCTCGTCGTGTAGCGCGCGGTTCTGGTCGAGTAGCGCGTCCTCGGTTCCACAATCGATGAAAATGGATGGCATTCGTCCGCCATGGCGCTGGAGGAGCTCCGCTTCCCGAGCCGGGTCCGCCGTGCGCCAGCGCTCGAGGTCCGTGCCCCAGTACGTCTTGTAGCGCGACCAATACACGGCGGCCGCCGGACGCATGATGTCCGCTTCCGTGGCGTATTGCGGTGGCGCGACGAATGGGTGCGGTCCGACGTACATCGGCGAGACCACACCGGAGTGACTCGCCGCCGCGCTGAACACGTCGGGGAAGTGCAGCGCGACGCTCAGTGCGCCGTACCCGCCCATGCTCAAGCCGCCGATGCCCCGGTGCGCGCGATCCGCCTGCGTGCGGTAGTGCGAGTCGACGAAACGCACGACGTCGTGCGCGATGTAATCGTCGTAGCGCTGGTGTCGCACACAATAGGACAGAGGCGCTTCGGCGTGGAGCGTGTCGGCGCACGCGCCGTAGTCGAGCTGGTTCGTCCATGTCGTATACCAACCGTCGTCGCCGTCGGGCATGACGATGATCATCTCGGGCGTGCCGCGGTTGAACAGTGAGTCGGCGGCCGCGTCGATGCCGCCCTTCGCGACCCAATCCGACTCCGCTCCCGAAAGCCCGTGCAGATAGTACGCGACCGGATAACGCTGCGACGTGTCGCGCGCGTACGACGGCGGCAGATAGACGACCAGATGCTTCGCGGCGCCGAGCGCCGCGGAGAGGAACAGGTCTTCGCGGATGGTACCGTTGGGGATCGTCGTCCTCGGGGACGTCGAAGGCGGGACCCAGCTCCAGTGTCCGCAACCACCGGTGAGCACCAACGCCGAGAGGGCGGTTGCAACCAACGTTCGTGGATGGCGCACGGCTGATCGCTCCGTCGGTGACGACGAGAAACTGACGCAAACCCGGACATTGCGCCACGCTGTCGAGGCGTCGGCCGCCTGCCGGGCACGGCTATCTTCTTGTCATGCACGACTCAAGCGCGCGCGAACCCGGCGGGCGGAGCTGGTATCCATGGTACGTGGTCGGCGTGTTGACGCTGTTCAGCGTCAGCGGGAACATCGACCAGCAGATTCTCAGTCTGCTCATTCGCCCGATCGAGCGCGACTTCCACGTTACCGACTCGCAGTTCGGCTACCTCGGCGGTATCGCGTTCGCGCTGTTCTTCGCCGTGCTCGGCCTGCCAATTGCGCGCCTCGCCGACCGCACGAGCCGGCGGAACGTGATGGTCGGCGGCGCGACTCTGTGGAGCGTGTTCACCTCGCTCTGCGCCGGGGCCAAGACGTTCGGGCAACTGTTCGTGCTGCGCATGGGCGTCGGTGTCGGCGAAGCCACGTTGAACGCGCCGGCCGCGTCGCTCCTCGCGGACTATTTCCCACGCGAGAAGTTCGCCGGCGCGATGAGCGTTCTCAGCTTGGGGATCTTCATCGGCTCTGGCGCCGGCTACGCCATCGGCGGCTACATCGTCGGCGCGACCGCCACTGGATCGGCGCGAGAAGTTCCGATTCTCGGCCCGATCCATCCGTGGCAGCTCGTGTTTCTCGCCGTGGGCCTTCCCGGGCTCCTCGTCGCGTTGTTGCTGCTCACCGTTCGCGAGCCGCGCCGCCAGCGCGAGGGGCAGGAGCCGACGCCGTCATTCAGCGCGTTGATGGCGCACGTCGCCAAACACCGGCGCACGTTCGTCACGCAGGGCCTCGGGTTCGCGATGTCGTCGAGCGTCAACTTCTCGCTGGTGGTCTGGATTCCCGCCGTCTTTCTTCGCCGATTCAATTGGAACGAGGCACAGGCAGGGCGGCTCCAGGGGCTGCTCACGATCTTCATCGGTCCGGTCGGTGTTCTCATCGGCGGATGGCTCGCGAACCGTTTTGCCCGAGCCGGCAAGACCGACGCGCCGCTTCGCGTCGGGATGATCGGCGCGGCGGGGATGCTCGTCGCGGCGACGGCGTTCCCGCTCGCGCCGACGGCGACGGCGGCCGGTTGGTGGCTCGCCGTCGTCAACGTGTTCGCCGCGATGCCGTGGGGCGCGGCGTCGGCGTCCGCCGCTGAAATCGTACCCCGTCATCTGCGAACGCAAGGCGTCGCGCTCTACGTGCTCTTCGTCGCCCTGATCGCCCGCTCGCTCGGCCCGAGCTCGGTCGGTTGGCTGGACGACTACGTCTTCCGCGACCCGATGGCGGTCGGTCGATCGCTCGCCATCGTCAACGTCGTCGGGATGACGAGCGCGATCGTGCTGTTCGCGGCGGGGCTCGGCGCGTTCCGCAAAACGCTCGCCGAGCTCGACGCCGCCGAATCGCACTGAGATTCCGGCGACGCGCCGATCGGGTCAGCCGAATTCGGCGCGCGGCGCCGGCTGCTCGTGCGCGACCTGACCGACCGCGATGTCCGCTCGCGCGTAGTTTTCGCCGCGCACCGGCGCCGCCGCGATGCGCCGGAGCATGTTGATCTGCCCCACGTGCGTCAGCGAATCGGCGATCGCGCCCTGAAAGATCTTGAGCGCGCCGAAGTGCACCTCGGCGTCGGACGCGAGATACCCGTCGAGCGCCGAAAGCGAGCGGAAGAACCGGTCGACGTCGGCTTTCCAATCGCCCGGCGGCGTGTCCGTCCATTTCTGCTGACCTTTCGCCTGCGTCAGCGCCCAGTCCATCAAGTCGCCGAGGTGCGCGAGGATCTGACCGGGCGTCCGCGATCCGTCGGCGACGCTGAACGTCGAGAACGAAGCCGGCGCGCCGCGCACGGCCTTCGACGCTCGATAGGCGAGTGTGGCGAGCGTGTGGCGAAGCAGTTGCCGGCCGTCCGGCATCGGGGGAACTGGATGCGTCATGAGACTGTCGTAGTGAGTCGAGTGGCTTGCCGCGCTTGGACCGCAGCTTAAGTCTTCGGCATGACGAAAGGGAGACTCGAAGCCTTCAGCGACGGCGTGATCGCGATCCTCATCACGATCATGGTGCTGGAGCTCAGGGCGCCGCAAGGCGCGTCGTTGTCCGCGCTGCGCGAAGTCGTCCCCTCGCTGCTGACGCTATGTGCTCAGCTTCGTGTTCCTCGGCATCTACTGGAGCAACCACCACCACATGGTCCACGCTGGCCGATCGCGTGACCGGCGGCGTCCTGTGGGCCAACCTGCATCTCCTCTTCTGGCTCTCGCTCGTCCCGTTCGTCACCGCGTGGATGGGAGCGAATCACTACTCGGCCGTGCCCACCGCGCTGTACGGCGTCGTGATGGTCCTCGCGTCGATCGCCTACACCATCCTCGAGTACAGCATCATCGCCGCCCAGGGCCCCGACTCGAAGCTCGCTCGCGCGATCGGATCCAACCGCAAAGGCATGATCTCGCTCGCCCTCTATGTCGCCGCGATTCCCGCCGCCTTCGTGCAGCCACTGATCTCGGACGCGCTCTTCGTCATCGTCGCTCTGGTGTGGCTAGTCCCTGACCGCCGCATCGAGCGCGTAGCGAGCCTGTAGCCGGTCCACCGGTCCACCGTCCACCGGTCCACCGGTCCACCGGTCCACCGGTCCACCGGTCCACCGGTCCACCGGTCCACCGCTCTACGCGTACCTGATCCACCTCGCCACTTCCGCGAGGCTCGGCTTCTTTCCGTACATCAGCATTCCCACGCGGTAGATCCGCGCCGACAGCCACACCGCGCCGACGCAACCAAAAATCGCGACGACGATCGAGCCGCCGATCGTGACCGGTGAGACCGTTGTGAGGCCCATGCGCAGTGGAACGATGATCGGCGACGACCACGGGAGCCACGACAGCGCGACCGCGAGCTTGCTGTTCGGGTTCAGCAGGATCGGATTGACCATCATCCACGTCGAGAGAAGCAGAACCAGCACCGGTATGGCCGCCTGCCGAGCTTCTTGTTCGCTGTTCACCATCGAGCCGGCTGCCGCGTACAGGCTCGCGTAGAACACGAACCCGATGATGTAGTAGACCAGCACGAGCGCGATCGTCGCGAGGCTGAGCGTCGCGAAGCCGCCCCCGAACTGGTCCGCCGCGCCTGCCGCCGCCTGCCCGCTCAGCCCCTTCGTGAGAATCGGCGTCACGAAATTCAGCAGGTACGCCGTGATGCCGAGCCACGCCGCTTGCTGCGTCAAGCCGACACCGCCGACGCCCAACACTTTGCCGGCGAGCAGCACCTCGGGTTTGACGCTCGAGATCACCACCTCGGCGACGCGGGTCGATTTCTCCTCGACCACGCCTCCCAAGACATTCTGGCCGTGGAACATGATCGACATGAACAGCAGCACGCCGACGATGATGCCGGCGAGCAGTCCGCCGGTGCCCGAGCCGGACCGCCCGCGCTCGGTGATGCGCTCCGATTTGAGGCGGAACGTCGTCGTCGCGAGTTCCCGCACCACGTCGGAGCGAATGCCCTCGCGCTGTAGCCGCGCGATCATCACATCCTGGCGGACGATCGTGCGCAGCTTGTCGATGTCGTTGATCGTCGACGCGTTTCGTCCCGCGTAGCGCGCCGAGTTCCGGGAGAGCGTGCTGTCGGTCAGCACGAGGTAGCCGACGAGGTTGTTCGGCTGCTTTACTTGCGCCTGAAGCTCGCGCTCGCGGGCCGGAAGATCGGCCGTCGTCGTGACGATGACTCGCGGCGCAATGCTGTCGGCGCTGCGGCCCCCCCCAATGTCGAATCGGTCTTGAGCGTCGTGGCGATCTGCTCGCCGAGGCCCGTACCGCTCGCGTCGAGAATGGCGATGTTGCGGAGCGCGCTCCCCGACGCGCTGCTCCGTGCCGCGACGTACACGGGGAGCAGCATCGCGCCGGAGAAGATCGCCGGCACGAGGAGCGTCATCACGATGAACCATCGCGAGCGAACGCGCTCCATGTACTCGCGCTTCGCCACGACGAACAGCTTGCCGAAATTACCCATGTCCGGACATCCCCGTTTCGACGCCGGTCGCGCCGACGCGCTGGAGGAAGATCTGGTGCAGCGACGGCTGCATCAGCTCGAATCGTTCGATCGCCGCGCCGGCGTCTACGAGCCGCCGCAGCAATGCTTGCGCGTCGGCGTTGGGCGCCAGCTCGACCTCGATGTAATTGTTGGAGTCGTCGACCTTCTGCACGAGGCGCGGGTCGCGCAGGACGTCGGAGACGCCGTTTTGCGCGCCGCCCCCCGGAGAGTCCGATCGCCACGTTGCGCGTGCCGGCGGCGCGCTTGACCTCGGTCACGGAGCCGTCGAGCACCTTCTCGCCGCGCGCGATGATGCACACCGAGTCGCACATCCTCTCGGCGTTGTCCATCACGTGCGTGCTGAAGATGACCGTCTTGCCGCGCCGCTTGAGCTCGAGCACCGCGTCCTTGAGCGCCTGCGCATTGATCGGATCGAGCCCGCTGAACGGCTCGTCGAGGATCACGAGGTCGGGGTCGTGGAGCAGCGTCGCGATGAACTGCACCTTCTGCTGCATGCCGCGCGACAGCTCGTCGATCTTCGCGTCGCCCCAATTCTTTTGCGGCGTGACGAGCCCGAACCGCTCGAGCCACTCGTCGATGCGCGGGGCCACTTCCTTGGCGCGCATCCCCTTCAGCTCGGCGAGAAAGAGCAGCACGCGGCGGACCTGCATTTTCTTGTAGAGGCCGCGCTCCTCGGGGAGATAGCCGACTCGGTCGAGCACCCCATAGTCGGTGTTCGGCTGGCCGAAGAGCGAGATCGTCCCCGAGTCGGGAAGCGAGGACGTCGAGGATCATGCGGATGGTCGTCGTCTTGCCCGCGCCGTTGGGGCCGAGCAGACCGTAGACCGATCCGCGCGGGACCTCGAGCGACAGCTCGCGCACGGCGACGAAGTCGCCGAAACGCTTGACGACCTTGCGGATGTCGATTGCCAGATCAGACATGAGGTGGTTTTGGGAGAGCAACAGGCTGGGGGCCAGGACGTAGAAAGATGGCGAAAGTTTCCCTCCGTGGCGCGCCCCCCTTTCGGGGGCTTTCTTTAAGGCATGATCGGACTTCTGGCGGCCGCCGACACCCTCGTGCTGTTCGTCGCGGCCAGCTTGACGAAACCGCTGCAGCCCGTTCTCGACGCGTTCACCGCGCAGACGGGGATCGTGATCCAACGGGAAAGCGGCGCCTCGCTCGAGCACGTGCGCAAGATCACGGACCTGCATCGCGTCCCCGACGTCCTGCTCTTGGCTGACGCCGATGTCTTCCCGCGCTACCTCGTTCCGGCACACGCCACCTGGTACGCCGACTTCGCGCGCAACCGGATGGTCGTCGCCTACACCGCCCAAGTCCAAGCACGCCGGCGAAATCACGCCGGACAACTGGACGGCGATCCTCCAGCGCGGCGACGTCGAAATCGGGCGCACCGATCCGAGCATCGCGCCGGTCGGCTACCGCACGCTGCTGATGTTTCAGCTCGCCGAGCGCTTTTATAGGAAACCCAAACTCGCAGCGTCGCTCCTCGAGCACTCCCCCGATCGCAACATCCGGCCGAACGCCGCCGAGCTCGCGGCGCTGCTCGCCGCGGGAGAGCTGGACTACATCTACGACTATCAGTCGGTCGCCGAGTCGAACGGCTTCCGCTATCTCGCGCTTCCGCCGGCGATCGACCTCGGCGACGCACAACGCGCGAAGGAATACGAGAGCGTTTCCGTGCAGGTGCGCGGCGCCTCGCCCGGCACGACGACTACGATTCGCGGTGAGCCCATTCTCTATGGAATGTCGGTCCCGCGCGCCGCGCCGCACCCGGCGAGCGCCGATCGATTCGTGGCATACTTGTTCTCGCCTGGCGTGTTGACGCAATTGCGCGACGCGCACGTGGACATGATGGCCAATCCGGTCGTGCACGGCTCCGGCGCCCCCGCCAGCCTACGCGGTGGCGACGGTCACTAGCGCCGACCGGACGTCGCCGGCCGCCGCGCGTCGCCCGCTCGTGACGCGGGGAGCGATGACTTCGGTAGTCGTCGCTGTGGTCTCGTCGGTTTTCTTGTTGTTCATCGTGGGACCAGTCGCGGGGCTCGTCGGCGCGGGCGGCGCGCGCGGCGTCGCGGCGCTCGCCGGCGATTCGGAGCTGCGCCAGTCGCTGCTTCTCACCGCGCTCACCGCGACGACCGCCACGTTGCTCGGCATCGTCGGCGGAACGCCCATCGCGTACCTGCTCGCTCGGCGAAGTTTCCGCGGCAAGTCGTTTCTTGCGGCGATCATGGATCTGCCGCTCGTCATTCCGCATCCGGTGGCGGGAATCGCCCTGCTCCTCGTGCTCGGCCGAGCGCAGCGCGGTCGGCTCGGCGCTCTACGCCGCGGGGCTGCGCGTGGCGGGTCGCCGACGGGAATCATCTGCGCGATGCTGTTCGTGTCGGCGCCACTGTACGTGAGCGCCGCGCGAGAGTCGTTCGCCCGCGTGGACGCGCGGTTCGAAGCCGTCGCGCGCACGCTCGGCGACGACGCGTGGCGCGCGTTTGCCCGGGTGACGCTGCCGCTCTCGGCGCGCGGCCTGACGGCGGCGGCGATCGTCATGTGGGCGCGCGCCGTGAGCGAGTTCGGCGCGATCGTGATCCTCACGTACAATCCGAAGGTCGCGAGCGTGCTGAGCTACGATCGCTTCACCGCGTTCGGCCTGAACGAGGCGCTGCCGGTCGCCGCGGTGCTCGTGCTCCTCGCGCTCGTTCCGCTGGCCGCGCTGCGCGCGCTGAGAAAAGAATGATCGGCTAGACCGCTGGACGGCTGGACGGCTGGACGGGAGCTGCCCGAATGATCTCGCTTCGGCTCGTCAACGCGCGCGCGGGCGATTTCCGACTGACGGACGTCACGTTCGAGGTCGCGGACGGCGGATACGGTGTGGTGATCGGACCAGCCGGAGCGGGGAAGACGACGCTGCTCGAGACGATCGCCGGCGTCACGCGCGCCACGTCGGGGCAGATCATCCTGCGAGGTGAAGACGTGACGAGACTGGCGCCGGAGCGCAGGCGGCTCGGCATCGTCTATCAACACGCATACTCTGTTTCCTCATTTGACGGTTCGCGAGAACGTCGAGTACGGCGCGGCCAGCGCCGCCGACGCGGAGGATGCGGCTGACCGGTTCGGCGTGGAGGTGCTGTACGATCGAGCCGTCGGCTCGCTGAGCGGCGGCGAACGCCAACTCGTCGCGATCGCCCGCGCGATCGCGGCGAAGCCCGAGGTGCTGCTGCTCGACGAGCCGTTCAGTGCGCTAGACCCGCGGACGCGGGGCGCCACGCGCCGCCAGCTGCGCGCGACGTACTTCGAACGTGGATTTACAGTTCTGCAAGTCACCCACGACTTCGCCGAAGCCGGGGTGCTCGGCGACGTCGCGATCGTGCTCGATCGCGGACAGGTGGTTCAGAAGGGCGACCCGGCCGACGTGTTCCATCGCCCGGTCTCGCCGTACATCGCCGACTTTTTGGGTGTCGAGAATGTATTCGCGGGGACCGCGCGCCCGATCCGGGCCGAGGCTCCGGACTTCCGGGATGCGGCCAAGAACCAGTTCGCCGAGCTGCCGGTGGCGTTCACGACCGGCGGGTTGACCTTCTACGCCCTCGGGGACGTGGTGCCCGGCCCCGCGCACGCGGTGATCCGCGCCGAGGAGGTGTCGCTGTCGGTTGAACCCTCGATGTCGTCTATGCAGAACCAATTCCGTGGACGCATAGTGGAGATCGTCCCGGCGGGCGCATTGAGCAAGGTGACCGTGGAGGCCAGCGGCACCCCGATCGTGGCCGCCGTGACGGCGCGGTCGGTCCGGGAGCTGTCGCTCGAGGTGGGACGGGAGATCGTCGCGGGGTTCAAGGCGACGGCCGTTCACCTCTGCTAATTCCGGTCCTCGAAACGGCAGTTTTTGCCTGGCCGCACTAAGGGTGCCGGGGGCCTTCTAGCGGACCCCTGAACCGGGGGATATCGTGAGGCTGAACGGTCGCAATTCGCCGACGCCGGCTCCCGCCACCACCCATGGCCTCGCAGACCCCTCCCTCTGGCACGTTCGCAGGTCGTTACACGATCGAGCGCGAGCTTGGTCGCGGTGGGACGGCTACGGTGTACCTCGCGCGCGACGAAACGACGTCGACGTCGGTCGCGCTGAAGGTTCTGCGTCGCGAGCTGGTGGAGAGCGTCGCGGCCGATCGGTTCCTGCGCGAGTTCCGCATGAACGCCGGAGTTCGGCATCCGCACATCACGCCGATTCTCAACTCGGGGCAGTTCGGCGCGGATCTGTTTCTGGTGATGCCGCACATGGAGAGCGGCTCGCTGCGGACTCTCCTGGACAAGGAACGGCAGCTCTCCGTCGACGTCGTGGTGGAGATCGTGCGCGGGATCGGCTCGGCGCTTCAGCACGCGCACGAGCGCGGGTTGATTCACCGCGACGTCAAGCCGGAGAACATTCTCTTTACGGGCGATCAGGCGTACCTGTCGGATTTCGGCATCGCGCGCGCCGTGGAGCGGGTGACGGGCGATTCGACGACGTCGTCGGGCATCATCCGCGGCACGCCGGCGTACATGAGTCCCGAGCAGGCGAGCGGCGACCACCAGTTCGACGGGCGCAGCGATCAATTCTCGTTCGCGTGCGTGGTTTACGAGATGCTCGCGGGGCTGCCGGCGTTTCACGGTCCGACGCAGGAATCGACGATCGCGCTGCGGTTCAAGCATGCGCCGAGGGAGATCAGCGTCTATCGACCAGGGATTTCGCAAGCGATCGAGCGGGTGATTCAGAAGGCGATGTCGCTGTCGCCGGCGGACCGCTACGCGAACATGGGCGAGTTCGTGAAGGCGTTCGATGCGGCGGTGGTCGCGCCTGCGCGGCGCGGCGAGCAAGCGACCGTTGCTTCAGCGGCGATCGGTGGCGCTCGTTGATTGCGATCGCCGGCCGGCGTTGTCCTCGTTGCGACGTTGAGCGTCTACGGCGTGACGCACGCTTGGTTCGGGCGCGGCGGAGCTTCCCGCCGACTCGACGCAGGTCGTCGTGCTGCCGCTCGAGAGTGGGCAGGGTTCGTCGACCGGGCCCGGCGCCGTACGAACTATTCCATACCGCGCTGCGACGGTGGCAGGATCTCCACGTCGTGCCGTTCGATCGAACGCTGGACGCGCTGGCGCGACGACCGGCCGGCCGCCTCACGCCCGAAGATATGAGCTCGATCGCGATAGGCGCTCGGCGCACGTCGATTCATCGTGGTCAGCCCTGTTCGAACGCCGACGGGCAACGGGCTCTTCGCGGAGTATCGCGATCTGGCAGACGGGGTCGCTGCACGCAGCCCAAGCTGGACCTGCCGTCCGATTCGTCGCAGAGTCGCGGCGGTATACGCGGCGTTGGCCGACTCGATGGTCCTGCGCGGGGCCAGCGACGGCGGCACTCCCGGCGGCACGGGGCCCGCGCCATCTGTTTGCGACGCAGGCCTTTATCCGCGCCATGAACGCCCGCCAGGAATGGGATCTGGCGCGCGCCGATTCCGAGCTCGCGCTGGCCGTGTCGCTGATCCGGGGTTTTCACGTGCCTATCTGTGGCAGGCGCAACAGAAGGTCGTGGGAGGTCGCTCGACTCGCAAACGTGGTCTGTGCTCGCCGAGCGGGCTCTGACGGACACCGCAGCTCTGACGCCGTCCGAGCGTTTGATGGGCCGCGCGCTGGTACTGATGGGCAATGGTCGACTATCCGGAGGCGTGCGGTGTTTACAAGACGCTCATACGCGGGAATGCGATGAGCTTCGCCAGCTGGTATGGCCTGGGTGAGTGCAATCTGAATGATCACGTGGTTGTCGCCGGGGTCGTTCGCCGTCGGGATGGAGATTTCGGGGGAGCCTTCAGGAGGCCGTCACCTCGTATGTCCGAGCATTTCAGCTCATTCCCTCGACCTATCGTGGATTTCGGCAGAGCGGCTTCGAGCGATTGCGCGATCTGCTCTTCATGAGCGGCAACCGTTTGACGCCAGGGTCCCCGCCCGGCCAACCAGAGCGGCGGTTCTTTGGTGTTCCGGCTCTTTCGGGCGACTCGAGTGGTGCTCGTGGCTTGGCCGCGAGACGCGGTACTGAGTCAACGAGTCCCCAGCTGGCAGTCCGCCAGAAGTCGTGCTTCGCTCTTCGCAGCGCCTTCGACACGGTCGTGACGAGATGGGCGGGCGCCTTCCCTCGGAGCGCTGAGGCAAAAGAGGCGCTGGCAATCTCACTTGAAATCCGGGGCGACCCATCTGCGCTCGATACTCTCGTGGCGGCCGAGCGGCTGACCACGGAGCGGCCCCAACGCACCAGACTCGCGGCGACCCGCCTCTCACTCCAGCTCAAGTTCGCCGCTCCGACATCCGCGGCATCTCGAACGACTACTGATATCTGCGGACTCGTTGCTCGAGGCAGAACCGGGTTCCCGCGACGGCCGAAATCGCCGGCTTCCTCGCTCCCGTCGCGGCCATGACCGGCGACTGCGAACGAGCGGGCCAACTGCTGCGTCAAGCAGCGCGCCCTCCCGGGAGTTCCACCGACGTTCCGCGTGACGTTCGAGCGAAGATCGTGGAACTCAAAGCGCCATGTCTCCGTCGGCTGTCAACCGCGTCGACTATGGGGCGCAGCTCGACGACATCGACAGAACAGCATTGCCAATCCGCTCGGGCGCGGCCGCATCGAAGCAAAACGCGCGCAGTACGTGGCAGCTGAACGTGATTGTTCGCGCGATGCAACCGTCTGATTCGGCTTGGGTGACACGCCTGGCGCATCACGGGATCGCACATTATTGCCGCCGAGCACTCTCTGAGCGTGCATCGGCCAGACTCCGCTTCGAGCCAGGCTCCAACTCCGTGCAGCGGCCCATGCACATCGAGTGGCTTTACCGGGACAGATCACCGCCGATGCCGTCGTTCCCGGAGGCCAGAGTCTGGTTGGCCTTGGCCGACACGGCCGCGGCGATCGCGTCGCTCGAGACGGCGCTGAACACGGCTCCGGCACGCGACGCCGCTTCAGTCGACGGAACCGCGCCACAACACGGCACGCATTGGCTTTCTCATCCAAGCATTCGCGCTTCACGCGCAGCTCCTGGCCGACGCGATCGGGCTGAGGCGCGTCAAAGCGCCCGAGTCGCTGCGACGATCTGGAGGCATGCCGATGACGCGGACCTTCAAAGGACCGTCGTCGCGCATTTGCGCGAAATCAGAAATAGTCGCTGCTCCGCAGTAGGAGCCGATTCCCAAGCTCAAAAGCCAAACCCCTCTACCTGGGAGCTATCGTGAAATTCACGTTGAAGATGGTACATACGCCTTGACTGTGGCGTTCGTCGCCGCGCCGGCATCGTGGCCGGTGACCACGAATACATGGGAACTCACCGAATGTTGGTACAATCCGCAGCCCTGTCGCTCCCGAATGTTCATCGCCGTTCCGCCTTTGCTCGGACAATCTGTGCAATTCGAGTGACGCTGCCATGGTCAGCTCACCGTGGCCTTGATGCCAATCGCCATCGCCTTTGCGAGACGAATGGATACCTACAGCTGGTGTATTCCGGAATACGACGACGATCAACGGTTCCACGACGGCCGGCGCGGGCTAGCACGTGGACTGACTACGGTTCAACCGCCCACGTCTTGGCGTCGCCCAACCTGGTGCGCTACGGCGACGAATCAATTCGATGGACACTACGTGCGCAGGTTGCGATCATCGACGTCGAGGAACCAGTCACCTCAGACCTTGCCCCGTACAGCGTGCTGGGCCTGACGGCACACAACTGCGTGTACCTGCAACACTATTCGAAGTCGTTCATTTTGCAGCGAGCGATTCTCGGCGGTTATCGTGCCGGCCGACAAGAACCTCGAATGCCCGAACAACCCGCTGGCATCCAATAGTCAACCGCTGGACGTGAGAGTCGAGAAGGACTACTCTGGCCAGCCGGGCGACTATCCGCCCACTACTCGGTTCGTCGAGGCATCGAACGGTCGAACGCTGATCAGCCTGAAGTGTGCCAATCACTGGTGTGTCGTTGGGCCGACGAATTCGTGCATCGTTCGCCTGAGTGCGCACCTGACGGAGTGTCCTCCCTGAACAAAAGTCGCTCAAGGGAACGTCAAAGGGCTGGTTCGATCGACCAGGTCCTCGGACTTCCGGACGGCGCCGGCAAATTCGGAATTCATCGTAAAATCCGGGCATCAGCCATCCCCGATTCCAGGTTTGGGGAATCTGCACGTCCAGGATTTCATCGTTCCTGGCACAAGACTCGAATCCTATAAGATCGTCGGCAGGACGTACTTCTCCGATGATCCTCCCTCGGTCGAAGTACGTCAGCGTCTATGGATTCAGTAAAGACACGAATATCGTCGCCTTGCGAGCCGAAGTTCATATCAACCCGTCCGGGGAGAAAGACACCGTCTGGTTCGCTCGGTGACGGACGCGCATGGCAACATTAAACCAGATTTTCCGACCCACCGGACGGATCACAAGAAGTACCTGTCGTACATCGACCCGTTGGGCAACCTGTACCTGACAAGCATTCCCGCCACCATGCGCTGGCGATGGAGCGACAAGGATGGGCCATCTCTGCGGTTGGATGCGACATCGGCGTCGCTGCCTGGTTGGAATCAAATAGCAGCCAAGTTGGCGCTCACCGTTGATGTAGTCTGGGGATAGAGCAACACCCGACCTTACAAGGAGTGTCTGTGAAATCCAATCGAGAGCGCACCTTCGTGTCGCGAGCGGGCTCATCGCCGGATACTAGCTCCCGCCGCCTGCGGCGGGGGAAAGACACTCCCTGGCCCCCTGACGCGGGCGCGCGGCGGTGGTGGCGGCGGGCGCGGCGGCGTCGGTGCCCTGGCGGATAGCCTCTGCAATCGAGCCGATGCTCAATTGGCGCTCGACCGCGGCCTGGACAGCAATGCCGTCAATTTTGCGACGGCGAACGGATATTACGGCTGGTGCATTCCAGAATACGACGATGATCAACGCCTGGCTGACGGCGGTGGAAGTGACGGGTATGGGCCCGTTGCACACGTTCTCGCAGCGCCGTGGCTCGACACTCTTCAACTTACCGCGGCTTACAGGCAAGTTGCGATCGTTGAGGTCGATCCCGATATCAACGATCATACCCCGCGCCCAACTCCGTACAATGAGTTGGGGCTCTCGGGACAGTTCGGTTGCCTGTACCTCAAGCTCGCGAGCGGGGCGAGCGACAAGTTCGACGCGCTCATGACTCCCCCCTTAACGGGCCTCAAGTGCCCCGCCGCACCCACGAACGGGAAGCCGCTGACAGTCGCGGTCGATGATGCGAGTGGTCCGCCCGGTGACTATCCTGCGACGACGCGCTTTGTCGAGGCGAACAATGGCGGTCGGACGCTGATCGGCGTAAAGTGCGGCGCTCGCTGGTGCATCGTCGGTCCAGGTGGAGTCAATGGAAACGCGGCGCTCAGCGCACATCACCGAGATCGGATCCTTGGTCAGCAGCGCTCAGGGGCGTGTGAAAGGATGGTTCGATGACCAGGTGCTCGGGATTCCCGATGCCACCTCGGCGCACAAGATCCATCGTCAGGTGCAGGCGTCGGCAGTCCCGGATCCAAATCTTGGTAACCTGCACGTCGCCGACTTCATTGCGGCCTCGGCCAGTCACGTCTACCTGACTGTCGGAAGAGGCGTATTTCCCGTCGCCGCGGACCCTGTTTCGAAGTACGTCACGGTCTTTGGGTTCAGCCAGGGAATCAACACGATTGCCATGAGGGCCGTAGTCCACCCGGCAACTCCCACTGCGCCACAGGATACCGCCTGGTTCACGCAAGTAACAAATGCGAATAATGTTGTGACGGACAGTTCGGACGGTTCGCATGGACCACAGCAAGTACTTTGGACTGGTCCTCTACGGCAGGTTGGACGCCGTGGAAATGATACTGCCAGGATACCGGCCACGATGCGCTGGCGCTGGTTTGACAAGGACGAAGATCTCTGGCTCGAGTGCGATGGCGGCTGTTGCCTGGCCGGCACAGCTAGCCCTACGGGAGCCGAGGCGCGCCATCGGCAGACCTCGGCGACTGTCCTCGCTCCAGGAGGAATGCGCGCGGGCTATCGCCGCTCGAACGCTTCACGCCGACGCTCCGCGTCAGTACGTTGGTCCCATGCCAACCTCCCCCCGCCTCCCCCTCGCCGCGCTCCTCTTCGCCTCGACGACCGCCCTCGCCCAACTCCCCATCCCCTCGTCGAACGCGAAAGTCCGCGCCGCCCTCGACATCCTCAAGACCGACAACGCCTGGACCCTCCAACAGCAAGTCGAGCTGACGCGCCATCCCCTCGCCGCCCTTCAAAGAATCCAAACGCGGCGCTGAGTTCAAAAAACGCCTCGAAGCACTCGGCCTCAAAAACATCCGCGTCGACACCGCCGGCAACGTCATCGCCGAGCGACGCGGCGTCGGGAGCGGGCCGACGGTCGTCATCGCCGGACACCTCGACACCGTCTTCCCCGAAGGCACCGACGTCACCGTCAAGCACGACGGCACGAAGCTCCGCGCCCCAGGCATCGGCGACGACGACCGCGGGCTCGCCGTCGTTCTCGCCGTCGTCCGCGCGTTCGAGAAAGCCGGCGTGCAAACCAACGGCACCGTCTACTTCGTCGGCGACGTCGGCGAGGAAGGGCCCGGGCAACCTGCGCGGCATGCGCAATTTGTTCGGCAAAGAACTCAAGGGAAAAATCGACTACTTCATCTCCGTCGACGACGCGGGGCTCGGCATCGCGAGCCGCGCGGTCGGCAGCCATCGCTACCGGATCTCATACAAAGGTCCGGGCGGCCACAGCTACGGCGCGTTCGGCATTCCCAATCCGATCCACGCGCTCGGCCGCGCGATCGCGGGGATCTCCGACATTCAAGTTCCGGCGAACCCCAAGACGACGTTCAACGTCGGCGTGATCCAGGGCGGCACGTCGGTCAACTCGATCGCCGGCGAAGCATCCATGGAAGTCGACATGCGCTCCGAAGACGCCAAGTCGCTCGCCAACGTCGACGCGCAAGTGCAACGCATCATCCACGACGCGCTCGCGGCCGAGAACGCGAGGTGGCCCGGGCCGCGCGCGGCGGCGGCGAAGATCTCGCTCGTCGTCGACACGATCGGCATTCGTCCGACGGGCGGCCAGGCCGACTCCGCGCCGATCGTGCAAACCGCGCTCGCCGCCGGCAAGGCGCTCGGCTTCACCTCGTCCACGACCGCATCGAGCACGGACGCGAACATTCCGATCTCGCTCGGCATTCCCGCCATCCGCATCGGCGGCGGGGGCGATGCGGAAGGCGCGCACTCGCTCGGCGAATGGTACGACGACGGGCCGAACGGCTACCTCGGTCCACAATGGGCGGCGCTGCTCGTCGCGGCGCTCGCGGGAGTCCACTCCGGAGTCACCCCATGATCACACGATCGCTCCTCGCGCTGCTCCTGATCGCGACGCCGGCCCTCGCGCAGCAGCCGTCGCGTTCCGACTACCACCAGCTCGGCCACGCGATCCTCCGCGAGCTGATCGAGACGAACACCACGGCGTCCGCCGGCAACACGACGGTCGCCGCGGAACAACTTCAGGTGCGCTTCAAGGACGCCGGCTTCGCGCCGGAAGACGATCAGGTGGTCGGCCCGACGCCGAAGAATCGCAACCTGGTCGTGCGATACCGCGGCAGCGGAGCGCACAAGCCCGTGCTTCTCCTCGCGCACCTCGACGTCGTCGAAGCGAAGCGCGACGACTGGACGTACGATCCGTTCGTGCTGACGGAGAAGGACGGCTACTTCTACGGCCGCGGCACGCAGGACGTGAAGGGCGGTGCGGCGATGCTCGTCACCGCTCTGCTGCGAATGAAGCAGGAGAAGTTCGTCCCAGACCGTGACCTCATCCTCGCGCTCACGGCGGGCGAAGAAGGCGGCATGCCGTACAACGGCGTTCAATGGCTGATCGCCAACAAGAAGCCGCTCATCGACGCCGAGTACGTCATCAACGTCGACGCGGGTGGCGGCGAGTTGGAAAACGGCAAGCACACGCTGTTCGACGTGCAAGCGGCCGAGAAGGTCTATCACTCGGTGTCGCTCACGGCGAAGAACCCGGGCGGCCACAGCTCGCTGCCGCGCAAGGACAACGCGATTTATGAGCTGGCGACAGCGCTCGAGCGCAGTCGGCGCGTACGAGTTTCCCGCGAAGCCGAACGACGTCGTGAAGAAATACTTCGCGTCAGGCCGCGTCGACGGTCGCGCCGCAGGTCGCCGCCGACATGCGAGCCGTCGGCCGCGGGAACCGCGACGCCGGCCGCGATCGCGCGGCTCAGCACGACGCCGCTCTACAACGCGCTGATGCGCACGACGTGCGTCGCGACGATGTTGAACGGCGGCCACGCGCCCAACGCCCTGCCGCAATCCGCCACGGCGACGGTCAACTGTCGCATGCTCCCAGGCGACGACCCCGCGGCCGTCGAGCGGGCGCTGGTCCGCGCGATCGGCGACACAGGCGTCCATCTCGCGCCAATCGACACCGCGAGGCCGAGCCCCGCGTCGCCCCTGCGGCCGGACGTGTTCTCGGCCGTCGAAGCGTCGGTGAAGGCGGTCTGGGGAAACGTACCGATCGTCCCGATCATGGAGACCGGTGCGACCGACGGCCTCTTTCTCCGCAACGCCGGCGTCCCCGTCTACGCGTTCAGCGGCCTGTTCATCGCCACGAACGATGTACGCGCGCACGGAAAGGACGAGCGCATTCTCGTTTCCGCGTTCGATGACGGGTTGGATTTCACGTACGATTTCCTCACACGCATCGCGCGTTAGCGACTAACAACTGCAACAGAAAAAACTCAACGCAGAGGACGCAGAGACGCAGAGGCCGCAGAGGACTGCACACCGGCCTCGCATCGGTCCGCAACGGCCGGGATTTTTTGGGGGAACTGCCGCTCGGGCGCCAACTTGCGCCGGGGCCACGAATGCCACATCGGGGAATCCCGAGCGGCTTTCAACAAAAACATCCGGCTCGTTGCACCCGGAGCGTTTCTAGCGAGGCAGTCCCCTGCGTCCTCTGCGCCTCTGCGTCCTCTGCGTTGAGTAGTTGTAGTGTAGTTGTAGTTGTAGTTGTAGTTGTACTTGTAGTTGTAGTTGTACTTGTAGTTGTACTATCGCTGATGCACCGCGACATGTGCCTGACCTCTGGCTTCGCCGCGCACGATCAGCCCGTTCCTCGTGACGAACAACCCTTTGACCGCGACCGAATCCACCGTCGCGCCGAGCGTCATCGCGTCGCCGATCGTGCGATTGAGCCCCATCAACAGCATCTCCTTGCCCTTGTCGATCGCCTCGGCCACGGAGAACCTCGCGCGCTGGCGGAACATCGCGCGCAGGTCGTCGGCTTTGAGCCACGCGTAGGTGTTTATCAGCTTGTCGTCGGTCTGTCAGGTCATAGTCGAGATCGGGGACGAGCACTTCGCGCTTCTTCGCGTTGTAGACCGGTGTGCCGAGGAAGCGCAGGCGCCCGTGCGCGTCGCCGCTGAATGCGACGGTGAACGCCAGGCGGCCGAGCGACGCCGGGGTCACGATCGTGGTGTCGATGCGGACGGTGCGGCCGCTCGTCGTGAACGTCCGTCCCTCGAGCGCGCGCGCGACGGCCTTGGTCGCCGCGTCGTAGCCGACGACGCCGTCCATCGAAATGCGAAAGCCGCTCGCCGTCGTATCGCGCCCAAGCGGCGGGAGGGCGATGCGCTCGACCGTCGGTGTGTCGACGGAGGTCATGATGCGTGGTGACGCGGCCAACGTGACCGGGACGCGAAGAGTATGGCCGCTTCCGCGCACGCGTCCCATCGCGAGCCGGTTCGGACCGAGCGAGAGCCACACGCCATCGGTCAGACGAATCGGTCTCTCCAGAAGTCCCCACCACTCGACGAACCGATTTCGGAGATTGACCTCGGCGACCTTCTTGTCGATGTCGGGGAGGTGGTCGATGATGCCGAGGCGCGCCGCCTCGACGACGCGCGGCGTGATGTCCTTGTGCAGGAGGCTGACGTCGCAGTGATCCTGCGGAAGCGTCGACGCCGGTTCGACGCGCACGATCTGCGCGTGCGACGCGAGGTGCCAGTTGTCGGTGAGCGTGAGCGGCGTCGCCATCTCGATCACGAGCCGCGGGCGATGGGCCGGATCCTTGCCGCACCCGGCGCCGATCGTCGGTCCGATGATCGGCTTGAACCAGCCGCGCACCTGGTAGTCGAGCGTCGCCTGAAGATGCACGAGCCGGCCATCGGCGAAGGCGGTGAACGGACCGCGGTCCGCCTGGAACGCGTAGTGGCGGTGCGTGTCGTCGCCGGCCTGCCGCACGCTGTCTATGGAGCCGAAGGTCTTCGGCACCACCCGCTCGACGACGCGCAGGATCGCGCCGAAGTCGTAGTCGAGGGGAACGCTGAACCGCGACGTCTCGGCGGCCGCCGGCGGAGGGGGCGTGAATTCCGAATCCGCCCGGCTCGAGTCAGCGGCGCGGGGGCCGCGGTCGCACCCCGTCAGGGGTGCGACAACGAGGAGGAAGAGGAGAGCGGAGAGAAACGGAAGGGCGAGTCCGATCGGCCACGTCGTCGTCCGGCGCATACGACCATACAATAGAAAGCCCGGCGTGCCCCCGCGCCACTTTCCGTCCCGCCGGTCATTTTGCCGGCGTCCCGAAGTTGAAGGCGAACGAGATCCCGTACGTCGGCTTCGCGCCGCTCTCCGTGGGGATTGCGACACTCGGTTGAATCGTCAGCACCTTGTTGAAAACGAGCCCCGCTCCGAGCTGGATGATCGTCGTGTTGTGATCGTCGGAGCCCGACACGCCGCCGATTGTGGAGGAGAAGTGATCCATCTCGTACGACGCGCCGCCGAACGGAACGAGGTCGAAGGTCGGCGACATCGGCACAGTCGTGCCAATCGACCCGCCGAACGCGAATGCACGCACTGAGCCGCTGACCGTGCCGAATGCCGGTGTCGAAATCGGGCCCTGACTGATACGCGAAGCCCACGATCGGACACAGCTGTACCGTCCGCGACGTGTTCATGGCGATCGAGTAGCCGCCTTGGAGGTTGAATCCATTGGCGCTGGCGTCGACGTCATCGAATTGGGTGCGGACGACGTCCGCGCCGCCGAACAAGCTGTTGCTCGACCCGAAGGCGAGTCCGCCGCCGTACGCCTTCGCGCCGTCGGTGAACTGCATTCCGGCGCCGACCCTGGCCGATCCGGCGGAAAAGGGTGCGGTTCCCTGGCAGACCTGAGCGGCCGTCGTGTTCGCGATTCCGGCGACGAGGCCGAGTGCGAATTCCGAGATACTGTGGTCGCATTGTGATCCGGCTGGAGAGTGGGTGGAGTTCTGCCCCGAGGTGGGGTGCTCCGGGTTGACGAATCCGTGACACGGTCGGTCACCCAGGGGTAGGGCTTAGCGGCGCAGATGCCGAACGGCGCAAACTAAATAAGAGCGCGGACTAAGTAGAGGCGCGGAAGCCAAAAGGCGCGAAATTCGCGCGGCGCCCTCTAGACGTTCGCCTCGCCCTGCTACTTTCGCACGAGCGTGATCGGACACGGTCCGGCGTCGATCGACATCCAGTGTGCCCCAAGCGTATTCACGTCCGTCAGCACGCCAAGGAACGGCGGTCCCCAGCCGTTGCTGAACTGAGTCGATCCGGCGATCTGATCGCCCGTCCGATGCGCGGCAAACGTGACGGTGCCGTTTCCGGCGAGCGTCCCGCCTCCGCATCCGAGCGTGTTGGCTCCAGCAACACTCCACGTTCCTGAGCCGAACACCGAATCGGCCGTCCAGTGCAGCGAGAACGTCACCGTCACGCCCCGCGACGAACCGCTCCACTGTCCGTCGAGGTTCGTCCCCGGCGGCACGGCAACGCCAGTCGTGAGCGAGACCGACCCCGCGGCGTTCTCGTTCGCATCCGCGCCGACGACGCGCGGCGTGACGGTGACATCGTACGTTCCCGCCGGAAGCGAGTCGTCGAGAATGCGATCGACGCCCGCGACGAAGTTCAGCTGAACCGATTCGCCCGTGGCGAGCGTGCGGGTATGGGCGACGGTCGGGCAAGGGACCGCGCTCGGCAGTCGATCCGAGCTCCACGCCAGAACTGTCCCGCTGCCGGTGTGTCGATACGCCCGCACCGTGAGCGCGTCGCCGAACCCGCTGCAATCGTTTCCCCAGATCAGGTTCACCGGCGCGCCGTCGTTCTCGAGCGTCAGCGTGCCACGGAGTGATCGCGTCGCAGCGAGATCGATCGCCGCCGTCGCCGACTCGTGAATCGCGGACGAGCCGAAGGTGTCGGTGCCGCTCGAGCACGCAGCCAGCGTCACCGCAGCTATGCCGCGCGCCAATCCAAGGATCGTTTTCATCGAGAACATCGAGAGGAATCGAAGGCAGTGTTGTGGAAGAACGGAACGTCCGGCCTTCCAGCCCAACCTTGATGTCGTAACGATCGTCACGTTGGCTTAACAGCGCAGATGCCGAACGGCGCGGACTAAGTAGGGGCGCGGGAGCCGAGGAGGCGCGAAATTCGCACCTGCCAAACGACGTTCGGCGGTCGCGCTTTTCGCGCGTTTCGGCTTTTGCGCCCCTACTTAGTCGGCGCCGTCAGTCCCGCAGTCAGTCAGCTGCGCTGTCTAAGCCTTCGCGCGCGCCGTCTAGACGTTCGCACCGAAAAGCTCCCGCGCCCGTTCAACTCCCGCGACGAGCGCGTCGATGTCCGCCACGTCGTTATAGACATAGAACGACGCGCGCGCCGTGGCCGGAACGTCCAGCCGCCGCATGAGCGGTTGCGCGCAATGGTGCCCGGCGCGGATGCAGACGCCGTCCTCGTCGAGGATCGTGGCGAGGTCGTGCGGGTGAATGCCGCCGACGGTGAAGCTCGCGACGCCGCCGCGAACGTCGGGCGGCGGACCGAAGATGTGAACGTCCGGAATCTCCGAGAGCCGCGCCGTCGCGAGCGCGGTCATGGCGTGTTCGTGCTCGCGGACCTTGTCCATCCCGATCCGCGAGAGATAGTCGCAGGCGGCGGCGAGCCCGACGGCGTCGCCGACGTTTGGCGTCCCCGCCTCGAACTTGTGCGGGAGCACGTTCCACGTCGTACGCTCGTCGCCGACGTACTCGATCATGTCGCCGCCGGTCTGATACGGCGGCATCGTCTCGAGCAGATCTCTCCTTCCAATCAGGACCCCACACCCCATAGGGCCGAGCATCTTGTGCCCGCTGAACGCGTAGAAGTCCACGTCGAGTTGGTCGATGGCGAGCGACAGATGCGGCGCGGCCTGCGCGCCGTCGCACACGACGACGGCTCCCACCTTACGCGCGATCGCGCTGAGCGCCGCGACGTCGTTGATCGTGCCGATTGCGTTCGAGATGTGCGGGAAGGCGACCACCTTCGTCTTCGGCCCGACGAGCGACGCGAAATGGTCGACGTCGATCCGACCATCGCTCGTGAGGCGCGCGATGTTCAGCTTCGCTCCCTTCTCTATGGCGAGCTGCTGCCAGGGGACGAAGTTGGCGTGGTGCTCCAGCCCCGTGACGACGATCTCGTCGCCGGCGCGTACGTTGGCGCGTCCCCACGCCGAGGCGACGAGGTTGAGCGATTCGGTCGTGCCGCGGGTGAAGATGAGGCGGTCGGCGTCCTTCACGCCGACGAACCGCGCGACGCGCAGTCGGGCGTCGTGATAGCGTTCCGTCGCGCGCGCCGAGAGCGCGTATGCGCCGCGATGTGGGTTGGCGTTGTCGCGCTCGTAATACTCGAGCATCGCGTCGAGCACGGCGCGCGGCTTCTGCGACGTCGCCGCCGAGTCCAGATAGTGAAGATCCGGATTCGCGGCAAGCAGCGGGAAATCCTTGCGGTCGACGATCACGCGCCCTCTCCCGGACCCGCGCCCTCGGCGTCCGTCGAGACGACCGGCACCTCGTCGGCCTTGGACTCGAGCGCGGCATGGAGCGCGTGCCAGGCGAGGCTCGCGCACTTCACACGGAGCGGAAACTTCGCGACGCCGCCCAGCGCGCGGAGCGAGCCGAGCGACTCGCGCTCGCTCTCGGGAAGCGTGCCCGTGACGAGCCGGTGAAAGCGGTCGAAGATCTGCTCGGCTTCCTCGCGGCTCTTTCCCTTCACGGCGCCGTCATGAGCGACGCCGAGGCTTTCGAGATGGCGCAGCCGGTCCCCATGAAGCTCACGTCGGTGATGCGGTCGTTGTCGAGCTTGACCCAGAGCTTGAGCGAGTCGCCGCAGAGCGGATTGCGGCCTTCCACCGTGCGGTCGGCGTCCGGAATCTCGCGGAAGTTTCGCGGCTTCCGGTTGTGCTCGAGAATCAGCTCCTGGTACAGCGCCTCGGTGGACACTGTCGGTGCTCCGGCGTCAGACGAACCGCTCTAGCGTGGCGCGCTCGAGCCCTTCACGCACGGCGTCCACCTCGATCGTCTCCAGCACGTCGGCGGCGAACGCGTACGTGAGCAGGCGCCGCGCCAGCTGATTGCCGATGCCGCGCGACTTCAGATAGAAGAGCGCGGCCTGGTCGATCTGCCCGACCGTCGAGCCGTGCGTGCACTTCACGTCGTCGGCGAAGATCTCGAGCTGCGGCTTGGTGTCGACGTGCGCCGTGTCGGAGAGCAGCAGCGTCTTGTTCGTCTGCTTGCCGTCGGTCTTCTGCGCGATCGGCCGGACGTAGACCTTCCCGTTGAACACGCCGTGCGACCGCCCGTCGAGAATGCCTTTGTACAGCTCTCGGCTGAACGTGTTGGGCTGCGCGTGGATGACCTGCGTCTGGTGGTCGCAGTGCTGTTCGCCGTCGAGCATGTAGAGGCCGTTCAGCGTCGCGCCGCTCCCTTCGCCGTCGAGCGTCGTGTACACGTTCGTGCGCGAGAGCTCGGCGCCCGTGGCGAGCGAGAACGAGACGTAGTGGCTGTCGCGCCGCTGCTCGACCTCGATCGTTCCGACGTGGTACGCGCGTGGCGCCTCGCGCTGCATCTTGTAGTGGCGCAGCGACGCGCCGTCGCCGAGCGTCACCTCGGTGACCGCGTTCGTGAAGTAGATCGAGTCCGTCGCCGACGCGTACGTCTCGATCACGGTCGCGGTCGCGTTGCGCTCGACGATGATGAGGTTCCGCGGGTGCGTCATCGCGCGCGCGGCGGCGGCGTCGGTCACGAACAGCAGATGGATCGGCCGCGCGACCTCGACGTTGCGCGCGATGCGGACGACCGCGCCGTCCTGCGCGAACGCGGCGTTGAGCGCGGTGAACGCGTGCGACTGATGGCTCGCCACCGAGCCCAGTCGGTCGGCGACGTCGCCCGTTTCCCACGCGGTCGCGAGGTCGCTCACCTCGACGCCGTCGGGCAGCTTCTTGAGATCCGACAGTTCGGGCGCGAAACGGCCGTTCACGAAGAGCGATCGTGTGCCAGTCGCGGGCGCCGAAGTCGAACGGCGCGAGGTCGTCGCGGCCGACGTCGCCCGTGCGCGACGCGAGCGGCGCGAATTCCTGGTCGGCGATCGCCGCGACGCTCGTGTAGTGCCAGTCCTCGTTCTTCGGCGTGGGGAAGCCGAGCGCGGCGAAGCGGTCGAACGCGGCACGCCGAAATGCGCGCACGGCCGCGGGAACGGCCTGTTCGCCGCCGGCGACGACGTCGAATGCCGCCGCGTACGCGTCAGCCACCATGACGGGCGCGCTCACGACGCTGCTGCTCCCGCGAGCTCGTTGACCCAGTCGTAGCCCTTCTCCTCGAGCTCGAGCGCCAGTTCCTTGCCGCCGGACTTGGCGATGCGTCCGCTCACGAGCACGTGCACGAAATCGGGGACGATGTAGTTGAGCAGTCGCTGGTAGTGCGTGACGACGATCGTGGCGTTGTCCGGCCGCTTGAGCTTGTTCACGCCGTCGGCCACGACGCGCAGTGCGTCGATGTCGAGACCCGAGTCGGTCTCGTCGAGGATGCCGAGCTTGGGCTCGAGCACGGCCATTTGCAGGATCTCGTTTCGCTTCTTCTCGCCGCCGGAGAACCCGGTATTCACGGAGCGGGTGAGCATCGACGCGTCCATGTCGACCAGCTCGAGCTTCTCTTCCATGATATCCGCGAACTCGAGCGGATCGACTTCCTCCTCGCCGCGCGCCTTGCGCATCTCGTTGTACGCCGCGCGCAGGAAGTACGCGTTCGACACACCCGGGATCTCCACCGGATACTGGAACGCGAGAAAGATCCCCGCTTGCGCGCGTTCCTCCGGCGCCATGGCGAGAAGGTCCTTGCCGTCGTACGTCACGGAGCCGCCCGTGACCTCGTACGCCGGATTCCCCGCCAGCACCTGCGCGAGCGTGCTCTTGCCGGATCCGTTCGGGCCCATGATGGCGTGGACGGAGCCGGTTTCTACGGAAAGGCTTACGCCTTTGAGGATGGGTTTATCGCCGACGTTGGCGTGTAGGTCTGTAATGACGAGAAGTGGCATGTCTGATTCTGTAGGTCTCTGGTCACAGGTCACTGGTCTCTGGGAACTGCCGAGAACTCGGGCTAAAGCGCTCCGCTCGGTCGTTACCGGAGACCTGTGACCAGAGACCTGAGACCAAGAGTGTTCAGATAACGGTGATCGTGATTAGTGCGGGCGTTAGCCGACGGAGCCCTCGAGCGTAATCCCAAGCAGTGCCTGCGCCTCCAGCGCGAACTCCATCGGCAGCTCCTTGAACACTTCCTTGCAGAAGCCGCTGACGATCATCGACACCGCCTGCTCGGCCGACAGCCCGCGCGCCTTCAGGTAGAAGATCTGGTCTTCCCCGATCTTCGACGTCGACGCTTCGTGCTCGACGATCGCGCTGTTGTTGCCGACCTCGATGTACGGGAACGTGTGCGCGCCGCAGCGGTTGCCGACGAGCATCGAGTCGCATTGCGTGTAGTTCCGCGCGCCGACGGCCTTCGGCAGCACCTGCACCCGGCCGCGGTACGAGTTGTTCCCTTCGCCGGCCGAGATGCCTTTCGAGACGATGGTCGATCTCGTGTTGCGGCCGATGTGGATCATCTTGGTGCCCGTGTCGGCCTGCTGCTTGTTGTTCACGACGGCAACGCTGTAAAACTCGCCGACCGAGTTGTCGCCCTGGAGAATCACGCTCGGATACTTCCACGTGATCGCCGAGCCGGTCTCGACCTGCGTCCACGAGATCTTGGCGTTCTTCTGCGCCTTGCCGCGCTTCGTCACGAAGTTGAAGATGCCGCCGCGGCCTTCCTTGTCGCCGGCATACCAGTTCTGGACCGTCGAGTACTTCGCCGTCGCTCCTTCGAGCGCGATGATCTCGACGACGGCGGCGTGCAGTTGGTTCGTGCTGCGTTTTGGCGCCGTGCATCCCTCGAGATAGCTCACGTACGAGCCCTCGTCGGCGACGATCAGCGTCCGCTCGAACTGGCCCGTGTCCGCCGAGTTGATGCGGAAGTATGTCGAGAGCTCGACAGGGCAGCGCACGCCTTTAGGTACGTAAACGAACGAGCCGTCGGAGAAGACGGCGCTGTTCAACGCGGCGAAGAAATTGTCGCTGTAGGGAACGACGGAGCCGAGGTACTTCTCGACGAGCGTCGAATGCTCGCGGATCGCTTCGCCCAGCGAGCAGAAGATGATCCCGTGCTTCGCCAGCTCCGTGCGCATCGTCGTGCCGACCGAGACCGAATCGAAGATCGCGTCCACCGCGACGCCGGAGAGGATCTTCTGTTCCGTCAGCGGAATGCCGAGCCGCTGGTAGGTCTTGAGCAGCTCGGGATCGACCTCGTCGAGACTGCCGAGAGGCTTCTTCGTCTTCGGGGCCGAGTAGTAGCTGACGGCCTGGTAGTCGATCGGGTTGTAATGGACGTTCGGCCAGTGCGGCTCTTTCATCGTGAGCCAGCGCCGGTACGCCTTGAGCCGCCATTCGAGCATGAAGGCCGGCTCGTTCTTCCGCGCCGAAATCGCGCGAACTACGTCTTCGTTCAAGCCGGGTGGGAACGTGTCCGACTCGATGTCGGTGACGAACCCGGCCTCGTATTCCCGACTGATCAGTGACTCGATCGAGCTACTCATCTATGCTCCACAAGAGCTTTGTGCCGACGGAGGCGACCAGCCAACTCGCTACAGGCGAGTGGTTTAGCGGTCGGCGCGTGGGCTTGATCGCGGGATCGCTCGCCCGAGACGAGGGGGCGATCCACCATGTCGACAAAATTAGTCGGGTTTAAGGGTTAAGGCCAGTTTGACCCGAGCCCGCGTAGCTCGGCACCGAGCCGTCGCGGGAGGATGACGCTTTTCGGCCCGTCGCCGCGCAACTCATAGGGCGGCGGGTTCCCTCGTCGCGCAGTCAGGCCCCCCCCACTCGCCGACGGGTAGGAGATCCTCCCATGAACGCCACGAGAACCATCGCGAACGTCATGCGCGCCGCCGGCGCCATTGCCCTAGGGGCACCGGCGCTCCTCGCGATCGCGTGCGGCGGCTCGTCGACCACGGGACCCGGCGGCTCGAGCGGGAAGGCCAAGTACTACATGACCGCGAACATCGACGGCGCGGCGTGGGCAGAGGACGACGTGCAAGCGTCCATCACGGGCGCGCGATTGGCGGGGCCGGGCCTCTACACGATCGCCGGCTACTCGTCATCGGCGGCGATAACGGTCCTGCTCACCCTGAACACGATCCGCGGACCCGGGACCTACCCACTCGGCGTGAACTTCGGCGTTGCGGGAGGCACGGCCCAGGTGAGCAACACGTCATCCGGCTGGACGACCCGCCTCTCCGGCGCGGCCGGCTCGGTGACGATCACGTCGCTCACGCAGACCGAGATCGTGGGAACCTTCACGTTCGTCGCCAACGGAATTCTCAACGCGCCGGCGACGAGCACGAAGAACGTCACGACCGGAACGTTCGACCTACCCGTCGTAGCGGTTCAGGCGGTCGGCCCGATTCCGGACAACGCCGGGAGCACGATCACCGGGACGCTGGCGGGGCAGCCGTTCACCATGGCGACAATCGCGGTGACGACGAGTCCCACGCGCAACGCGATGGGGCAGGTGACCGGCACGACGCTGATCTTCGGTGGATCGAACGACACGCAAGGCATGGGGGCGGCGATTTCGAACGTGAACGGCGTCGGGACGTTCGCGCTGACCAACAAATCACCGTCATTCGACGATGAACGCCAGCCTCACGAACGGGTCGGCCATTCAGCTTTGGAATTCGGGCACGGTCGAGGGGGCGGGCAGCGTGACGATCACCGGTTGGTCGGCGGCGCGCGCCAAAGGAACCTTCAGCGCGACGCTCCCCGGCATTAGTGGTGGGGCGGCGGTATCGATCAGCGGCTCGTTTGATGTCGGACTGCCGTAGAGGCGCCGAGACTGCGCGGGGATCGCGGCCAGCCTGCGGTCTGTCTTTCCGAGGATAGTACGGCTGTGCGCTCGAAATCGGAGGTCTGATATCCGACATCTGACATCAGACCAGGCGCGACGCGGTATGGCGCCAGCCGCAATCGAGACTCCTCCGCTAAACGCCGGGTCTGATATCAGACGTCAGACGTCAGACCCCAGACGTCGAGCGCAAAGCCGATACATCCAATGGCCAATCGAACCCAGAGTGGCCGATCACCGCGCGCCGTTACGCGACCTCTGATATGACCCGCCGCAGCAGCGCCGCCGCGAGCTCGACCTTATAAGCATTCTTCGATAACGGCTTCGCGTCGAGCAACGCGCGGTCGGCGAGCGTCGCGATCGCTTCGTCGTCCAGCCCTCCCGATGCGACATCCTCCTCCACCGACGTATTCACGCGCCACGGCCTCGGCGCGACGCCGCCGAGGACGATCCGCACGCCGCCGTCCATCCGCTTGCAGGCCGCCGCGCTGACGAGCGCGAAATCCCAGGCGTCGCGCTGCATCAGCTTGTGGTAGCGCTGCGTGCCGCCCACCGATTCGGCCGGGATCGTGATCGCCGAGATGAACTCGTGGCGCTCGAGCGTCGTCTCGCGATCGGCGCGCTCGGCCGGCGCGAGATAGAGATCGGCCATCGCGACTTTCCGGCTCCCGCGCGACGACGAGACGATCGCGGTCGCTTCGAGCGCCGTCAGCGCCACCGCGGGGTCCGACGGATGCACGGCGTAGCACGGTCCTGCGTCGAGGATCGCGAGATACTGGTTCTCACCATCCTTCGCGGGGCACGACGACCCGCCGCTCTTGAGACAAGAGATCCCTCGCCGGAAGTACCAGCATCGTGGTCGTTGGCAGAGATTCCCGCCAATGGTGCCCATGTGGCGCAACGCCGGGCGTGCCGACGACGTCGCATGCCATCGCAAGGGCAGGGACCTGCGCCGCGATGCGCTGATCCTTGGCCAAATCGGCGATGCGTGCCGCCGCGCCGATGGTGAGGGATCCATCCCGATGCATCACGATGTCGGCGCTTCCGGGGATCGTCCGAAGATCCACGAGCGTGCTCGGCGCGGCGAGCCGCTCGTCAATCGCGACGAGCAGGTCGGTTCCGCCGCCAAGCGGCATGGCGCCAGGCTCGGCGAGCTCCCGGACCGCATCCTCGAGCGACGTCGCCGCGCGGTATTCGAAGGGATGTGTCACGGCCTAAAAAGAAAGCGGGACCCTCAGGTCCCGCCATTGGTCGCGCGCGCTGTTTTGATTTTTCCGGTCCACCGGTCCACCGGTCCACCGGTCCACTCGACGTCCACCCGTCCACCCGTCCACCCGTCCACCCGCCCTACGGTCCCCCTTCAGGCGGTGCCAGATCCCCCGACCCCTTCCCGTGCCAGGTGGCATCGGTCGGGTGGCGGTAGGTCTCTTTATGGATGTACGTGACGGTCGCGATCAGAGCGAGCGCGAGCGCAATAATGAAGGCGGCGAAGCCCTTGCCGCCGTTGGTCACGGCCGGAACGTATCGATCGACGTGGGGTGCCATGGGGGCGGAATGTAACTGCCAGAATCGGATGGCGAAACCGCGACGTCGCGGCCCATCGTAGGGCGAATCTTCGTTCGAGTTCCGTAAGCTCCCCCGATTTCCGCAACCTTTGGCGGCGCAACGGGTGTCTTACGTGTTGAGTGGGGCGTTAATTGGGACGCCTCGCGGGCCCGGCGACACGACGTGACCGTTCTTCGAGACGAGCTCCAGCGCACTTTAGGCGGCACCTACACCCTCGAGCGGGAGCTCGGGGGCGGCGGCATGTCGACCGTTTTCGTCGCCCGCGACAACGCGCTCGGGCGCGCCGTCGTCGTGAAGGTCCTGCCGTACGAGCTGGCCGCGGCCGTCTCCGTCGACCGGTTCAAGCGCGAGATCATGCTCTCGGCGGCGCTCCAGCATCCGCACATCGTGCCGGTGCTGACCGCGGGCGAGATACCGGCCGACGCGTCCGTGTCGCCGCCGACGCCGCTGCCGTACTTCATCATGCCGTTCGTCGAGGGCGAGTCGCTGCGGACCCGTCTCGAGCGCGGGCCGCTCTCGGTCCGCGAGACGGTGACCATCCTCAAGGACGTCGCGCGAGCGCTCGCCTACGCCCACGGACGCGGCGTGATCCACCGCGACATCAAGCCCGACAACATCCTGCTGACGACGGGGTCGGCAACGGTCACCGATTTCGGCGTCGCCAAGGCGCTCACGGCGTCGCGCGAAACGCGGCGTCCGCTGCCGCAGGGAAATCGGAGCGGCACGATCACCATCGTCGGCACGTCGATCGGGACGCCGGCCTACATGGCGCCCGAACAGGCGGCCGGCGATCCGTCGATGGACCACCGCGCGGATCTCTACGCGCTCGGCATCGTCGGGTACGAGATGCTCGTCGGCACGCCGCCGTTCCACGGGCGTCCGCCGCAGCAACTGCTCGCCGCGCATCTGACCGAGAAGCCGTCGCCGATCGGCTCGCGCCGCTACGACGTGCCCGCCGCGCTCAACACGCTTCTCATGCAGTTGCTCGAGAAGGAGCCGGTCAAGCGTCCGAAGAGCGCGGCCGACGTCGTGCGATCGCTCGAGGATCCGGCCGTCGTGAGCGGAACGTTCACGCCAGCCGCGATGCCGAGCGCGCAGCGCCCGAAGCGCGTGTTGTGGGCGCTCGCCGGCGCGGGAATCCTCGCGTCCGTCGCCGCGGGCGGTGCGTGGTTCACGAATCGCCTAGCCGCGAACGCACCGGGTGCGCCCAGCCCAGCGCTGACGACGCCGGCGCCCGCCGGGAAGTCGATCGCCGTGATTCCGCTCGTGAACATCAGCCGAGACACGAGCGACGCGTACTTCGCCGCGGGGATGACGTCGGATCTGTCGAACGCCATCAGCCGGATTCCCGGCGTGCGCGTCGCCGGATCGCAGAGCACCGCGCGTGACGCGTCGGCGAGCCCGATCGAGCTCGGCAAGTCGCTCGGCGTGAACATGGTGCTCACGGGAACGGTGCAGCGCGACAAGACGCGTCTCCGCGTGACGGCGCGTCTCGTGAACACGGCGGACGGATTCACCGTCTGGTCCGACATGTTCGAGCGCGATTCGCGCGACGTGTTCAAGGTGCAGGACGACATCTCGAGCGCCATCGTCGCCGCGATCTCGCCGGAACTGTCGGGCGCGGCGCAGGCGGCGGCTCCCGCGCCGGCGCAGACGGGCGCGGCGGCTTCGGCCGCCTCCGCGCCGCACGGCACGTCCGACCTCGTGGCGTACGATCTGTACTTGCGCGGTCGTTTCTTCTTCGACAAGCGCGGCGAGGCCGGTCTGCGCCGCGCGCTCGACTACTTCCAGCAGGCGACGCAGCGCGACTCGAACTTCGCGCGTGCGTACGCCGGCGTCGCCAACGCGTACGCGCTGCTCCCGCTCTACGCGAACGTGCGCGTCGACTCGCTGATGCCGCTCGCCATGTCGGCGATCGACCGCGCGATCCAGCTCGACAGCACGCTGGCCGAATCGTTCGCGTCGCGCGCCACGCTGCTGCAAGCCGCCTGGCGTTGGGCCGACGCCGAGCGGGATTACAAGCGCGCGCTCACGCTCGATCCGAACGCCGCGCAGCCGCACCAATGGTACGGCGAGCTGCTGTTGATTCTCGGGCGCACGCCCGAGGCGAAGACCCAGCTGGCGCGCGCCGCGCAGCTCGATCCGCTGGCGCCGGTCACGCTCGGCTCGTACGCGCTCGGTCTGGCCGTCGCGCGACAACCGGACTCCGCGATCGCGGTGGCCAAGCGCGGCGTGGAGCTCGACTCCGCGCTCGTCGTCACGCGGTTCATGCTCGGCGCCGTGTACCTCCAGGCCAACCGCCCGCCCGACGCGGTGCGCGAGCTGGAAACCGCGACGCGCCTCGATCCAGGATCCACGCAGGCGTTCGGCTTGTTGGGATACGCGTATGCGAAATCCGGCAAGACCCGCCAGGCGAGCGACATCGCGAAGTCGTTGGAGAATCAGGTCGGACGTTCGGCCGGAGCGGCGGCCGCGGCGGCGCGGGTGTACATCGGGCTCGGGGATCGCGCGCGGGCGCTGACGCTGCTCGAGCGCGCGGCGACGGATCGGGACTCGTTCTACTCGAGCGAGTCGCTGGCGGAGAGCTTCTTCGATCCGATCAGAGCGGACCCGAGGTTCTTGGCGCTCGTGGGGCGGGTTGGAGTGGGGGCGGGGATCGCCAAGTAGCGATTCTTACGGCGATTGGATCGCGGCCATTCTGTGGTCTGTCTCGCGAGGATGGTACGGCTGCGCGCTCGAAGTCGGAGGTCTGATATCCGACATCTGACATCAGACCAGGCGTGACGCGGTATGGCCCCAGCCGCAATCGAGAGCTCCTCCGCCAAACGCAGGGTCTGATATCGGAAGTCAGACGTCAGACCTCAGACTTCGAGCGCGCAGCCGATACATCCACTAGGCGATCGAACCTAGAGTGGCCGAGCACCCATCGCCGTCAGCCGTCACGCCGTCAGACCATTCGCCGCGTCACTATCTCGATCCGCTTCTCCTCTCCGCCTCGCCGCACCACGAAAACCACACGTTCTCCCGGCTTCCTCAGCCGCTCGCGAAGCTCGCCGAGCAGCTTCTGACTTCCCAGCACTCCGTCGGCCGACACGATTTCGTCGCCGGGTATGATGCCCGCCTCCGCGGCCGGCGATCCCGCCGCGACCGTTTCGACGAACATCGTCGTCAATGAATCGTCGAGCCGAAGCAACAGGCCGCTCATGTCGGCCTCGAACGCGTCGTGCATCGTCGCGTTCGGCTCGAAGATCATGCGCTTGTCTTGATAATCCAGGAACACGGTGAATCGCCGCAGGATCGCGCCGCCGATGTTTCCTTCCCACGAGCTCGACACCGACAACGCTCCGGCCGAGTCGCCGAAGAGATTCACCAGCGGGCGCGCCAGCTCGATGCCGCCGATCGAGAGCGACGCGATGCGTCCCATGTCCGACGTCGTCGAGCCGCCGACGCCGCCGCCGCCCGTTCGCCGGACTGTCGGGCCCACGCGCTGACGCAGGCGATTCTTGTCGACGAACGCTTTTGTGAGCGACAGCGATCCATTCGAGCCGACGTCGATCACCATGCGTCCACGGATCGTCTCGCCGTCGGCGAGCTTCACGTCGGCGTCGATGTGCGGAAAGCGGTTGATGAGCGTCACCGGGACGGAGGCGCCGGGACCGTCGTAGTGGAACGCGGGCTGGTCGTAGATCCGCAGCTCGTGCCGCGCGTAGTCGATCGCCACGACGTAGCGCGAGATGAAGTCGTAGCCGAGGATGCCGTCGATGCGATGCCCCTCGAGGCGGGGCAGCCGCGAGAGATCGATCGCGCTCACCACCGGCTGTGTGATCGACGAGCCTTCGATAGAGACCGACGCGTCGTCCACTCGCGCGGCGGACACCCGCGACGGGCCGGCTCCGCCGACGCTGAACGTCGCGCCGAGCTTCACGCCGAGGCGTTTCGCGGTGTTGAGGTCGAGCGACGTGTTCCCGGCGCCCGTGTCGAGTATGAAGTCCAGCTCCTGTCCGTCGACACACGCCTTCAAATAGATGTGATTCCCCCACACATCGACGGGGATCGTCGCCGGGAGCGATGAACTCTGAGTCGGCGCGGCCGCGCACGCGGCCTCCCGACCCGCGAGAGACGATACCGGACTCGACGCGAGTGACGCCGGGGGCGCGAGGGTCAGCGCGGCGGACGCTAGCAGGGTCAGCATGGAGATTCGACACCTCGGTGTGTCGCCAGGTTCACCGCAAATCGGCCGCGATCCCTTCTACGGGTGGCCGCCGACAGCGTTTCACCGCGAATTGTAAACGGAACGGCATGTCCGTTGCCCTTAAGTCCAATGGCGCCGTTCCCCCCACCCATGGCGGCCGCTTCACACCTTAAACGGCCGCGGCCGGGAGAAATCAATGCGACGTTATCACATCGGGCCAATCATCACCGCACTCGTGGCGGCGACCGCGTTCGCGGGAGTCGCGCAGGCGCAGGGTGACCAGGGACGTGGGCGAGGGCGCGGGCACGCAGCAGTCCGACGATCGGGACAAGCGAATCAAGGACGAGCAGCGCCGGACGCGACGACTACCGCCGGCACCTCGACGAGCAGACGCGTATCGCCCAGCAACAGGCGGCGCAGCTGCAGCAGGCCCAGCGGGCGGCGCAGTATCGGGTCCAGCAGGAATACGCCGCGCAACTCGAGCGACAGCGCGAGCAGCTTCGCGCCGAGCGTCGGTTCGACAACGAGCCGTACGTGGTCGCCGTCGCCGACGTATCGCTACCAGTTCAACGGCGCGTACCACGAGACGAATCAGTACGGCGTGGACATGCTGAGACAGGCCGTCAACTACGGATATCAGCGTGGCTACCAGGCCGGCGCGGCCGACCGCCAGGATCACTGGCGTTTCGACTACCAGAACTCGCCGGAATATCGCGAGGCGACGTTCGGCTACGGCGGCAGTTACGTCGATCTCTCGGACTACAGCTATTACTTCCGCCAGGGGTTCAGCCGCGGCTATCAGGACGGCTATTACAGCCGGCTCCGGTATGGAAGCGGGTCGAACGGGACGTTCTCGATTCTGGCGAACGTGCTGGGCGGAATTCTCCATCTCAGCAACATTCGCTGAGCGTTTGGCTGTGAGCTTGGAGTCGTGAGCCGGTTCACGGCCACTCTGGGGACTGTCGTTCCCGGTAGAGTACGGCTGGGCGCTCGAAATCAGTGACTGACATCTGATATCCGACATCAGACCAGGCGTGACGTGGTGATCCTCGTCTACACCATGACCCCATCGCGCAACGCAGGGTCTGTTGTCGGAGGTCTCTCGTCTGTTCCTGACTTCGAGCGCGCAGCCGATACATCGAATAGGCGGTTCAGACCCAGAGTGGCCGGCCCACTCGATTGACAGGCTGTTGTCATGCATGTTGAGGGATCTTAGCGGCGACACAGCGTGAGAAGCCGAGGCCGCGGGGTATCTTGAGCCTCAAATGACGACCCTTAGCGCCATCACCGAGCTCGCCTCCAAACAGTTCGGCCGCGACGCAGCGGAGATCGACGTCGACGCGCCTTTCGACAAGCTGGGCGCCGATTCCCTCGGCATGCTCGAATTTTTATTCGAGCTCGAGGATCACTTCAGCATCTCCATTCCGCAGGACGAGGCGGTGAACGCGAAGACCATTCGCTCGCTCGCTTCGCTGGTGGATCAGCTGCTGGCGACGGCGCCGACTCCTCCCCTGGGCTAGCCCGCCGTGACGCGCGTCCTCGTCACGGGGATTGGCGTCATCGCGCCGTGCGGCCGCACCGCGGATGAGCTGTTCCGCAATCTCGTCGAGGCGCGCTCCGCGGTATCGCCGGTATCGAACGGCGCCCAAAACGCGTCTTCGTCGCTGGTCGCGGCCCAGGTGGCTTCGACGCGTCCGCGCATTGGCCCGCGAACGAATCGGCGCAGTTCGACCGCGTCACGCAGTTCGCGCTCGTCGCCGCGTCGCAAGCCATCTCCGATGCCGCGCTTCGCTCAGCGAAGCCGAGCTGCTCGACGCCGGCGTCTATTGGGGCACGGGACTCGGCGGCGCGGCGACGATCGAAGATTCGTATCAGAGATACTTCGAGTCCGCCGGACGGCGCGTCCGTCCGACGGCCGTCGTGCTCGGCATGAACAACGCCGCGGCGGCGCACATCTCGATGGCGCATGGCTTGCGCGGCCCGATGCTCAACTTCTCGACCGCGTGCTCGTCGTCGGCCGCGAGCATCGGCGAGGCGTATCGTCCCATCCGAAACGGGGACGCGGACGTGATCGTGGCCGGCGGCTCCGAGGCGCTCCTCACGCAGGGCAACCTGCCGCGTGGGACGCGATGCGCGCGCTCGCGCACGCGGACCCCGTCGATCCCGCGCGCAGCTGCAAGCCGTTCTCCGCCGACCGCACGGGGCTCGTGCTCGGCGAAGGCGCGGCGGCGCTCGTCCTCGAGTCAGCCGAACGCGCCGAGCGGCGCGGGGCGCGCGTGTACGCCGAGCTCGCGGGCTACGGCAACGCGTCCGACGCCGCGACATCTCGAAGCCGGACGCCGGCGGCCAGATCCGCGCCATGCGGCGCGCGCTCGCCGACGCGAAGCTCGACGCCGGCGAGGTCGGATACTTCAACGCGCACGGAACCGCGACCCAGGTCGGCGACGTCGTCGAGACGGACGCCATCAAGCAGATGTTCGGCGCCACGCGCGGACGCTGTGCGTGTCGTCCACCAAAGCGCTGCACGGACATCTCCTCGGCGGCGCCGGCGCGCTCGAGATGGTCGTTGCGATCATGGCGCTCGGGCGCAACGTCGTGCCGCCGACGGCGCATCTCGACCGCCCCGACCCGGCGTGCGACCTCGACTACGTGCCGAACGAGGCGCGTCCAAGCGCCTCGACGCCGTGATGTCGAATTCGTTCGGGTTCGGTGGAATGAACGCCGTGCTCGTCGCGCGGCGGTACTGATGCGCGATCTCCACGAGCTCGCCGCGTGGTTCGACGAGCGCGCCCAACGCGCACGACCCTCTCGTGCCGTCGTCGCTGCCCGATCCGTCGTTCGTGGCGACGGCCGGACGCTCGTCTCGTTCAGCACGAACAACTATCTCGCGCTCGCGACGAGCCCGCGGCTCAAAGCGGCCGCACGCCAGGCGCTCGATCGCTACGGCGTCGGCAACTGCGAGTCGCGGCTGCTCGGCGGGAATCTCGATCTGTACGACCGGCTCGAGGCTCGTCTCGCGCGATTGAAGCGCAAGGAAGCGGCGATGCTGTTCGCCACGGGCTATCTGACGAACCTCGGCGTGCTGCCGACGCTGACCGTTCGACGCACCTCGCGCGCGCGTTCGGCTACGCGCCGCGCACGAACTGGAAGCACGCGTTCTTCACGGACGAGTTCAATCATCTCAGCATGCGCGAGGGAATTCGCGCGTCGGGCGCGCCGTCGATCGCGTACAAGCACCTCGACATGGACGACCTCGAGCGAAAGCTCGCGTCGTCGTCGGCGCACATCAAGATCATCGTGACCGACGGCGTGTTCAGCCAGCACGGCGACATCGTGCCGCTGCCCGACATGATGGCGCTCGCCGAGCGATACGACGCCGTCGTGTACATCGACGACGCGCACGGCACGGGCGTGCTCGGGCCGAACGGCGCCGGCACGACCGAGCACTTCGGCATCGACAGTCCGCGCATCATCACGATGGGCACGCTGAGCAAGGCGTACGGGTGCATCGGCGGCTTCGTCGCGACCGAGTCGTATCGCGGACGCTCCTCCGCGCGGGCTGCTCGGCGTTTGGTTTCACGTCGACGCTTCCGCCCGATCAGGCCGCGGCGGTGCTCGAGGCGATCGACATGGTGAGGACGAGCCGGAGCGGCGGGAAGCTTGTGGGACAATCAGCGGTACTTCGTGTCGAGCATGCTCGGCGCCGGGTTCGACTTGCCGGCGACGACGACGCCGATCGTTCCGCTTGTGGTGGGCGATGAGCACGAGTGTACGCGCGTCGCGCGCGGGCTGCGCGACGCCGGCTTTCACGTCGACCCGATCATGTTTCCCGCGGTCGGCTCGGGCAGGCCGGCTGCGTTTCATCATGAATGCGCATCACACGGTCGCGACATCGACCGGCTCGTCGGCGCGCTCTCGGAGTCGGTGCGGCCGGCGACGCGCGCGTGAGCGTTCGTGATGTAAAGGAGCGCGAGGAACAGCAGCGCGAACGCGGCATTCGAGATGGCGTCGACGGCGAGCATCCCGCGGACGCCAAACCGCGCGTGCCCCCACCCGTCGAGCCGCAGCATGTAGACGACCGGAACGTTCACGGCAGCCATGAACAACGTGAAGCGCGTTCCACTCGCCGGTGAGCTGGGACCCACGAGCTGGAACGCCAGAGCCATGAAGGCGGCGTAGCAGAATCCGACGGAGAGCGCGTACGCCGCCGCGCCGATCAGGAAGGTCATCGGCGAGAGCGCCGCGAACGCCATGACGCCGGCGCTCAACGCGGCGGTGAGGCCGGCGGTCGGGTAGATCAACCAGCGGTCGAAGCGATCGCAGATCAGTCCGCCGATCAGCGCGCCGACGGGTGTGAGCGCGCCGCCGAGGACGACCGTCCAGACAATGACGGCCGTGGACGCGCGAAAATCAGAAGCGAGGCCCGAGAAGAGATACGTCAGTGCGCCTGCGCCGATCGGGCTCAGAAAGAACACGAGCCCCAACCACACGTCGCGCCTCACCAACGTCGCGCGCACGTCGCACAACATTTCGCCGAAATGCCGGCTCCAACTGACGATCGCCGGCTTGGGCTCGTCGATCGTGAGCGCGACGAGACTTGGAACGGCAATCAACGTCGCCGCCACGAGCGCGACCGTCCTGCCGGACGCGTGGCCGGAGAGCCACACGGTCGACGCGCCCGTGACTACGCCGCCGACGAAGATTCCCGCCTGTGACCAGCCCGCGGTGCGGCCGCGGTGCTCGTTCGGCACAACCGACGCAACGAGCCCGCCGAGCGCGCTCGAGACGGGCTGGCTGAACACCGACGCCAGCACCAGAAGCGTCGGTCAGCGAGCGAAGCGTTGCGGCTGAGTCGCCGAGCGCCGCCGCCGCGCAGACGGCCGACGCGAGGCTCAAGACGACGATCCACGTCCTACGCCGAAGCGCGAGATCGACGACCGGCGCCCCAGAGAAAACCAGATCGACGGCGCCTGGACGAGCGCCTCGACGATCGCGATCCGTTCGACGGGAATCCCGCGCTGGCGGAGGATGTAGGGCAACCCGACGGCGACGAGTCCATTGAAGCTTCCGTACGGAGCCGACGCCAGAGCGAAGCGCCAGACTTACTCGTCGCGACGCACCCACGTCTGCGAGCGGCCGAACATCGGCATCCCGATGTACCCGCGCACGATCAGCTTCTTGCCGTCCTCGGCCAGCTTCATCGTCGCGCGATAGGTCTTGCCGTTCTCGGGATCGAGAATCTCGCCGCCGCTCCACTCGTCGCCGTTCTGGCGCATGTGGCGGAGGATCTCCATCCCGATGATGGGCTGCCCTTTCCGGTCGTCGGTGCATTTCTCACACACGCTGTCCTCGGGACTGGCGTCGACGAGAATCTCGCGGACGACGCCAACGAGCTCGCCGTTCAATTCGCGGATTTCCACGACTCCGGTGGGCTTCCCGTCGCGGTCGCTGATGGTGCTCCACAGGCCGGCGGGGCTGTCCTGCGCGGGGACGGCGCGATCGTAGACGAGGGCCAGACATGCTGTCACAAGGAACAGACTTCTGTTTGTCATACGATCACGCCGCCGTACGCGCCAAGGAACTAGAAGTGACTCCATAGCGGTTACTATCAAGGAGCTTGCCGGGGTGGCGGGCTCGGCGGAGGGCCCTTCTACTCACCGACTCGACTATGAAAGTTTTCGTGACCGGCGGCAACGGCTTCATCGGATCGGCCGTCGTGCGCGAGCTCGTCGCGCGCGGACACACGCCCGTGTGTCTCCTGCGAAAGACCAGCGACACGAAGCGCATCGACGCGCTGCCGTTCGAGCGCGCGGACGGCGACGTTCGCGATCTCGCGTCGGTGCGCGCCGGGATGGCGGGCTGCGACGGCACCGCGCACCTCGCGGCGCCCGGCGGATGGCACGCCGACGACGCGGCGGGTCTCGAGGACGTCATCGTGAACGGCGCGCGAAACGTGCTGGATGCCGCGTCGGCGCTCCCCGGCACCGCGTGCTGCTCGTCTCCAGCAGCGCGGCGATCAACGCGTCCGACGGACCGACGGTCTTCGACGAGCGCGCCGAGTTCACCGTGAAGAACCCGCAGCTCCACTACGCGCACGCCAAGCACAAGGCGGAACTGGTCGCGCGCGACGCGTTCAGCCGCGGCGTCGCCGTCATCGTCGTGAATCCCGCCGAGGTGTACGGACCGGGCGACACCGCACTCGGCACGTCGGCAAACCTGATCGACTTCGCGAAGGCGATCCCGGTTCTCGTGTGCGACGGCGGCACGAGCGTCGTCCACGTCGACGACGTCGCCCGCGGCATCGTCGCCGCGCTGGAGCGCGGACGTCCCGGCGAGCGCTACATCCTCGGCGGAGAGAATCTCACCGTGCGCCAGCTCGCCGAGCTGACGCTCGAGTTGACGGGGCGCCACGTGCCGATCGTTCCGGTGCCGAACGGGATTTCGCGATTCGTCGCCAGCGCGGCCATTCGGCTGCACGTGCCGGTGCCGTTCAATCCGCACGTCGTGCCGTACGCGACGCTCTACTGGTTCGTCGACAGCGGCAAGGCGCAGCGCGAGCTCGGGGTCACGTTCCGCAATGGGCGCGAGACGATCTCGTCGACAATCGATTGGCTGCGCGCCCAGGGATGCTTCGCTAACGGGTGGACCGGTGGACCGGTGGACCGGTGGACCGGTCGAACGACGCCCGTGACTGGCGTCTACAGATCGCGCAACGTGAGACGCCTTACGGCCGCCGCGAACACGACGATAGCGAACACCGCCGCATACGCGAGCGCCGTCCACTCGGGATCGAGACATTCGCGAACGGTGAAAACGACAGCGACCCCGCCAGCGGCGTCTGCATCTCGAACGCCGCGCGGCGCCAGAGCGACTCGGTCGGCATGATGAGGCTCGTGACCGACGCCTAACGTCACGATGTGCTCGCTCTGCGAAAAGCCGCTCACCTGCTCGAGCCATCCACCCATGAACGCCACGCCCTGAAGTCCAAGCGCCAGACGCCGCACGTCAGCGTCGAGAACCATGTGCCGAGCAGGAAGGTGATCGCGTCAGGACGACCACGCATTCCGCGATGATGAGCAGAACCCGCGCAACGGATGCTCCGGCAATACTCCAGTGACGGCGTTCGCCACCCCACCGTCCCGCCAAACGTGAGCGTCACGTACGCCGAGATCATGACGACGAATCCCGCGAACTTGCCGGCCAAGAGCTCCCAGCGTGCCAACGGCTTGGTTGCGATCGCGTGAATCGTGCCGGAGCTGATTTCGCCGGCGATCGTGTCGATCGATGTGAGAATCGTCATCACGACCGCCAGCAGATCGCACGTGTACAGGCCGATCATGAGCATTCCGCTTTCGACCTGGTAGCGCACGAACGGCGACATCGGACGCCCCTGGAACTCGAGCACCTGCAATTGCAGCGCGATCGCGAAGACGGCGAGCAGCAGCACCGCCGCGACGAGCGCCGTCCACAGGATCTTTGCCGGCGAGCCGCCTCGCGCAACGTGACGCGGGCAATGACAACAGGCACGGTCCAACGGTCGCGACCACCGGATCATAGACCGACGTCCTCGCCGACCAATCTGACGAACACGTCCTCCAGAGACGTCGACTCCAACGCCACCTGTAGACGTCGGCGCCCGCGCCAACGAGCCCTCGGACGATGGCGGGCAGCACGTCTTCCGACGTGACGTCGAACCGGAGCCCGTCCATCGCGTGCCATATCGCTCACGCGCAACCACTCGACAGCGCCGCCACCGCGCTCGTGCTGTCGCGCGCGCGACTCGCGCGCGCGATCGCCGCTGTCGACTGGTCCGATGCAGGTCCTGGCTCGCGACGATCTCGCCGTGCTTGATGAACGCAACGCGATCACACGTCACTTCGATCTCGCTCAACAGATGCGAGTTGAGAAACACCGTCGCGCCGCGATTGCGCTGTGCCCGGATCATGTCGCGCACCATGCGTCGGCCCATCGGGTCGAGACCCGACGTCGGCTCGTCGAGGAAGATCAGCTCCGGCTCGTGGATCAAGGCCTGCGCGAAGCCGAGTCGCTGGAGCATCCCCTTCGAGAATTCGCGAATGCGGCGGTCGGCGTGCGGGCTGAGCCCGACGAGATCGAGCGCGGCGGGCGCACGCGCGCGCGCGCAGTCAGAAGACATTCCCGCGAGCCGTCCGTGCAGATGGAGCAGTTCGGTGGCAGTGAGCCAGTCGTAGAAACGGAAATCCTCCGGCAGGAAACCGATGCGGCGACGCGTCGACGTCGCCGATCGGTGCGCCAAGGACGCTCGCCTCTCCGGCCGTCGGATGACGAGGCCGAGCAGCATCTTGATTGACGTGCTCTTCCCCGCTCCGTTCGGGCCGAGGAATCCGAAGATCTCGCCGCGCCTCACCCGACGAGAGGTCGCGCACCGCGGTTCGGCCGATCCGAACGCCTTGCGCAGATGCGCGTGCGTCGATCGCCAAATCGGCTGCGGGACTCGGGTCATCAGTTGACCGACGTCGCCAACGGCGCCAGCGCATCCGCCGAGCTTCCGTACCCCGTCAGCTGATACACGATGCCGTTGGCCATCCACGCGAGGGCATATGTCGGGCCCCGACGACCGCCGGTGATGATCAACATTCCCTGATTGTCACCGACGGGTACGACCTCGTACGAGCGCATGAAACGCGGCGGCGACATCG
>CAWJXW010000013.1:0-197583 GCA_963846925.1 uncultured Gemmatimonadaceae bacterium | reverse complement strand
ACGCCATCAATGAACAACTGAAAACTCCCCGTATCGCTACCCGTATTGGTCTTTACCTTGATACTATAAATTCCCGGCTCTGGTATTGTCACTCCGTAGGTCACGTAATCACCGAGATGAGTTGCTTTCAAGACTGTCGCTGCTCCTCCGCTCAGATTCTTGTCGTGAATGGTTACAATTGGCGCAGAGTGCGCCTCCACCGGCAGGCTTTCAGCTTCGAAGTAAGGGGCGACATCAAGGTAGTCGCAGATGAACTCATATCCGTTACTATTGGGGTCCTGGCCTGCTATCGAAAACCGGAAGGTCTTCGTCCCGGGGCTGGAGAATGTGATTGGCCCAAGGTCGCGAACGTCATAACCTATCGTCGGAGAGTATTCATTCTGAAGAGACCCCTGATTTGTGCCATCGACTGCGAATTGAAAAATGCCCTGGTTATTGCCCGTCCTGATCCCAACCTTCACGTCGTAGGTCCCACTCTGACTTATCGGAATGGTATAGGTGACGTAGTCGCCCACCTTTGTCGCCTCGAGCAGACCGGCCGCCCCTCCACTCAGCAATGGATCGTCGGTGAAGATGACATAATCCGTCCCGTTTGAACTTTTTGTGCTCAGCGCCTCGGCCTCGAAGTCGTGCAAACCAACGATGAAGTTGAGCGGCGCGGTTCCCGTTCCATTCTCCTCTTCCTGCGCAAAGAGCTGAATTCGAGGCGGCGGTTCCTTCTTTATAGTCTCAATCCTATTCCCCCAGTCCGCGCGGGAATCGCCATCTGCGTATTCTCCGGCTGAACGGCTTCCGGCCGAGCCGTCAGGTGTAGTATCGCCAGTATATACGCCCGAAATCGTCCCGGTTGCGTGGTCGAAACTCAAACCGACGGGCAACAATCCATCCAAGGTGCCATTGAGTCCGAGGTAATCCAGGGAAGTGGTCGGCGCATCCGCAGTGATCGTATATGAAAAGAACTTATTCACCACGAGCGCAGCACTCGAGCTGCTGGTGATTACGGGCAATAGGGGATCGGAGACAAATGTAAATTCCAGATAGGATTGCGCGGAGTCCCCATTCGTGAAGTTTAGTTCTACCCCAAAGCTTTGGGAAGAGCGATCCGGCGTCAAAGGCACCCTTCCAGTGATGAGGCCTGTCCCCGGGTCGATGGTCATTCGCGGCCCAATGCCCGCTTGGTAGGGCAGGCCAGTTGCGGCCAGCCTCACATCGGAGCTGGCATTGTTTGTCAAAACCTGGAATCTGAACGGCTTACCAGCCCGACCAGTCACACAGCTACTGCTAACAATACTTTCGCGGTCGAACAAAGGGGTGAGAGGAGGCGCTATGTAAAAGCTAACGTCTCTGGAATTGGAGCCGCTTTGATTGGTTGCCTGGAATGTCACGACAAAGCCTTGAGCACGAGTCGTCGGAATGCCAAAAATTATACCTCGCTCACGATCGATGTTGAGGCCATCCGGTAAGGGAGAAGCGTCATAGCTCGTAGGATTATTTGTTGCTGTAATTTGATAGGTGAACTGCTCACCCACCCGCGCGACCAGCGCCTCACCACCCACAGCATAGATCGTATTATCAACTACCGCCGCGCCAAGAAGACGTCGGGCTGTTGGGAGGGAAGCTTCCGTCGTCCACGTATCAAGAGACGGGTCATAAACGTCAACTGTCGAGACTATGCCTGTATCATCTTCCCCACCCATGATATAGATCTTGTCGTTCACGATCGCAGCAGCCGAACGTGAGCGCGGATGCGGCACCCTGGAGGGTTTGGTGGTCCAGGCACCGAAACCGCCGTTGGCAGCAGGATCGAACTCTTCAACCGTGTCGATCAAACCGTGATCTCTATTTTCTCCGCCGATCGCATAGATCTTGCCGTTCACCGCGGCCACCGCCGGAAAGCCCCGCGCTGTTATCAGATGTTGTTTGGTTACCCAGGCCGCAGCACTCTGCCTTTCGGATCATATACTTCCACCGTGTCGAGGGCCAGGTAATCGGGAGCGGCGGTGGCACCTCCAACCGCATAGAGGAGATGATTCACGCTATCTACACCTAGACCAACGTGGAGCCGGGCTGTTAGCATGGGTGGCTTTTCTGACCAAGTGTCAGTCGCAGGGTTATATGCCGGACCGTATTGAGGGCCGTGTCGTTGCAGTTGCTGGTCGTCGATCCACCAACCAAATAGATCATGTCGTCGAGCGTAGCCCCGGCCGGTCGGTAGCGGAGTGGCGGAAGCATGTCAGTGTAATCTGGTTATCCAGAAATCCCCCGCCGGATCGTAGGCTTCGATTGTTGGCACCATGACGCAGTCGTTCAGAACTCCACCTCCCATGGCGTAAACTCTCCCATTTGCAGCGGCAGTCGCGAAACCCGATCGAGCAGTGGACATGGCGCCATGACTGTCCACGCAGGGTCGAGATCACCGGGACGAAACGCCGTGTTTACAGTACAGATAGTGCATATCTCCCGGATTTGTGATCACCGGAGGCAGCAGGTCATCAGCCGTGGCGACGCCTGCGAACACCCAACTAGGGCCGCAAGTCCAAGGCAAAACCCCGCCGCAATACGACCAAGTTGTATCACGGGCCTCATACAAGTTCTTTCTCCCTTTCTCTTAGGAGGTTCGGCACCAATCCGTCAAGATTATTCCGAACTTTTCGACCGATCCATCTAGTATCAAAATGCTTGCGGAAAATGCCAAGCAGCAGTCCGCGATCGTCAGTAGTCGAATCGTAAGCAAAATAATTTTCACTTCGGACTATTCAGGGTCTGCAAGAGCTTCGCATACCTTTGTGTAACCGGATGGTTCGGCCCCAGGGCCTCGCGAGCGTGTTCCCGGGCTTGCTCAGCAATGTTAAGGGCTTCCCCCATCTTATTTTGATGCGCCAAACCAGTCGCAAACTTGATCGTAAAACTCACCGTGTCGGGATAACCCAAGCCTAATTTCTCTTCCATCAACTTCATGACCTCCAGGATTTGAGCCTGCGCTTCTTCCACCCTTTTCTGGCCAAGAACCGCGACGGCCAGGTTGGCGCGACTATTCAAGGTCAAACGATGTTTCGGACCGAGGACGTTTTCTTCGAGGCCAATAATCTGACGGCACTCTGCTTCTGCCTCGGCATACTTTCCTTCGTCATCCAGCAGCTCGGCAAGATTGTTACGAGTATTAAGTGTGTAGGCGTGTTTGGGGCCGATGACTTTTTCCTGCAGCTGGATTACCATCTTGTATTCGGCTTCTGCCGCCAAATATTGGCCGTTCGCTTGCAAGGCCGTTGCCAAATCCATTTGATCATTCAGCGTCACCGGATGCTCCGGACCATAGACTTTCTGGTCGAGCTTGATCACATCACCATAAGATGAGATTGCCTCTCTATACTTTCCCTGATCGTTTAGTGTGTTGGCCAGGCCTATGCGCGCCGCCAGTGTTCGCGGATGCTCCGGACCGATTACGGTGTTATCCAACCGGAGACTTCGCGGTAGAGGCGTTCAGCCTCCACATATTTACCTTCGTGATAGAGTGCGCTGGCAAGATTGTAGCGGCTGAGAAGCGTATCCGGATGTTCGAAGCCAAGGATTTTTTCACGAAGCCCGACCACCTGTCGTGCTTCAGTTTCGGCCTCTCCATGCTTCTCCTCTTCATTCAGGGCATAGACAAGCCTGTGGCGGCTGGCCAGCGTATCGGGATGCTCCGGTCCCAGGACGCGGGAACGGGTCTCGATAACGCTGCGATATAGTTTCTCTGCATCGCCATACTTTCCCTGCGCGAATAGGAGATCAGCAATCGCATCCTGTAGTTTGGCCCATTCTTCCGAATTGCGGTCGACGTCGGTATATTTTTCCGCCTCTCGAAAATGCAGCATCGCCCGGGAATATTGAATCCCGGCTTGCGCTGAGCGGCCTGCTAATTCCAACGCGTCGACGACGGCCCTAGGATTGGCCGGCGCGACTTTCTGGGCCTCCTTAGCCGCTCGTATCGCCCAACGCTCGGCTTCGTCATATTCCTTCGCTACATAGGCGGCATTTGCCCGCTCATAGGCTGAGGCATCGGGCGCTTGCTTCAGGTAGGCCGCAAACGGCGGCAGCTTTCCTTGCAACTGTTTGGCGTCGATCCCGAGCTGCCGGGCAAGCTGGAGGTAGACGTCTTTCTGCATTTGTTTTTCGCCCGGCTGACAAACTTGCGCTTCCATTTGCGCGAACGCCATGACGCCCTCCCGGAGTTTTGCCATCTCCGCGTTCGCTCGTGCCTCGCTTCGCCACTGCCAGGTAAACAAACCGCCAACGAGCATGAACAGTGTGACCAGAGCCGCCGCCCCTCCCGCAAATACGGGATTGCGCCGAGACCAACGCCATAATTGGACAGGGCGCAAAACCGGACGGGCGACAATGGGTCGGCCTTCCAGCCAGCGCTCGAGGTCATCGGCCAACTCACCGGCAGAGCAATAGCGCGCCGCTGGCTCGCGCTCCAGACAGCGGGCACAGATCGTCTCCAAATCCCGATCGGCATTTTGCACGAGTGAGCGTAGTTTCGGTGCGGGTTTGTCTGCGGCCTGTTGGATGACGGCGAGCGCGTGCTCGCCCAGAAACGGCGGACGACCCGACAGGAGGTCAAACAGGATCGCGCCCAGGCTATAGACATCGGCAGCAGGTTTGAGATTGGCGGCGGGGCCTTTGGCCTGTTCCGGCGCAATATAGCCGGGCGTGCCAAAAATCGTCAGAGTTCTCGTCAGGTCACTCGAAGTGTCGAGCCATTTGGCGAGGCCAAAGTCGCTCACCAGCGGTTCGTGCCGGCCGTCGAGGAGGATGTTACCCGGTTTGAGGTCGCGATGGAGGATCCCCTGGCGATGGGCATACTGCACGGCGCGCGTGATCTTCGCTGTCAGGCGCACGATTTCGCGCGGATCATCGCGCAACGCCGTCCCAAGTTCCTGCAAGCTGCCGCCCGATGTGTACTTCATGCTGAAGAAGGGCACGCCGTCCTCACTTTCTCCCACTTCGTAGATGGGCAGAATATTGGGATGATCGAGGCTCGCCGCGGCCTCCGCTTCCCGTCTGAAACGCGCCAGTGTATCGCTCGAGTCGGCGTGGTAACTCAGCACACGTTTGAGTGCAACAATGCGACGCGAATGGCGTTGTCGCGCGCGGTAAATAACTCCCATTCCCCCGCGGCCTATTTCCTCGAAAATTTCGTAGTTGCCAAGCCGCCAATGGGTGTCGGAAACCGCGAAGGCATCAAGGGCGGCACGAAATGCGTCTTGGCCCATATCCTCGTCCTCTCCAGTCTGGAGGAGGCAGGTGAGACATAGATCGCGGGCGATACGCGAGACAGTGTGACAGCGCGGGCATTCGCGGGGCGGGGCGGCAAGCATCGCCAATGAATCAGTCAAGCCCGAGAGGTTCATGAGCTTTGGTGAAGGTTAGAACGGTAAGGGGTGCCGTAACGCCGTCCGCGCAGCGCGCGAGGCGGGGCTTTCATCGCTAAGTTGTTATATTGTGAATCGTCGAAGAGTTGCATGGTGCCAATCCGGCCACGATTCGCGAATCTCCGTTCTCGATTCACGTTTCCTCTGTCCTCTCTCCCGCGGCCAGGGCCGTGACGAGGTAGCGTAATTCATCGTCAACTTCTCCCGGCTTCTCGACCGTCTCAGCCACTTCCGCCCGGAGCAGATGCCGATATCGCTGCCGGAGTTGATGCAAGAGTCGTTTAATCTCTGGCGCGCCCACACCCAGTTCGCGTCCCAGCTTTTCGTAGGAAACATCCTCCCGATCCGCGGTGAGAGCCGTGCTCAGACTTCAAAGACGCGCCGTCGGCTCCGGCTTTCGCATTCCTCCTGCAATCGGCGCAGAGCCTGTTCCGCCATCGTCGCCGCCCAACGCACATCAAAAATCCGCTCCGGCGGCCAGCTCTCCAATGCCGCGGCGGGTATCGCCAGGTGCGAAGGCGCTTCAGCCATCCATTCGTCCCAGGAAACGAACCGCACATCGCCGCCCCGCTTCCGGGCATGCGCCTTGGCGTGATTGTCGATGAGGAAATTCTTGAGGGATGTGAGCAGGAGCGATCGGAATCGGCCGCGATCGGCGTTCGCCCGTTGGAACAGATCACCTTTCAAGATCATGAGGAAAAAGTCCTGGGTGAGATCCTGCGCATCTTCCGGCGCGTTGCCACGCCGGCAGATGTAGGCAAAAATGGGCCGCCAATAGATGCGGCAGAGCTGGGCGAGCGCTTCGCGCGCCTTTCCCTCCGCGTCGTCGCCTTCAATTGACGAGAGGATCAGACTCCAGCGAGTCGTCAAGAAACGTCCGGTATTTCCTGTTCCATCAGTCGCCGCGTCTGGGGACATTGAGCCGATGCTCTTCGAAATCGAGCTCAAGCTCAAGCCAAATGTCGGAGGGGGCGAACGGGCGGCGTTTTGATTCCGCAACCCGAGCTGAGGCACCCGACGGGAAATTCCGACCGCTCCGGCCAAAGGCCGGAGCGGTCCTGGGGAAAAGGCCGCCCTTGCGCTGGGGAGAAGAGCCGCCCGCCGTCGAGCGCCAAAGGTTCTCGCCGAAGAACGACTCCGACCGACTGTCGTGACAGGGCTCCGGAACGAAAATAATCCATCACTACCAACGTATTACGGGAGTCGCGGGATGAAGTTCTCGGAAAATTTCTGCCGCCGGGCCTCGCCGGGATCCTGACGCCGGCAAAAGAGGCGGCTAGGTCATTGGCGTGCCCCGGTCTTCGACTGGGGTCATCGCCGGGCTACAGCACGGCCCAGGCTTTTCTTCGAACGCATTTCGTGCGGGTTTGTCTCACCATGCCTATGAGATCAACGCAGGAGATTACCCAACAAGTCCAAGAGTTGGGACAATGGATTTCGCCTTTGCGCGAGCAGGTCGGTCACGTCGTCGTCGGGCAGAAATATTTGGTCGATCGGCTCTTGCTCGGGTTGCTCACCAACGGCCACATCCTGCTCGAAGGCGTGCCCGGCCTCGCGAAGACGCTCACCGTCAAGACGATGGCCGCCTGTATCCAGACCGGTTTTCAGCGTCTGCAGTTCACGCCCGACCTGTTGCCGGCGGATCTGATCGGCACGCTGATTTACAATCCGCGCAGCGGCGAGTTCACGACCAAGCTTGGTCCGATTTTCGCGAACCTGATCCTGGCCGACGAAATCAATCGCGCGCCGGCCAAGGTGCAGAGCGCGCTGCTTGAAGCCATGCAGGAACGCCAGGTCACCATCGGCGACAAGACCTATCCGCTGGCCGATCCGTTCCTGGTTCTCGCGACGCAAAATCCGCTCGAACAGGAAGGCACCTATCAGCTCCCCGAAGCGCAACTCGATCGCTTCATGCTCAAGCTGAACGTCGGTTATCCGACGAAGACGGAAGAGCGGCGCATCCTCGATCTCATGGCGACTTCAGCGCCGGATCTGCATGTCGATCCGGTGGTCGCACCGGCAGCAGATCATCGCGGCGCGCGACGCTCGTGAACCAGATCTACATGGATGATCAGGTGAAGGATTACATCGTCGACGTCGTCTGCGCGACGCGCGAGCCGGCCGGCTACCGGCTCGAAGCTTGAAGGCCTGATTCGCTATGGCGCTTCGCCGCGCGCGACCATTGATCTCGCGCTCGCTGCCCGCGCCTACGCCTTCCTGAACGGCCGCGGCTATGTCACTCCGCAGGATGTCAAGAGCATCGGCCCCGACGTCCTGCGGCATCGCATCATCGTGAGCTACGAAGCCGAAGCGGAAAGCGTGACGAGCGAGACGGTCATCGATCGGATTTTCGCAGGGCTGCCGGTGCCGTGATCAGCGCAGCTCAATTCCAAGCCTCGCAGACGCGAGGCAGTCATGGGCGTCATCCTGAGGTGCCCAGAGGACGAAAGACCTCTCTTTTGCAATCCTTGGCTTTCTTTTCTGGCCCGCGTCCCGATTCCAATTGTCAGATCCCTCTTCGTCCCTCGGCGATTCGGGAAGACACCGCTTTCCCACGCCGTCGCCACTCATTGAGATGACCGAAGCGCGACAAACGCCAGCCGAAATCCTGAAGAAGATCCGGGCCCTCGAGATCAAGACCAAGGGTCTCGTGCAATCTGCCTTTGCCGGGGATTACCACAGCGTCTTCAAAGGACGGGGGATGAATTTTGAAGATGTCCGCGAATACCAGCCAGGGGACGAGATTTGCGCGATCGATTGGAACGTGACCGCGCGTCTCGGGAACGCCTTTGTGAAGAAATTTACCGAGGAACGTGAGCTCACGGTCATGCTGGTCGTGGATGTGAGCGCCTCGGGGAATTTCGGCAGCGCGACTGTGTCGAAACGCGAGCTTGCCGCCGAAGTCGCCTGCCTCCTCGCATTCAGCGCGATCCGAAATAATGACAAGGTCGGACTGGTCCTTTTTTCGGATCAGGTCGAGCTCTTCATTCCGCCGAAGAAAGGCCGCTCGCACACACTGCGTCTGATCCGCGAGATTCTTTACTTCGAGCCACTAGGCCGCGGCACGCTGCCGAGCCTGGCGCTCGACTATTTGAACCACGTTGTCACGCGACGCTCGGTCGTCTTCTTCATCTCGGATTTCCAGGCGGATGATTTCTCGCGTGCGCTCACGATCACGAGCCGGCGGCACGATTTCGTCGCAATTCGGATCGATGACGAGCGTGAAGAATCGCTCCCTCCGGCGCGACCCGGCGCAGCGAAAGGCGTACATGAGCGGCGCCGAGACGCCGTTGATCGGCGGGTTCACGTTCGACATTCCGCCGGGCAAGTTCTATCCGCGCAATCTCACGCCTGACGCCGAGACAGGGTTGGGGAACGTGTCGGACAGCGCGATCGCACGGGCGTTGCGATACGGAGTGGGGCACGACGGGCGCGCGCTCTTGCCGTTCATGGAGATGCAGGGCTTGTCCGACGACGATCTCGTGGCGGTCGTGTCCTATCTGCGCACGCAGGCTCCGGTGCACAACGTCGTCCCGCAGCACTACTTCAACGCGCTGGGCAAGGTCGTGAAGGCCACGGCGATGTCGCATCCCGTCGGTCCGTCATCACCGCCGCCGGCCGTCGCGCCGCGCGGCGCCTCGGTGGAGACGGGACACTATCTCGTCGAATCGGTCGCGCTCTGCTGGGCGTGCCACACCGAGCGCAATCAGATGACCGGCGCGCTCACCGGGCCGCGCTTCGGCGGAACGAAGGGCTTCAAGGAGGCCGACGATCCGAGTCATTCGTGGTCTCCGCCGAACATCACGAGCGACAAGGAGACCGGGCGTCTCGGAATCATGACCGAAGACCAGTTCGTCGCGCGGTTCAGACAAGGGCGCGTGGTCCCGGGGTCGCCGATGCCGTGGCAGGCGTTCTCGAAACTGAATGAGGACGATCTGCGGTCGATTTATCGTTATCTAAAGACCGTGCCGGCGGTGAAGAGAGACAACGGGCCGGTCATGGTCACGAGCGGCAAGAGCTAGGGTCCCGACTAGAGCCGCCGCCAATCCTCGTCGAGAACTCTCCGGTAGACCTGACTCTCCGTCATGACGTCCACCAGGTCGCGGTCGAGCAGTCCGGCGTCGGCGTCGGCACGGAGGACCGCGAGCGCTCCTTCGGCGTTCATCGCTGGCTTGTAGGGTCGGTCGTTCGCCGTGAGCGCATCGAACATGTCGGCGAGGGTGATCATGCGCGTCTGCACCGGGATCTCTTCGCTCGTGAGATGCTTCGGATAGCCGGTCCCATTCAACTTCTCGTGATGGCCCGACGCGTAGAGCACGAGGTCCTTCAGATCGTCCGTCCACGGAATCTGTTCGAGGAACATCGTCGTTTTCTTGACGTGCGACTCGACCTCGGCCCGCTCTTTGTCGTCCAGCGTCCCCTGCGCCAGTTGGAGATACCGGAGCTCGTCCGGCGTGAGGTAGGGCAGACGACGGCCGTCGGCAGCTTGATAGGTTCGCTTCGCGATTTCGATCAGGGCAGTGTTCTGCGGCGCCGCCAGCATCGACGGCTCGTTCGCGGCGCGCACGATCTCCAGTTGGCGGTCGACGTCGGCCAGCTGTTCCGCGAGCTCGGCCGGCAAAAGCGCCGCATCCGGCGACTCGCCCACCATCGTTCGACACTCACTCGCGCGGCGCTTGAAGTAGTCGAGCTCCAGAGTGAGCCGAATCAGACGGAATCGCGACTCGATGCGTTCCCACAGCACGGGCGGAAGCTTCTTCGCCTTGGTCAACACGTCCTCGCGCACGCCAACCTTTCCGAAGTCGTGGAGGAGCGCGGCGAACTGCAGCGCGCGCATCTGCTCGTGCGTGAAACGCAGATCCTGGTATGCACCGCGACTCGAGCGCTGGACCGCCTCCGCGAGAGCGGTCGTGATTGCCGCCACCCGAACCGAGTGCCCGGCCGTGGCCGGATCACGCGCGTCGATGGCGGAGACGGCCGCTTTGACGAGGCTTTCGAGTATGTGCTCGATCTCGGCGTAGAGTTGTGCATTCTCGATCGAGACCGCGGCCATGCTCGCGAGCGAGCGCGCGAGCTGAACCTGCCGATCCGAAAACGGCACGATGTACCGGTCCGCGTCCGCGTGCGCCATGATCGAGACGTGCGGATCCGATTTTCGGTTGATGAAGAAGACGACGCCGAGCACCTCGTTGCGCTGCGTGAGCATGGGCACGGCCATCATCGACCGCGCCGGATAGCCGTAGCGAGCCTCGAACTCCGCGTTCGCCTCGAAGGGGGAGTCGGGCGGTAGCGCCTCGGCGTCGGCGACGACGACGGGTTCCCTCGAGTAGGCGGCGTACCCGACCATGCTCTTGTTGCCGACCGGAAAGCTCACGGTCGGAAGGGTCAGGCCCGGCAGCGAGTCCAGCTCGAAGACAAAGGGGCGGAGTCGTGCGCCCGCGCGCGCGTCGTTGTCGAGCAGCAACACACCGCCGCCGTCGCTCTCGGCGATCCCCTTCCCGAAATGCACGATGAGGGTCAGCAGCGCCGTCCGATCGCGTTCGTGCATGAGCGCGGCGGCGACTCGGGACAGCTCGCGAAGCTCGTCGTCGTCGCGGGCGAGCGCGCGGTGCAGAGCATCCGTTTCAGATCGCGAGGCGGCGAGCCGGCATGCGGCTTCCAGCAATGAGGCCCTCGCGACGTCGTCGCGGACGTTTGCCATCGTGACGTCGGCCCGTCGGCCGAGCACCGTTTCAGCAGCGACATCCGCCGCGACGATGACGACATGCCACGGCAGATCGCGCAGCTCGCCATGACGCGCGAGGAGCGCGCCGTCGGCGACGAGCACGACGGGCGCGTTCGCGGGGGCCGGTTTGGCCAGCAGTTCGCTCGCCTGGCGCCAACGGATCGTCGCGCACCGCTCGGCGGTCAGGGCCGCTCGCAACTCTTCAGGCGCGCGTTGCGTTCCGTGATAGACGAGGCACACACCGGACATAAGCGTGCCTAGCGCAGCGATCATGCCGACTCAGCAAACTGATCGCGCAATGCAAAGCCGCCCGACCCTCGTGCCGGGGGCGGGCGGCCTAACCGGCGAACGAACCGCTATCGCCCGAACGGCGTGTGGACCGACATGCCGGCATCAAAGGTGAAGTAATTCACGGCTGTGCCCGTGGTCGTCGCGCTCACGATCACTCCGGGAATCTTCGCCTTGAGGTTCTGTCCCACGTATCGCACCTGCGGGCAGAAGCTGAAGATCCCCAAGAACGACACATCCAAGCCGCCACCGACCTCGTAACCGGGGGCATGGTCGGTCGTGAGCGCGTTCGACGATTGGCCGCCGTACCCACCCTGCAGATCGTTGAACGTGACTCCGCCCTTGACGTACGGGCGCGCGATCGAGAAGTGCGGGAGGTAGACCTTCACGCCGCCCGTCACGCCTTGCAGCGTGTATTTGCCATCGGTTTGGCAGGTGGCTGTCTGGCAATCGAACTTGATGTGGTCGAAGCTGGCGTAGACTCCGATGGGGCCGACCGACAGTCCCGCGTCCAGCCCGTACCCAAAGCCCGACTTCGCTCCCGAGATGACCGCATCGTTCGACGTCGACGAGGCCTGTGTCTCCGAGAACGAGCCGGTCGGGAAGGTTCCGGAACCGCGCAGTCCGATCGAGATCGCTTGCGCAGTCAGAACGGACGCGAGGCTCATGAAGCCGGCGGCGAGAGCGATCGTCTTGCGGGTGGTGCTCATGGGAAGCTCCTGATGAAGACTGGCCGGTCGGGGCGGCTCGGGAGGGGCGTTCGCAGCGACTCTCAACTTGGGCGACAAGTCCGACAGACCACAAGTCCGACAGCGGAACGAGCCGGTTACGGCCGTAAGGCCGCCTCCGTCCTCGTCGCCCGCTCCAGCAGCGTGATCTTCTGCCAGATCTTTCCCGACAGCCCCGTGGCGAGCGTCTCGATCTCGTTGACCGTGCTGAGGACGACCGGATCGTTGAACGACTGGACGAACGACGCCGCGATCTTGCTCGTCAGCGACAGCAGCTCGCTGCAGTAGTCGAGGTAGCGCCCCAGCTCGGGCGCGGTCATCGAGCGCTCGGGCGACGACGTGGTGTCCGGCTGCGGCGACATGAGGCGCTCGGGGTCCTTCGTGAGCTGGTGCATGTCGACGATGTGGACCACGCTGCGCAGTTGGTGCAGCGACGTGAGCGCCTTCCGGCGCTTGAGCCGAGTCTCGAGCGTGACGAGAAAGAAGATCGCCACGCCGAGGAACACGATGTCGTTGATCGACGCGTCGAGCATCTGGACCAGCTCGGAGAAGCTGTTGACCTTGCCCGAGACGCGAATGCTCAGCGCGCCCAGCGCCACGACTGTCACCATTCCGGCGATGATCGCGCCGACGGCGACGCGGATCGGCCAATTGGGGCGCCGGACGTACTCGATGCGATCGAACGCCTCTTCCGACAGCGCGACGAGCTCGCCGGCGACGTTGTCGAGTCCCGATCCCGGAAACCGCTCCGAGATTCGGTCGCGCAATCGGCGGAGCGTCTCGGTGATTTGGGTTTGGTCGAGTTGACGGTACCGGCCGATCTCGCGCATACGCCAATGTGTCCCAGATTGGCACCGCTCGCGAGTGCGGAGTGCGGAGGCGGGGTGCGGAGAACTGGGACGAGTGCGGAGGCGGGGTGCGGAGAATTGGGACGAGTGCGGGGGCGGGGTGCGGAGAACTGGGACGAGTGCGGAGGCGGGGTGCGGAGGCTAGGCACGAGGAGGGCATTTCCCGCTACGCCGATCGCCTCCGCACTCCTTCCCGTTCCCCGTGCCAGTTCACCGCACACCGCCTCCGTACCCCGCACAACAACTACAGCGTCGGCATCACCGCGCGCTTCGACCTACTCCGACTGTAACGCGTTGGCCGGACTCAAACGCGCCGCGCGAGCCGCGGGAATCGTCGTTGCCAGGACCGTGATCGCGGTGATCAGCAGTGTGGCGATTGCCAAGATCACGGGATCCGACGCCTGGATCGCGTACACGCGATTGGAAATCACCTGGCCGGAGAAATAGGCCAGCCCCACACCGATCGCGGCACCGACGAGACCGAGCGTCGCGCCCTGTCTCATGACCAGCAAGAACACGGAACGCGGCGACGCGCCGAGGGCGAGGCGCGTGGCCATTTCGTCACGCCGCAGAGAACCGGCGTACGACACCACTCCATAGATCCCAACGGCCGCGAGCACGATCGCGATGCCGCCGAAGATGAGCATCAGCGCCATCCCGAGCTCCTGTCGCCGGAGCGTGCCGCCGACGACGTCCGACGCGAGCTCGAAATCGAGCGCCATCGTCGGGTTGAGCTTCCGCACCTCCGCGCGGATGGCTCGCTCGACGGCGCCGGGGTCCGATTGCGACATCGACACGACGGCGGTCGCGCGCCGAAATGGAATCTGCGTCAGCGGCGAGTAGAACGCCGGCTCCGCCGGCTCGGCGAGAGACTTCTGCCGCACGTCGTCGATCACGCCGACGATCGTCACCTCGTTCTTCGGATCGGGCGCCGGATATCCGGCCGAAAACTGCACGCCGATCGGGTCGCGTCCCTTGAGGTAGCGGTCGACGAACACCCTGTTGACGATCGCGACCGGCACCGTGGTCGGGAGATCGCCGCGTTCCGAAATCGCGACCCTTGATGATGCGCGGTGCCCATCGCGGCGAAGAGTCCCGGGCTCGCGAAGCGCTGGCGCGTGCCCGGCGGATTGGCCGCGTCGTACGGCTCGCCATGAAATTGCGCCAGGAGCGAGTTCTCGAGCCGGCCGCGCGTCGGGTACGCCGAGACGAGCCCGACGTCGGTCACGCCGTGAACGTTCTTCACGGCCGTCATGAGGTCGAGCTGTGCCTGACGCACGGCGTCGGGCGTCTGGTATCGCGGTCCGAGGAAGGACACGTCGAAGAGCAGCCGCTTGTCCGTCACGAAGCCGGCGTCGGTGTTGCGGAGATTCGAGAATCCTCGCACGAGCCAGCCCGCGCCGGCCACCAGCATGATCGCCAGCGCGACTTCGGCGACGGTCATCGCCATGAGCCAGCGTGCCGTGCCTCGGCCGGCGCTCGCCGAGCGCGAGCTGTCGTTCATGAGCGTTTTCATGTCGCTGCGCAGCAGGCGAATCGCAGGAGCAAGTCCGATGATCGCGCCCGGTGACGACGAGCATGGCCAGCGAAAAGAGCAGCACGCGCCCGTCGAACGTCACCGCGTCGAGGCGCGGCAGCTTCGACGCGCCGATAGCGAGCAGCGCGCGGAGACCCAGCGCCCCGACGCCGACGCCGACGACCGTGCCCGACGGTCGCCAGCACGAGCGACTCGGTGAGCAGTTGGCGAACCAGCCGGCTCCATCCCGCGCCGAGCGCCGCGCGCACGGCCATCTCGCGCGCCCTCGCCGCGCCGCGCGCGAGCAACAGGTTGGCGACGTTCACGCACGCGAGGAGGAGCAGCAGCCCCGTCGCCGACATGACGATGATCAGGATCGGCCCCAGGTCGCCGACGATCGAGTCGACCAGCGGCTGCGACACGTAGACGCGGTTGCGGTCCGACGCGGGGAAGTCGGTGGCGAGGCCGCCCATGACCGTCGCCATCTCGCCTTTCGCGCGTTCGATCGTCGCACCGTGGCGCAGGCGGAGGAACGCCTCCTGCCCGTGATTGACGTCGGTGGACGGCGTGCGTTGCGCGAAGAAGATGTCGGCGCCGTGCGGGATGTCGAGATCGCGCGGCGCGACGCCGGAGACGGTCGAGTTGAATTCGGCGAAGTGGATCGGCTTGCCGATCACCGCGGGATCGCTGTTGTAGAGCTGCTTCCACAACCGGGGCGAGATCACGACCGTCGGGCAGGCGGCCCTTGCTGCGGCGGAGCATTGGGCGGCGGCGGCGGCAATGGCGTGAAGTCGTCGTGCTTGAAGCCGCCCATCGTCATCGGGAGGCCGAACAGCTCGAAGAATCCTTCGGTCACCCCATACGACCGTCACGTGCGACGGCGTTCCGTCCGCGGCGAGCAGCGTGAGGTCGCCCGACTGGAATCCCGCCGCGCGCTCGATCGACAGCTTCGGATCGTTCAGCCGGAAGATCTCTCCGCCCGACAGAAGTCCTGTGGTGACACGGCCGTCCGTGAGGGCGGTCCGCAGGCTGTAAAGATCCTGCGGGTTGGGATACGGAAGCGGCTTGAGCAGAACAGCGCTCAGCGTGGTGAAGATCGCCGTCGTGGCGCCGATGCCGAGGGCGAGCGTGGCGATGGCCGTGAGAGGGAATCCCGGCGAACGGCGGAAGCCGCGGAGCGTAACGCGGACGTCCTGGAGAAGGGTTTCCATTCCTGGACTCCTGACTGCTGCACTGAGAGTGGTGGGTTCCGGCGCCAGCGCGTGCTGGCGTGTTGATACTAGTGCGGGCTCAGAAGGCCGCAACAGAATAGGGACGGGGCTCGTCGACCGCTTGAGGGGCTCGGGGTGCGGCCTCTGGGTGCGGGCTCGGTGTGTGACTGTGCTCCGCTCCGGACAATCCCACCCGCTCGCTCACTCGAATCGGCGAACTACAAACTGCTCCGCACACCGCCTCGGCACCCGTCCCAGTTCTCCGCACACCGCCTCCGCACTCGTCCCGGCTCCCGCACACCGACTGGTTGAGCGCGCTCGCCGCGTTGTTGGCGGAGGACCTCGGGCGATTGACACCGCTCTTCGTTGACCGTATCGTGCGATACATCTAATACTGAGGCATCAACTCCAGATGGTTCGCCCATGGAAGTAATGCCCGGCACGCTCGACACGCTCATCCTGCGCGGACTGAGCTTCGGCCCGCGACACGGCTACGCCGTCGCGCGGTGGATCGAACAGAGCTCGGGCGACGCGCTCGCCGTGCTCGACGGCGCGCTCTATACCGCCCTGCACCGCATGGAAGACCGCGACCTCATCGCGTCGGAGTGGGGTGTATCACCCACCGGACGGCGCGCCAAGTTCTATCGTCTCACGCCGCTTGGCCGAGCGCGCCTCAAGGAAGACGCGAAAGGATGGACCGACTATGTCGCCGCCGTCGCGCGCGTCATGAGCACGCGCGCGCAGCCCGCGTGATTCACGGAGGCCGGAGATGCACGACGAACCGCGCTGGCGCCGTTATCTTCGCTTCGTTCGCCGCAACGTCGGTGCGGACGTCGACGACGAGCTGCGCTTTCACTTCGAGCAACGCGTAGCGGAATTCGTCGCGGCGGGCGCGACGCGCGACGAGGCGGAAGCACGGGCGCGCGCGCGCTTCGGCGACGTTGCGCTGGTACGCGAGGAGCTCCGCGGCATCGGCAGCCGGGCGCACCGGCGGCGCGACCGCCGCGACGTCGCCGACCAACTCCGCCAAGACGTCGTGTTCGCCGTTCGCGGGCTGCGGCGGTCGCCCGGTCTTACTATTGCCTGCGTCGTGACGATCGCCCTCGGCGTGGGCGCGAACGGCGCCATGTTCTCGCTCGCCGACCGCTTGTTCGCGCGGCCGCCGGCCGGCGTCGCCGACCCCGGCGCGCTGCGCCGCCTGTACGTGCGCACGACGTGGACGATCGGTGAAGTGGCGGAGATCAGGTCGGGATTCACCTATCGCACGTTCTCACTGCTCGACACCACGCTCGCACCTCGGGTGCAGCTCGCCGGCTATACGAAGCCCGATACGATGCCGATGACCCTGGGCAATGCGTCGCTCACGGTGCACGGCGCATACGTCTCCGACCATTACATGTCGGTGCTCGGCGTGCGGCCGGCGAGGGGCCGGTTCTTCGCGCCTGACGAAGGAATCCTGGGGTCGCCCGTCTATGTCGCGGCGATCAGCGACCGCCTCTGGCGGCGCGCTTTCGGAGGCGATCCCGGAGTCGTCGGCAGAACGGTGGAAATCAACCGACAGCACACGATGATCATCGGCATCGCGCCGGCCGGCTTCGATGGCCCCGATCTCAGCGCGACCGACGTGTGGATGCCGCTGGCCGCGCACCCGGGACCGAAGGACGGCGCCTGGTACTCGAGTTTCTTCTCGGGAACGTATCTCAGAGTCGTTGGACGCATCGCGCCGGGCACGAGTGACGCGTGGCTGAGCAACGCCGCGACGACGATCGTGCGCCGGACTCGCGTCGACGTTCGGCGCGGGCGGCCCGTGAACGCCGTGCGCGATAGCGGCGCGGTCATGTTGGCGGGCCCGATCCTCGAATCGCTCGCGCCTTCCATCAAGCCGGCACCCGAGGTCGCGATCTCGACGCGCCTCGTCGGTGTCACGCTGATCGTTCTGTTGATCGCCTGCGCGAACGTCGCGAGCCTGTTGCTCGCCCGTGCACTGAGCCGTCGGCGCGAGATCGCGGTTCGTATCGCGCTTGGCGTGTCGCGGCCACGACTCATCGCGCAGTTGCTTTGTGAAGGTCTGGTGCTCGCCGATCGCCGCCGCCGCCGCGGCTCTCCTCGTGAGCGCGTGGGCGGGCAACGCGCTGCGCGCGCTGATCATGCCCGGGACTTATTGGGCCGAGTCGGCCGTGGACACGCGGGTCGTCGCATTCATCGGGTTGGTCGCGATCGCGACCGGCATCCTCGCGGGACTGGTGCCCGCGCTGCAAGCCAGCCGCCCGGAGTTGACCGAGGCGCTCAAAAGCGGCGCGCGCGACGGCGGCGCCGGCGCGCAGCGTTCGCGCCTGCGCCAACTCCTGCTCGTGGCGCAGGTCGCGATGAGCGTGCTGCTGCTCTACGGCGCCGGCCTGTTCGTGCACAGCCTCATGCGATTGCGCGCGATCGATCTCGGCTTCGATGCCAACCGCGTCGTCTACGGCGCCGCGTTTCTGCTCGATCCGAGCGGAGGATTCATCGACTGGGAGCAATCGCGCTCGCCACAAATCGGGCGCGGGCTGATGGTGGTGGCGCAACGCCTGCGCGACGCACCAGGCATCGAAAGCGTCGCACTGAGTACCGGCGGCCCGATGGGCGGCTTTTCGATGATTGGCCTCTACATGCAGGACGGAAGCGAGGTCCCTCGGCTCGACAAGCGCGACGCCTCGTGGAATGCGGCGACGCCGAGTTTCTTCGCGGCGACGGGCAGCCGCCTGACGCGCGGCCGATTGTTCACCGAGGCAGATCGCGACGGTCCGCCGGTGCTCGTCGTGAACGAAACCGCCGCGCGCACGTACTGGCCGCAGCGCGACCCGCTCGGCCAGTGCCTGCGGCTGTTCTCGACGAAGGCGCCCTGCTCGACCGTCATCGGCGTCGTGCGCGACTCGCACGTCGAGGACGTCGTCGAACAGCCGGTGCTCCAGCTCATCACGCCCTTCGGGTACGACTCGACCGGGCGCCCGCGCGGCGCGAACACGGTGATCGTGCGCACGAAGCCCGGCCAAACGGCGGCCGTGGAAGCGATGATGCGCCGCGAGCTCCAGCGCGCGTTTCCGACGCTCGCGATCCCCTACGTGCAATCGGTGGCCGACCGAATGGCGTCCGAACTCCGACCATGGCGCGTCGGGGTGTTGCTGTTCGGCGGCTTCGGCGCGCTCGCACTGATCATCGCGGCGCTCGGGACGTATAGCGTACTCTCATACGCCGTCGCGCAGCGCACCCACGAGATCGGCGTACGCCTGGCGCTCGGTGCTCGCGCCGCGGACGTGCTGCGACTCGTCGTCGGTCAGGGATTGCGGCTCGCCGCGGCGGGCGTAGCGCTCGGGCTCCTGATCGCGGTCGTCGCATCGCGTGTCATGCAGTCGCTGCTCTACGACACGTCACCGCGCGAGCCGCTGGTGACCGCCGGCGTCGCGACACTGCTGATCGCGATCGCTGCGCTGGCGAGCATCTTGCCGGCGCGCCGCGCGGCGCGCGTCGATCCGGCGGACGTGTTGCGGACGGAGTAAGGCTTCCCGCCTCGCCGCGGTCGCGTGTGAGCCCTTCCTAGCCGTGGGCGGTCGCCGAGCATCCCGCGCGGCCGTATCGTTCCTAGGATGCTCACCACCCCACCCGCCACCACCCCGAGCGCCCTCCAATCGCCCGGTCGCGATCCGCTCGCGGTCGGACGAGACGCGCTCGACCGTGGCGCGTGGGACGAAGCTCGTACACACCTCACCGCGAGTGTCGCCGAACGCGAAACCCCCGAGGCGCTCGAGGACCTCGGCCTCGCCGCGTGGTGGCTCGACGAACCCGCGCTCACGTTCGACTCTCGCGAGCGCGCGTACGCGTTGTATCGCGAAGGGCACGACGCTCGCGGCGCGGCGCGCGTCGCTATCTGGCTCGTTTGGGATTACCTCGCCTTTCGCGGCGATTTCGCCGTGGCGTCAGGGTGGCTCGAGCGCGCGCGGCGTCTGCTCGTCGGCCGGCACGATGTGCCAGAGTATGGATGGCTCATGATTCGCGAGGCCGAGGTCGCGCTGTTTCGACGGCACGATCCATCCGCCGCCATCACGAGCGCCGCGCGCGCAGCGAAGCTCGGCCGAGAGCTTGCCGATCAGGGGATCGAGTTCACCGCGCTCGGACTCGAGGGGCTCGCGCGCGTCAGCGCGGGTGACGTCGAGCTCGGGATGCGGCGACTCGACGAAGCCAGCGTCGCGACGACCGCGGGCGAGGTGAAGGAGTTGCACGCCGTCGGCCTCGTCTCGTGTTGGCAGATTTTCGCCTGCGAGCGCGTCCGCGACTACGACCGCGCCGCGCAGTGGGTCGCGCGGGTGCAGGAGTTCACGCGACGGTGGGGCCTCCGCCCGCTTTCGGCGATCTGCCGAACGCAGTATGCCGGTGTGCTCATCTGGCACGGCGACTGGGCCGAAGCCGAGGCGGAGCTCGCGGCGGCGACGCGCGAGCTGCAGCAGGCCCGCCCGGGGCTCACGAGTCCACCGGTCGCACGGCTCGGCGTGCTGCGCCTTCGCCAAGGACGGTTCGACGAGGCCGAGCGGCTGTTCGAGCAGTCGCCGACGCAGCCGCAATCGCGCGTCGGCATCGCCGAGTTGATGCTCGAGCGCGGCAACGCCGCGGAAGCATCGGCGCTGCTCGACCAGTTCCTCACCCAGGCTGGCGACGCCGAGCCCACCGCGCGTGCCTCGGCGCTCGAGCTGCTCGTTCGCGCGCGCGCGGAGCAGGGCGATCTCGATGCGGCCGATGTCGCGCTCAAAGAACTCGAAACGAATCGCGACTGCGGCGGCCACGGCGTCGTTTGCCGCATCCGTGGCCGCGGTGCGAGCAGCGTTGCAGCGACAGCGCGGCGATCTTGCCGGAGCAGTGGCTCGACTCGAGAACGCGATCGATCTCTTCCAGCAGAACGGCGCGCCGTTCGAGACGGCGCGCACGCGTCTGGATCTCGCCGAGGTTCTGGCCGCACTCGGTCGCACGGCATCCGCCGAGCGAGAGGCTCGCGCTGCGATGGAATCGCTCGACGCACTCGGCGCCGAGCACGAGGCGAACCGCGGACGACGTCTGCTTCGCTCGCTCGCCGGCGGTAAAGGGAAGGGCGGCGCGCCGTCGCTCACGCAGCGACAGATCGAGATCCTGCGCTTCGTCGCGCGCGGTATGAGCAACGCGGACATCGCGGTGCGGCTCGAGCTCAGCGAGCACACGGTCAAGCGCCACGTCGCAAACCTGCTGCTCAGGCTCGATCTCCCGTCGCGCGCCGCCGCGGCGGCCTACGCGACGCGCGAGGGACTTATATAGAAGGCGCTCGGCATGGCCCGAACGGGCCATGCCTCTCTCTCCCGCGCGCATGGCTCTCCCGGGCGAAGCGCTCGATTCGATCGCGCGCTACCCTGCGGTCAGCGATGTACGACTCGAATCAGACGCGGAGAGAACGGGAGCAAATGACGGGAGTATCTGTACGACCGACGGGCGCGATGCCGTTGGCCGGTGAGCTGTGGAGCACGCGGGCCCACGACTGGGCCGAGCTCATGGAGCCGGCGATGCGACAGTTGTACGCCGCGATCCTCGATCGCATCGCTCCGCCTGCGGGAGCGACACTGCTCGACGCGGGCTGCGGAGCAGGGTTGTTCTGCCGGCTCGCCGCCGCTCGCGGCGCGACCGTTTTCGGGATCGATGCGGCACCGGCGCTGCTCGACATCGCACGCGAGCGCGTTCCGCTCGGCACGTTCGACCTCGGTGACGTCGGCAATCTGCCGTACGCCGACGCGACGTTCGACGTCGTGACCGGCATCAACTCGTTTCAATACGTCTCGAGCCCGCTCGCGGCGCTGCGCGAAGTCAAGCGCGTCGCCAAGCAGGACGCGCAAATGGTGATCGCGGCGTTGGGCAGCGTCGATGAGTGTGAGTCCGCCGCGTATCTCCACGCCATCGCGTCGATGCTGCCCTTGACGCCGAGCACGCCGGGGCCGTTCGCGCTGTCGCGGCCCGGTGCGCTGGAGACACTGGCGACAGAGGCGGGGCTCACGCCGGTCGAGGTCGCCGACGTCGCCGTCGAGTGGTGCTTCGCCGATCTGGACGACGCGCTCGACGCGCTGCTGTCGTCCGGGCCCGCCGTACGCGCGATCCAGATCGTCGGCGAGCGCCGCGTCCGCAATGTGGTGACCGATTCGATCAGGCCATTCGGCACGGCGCGCGGCGAGTATCGGCTCGAGAACACGTTCCGGTATCTGATGGCGCGGAAGTGAGAAGCACCGCAGTGAAGTCGTTCGCAGTCCAGCAGGTCCACCCACCACTTTTGTCAGGGAGCATCACGATGCGCAGTTTGATCACGACGGTTCTCGTAGCGGCAGTCGTTCTGCAGCCGGCGCGCGGCAGTGCGCAAATGCCGGATCTCAAATGGGGACCGGCGCCCGCCGTCTTCCCGGCCGGAGCGAAGATGGCCGTGTTACAGGGGGATCCGAGCAAAGCCGAGGCGGTTACGGTCCGGCTCGATTTACCGAACGGCTATTTGATCGCGCCCCATTTCCACCCCACCGACGAAGCCGTCACGGTTATCGAGGGGACATTCCAGGTCGGGATGGGCGACAAGGTCGACAAGTCGAAGGCGATGGCCGTGCCTGTCGGCGGGTTCGTCGTAGCGGCTGCGGGGCAGCACCACTACGGAATTGCCAAGGGCCGCACGATCGTGCAGGTGAACCTGATCGGACCGTTCGCGCTCACGTACGTGAATCCGGCGGATGATCCGACCAAGAAGGTCACCGGCAAGAAGTGATCAGGAGTGCGGAGGCGGTGTGCGGCGATATGAGAGGAGTGCGGAGGCGGTGTGCGGCGACCTGGAACGAGAGCGGAGGGCGGGGTGCGGTGCGTTCACCGCACTCCGTCGCCGCACCCGTCCCAGTTCTCCGCACACCGCCGCCGCACACGTCCCAGTTTCCCCGACTCGAGACTAGCGCAGCGGCGCGTAGTACCTCTGAATGCACCACCCTCTGACGTCGCCAACGGCGACCGTGCCGGCCGTGATTGGCCACGCGTGCGCCACGAGCTCCAGGAGCACGCACTCGACACGCGCCGACGACAAGCCCATGCCCCTGAGCTCGTCGACCGCTGCGTGTACGGCAGGCCTCAATACGGAAGCGCGCTCGGCCGAATTCAACACGACGATTTCGGTCGCTACGTCGGTGAGTGCGGCGAAGAGCGCCCCGGTGGCTGGAAGTGCCGGCGTTGGCATGCGACGGGCTTCGGCTCGGGGAATCCGAACAGAAAAACTGCGGCAAATGTCAGACCCGCCGGCGACACACGGACGGTGAGTTCGAGGGCTTCATTCTCGGTGGCCGGCCGGCCCCGATCCGTCGCTCCGTCCGTCCGAGTAATACCCCTCGATGCACCAGGCCACGACGCTCCCACAGAGATGATCCCGCGGGGTCAACGCGGCCTCCGTGCTCTTCGTGTGCGTGGTCGGTTCGAGCCCCGCGTCGAACAGGACGCGCTTCACTTCGATCACCGCCGCTTCCGGCGCGACCCCGTTTGTTCTGAGGGCGGCCGCGTATTCGCGGACGTGCGTTCGCAGTTCCTCGGCGGACGACGTGCTGACGGGGAACATCACCTCACCAAGCTTCACCCGAAGTTGGCCGGCCAATTGTCTGGCGTCGTGATTCATGTCACCTCCAATCGTCGGCTCGCTGTCCGCATTCTATGGAAGGAACGTGCCTATCGACGCGGCCTTCACCTTTTTATGTCGAGAGTCGGGACGCACAAAGATTCGGTGACCTGGGCGACGCGATCAGCCGATTAGTGAATGCTCAACAAGCGAGCAAGGTAGGGAGGCAGGAGTCTCCCGTCGGCGCGCGTCTGGCGGTCGCGTGACAAGCCCGAAGAGCCGTGCTATGTTCACCGCCGCTCCCGCGGTAACACTTTCCACATTGGAGGCTTGTCATGCGCTGCTAGTGGGAACAGAGATCGCGCCGGCGACGCCCTCGGCGCATCTCTCGCCTGTGGGGTCTTGATACAGGACTCGACATAGGCTCGGTGGGGTCTAGCAGCGCAGACATTCCCGCAATAGGACGACGGCTTAGAAACGGCGACCGCCCGTCTTCCGCGCCCGTGCCCCTTCCTTGCCACTTGGCGCTGTGAGCCTGAGGGGGTACAAGAGAATGAACCGAGTCCTGAAGCTGCCACTTGTCGCCAGCCTCGTCGCCACGGCTGCGCTTGGTGGATGCGCTTACTATGGTTGGCCGAACCGTTGGCCCTACTCGGATACGACGCCTCAGTGGGATGCCTTGCCGAACTGGAGCGAGTTGCGGCACTGGCGAGTCTCGTATGCCGGACGCGAGCCGCCGCCGACACCGATCGAGGTGATCCCGGATTCCCCGGGCGAGGGCTATGTGTGGGTCCCCGGTCACTGGCGCTGGGAGAACGACGACTTCCAGTGGGTCAAAGGCGGCTGGGAAAGGCCGCCGCACAAGAATGAGGCGTGGGTTGCCGGCCGGTGGGGCTTCGATCAGTATGCCTGGTACTACGTCAACGGCCATTGGCAATAGCGGCCGACGCCGCCGTTCGGAAACAGAAATAGTCCGAATCGGCGGCGTCGTCGTGCCTTGGTGACGGACTACGGCATCTTCGTGCCTTCGATCCTCAGCTTGAGCACCGAGTCGGCGCCGGCGTTGGTGTAGTGCGCCGTGGTCTCGCCGACGAACTTGCCGCCTTGCATCCTCCCCGATCCCTCGGTCCAGACCTTTACGTTCTTGCGGCGCTGGCTCGAGAATTGGCCTGTCTTGATGAGGACGCTGTCGCCGGACAACGTGACGGTCGTCGGCACCTTCACGCCCGACGGAAATTCGATCATCCACGCGCTGTCGGCCGTGGCGGTCAGCGTGTATTTGGTGACCGACGTGTCCTTTCCCGACTCCGGCGTCGCGACCACGGCATACTTTCCCGCGAAATCGGCGAGCGTGACGGCTGGCGCGGGAGCGGGTGCCGGAGTGGCTGCCATCTTCGACGTGTCTGCCGCCTGTTCACTCTTGCTGCACGCGGCGGCGAAGACGAGGGCGGAACAGAGGATCGTGCAGCGTCGCATTGTTTGCATAGAAGCCTCGGGAACCGGGAGTGGGTAAAAGCGGTGGTCTAGAACGTTCAACATGGCACGCTCGGGCCCTCGCCACCACCGGCGTGCCGATGGGGCTCAGCGGGGCAGAAACTCGGGCGCGACGGTCGCCGTAGAATCCGTGCCCCCCCCACCTCGAGCCAGCCCGATGGACGCCCTCGTTCGCGACCTCCGCTACGCGCTCCGCCAACTCCGACTCTCGCCGAGCTACGCGGCGCTCGCGATCATCTCCATCGGCATCGGCATCGGCGCCACGACGACGATCTTTTCGCTCGTCGAGGCGTTGCTCCTCAAACCGGTTCCGGCGACGCGCGCGGACCGGCTCATCTATGGTTATGAGACGAGCCCCGACGGGTCGCGCTTCCACTCGTTCTCGTTCCTTCAGTACAAAGATCTCCGCGACCGGTCGCGCACGCTCACCGACCTCGCCGCGTTCGACATCACGCCGCTGAGCGTCGCTACCACCGGCGACGCGCAGATGGGCGTCGGCTTCAACGTCAGTGGCAACTTCTTCAAGACGTTCGGCGCCGCGCCCGAGCTCGGGCGCTTTTTTCTGCCCGAGGAAGACGCCTACCCCGACGTCGGATCGCATCCGGTCGCCGTCGTCAGCCACGACTTCTGGGAACGACGGCTCGCCGGCGACACGAGCGCGGTGGGTCGACCGATCCGCGTGAACGGGCGCGCGTTCACGGTCATCGGTGTCGCGCGACCCGAGATGTCGTCCGTGCTGTCGTTCATCAAGGCGGATCTGTGGACGCCCATCGCGATGGCGAGCGTTACGAAGCCCGACCTGCGGCTCGATTCACGCGACTACAGCACGTTCCAAGTCGTCGGCCGGCTCGCCGACGGTGTCACGCGGCAGTCCGCCGAGCGCGAGCTCGAAGCAATCGCGAAGCAGATCGAGGCCGATCACCCGGAGGTGATCAAAGGCCACGGTGTGGACCTGTTCCCGTATTCGGGCATGCCGCCGGAGGCGCGAAAAGCCGTGACCGTCTTCATGGCGCTGCTCATGAGCTTCTCCTCGCTGATTCTTCTCGTGGCGTGCGGGAATCTCGCCGGCGTGATGATGGCGCGAGGAGTGCAGCGACAGCGCGAGCTGGCAGTTCGAGTCGCGCTCGGTGCCGGACGCGCCACGGTGGTGCGGCAGCTGGTCACCGAAACCGTCGTCCTGTTCCTCGGCGGATGCGCCGTCGCGATCGGCATCGCCAGCGTCGCGACCCACGCCGTCGCGGCGTTCAAGCCGCCGATCGACGTGCCGCTCGAGCTCGACATCCGCGTGGACGGGCGGGTGATCGCCTTCACGCTAGCGGTGGCGCTGGTCGTTGGCGTGCTCTTCGCGCTCGTTCCCGCGCTGCGCAGCACCCGCCTCGGCGTGATGACGATGCTCAAGTCCGAGGCCGGCACGGCGTCTCGCCGGTCGCGCGCGCGGAACATCGTCGTCATGGCGCAGCTCGCCTTCACGATGCTCCTGCTCGTCGACGCGGCGCTCGTCGCGCGGGCGCTCGGCTCGGCGCTCGACGTCAATCCGGGATTTGATATTCGTGACATGCGCGTCGCCTCGACCGATCTTCAAATGCGTAACTACGGATCGGAAGCCGGACGGCACGCGCTCGACCAATGGCGAGCGGCGTTGCTCGCGCAGCCGGGCGTACGCGCCGTAGCGTTCACGTCGCGGCCGCCGCTCGGCCTCGGCAATTCGACGATGGCGTTCCGCCTGACCCGCGATGCGCGCGACCGGATGATCGCCGATTTCGCCAGTGTGTCGAACGACTACTTCGGCGTCATGGGAATTCCGCTCGTGGCGGGACGCGCGTTCGCGACGAATGACCGCGAGGGTGGGGAACAGGTCGCGATCGTGAGCGCCGAGCTGGCGCGGCGGGTCTATGGATCGCCGGCGAAGGCGATCGGCCGCACGCTCGTGGTCGGCCGCGGCCCGACCGACGGCTATTCCATCGTCGGTGTCACCGCCGACACGAAGGTTCGGTCGCTCGCCGAGTCGCCGCGCTTCATGGCGTATCTGCCGATCGGGCAGAGCCACGTTCAAGAGATTTCGGCGATGATCCGCGGCGACGTCGCGACTGCCGCAAGCGCGGCGCGAACTACACTTCGCGCGCTCGACGCCGATCTCCCGCTCATGAACAACAGCACGTTCGAGCAGTACACGTCGGTGGCGCTCTTGCCGCAGCGTCTGGCCGGCGTCGTTTCAGCGACACTCGGGCTTGCCGGCCTTCTGCTCGCGGCAATCGGCGTGTACGGGATCGTCGCCCACGCCGTGAGTCAGCGGACTCGCGAGATCGGCATCCGCGTGGCCGTCGGAGCGACGCCTGGTGGCGTGGCGCGTTTCATGGCCGGCGAGGGCGTGCGTGTCGCCGCGATCGGCGTCGTCATCGGGCTCGCCCTGGCGCTCGGCGGCGCGCAGCTCATGCGATCCTTCTTGCTCGGCATGAATCCCTACGACCCGCTCGCGTTCGGCGGCGCCGCGGCCGGACTACTCGCCGTCGCCGCCGTTGCCTGTATCGTTCCGGCGCGGCGCGCCGCAAAGGTAGATCCGATCGTCGCGCTCAGGGCCGAATAAGTGGCTGGGGTACGAGACCACGGGCGCGACTTGAGGAACGCCGGTGGAATCGGCTTGTCAGGACGCTCATTGTCCCACCGCACACCGACCACCCGCCACCGAGTGCCGTCGTTGAACAGCTGAATGCTGTTGATGCCTCGGCCGGGATGGGCGTCGGTCGAATCGCGATGCGATTCATACATGGACGCACTGCATCGTCCTTTATCACCCCTTGACTGGCATGACCGGTGGGTCAGCTTTGCGCGGGGGGCCGGCACCGCGATCAACGAGCGACGGGACATCGTGACATCTGCCACGCCAGAGCGGCCGCGCGTTCCTTTCCTCTCGTTCACGACGTGGTCGCTACTCGCATTCGGCGGCGGGTTGGCGCTCGGCATCGTGGGACACGCGTCGCCGGCAGCTCCGTTTGCACTGTTCGGCACGATCGCAAACGTCGTTGGAGAGCTCTGGATCTCCGCGCTGCAGATGGTCGCGCTGCCGTTGGCTTTGGCGCTGACGCTGGCGGCCATGGCGAATGCCACGGCGGAGTCGGCCGGTTCCCTGGGAGCGCGCGCGGTCGTGCTGTTCGTGCTCGCTCTGACCATCGCCGCATTTTTTTCGGCGTTCGTCACGCGGGCAGGCTTGGCCGCCGTGAGTCTGCCCTCCGGCGCGGTCGCGTCGTTGCCATCGGTACCGCTCGGCGCCGCTGCGGCGAGCGCGCAACCAGCCGCGCAGGCGTGGTGGTTGGGCCTGGTTCCGAGAAACATTTTCGCTGCGGCGGCACGGGGCGACATCTTTCCGCTGCTGCTCGCCGCCATCGTGTTCGGGATCGCCGTCGCCAAGCTCCCCGCGGAGCAGCGCCTGCCCATGACCGGCGTATTCACCGCCACGTCGCAAGCCATGCTGACCGTGGTGCGATGGCTCCTGTTCGTGACGCCCATCGGCGTGTTCACGCTCAGTTTCCTGATCGCACTGCACGCGGGCACGTCGTGGGCAGGCGCGCTGGGCGTCTATCTACTCCTGCGCATCGGCATCACGGTGCTTTGCACCGGTCTCCTGTATCCGATCAGCGTATTGTTGGGGCGCACGAGCGTTCGCGCATTCGCGCGGGCCGTGTTTCCGGCTCAAATGGTGGCGGTCAGTACACGCTCTTCGCTGGCGGCGTTGCCGGCACTCGTCGCCGGCGGGAGCGCCCACATGGGCTTCACCGTTGCGGCAACGGATTTCATCCTGCCCTTGGGCGTCTCGCTGTTTCGAATCGGCACGGTATTGGCCAATCCGATCAAGCTGGTATTCCTGGCTCACGTGTACGGCATCGCGCTTCGGCCCGAAACGGTCGTCGTGTTCATCTTTACAGAAGTGGTGTTCAGCTTGAGCGCCGCTGGAATTCCCAACAGCGGCGGCGCCGGCGCCGGTTACCGCATGATCCCCGTGTTTGTGGCGGCGGGAATCCCCGTCGAAGGGGTCGTCATGCTGGATGCGGTTGAAACCATTCCGGACATCTTCGAGACCCTGGCCAATGTCACGGGTCAAATGAGCGCCGCAACCATCCTCACGCGCGGCCCCGCTCGACTCGGCGTGCTTCCCGAGCCGCAGGTTGCATCCGCCGAGATCGCTTCGTGATCTACTATGTGCTGCCGAGGGCCAGCCGATTCACGATGGACGAGTTCTTCTCATTCGAGGAACCGGCGCTCGTCGACCGATTTCGAGTGATCGATTTCGAGCAGCTCCCGGCGATGCGCCGATTCGAACGTGGTACGTACGTGATCGCGGGGATCGACCAGGCCGCGCCCGCGATGCGTGAGCTCATCGCGAGCCTTTGCGACCAACTCGACGCCGTCGGTGGATCTCGCATTCTCAACTGGCCCAAACGCACGCTGGGCCGTTTCGATTTGCTCGAGCAACTGCACGCCGCGGGTCGCAACGATTTCCGCGTGGCGAGACCCGGCGACGACCTGGAAAGTCTGCGCTATCCGGTGTACGTGCGGAGCGAGCGCCACCACAATGGCAGTCTGTCGCGGTTGCTCGACACGCCGGCGGAGGTTCGCGACGCGCTGGGTGCGGCGCTATTGCACGGACGATCGCCGAACGACCTGATGGTGGTCGAGTTTCACTCGACGGCCGACGCCCAGGGCGTTTTCCGAAAGTACGCGGCGTACAACCTTGGCGGGCGGATTCACGGCCGAAGCCTGAACGCCGGGCGGCAATGGATGCTCAAGCTGGAGACCTCCGACTTCACGCGTGAGTTGGTGATGGAGGATCAGCGGTATGTGATGGACAATCCACACATGGAGCAGCTGGCCGAGATCTTCGCGTTCGCCAACATCGACTATGGCCAGATCGACTATGCCGTGAAGGACGGGCGCATTCAAACGTGGGAAATAAACGTCAATCCCACGATTGGCCGCGGTGTCAAACCGGGAGGGGAAATGGGGCCCCCGGAGCTCGCGCCCATTCGGAGCGAAACGCGCGAGTTCTTCTTCGACAAATTCCGACAAGCGTGGGTAGATCTCGATTCCGCGCCGGCGGGCATGCCAGCTGTCGACGTTGCATTCGACCCCGCGGTGGCCGACGCAGCAACGCGAGACCGCCCCGGTGAGGGTCGCGCCAGCCAGATCGCGAGAACGCTGCTCCGACCGGTGAAGCCGCTGCTCATACCCGTGGCTTCGAGGCTATTGGCGCAATTTGCCACGCGTCGTCAGCCATAGGCCTTTGGCCGGGGACGATCAGCGCGACAGCGCCGCATGACACGCCCTTCACTCTTGACGAACGACAAGTGCGGGATCGACTGACGTAGCCCGCCTCGCCGGCATCACCATCGCGATCCCCACGGCAGCGGCCAGCGCCAGCCCAGCCACGACGAACGCGATCGGGTCCGTGATTCGCACGGGAAACTCCTGCGCGAGTAGCCGGTCCGACTCGACGGCCATCAGGGTCGCGAAAAGCGCGCCGACGATCAGCCCGATCACGGCTGGCCGCGCATTCGGCGCCACCATCGCCCGATAGATGTCCATCGGGCGCGCCCCGAGCGCGAGCCGGATCCCCATCTCCTTGAGCCGCCGCCGCGCCGCGAGCGCGACGACGCCATACACGCCGACAATCGCCAGGACCGCCGTGATCGCCGCCATGATGCCGACGACCTCACCTACGCGCTGAAACGCGTCGGTGAGCTGCGTGAGCTGCTCCTCCACCGTCATCGGCGCGGCGACGGCGCCGGCGAATCGTTCGCTCACCAGCGACGCCACGCGGCGCACCACGCCGCTCCGGCTGTCCTCGACGCGCAGGAACGGTTGATAGAGTCGCGCGTTCGGCCTCCACGGCGTGTATACCATCAGCGCCTGCACCGGCTCGGCGATCTCGCTCGTCGCATCGCCGGCGACGCCGACCACGTCGAGCGTGTGCGTCGCGTCTATAGCGAGACGCCTCCCCAGGGGGTCGGCGTTTCCCCACCACGCTCGCGCCGCTTCGCGCGAGAGAATCACCGGACAGACCGCCGCCGCGCAGTCGGCGTCGGCCGGCGTGAAGGCGCGGCCGCGCTCCACGCGAATGCCGAACACGTCGAAGTAGGTCGGCGATACCTCGATCGACGGCATCGCTCGGCGTCCTTTCTCCGGGGTCGACACCTCGATGAGCCCCGTCGCTTCGTCGCTCACCGGACCTGCCGTGGCGAAGGCGATGCCTCGCACGCCGTTCACCGTCGCCAGCGATCTCCCGAGGTCGTCGTGTAGGCTCTGCCAGCCGCCCGTTGCCGGCTGCGGCGCACGCAGCCTCGTCGCCAACACATGGCGCGCGTCGAATCGCGGCGGCGAATTCGCGATCCGTGCCGGCAACCGAGTGAGCGCGATCGTCGCGACGAGCAGTGCGGTCGCTCCGCCGATCTCGGCGCTCATGAGCGCGTTTCCCCGTCTCGCGCGGCCGCCGGTTCCATCGGGCATTCGACGCAATGTCGAATTGAGATCGAGCGACAGGACGGCGCGGATCGGCGCGTTCGCTGCGATGAGCGCCGCCAACACCGTCGTGACGAGCAGAAACGCGAACACGTGCCAGTCGGGGGCGAGCGAGAAGTTGATCGGCCGCTGGACGATCCACGTCATGAGCAGGCCAGGCAGCCGGAACGTGAGCGCGCACGCGGCCGCGCCGGCCACGCCGGCGAGCATCAGCGATTCCGTGCCGAGCATCGCCGCGAGACGCGGCGCGCCGGCGCCGAGTGCCATGCGGAGCGCCATTTCGGTGCGCCGTCCGTCCGCGATCGCGAGCAGGATCGACACCACGCTCGCACACGCGACGAGGGCGAGACACGCCAGCCCCACGAACACCACCGCGACGATACCGGAGACCACGAGGCCGTTTCCCGGCCGGGCGACGAGCGACCCGTTGGTGACGAACACCGCGGTGTGGCGGCCCGGGGTCGCAATGTCTTGCTGTTCGGCGATCAGCCGCGCCTCGGCGAGTACGTCGCCGCGCGTCGACCCTGGCGCCAGGCGTCCGTCGAGGAAGAGCCACATCGCGTTCGGCGACGCCGGGTCGTCGGGCCCGAGCTGGAGCCGTCCGCGCAGCGTATATGGAAGCCAGATCTGGTCGTCGGACGACGCACTGCTGAACGTCGGCGCGACGCCGACGATGCGGATCGTCTGCCCGTTGATCCGCAGCACTCGGCCGACGGCGCCGGGATCCGCGCCGAAGGCGGAATGCCATAGGTCGTTGCCGATGACGGCGACCGGCGCGCGCGAATCGCAGTCGTCGCGCTGGAGCACTCGCCCCGCGATCGGTCGCACTGGACCGTACACGTCGAAGAACCCGCACGTAACGAGCGCGCCGGGTGTCGGCTTCGCTCCCGCCGACAGCGCGAGCTGCACGTGTTGCCATCCGGCGACGGTCGACAGCGACCGCATCTGGCGTGCGTAGGAGAGGTAGTCGCCGAGCGGCACCGAACCAGGAAACGATGGTCCGCTCGTGTCGGAGCGGTACGACACGAAGATGCGCGTGAACGACGCCGCGTCGCGGTCCACTCGTGCCCGGAACGCGAGCGCGTTCAACACCGAGAAGACCACCGCGCTGATGCCGAGGCCGAGCGTGAGGGTCGTCACGACGATGAACGATTGGATCGGGTGATGCGCGACCCCGCGCGCCGCGAACGCGACGTTGGCGCGGAGCTCGTCCCAGGCGCGGAGTCCGCGGGCGTCGCGGGCCGCGTCTTTCTGCGCCTCGACTCCGCCGAACTCGACGCGCGCCGCGCGTTCGGCGGCTTTTCGCGAAAGTCCGCGCTGCTCGAGGTCGTCCGCCCGATGCGCGATGTGGCTGCGGAACTCGTCGTCCATGTCGCGCTCGACCGCGCGCCGGCCGGCGAGTTGGCGGAGCACCGTACGGGCTCGATTGATCACTTTGGTGAGAGCGGCGATCACAGAGACTCCGGCGTCGCCCGCAGCGCGGCCGTCATCGCGGCGACGATCTGCTCCCAACTCGAGCGCTCTTCGCGCAGCTGTTTGCGTCCGGCGGCCGTTAGCGAGTAGAACTTCGCCCGGCGGTTGTTCTCCGACGTGCCCCACTCGGTGTCGAGCAGCCCGCGGCTCTCGAGGCGGTAGAGGGCGGGGTAGAGGGTGCCCTGCTGGACGGGCAGGTGGCCGCGCGAGATCTGCTCGATGCGGAGGAGGACGCCGTATCCGTGTTGCGGACCGAGCGACACCGCCTTGAGAATCAGCAGATCGAGCGTGCCGGGGAGCAGGTCGACGGACGCCACGAGATTCTTCTCTCCTAGCAGGACAAGGAGAGAGTAACGCCGCTCTCCTAGGCGGGCAAGGAGAGAGAGCCCGGGCGGTTGGCCGGCGGTCGCGTACGAACCAGACCGCCGACCTTACCTCAGGTTACCGCCAGCGGCCATCCCGGTAGTACCAGCCGTGGCCGTCGTGATCCCAGCGGCCGGGGACCCACACGGAGTACCCGCGCGCCGGAACGGTCCAGGATCCTGGCACCCAGATGTATCTGTCGGAACGCCAGCCCCAGTGTCCGCCGATCCACACATAGTTGAAGCCCGGCGAGCTCGGAATCACTTCGACCGGGGTCAGCGGCGGTTCATACGTGCCGTACGCGACCCCGACCACGGGCTGCGGGTTCGAATAGCATGCGCCGAGCGCGCTGCCGGCGACGAGGCCGGCGATCAGGCGCAGGGTTGAGATTCTTGTCATTGGTACCTCCATCCATCAGGTGCTGCTCGAGTTCAGGCGCGATGTCGGGCGATCGTGGGGGCTGAGTCTGGCCTCACGCGAGACGGTCTTCGCCGTGGCCACCCCAGGCCCCAACGAGTCCGGCACGCGCCGCTTACCAACGCATGTGGCAAGGAAGGGGCGACGATGGACGGGCGACGCCTTTCTTTCGCCTCAGTCCGCCCCGCGTTTCGCGATGCAAATTCGAGAATGGGCGCCAGTGGCCATGGTACTAGGGACCTAACTCGCATGGCCGACCCCTCGGACTGCTCCCAGCCTTCGAGCCGTGCTGCCGTTTGAAACATCAGAGCCACAAACTCCGGTCGAATTGGCGACGTACGCGATCCCGCCCCGGATCCTGCCGATACAGCCCGCGTATCCATTCCGCGATGAGCTTCCCGGAATAAGGCTTCTGCCACGTAACCGGTGCGCACCCGGGGTGTGGCGTCGACTCCACTGAACGTGTGTAGAAGCCGCCACAGCGTTTGCTTGCATCCGCGAGCCATTCGGCTGGGCTCGCTTTGGCCAAGTCCAATAGACATAGACTCTTACGTTCTTGTAACAAGCCCAGCTGGCCTCGGCAGCGGTTTTGCTAGGGTGTCAGGACCCCGCGACGTGGTGCTTTGCGTTGCGGAGACGCGGTAGAACGGCTCTGGCGTGACACGGCTCGCGACGTCGACGTCGTCGGCCTGAATCAGCCTGGGAACATCCACGCGGGGACATACGTCTATGATTGCACGGAAGAGCCTTGCGGCCGCCGGAGCGCTCGCGTTGCTGGCGACGATCGCATCAGCCCAGCAGTTCAACGGTGGGATCCCGGCTGGCTGGACCTGCGTTGGCGTCTGCGGAACTTTGGGGGCTAACGGGGTGGTGCCCCTCGCTCCCGGCGGCGGCACGCAATACGGATTCGTCACCACGGCCGGCGGCCACGTCGGGGTGCTTCTGAGCGGCTCGTTCAACGGGTCCGAGACCGATGGTTCCACGCTCACTTCGGCAGGGTTCGCCGCCGGAACAAACGACGTGCTGAGCTTCAACTTCAACTACATCACCTCCGACGGAGCTGGGTACGCCGACTACGCGTGGGCGAGACTGCTCGACGCGTCATTCAACCAGGTCGCGATTCTCTTCACGGCGCGCACGGTCCCGTCGCCCGGAGATATTGTCCCGGGAAATGGGATGCCGTTGCCGGCGGCCACGCTCACTCCGTCTTCGGTCCCCATCCAAGCCGGCACCACTTGGTCGCCGCTCGACGGCACCTCGGGTCAGTGCTACTCGTCGGGTTGCGGAAACTCCGGCTGGGTCCAAGCGCAATTCACGATCGGCGCGGCGGGCACGTACTTCCTCGAGTTCGGCGTGGTCAACTGGCTCGACACGGCATACGACTCCGGCTTCGCATTCGACGGGCTGTCGCTCAACGACGTGCCGATCGGCGGCGGGGGCGGTCCGGTCTCGGCGACGCCCGAGCCGGCGACGCTGTTTCTCGTCGGAACCGGGCTGATCGGCGTCGCGGGAATCGCGCGTCGCCGTCGCAAGGGAGACGTTGAGGCCGCGTAAGAACGTCGACCTCGATCGGGACGGGTTGTCGCTCCTCGCGAGTGGCAACCCGTCGCCTTTTGTGGTCGCGGTTTGGGCTGCCGCCTCGGTCGCGTGCGCCGAGCCGCGGACGCTCGGTCCGGCGCCGTACGTCTCGCCGACGGTGGGGACGGTCTACACCTACGCCGGCTTCAGGAACACGGTGCTCGCGTCCAACGGATGGCGAGTGCGATTCGCCGACGACAACGGGCGCCAGGCGACTCACGTCGCGCTGTTCATCACCGACGATCCCAAGCAGGCCTCCCAAGTCGACTCAGCGGCGCTCGCGAGCCTCTGGCCATTGGAGAACGGCAAGCAGACCACCCTCACGACGCACGCCGGATCGGACGTCTGGCGCTGGATGTTTCACGTGATGGGTCAGGCGCAGGTCGCCGTTCCCGCCGGAACGTTCGACACCTACGTCGTGCAGGCCGTGCAACGGCCGGAGAACTTCACCGATCCGAAGAGACAAACCACAACCGCGTATACATGGTGGTACGCGCCGGCGGTGGGGGCGGTGGTTCAGTTCGAGACCCGATACTACTCCGGCCCAGTGGCGGGACAGGTCATGCGATCAGTGCTGCGCGGCATCGACACGAGCCGGGCTGTCGGCAAGCGATAACCGCCCGCCACATCGCGAGTCGTGCCGTCTACGCCACCGGCGGCTCCGCTACGACTGGTTCCGGGACGCGCGCCGCGCCAGGTTGCGCTCCTGGAGTTCTGATCAGGAGATTCGCCTTGGACGCCGCGGCCGCAGCCGCCTCCTTCTTGAGGGCTCGCGCGGCTTTGGCACCCGCCCACGTCAGTAGGGCCAGCGAGAGAATTCCAATGCCGAGTTTGGCGAGGGCATACGCCACCGAGACGGCATATCGCGCCTTCTCGGCCGCCTGCACGCCTCGGCTGACCTGAACCGCGTCCAAGGCGAAAATCCCCGACCCGGCCATCAGCGCGAGCGTCCCAAGCGCGGTCACGATCGAAAGGATCTTCACCGCGACGCGGGACTGCGTCGCCAGCGCCAACGCGAACAAGAGCAAAAAGGCCAATAGGGGCGCGGTCAGGGAACTCGCCGTAACGCCCAACGCGCGAACGCGCCACGCCGCGAGGCGGGGCAGCATGGGTGAAATACTGGTGACCACATCGAAGATTGCCTGAACGACGAGAAACGACAGAATCAGGTAGCCGGGCGCCCGCAACGCGCGCGCGATTCTGTTGGGAACTCGGCTCGGTTCCATGGCCAAACATTAGGCGTCCACCGAGAACGTGTCCAGTAAAAACGTTCTGTGGTCGTCCGTTACACGTGCCACATCCTGGCGCTTGCCGGGGGCGTCGTGCCGAGAGAACCATATGGTTTGTCCGCTCAGCTTGACCGGACCCGTAAGGTTTTCTGGTGGCGGGCGTGTCGGGCCGGGGAGCCCCGCTTCCGGCGGCGCGCGCAGGCAACCCCAAACCCCTACGCGGCTGGCATGGGTCTGAATCAACTCAAATGGATCGAACTCCCGCGCTTCGCCGATGCGCGCGGGATTCTGACCTCGCTCGACGTGGTCCCCTTCGACGTCCGCAACGTCTTTTTTCTGCACTCGGTCGTGAGTGAGCGCGGCGGACACGCGCACCGCAATACGAGTCAGCTCATCGTGCCCGTGGCCGGATCGTTCTGCGTCCACGCGTCCGACGGAAGGGACTCGGTCGCCTACGAACTCGGCGACCCGGGCAGGGCGCTCTACATTCCGCGAATGCACTGGCTGCGGTTGCGCGACTTCACACCGTCGGCCGTGTGCCTCGTGCTGACGGATGCCCCGCACGACGATGCGGACTACGTCCGCGACTGGGACGAATTCCTGGTCCTGAGCCGTACGGAACGCGTCGCGCTGTGAGCGGAAAGCGCGTCGCCGTGCTGGGCGCCGGGATGCTCGGCGCGTGCACCGCGCTCGAGTTGGCGCGACGCGGCCAGGCGGTGACGCTAGTCGACCGCGCGCACGACGTCATGCAGGGCGCGAGCCGATGGAACGAAGGGAAAATCCACCTCGGCTTCCTGTATCCCGCCGACCCTTCGTTCAACACCGCGGCCCGGCTGATCCCCGGAGCCCTCGCATTCAAGGGCATCGTCGAACGGCTGACCGGCTGTCGGCTCGACGCGCTCGCCAGTGACGATGACGTCTATCTCGTCCATCGAGACTCGGTGGTCGACGCGCGCACGTTCGACGCGTACGCGAATGCGATCGCCGGGATGGCACGCGACGCGGCGCAAGGAGCCGACGGCGGGCGTTATCTCACCGACCTGACGAGCGCGCGCGTCCATCGGCTCTCGGCGTCCGAGCTCGCCGACGTGACGGCATCCGACGAGATCGTCGCGGGCTTCCGCGTACCGGAACGGTCCGTGTCCACTGTGCCCGTCGCCGACTCGATCGCCGCCGCTGTTCGTGCCGAGAAGCTCATCGAAGTTCGAACCGGCGTCGAGGTCGCGCGCGGTCCGGCGCCGCGACGATGGCCGGTTCGACGTGATCGTCGACATCGCCGACGGCGAGTTCGCTGGATTCGACGCCGTCGTCAACGCGCTCTGGGAGGGACGCCCCGCGGTGGACGCGACGTTGGGGATCACGCCCCCCGCTCCGTGGTCGCACCGCTTTCGAGCGGCGATCTATGGGCAGGCCGGAGCATCGGCCGTGCGCAACGCGACGGTGTGCACGGGGCCCTTCGGCGACGTGAAACAGTATGCGGACGGGCGGATGTACCTCTCGTGGTACGACGCCGGATTGCTGGCCGAGGGGAACGAGCTGGCGCCTCCTTGCTCAGAGGGCGGATCGTCGGCCGGTGCGCTGGATGGCGTGGCTAACCGCACGCTCACTGCGCTGGCGAAGTTCTTCCCGGAAGTCGTTCGCCTGCGCGGGTCGGCAGAGTCGATGGAGGTGCACGCCGGTTGGGTCTACGCGATCGGCCAAGGGTCGCTGGCTGACCGAACGAGCGCGCTGCACCGGCGCGACCGCTTCGTGCTCACCGCGGATCGCGGCTACATCTCGATCGACACGGGGAAATACTCGATGGCTCCGTGGCTCGCGGAACGCGTCGCGCTCAGAGTCTGCGCTTGATGAACTGACGGATGCGAGCCGGGAAGGGGAGCGCGGCGTCGATCTCGCCCTGCAGCTTTTGCATTTCCGGCTCGGCGGCGACGAGGGCGTCCCACTGGGCGAGCGGCCACGGGTCACGGCCTCGATAGCGCGTCTCGATCGCGCTCCATTGCATTTCCGACGCGGACGTTCGCAGTTGTTCTTCGAGGTCCACTGCCGGCGAGCGGGAGGCCGCGACTCGGCGAATGTTCTCGAATCCCGGAGCGCGCGCGAACTGGAGCCTGCGGCGCAGCTGTTGAAGCTTGGCGCGAAAGGCACGCCGTGGATCACGCCTTAACTCGGCGCTGATCGACGCGTCGTGCACGCGGAAGGTGAGCAGGGGCTCGGCCGCGACGGCGATGCCCTCACGGGTGCCGACGCGAGTCCAGAAGTCGAGGTCGGGGAAGAACGAAAACGCGGGATCAAACGAGCCGTACTTCGCGAAACAGTCGCGATGGATGAAACCCGAGCTTGTCGGCCCGATGAAGTTGGCCATCGGCCGCCGGAGTATCGCGGCGCAGACGGCGTCGGCGTCGGCAAAGTCGCCGGGCAGCTCGTCGGCGAGGGTCGGATTCTGCTCGTACCACGCACGAACGGCGGGATCGACGCCGTTCTCGAACAAGTACTCGTGCCAGCAAATGACCAACGGTCCTCGCGCCGACGCGTCCAGCATTCGGGCGAGGCACGTCGGCGCCATGAGATCGTCCTGATTGAGCGTCTTGATCCATTCGCCGCGGGCGTGGGCGAGGTAGACCTTCGCGTTGGCGGCGCCCGACCCCGCGCGCTCGGCGTTCCGGATCGCCCGGACCCGCGGATCGGATCGAGCAAATCGCTCCGCGATGGCGAACGACTCGTCCGTCGAACAGTCGTCGACGATGACGACCTCGAAATCGTCGAACGTCTGCGTGACGGCGCTGTCGAGAGTCTCCGCGAGAAATGCGGCGCCATTGTACGTCGGAATGCAAACGCTGACGCGTGGTGCCATGCTACCAACGTACGGCGGCCGGGGCTGGTTAGAAACGCGAGGTCCGAGCGGCGAAAGGAAGTCTGGAGGACCGAAGCACGCAACTTCTTTTACCGCTCGGGTCCTGTCCGCTCTGACAGGTTGGGCTCGGCCGTTGCAACACTAGGCGGCATGGCGACTCGCCGCCTGAATCGGGCACGACTGCTTCGACCCTACTGGCCGCTGCTCGCCGTCGCGTTTGCCGCGATGCTGGTTGAAGCAGCGATGGGCCTGGCGGAGCCGTGGCCGCTCAAGGTCATCTTCGACTACGTGCTCGGCACGAAGCGAATGCCCGACTGGCTCGCCGCGCACGCGGGCGAGGCCAACAAGCTCGGCGCCCTCGACGTCGCCGCGCTCGCGGTCGTCGTCATCGCGCTCATCGGCGCCGTGGCGTCGTACTTCGACGACTTCCTGGCGACGACGGTGGCGAAGCGGGTCGGCTTCGACTTGCGGCATCTGCTCTATCATCACGTGCAACGGCTGTCGCTCTCGTTCTACGACAAGCGCCAGACCGGCGACATGATCGTGCGCCTGACGAGCGACATCGATTCGGTCGAGAGCTTCATTGCGTCGGCGATGCTCGGCATCCTGTTCGACGCGCTGACGATCGTCGGCATGATCGTCGTGATGTTCTACTTGAACGCGCGCTTTGCGCTGATCGGCCTCTCGGTCGCGCCGTTCCTGTTCGCGATGATCTACGGCTTCACGCGGCGGATCAAGCGCGCGTCGCGCGACGTCAAGAAGAAACAGAGCGAGCTGGCGTCGGTGGCGCAGGAGTCGATATCGTCGGCGCGCGTCGTCAAGGCGTTCGCCGGCGAGAGGATCGAGGAGAAGCGGCTCGACAAGGAGTCCCAGGCGATCGTCGACCTGAGCCTCCGCGCGCGGAGCCTCAAGGCGAGACTCGGGCCGCAAGTCGACGTCCTCGTCGCCATCGGCACGTGCGTCGTGCTCTGGTTCGGCGTCCGGCTCGTGCTCGACAATCGGCTCACCACGGGCGCGCTTCTCGTCTTCGTGCTCTATCTCGACAAGATGTACAAGCCGATGAAGGACCTCTCGAAGATGAGCGACACGCTGTCGATGGCCGCGGTGAGCTTCGAGCGCGTCGGCGAGCTGCTGTCGATCGACAGCGAGGTGCGCGAACGCCCCGACGCCAAGCGCGCACCTCGCTTCAAGGGCCGCATCGAGTTCTCGCACGTTGCGTTCGGCTACCAGCCGGACGGCCTCGTGCTCGAGGACATCGACCTCGTCGTCGAGGCGGGCCAACGCGTGGCGCTCGTCGGCCACACCGGCGCCGGCAAGTCGACGCTCATCGGTCTCATCCCGCGGCTCTACGACGCGCTGGGCGGCGAGATCACGATCGACGGCCAGGACATTCGTCTCTTCACGCTCGAGTCGCTGCGCAACCAGATCAGCTTCGTTCTCCAGGACGCCCTGCTGTTCCACGCATCAGTCGCGCAAAACATCGCCTACGGCAAACCGGGCGCGACACAGGGCGAGATCATCCGAGCCGCGACGATGGCCAACGCCGACGAGTTCATCCGCCGGATGCCGGAGGGTTACGACTCCGTCCTCGGCGAGCGAGGCCAGACGCTTTCGACCGGCCAGCGGCAACGCGTGGCGATCGCGCGGGCGATCATTCGCGACGCGCCGATCCTGCTGCTCGACGAGCCGTCGGCGGCGCTCGACGCGGAGTCGGAGGCGGCGGTGTTCGACGGGATGTCGCGCCTGATGAAGGGAAGGACGTCGATCACGATCGCGCACTCGCGCGCGACGGTAGAGCGCGCGGACATGATCTTCGTGCTGGACGGCGGCGTCATCGCCGAGCGAGGGACGCACGAGGAGCTCATCGCCGAACAGGGGGTCTACGCGCGGCTGTTCGATACCCAGCTGCGTGTCTAGCCGGAGTCAGGGCATCTTCCTTCCTTCGATCCTCTGCTTCAACAGAGAATCCGCGCCTGCGCCCACGTAGTGCGCGGTGCCTATGCCGAGGAGTTTGCCGCGCTCGAGCCGAACCCACCCGTCGTTCCACACCTTGACGTTCTTTCGGCGCTGACTTGCGAACTCGCCTGTCTTCACCATCACACTGTCGCCGGCCAGCATCACTTGCAGCGGTGTCTTCAGGCCTGACGGGAACTCGATCATCCAACCGCTGGTGTCAGCCGTCGCGGTGAGCGTGTACTTCACCGTCGTGGTGTCGTTGCCCGCCAGGGGCGTCGCGGCCATTTGCCATTTTCCGGCGAAATCGGCGAGCGTGGTGTTGGCCGGTGGCGGCGGAGCGGCGGGGCCGACCTTGGTGGTGTCTTGCGCTGCCTGATCGCGCTTGGCGCACGCGGCAATGCAGAGCAAGGTGACGAGCGCGATCATGCTTCGTTGCATGACGGGCATAAAGCGTCTGGGTGGGTGGCGGGATTGGGAGCGAGGCTACGCCCGGACGATAGGGCGGCGCGGTGACCTGTCAAGTTGCCGGGATCCTCGTCTCCCCTCGAGATTCGGATCGCCGATCCGTTCGCCTGAGTCGAACGGCCTCGATCAGTTGTTCGAGCGGATGCGCAGCTCGATGATCTCCAGGGCGTCGCCGCGCAGCTGCAACCGCATCTCGGCAACGCGCGATGGGCAGCAGTTGGCGTCGTCGGGCGAATAGACGGCTGCGCTCGCGCGAAGTGTCCGCACGTCCACGTGGTACCCGTGGTTGATTGCCCCAGGGAACCGTCGGTTCAACGAATCGAGAAAGGACAGACGGACGTTTCTCCATGTGCCGCCGCGCTGCAGGAGAAAGCTCTGGCTGCAGCCGCCCGTGCCGTTCACGCATTCGTCGATAGAAACGAGTACCCCATGGCTCACGGCGACGACTTGGGGCGTGACGGAGCGGAGCTCCTCCGGCTCGAAACGATAGTGCCACACGGGCGTGAGGAGCGAGTCGCCAATCGCACGGAAGAGAACCAGCTCCGACTCGACGACGGTATCCGCCGAACGTTTGGGCGGGTCGTTGAAGAGCCAGCGTCGGCTGGCGAGCGAGGAATACCAGCGTATCCCGCCGGCGATACCGAGAGACTTGAAGCCGAGCGAGATGCACGCGCCGATCTGACGAACGTCGGACGTGTACGTGCTGTCACCCAGCTCGAGACATCCCCGGCGGGCCGACGCGATGGCCACAGCCTCCCTCGTGAGGAAATGACCCGGTATCTCCGGCGCATTCGATGTCTGCGCGCCAATGGCCGTCCCGTGAGCGACCACGAGTAGGGCGGCGGCGAGCGTGGTGCGACATCGCGGCAATTGATCGGGGCTCACTTGAGTTGGATTATCAATCAGGAAACGCGCGCCTCACCTGCCGAAGTTTCCGTTGATCGTCCCGGCCGAGATTCCGATTCGAACCATCGAGCGGGTCTGGTCGAAGTACGTGTTGTAATAGTCCTGTCCCCAATATCCGCTCAACAGATAGGCGATCTCGCGGGCCCAACTGGGGCGATAGATGATGTTCGCCAGGAGCGGGAACCTCCCGCGCCCGTGAAACGGGACGGCGACGTCGCCGCTGAGGTAGGTCACGGCGACGTCGAGCGAGATCGCGTTCCATTCGCCGTTGCCGTTGTGCGCTCCGCGGTGGCTGAAGTTGAAGCCCGCGTGCCCGCGAAGATGGCTGTAGTGCACGTTGGACGAATCATCGTACCATCCCTTGGGATGCCACTCGACCGAGGATCGTATGGTCACAGTGGAACTCGAGCCCAACGCGCCGCCGGTAAGCCCACCATACTCGAGGAAATTCGTCGAGAAGTTGCCGGTCTCGTGGTTGACCGAGCCGTCCGGGTTGAGGAACGACCCGCTCTGTCCGTTCGAGTGGTGGCTGAGTGTGAGATACATGAAGGTGGCGGTGGAGTCCCGCACGTTCTTGACGGTGGGCTCGGCGAACAGGTAGGCCGTGACGCGCGGCATGTAGCTCGGCGTCTTCACGGGGACCGAGTTCTCGGCGAACATGCGCATCACGACTTTCGGCGTCATTACCAACGCGATGTTCTTGCCCGGTGTCACGAGGGAAAACGCCGGCGCGATGTTCCCCTCGAAGACGAGGCGGGGCTGGCTGCCGGTGATCGACGTGCTCGTGATGTACGAATGCTCGAACTGGGCCCGCATGACCTCGGCCTCGAAATGGCGCATGCAGGACCTGACCGAGTCGGTCAGCGAATCGACTTTGATCTCGGCCTCGTGGGCGCCGCAGATCAGGACGGGGGTCGTCCTGGGGGTCGTGGGCTGGGCGCCAGAGACGCGAGGCGCAGTCCCGAGCGTGGCGGCGAGGAGAACGGCGAATCGGAAGCGCATCGACAGAATCCCGGGTCGGGGGGCGGGCAGCTCTCCACAAGTTGAAAACGCAAGTCCCGTCCGTAACGTGACATCGGTCACGCGACGGCGATAAAGATTGATGACTCTTTTGCGCCCTGTAAATTGATGACGGTGAGCCGCTCGATCGCTCCTCTCGTTCTGGCCCTGACGACGCTGACGTCGTGCAAGAACAGCCCGTCAGGTCCGCAAGCGAACCCCTCGCTGCCCGCGCGCACGTTTCGCATGGGCTTCTCGGCGAATCCGCCGCAGCCGACGAACGAGTCGGCCCTCGCCACGATCAACGCGTGGACGCCGCACGCGGACGCCGCGATCATGCACGTGAGCGTACCATACAAGGCGCTCCTCTCCGGCACGACCGCCGCAACGTACGTCAACACGATCGATCTTCCGCTCGCGAATCTCTATCGGTCGCGAGGGTTTCCCCTGACGATCACGGTGGACGTGACCGACGGCCTGAATCGCGCCGCCGAAGCGCCCGATCTCGTCGCGCTGCATCGCAGCATCACCGACACCGCGGTGCAGACGGTCTATCGCCAGTACGTGCAGGCGCTCGTCTCGGCGATTCGTCCCGACTACCTCGGTCTCGCCGCCGAGACGAATCTGATTCGCCTGCAGATCTCGCCCGCCGTGTACGCGGCGCTGGTCCAAATGGCGAACGCCGCCGTGGCGGACGTGCGTTCGTTGGGCGGGAAGCAGCCGCATCTCTATGCGAGCATCCAGGCGGACGTCGCGTGGGGGCCGCCGCCCGGCGCGTACCAGGGAGCGGAGACGGACTTCCACGATTTTCCGTTCAACGAGGTGCTCGCGCTGTCGTCGTATCCGTACTTCGTGTATTCGGACGCGGCTCAGATTCCGCTCGACTATTACACGCGAATCGCCAATGGACGCGCGATCCCGATCATGGTCGTCGAAGGAGGCTGGACGTCGGCGGCCGTCGGTTCGGTGCAGTCGTCGACGGCGAAGCAGGCGGCGTACCTGCGGCGGCAGGAGAAGCTGCTCGATTCGGCGAAGGCGATCGCGGTGTTCGAGCTGAATTTCTCCGACATCGATCTCAGCGCGTACCAGCCGTTGCCCAATGGGTCGACGCTGCCACTCTTCGCGTCGCTCGGATTCGTGAACGCCGGCCTGGTGCCCAAGCCGGCGCTTGCGACGCACGACAGCATCCTTTCGCGACCATTGAGACCGTGAGGCGAAGGAGCCGAACCGCGAAGGAGCCAAAGAACGAAGGAGCCAAAGAACGAAGGGCCGACGAGCGAAGCCGCCAAGCTCGTCCTATCGGAGTCTCTTCAGCCAGCTCACTACTCCCGGCCCTATGATCCTTCGGACGGTCTCCCGCGCGAGACTCTTCGCGCGTACGCCCGCGATCATTCTGGAATCGCCGACGGCGACTTCGATCAACGTCGGGCCTTTGTTCTCGAGCGCCTCGGCCATCGTCTTCGCGAAGTCGTTCGTTGCGGCGCGGTACTGCGCGCCAACGGATTGCGCGAACGGCTCGAGGTCCGGGACGAGCAGCTCGACTCCGCTGGCGCGTCCGAACTCCTTGAGCTGCTGAAGGCGAATCAGGTTGAGCTGCCCGTCGTTGAACACGATGACCACAACAGGGATCTTCTCGCGGGCGGCGGTGAGCAACTCGAGTCCTGTCATCGCGAGTCCGCCGTCGCCCATGACGACGACGACGGCGCGTGCCGGCGCGGCGAGCTTGGCGCCGATCGCGGCGGGAAGACCGAAACCCATCGACTGGAAGTCGCTCGGGTAAACGAGCCCTCGCGGCGAGAGCACGTCATAGTGCCGGCGGGTCAAGACCTGGTGCAACCCGGAGTCCGTAACGAGAAATGCGTCGCGCGGGAGCGCCGCGCGTAGAGCGGCGAAGAACGCAGCGGGTGTTCCCCCTTCGACGACCGGCTCCGGCGGATCGGTGGGCTTGGCGTCGCCGAAGCGTTGTCGCCACTGTGACACCTCGCTCGCCGACCATGCGGAGGCGAAACGCGACGCCGCGCCGGCGAGACGTTCGAGCGCTCGTGACGGCGACGAGTGGGCGTACATGCGCGCGGCGTAGCCGTGCGGAAGCGTCGCTCCCGTATCCGAAACGCAGACGACGCGTTCCGGCGCGAGCGCGAGACGGAAGCCGGCCGTCGCGACGTGCGTGAGTCGCGTGCCGATGACGACGACGAGGTCGGCCGCCGAAACGACCTCCTGTACCTGCGCGAACGAGGTGCGCTGGTCGTCGCAACACAGCGTCCACGCATGGTCTTCAGGCACGACACCCCGCGAGGGCGCCGGCACGAGAACCGGCACGCGTCCCGAGGTCGCCACGTTGGCAAGCGCCTCGGCCGCGTCAGCGCAATCACAGGCGACGAAGAAAAGCGGGCGTTTTGCCGCCGCGACCAACTCGACGAGCGCGGCCAGCGACAGATCGTCTATGGTACCGCCGCGCGACACGTGCGGCGCGACAGCTCGATCGGTCGGGGAATCCGCGGCCCGTTCTCGCAGCGCGCGGGCGGCGATTTCGACGAAGACTGGGCCAGGCTCGGGCGCGGTCGCGAGCACGAACGCCTCACGCGCGACGCTCGCGATCTGTCCCCGTTCGCTCGCGCGCAGCACGGCCTTCACGATTGGGCGCGCGAAAGCCGTCTGATCGAATGCTTGAAACGACGGATCGCCCGTCGGCCCGGTGGCCGGCGCGACGGTGAAATGGACCAGTGGAACGCCGTCGAGCTTTGCCTCGGCAAGGCCGGCCGGAGCGAAGGCGACGCCCGGGCCGGAGATCGTGATCAGCACTCCCGGCTTTCCCGACGCGCGAGCGTAGCCGTTGGCCATGAACGCGGCGGCCAACTCGTGCGTCGGCACAATCGAACGAATCCGGCTCGAACGCAGCGCGTCGTAGATCTCGACGGTCTGCGTGCCGGGCAGGCCGAACACGCACTCGACACCCTCCCGCTCGAGCGCGTCGCACAAGGCCTCGGCGCCGGTGCGAGGATTCACGCGTTTTCTCCGTTTCCGCCGCGCCGCGCGAGGCGTCTCACCAGCGCGCTGGCGCCTCCGCGTGCGCGCGCGACCGCTGTGTCGGCCCGCTCGTTCCAGACGTAGCGGCGAGAGCGCGGACTCTGAAGCACCAACGAGAGCTCGAGCGCCCCGCCGAGTTGACTCTTGAAATGCGTGACGGGATTGAGCGTCGCGTCGGTGAGGTCGTTCCCCTTGTAGCCGAGGGCGGCGAGAGCCTCGAAGGCGCTCCAGCGGAGAAACGCGGACGCCCCTTGCTTGTTCGACTCGGGATCGGCGCCGGCGCAGGCGGTGTGACTCACGAAATGCGGCCCGAGCAAGACGAGCTGCGCGGCGGCTGGCGCGCCGTCTTTGGTGCGAACCTGGTAAAGCTTGCCCAGTCCGTTTCGGCGGAGCGCTGCACAGAACTCGCGGAACGCGTCGCGCGGAAGATAGACGCCGGCGCCGTGACGGTCGAGCGTCGCCGCGTGCAGCCGAAAGAAATCGTCGAACGCGTCGTCACCGTCCGAGAGCGTCATCCCGGCATTGCGCGCCCGATCGATGAGACGCCGGAGATTCTGCTCGACCTTCCCCCACGCGGCTTCGAGATCGAGCGGCACGACGTAGCTGTAGCTCGCGGCGACCGTCCATCCTTTCGCCAAGAAGGGACGAACGTCGTGCAGCGCGCGCGAGCGAAGGTTGATGCTGCCGAGCCCCATGGCGGAGAGCGCGGCCTCGAGGGCCGTGAGGATCTTCACGTGGCGCGCGGTCGCTTCGGACGGATACTGCGTCTCGTACCGACGGACGACGACGCCGTTGTAGTACAATAGAAGGCGCGGCGACACGAATGTGCCTCCGCGCGACGTCCGTTCATAGAGCGCGACGCCGCCGACGATCTCCTCGCCGCGCATCACGCCGAGGATCCGGAAGCGCCCTCCCGCCGCGGTGCACAGCGCGTCGAGGTAACCGGGGAGACTGTAGACGCTCCCTCCCGGTGCGGCGCCCACGAACTTCTCCCACGCCGGCCAAGCGTCCTGCTCGAGGGCGCGGACCTCGACGTCCCACCCCATCAGCCGGCGCGACGGAGGTAGGAAGACGCGCGGCGCTTCACGATCATCGCGGTCTCGCTGAGCGCCGGAAAAGGGTCGCTCCACCGCAGCACCGGCTGCGTGGACCGAAGCCATGACCACAGCCATTCGCCGGCGGTCAGCTCGCCTCGCGCGTGCAGCTCGCGACACGCGAAGTAGTCGTAGTACGGGTACACGCACGACTTTCCGACGCGGTAGCCGCTGGTCTCCGGCACCTCCTCTCCCAGCGCATCGAGCACGGACATCGCGCAGACGTTCACGCCGCACTGCCCGGCGAATTCCACGTACCACCACGGGCGGGCGTTCACCTCGATGAGCTGGCAGACACCGTCGCGGGCGTCGCGCTTGAACTCCGCGCTGAACATGCCGCGATATCGCACGTGCGAGAGCAGCGTCGTCAGCGTCGCGACGGCGTCGGAGACCGCCGACGGATCGACGCTCTCGAAGAAGGTGCTGTTTCCGAAGTCGGACGGGTACATCCGCAGGCGCTGGCGGACGAAGAGCGCTCGCCGCCGCCCTTCGCGGTCGATGAACCCTTCGACGTAATAGTGGTTTGACGGGGGGCCGGGCACGTACTCCTGCAGTTGCACCGAGAGCTTGGCCCGCCTCACATCCGCGAGCCTCGCCTCAAGGTCGGTTTCGGTCGTCACCCGAAACGCCTTGACGCCGAACTGCCGGTGAAACGCCGCCGAGTCGCGCGGCTTTAGAAAGAGGTGCGCGAGGGTCGGGTTCGGCCGGGCCGGGTCATTCCCCTCCGCGTCGATCGGAATGGTCCGTGGGTGGGGGAGAGCGAGCTCGTCGAGCACGCAGGCGAGGCGTCCCTTGTCGATGAGCGCCTGCAGGCAATCGTGGCTGGAGATACTCGTCGGGAAGCGGCCGGCGACCTCGGAGGCACACTTCGCGACCCGCAGCGCCCAGTCGTCCTCGCAGGGGAGCAGGACGGCGCGCTCGAGGGGGAGCCCGTCCAACCAGGCGGGAAGCTCCGTCTGCGGGCTGGCAGTCGCACGCGAGCGAGGAGCGGCCCGGTACCAGCGCGACTTCTTCGCGATGCCCGGCCGGTCACTGACAACGAGGGGCGCAAATCCCGCTCGACCAAGCAGGCGGATTGCGCCGAGGACAGTCAAACCTGATCCCAGAACCAGGACAGGCGGACGCGGCGAGGTCACGTCGGAGAATCTTAGTGGTCGGCGACCTCCGCTGACAGGCAAAATAAACTTTCCTTTGTGCGCCCTGAGGCGTTGCGCTTCCCGGAGAATAGTATCGGCATCTGTCACCACCGTCCCGTCCAGCTCGTTGGAGCGGGAAGCGGAGCGGACGTCGACAAAGGGACCCGCCAAACGGCCAAGGCTGTCCGGCGGCTGCGGGATCACCGGGGTTGTCCAACCCTCCCTTCCATTAGAGTGTCTAGGTGAGCATGACTCGCTCCCTCGGCCTCCTCCAAGGCACGCTCGACCTCATCGTCCTCAAGTCGCTGTCGTGGGGTCCGATGCACGGCTTCGGCCTCTCGCGCTGGATTCAGCACACGACCGAGGACTTGCTGCAGGTCGAGGAGGGCTCGCTCTATCCCGCCCTGTATCGAATGGAAAACCGCGGGTGGATCAAGGCGCAGTGGGCGCTCACCGAGAACGGACGCCGCGCGAAGTATTACCGGCTTACCGCGAGCGGGCGGCGCCAACTCGCGGCCGAAACGAAGACGTGGGACGATCTCACCGGAGCGATCGGGAAGATCATGGCGGCGCGGCGGGAGGAAGCGCTGTGATCCACGACGACGACCGGGCGCCGGCATGGCGTCGCTACACGCGGTTTCTGCGCGCGGAGCCGACACACGATGTGGACGAGGAGCTCGACTTCCATCTCCAATCCACGATCGACGAGTTGGTGGCGGCCGGGATGTCGCCGGCTGCTGCGCGCGAAGCCGCTCGAGCGAAGTTCGGCGACGTCGATCGCATTGGCGAAACACTCTACACCCTGAGCCGGCAACGGGAGCGTCGAATGGCACTGAGCGAACGGCTCCAGACGATCAAACAGGACCTGGTGTTCGGCCTTCGCCAACTGCGAAAGGCTCCTGGTTTCACGGCGACTGTGCTCGTCACGCTGGCGCTCGGCATCGGCGCCAACAGCGCGATCTTTAGCGTGGTCTACGCCGTGATGCTCAAGCCGTTGCCGTTCGGCAACAGCGACCGCGTGATCACGGTCGGCGAGCGCGTGGGCGCGAACGTCAACGCCGTGACGTTCGGGAACTACGCGACGTGGCGCGACAACGCGCACTCCCTCGCCGGCATCGCGGCGTTCTGGGGCGGTGGTACGATGACGTTGACCGGCCGCGGCGAGCCGACGCCGATCACCAGCCTCTCGACGACGGGAAGCTTCTGGAACGTGGAGTTCATCCCGCCGGTCATTGGCCGCTACTACACGGCCGACGAAGAACGCACCAGCGCGTCGCCGGTTGCTGTGTTGTCGGAAGCGCTCTGGCGAACAAGGTTCAACGCCGACACGTCGCTCGTCGGCAAGCAGATCACGTTGAACGGAACCGATTTCACCGTCGTCGGCGTCGCGCCGCACGACCACACGATCGGCTGGCCCCCGGAGCTCATTTGGATACCGATGAAGGTCGATGCGTCGCGCTGGAACGACCACAGCGACCACGAGCTCACCGTCCACGCGCTCGTGAAACCGGGCGTGTCGATCGATCAGGCCCGAAGCGAGCTGTCGACGATCGAACGCCGGCTTGCTCAGCAGTACCCAAACTCGGGCTTCGACGACGTCGCGGTTCGCCGCTACGCCGATGACATGGTTGGTGCGGTGAACCGCACACTCCTCCTCACGCTCCTCGGCGCGGTCACCCTGGTTCTCCTGGTGGCGTGCGCCAACGTCGCAAACCTCCTCATCGCGCGCTCCACCGCGCGCCGCGCCGAGATCGCGATTCGCGGAGCGCTCGGCGCGTCGCGCGGGCGCATCATCGGACAGTTGTTCGTCGAGAGTCTCCTGCTCGCGCTCGCCGGCGGCGTGCTCGGTCTATTCGTCGCGTGGGCGGGCGTGCGGTTCCTCGTGACGAGTCCCGCGGCCATGGCGCGGCTGCGCGACTCGACGCTCGACGCCCCCGTCGTGCTGTTCACGTTCGCCGTCGCGGCGGCCTGCTCGCTTCTCTTCGGTGCACTGCCGGCATTGCGGGCGGCGAGGACGGATTTGCAGCAAACGCTGCGCGACGGCGGCCGCGAGTCGTCCGTGTCGGCGCGAGACCGCTTGCGCGGTCTGCTCGTGATCGGTGAGTTGTGCATGGTTCAGGTCCTCCTCGTCGGCGCGGCGCTCCTGATCCGCAGCGCGATGCTTCTCGAGGCGGTACAGCCAGGGTTTTCGACCGACAACCTGCTGATCACCAACATCCTGATGCCGCCGCGGCGCTACGCGGCCGTGCCGGGCGCGCTCGAGGCGGGGTTTCTCAGAATAGACGAGGCCATCGCCGCCATTCCCGGCGTGAAGGCGGTCGGACGAACGTCGCTGGCGCCGGTGCAGCACGGCGGTCAATGGAACTGCAACGCCATGCGCCCTGGAAGCAACGGCCACGATGAAGGCGCGTTTGGCGCGAACATGCGCGGCGCCAACGCGGCCTACTTCGGCACGATCGGCGAACCCGTGATTCGAGGACGCGCGTTCAACAATACGGATGTGGCGGGCGGCTCGCCGGTCGCCATCATCACCCGCGGGCTCGCGCACGACCTGTACGGCGACGCCGATCCGGTGGGCCAGTTGATCACCAGCTGCGCGTCGGCGACGAACGCCGGACCGGTGTGGCGCACGGTGGTCGGCGTCGTCGGGGATACGCGCGCGAGAGGGAGGGCCGTCGATCCGCCACGTGAGATGTACATGCCGAGCGCGCAATGGCCGCAGAACTACTCGATGGCGTATCTGATTCGCGGGTCCGTTCCGGTCTCGACGCTGCTTCCGTCGATTCGCCGGTCGGTGGAAACGGTCGATCCCGAGCTCGCGCTCTCCGGCACGACGACGATGGACGCCGCGTTTGCCAAACTGCAAGCCACTCCCCGGTTCACGATGTGGCTGCTCATCCTGCTCGGTGGAACGGGCCTCGCGCTAGCAATCGTGGGCGTCTACGGGGTCATCGCGTACCTCGTCGCGCAGCGCACCCACGAGTTCGGAGTTCGCATGGCGCTGGGCGCGCAGGGCTTTGCGCTCCAATGGATGGTCGTCCGCGAGGGGATCGTGCTCGGCCTTGCCGGAGTCGTCGTCGGGAGCGTGGCGGCGAGCGCACTTGCGAGGTTCCTGACGGCGCTGATGTACGGGATCACGACGCACGATGCGACGACGTACATGGTCGTCGCGGCGGGGCTTGCGATTGTCGCGGGAGTGGCGAGCTACGTGCCGGCGAGGAGGGCGACGAGGATCGATCCGCTCGAGGCGTTGAGAGCGAACTAGGGCGAAAAGCCTGTTCGAGTTCGTCCTTCGCCACTCGGCTTCTCGCCGTCGGTATTTTTTGTAGTATGCTGCAATTACTCAGAGACAATACGGTTCCGGCCTCAACCGTTTCGCCGGACCAGTCGCAGGACAACAGTGGCGACCTCCTGGATGCGTACTCGACGGCGGTCGTAAGTGCGGTGGATCGCGTGGCGCCGTCGGTCGCTCACCTTGAAATCGGACTCGGTGCCTCCGCTCGTCGCTCTCGCGGCCGCCGAGCGGCGGATGCGGAGCGAACAGGCGCCGGATCGGGATTCGTATTCACCCCCGACGGCTTTCTGCTCACCAACAGCCACGTCGTCGAGGGCGCGTCGAGCATTCGCGCGACGTTCGCCGATGGCGAGAGTCACGCGGCGGAGTTGGTCGGCGTCGATGCGGACACCGACCTCGCCGTCCTGCGCGTGGACGTCCCTTCGCTCGTCGCCGCGTCGCTCGGCAACTCGTCGCGTTTGCGCGCGGGGCAAGTCGTGATCGCCATCGGCAACCCGCTCGGCTTCTCGTCGACCGTGACGTCGGGCGTCGTCAGCGCGCTGGGACGCACGATGCGCTCGCAGTCGGGGCGTTTGATCGACGGCGTGATTCAGACCGACGCCGCGCTCAACCCGGGTAACTCGGGTGGTCCGCTCGTCGACTCGCGCGGACAGGTCGTGGGAATCAACACGGCGATCATCGCCGGCGCGCAGGGGATTTGTTTTGCCGTTCCGGTGAACACGGCCCGCTTCGTGATTCCGCAGTTGATTCGTCACGGACGCGTGCAGCGCGGATGGATCGGCGTGAGCGGGCAAACGATCACGCTATCTCGCCGGCGCGTGCAGGTCAGCCATCTCGACACCGCGGGCGGAGTACTCATCACGGCGGTGATGCCGAACAGCCCGGCCGAGTCGGCAGGTCTGCGTCCGCGCGACATCGTGGTCGAGCTGGCGGGAGCACGAGTGGGTGGGGTCGACGACCTGCAACGGCTTCTCGCTCAAGAGCGAATCGGGAAAACGGTGCCGATCACCATCGTCCGCGAGGGAGCACGCCGAATCCTTCCGATCATTCCGGCCGAGAGCCCGGCGCGCTAGTTTCGCGCGAAGAGAGACGGAGATCGGAACGATGTCGCGCGCGTTCGTCAACGAGGACGCTGGAGGCGGGCCCGGGAAGCAGTATGTCCTTCCGGCGCGCGACGATCCGTCGTTCGACGCGGTGGCCGCCGAGGTGTTGCTCGAGGCGGCGCGAGAAGGAGAGACCGCCAGCGCCGAGCAAGCCACGGGCTACTACTGGGGAGAGCGGAAGTTGCATGAGCACGTGCGGCGAATTCTCTCCCGCGCCGAGGCGAGCGGCGACGACCGACTCGAGTCGCTGGCTCGCAGATTTCTGCGCTAGCGAGCGTGCGGGGGAGCTACGAGGGCCGATCGCAAATCATGAGCAGCGCCGAGCCGTCCGGCGTGTTCACTTCACCGACGCGACGAAAGCCAGCCTTCTCGTAGCAACGGATCGCGCGCGGGTTGGCCGGACTTGGATCCGTCTGAACCCGCGTCGTCGTCGGATCTTCGAAGAGCTTCTCCACGAACGAGCGCACCATCGCGGTGCCGAGTCCCCGATTCAGCCGCGATTCGTCGGCGAGAAATTGGTCGATGCCGACGACGCCCGGATCGCGCTCGTCGGGCCACCAGCCGTCCCCCACGCACGCGGCAACGTACGATTGAATGAAGCCGGTCGGCTCGTCGTCGAAGTACGCGATGTAGGCGCGAGGGAACGACCGGTCGTCGGGATGCGAGAGGAAGTGTTCGCGAAGCTCGTCTTCGGACGGCGTCGGCGCCCACACGGCGGCGACGTGAGGCCGACTCATCCACTCGTGGAGAAGCGGAAGCTCCTGGGCCGTGAGAGGCCGAAACACGAAAACGCCGGAAGCGGGCGACAACGGTAGGCGCTCCTGCTGCGAGTCTACTTCAGCAGCTCGACGATCCCGGCGGGAAGAGTCTTCATCCAGTACTGCGGTGCGTGCTGGCCCTGAGGAATTTCGGCGTACGTGACTCGATAGCCCTTCGCCAGCAACGCGTCGCGAAATCGGCGGTTGGCGGCGAGGAAGTTGGGGCCGGACCCGCCGAGCGTCGCATGGTCCTCGTATTCGCCGACATCCATATAGAAGCGGATATCCCTTCGCGGTGTCGCGGCAACGCGAGCAGTGAGCCATTCGTACGGCGCGTCGTTGGATGCTTCCGCGCCGCGCCAGAACGCGCCGCTCTGTGAGAGGACGCTGCCGAACAGCTCGGGCTTCTCGAGGGCGATGTACGCCGCCGCGAGCCCGCCGGCGCTGGAGCCGGTGACGATCACGCGGCGCGGATCTGTGGTCACCCGCCAGCGCGCTCTCACGTGAGGAACGAGTTGGCGCGAGAGAAAATCGACCATCCGATGCGCGTTCCCGAGATCGGCGATTCGGGTGGCGCTCTCGCCGTCGTCGATGAGGACCGCGACCGCCGCCGGCGCCGCCTTGGTCGCGAGCAGCGTGTCGAGGATGAACGGGAGCGGCATCGTGTCGCGATACTCGAAGCCGTCGAACGCGACGATGAGTGGATAGGGAGTCGGCGTTTTCGGGTCGTAGCCCGGCGGCGTGTAGATCCAGATGTCGCGCTGCCGCTTGTAGGCCGAATCGAAGATCGTCTCGTGGATGAGGCGCTTCGCGGACGCGGGGGCGCGCGGATCCATGCGATAGGCAATCGGTGCGATTCCCTGTCCGCGAGCCGTCGTCGAAATCGCAAGGATCGCGAAGGTCCAGCGCGTCGTGCGCGTCATGGCGACACCCGGAAGTCAAATGGCATTTGCACCAGCTGTTTCACTTTGCGGCCGCCGAGCTCCGCGGGCCTGAACTTGTATCGGAATGCGACGTCTTTCACAGCGAGGGTGAACAGATCGTGCGTTGATTTGAGAACGTGGAACGTCGTCGAGTCGACTCGACCGAGCGTGTCGACCACGAACTGCACGAGCACATCGCCTTCCACGTTTGCCGAACGCAGGAGCGGCGGGTATGTGGGTGCCCGACTCCCGGGCCGGAGCGCCGCGGCGCGCTCAACTTGGTTTTCGAAGTACGTGTCGTGACCGGCGCCGGGTGTGGGCGGGTAGGGATCCCGCAGGTGCGGAGCGACGCGATGCTCTTCGATCGCCCAGAACGCCGCGCCACGCAGGATGCCAACGATGCGCATGGCGTCGTACTTCGTCGGCTGAACGTCGATCCCGCTGTCGCCGCCGACGTGAAGGCGCACCACCTCTCGCCGGTCCACGACACCATACGTCAGCCGCATTTTTGCACCAACGATCGAATACGCGACGCCCGTTGACCGTGGCGTCATCGTCAGAATGACGGCGGCCGAGTCGCCGAAGTGCATGACTTCTTCCCCAGACGCCTGGATCTCCCTGATCGACGAACCGGCACGAAGCATGACGCGAACGAGGTCCGCGTCACTCCCGGATACGCCAAGTTGAAACGCCGGCGCGTTGATGCTGTCGACCCACATTCCGGCTGTGTGGACCTGCGCGCCGATCGACGCGAGACTCGACATCGTGAGGGCGGCAGCCAGCCCGATTCGCATGCGGTCTCCCCTCGTTGCCGGCCTCAGGCCGGCCTTTCTCCCTTCACCGTGACCCGATTTCCCTTTCGCTCGTTCGGCCAGTAATCCCAAATCGCCATGTGCTGCGTGCACCGATTGTCCCACATCGCGACGTCGTTCGTGCGCCAACTGAAGCGCGTCTGGTACCACGGGCTCTCGGCGTGGTTGAACAAGAATTGTAGAACGGCTTTGCTTTCGTCCTCCGGCAGCCCCTCGATGCGCGTCGTGAAGGTCCGGTTCACGAAGAGCGATTTCTTTCCGGTGTCGACGTGGGTGCGGATGATCGGGTGGACCGCGGTCGGGTAGACCTTGCCGGCGTCGCTCACCCCTCGGTCGGAGTAGCGTCCGCGATAGATGTGCTCGGACTCGTGCACCGCGTTGAGACCCTCGAGATACTGCTTCATCCGAGGCGAGAGGTCATCGTACGCCGCGTACATGCTCGCGAAGAGCGTGTCGCCGCCGGACGGCGGGAGCAGATGGATCTGGAGGATCGAGCCCAGCGGCGGCTCGGTGTCGCACGAGACGTCCGAATGCCAGAACTCGCCGTTGGCGATCTTCGAGTCCTTGTGCGCGTGGATGACGAACACCTCGGGGTGTCCCTCGAGGTGCGGCGCGGCGGGGTGGATGTGCAAGGCGCCGAATCGTTTGCCGAAGACCACGTGCTGCTCCGGGGTCATCGCCTGCTGGTCGCGGAAGAAGACGACCGAATAGCGGTGAAACGCGTCGCGCACCTCGCTCCACTGGTCGTCGGACAGAGGCTGTCTGAGGTCCACGCCGCGAATCTCGGCTCCGATCACTGGCGAGCACGGCGTGACCTGAATGGTTCGATAGTCCATGGGGGCTAGTATGAGCGGCGACCCCGAGTGACGGAAGGACGACGGCGGGCGGGGAGCCGGCGCTCCGCGGGAGCGCTGGCGAAACCGTCCGTCCGGCGCTTTCGTAGAGGCGTCAGCGACTCGCGCTCGGCTGCGAACTCCAACGGAGAGATCAATGTTGAAGGACATTGTCCTCATGCTCGGCCTGGCGTGCGGGCCGATTTCCATCCTGCTGGGAACGCTGTGGATCATGGCCCTCAAGCGCGCTCAGCGAGCCGAGACGATGCTCGACCGGATGATGCTCACCCAGCAGCTCCGCGGCGAGATGAAGGACCCGAATTCACGGGTGATGGACGCGCTCGATTCACTCGCCATCGAGGTCGAGCGAATCTCCGAGGCGCAGCGCTTTACGGCGCGCATCCTCGCCGACCGTCACGACGCTCCGCGGCCATCCGCGCTGCCGTCCGCGCTGCCGTCGTCGGTCATCACGCCGCACTAGCGTCGCGTCGGCCCCGCCGCAGCTCACTCCTTCGCGGGTTTGGGAGGCTGGCCGCCGCGCATCTGATCGAGCAACCCCTGTTGGCGCTCGGTCAGCTGGCTCTTGATGCGCACCATGAGCGTCATCTGCGCGACCTTCATGTCGCGCTCGAGAGTCAGCACGCGATTGACCTCGTCCAGGACCTTCGGCTCGTCGGGGGACGCGGCCTGAATGAGACGCTGCAGCTTCTCGACCTCCGCGCTCATCTTGAACTGTAGATCGACGACCTTGGACTGCGCGTCCTTGACGGCGTCCTGAATCGCCGAGCGTTGCTTGTCGGTCAGAGCGATCGCTTCCTGATGGCTCATGACCAGCTCGGGCGGATAGAGAAAGCGCGCGAGAGGGTCGGCGGCAGGCGGCGGAGTGACCGGCACTGTCCAATCCGGCGGGGTGCCGCGCGAGGCGGGCGGCGGCACGGGAACGCAATCGGCTCGGCGACGGCGTGACCGGCCTGCCGTCGACCACATAGATCGGACAGACCGCCACCGAAGGCTGGGGCGTCGCGGGCCGAGCCGGGACCGGCTGCTGGGCCAGCGCCGTACTCGACACGAGCACGAACGCGAATGGGACGAAGGTCGTGCGCATGCTCAATCTCCTTTGCGCCAAAGCGCTGACGACGTCGCGCCGTCGAGAACGGACGAGAGAAGCGGGGACGGCGAGAGCACGGCTCGCCCGCTCGCGGGAACAAGACTGCTGGTCGGCGACTGCCAGGTGGTGACCGATTGCGCGGCCGCGTCGTTCGTCGCGCGGAGTCGTTGCGTGGCGACGAGACCGACGACGACCGCAGCCGCGGCGGCGAGCCACACGACTGGCAATCGATCCGGGACCGCCTTCGCACGCTCGGCTCCGGCTCGATCGACGACGGCCGGAAACTCCGGGTGTACGCGCGCCGTCCACGCGTCGAAGCTCTCCGAACCGGGCGCGAAGCTCGTCGTCGGCGCGCATCAGCGTGTTTCCTCCGAGGCGAGCAGTCGTGCGAGGGCCTTCTTGCCGCGGTCATAGTGCGTTCGCGCCGAACCCACCGACACTTCCATGACGCGCGCGGCGTCCTCGATCGTGAGATCGTGATAGAACGCGAGCTGGAGGACTTCGCGCTGGCGATCCGACAGGCGAGCCAAGGCGCGCGTCAACCTTTCGGCACGCTCGGCGTCTTCGAGGTCCGCATCGGCTCGACTCGCCGAGTCCGGAACGTCGAGAGCCGCATCGCTACGTCGATGTCGGCTGCTCCACTGCCACGCTCTTCGCTTTTCCGACCGTGCAATCATACGAATCACGCCGAAAACCCAGGTCTTGAAGCTCGATTTGCCGCTGAAGCGCGCACGCCCCGAAACGATGCGAAGGTACGCCGTCTGGAGAACATCCTCCGCCAAGTCGCGATCGCGCGCGCAACACGAGAGGGCCCATCCCCAGCTCTCGGCGTGCAGACTCTCCAAGTCGCTTTCCAACGCGGAGCGTTCCGCCACCACGGGCCGAGGCTCGATCGCTGTCATGCTGGAGATGAGTGTCGTCGACCCGCTCGTCATATGACACCCGTGCTCAACCTGCGATCGGTCCGGCCGAAGCCTAGGCGATCGTGGCCGCGAGGCCGCCGATCAGCGCGTCGGCGCGGCCGACTGCGGCGCGCCGGCGCCGTACTTCGGTCCCGAGTCTTTCGCCCCGAGCAGCTCGATCGCGGTCTGGTAGAGACGGGCGCGAAGACCGTCGCGCTCGGAGGCCTGCGTGATGTAGCGCGCGACGATCTCGAAACCGCTCGACGCCGGCCGAATGCTGATCGACGGCGCGGCCGCGATCGCCGAGGCGTGCGGCGACCGGCGCGCCACGCTCCACTCCTCCTCGGCCAGGCGCGCGCTCTCGGCCGTCGCGGCCTCGATCTGCGCCTCGAGAGCCGCGGCGATGGCGTACGGGTCGCGGCCCTGGGCGACCTGGATGCGGACTTCGTCCCACATCCAGCGCCCGGACGTCGAGAAGTTGAAGTAGTGTCCTTCGATGGCGAAGCTGTTGTTGAACGTGACGCGGCGGCCGGTCGGGTTCGACTCGGACCATGCGCCGGTCTCGAGCAGCACCGTGTAGAACATGCCGATCTCGACGACCTCGCCGGTCACGCCGTTGATCTCGACCTGGTCGCCGACACGGATGCCGTTCTTCCCCATGAGCACGAACCAGCCAAGGAAGCCGACGATGAAGTCCTTGAGGGCGACGGAGAGTCCGGCGGCGGCCAGGCCAACGACCGTGCCGACGTCGTTGGGTGGACCGAAGACGATGAGAAGAATCAGCAGCACGCCGATGACCTGCAGCGACGCGCGGGCGATCATGTACAGCGTCTGCGCCCGGCGATGGTCCGTGCCGCGCGCGCGCGCCAGGTGCTCGAACCAGCGCGCTAGCAGCATCCCCACGAGAATGATCGAGAGAATCGTCGCCGCGCCGCGCAGCACCTGGTTGAACATCGCGCGCGCCTGCGACGACACGACCGTGCTCCACCCGGCGTAGGTGTCGGAAAGTCGGGACTGGTTGTCCATGCGCTGATCGAGGGTCGCGCGCCTCTTTTCGCTTGCCGCGCGACTGCGCGTGAGCTCGAGCAGCGCCGCCGACGAATCGTGCGTCAGGTGCGCGTTGGCGCTATCCACCACGCGGGCGGCGCGCGCCTCGATGCTGTCGTGCCGCTGCTTGAACACACCGGCGAGCGAATCGGCCGCGCGCTTCGCCGCGTCGAGCTGCCCGACCTTGTCGCGCAGAGTGAACACCGCGTCGGCGGCGCCGAGCATGCCGTGCACCGCCGGGGCGCGTGTGATGACGATGCGCGTGCTGTCCGATGCGCGTGAGGCGGCCTCGTGTTCGGCGACGATCGACTGAATGCGTCCTTGAGGGTCGCCGCCCGCACGCTGCAAATCCCCCCGTGCGTCATCGACCTCGTCCTGGTCGAGCGCCAACTGCGCCTTCGCCAGCTCGAGCCGATCCGTCAGCCCTTGCACGGCCGACGGTGCAGCCTTGGCGACAGCCGCCGTGAGCTCGGTGACTTGCGCCTGATCCGCGGCGGCCGCGGCGAGCGCGTGCCGGAGTTGGTCGTTGAGCTGCGTGACCTCCGCGGACTTCGCCGGCTGCTGAGTCGACGCCCGCCGCACGGCCTGGGCAAACGCCAGATCCATTTCCTGGTCGGCGAGCCTCAGCGCGTCGGAGGCGAACGTCCGCTCCTCCGGCGTCGTCGGAAGGCGCACCAGCTGCTCCGCCGTGATGAGCGAGCTCTGATCGACGCCGAGCGAGCGGCGAGTGGCGCGGGCCTGTACGGCCGGCCTTTGATTGGTCCGGAAAATCCCGATCGTCACCGCGACGAGCGCGGCGACGACGAGGAGGAGGAAGGTGTTCTGCCTGAACCGCATGGGATGGGATAGACCAGAAGCTTGGCTTCTGGAATATCAGGGCGGGCGCAGGGGAGTCCAACCCCGGCGCCGCTCTCAGTCCGAGCGCAACGCTTCGGTCGGATCGACCATCGACGCGCGGCGCGCCGGAATCCAGCTGGCGAGCAGCGCGAACAGCGCGAGAAGCACGGTCGAGGCGCCGATCGTGAGTGGATCCATCGGCGCCACCTCGAAGAGGAACGACCGCACGAATCGTCCGACCACCGCGAGCAGCGCGACACCGGCGACGATCCCCAATGCGCTGAGCGCGAGTCCTTGCCGCGCGACCATCACCGCCACCGAGCCGGGCTGCGCGCCCAGCGCGATGCGCACGCCGAGCTCGCGTGTGCGCAGCGTCACGATGTACGCGATCACGCCGTACAGTCCGACGACACCGAGGGCCAGCGTCACGGCCGCGGCGACGCCGAGCATGATCATCGTGAACGAGAGTCGCGCGAGCGATTCGCTCACGGTCGTCTCCATCGATCGTGCGTCGAAGGTCGGGAGCGCCGGGTCGAGCTCGTGGACGACTTGCTGGAGGGATCGCGTCGTCGCGGCGACGTCGCCTGTCGTTCGCGCGACGAGCGCCATCTTCCATCCGGGGCCGTACAGCGTGTCGGGCGAGACCGACTCGGGCATGTAGACGGCGGGCGTCGGCGGCGCGAACAGCGACGTGTCGCGCGCCGAACGCACCACGCCGATGACCGTGTGATACACACCCTTGGGAAGGACCTGGTACCGCTTGCCGAGTGCCGACGCTCCGGTCGAGTCGCCGAACATCAACTTCGCGGTCTCCGTGCTGATGATCGACTCGTCGCCGCGCTGCTGCTCCATGCGACCGAACATCCGTCCCGCGACGAGCTGCATGCCCATCGCCGTGAAGTAGCCCGCATCGGCGATGCTGTAGAGCTGGAGCGAGCCGAGTTTCTTGGACGGATCCCACTGCCCCTCGACGAGCAGCGGGTCCTGATCCATGTCGCCGTTTTGCAGCGGAAGCCGCGACGAAACGCCGAACGCCGTCACCCCCGGCAAATGCTTCGCGCGCTCGGCGAGGTTGGCGTAAAAACGCACGACTGCCGTGTCGTTCTTGTATCGAAGCTGGGGAAGCGAGACCCACACTGTGGCCACGCCATCGGGTTTGAAGCCGGGCTGCACGGCGTGCAACCGCTCGAAGCTTCTCAGAAGAAGACCGGACGCGACGAGCGCGACGAGCGCGAGCGCCATCTGCGCCGCGACGAGGATGCCGCGCGCGCGCTGCCGCGACGCTCCAGCGGTCCCCCCGCGGCCGCCTTCGCGCAGACCGGAGAGCGCGTCGCCGCGCAAAAAGCGAATGGCGGGAATCGCGCTGCACGCCACCGCGACAATCGCGGTGACGACGAGCGTGAACGCCGCGACTTGCCAGTCCATTCCCACTTCCGACAACCTGGGAAGCTGAGCTGGGCCTGCCTCGACGAGCGCGCGCAACGCGAACGTTGCGACGACGAGGCCGAGGGCGGCCGAGATGGCGGCGAGAACCCCTGCCTCCGTCAGAAAATGCGCGACGACGCGACCGCGGCCCGCGCCGAGCGCGGCGCGAACCGAGAGCTCGCGGTGACGGCCGTCGGCGCGGACGAGAAGAAGATTCGCGACGTTCGCGCAGGTCACGAGCAGGACGAGCAATGCGGCGGCGGCGACCATCCACAGCGTTTTCGATGCATCGCCGATGATGTCGTCGCGCAATGGGTAGAGTCGCGGACGCGGCTTCGCCTGGTCCATGAGAAGCTGGGTCGTCACGCCCGGCGCGACGGTCGGGAACATGTCCACCATGCGCGGGAGCACGGAAGCGAAGTCTCGCTGGGCCTCTGCCACCGACACGCCCGGCTTGAGCCGCGCGATCGCCGAGCGGTTGAAACCACCCGGATATGGATCTTTCGGGTCGAGCCGCTGCGGCACCCACATCTTCGTGCCGGCATTCGGGAAGGTGAAACTCGACGGCATCACGCCGACGATCTCAGTGGGCCGTTCGAAGATCGCGATCTTCTTGCCGACGATGTTCGGGTCGGCGCCGAAGCGCGTCCGCCAGAGTCCCTCGCTGATCACCGCGACCTGTGGGCCGTCCTTCACGTCCTCCGCCTCGGTGAAAGCGCGTCCCAGGCGCGGCTTGACCTCGAGGAGCGGGAAGAGATTCGCCGTCACCCACGCCACGGGCAGACGATCCGGCTGCGCCCGACCGTCCGGATCGGACACGTTCGCCGAACTGCTGTTGTAGGTGGCGATGCCGGTGATCGTGTGCGCGAGGCGCTTGTAGGTGTAGTAGGTGCCCGTCGTCTGTGTCGCCTTCATCAAGCCGATAGGCGGCAGATCGTGCCAAGCGCCGACGAGCTGCTCAGGATGTCCGTACGGCAGCGGCCGCAACAGGACTGCATCGACGACCGCGAATATCGCGGCCGCGGATCCGATGCCGATCGTCAGCGTTGCGACGACGGCGACGCTGAAGCCCGGGGCGCGGCGAAGCGAGCGGAGGGCGTACGCAATCGACGACCACGGTTTCACGGCACGGCTCGCGGAGGGTGACTCTCCTCCTACGGGGCGGGCGCGCCGGGGTTTCTCCCGACGCGCCGATCACGTTCGGCGACTTGGCTAAGCCGCGCCGCTGGTTGCCGCCACGCGCGCCCGCTGGCGTTCTTCGCGCTGCCTGGTGAGGTGAGGCACGACGCCGAGCAGCCGCTCGATGAGCATGAGCTGCCCGCGGTGATGCATCTCGTGCTCCTTGATCGACATCAAGCTCTCGAGACGGGTCTTTGGGTTCTGGCCCATTGGATCCGTGTACGTCTCGTGGAGGAACTCGGGTGACATCGACTCGAGCCAGGCAGCGACACGCTCACCTTCGGACTCGAGCAGCGCGATGGTGGCCGCCTTGTCGAGCGCGGGCCGCTCTTTCGCGCTGGTCTCTCGGCTGATCGCACCGAAGTCGTAGCCCTGGAATGTCGTGATGCGACGAACGCGGTGGATGTCCTCGTAGAAGTTCGACGCGAAAATGATGTGACGGAGCGACTCGGCCACCGATCGCGCGCCGGGCGCCGGCACGAAGTCGTAGCTCGACTCGGGAATGTCCTTCGCGATCTGGATGGTGTTGCGGCGGACCGTTCTGAAGGAGTCGGCCAGCTCTTTCGCACCGTAGGCGGTCATCGATTGTGTTCGGGTTGAGGGGAATCGCAATCGCGCGACGAGGTCGTCAGCGCGCCTTAAAATGTCGCCGCGTCACCCATTCCGGAATTGCTCGGGCGAGTCGGCGCTGGGTACATTGCCACTTGCCCATCTCGATGCGGGTCCCCGTCAAGAACCCGTGGGCGGGCCTTCGCGGCCTGCCGCGCACGGTGTGGATCGTCGCCGCCACCTCGCTGGTCAATCGCGCGGGGATGATGGCGCTGCCGTTTCTCGTCCTCTACCTGACGAGACACCTCGGCACGTCAGTCGCGCTCGCCGGACTCGCCGTGAGCGCATATGGACTCGGCGGAATCGTGACCGGACCGATCGCCGGAAGGCTCTGCGACCGGCTCGGTCCCTTCACGGTGATGCGCGCCTCGCTCGCGCTGACCGGCGTGATCCTCATGGTAATTCCGCTCGCGCACTCGTTCGGCGTGGTCGTGCTGCTCGTGTTCGTGTGGGCGCTCATCGCCGACGCGACCCGGCCGGCGACTATGTCCGCGCTCAGCAGCGCGGCCGCGCCCGAGCAGCGCAAAGCAGCGATCGCGCTCAACCGGCTGGGCGTGAATCTCGGGATGAGCATCGGCCCCGCCGTCGGCGGATTCCTCGCGCTGGTGTCGTTCCCGCTGCTGTTCGTCGTCGACGGGCTGACGTCGCTTGCTGCGGCCGGCGTTCTGTCGCTGCTGCTACGGCCGGAAGACGTGCGCCTCGTCGCACACGCGTCGAACCCGGACAGCGGCGAAGATTTGAAGGATGTGCCGGTCCACCGGTCCGCCGGTCCACCGGTCCACCCAGGTGTTTGGCGCGACCGCACGGCGTTGACGTTTCTTCTCGCCATGGTTCTCGTCGGTCTGGTGTTCACGCAGACCCAGGGCGCCATGTCGGTCTACCTCGTACGCGATCTGCACTATCGCGAGTCGTTCTTTGGCGCGCTGTTCGTCGTCAACACGCTGATGATCGTCGCGCTGGAAGTGCCGCTCAACCTCGCGATGGCGCACTGGCCGCATCGGCGCGCGCTGATCCTCGGCATGCTCCTCACGGGCATCGGATTCGGCGCGATGGGAATCGCGAAGGCGGTCGCTCCGCTCGTGGCGACCGTGGTGATCTGGACCTTCGGAGAGATGATCACGTTCCCGGTCGGCACCGCCTACCTCGCCGACCTCGCGCCGCGCGGACGCATGGGGGAGTACATGGGCGCGTACTCGAGCACGTTCAGCCTGTCCGTGATCATCGGCCCGTGGGCCGGAACCGCGGCTCTCGATCGTTTCGGCAGCACGGCGACGTGGGCGGGCGTGCTCCTCTGCGGTCTGCTCGCCGCTGCCGTGACGGCGTTGACGCATCCGCAGGCGGCTGCCGAGTCCGCGCTCGATCTCGCCTCTTCTTCGTGACACGGTGGAGTCTTTGGGCGGTTGCGGGATCGTCGTGGCGTGCGGGCCTGTACGATTTGAACTGCAACGATTTCGCGGAGATGGCGGATTCACGCGGAGAAAGACCAAAGCCCTTTTGTGTTGTTCAAAACACCTTCTGTGTTGGTTTTGGTTGTTGTTGTTGGTTTGCCGTTTCCGCGTGAGTCCGGTTCCTCCGCGAAATCCCGCTTCTTTTCAAATCGTACAGGCCCGGTAGGCCGTATCGCCTGCCGGGTCGTACAGACCCGCCGGCCCGAGCGCGCCACGCGGAACTCGGACGGACGGTGCCGCGCGTCACGCGATCCTCGCGGCATGAAACGAGCAAAGTTCAGCTCGGGGTCGCCTGCGTTTCGTGAGAGGCGCGGGCCCTCTTTCCCCGAGCAACCGTCGAGGCCGCCACAGTGAGTCCAAGCTCCGATCCGCCACGCGATTCGCGCTCGGATTCGCGAACGAAATCGAGCGACGAGTCGCCCGATGATTCCAAGGCCGAGTCTCCCGCCGAGTCCCCTCGGGAGGAGCCCAGCTCCGAGTCCGGCAACGAGGCTCGCGCTGAGTCACCGGCGGAACCCCCGGATTCCGGCGGCGAACCTCGCGACGAGTCGCGCCAGCCGCGCGTAAAACCGCGAGGCGAGCCCGGCGGCGACTCACAGCTGATCGGATCGCTCGCCGAAGAATTTCGCGTGATCGGCGAGCTGCGTGGTCCGACGGGCGTGCGTCGCTTCGTCGCCGTTCGGAACGACAACCACGGCGAAGTGCTGATCGACGTGATCAAGGTGAGCGACGCGGTGGGCAACGATCTGGCGCACTTCGCGTCGGACGTGCAGCTGCGTTCCACGATGAGCCACCCCAAGGTCCCGCCGATTCTCGAGGGTCGATGGCTCGACGCGAACGGCTACGCCTGCGTCTCGGAACGCATCAAGGGAGACACGCTCCAGGAACGCCTCGATCGCGGCGATCGTCCGGGGACGGCCGAAGTCGCCACGATTCTGAATGACGTGAAGGCCGTGCTGGATTGGGCAAGAGCAGGAGGCATCGTCCACCGCGGCGTGTCCCCGGACTCCATCGTCATCGAGCAGGACACCAATCGGTTGTTGGTCACGCTCACGCCCACGCCGATTCCACTCGCGGGGCTGCCCAGCGAAGTCGCGGACGCGCGGACGCTCGGCGCGCTCGCCTGGTCGCTGTTCACCGGGCGGCGGTTCGTGGACGATGACACGCGGCCGCCGCTCGGCGAGCTGTGCCCGAATCTCGCGGCGCGCGTCGTCGATGCGACCGAGCGCATTCTGCGCGCGCGCGCCGGCGATCGCGCGCCCGACGCGGCCGCGTTCATCGGCGTCGTCGCTGTCGGAGACGTGCTGAAACAGGCGGAGGTGGAGTTCGCCGCGCTCGACGAAGAGTTCGCGTCTCACTTCACCGGCGATCGAACGGGGGGGGCGAGCCCTCGTCGGAGGCTCCGGAGCGGCTGCTCACCGGCCGATCGCCCGGGGGCGCGCGCGAGTCGATCTTCGCTCTGGGCACCATCGCGGCGCTCGTGCTGTTGATCGCGCTCGGTGTGGGGCTCGCCGGCCGCCAGCACCGCAATAGTTCGGCGCCGATCGTGGCGCAGCAGATGCCGACGGTACCGGCGGCGGGTCAGGTCGACTCGGGCGCGCCCGCCATGCGCAACGACAGCATCCTCACACATTCAGCGGCGGGTTCCGTCGCTGATTCGACGCTGCGCGCGCAAGACAGCATCCTCCGACAGAACGGGTTCCGCGACAGCATCCTCCGGGACAGCGTCATGCGCGACAGCGTGATGCGAGATCGCGTTGGACGTTCGCGGCGCATGCGCGACAGCGTCGAGCGGGACAGCCTGGACCGCGACAACGCCCGGCGCGACAGCCTCGACGAAGACGCATACCGCCGCGACAGCGTCCGCAACGCTTTCCGCGCCGAAGCGCGGCGTGACAGCGTGCGTCGTGACAGCATTCAGCGGCAGTTGATGCGGAGCGACAGCGCGAAGATCGACAGCCTGCGCAACCAGGCGCTGCTCCAGGACAGCATTCGGCGCGAGACCGCGAAGCGCGACAGCATCAGGCGCGACAGCGTCCGGCGTGATACAATTCCGCGGCGTCCCCCGGACTCTACTCGCCCCCCCTCTGACAGCATCCGCCCAGACAGCATTGGCCGTCCCCCCGCCACGCGCCCCCCAGCCGCTCACGATTCGCGAGGCACGACCGGATGAGCTCCAAGTCGTCTACGAGCTCACTCGTCGAGCGTACGCGGAGTACGCGACGACGATGGATTCGACTTCGTGGGAGGCGCTGAGTGGCGCGATCGACGCGGGTCTGTCGAGTGATCAGGAGATGCAGCGCATCGTGGCGCTCGACGGCGACACCATCGTCGGCAGCGCGCTGCTCCTGGCGCCGACCGAGGATGCGTACAAGGGGTTCGGCGTTCGCATCACCGCCCCCGAGGTAAGGCTCGTCGCGGTCGAGCCGTCGGCGCGAGGGCGCGGCATCGCGCGAGCGCTGATGAACGAGTGCCTGCGTCGCGCCCGCGCTTCGGGCGCGACGGAGATCGGCCTGCACACGTCGCGCAGCATGAAGGCGGCGATGCGGATGTACGAAGGCATGGGATTCGAGCGAGCGCCCGAAAACGATTTTCAGCCGGCGGGGACTGAGAGAGTCTTGGGGTATCGGCTGGTGTTTGCAAAATAGGTCACTGGTCTCTGGTCACAGGTCTCTGGGAACTGCCAGTGACCAGTGCGGACCAGTGACCAGTGACCTACTCGTACCTCAACGCCTGCATCGGGTCGATTCGACTCGCCCGCATCGCGGGAATGAACCCCGCGCCAAAGGCGACGGCCGCGATCGTCGCCGCGGCCAGCGCGATGACGACCGGGTCGTGTCCCTGCAGCTCGTACAGCAGCGACTGGGCGGACTTCCCGATGCCGATCGCACCGAGAATTCCTATCGCACCGCCGACGAGCGCCATGCGCCCAACCTGCACGAGCACCATGCTGCGCACACGAAGACCATTCGCGCCGAGCGCCATCCGCACACCGATCTCGCGAGTCCGCTGAGCGACTGAATAGGCGAGCACGCCGTACAATCCGACGGCGGCGAGCAGCGTGGCGAGCACCGCGAACGACGCCGACAAGGTCGTGATCATGCGGTCGAAGAAGACGTTCTCCTCGACCTGCTGCGGCATGAGCTTGAGCTCCTCGAGCGGCATGTTCGGGTCGACCTGCTTCATCGCCGCCGGGATCGCGCGCAGGATCTGTACGGGCGGGAGCGACGATCGAACGTAGAAATTGAGCCCGTTCACTCGCCCGCTTTGCTTGTACGGCCGCACGAAGACCGGCGGAATCGTGTCCTTCACCTCCGAGTACTTCGCGTCTCTCACCAATCCGACGATGGTGATGTCGAGCGAGTCGTTGTCCATCGACATCTTCTTGCCGACCGCGTTCCGTCCGATCCCGAACTTCTTCGCGAACGCCTCGTTGACGATCGCGACTTTCATCGAGCCGGCTTCGTCGAACGCGGTGAAATCGCGGCCGGAGAGAAGCGGCACGCCGAGGATGTGGAAGTAGTTCGCGCTGACGATGTTGTATCGCGAGCCGGCGTCGGTATCCGGCGTCTTCTTGAATCCCTCGACCGACACTCCCTCGCCCCAGTTGTTTCCCGCGAGCAGCGGAATCCCGGACGCGGTCACGCCGGCCACGCCCGGAATCGACGCGAGCGCCGCCTCGATTCGCGGGTAGAGGGCCAAGGCCCTCGTCGAGTCGTACCCGCTCCGCGCCGGCGACACGCCGAACGTCACCATGTTGTCGATGTTCACGCCAAGATCGACGCGGCTGATGTTGCGAAGACTCTTCACGAACATGCCGGCCGACGCCAGCAACGCCATCGAAAGCGCGATCTGCGCGGTGACCAGCCCTGAGCGAAACCGGGCGGCGCCGCGACTCCCCGAAAGCTTGCCCGAATTGTTCCGCAACTCGGTCACGAGATCGGGCCGAGTGCTGTGCAGCGCCGGCACGATCCCGAACAGCAGGCCCGTCGCCATCGAAACGAGCATCGTGAACGCCAGCACGGGTCCGTTGAGCGAGAAGTCGAGCGTCGCGGCGACGCGCGAAGGCAGCATCGCCGTGATTCCCGCGAGCGTCCAGTGCGCGACGGCGAGCCCCGCAACGCCCCCAAGCACGGCGAGCAGGAGCGACTCGGTCAGCACCTGCGCGATCAGTTGCCGCCGGCTCGCGCCGAGCGACAGACGTACGGCCATCTCCATCGCGCGATTCGCCGCGCGGGCGAGAAGGAGGTTGGCGATGTTCGCGCACGCGATGAGCAGCACGATGCCGGTGATCGCGAACAGCAGGATGACCGGCCTGCGCGATTGCTTGATCGTCGAGCTCTGGCCGCGCCGTCCGTCGGAGACGAGGACCTTCTTGGCGCGGAACTCCTGCATCGTCCGCTCGCTCATCCCCTTCCGCTGGGGCGCCTCGACGTCGTTGATGATCGAGTGATAGACGGTGTTGACCGAGCTCGCGGCCTGGTCGAGGTTCGCGCCCGGCTTGAGTCGCCCGAAGAGGTACACCCAGTAGCTGTCTCGGCGCTCAAATCCCTGTCCAGCCCTGCGTCAGCACGCCGCGCATGCTGATCGGCACGAAGACGTACGGTCGCGTGCCGAGTGTCGTGCCGGTGAATCCCTTCGGCGCGACACCGGTGATCGTCATCTGCTGGCCGTTGATCGTGATCTGCTTGCCGACCACGTTCGGATCGGATCCGAGCTGGGTCTCCCAGTATGGGTAGCTGAGCACGGCGACGTAGTTGCCGCCGATCGTCTCGTCGTCGCGCGGGGTGAAGAGCCGGCCAAGCGCGGGACGGAGACCGAGGACCGAGAAGTAGTTTCCCGTCACGTAGAGCCCGCGCCCGCTGACAGGCGTCTGCCCCGACATCGCGACGCTGACGCCGAGCAGGAAATGTCCCGCGATCCCGCTGAACGCCGTGTTCGCCTTTTGGAGATCCCGGAGCATCGGGTAGCTGAACACTTCGTCGCAGTCGCCGGCGTCGTTGCACGAGTTGCTGCCGTACTGCGGTCCGGGCGCCTTGAAGTTGGCCAGCCGCGCCGGGTCGGTCACCGGGAGCGGCTGGAGCAACATCTCGTCGAAGAGCGAAAAGATGGCGGCGTTCGCGCCGATGCCCAGCGCCAGCGAAAGGATCGCGACGACGGCGACGAACGGGGTCTTGAACAGCGTACGAAAGGCGAGCTTCAGGTTCCGCATTTACGATCTCAGGGCTCTGGGAGTGGAGGGGACTGAGTACTTCGACAACCCAGAGCCCCGAAACCGTTTAGAACACGGCTAGAAAACCACGGTTTGTTTGTTGATCACGATCGGCTCGAGGCCCAGCCGCTTCGCCTCGGCGTTGAACGCCGGCAGATCGGTCATGAGGATCTTCTGAAGCCGGTCGGTCTCGACCTTGAGCTCGCGCCTTGAGATCGCTGAAGATCGGGTAGGCGTTGGCGATCGGGCTGCGCGTCGGACTCGCGACACGACGCCGAGCAGCGACGCGAGCCGGTTGTTGACCTTGATCGGGAAGTTGAGCGGATCCTGGCCGCTCTGATTCCGCACCTGGTAGATCGTCCTCTTCGACGCCGCTGAGGTTCGTCGCTCAGCTTGTCGCCCGGCCGTCTTGAGCTTGTCGTCGCTGCGACTTGCCTGAGGCGGTCGGTCGACCTGGCGTCTTGATGTCGCGGATCTGGACGACGGCGCTGTTCGCCTCGCTCACCTTGTCGCGGATCTGGAGCGCGAGCGCGTACTGCGCGATGAGGTCGGCGTCGGTCGCTTCGTGCAACGGATTGCGCTTCACGACGAGCGGCTGCGTGACCGTCTTGCCGTCGACGGTGAGGCGAACCGTGTACTTGCCCGGCGCGCGCCGACGGGCCGTTCGTCGATGCCGCCCCAGAGAATCATGCCGGGGAACGTCGTCGCGCCGGCGCGTAGCGCCGTCCCACGTGAACGTGTTGAGTCCCGCGCGTCCGCGGTCGGCGCCGCCGGCCGCCGAATCCACCGCGTCCGCGACCGCCACCGCCACCGCCGCCGCGGCGCCGCGGCCGGAATCCGCGCGGCGCGCCGCCGCCGTCGACCGCCCGCCCGCCACCCGCCGGCGTTCGCCGTGTCGGGATACGTGCGAACGACCTGCCCCTTCGCGTCGAGAATGTCGATGCGGACGTTCTGCGCCGGCTGCTTGAGCCAGTACTGAATCGTCGCCGGCGCCGCCGGAGCGAATCGCCGGCGACGGCGCGAAGAGCACGGGATCCGCGCTCGCCGCCATCGCCGGGTTGTACTGCCGCAGCGGCTCGATGTTGTCGAGGATGTAGAAGCCGCGGCCGTGCGTCGCGATCGCGAGGTCGTGCTCGGTGACGATGAGGTCCCACACCGGGATGTCCGGCGAGATTCAGGTCGCAGCGACTCCCAGTGGTCGCCGTCGTCGTACGAGATGTAGACGCCGTGCTGCGTCGCCGCGTAGAGCAGTCCCTTGCGCGTCGGATCCTCGCGCACGGCGTGCACGAAGTCGTCGCCGCGAATGCCGGTGACGATCTTCGTCCACGTCTTGCCGAAGTCGTGCGTGCGGAAGATGTACGGCGCCTTGTCGTCGAGCAGGAATCGCTTCACCGCGACGTACGCGCGTCGCCGAGTCGAACGCCGACGCGTCGATGAGGCTGACGCGGCCGAAGTCGGGCATGTCCTTCGGCGTGACGTTCGCTCCACGTCTTGCCGGCGTCCTTCGTGACGCTGACGATGCCGTCGTCCGAGCCGGTCCAGATGACGTTCGTCGTGCGCTTGGACGGCGCGATCGCGAAGATCACGGCGTACACCTCGGGGCCGTTCATGTCGCGCGTGATCGGACCGCCGGACGGGCCCATCGTCTTCGGATCGTGACGCGTGAGATCGGGGCTGATGCGCGTCCCAGCTCTGGCCGCCGTTCGTCGTCTTCCAGAGGTGCTGCGAGCCGGTGTAGAGCACGTTCTCGTGTCGACCGGCGAGAAGATGATCGGGTACGTCCACTGCCAGCGCTCCTTGATGACCGCGGACTCTTCGCCGGAGAACATGCGCGGATACGGACTCACCTCGCGCACTTCGCCGGTGCGGCGATTCAGCTTCGTGAGAAAGCCGCCGCCGTTCGCGTTGGTGCCCGAGTAGAAGATGTCCGGATCGCGCGGGTCGGGCGCGATGTAGCCGTCTTCCGATCCGCCGGGGCTGATACGTCGCCGGCGCCGCCGCCCCGACCGCCGCCGCCACCGCCACGACCGCCGAACGCCGGCGCCGCTCGGCACGCACATCTCGCTCGCGTCCTGCTGCGAGCCGCAGATGTGATACGGCACGTGCGCCGTCGCGACGACGTGATAGAACTGCCCCGTCGGGATAGTCGCGGCTCGACCACGTCGCGATTGTCGTCTCGACGCGTTCATCGTGATCGCGCCGCCGCCGTCGCTCGCGTGCATCACGTGGTCCGTGTTGTCCGGATCGATCCAGATGTCGTGCGAGTCGCCGCCGCGCGAAGTTGCGCGAGCGTCTTGCCGCCGTCGCGTCGAGCGGAACGTGCCGACGTTCAGCGACGTAGACGAGGTCCTTGTTCTTCGGGTCGGCGGCGACGTGCGTGTAGTAGAACGCGCGCTGCCGGATGCTGCGGCTGTTGTTGACGAGCGTCCACGTCGCGCCCGCGTCGTCGGAGCGGAACAATCCGCCGTTCTCGTTCTCGATGATCGCGTAGACGCGATTCGGATCGGCGCCGCGAGACCGCGACGCCGATCTTGCCATCGATGCCCGCCGGGAGGCCCGGCGCGCGCGTGATGTCGGTCCACGTCTCGCCGCCGTCGGTGGACTTGAACAGGCCGCTGCCCGGGCCGCCGCTCGACATCGTGCTACTCCTTGCGGTACGCCTCCCACATCGCGGCGTACATGACGTTCGGATTGTGCGGATCGATCGAGATGTCGACCGCGCCGCGTTCGGGTCCGCGATACGAGCACCTTCCGCCACGTCTTGCCGCCGTCGGTGCTCTTGTACACGCCGCGCTCTTCGCTCGGCACGCCGTATTTCCCGAAGTCGGCGACGAACACGATGTTCGGATTCGTCGGATGAATGCGGATCTTGGCGATCGCATCAGAGTTCTTGAATCCGACGTGCGTCCACGTCTTGCCGGCGTCGGTCGACTTGTAGACGCCGTCGCCGGGCTGGATGTCGCCGCGGATGCACGACTCGCCCATGCCGATGAAGACGATGTTCGGGTTCGATCTCCGAGACGGCGACCGCGCCGACCGAGGCGCTCGTGATCTGGCCGTCGGTGATCGGCGCCCAGTTCGTCGCCGCCGTCGGTCGTCTTCCACAGGCCGCCGCCGGTCGCGCCGAAGTAGCCGACCTTGGGCTGGCCCTTCACGCCGGTGATCGCGATCGAGCGTCCGCCGCGGTCGGGGCCGAGGCTTCGCCACCGCAGACCTTTCAGAATCACCGAGTCGGTCGCCGCGGATCGAAGCGTGTAGGCCGGTTGCTCTGCGCCACGGGTCAATCCAACCGCGGCGGCAACGCCGCCGAACGCCAGCAACGCCGACGCGCCGGCTCGAGTAAGCCGTCGAATCATGCCGAATTCTCCAACGAGGAAGGGAAGTGGGGACGGGGGAAACCGCCAAGAGAAACTTGCCAAGGAACGCATGACGTCGCCATGCTGTCGGCCGAGTCCGTCAGTCGCATCGTGCTCACGCCTTCAGTTGTACCGGTCCACCGGTCCACCGGTCCACCGGTCCACCGGTCCACCAGTCCACCTGTCCACCGGTCTCACCGGAGCGTCGCATGTCGATCAACTATCTCGCCGTGCTGGTGTCGGCTGTCGTGCTGTTCGTGCTCGGTGGTCTCTGGTTCTCGCTGCTCTTCGCGAACCCCTGGCGCCGGATGCAGGGTGTGACCGGTCCGATGCAGTCTCCCGGAGCCGGGCTTTTCGCGCAGCTGTTTGTGTGCGCGCTGCTCACGTCGTGGGGGATGGCGATGGTTCTCAGCCACGCGGGACCGATGGAGACGGGTCGTGCTTTCGGTTTCGCGATTCTGATTTGGCTCGGGTTCGCCGGCGCGACGAGCTACGCGACCGCGGCGGCGGGTGGAAAGCAGCGCGCGCAGTGGGCGATCGAGTCGGGATACAATCTGGTCTCGTTCATCATCGCGGCGGTCATTCTTTCCGCGTGGCACTGAGGCCACGAGCTCAACCCGCTGGCCGCGAGGTTCCGGGGGAAACTTGAGCATGTGGCAAAATGCGAAACAGAGTTTCGCTTGTCCGTGACTTCCGTTTTCTATAGAATGGTCGATCCCCCGTCTCGTCCCCGACCGGAGAGTTTGGATGGCCCAATCGAGTTTCGCGCTACGCGTCGCCACGCTCGCGTCCTGCGCGGTCACGTTCGGTCTCGCTGCCTGCTCGTCTGACTCCTTGATTCCGACGGCTGCACCGTCGGCGAGTGCCTCGCGCGATGCCGGTGGCATTCCCAATGGTGGCGACGGCAGCGATGGCAACAACGGGAACCACTTCGCCTACGGACACGCGAAAGTCTGCGACGCGCCGCCAGCTGGCGAAGCATCCTGCCACTCGTGGATCACGGTCGACAAAGGTGGTCAGCCGGTCGTCAACGTGACTCCGGCGGGCTACGGACCAGCCGACTTGAGGTTAGCGTATGGTCTCACCGCCGTTGGCGCGGGGACTGTCGCGATCGTCGACGCGTACGACGATCCCAACGCGGAATCCGATCTGGCGGCCTACCGCAAGCAGTTCGGCCTGTCGGTGTGCAGCACGGCGAATGGCTGCTTCAAGAAGATCAACCAGAACGGTGGATCGACGCCGCCGCGCGCGAACGCCGGTTGGGCGGAAGAGATCTCGCTCGACCTCGACATGGTCAGCGCGATCTGTCCGGGCTGCAAGATCTTGCTCGTTGAAGCCAGCTCGAACTCGTTCGCGAACCTGGCGGCCGCGGTGGATCGCGCAGCGATTACGCCGGGCGTCGTCGCGATCTCCAATTCGTACGGCGGCGGCGAGTACGCGAGCGAAGTGAGCGACCAGCAGCACTACAACCATTCAAACGTTGCCATCACAGTGAGCTCGGGGGACGCCGGATTCGGCGTCGAATTCCCCGCGGCCTCCCAGTACGTCACGGCGGTGGGCGGCACGCACCTCACGCACAGCGGTTCGACCTACACCGAGACGGCGTGGAATGGCGCGGGCAGCGGCTGCAGCGCCTACATCACCAAGCCCGGTTGGCAGTCCGACGCCGGGTGCCCGCGCCGCACGGTGGCCGACGTTTCCGCGGTCGCTGATCCGAACACCGGCGTGGCCGTTTACGACACGTATGGCTTCGGCCGGCGCGGCGGCGGTTGGCTCGTCTTCGGCGGCACGAGCGTCGCCGCTCCGATCATCGCCTCGGTCTACGCTCTCGCCGGAAATTCGGGCACCGTCAATTACGGGTCGTTCTCCTATAGCCACGTCGGCTCGCTGTTCGACGTGCTCCTGGGGAGCAACGGCTCGTGCGGTGGTTCCTATCTTTGCACGGCTGGCGCGAACTACGACGGACCGACCGGCAATGGCTCGCCGCGCGGCACGGGCGCGTTCTAGGTCACTCGCTCCAAGTTCGACGAACGGGCTCGGCATCTCGCCGAGCCCGTTTCGCATTCTCAGAACAGTCCGACTTTGCCCTTCACCGACGCGATCAGCTTCGCGGGGTCGTAGCCGACGCCCTGCTTGAACACGAGTGTGACTTTTCGAATGTCTCCGATGTTCGCCGAGGGGTCGCCGTCGATCACGACGAGGTCGGCCTGCTTGCCGGTGGCGATCGAGCCGACTTTGTCCGCGCGCCCGAGGTAGGTCGCGCCGTTCAGCGTGCCGACCTTGATCGCCTCGAGCGGCGTGAGCCCGCTCTCGACGAGCAGCTCGATCTGCGCGCTGGTCCGAGTATCCCGGAATCACGCCGCCGCCGCCGGTTGGATCGGTGCCGGCGACGAGCAGCCCGCCGGCGCGAAGGAAGTCGATCTCCAGCGCGCGCTCCTTCGGAAAGAGCGTGGCGTAGATCGACCGCGAGTTCGTCTGCGCGGCCTTGTAGCGCGTCTCGAACTGCTCGCGCAGCTCGGGCACGAGCACGTCGAGCCCCGGCGGCATCCGGCCGCCCCGGCGTGAACGTCTCGAAGACCGTGAGCGTCGACGTGAGCGCGACGTGCCGCTTCACCAGCTCGGCGATGAGCGACTTGAACGGCGCGCCCGCCGTGTCGACGGCGGCGATCGACGCCTGACCGACGCCCTGTCCGGGGCACACGTCGGGCTTCTTGTCGGCGACGAAATCGGTGGACGCGAAGAAGCCGTGCTCGAGGTTGTCGATCCCGAGCTCCGCGGCTTCGCGATAAGTGACCGAGCAGAGATGGCCCGTGAGCTTCATGCCGCGCTTGTGTCCTTCGTCGATCGCCGCCTTGAGCTCGTCGCGCGTGATGTGCATGTACGCTTTGAGCGACGTGGCGCCCATGTCCGTCCAGAAGTCGACGAGGCGGCGCGCGTCGGCGGCGTCGGTGAGCTCGTGCACCTGCGGCAGGTTGAGCCCCGGACCCTCGAGGTACGGCGCCGTCGCGTCGATCCACGGTCCGGCGCGCTCGCCGCGGTCGATCGAGCGCTTGACGTTGATCTCGCCGTAGCCGTTCATGTTGCCGCCGCGTGCGCATCGACGTCACGCCGCCGGCGAGATACAGGCGCGTGAAGCTCTCGGCCAGGTTCGCGTACACGCCCGGTCCGGTCGGATAGAAGAGATGCTCGTGGACCATGACGAGCCCCGGGATCACCGACTTCCCCGTGAGGTCCATCACCTGCGCGCCGGCCGGCGCGCTGGTCGACGCCGACGGCCCGATCGCGGCGATGCGGCCGTCGCGAATGACGACGGTCTGATCCGGACGCGCGGGCGCGCCGGTTCCGTCGATCACGCGAACGTGCGTGAGCGCGACGACGCTCGTGTCGACCTGAACGAACTGCCGCACGGCGGGGGCGAGTGTCGGCCGCTGTGCGACCAGTGCGGAGGACGCCGCGGCGAGGGCGGCGATCGAAAGGATGGGTGAGCGCATGGCGACGACTTTAGCGCGCACCAGCCGCCGAGTCGAGTGCGCTAGGGAACGGGCGCGCCGCCGCGGTTGCGCGAACCGGCCGCGTGAACCAGACGAGCGGTGGTCCGACGCCGATCATGTGCCAGGCGAGCATCCCCCACCATAGCCACGTGGTTGGCGATCCCGGCTCGCCTGCGAGAGCGGGATGGCGGGATGGCGACACCGAGGATAGGAATGGCATCTCCGTGCGTCGGAGTAAGGCGGTCGTAAAGGTGGGAGGGGCGAAACGTTCATTCGGCGGGCCTAACGGCGAGTCGCGCGACAGCCGTTGTTGGTTGTGGGTTGTCGGTTCTGCGTGCTGGGTGACTGATGACGTGACAGACCATACTGGGAGTGAGGCGCGCCGGGCTGGAACGGTGCGCCCGGGAAGGATCTGGTGGTGCGCGGCGCGCCCTCTGGCCTCTACGTGGGGCATGCAAGAATTCAAGAAACTTCTCGTCTGGCGACGCGCGCATGCGTTCGGGCTCAGAGTTCACCAGGCGGTTGAGAAATTCCCGCGCAGGGGTTTCGCCGAGCTGACCTCGCAGCTAACGCGTGCTGCGGACTCGATCGCGACGAACATCGTCGAGGGGTGCGGGGCCACGAGTCAGCGAGAGTTCGCACGCTTCCTCGCGATCGCCATCAAATCTGCGTCAGAGGCCGAGCATCATCTGCTCGCCGCCTATCACCGCGCCGCACTCCCGCCCGAGGAGCACGCTCGTCTCAGCGAGGAGGTCACACGCATCCGCAAGATGCTCTTCGCCCTGCGCAAGAAAGTCCTCGCCACACTAGACGCCAATCGGCCCGGCACGCGCCCCGAATCCGCCGAGAACCTGTCCAGACCATCAGTCACCGAGGACCCTCAACCGACAACCGAAAACCAACAACGGCAGTCGCGCGACCACTCAAAACCCTAAACCCGCGGTTGCGCCGTCACCGCATCGCCCACGCCAAAAACCTCTCCGTGTAGTACAAACTCAACTGCGAGCTCACCCCGCTGAACACCTCGTCGAACCCGTGTTCCGCCCACGGGATCTCGAGGTACGCCGCGGATGTTCCGGACTCGTTCAGCTTCTCGGCGAACAGGCGCGCGTACTTTGCTTCGACGACGTTGTCGCGCGCGCCGTAGATCAGCAGCGTCGGGGGCAGAGAGTGGGCGCGGTCGGTGGTCGCGTACGACATCGGCGACGCGTCGGCGTACTCCTTCGCGAATTTCTCCGGCGGACCGCCGATGTAGTCGTCCTCGATAGGCCGAATGTTCAACGGATCCGGCTTCGGCGGATTGCGGTACGCTGCGGCCAGATCGATCGGGCCGTAGAGGCTGATGACGCCGCGGACTCCGGGGCGCTGCTTCGAGTACGCGGAGAGCAGCGCGAGCTGTCCGCCGGCCGAGCGGCCGAGCAACACGATGCGCGTCGTGTCGGCCTCGTACTCGCTCGAATGCGCGCTGATCCACGCCAGCGCCGTATCGACGTCGACGAGCTGCGCGGGCCAGCGCGTCTCGGGTGCGCGACGGTAGTCGATCGAGAATACGACGTAGCCGGCGTTCGTCAGCCATTCGGCGAAATCGGAGTGGTCCTCGGGGGCGCCGCTTTGCCAGGACCCGCCGTGAATCTGCACGATCACAGGGAATCGTCCGGGCTTCTGCGGACGGTATACGTCCAGCGTGAGCGGCCGGCCGTTCCTCGACACGAACGTCAGCCCGCGGTCGATCCGCGCCTCGTTCGTCGGAACGCCGCGGAACAGGTCCAGCGCGCTCACCGGCGCCGCGCGGAGTGGCGCGGCGGGCTCGCGAATCATCACTCCGGCCTGCGCGTCCAGGTCGTGGATCGTCGAGCCCAGGCGGAAGAACACGCTCTCGGCGGTTCCGAGCGCGACGAGACCGATGAGGACGGCCACCCGCGAGATGCGGGAACGCGACGCGCTGCCCAGCGCGAAGACGATGCCCACGAGCGCCAGGATGCCGAGCCACGCGCACAGTTCGGGCGCCGCGACGGCGAACCGCAGGAAGAAGTAGGTCGGGGGCGGAAGGAAAATCCATGCCGCTCCGAAGAGCGCGATGATGCCGAGGGTGAGCCCAGTCCAGCCGGTGGCGCCTGGGCCAGTGAGCGGCGGCGCTTCACTCGGCTCTTCAATCTCCCAACGGCTTTGCCATCGGGAGGCGGGCGTCACGTCGTCAGCGGTTTCGTTCACGCTTGTCCGTTCGATCGGCCTTCGTTCCACGTTCCGCGCGAGCCTTGGCGACGAGCTGCCTTCACCTCGCGCATCAGCGTCGGACCGTGGTAGGGAATGCCGTCCTTGATCGTCCACTCGACGCCGCCGGTGTGCACCGGCTTTCCGTCCTTGATGTCGTCGACGCCGGTCGGGTAGAGGACTTTCAGGTTCTCGAGCGGATTGCCGTTCACGACGATCAGATCCGCCTTGAATCCCTGACGCACGCGGCCCGATCTCGGTCTTCCTTGCCGAGGATGCGCGCGTTGTTGAACGTCGCGTGCTGAATGACCTTGATCGGGCTGAAGCCGGCTTCCTGGTGCAGCTCGAGCTCGCGCAGAAGTCCGAAGCCGTACATCTGATAGATGAACCCCGCGTCGTCGCCCGCGCCGACCAGTCCGCCCTTTCGCTCGAAGTCGCGCACGGCGTTCATCCAGATCCGATAGTTCTCCTTCCAGAACGTCTCGTCGGTCGACGTCCAGCCGAAGAAATACGATCCGTGGTTCGCCGGGTCGGGCTTGAAGTAGTCCTCGAGCGTCGGGTGCAGGTAGTCGGTGAACCAGGGCTGCGTCTTCGCGCGCTGCAGATCCCGCGACGCCTCATAAATGTCGAACGTCGGCACCCACGCGACGTGCCGCGCGACCATCGAGTCGAGCACCATCTCGAGCCGCGTCGGGATCCGCCTCGCGCCAGAGGTGGCCGGCCCAGCGGAAGCGGTCCGTCTCGTTGTTGTAGTTGTAGTACGACGGAAAGCCCTGCACGCCGTCGAGAATCGCGGCGTCGGGAATGCCGTACCAGTGCTCGATGCTCGTCGTGCCGAAGTGGATGTCGTCCCAGGCGTTCGTCTCCTCGACGCCGACGTGGTGGGCGATGCGCAGTCCTTCCTTGTGCGCTTCGTCCTCCATCACCTGCATGATGTCGCGATCGATGCCGAGCAGCTTGATGCCGTCGGCGCCCATGCGCCTTGAGCGCGCGCACGCGCGCGCGCGCCGAGTCGGCGTTGGTCGGCCGGCCGAATTGCGGGTAGACGAAGATGCGCGGCGCCGGCGAGCGTCCCCTTGGCGCTCGCGTCGCGCCACGCGAGAGCCTTTCGCGTGTCGCTCCCGACGTCGCGAACCGCGGTGATGCCGCACGCGAGCCAGATCTTGAGCTCGTACTCGATCGGCTGCGCGATGCCGCCGCGCTCGTCCTGCAGATGCGCGTGGGCGTTGATCAGCCCGGGCAGCACGTACTTGCCCGTCGCGTCGATCTCCGCCGTGTTCGCGTCGGCCCGCGGCACGACGATCGGCGCCGTTGCGCCCGAGCGCGACCGGGTCGAGCGCGACGAGCTGCGTGATCGTGCCGCCCTCGACGACGATGTCGAACGGTCCTTTGGCAGGCGTTCCGTTCCCATCGACGATCGTGGCGTTGCGAATGATGAGTCGAGCCGGTCGCGTTCCGCTGACGACCGCCGTCTGCGCGGCGGCCGAACCAGCGACGAGCGCCAATGCGAGGAAGGCAGGGAGGTGGCGCATCAGATGATCATCATATGCGCGGCGGGGGACCGCAAGAGCGGTGGACGGGTTGCCGGTGGACCGGTGGACGGGTGGACCGGTGGACCGGAAAACCCCCACTAGCATGTCCTACCGCTCGGCCGCTACCTCGCCGTCGCCGTTCCGCGCCGTCATCGTGTAGCACCACGCCTCCCCCTCGAGCACCGTTTCGCCGGTCTGGCGCGTGACGACGCAGCGGAGCTGGGTCACCGGCTTCGTCGCGTGGACGCTCACTACTTCGGCCTCCGCGGTGATCGTGTCGCCGATGTAGACAGGGGCCGTGAACTTCCAGTTCTGGCTGAGAAAGACCGACCCGGGGCCGGGAAGGTCCATCGCGACGAGCGCGTGCAGGACGCCCGTCGTCAACCCGCCCTGGACGACGAGCGCGCCGAAGCGCGTCCGCTCCGCGAACGCGGTATCGAAGTGGAGCGGATTGTAGTCGCCGGTGAGCTCGGCGTAGATCTCGACGTGCTTGCCGGAGAGCGTCAGCGAACGGCTTGCGCGCTGACCGACCGTCGGACGCGTCATCCGCGTCACATCTTCGGCGAAAGCATGATGTGCGCCTTCGGCGTGCCCGGGTACATGATCCACATGCCGTTTTCCGATGGCTTTTCCGGGAGTCCGGTCGACGCGCCGGTCGCGCCGGAGATGTAGACCACGATGAGCGGGTGCGATCCGGTGATCGTGTTCGCCGCCGCGTCGTAGGTGCCGCCGAAGAGCTGGTACATCGAGGCGGGCTGCTTTGGCATCTCGAGCTTACCGGCCTTCACCTCGGCGAAGCGGACCGTGTCGACCTTGTCGCCCTTCACGCCGCTCGCCCGGAGCGCGCGGCCGCGAGCCATGAACGGCTCCATCGATTGATGGTAGCAGGCCGCGTGGAAGTCCTTGCCCGTCGGCTCGGGAAGGAAGCAGGTGAACGTCTTTCCTTCGCGAAGCGTGACGAGATTCGGGCTGCCGTTGCGGTATCCCATGATCTTGGCCGATGCGCGCGCCTCGGCCGGCAAGGGAAGCACGGCCGCGGCAATCTGCTGCGCCTCGGTCATCGAGACGGCTGTCATCGCCGGCGAGCCGGCGGGTGTCGGCGATCCCTGGGCGAGCGCGGCGCCGAGCGGCGCGCAAAGGACGATCAACGCTGAGAGTTTCACGAATTGATTCCGGATGGGGTGGGGGAAGAACGGAGGGGGAGGAGCAGGGACTCGCGTTCACCGCTTGGGCCACACGACGCCCTGGCTCGGCTCGACTGATGCCATGCCTTTGTATACGAACTTCTGAATTCGCTTTCCCTCGTACGTCTCGGTCGTGTAGATGTTGCCCTTCGAGTCGGTCGCGATGCTGTGCACGGCGAACCATTGGCCTGGCTGCCGGCCGCCGTCGCCGAACTCGGTGATGATGTCGAGCGACTGCCGGTCCATCACGTACACGCGCTCGTTCTTGCCGTCGGCGAGGAAGATGTACTTCTGCTGCGGGTCCCGCGAGAAGGCGATGTCCCACACCGAGCCGTCGCCCTTCGTCTGCGGCTTGATGATCTTCTCCTTCACGAATTCGCCGTTCTTCTTGAAGACCTGGATGCGGTCGTTCACGCGGTCGCACACGTAGACGAGACCGTCCGGCGTCGGCTCGGCGCAGTGCACGGGATTGCGGAACTGCGGCTGCGGCTGGCCCGGCTCGTAGGGCGGCAGAGCGGAGTCGGATGGCGTCTTTCCGTAGGCGCCCCAGAAGCGCTTGATCTTGCCGTCGTTCATGTCGAGTACGGCAACCCGCCTATTGCCGTAACCGTCGGCGATGAACGCCTCGTTCGCCTTGTAGTCAAAGGAGATCTTGGCAACGCGGCCGAAGTGGGTCGTGCTATTGCTGTTCGTCGGCTGACCGGGGTCGCCGATCTGCATCAGGAATTTGCCGTCGTGCGTGAACTTGAGGATGTGGGAGTCGCTGCCGGCGTCCCCGCGGCCGCCGTTGCCACCGATCCAGACGTTGTTCTTGTTGTCGATCGAGATGCCGTGATTGGACGACGGCCAGACGTACTGCTTGTCTTCCGGCGGCCCGCCCCACGCTTTCACGAGGTTGCCGGCGGGGTCGAACTCGAGCACCGGCGGCGCGGGGACGCAACACTCGCTGAGCGGCGGCTTCTGCGCGGCGCCGATCTCGTTCCGCGCGTCGAAGGTGTCGTTGCGGTGGACGATGAACACGTGGTCGTTCGCGTCCACGCCGACGCCGATGACGTTGCCGAGCACCCAGTGGTTGGGGAGCGGCTTGGGCCAGAGCGGATCGACCTCGAAGCGCGGCGCCTGCACCAGCGTCGCGCGCGCCGACGCGTCGAGCGCGCGTTGTCCGATGCCGAGCGCGGCGAACGCGACGACGAGCAGCGCGCCGGCGGCGACTTTCGCGCGCGGCGTCACTTCTTGCTCCCGGCCGACGGCCAGAGCACGCCTTCGTTCATGGATTTCACCGGTTGCACGCCGCGGTAGTTGAACTTCTGGATGCGTTTCCCCTCGAACGTTTCGACCGTGTAGAGATTCCCCTTGGAGTCGGTCGCGACGCTGTGGACGGCGTAGAACTGGCCCGGTTGACGTCCGCCGTCGCCGAACGCGGTCAGCTCGTCGAGCGATTCGCGGTCGAGGACGTGGACTTTCATGTTCGAGCCGTCGGCGACGTAGATGAAACGCTGCTTCGGGTCGCGCGAGAACGCGACGTCCCAGACCGATCCCGTGCCGCGCGTCGCGGGAGCGATGACTTTCTCTTTCACGAACGATCCGTCCTTCTTGAACACCTGGATGCGATCGTTCTGGGTGTCGCAGACGTAGACGAGTCCGTCGTTCGAGAGCTTGGCGCAGAGGACGGGGCTTCCGAACTGCTTCGGTGCGGCGCCTCCCGGCTCGTACTTGGCGGTGTCGGCGTCGTTCGGCTTTTCGCCGTACGCGCCCCAGAACCGTTTGATGGCGCCGGTCGTCATGTCGATCACGGCGACGCGGTGGTTGCGGGTGCCGTCGGCGACGTACGCCTCGTTGGCCTTCGTGTCGAACGAGAAGCCGGCCGGTCCGCCGAAGCTGTCCATGCTGGTGCTGTTCGCCGGAAGCGGGGGAGGGCCTCCGCGTCCGCCGCCGCGACCACCACGACCTCCTCCGCGACCCGCCGCGCCGCGGCCCGGCGACACGCCCGCGTACGCCGTGTCCGGCCCACGCGCCGGAGCCGGCGCCGGTGCGGCGGCGATCGTGGGAGCCTTGCCGAATTCGGCGATGAACTTGCCGTCGCGCGAGAACTTGAGAATTCTCGAATCCTGACCGCCCGCGCCGCCGATCCACACGTTGCCGCTGTCGTCAATCGCGAGACCGGTGTTCTGCGCCGGCCAATCGTAGCCGGCGCCGGGTCCACCCCAATGGTTCACGAGACTCCCGGCCGCGTCGTACTCGAGGACGTTCGGGGCCGGCGCGCAGCACTCGCCTGTTGGCGGGTCGGTGGCGAGACCGATCTCGGTGCGCGGCGTGAACGTGTCCGTCATGTGGACCATGTACACGTGGTCGCGCGAATCCACGGCCACGCCGACCGACGATCCGAGGATCCACCGGCTCGCGAGCGGCTTGGGCCACATCGGGTCGACCTCGAACTTCGGCGCCTCCTTGGCGGCCGTCTTCGGACGCGCGGGCGTCTGGGCCGCGACCGCGCCCATCCCGCCGCCCGCTGACAGCAACAGCGAAGCGCCAACGAGCGTAATACCTCGGTTCATGCGATCTCCTCGACTCGAGTCGGCCCGCCTTCCCGTCGCCCCGCCCTTCCGAACCGCCGTTCCAACCCCTGTGCACGCGCACTATACTCGTGCGTCCATGGAGCGAATGGCGTGATTCTACGCGGTCGGAGTCTGGTCCGTCAGGGTGTAAACGTCGCTGTCGCGGCAGCCGTTGCGTCGGGGCTCCTGCTCGCGCTGCCGGGCGTGAATTTCGCGCACGACATCCCGGCCAGCGTACGCATCTTCGTCTTCATCAAGCCGGTCGGCCGTAACCTCCGCGTCGTGATCCGCGCGCCGCTCGAGGCGATGCGCGACGTCAATTTTCCGCTCAACGGCCCCGGGTACCTCGACATCGCGCGGGCGACGCCGCTCTTGAGTGACGCGGCGCACGTCTGGCTCGCCGGCGACCTCCACCTCTACGAGAACGATTCCCCGCTCGGCGACGGCAGGATCGTCGCGACGCGGGTCTCGCTGCCGTCGGACCGCTCGTTCACCAGCTTCGACAGCGCCGTCGCGCACGCGACGTCGGCGCCTCTCGATACGGCGACGCAGTTGATGTGGAAGCAGGCGATGCTCGACGTCGTTCTCGACTATCGGATCGCGTCGGACAGCTCGCGCTTCTCGATCGACCCGGGGCTGGCGCGTCTGGCCGTCCGCACGACGACGGTGCTCCGGTTTCTGCCGATCACCGGCGGCGAGCGCGACTTTGAATACCTCGGGGATCCTGGCCTTGTTCATCTCGATCCTCGCTGGAGCCAGGCGGCGCTCGGCTTCGTGAAGCTCGGGTTCGAGCACATCCTCGTCGGGCATCGATCATCTGCTGTTTCTGCTGTGCCTCGTGATTCCGTTCCGTCGCATCCGGCCGCTGGTCGCGATCGTGACGGCGTTCACCGTGGCGCACTCGCTCACGCTCCTCGCGTCGGCGGCCGGCTTCGCCCCGGACGCGCTCTGGTTCCCGCCGCTCATCGAGGTGCTGATCGCGGCGTCGATCGTGTACATGGCGCTCGAGAACATTGTGGGTGCGAAGTTGGAACGCCGTTGGATTGTTGCGTTCGGGTTCGGGCTCGTACACGGCTTCGGATTCTCGTTCGCGCTGCGCGAGTCGCTGCAGTTCGCGGGCGCTCACCTGGCGACGTCGCTCGTGTCGTTCAACCTCGGTGTGGAGCTGGGACAGCTGGCGGTGCTGGCGCTCGCGGTGCCGGCGCTCAACTGGTTCTTCTCGCATGCCGTTCAGGAGCGGATGGGGACGATCATCCTGTCGGCGTTCGTGACCCACACGGCGTGGCACTGGATGCTCGATCGCGGTGCTGTGCTCGCCAGCTATCACGTCGAGCTGCCCGAATTCACACCGGCACTGGCGGCGAGCGCCCTTCGCGGCCTGATGTTCCTCCTCGTGATCGGCGCGGCGGCGTGGGGCGTCTTCGAGCTCTACGGCCGTCTGACCCGCGGATCGCGCCGGGACCTGGCGGCGAACGCCGAGGCGAAATGACGGGCAGATACCTGGTCCTGGGGAGCGCGATGGTCGTGGCATTGGCGGGCGTCGCCGTCGGCCAGACCAAACAGCCCTCGACCACGCACCCGACGTCGAAATCGATCCACGCCGCGTCCGCCGATACGGTAAAGAGACCGTCCACGCTCGACGGCCTGTATACGGACGAGCAGGCTTCGCGCGGGAAGGACGTCTACCTCAACAGTTGCCGGTCCTGCCACACGCCGGCCTCGCACACCGGCGCCACCTTCAACCAGTGGTGGCGCGGGAAGCATCTGTCTGATCTATTTGCGTTCGTCAGCACGCGAATGCCCAAGAACGACCCCGGAAGCCTGGCGCCGGAAGACGTGGCCGACGTCATGGCCTACCTGCTCAAGATGAACGCGATGCCGGTCGGACCGAACGAGCTGCCGGCCGACGTCGATTCGCTCAAGAAGTACCGCATCGAAGCCAAGTCCAAGAGCACGACCCCCACCACCAAAGAGGAAAAAGCCATGACGCGACGCTGGTTCTCGCGACGCTTCATCGGGACCGCGGTTCCGGTGACCGTGCTGATTCTTGGCGGCGCCTTCGCCGGCGCGAAGCTGCTCGACGCGCGCCAAGGGTCTGCCGCTCGTGCGCGGCAACAAGCCCGGCGAATGGCGCTACTGGGGCGCCGACGCGTGGAGCACGCGCTACTCCGCGCTCGATCAGATCAACGCCAACAACTTCGACTCGCTCCAGGTCGCGTGGCAGTGGAACGCGGGCGAGTACGGCGAAGACGAGTACTATCGCACCACGCCGCTCTACGCGAACGGCCGGCTCCTCACCGTCGCGACGAACCGGCGCAAAGCGTTCGCGATCGATCCGGCGACGGGGAAGACGCTCTGGCAGTGGGGAATCGACGAAGGCATCCGCTGGCAGAAGGCGCCGCGCCAGTTTGCCGGACGCGGTCTGTCGTATTGGACCGACGGCACGAACGAGCGTGTGATCGTGGTGACGCCCGGCTATCACCTCGCGATCATCGACGCCAAGACGGGCCAGGGCGACCCGAACGTCGGTGACAAGCACGACGGCGTCGTCGATCTCATGACGGGGCTGGGCTATCCGCTCGTGCCGCTCGCCGTGGACGACACGTTCGCGCTCGAGATCAGCGAGGCATATCCGGCGCGCAAGGCACGGCCGGGCGAAAAGTGGAACGCGACCACGAAGACCGGCGCCGATGGCACCCTCGGTATCGATCCCGCGAACGGGCAGATCGCGAACAGCTCACCCGCGATCGTGGTCGGCGACGTGATCGTCGTCGGCAACTCGTCGATCCACGGCTACTACCCGCTGCACGACCACAACATTCCGGGATTCATCCGCGGGTTCGACGTCCACACCGGAAAGCAGCTCTGGAAGTTCAACCTCGTGCCGCAGCCCGGCGAGTTCGGCGCGGACACGTGGAAGAAGGGTTCCAAGATCGGCATGAAAGGCGTCGGCAAGGTCGACGCGTGGGGGACGTACTCGGCCGATCCGGATCTCGGTCTCGTGTACATCCCGGTCGGCATGCCGATCGCCGACGAGTACGGCGGTCTGCGTCCGGGCAACAACCTGTTCAGCAGCAGCGTCGTCGCGATCGACACCAAGACCGGCAAGCGGAAGTGGCATTACCAGTTCGTGCATCACGACATTTGGGACTACGACACGCCGATGGCGCCCAACGTCCTCGACGTCACGATCGACGGGCAGCCGCGCAAGATCATCGCGGCGACGACGAAGCAGGGTTTCGTCTACGTGCTGGATCGAGTGACGGGCCAGCCGATCTGGCCGATCAACGAGACGCCGGTCGGGCAAACGGAAGTGCCGGGCGAGGAGACGTCGCCGACGCAGCCGATCCCGACGAAGCCCGCGCCGTACTCGCAGCAAGGGTTGCTGGAGTCCGACCTCATCGACTACACGCCGGCGATCAAGGATTCGGCGCTCAAGCTGGCGAAGAAGTGTCGCATGGGGCCGTACTTCATTCCGGGCTCACCGCTCGACGGCAAGGGCAAGAGCGGCCCGGCGCAGTACAGCTGCTCGTGGTACGCGCCAGGCGCGAGCGGCGGCGTGAACATCGACGGCGGCACCGCTGCCGATCCGGAAACGGGCATGATCTACGTCGGCGGCCAGAGCGGCTTGAGCACGATCGCGATCGCACACGATCCGTGCTCGGAGCTTCCGCTACACCTCGCCTCACAACAGCTGCGGCAAGGGCGGCGCGACCAAGCCGCCGCCAGGCTACAAACCGCCGGCTGAGGGGGCGGGCGAAACTGGAGGCCGCGGCGGCGCGTTCTCACGCGTCGCGGCCCCGACGACGATCGGCGGCGTGTCGATCCTCAAGCCGAAAGAGATGGGCGGCATCACCGCCTATGATCTCAACACCGGCGACAAGAAGTGGTGGGTGCCGAACGGCAACCGTTGGCGCGATCAGACGTCGAACGATCCGCTCTTCGCCGGCGTGACGCTGCCGAAGATTCCCGCGCTCGGCGGTCAGCCCGAGGTGATCACGACGAAGACGCTCGTCATCCACGGCACCGGACGGAGCGGCGGCGCCGGCGGTGGTCGTGGCGGTGCTCGTGGCGGAGGCGGGGGCCGTGGCGGTGCGGCGCGCGGCGACGCCGCAGCTGTACGCCTTCGACAAGGCGACAGGCAAGCAAGTCGGCGCTGTCGCGGTGCCGAGCGTGAACTCAGCCGTGCCGATGACGTTCTTGCATGAAGGACGGCAGTACATCGTGTTCGCGACGGGAGTGGGCGACAAGATCGGTCTGATCGCGCTCGCGCTGCCGAAGAAGCCGATCGACAACAGCAAGCACTAACCGAGGTGGACCGGTGGACCGGTGGACCGGTCCACCGGCCTTACGGCTTCGTGTACCTCTTCAGGTGCGCCGCCTCGCCATACACCGGCGGGCCGACCTCGGCGCCGTAGATGTGTCCCGCCGCGTCGACCGCCACGCCTTCCGCGGAGCTGGTGCTGGTCGCGTTCGCCGCCGGATCGGGAATGTAGCACTTCACCGAGCCGTCCTTCGCGCTGCCGATGCGGATGCCGCGCTTCCACGTCGCGTGCGCGGCGAGTCGACCGACCCCGACTCCGAATCGGCGACGTAGATGTTGTCCTGCGCGTCGATGAAGATTCCGCTCGGGCGGCTGAACTGGTACCAGGTGTCGAGCAGCTTGCCGTCCTGGTCGAAGATCTTGATCCGGTTGTTGCCGCGGTCGCCGACGAACAGCCGGCCCTTGGAATCCATCGCCAGCGCGTGGGGCTGGTCGAAGTCGTCGGGGCCGTTGCCGAGCTGGCCCCACGCTTTGATCAGCGTTCCGTCCTTCGAGAACTTGTATACGCGCGCCGCGCTCCCCGGCGCCGACGAGTGGCCCTCGGAGACGAAGATGTCGCCGTTCGGCGCGATGAGGATCGCGTTCGGCTGGAAGAAGTAGTCCGGGTCGCGCGCCCCGCCCGGCTTGCCGAGCGTGCGCAGCAGCTTGCCGTCGGGGCTGAACTGGAAGATCTGGTGTCCCTTGGGCGGAGCGGTCGAATCGGCGCCGCGGCCGCCGCCCGTCGGAGCGGCTGGAGGCGCTCCGGCCGGCGCACCGCCCGCGCCACCGCGACGACCGCCGCCGCCGGTGCACGCGCAGTCGACCACCCAGATGTTGCCGTCCTTGTCGACGAGGATGCCGTGCGGCGACGACGAACATGCCGCCGCCGAAGTGCGCGACGACGTTTCCGTTCGCGTCGAACTTCATCACGGGGTCGAGCGTCGAGCTGCCGCAGCTGTTCGCCGCGCATCGGTCGGCCATCCAGATGCTCTTGCCGTCGCGATCGATCGCGACCGCGCTCGTCGCGCCCCACATGCGGCCCGCGGGCAGCTTGGCCCACGTCGTGTCCGTGTGGTACGGGTTCGGCAGGTCGTTGAGCGGCGGCATCGTCGGCGACGACGCCTGCGCGAGAGCGATCGCGGGCGCAGCCGCTGAGAGCGCGAGCAACGAAACGCGGCGCGCGAGAGAGCGCGAGTGAATCACCATCGGCGTGGTCCTCGAGAAGAAACGAGGGAAACTACGGATAGTGAACGTCGATCTTGTGCGAGCGAAGCGCGGCGGTGTCGGCGGCGAGTGAGTCGGTTCCCGCCGGAGCGTGATTCGCCTTGAGCAGGTACGCGATGACGTCGAGATACTCCTGGTCCTTCAAGCCGCCGGGGTTGTCGAGCGGCATCGTCCCGCGAACGAGGGCGTAGAAGTCGTAGACGCGGCGGTCGCTCCACCCCTCGACGAACGCCTGGCCGACGAGCGAACCCGGCTGATGGCATGCGCCGCACGTGTTGCCGTACACCGCTTCGCCCCGCGAGGCCTGCACGGCCGAGTAGGACGCCGGCGGAAGGTTGCCCGCCGTGGATCGGATGACGCGAGCGTTCGGATCGAACCGGAGCGGAACGGGAGCGCCCGTCAGCGCGCCGCTGACGAGGTCGGCGCCGAGCGGCGGGCGCACGTTCGGCGCGGCCGACACGCAGCCGACGATGAGCGTCGTCCAAGCCAGGAATTTCAGACGGCGATTCCGCATGCATCCTCCGGGCGCGCTCGGGCGGCGACATGCCGGCCGACGCAGCGCGTCGCGAACACGCAAATAATACCGCGCGCGCAGCGTTTTGCGACCGGTTGGCCGTTTGATTTGAGGTGGTCCTCACGACATCTTCTGCACGGTTATCCCCCATCCCCACCGCGGAAATGCCGACCGACCCGACGACTCCCTCAGTCTCCCCCATTTCGGGCGCGAACTCCGCCGCGCCGACGACGAGTCCGAACGAAGCCGAGCTCGCCCCTCCGTCCGTGGCGGGCGAAGACCCGGACTTCAGCTACAGTTCCGTCGCTCGGCGCGACTTTCTGAAGGTCGCCGGCGCGAGCGCCGGTGCGTTTCTGGTCGGCGGGGCGAATCTGGGCTGGGAAAGCCGAAGGTCACGCCGGCACCGCGGGTGCCGTTCGTGCGATCGGGCGAGTCGCCGGACATCGTCGTCGTCGGTGCAGGCGCGTGGGGCGGCTGGACGGCGCTCAACCTGCGCAAGATGGGCGCGAAGGTCACGATCGTCGACGCATATGGCGCGGGCAACGCGCGGTCGACGTCGGGCGACGAGACGCGCGGCGTGCGTTCTTCGTACGGCGATCGCCCCGGCGAGCTGGGTGAGGTCTGGATGCTCTGGGCGCGCGAAGCGATGAAGAAGTGGATCGCAGTTCGACGACGAGTGGGGACGCGAGCTGCGGCTCAACCTCTTCCACGTGACCGGCGATCTGATCATGCGCACGGAGTGGGACAACTTCCAACTCCGCTGCAAGGTCTGGTGGGACAAGAACAAGATCCCGTACCAGGTCCTCAATCCGGACGACGTCCGCAAGTCGTTCCCCGTGATCTCGATGGACGACATCACGGCCGTGCTCTACGAGCCGGATGCCGGCGTCGTTCGCGCGCGCCGCGCGTGTCAGTCCGTCGCCGCCGTGTTCGAGCATCTCGGCGGGAAGATCGTCATCGGGCGCGCATCGCCGGGGAAGGCCGTCGAACGGACGGCTCACGGAGCTCAAGCTCGATACCGGCGCCACGCTGCGCGCGGACACGTTCGTCTACGCCGTCGGTCCGTGGCTGGGGAAAACGTTCCCCGAGCTCTTCGCCAAGAAGACGCGCGTCCCGATGGGATACGTCTGCTACTTCGCCACGCCGATCGGCGACTATCGGTTCACGTACCCGAACATACCGAGCTACAACTTCCCCGGCGTGACCGGATGGGCGGCGCTACCCGTCGACAACCGCGGCTTCCGCGTGCGCGGCGGCGAGCGCGCGCCGGATCAGGTCGTCGCCGCGGGCGACGGTCGCGGCGGCGGTCGTGGAGCGCCGGCGAATGGCGCCGATGGCGCCAGCGGGATCAACAACGCGAACGTCGCCGGCGCGACGCCTCAGGGCGCGCGCAGCCGGGCGGGGCCGCCGCCAACACCGACGGTCGCGGTGGTGCGGGCGCGGCAGGAGACGGTCGTGGCGGTCGAGGCGGAGGTGGTCGCGGCGCGAACGGCGGACGCGGTCGTGGCGGCGCGGCGGGCGGGGGGCTTCGGCGCTCAGCAGGATGTGCCGCCGCAGCAGCAGGATCCCGACTTGAGCGATCGGTGGGCGGACGCATCGCAGATCGCCGGCCCGCGGCGATTCGTCGCGCACCGTTTTCCGCTGCTCAAAGACGCGCCGATCGCGCAGACGCACTCGTGCCACTACGAGACAACGTCGAGCGGCAACTTCATCTTCGACCATCACCCCAGCTGGTCCAACGTCTGGATCGCCGGGGGCGGCAACGCCGAGGGGTTCAAGATGGGCCCCAAGGTCGGCGACTACATGTCGAAGCGCGTCATGGGGCACCAGGATCCCCAGGACAAATTGTTCACGATTCCTGAAAAAGACTACGAGCCGCCGCCGAGTCCGGCCGACAGCACGAAGAAGACGCCTGGCGACTCCGCTGCTAAGTCCGCTCCGCGCAAAACCGCCGGCGCTCCGTTAGTCCGCCGCATCTGTTTCGGCCGGCTCTGGCCATTACGACGATAGGAACTGCAACAGGATTTCGCGGAAGGGCCGGATTCACGCGGAAAAAGCAAAAGCTGAAAAGAAGATAAAACTTTAAAAAACAAAACAAGAGATTTTGTCTTAAAAACAAGAAACGCTGTTTCCGCGAAATCCGCCCGGACTCCGCGAAATCGTTGCAGTTCCGAAATCCGTTGCAGTACCAATTCGTAGATGCCCGCCAGCCGGTATCGCTCGGGCCGCGTCACGGAGCGCCGCCGAGCCAACGGACAAAACTGCTACGGCCGCGACGTAGTGATCTTGATGTCCTTGAGCTGACCGAGACTATCGGTCAGCACCTTTACGCCGGCCGGGAACTGGTTCTGGGCGAGCAGGTACGCGACGAGATCGGCGACGTCGCGCGTCGCGATCGACTTTGGATTGTCGGGCGGCATCGACGTCCGGATCTTGTCGAACAGTTGGTCCAGCGTCAGATCCCGCCAGTTGCCGAGGAACGCCGAGCCGACCAGCGGTGACCCTTCGTCGCCGCCGCTGAGCGTGGCGCCGTGACATTTCACACACGTCGCTTTGTACAGCGAATCGCCGTGCGACGCCTGCGCCGCGGTGTACACGCTATCCCACACCGTGTGCGTCGGTTCGGCGACTGAAGCGCGGCGCGCGAACGCCGTCAGCGCCGACGCGCCGACGAATGCCGCGGCGACCCACATCAAACGATGCGTCATGCCGCGAATTTAACGCCTCGAGCGCGGGCTCGTCGTCGGTGGCGCCGCCGGCGCGCTGATCGCCGCGCTGCCGGGCGACTCGCCGGGCGACGCGTCCGGGACCTCGAGCTGCTTCGGATCGACGTCGGCGTTCTGAATGTTCGTGATCTGCGTCTGCTGCACGATCGTCAGCTTGTCCACCGTCGGATCGTCGGCCACGAAACTCTGAAAGCCGACGATGTCGCGAATGTTGCCGAGCGTGGTCGTGGTCACGACCTTGATCGGCGTCCCTTCGATCTGCGACCGCGCCGCGCGCAGCTTGAGCGCGTATTCGATGAGCGGCCCGTCGGTCGACTGATCGGCGACGATGAGGGGCTCGAAGGGATTCGGAATCAGCGTCGGCAGCGGCGTCGTCCAGATCTCGGTGACCGCGTGCGCCGGGAATCCCTGGTCGCTCCACACCACGCGATAGTCGCTGGTGATGCGATAGTGCTGCGTCGGCCGTCCCTCGATCGCGGAGTCCGCGCCGAGCTTTTCGACCTTGAACGAGACGTCGAGCAGCGAGATCTGACTCAGGAATCCTTGCCCGACGCTGCCGCGTCCGCGACCGCGTCCCCGACCGGGCGCGCCGCCGCCGCCCCCGCCACCGCCGCCACCTCCGCCGCCTGCGCCTCGGCCGCCGCGACCGCCAGCGCGTCCGCGCGCCGCCGCCCCCGCCCCCGCCGTTGGCGTCACCAGCGGCGCCTCCTCCCGGAGGTCCGCCGCGGCCGCCGGCCGCCGCCAAGCACGCGGCCGAGCGCCACGACGGCCGGTCCGCCGAAGGTGTCGTTGGCCGGCGCGAACGTCTGGCTGCCGGAGTGATTGATGAAGACCTTGCCCGAGTCGAGCGCGACGAGGTAGTCGTCGGTGGTGACGTTGGACGGTATCGGTGTGTACGCGAGGAATTCGATGCGCGCACGGTTGTTCAGCGCGATCCCGCGGCCGCGCATCACTTCGTCGTCCTGGCCGCGCGGTGTGTCGCCCGGAAAGATCCTCACCTGCGACGACACCCGGAACGACAGGCCCGGCGCGAATCGCCGGAACGACGTGAAGCCGGCCAACGAAGCGAACAGCCCGGCCGCGCCGACGAGCGCGAGACCGACGCGCGACGCACGGCGCGAGAACGAGCGATTTATGTCGACGCCCACGTGAGCTCCAATGCGATAGGTGACCACTCATAATACGCGCGGCCCGGCGCCGTCGTTCGCTTGGGCGGCGCGGTCCGGTCCTCGTGCGAGACGTCGTATATCCCTTGCGCCAACGCGTTGGTCCGGCTCAGGATACTGGCGGCGCCGCCGCCATCGCTCGCCCCTCAAGCCCGCCCGATGGCCACAAAGAAACCCGAGAAGCGATTCGATCCCACCGTCCTCGACCGGACGGTGATCGCGCGCCCACTCCTCGAGCAGCTCGACGAACGCGGCGACAACGCGCTGTTCGACGTGGTCATCGACGTCAACCTCACCTACACGGGCGGACGAGATCGCGCGCGTGAGCGCGTCGCCGATCTGATCGCGGTCGCGCTGGCGTCGAGCGCCGACGCGCGAGTCGCGAGCACCGGGATCGGGGTGGATCACCGCAAGACGGACCTGAGCGACCAGTACGTCTTCGCGCGTCTCGACGGGCGAGCCATTCGCGCGCTCGTGCGCCTCGACGCCGAGGCGGCGGGGCCGGGGGCGCGTCGAATTCCGCCGCCCGGGTGATCTTCCACATCTGGCCCGACTTCGAGGTGCAGGCGCTGCTCACGCACTCCGTGAGCACCGTCAAGGCCGACGCCGCACTCACGGCGTTCACGGCGAGCGGCAGCCGGATCGTGTGGGCGGTGCTCGACTCGGGAGTGCAGGGCGATCATCCGCACTTTCGAAAACACAAGACGTTGTTGCTCGAGGCGCCGCTCGCGCACGCCGACTTCACCGCGCCGCCGGGCGCGCCCGGCGCGCCGCTCGTCGACGAATTCGGCCATGGGACGCACGTCGCGGGGATCATCGCCGGCGAGCTGACGCTGGCCGACGTCCCACACGGGCAGACGATCTCCGCGGTCGCGCGCCATCGCGACGAAACCGGCGCGGTCACTCGCGAAGTCGTGCCGCTGACCGCAATCCGTGGTATCGCGCCACAAGCCACGATCGTGAGCCTCAAGGTGCTCGGCCCCGACGGTCGCGGGCCGGTGAGCAACGTGATCATCGCGCTGGAGTCGATCGACCGCGTGAACGGCTACGGCAAGGACGTCAAGATTCACGGCGTGAACCTGAGCGTCGGCTACGATTTCGACCCGGAGTGGTTCGCCTGCGGACAGAGTCCGTTGTGCAACGTCGTGGATAGGCTCGTGCGCTCGGGCGTGGTCGTCGTCGTCGCGGCGGGGAACACCGGGTACGGGTACGCCGACACGATCGACCGCGGCTCCGTCGCGGCGGGTCTCTCGCTCAGCATCAACGATCCCGGAAACGCCGACCGCGCGATCACGGTCGGCTCGACGCACCGCGACATGCCGCACGTCTACGGCGTGTCGTACTTCTCGTCCAAGGGGCCCGACGGGCGATGGGCGCCCCAAGCCGGATGTCGTCGCGCCCGGCGAGAAGATCATCTCGTGCGGCGCCGGCGCCGCGCTCGACACGGCTCGCACCGCCACGCAGAGCGACGCGCTCTACGTGGAGGACAGCGGCACGAGCATGGCCGCGCCGCACGTCTCGGGCGCCATCGCCGCGTTTCTCTCGATCCGGCGCGAGTACATCGGTCAGGCCGAAGAGGTGAAGCGCATCTTCATGCGCGCCGCCACCGACCTCAATCGCGAGCGCTACTTCCAGGGCGCCGGGCTGATCGACCTGATGCGCGCCATTCAATCGGTGTAGCCGTTTCCACACATGCCCTCTCCCACCAAGATCGGCCCGTTTCCGTACTTTCCGCTCGAGTTCACGAAGGACGGCGCGATCAACAAGGCCGACCAGCTCGCGGCATTGGTCGACGCGCTCACCAAGCCGACGGGCAACCAGGTCGTCACCGACCTCCTCGTCCTCTCGCACGGCTGGAACGACGACATGGCGGAAGCCGAGGCGCTGTACACGACCATCGGCGATCACATCGCCGCGGTGCTGCCCAAACAGTCGCCGGCGTGCGCCGACGATTCGCGGCCGGCGCGTCGTCGTCTGCGGGATTCTCTGGCCGTCGAAGAAGTTCGACGACAAGTCGCTGATTCCGGGCGGTGCGGCGTCGATGGGCGACAACGGCGCGGCCGACGCCACGGCGGCCATCGACCTGCTCGCGTCGTTCGTCGACACGCCGGACTCGAAGAAGGCGCTGGCGCGCGCGAAGTCGCTCATCCCGTCGCTCGCCGGCTCGCTCGAAGCACGCGACGAGTTCGTGCGGATCGTCCGCGCCTTCATGCCGCACAGCGTGAACGACGAGGAGCCGGTCGTCGTCGACGACTTCTTCACGTTGGGCGGCGACGAGTTGCTGCGCCGGTTGAGCCGTCCGGCGCCCGGCGCTCCCGGCCGACACGGGCGGCGCTGCCGGCCTCGGCGACTGGATCGGCAAGGCCGTCGACGGCGCTCGCAGCCTCGCGAATCTGGTGACCTACTACCAGATGAAAAACAGGGCGGGGGACATCGGCCAGGGCGGCGTGCACGACGCGCTGCAGCGGATTCGCGGCCAGCGACCCGCCGACGGCCCGCTGGCGCTCCGCATTCACCTCGCCGGGCACAGCTTTGGTTGTCGCCTCGTGACGGCGGCGGCGGCCGGCGCGCCGGGGTCCGCGCCGCTTCCCGTGAACTCGCTCACGCTTCTACAGGCGGCGTTCTCGCATTACGCCTTCGCCGTCGCGTACGACGGAATGCACGACGGGTTCTATCGTCGAGTAGAGACCGACCCGACGCGCGTGCGAGGTGTGACGGCCATCACGTATACCGCGAAGGACAAAGCGGTGGGACTCGCGTATCCCCTCGCGTCGCGCATCGCGCGGCAGATCGCCGCCGCCTTGGGCGACGCCAACGACCCGTACGGCGGGCTCGGACGCAACGGCGCGCAGAAGACGCCTGGCGCAGAGGTGGTCACGCTGCGGGCAGTCACCAGCCCGTACAGCTTCGCGGCGCGCGGGATTTACAATTTGGATTCCAACGCGATCATCGGCGGCCACTCGGACCTCGGTCATGACGAGGTGGCCTTCGCGCTGATCAGCGCCATGGCCGCGAGCTAGCCGAGCGTCGGCGCGGGGCCGGTGACGACGGCTCGACGTAAGATTGGCGCCATTGACTGTGGCGGAACCCATCGCCCTTCAGCGATATTACTGTCGTGTCGGCCTAGCTGGGCCTCTCGCCTCCAAAAAATTCCTCGAGGAGTTTCGTGGCCAAGCTCACCGAGACCGAGTGGATCTGGCACGACGGTGCGTTCATTCGGTGGCAGGACGCCACGATTCACGTCCTGGCGCATTCGCTTCAATTCGGATCCTCCGTGTTCGAAGGGATCCGCTGCTACGCGACGCCGCGCGGTCCGGCCATCTTCCGGCTCGAGGACCATCTCCAGCGCATGGCCGATTCGTGCAAGATCTACCGCATGGATCTTCCGTACTCGATCGACGAACTGGTGTCGGCGTGCTGCGAGCTCGTCGAGCGCAACAACGTGGACTCGTGCTATCTGCGGCCGATGGTCGTGCGCGGATACGGCGCCGCGGGCATGGTGCCGTTCGACAGTCCGGTCGAGGTGTATCTGCCGTGCTGGCCGTGGGGCACGTACCTCGGACACGGCGCGCTGGAGAACGGAGTCGACGCGTGCGTGACGAGCTGGCATCGCGTCGCGCCGAACACGATTCCCGCGATGGCGAAAGTCGCCGGCAACTACCTCGGCAGCCAGCTCGTGAAGATGGAAGCGCTGCGCAACGGTTTCGCCGAGGGGATCGCGCTCACGACCGACGGATTGATCAGCGAGGGCTCGGGGCAGAACCTGTTCCTCGTCTACCGCGGGATCCTCTACACGCCGACGATCAACGGGACGCTCCTTCACGGCGTGACGCGATACAGCATCCTGACGCTGGCACGTGACATGGGCTTCGAGGTCCGCGAGCAAGAGATGCCGCGCGAGATGCTCTACACGGCCGACGAGGTGTTCCTGTGCGGCACGGCGTCGGAAGTGACGCCGGTGCGCAGCGTCGATCGCATTGAAATCGGCAACGGCCGACGCGGGCCGATCACGACACAAATTCAGCAGCGCTTTCTCGATATCGCGCGCGGGGCAGTCGACGATCCCTACGGTTGGCTGACCTATGTCCGCGCCGAGCGAGAAAGCGGACGGGCGGTGGAAACCTGACCGACGAGACGCAAGGCCCCCGACTCGATTGGCGGCGCTTTCTCGCGTCGCGGGAGCCGCCCGCGCCGCCGCCGGAACCGGAGCCGTTCATCCCGGACCTCTCCGAGCTTGAATCGCGCTACGAGATCATCTCGGAGATCCGCGGCACGAGCGACTCGATCTCGTACCTCGCCCGCCATCGCTCGATCAACCGCGAGGTCACGATCGACGTCGTGCGCGCGCCGTGGGGGCAGGCGGCCAGCTTGATGATGCAGCTCCAGGCCGACGCGCGGCGCGAGTCGGCCATGCGGCATCCGAACGTCGTGCCGGTACTCGAGGGACGGCAGATCGCGCGCGACACGTTCGCCACGGTGCGGCCGCGCGTGCGCGGCGCGACGCTCGAGGATCTGCTCTCCTCGCAAGAGATGGTCGACACGATCTCCCCCGACCGGCTCGCGTCGATCTTCGAGCAGCTGAACGCGGCTCTCGACTGGGGCTGGGCGAACGGGATCGTTCATCGCAAAGTCACGCCGGCGGGGCTCGTCTTCCAGCAGGGAAGCGGACGCGCGCTCTTCACCTTCGAGCCGCAGCTCGACGCGATCGACGTCCCCACGAATCTCGCCGACGACGCGCGCACCATCGGCCGCCTCGCCTGGACGATGCTCGCGGGTTTCCCGTTCGGCTCGGCCGGGATGACGCTCCTCGCCGAAGTTCGCCCGGACCTGCCGCGGCGCGTGATCGACGCCGTCGACACGCTCTCGCACTACAGCCACGACGGCGACACGCCCGACATCGACGGGTTCATTTACGTGCTTCGATCGCTCGCCGGACCGACGACGCCCGTGCGCACGCGAATCGCGCCGCCCGTCGCGCACGAGCCGGAGGAGTCGGGGAGCACGGAAGAGTACATCGTCATTCAACGACCGTCGTTCTTCGGCCGGCGATTCGTCGCGACCGTCGCGATCGCCGCCGCGGTCGTGACGGCGGCGTTCATCATCCTGCGGCGCGGCGGCACCGATCCGAGTATCATCGCCGCCACGGTCGACAGCGCCGGACTCGCGTCGGGCGATCTCGCGCTCAAGAAATCCGACAGCGCGTCGGGCGCGACGGGCACCGCGGATTCGGCGAAGCTCGAGACGCCTTCGCCTAAGCCCGCCGCGCCTTCCCAATCAGGATCGAAATCGTCTGCCGACCGCGTGACGCGGGTCCCCACGACGACGCGCCCGCTCAACTCGACCGTCACCGACGTCACGAAGACGGGCGGCTCCGACGACGTCTGCAGCTCGTCCGACGCCGCCGATCAACGCGCGTGCTTCCGGTCGTCGCTCGAGCAGGGCGACAACGACGTCAACACAGTGTACAAGCGCGTGATCGCGACGCTGCGCAAACAGGCGAACGTGTCGGACGATGCACCCGACCCGCCGGCCGTCGAGCGCGTGCGCCTCGGCCAACGGCGTTGGCTCGAACTGCGCGATGCCACGTGCCACCTCGTCGGGACGATGGTCCGCTACGCGCGCACGCGCGCGGCGTGCTACAACGGACAGTCCTCGCGGCGGCTCCAGGAGTTGCAGGCGATGCTCGACACGCTGCCGCAACAACCGGCGCGTCCTACTCCCGACGGCGAGCAGCACCCGACGGGCGCCGCTCGCCGCTGAGCCGCGGTCACGGCGTCTTCACGTCGACGCCGGCGTCCTTGAGCGCCTTGAGCAGCGCGGGCAGCTGATCCGTGGAGACCTTCTTCACGCGATCGCCCTGCTTCTGCAGATCCGCAGGTAGCGTCACCAGCAATCGCTTCTGCTCCGGATTGGGATTGAACGTCGAATTGAGCAGTTCGGTCGTCGTGCCGAGCCGCGCCTGAATGTTTTCTGCGGCCACCGGTGCCGTCGGGTTCTGATCCTGATCGCTCGCCGCGCCCGCGGCTCCTCCTGTGGTAGGCGCGGGACCAGCCGCCGGCGCAGTCGTCGCGCCAGCCTGCGCTGGCGCTGCTGCGCCGCCGCCGCTCGCCGCGCCGCCTGCGCCGCGACCGCCGCCTCGTCCACCACGTCCACCGCCTGCGGCACCGCCGCCGGCCGCAAGTGCACCACCGCCGCCACCGCCAGCCCCGCCTCGACCCGCGCCGCCGCGTCCGCCTGCCGCCGAGCCCATCTCACGCGTGACGTCGGTGAGCTCCTTCTCGACCGCCGCGATCTGCGCCTTGAGCTCGGGCGACACCTTCGTGCCCGCCGAGTCGGCGGCGCGCTTTGCCGCGGCTAGCGTCCGCTCGGCCGTGTCGAGCTGCGCCTGTCTCTCACGTAGATCGCGCTGGAGCTTCACGACGCCGAGCCGGAAGGCGTAGAGCTGCTTCAGGTCGTTGTCGCTCAGGATCACCATCGGGTCCTTCGTCAGCCCGAACGGCTGGTCGAGTGTCGTCGGCGCGCCTTCCGCCGGAGTCACAGACAGCCGCGCGATGTAGCGGCCGGGAAGGGCGGGGAACGTCCCGTCCGCTCCGCCGCGACCACCGCCAAACGCGCCGGCGCCGCCGCGTCCCGTCGAATCGGCTGCGCCGCCCTGACCGCCGCGCCCACCGCGGCCGGTCGAGTCAGCACCGCCCGCGGGCGCGCCGCCACCGCCGCCGCCTCCACCAAATCCACCGCGCCCGCCGCGACCACCCGCTCCTCGCCCACCATTCGCCAGCGCGAGCGTGTCGATGGGCCCCGTGAGCGGCGGTCCGACGCGCATGTCCCACGAGACGCGGTACAGGCCCGGTTGTTTGTTCACGGGAAGCGCGCGCACCGCGGCGCCGCTCGCATCGAGCACCGTGAGCGAGACCTTCGCGCTCGGCGGCACTTCGCCGATCGAGTACGCGATGTGCGGCCCCGGCTCCGGATTCTGTCCGCTGAAGCCGCGCGTCCCCATGCCCGAGCTCCGGCTGCCGTTGGGCTGGAAGAGCAGCGCGTCTTGCACCGGGAAGAGATACGCGACGCTGGCCTGCTTGGCGTCCGCGAGATGCTCGAGCGGGGAGAGATCGTCGAGGATGTAGATCCCGCGCCCGTGCGTGCCGGCGACGAGGTCGTTCGCGCGCGTCTGGATCTGCAAGTCGTGCACGGGCACGCCCGGGATTCCACTCTTGAGCTGCGTCCAGTGCGCACCGCCGTCGATGGTGAAATACGCGCCGAACTCGGTTCCCACGAAGAGCAGATTCGGTTGACGCGGATGCTCGCGGATGACCTGCACCGAGCCGCCGTCCGGGAGGTTCGCGGCGATCGACGTCCACGTCGTGCCGTAGTCGGTGCTCTTCACCACGTACGGCTTGAAGTCGTTGCTGCGGTGGCCGTCGAGCGTGGCGTAGAGCGTTCCCTCGGCCGCCTGCGACCAGACGACGCGGCTCACGAACGTCGTCTCGGGCACGCTCGGGAACTTGTCAGTCTTCGTCCACGTCTTGCCGCCGTCGCGCGTGACTTGAATGAGACCGTCGTCAGTGCCGACGGCGAGCAAATCCTTCTTGAGCGGCGACTGATCGATCGTCGAGATGTTGCTGAACTCCGCCGTGCCTTCGTTGCGGCCGAGCGCCGTCGAATCGGGGACGTTGCCGCGCATCGGCAGCTTGTTGCGATCGATGCCGCGTGTGAGGTCGGGGCTGATCTTCTCCCACGAGTCGCCGCGGTCGGTGCTCCGGAAGACGAACTGCGCCGCCATGAAGACGCTCTTCACGTCGTGCTTGCTCGGCAGGATCGGCGCACTCCAGTTGAAGCGGAATCGTTCGCCGGGCTTCGGCGCGGGACGGATGTTCTTCGTCTGACCGGTGCGCGCGTCGTAACGCACGACGCCGCCCGTCTGCGATTCGGCGTAGACCAGGTTGTTGTCGAGCGGATCGGGAACGGCATAGAACCCGTCGCCGCCGGCCATGCGGAACCAGTCGCCGTTCGTCGGGCCGAAGCTGTTGCGCGTTCGGCTCGGGCCGCCCCACGTCTGATTGTCCTGCAAGCCGCCGTACACGTTGTAGAACGGCTGCGCGTCGTCCACGGCGATGGCGTAGAACTGTCCGGCGACGATGCTCTCGTTGTGGTCCCACGTGCGGCCCGGCGTCGTACGTCGTGTACACGCCGCCGTCGCCGCCGAGGATCATGTGATCCGGGTCGTCGTCGCTGATCCAGAGGGCGTGATGGTCGCTGTGCACGCCGCCCGCCGCGAAGGGCGTGAGCGTCTTGCCGGCGTCCTTCGACTCGCGCGACTGCGCGTTGAGCTGAATGACGTGATCCGGATTCGTCGGATCGCACCGCACCTGGCTGTAGTACCACGCGGTGCCGTCCTGATCGTTCATCTGCTTCCACGTCGCGCCGCCGTCCTCGCTGCGGTAGAGCCCCGCGGCAGGTGCCTTAGCGTGAATCGTAGCATACACAACGGCAGGCTTCGATTTGCAAACGCTCAAACCGATGCGGCCCAGGTCGCCGGTCGGCAGCCCTTCCTTGAGCTGCGTCCAAGTGCGGCCGGCGTCGGTCGTCTTGAAGATTCCGGTCTCCGGTCCCCCGGGCAGGAATCCGTACTCGCGACGCTCGCGCTCGAGCGACGCGGCGTAGAGCACGTCGGGGTTCGACGGATCCATCGCGATCTCGGTGAACCCGGTGTACTTGCTGATCTCCTTGAGGTTCGTCCACGTCTTGCCGCCGTCGGTGGTCTTGAAGAGGCCGCGTTCGCCGCCGGGCGCCCACAGCGGACCGACCGCCGCGACGTACACGACATTCGCGTCGCGCGGGTCGATGACGATCTTGCCGATGTGTTGCGACGTCGGCAGCATGGCGCTCGACCAGGTCTTGCCCGCGTCGGTGGACTTGTAGACGCCGGTGCCCCACGACGAGCTGCGCATATTGTTCGCTTCGCCCGTTCCGACCCACACCACGTTCGGGTCGCTCGGCGCGACAGCGACCGCGCCGACGGATCCCGTGCGTACCGAGTCGAACATCGGCGCCCAGCTCACCCCGGCATTGGTCGTCTTCCACACGCCACCCGTTGCGGCCGCGATGTACATCACGGTCCCGATCCGCGCCCGGGGCGCCTTCGGATCGACGACGACCGCGATGTCGGAAATACGACCCGACATGACCGCCGGCCCGATGGAACGAAACGCGAGCGACCGAACGAGAACGGAGTCCGGCGGGAGCGCGGCGTCGCTGCGAACAGCGGTCAGCGAAACCGCTCGGCCGGGCTGGTTGACGGTCGGTCTGCTTTGCGCGCCGGCGACGGAGACTAGGGTCGCCAGGAGGCTCACCGCGCGGGGCGTGGACTGGAATTGACGCATCGGTTTGTACGGGGAAGGGAGACGCCTAATTCTACGCCCCGGGGCGGGGGGGCGCTGACGCGGGCCGACGACTCGCGTCGCGAATCGCCCCAACTGTTCTTAGAATTGGCCATGCTCTCCCCCTCGGCGCTGGGCAATCAGTATCGGGTCGACCACGAACTCGGCCGGGGCGGCATGGCGACCGTGTACGAGGCGGACGACATCGCGCGGCACCGCCAGGTCGCGATCAAGGTGCTGGACTCGGGTGTCGGCGCGGCGTTAGGGGCGGAGCGATTCCTCCGCGAGATCCAGGTCGCGGCCGGACTTCAACACCCCAACATCCTGCCCGTGTACGACTCGGGCGAGTCGGAGGCCGGCGGCCTCTTGTACTACGTGATGCCGGTCGTGCGCGGAGCGTCGCTGCGCGCACGACTCGAGCAGGAACGACAGCTTCCGATCGACGAAGCGGTACGCATCGCAGCCCAGGTCGCGTCCGCGCTCGACTACGCGCACGAGCGAGGGATCGTCCACCGGGACATCAAGCCGGAGAACGTCCTTCTCGACGGCGACCATGCGTTCGTCGCCGATTTCGGGCTCGCCAAGTCGCTCGAAGCGGCAAACGATTCGCTGACCGCGACCGGGATCGCGCTCGGCACGCCGGCTTACATGAGTCCTGAGCAGGCGAGCGGCGAGCGGGTCGACCGGCGCACCGACATCTACGCGCTCGGATGTCTCCTCTACGAGATGATCGCCGGTGAGCCGCCGTTCACCGGATCGTCCGCGCAGGCCGTGATCGCGAAGCGCATGGCGGGTCCGGCGCCGAAGGTGAGCGTGCTGAGAGACAACGTCCCACCGAACCTCGAGGCGGCGGTGGCGCGCGCGCTGTCTCGCGCGCCGGCGGACCGTTTCGCGACGGCGGGCGAGTTTGCCGGCGCGATCCTGGCGCCGCCTCGCGAAAAAGGTTCGGGAGCGGCGTCCGCGGCCGCGGTCCGCCGCGTCGCGATCATCGGCGGCGGCGCGCTTCTGGTGCTCGGAGCGGCGGCGGTGTGGTCCCGGGCGTACTCGACGTTCGTCGCCCCGATGGCGCGCGCGTCCTCCTCCCACCGATGGCCGGGCACGGACGATTCGATCGCGTACGATCTCTATTTGAAGGGCAAAGCGCAGGAGGCGCGCCGTAGCGAGCAATCGACCAACCGCGCGGTCGACCTGTACCACCAGTCGCTGGCGCGAGATTCGGGGCTCGCCACCGCATGGGCCGGGACGGCGCGTGCCTTACAGTTCGCTCAGCTGTGGCGCTATCACGTGGCGAGCGTACCGGTGGAGAGTCTCGTTCCGGTCATGGTGCGCGCGAGTGAGCGCGCCGTGGAATTGGACAGCGGCAGTGCCGAGGTGTGGCTCGCCCGCGCGCAAGCGCTGCGCGGCATCGACCCGACGAGTCGCCGAGGCATGCTCGACGCCGTGCAGCGCGCGATTCACATCGATTCCACGTCACCGGAGGCGTGGTTGTTGTTGGGAAACGTCTGGGCCGACAGCCTCGAGCCGCGCCCCGCCATCGACGCGTATCGCCGAGCGATAGCGATCAACCCGAGACAGGCGAACGCCATGGGCTACCTGTCGCTCCTCTATCTCTGGAACGGCAACGTCGACTCCGCGCTCGTGTGGGCGGACAGCGGCACCAGGGTCGACCCCGGTCAGATCTTCGCTCGGCAGTCGCTCGGCTTCGCGCGACGCGCACGCCGCGAGTGGGCGATGGCGGAAACGGAATATCAGGCCGTCTTGAACATCGGCACGGGGTCCGACCGCGTCGAGGGATGGGCGGGCTTGGCCGAGCTCGCGTGGCAGCGCGGCGACCATCGCGCGGCCGTCATGTTCGTTTCGCATGGCTTCGCCGGCGCCGACACGCTGCATCCGACGCTACACGATGCCGTCTACCTCGCCTGGGGGCTCGCCGCGATCGGCCAGCGAGACGCGGCGCTTCGACTGCTCGAGCACTACGAACCTCGTTTCGACTCTCATTTTCAGCAGCACCTCGAGGGCGATCCCACACTGGATGCGCTCCGCTCCGATCGTCGCTTCATTCAACTGTTGCGTCGCCCACGCAGGTAAGCGCGATGCGCACTCACCCAGCCATCTTTCGTCCATGACGGCACCCGCCTCGACCCTCCGCACCTACGACGTCGCCGCACGCTCGACCGACGTCTTCGGCCGCGTTCTCTGCAACGCGCGCGACCATCACTTCATCGTCGACGGTCCCGTGCAGAACGGATGTCCCGGCGAAGAGATCACGCCGGTCGAGCAGTTCCTCGCCTCGATCGCGGCCTGCGGGGTGGAGCTGGTGCACGTGATCGCGCGCGACACGAACGTGCCGCTCGATCGCGTTGCCGTGCGGATTCATGGCGAGGTCGATCGGGCGAAGCAGGCGCGCACGGACGTCACGACGCTCAACTCGGTGCGGCTCGACTTCACGCTCTGGGGCACCGACAGCGCGCAGGCGGCGGCGCTCGTCGAGGGTTTCAAGCGGCGGTGACCACTCTACGGGACGGTCGCGGTCGCGACCCCGGAGGCTCTCGGACGTTCGAGTGTCGGTGGAGATCGGAGGAACTGACGGCTGATCGGCCGCTAGCACGCACCCCAATCACCGAAGGTCCCACACTCGCGGATCTTCGGTGCCCAGTACCCACACCGAGTATCCGCGCAGCTTGTATTTCCGCACCAACTCGAGCTTCGCGGCGAACGCCCGCGCGTCCTCGATCCACACGTGCTCGAACACGCCGGCGTTGCTCCAGAACGCGTACGACGACTTCTCGCGATCGTCCCACACGGGCGTCACCTGAAAGGTTCTGAGCAACGAGTCGATCTTCGAGAACTCGGAATCTCCTGCCTTTGACCGCGCGCCGTTCGCCGAGTCGTACGACGCGAACCAATGGTCGGAGTACGACGGAATCCCCAGCGAGATCTTCGACGGCGGCACGCCGAGCGAAAGCACGTACTGCAGGCACTCCTCCATCCACGGATATCCGGCCACGGGTCCGGGCGGTGTCCCACCCGTGTGCTGCGCGTACGTCATGTACGACAAGAAGTCGAGCGACTCGGCGAGCGCCTTGTAGTCGTACGCGCCGCGCCAGTTCTCGTAGATCCATTTGTGGTACGCGCTCGGGCCGGGGTTCTCGCCGGTGCGAGGGACGACCGCCGCCGAGACGGAGCAATTGGCGGCGTGGAGCCGTGCCGAGGCGTCGCGCACGAAGCTCGTGAACGCATCCTTGTCCACGACGTTCACGTTCTCGATGTCGAACTGAATTCCGTCCAGGTGCTGGTCGCGGCACAAAGCGACCAAGCTCTCGATCGCCCGTTGCCGGACCGGCGCGACGTTGAGAATCCGGTGAATCAACGGCTGGTCGAATCCGGGATTCACGACCAGCGGCACCAGCTTCACGCCCCTCGCGCGTGCGGTGTCAATGAGGCGGCGATCCAGACGCCCGTGAATCGCCCCCTCTCTGTCGAACGAAAAGACCTGCGGCGAGACGATCGAGATGTGGCTGGCGTGGGCGAGGAAACTCTCGGTGCTTCGCTCGGCGCCGGTCGAGTACCAGAGCGCCTCCAACTGCTGCGCCGGTAGGGCGCGCGCGGTCAGGAGGGAGGCGAGCAGCAGTAGTTTGTGTAGAGGCACGCCAGAGAATATGGCGCGACCGGTCCACCGGTCCACCGGTCCACCGGTCCACCGGTCCACCGGTCCACCGGTCCACCGGTCCACACGGTCCACCGCTTTACAGGTTCCAGACGCTGCTCGAGAGGCTCCAACGGCCGGGTCGCCCCAGCCTCGATTGACAGTGCTGGACTCGAGTCACAGGTTGCCAGCGGCAGTGTCCGCGTCGCGGTTCCTCACCCTCGCTCTTCCACACATATGCGACTCCACCACGTCGGCGCGATGGCCACGGGCCTCGCGTGCGCGCTCGTCATTCCCGCACCGTCTTCCGCGCAGATCGACGCGCGCATGCTCCGGCAGCCGACCGTCTCGGCGACGCAGATCGCGTTCATCTACGGCGGCGACATCTGGATCATGCCCAAGGCCGGCGGCACCGCCGAGCGTCTCACGACGGCGCGTGGCGAGGAGAGCTTTCCCAAGTTCTCACCCGACGGCAAGACGATCGCGTTCACGGCCGACTACGACGGCAACGACGAGGTCTACACGATCCCGGCCACCGGCGGCGAAGCGACGCGGCTGACGTATCACCCCGGCAACGACCGGGTCGTCGCCTGGTACCCGGACGGCCAGTCGCTGCTCATCGCGTCGAACCGCACCAGCGAGACGAACCGCTACAACAAGCTGTTCAAGATCTCGAAAGCCGGCGGCGTGCCCGTCGCGCTTCCCGTGCCGTACGGCGAATTCGCGTCGTTCTCGCCCGACGCGAAGAGCATCGCGTACCTGCCCGAGGCCGTCGACGCCCGCACCTGGAAGCGCTACCGCGGTGGCTGGACGCCGGACATCTGGACCTTTGACCTCGACACGCACGCCTCCAAGAACATCACGCACGACGACGCCAACGACGCGCAGCCGATGTGGTCCGGCTCGACGCTCTACTTCCTTTCCGATCGCGGCAAGAATCAGCGCGGCAACATCTGGGCATACGACACCAAGGCCGCGCGCTTCCATCAAGTCACCGACTTCGGAGACTTCGATGTGAAATATCCGTCTCTCGGTCCGTCGGACATCGTGTTCCAGGCCGGGAGCCGCATGTACGTTCTCGACCTCGCCTCCGAGAAGTCGCACGAGGTGCCGGTCAAGGTCGTCACCGACCGCGCTACGCTCCGCGCGCACGTCGAGGACGTCGGAACGCAGATCGCCGCCGCGGCGCTCTCGCCCACCGGCAAGCGCGCGCTCTTCGAGGCGCGCGGCGACATTTTCACGGTGCCGGTCGAGAACGGCGCCGTGCGCGACCTCACCGAGACCTCCGGCTCCGCCGAGCGCACGCCGGCGTGGTCACCCGACGGCAAGCTCGTCGCGTATTGGAGCGACAAGACCGGCGAGTACGAGCTCACGTTGCGCAACGCCGACGGATCCGGCGAAGAGCGCACCGTCACGAAACTCGGTCCGGGCTTCCGCTATCAGCCCTACTGGTCGCCCGACAGCAAGAAGGTCGCGTTCATCGACCAGGCGATGCGCATCCACGTCATCGATGTCACGTCCGGGCAGGTGGCCAATGTCGACAAGGGACTCAACTGGCTGCACGGCAACCTGGCCGGCTTCCGCGTGAGCTGGTCCGCCGACAGCCGCTGGATGGCCTACTCGCGCGATCTCCCCAACTCGCAGAACGCGATCTTCATCTACGACGCACGCACCGGCGGCGCGCCGCACCAGGTGACGAGCGGCTACTACAACGATCGCTCGCCGTCGTTCGACCCGGACGGGAAGTACCTCTACTTCCTCTCCGGCCGCACGTTCGCGCCGTCGTACAGCGATCTCGACAACTCGTGGGCGTACGTCAACAGCACGAACATCGTCGTCGCGCCGCTGCGCGCCGACGTTGCCTCGCCGCTCGCGCCGCGCAGCGACGAGGAAGGCGCGGCGCCGGAACCGGCGACGCCGGTCAAGGACGTGAACATCGACTTCACGGACTTCGAGCGACGCGCCGAAGTGCTTCCCGCGGCGCCCGGCAACTACTCCGGCCTCACGGCGCTATCCGGCCGCGTGCTGTACCGCCGCGGGGCCCGCACGGGCGCGGCGCAGGGCCCGACGCCGATCGTCTCCTTCGAGCTGAGCGACCGCGAAGAGAAGACGATCGTCGACAACGCGCTCGGATTCGTCACGTCGGCCGACGGCAAGAAGCTTCTCGTCCGCAACGCCCAGGACTGGTTCATCATCGACCCGAAGCCGGCGCAGAAGCTCGACAAGAAGCTCGCGACCGCGACGATGTCGATGACGGTCGATCCGTCGGCCGAGTGGCACCAGATGTTCAACGACGCGTGGCGTGTCGAGCGCGACTACTTCTACGACCCGGGCATGCACGGCGTCGACTGGAACGCCATGCGCTCGCGCTACGGCAAGCTGATCGACGACGCCGTCTCGCGATGGGACGTGTCGTTCGTGCTCGGCGAGTTGATCGGCGAGTTGAATTCCTCGCACACGTACGTGCAGGGCGGCCAGTATGAGAACGGCCCGCGACGCAACATCGGTCTCCTCGGCGCCGACTTTGCGCTCGAGGGCGGCTACTTCTGCATCACCAAGATCTACGACGGCGGCGAGTGGGACAGCGAAGTGCGGTCGCCGCTCAAGCGCCCGGGCATCAAGGTGAGCGAAGGCGACTACCTGCTCGCCGTGAACGGCAAGCCGCTCGATCCGACGAAGGACGTCGGCGCGGCGTTCGAAGGGTTGGCGAACGCGGTCGTGTCGATCACCGTGAACGACAAGCCGACGCTGACCGGCGCGCGCACGGTGTTGGTGAAGCCGCTCGCCGACGAGTCGCGCCTGCGCAACCTCGCGTGGATCGAGTCGAACCGAAAGCGCGTCGACCTGGAGACGCACGGCCGCGTTGGATACGTCTACGTCCCGAACACCGGCGTCGACGGGCAGACGGAGCTCGTGCGGCAGTATCGCGCGCAGACCGACAAGGACGGCATGATCATCGACGAGCGGTTCAACAGCGGCGGTCAGATTCCGGATCGCTTCGTCGAGCTGCTGGATCGGCCGATCGAGAGCTATTGGAAGACGCGCGACGGCGTTCCGCAGCAGACGCCGCCGATCGCCAACCCCGGCCCGAAGGCGATGCTCATCAACGGGTGGAGCGGCTCGGGCGGCGACGCCTTCCCGTACTACTTCAAGCAACGCGGCCTCGGCCCGCTGATCGGCCGTCGCACCTGGGGTGGACTGATCGGCATCAGCGGCACCCCGTCGTTCGTCGACGGTGGAAGCGTGAGCGCGCCGACGTTCGCCGTCTACGGCACCGACGGCAAATGGATCGTCGAAGGGCACGGCGTCGAACCCGACATCGACGTGGTCGACGATCCGACGGAGCTCGCGAAGGGTGTCGATCCGCAGCTCGAGCGCGCGATCAAGGAAGTGATGGCCACGGTCGAGAAGCAGCCGAAGCGTCCGGCGCCGCCGGCGTACACGAAGCGGATCGCGCCGTAGTCCATGGGGGGAAGGCGGCGATTAGTATTCGCGGTGAATGAGCGCCCTCTCCAACGCGCGCACGATCCTCGCGACGCTGCTCGACGCCCGGGCGTGGCGACCCGGGTCTTTCGGCGCGCTGAGCGCCGCGGTTGTCCATCGAAACCGCAACGCCCTGACCGGCACGTCCGAGCAGGAACATCTCGTCGCGGCGGCGGAGTGGCTCGGCCGCGCGCAGGACGTGCAGCCGGACGGCGGTGTTTCAGGTCGCTTCGACATCGGAAGAGGATGGACGTCCTCATATCCCGAGACGACCGGATACATCGTTCCCACCTTCCTGGCGCTCGAGTCGGAGGCGGGACTACCCGGTTACCGCGAACGCGCGCGCCGCTGCATTGAGTTTCTGCTTTCGGTCCAGCTGCCCAGCGGCGCCTTTCCGGGACTCGAGATCGCGGAAAATCGCGACAAGCCCTCGATCTTCAACTCGGCGCAGATTCTCAACGGACTCACGGCGTGGCATCGCGCGACGGGAGATGAGACGACGCTTCGCGCCGCTCGCCGCGCCGCCGACTGGCTGGTCGCGGCTCAGGACGCGGACGGCGCGTGGCGAAGACATTTGTACGGATCCGGGAAGACGTACACCTACATGGCCCACGCCGGCTGTTGGGTCGCCGAATTCGGCGCCCACGTAGGCGACGAGCGCTATCTCGACGCCGCTCGACGGCATCTCGAATGGGTCCTGTCGCACGTCGATGACCAGACAGGCTGGATCGAGGACTGCGGTTTCGACGGGTCGCCTGCCGGCGGTGCCGTGACGCACGCGCTGGCCTACACGATCTGGGGCGTGCTGATGATATCGCAGATTGTCGGGCACGAGCAGGGCGTTTCGGTCGCCCGGCGTTCCGCTCGTGCGGTCGCGCGCCGCGTCGGTATCTCGAAGTGGCTGCCGGGCCGCCTCGACGCGACTTGGAAGGGAGACGCGACGTACGCGTGCCTCACAGGCAACGCGCAGATGGCGCTCATCTGGCTCGAGCTCCACCGCCTCGAGGGTGACCCGGCGCTGGTGAGCGCCGCCTTCACACTGATCGACTTGGTGAAGCGCGCTCAGCTCATGGGCTCTAGCGAACCCGGTCTTCGCGGCGGCGTCGCTGGATCCGACCCGCCGTGGGGGAGGTACATGCGCCTCGCCGTTCCGAATTGGGCGGCGAAGTTCTTCATCGACGCGCTACTCGCGAAACGGCGGACGCTCGCGCAAATGACGGATCTGCCGGTGCGAGCTCGCGATGCGGCGACCGACGTACCGCCGCGCGTACCTCGTACTCTCCCGACCGCGGCGTCTTCCTCCGGCGGCGCCGATCGTCCGCGTGTCGTCCTGCTCGCCGACGAGCGCGGCCACAAGGTCGAACAATTCCTCGCCGCGTGGGCAAGCTGGGGGTTTCGTCCCGACGGAGTCGTCGTGCGCCGAATACCCGAGGCATCCCCGGTCGACCGATTGCGCGCCTACGCACGCGAGCGCGGTCTCCGTGGCCTGGCGCGCCGCGTCCTCGGCCGCCCGGCTCGCGAGCCCTCGAATGGGGCGGGGGCGCCCCGGGCGAGCACCGGACGGACGCCGGGGACCGTCGGCACCGCCTCGCGCGTTCCCGTGTCGGCATTTTGTGCGGCGCGGGGCATTCCGACGGTCATCGTCGAATCGCGCGACGACCCCGCCGACGTCGAGCGCGTTCGCACGCTGCGCCCCGACCTGTTCGTGTACGCGGGCTACGGAATCTTGCGAAGCCGGATGTTGAGCCTCGCGCGCCTGGGAACGTTGAATGCGCACATGGGGATCTTGCCGCCGGTGCGTGGCATGAACGCGGCGGAGTGGAGCGCCTTCGTCGGCATCGCCGGTGGGCTGCACCGTCCACTTGATCGACACGGGTATCGACACGGGTGACATCATCCTCGTCGAGACGGTCGACGCCGCCGGCGCGGACAGCATCGGTGAACTGCGCGATCGCGTCGACCTGGCGCAGGTGGAGGCGCTCGGCCGAGTCGTGCGCTGGGCGATCGAGAACGGAACGCTCCCGCCGACGTATGCGCAGCGCGCGGAGGAGGGGCGGCAGTACTTCGCCATGCACGCAGAGCTACGCGAGCTACTCGAAGCGCATCTTCGCGCGACGGCAGCTATTCGCCCGTCGCGTCGAGCTTTCTCGTGAGCACGTAGAAGTTCGGATCCACCGCGATCGTGTCGGCGCGGGGCATCGTTTTCCACGCCTCCGTCGGATGGAGCAGAACGCCGTTCGCGCGGACCGGCATCGCGAAACCGGGCACGACCTCGGCCCACCGATACGCCGTTCCATCCGGCGTCTGCTTGTATTCAAGAACCGGAACCTTCGGCGTCGTCAGGTACTGCTGGAAGATCGGCGCGAGGTTGAGACCCGACGCCTGGATCATGTAGTCCTCGATCTGCTGTCCCGTCACCGTCTGGTGACGGAAGCGCGATTGAATGCCGCGCAGGATCGATCGCCACTTCTCGTCGTCGCTCACGATCTGGCGGATCATGTGCAGCATGCTTCCGCCCTTGTAGTACATGTCGCCCGAGCCTTCCGAGTTCACGCCGTACGTGCCGATGATCGGCGCGTCGTTCCGGATGTTGCGGCGGCTTCCGATGATGTACTGCGCGCCCGCCTCCTTCCCGTCCTTGCATTCGGCGTACAGCCCCTCGGAGTAGTTCGCGAAGCCCTCGTGGATCCACATGTCGGCCGCGTCCTTCACCGTGATGCTGTTGCCCCACCATTCGTGCGCGCTCTCGTGCACGATGATGAAGTCCCAGGTGAGGCCCTCGCCGGTGCCGGAGAGATCGCGGCCGCTGTAGCCGTTCTTGAACTTGTTGCCGTAGGCCACGCCGCTCTGATGCTCCATGCCGAGGTGCGGCGCCTCGATCAGCTTGTAGCCGTCCTTGTACCACGGGTATGGGCCGAACCAGTGCTCGAAGCACGCGAGCATCGACTTCGCCTGTTGGAACTGCACCTTCGCCGTGTCGGCGTGATACGACAGCGGCCAGAAGTCGAGCGTGAGCGGCCCCCCCGCTCTCGCCGTTGAAGGTGTCGCTCCAGTGGGCGTACTGTCCGGCGTTCACTTCGACGTCGTAGTTGTTGATCGGATCCTCGACGAACCACTCGTACGTCGTCGTGCCGTCGGCGTTGTGTGTCGTCGTGCGCAGCCGCCCGTTCGACACGTCGGCCATCGAATCGGGCAGGGTGATCGCGATTCGTTGGCTGTCCGGTTCGTCGGCGAGGTAGTCCTTGTTCGGCCACCACACGCTCGCGCCGAGGCCCTCGTTGGCTGTCGCGATCCAGCGCCGGCCGAGGCTGTCGCTGCTGCCAGATGAAGCCCCCGTCCCACGGTGGACGCATCGCGGCACGCGGCTTCCCGTGATAGTAGACGGTCACCGTCGCCGAAGCGCCGGCGGCCAGCGACGGAACCGCCGCGAAGAAGGCGTTCCCGTCCCGCCGATACGTGACCCGCTTGCCGCTCTGCACCATGCTGTCCACCTCGAGCGGCATCTGCAGGTCGATCTGCATCTCGGCCGACGGCTTGAGCGCGCGATACGTGATCGCGTTCCAGCCGCGAATGCTGCTGTCGGCCGGACTCACGGCGACGTGGAGGTCGTAGAAGGTCGCGTCCCACCACGCGCGCCCGGGGCCGTTGCTTCCGCGAAGCGTGTCGGCGTGGGTGAAGATTCGGGGCGGCCGCTGTGCCGCCGCGTCGCCCCCGCCCGCGACCGCGGCCGAGAACAACACGAGTGTGACCACCGAGCGCGCGAATGTCGGCATCAATCGATGATATTGAAGGTCATGGCCAAGCAGTCGCTCGCTTCTTCCGCAGCCCGCGTTTGACCGCCTTCCGCGGCGCGGACTACGTTCGACGAGAGCCCACCAAATTCCACCACAACGAACGATGAATCCGAATCCTCGCTGGCGCCACGTCGGTTCCGCGATCCTGTCGGCGGTTGCCCTGGCGGCCGCGTCCGCCCCGGCCTCGGGGCAAAAAGCGCTTCCTCCGCTCAAGGTCATCGATCCGGCGTACATGAATCGCAACGCCAAGGCCTGCGTCGATTTCTTCGACTTCGCCAACGGCGGGTGGTTCGCCCACGACACGATCCCGGCGGCATACTCGTCGTCCGGCGTCGGCGCGCGACATGGGCGACCGCAACGAGCTTGCGGTTCGATCCGTGCTCGACGACGCGATGTCGAAGCGCGCCTCGCTCCCCGCGCAGAACACCACGCGCAAGCTCGGCACCTTCTACGCGACGTGCATGGACTCGGCGGCGGCCGAGCGGGACGGGATGTCGGCCGTCAAGCCGATCCTCGCATCTATCGACTCGATCAAGACGCGCCCGGCGCTCATCGCGACGATCGCGACACATGCAGATGGGCGGGGCGGACGTCGGCGTTCTCCTATTTCGCGCAGGTCGACGTGCACGACGCCGCGCACTACATCGCCGGCTTCGACGCCGGCGGCCTCGGCCTGCCCGACCGCGACTACTACACCAAGACCGACAAGTCCTCCGACTCGACTGCGCAATTTCTACGTCGACCACATCACGAAGCTGCTGACGCTTGTCCGGCGAAGACGCGGCCAAGGCCCGCGCCGACGCGCGCAAGATCCTCGCGCTCGAAACCGAGCTGGCGAAAGCGTCGCTCACGCGCGTCGCGCGTCGCGATCCCGCCGCGACCGATCACGTGATGACGATGGCGAAGTTCCGCGAGACCTCGCCGAACGTCGACTGGGCGTCGTACTTGAAGGGCGTCGACGTCACCGTCTCCGTCGCCAAGGTGAACGTCGCCGAGCCCGCGTTCTTCAAGCGGCTCGACGCTCTCGTCACGAACACGCCGCTCGACGACTGGAAGGCGTATCTGCGCTACCACGCGCTCTCGAGCTCGGCGTCGTGGCTCAGCAAGCCGTTCGTCGACGAAAACTTCAAGTTCAACTCGCCACTTCAGCGGCGCGAAGGAGCTGTTGCCGCGATGGAAGCGGTGCGCCCGCACGACCGACGCGCTCATCGGCGAGGCGCTGGGCCAGGCCTACATCGCCAAGACGTTCTCGCCGCAAGCTCGCGCTCGCGCCAAGGCCGTGATCGACGACATCCGCGCGGCGTTCGGCGAACGCGTGCAAAAACTCGACTGGATGTCCGACGCGACGAAGAAGGCAGGCGCTCGACAAGCTCGCGCAAGATGCACGAGAAGGTCGGCTATCCCGACAAGTGGCGCGACTACACCGCGCTCGAAACCACCGACGGTCCGTTCGTCGTCAACGTCGTCCGCGCCAACGCGTTCGAGTGGAAGCGGACGGCGAATCGCCCCGGGGTCGCCGTCGACACGACGGAGTGGGGGATCACCGTGCCGACCGTCAACGCGTACTACGACCCAACCAAGAACGAGATGGTCTTCCCGGCGGGCGCGCTCGTGCCGCAGACCTTCGACCCCGAGCGCCGACGACGCCGCCAACTATGGGTCATTGGGCGGCAGTTGGGCGGGACACGAGCTCACGCACGGCTTCGACGACGAGGGCCGCCACTACGACGCGCAAGGAAACCTGCGCGATTGGTGGACGCCGACCGACTCGCTCAAGTTCACGAAGGAAGCGCAGAAGGTCGTCGATCAGTTCAACGGCTACATCCAGATCGACACCATCCACGTGAACGGCAAGCTGACGCTCGGCGAGAACATCGCCGACCTCGGCGGCATCCTCACCGGATACGACGCGCTACAGCGCGCGCTGCAGCGAAACGGCCGGCCGAAACAGCTGATCGACGGCTTCACGCCCGAGCAACGATTCTTCATCGCGTACGCGCAGAGCTGGCGCACGCACAACCGGCCCGAGACGATGCGCACGCGCGCCGTCGTCGATCCGCACGCACCGGAGCGTTGGCGCGACAACGGGCCGCTCTCCAACTTCCCGGCCTTCGCCGCGGCGTTCGGCTGCAAGCCCGGCGATCCGATGGTGCGGTCGGCCAACGTCGTTCCACATCTCTGGTAGCGCACCATGGGCACACGAGACGCGCGCGTCGACGCGTATATCGCCAAGGCGCCCGACTACGCCAAACCGATCCTCGAGTATCTGCGCGCGACGGTACACGAGGTCGTGCCCGACGTGACCGAGGGCATCAAGTGGCAGTCGCCGCACTTCGACTACAAGGGAATGTTCTGCGGGATGTCGGCGTTCAAGGAGTACTGCGTCTTCGGCTTCTGGAAGTCGCAGCTGGTGCTCGGCGACGAATTCAAGAGCGAACGTCCGACCGATCAGCTCGGGCGCATCGCGACGCTCGCCGACCTGCCGCCGAAAAAGAAGCTGGTCGGCTACCTGAAAAAGGCGAAGGAGCTCAACGACACCGGCACGAGGATCGAGCGCAAGCCGGCCACGCCAAAGAAACCGATCCGCACACCGGTATTCCTCACGGCCGCGCTGAAGAAGAACAAGAAGGCCGCCGCGGCCTACGAGTCGTTTCCGCCGAGCCACAAGCGCGAGTATCTCGAGTGGCTCACCGACGCGAAGACCGAAGAGACGCGCAACAAACGTCTCGCCCAGGCCATCGAGTGGATGGCTGAGGGAAAGCCGAGGAACTGGAAGTACATGAGATGAACGACGCGCGCGAAGGCGGCGGAGGGTTGTCGCGCCGCGCGTTCGTGCGAGTCGCGGCGACGGCCGCCGTCGCCGCGTGCGTCCGGACTCGCGAGGAGTCCGGGCCGATGGCCAACAATCGCCCGCGTCCCACGCCGTCGCAGCTCGACTGGCAGCGCGACGAGCTGGCGATGTTCCTCCACTTCGGCGTGAACACGTTCAGCGACCGTGAGTGGGGCGACGGCCACGAGGATCCGCGCTCGTTCGCGCCCTCGGCGCTCGACGCGAGTCAGTGGGCGCGCGCCGCACGCGACGCCGGCTTCCGCGCGATGATCCTGACGGCCAAGCACCACGACGGATTCTGTCTCTGGCCGACGGCGACGACGAGACACTCGGTTGCGTCGAGCGCGTTTCGCGGCGGCCACGGCGACGTCGTTCGCGAGTTCGTGGACGCATGCCGCGCCGAGGGCCTCAAGCCGGGTCTCTACCTCTCACCGTGGGACCGGAACAATCCGGCGTACGGCGACTCGGCGCGCTACAACACCCTATATATCGACCAGCTCACCGAGCTGCTGACGCACTACGGACAGATCGCCGAATTCTGGTTCGACGGCGCGAACGGCGAGGGTCCGAACGGCAAGAAGCAGGTCTATGATTGGCAGCGCGTGTGGTCGACGGTGCGGCGCCTTCAGCCGAACGCCGTCATGTTTTCCGACGCGGGCCCGGACGTACGATGGTGCGGCAACGAGCGCGGCGTCGCGGGCGATCCCAATTGGTCGACCGTCAATCCTTCCGTCGTCACGTTCCCGGGCGCCGACGGCCCCGGCATCATCGACGCGCTCCAACACGGCGATCCGCTCGGCACCGTCTGGCGTCCGGCGGAGGTCGACGTCTCGATCCGCCCCGGCTGGTTTCATCACGCGAGCGAGGACGCGCGGGTCCGCTCCACCGACGATCTGATGAACCTCTACTTCACATCCGTCGGCCGGAACGGCAAGCTGCTGCTCAACGTCCCTCCGACGCGCGACGGACTTCTGCATCCGACCGACGTCGCCCGCCTCCGCGAATTTCGCGAACGCCGCGACGCGCGCTTCGCCGAGGACGTCGTGCGCGCCCGTCGCCACGAATGGCGCGTGACCGGAGACCGTACCGCCCGACTCGAGCTGGATCTCGCCGAGCCGGCGACGGTGAGCGTGGCGCGCCTCTCCGAGAACGTCGCGCGAGGTCAACGCATCGCCCGTTACACGCTCGAGGGCGCCGAGCGCGAGGACGACGCGTGGCGCAACATCTCGAGCGGAACGACCATCGGCTACGCGAAGCTCGATCGCTTCCCGTCGACACGCGTACGCCGCATCCGCCTCACGATCGAAGACGCCGTCTCGACGCCCGAAGCCGTCACGATCAAGCTTTTCGCCTAGCGCGCGCGGGTCGATTGGTCGAGGAATCAAGAAACAAGAATTTGTTGTCGACACGACAACTGCTCTTGTTGTTGCTTCTCACCGGACGGGGGACATGACTTCGGAATCGCGCACGGCCGGCACGCCGCGCAGACCCGCCACCGTCTCGACGGCGTTTATTGCGATTGCTTCGGCCTGGTCCACCCAGGCTCGGAATGTGGCGGTGACGTCGTTGCGCACCGGCTCCAGCAACCGCGAAAGCCGGAACGCGGTGTCGGCGAGACCGATGCCCGTCCGCTCGGCGTCGCGCGCGTTGAGGAATTGTTCGAAGTGGTTCTCGACGGGAATCATGAGCACTTGCTTGCCGAGGTACGCGGCTTCGCTCACCGATTCGAAGCCGGCCGTGCAGGCTACGCCGCGTGCGGACGCCATCAGGCGAAGGAACTTCTCGCCGTGGATCTTGTGGAAGGTCAGATGTGAATCGACGCGCTCCTCGTCCGGGGCGCCGGGCTTGTCGTAGAAACAGTGCACCGGCACCTCGGGGTGGTCCCGGTGCCAGCGGACGATGTCATCGGCGTAGCCGGCGTTCAGCAGGTACACGAGAAGGTGTCCGTCGAACGAATCCGCCCGCTGCTCGAAGAGCTGGCGGCGCAGGATCGGCGGACAGACGAACAGACGATGTCGCGGAAGGTCCGGCGCCTTGTAGAAGGACAACGCCAATTTCGCCGAACGAGTTCCGGTCAACGCGACGTACGCGCTCATTCCCAGGCGGTCGAGCGACCGCTTGCGGTCCTGCACGAACGCCGGGTGGTCGAGCATGAACTGGTGGCCGACGGCGAGCACCGGCACGCGGTGCCGCCGCACGGTGTTGTAGACGCCGAGCAGCGGCTCGAGGAAGTTGACGATCAGGTCGGGTTGGACCGTCGTGACCGTCTCGTGAATCGTGCGGAGGCTACGACGAAAGGTGGGTGCGTTCGCGAGCGCGTTCGTGGCAGTGCGGAGGAGGGAGATCCCGCGGCCGTTGGCGACGGCGAATCCCGGGCTCGGGATCGATTGGACGCGTCCGACGAACGCCTCCTCAAAGAATGCCGGCAGGCTCCGGTTCTGGTTCGACCCGACGAGGACGGCGGCGACGCGGTGTCCGTGTCGCTGCAGCATCTCCTGCATCGCGATCGCCTGCGTCATGTGCCCGCGGCCCTCGCCCTGCACCGTGAACATCACTTTCATGGAATCGAATGAGGCTGAAGTTGCCGTCGAAGTCCTCGACCAGCGCCGTGCAGTTCTCGACCCAGTCCCCGCAGTTCATGTATAACATGTCCCCGACCTGGCGGATCTCCGGCCGGTGGATGTGCCCGCAGATCACGCCCGCCATCCCGCTCTTGCGGCCGAACTGGAGCATCGTGTCCTCGTAGTCGGTCACGTACTTCACGGCGCTCTTCGCGCGCAACTTGATGTACGAGGCGAACGACCAGTAGCCGAAGCCGAAGCTGCGCCGAATCCGGTTGATCCAGACGTTCAGGTCGAGAATTTTGTCGTAGAGCACCGTCCCGACGCGCTCGAGCACCCGGTTGAAGTGCACGAGGCCGTCGAACTGGTGGCCGTGGATGACCAGGTACTTCTTCCCGTTCGCTCCGGTGTGCACCGCGCGCTCGACGAGGCGCACCGTGCCGAACGGGATGCCGAAGAACTTTTCCAGGAACTCGTCGTGGTTCCCGGTGATGAACGTGACGTGCGTGTGTTTGCGGTTCTTGCGCAGCAGTTTCTGGATCAGCGTGTTGTGCTCGTCGTTCCAGAACCATCGTCGGCGAAGCTGCCACCCATCAACGAAATCGCCCACGATGTAGAGGTGGGCGGATTCGGTGTCGCGGAGAAATTCGAGCAGTTTGCCGACCTGGGCGTGTTTCGTGCCCAGGTGGACGTCGGATATCCAGATCGCGCGATAGTTCATAGACGGTTGTCACGGGTCGCAGGATGAGCCCCACGATATTATGACAACTGGAAACCCGCTGCGGCACTGAAATCGGCCAATTGTCACGGGATTGACGCACAACCGTCACAAACGCCGGCCGCCTCGGCTGCGCGGGGTCCCCGCAAATACCCCCGTCCGGCGGCGTCGTTCCGTGTGGCGCGAGAGCTCCGCTGACGCGACCGTTCTCGAGACGTGTTCTAGATGTAGCGAAGCACGCGCGACTTGCCGCGAGCCTTGAGATTCGCGTACCAGCGGCACGGCCAGTACAGCAGCGTCACGACGATCGCGAACACCAGATAGAGCAGCGGCAGGCTCCAGCGATAGCCCTCCGGAACGGGCGGTGGCGCCATCGGGTGGTTGCCGAACAGCCATGGGTCGATCCCGCCCGTTCGAATGAGCGAGACGACGAGCGCGGCGGCGTGAATCACCGGAATGTGCAGCAGATAGTAGAACATCGGCACGCGCCCGAAGGTCGACAGGATCGATGCAACGCGTCCCCGCATCTGTTCGGCGAACGGCAGGAACGCGAGCATCGGGCCTACCGTCATCATCAAGAAAAGCGGCGACGCTGGATACTTGCGCTGGTTGAGCATTCTCAGAATCGCCGGCGGCGCGTCGGGTCGCGAGGGCTGAACGGCAACCATGATACCGGCGATGATGACGAACAAAGCCGTCGCCGAGAGGCCGAGTCGCAGGCAGACCGTGCGACGCCGCTCGGGCGTGTACGTCATGATCGTACCGAAGGCGTAGCCGATCGCCATCACGCCAATCCACGGCACGATCACGTACAAAACCGCGAACGGCAGTCCGAGTTGAACCTCGCCTCCCAGGTAGAGAAAGTTGCCGATCGCCGCGGGGAGCAGGTGGCTGATTGGCGCGAACACCGCCTGACCGACGATGAGCGCGAGACCGAGGACCGTGATCGCCGTCAGCGGTAACCAGATGATTCCCGCCATGAGAATCATGCACCACCCGAGCATCCAGATGACGCCGGCCAAATTGTAGTTCGCGAAGTCGGCGTTGAATGTCCACGCGAGACGCAAGACAGTCAGCTCGAGCAGGATGAGGATCACGCCGCGTTCCACCAGATAGCGCGCGAGGGCCCGCTTGTCGGCCAGCTTCTGACCCAGCAGGAACGCACCCGTGCCGGCGAGAAAGGCGAATCCCGGGGCGGAGAAGTGCGTCACCCACCGCGTGAAGAAGACGCCCGGCGTCGGACCGCTGGCTGGGACGCCGGCGTACACGCGCACGTGATCGATCGCCATCAGCAGCATCACGATCCCGCGCGTGATGTCGAGCGAGGCGATTCGCTCGCGCTGCGCCCGCTCGCTCCCAGGGGCGTAGGTCGCGAACGTGGCGTCGTGAGTCGTCACGCCCATCGGTCGGCCTTCCGGTATGGACGCTTCCACCATGTTGGCGTCGACGTCGGAAGGCAATAGGCGCGCCGCCAACGGCGTGGCGCTCAGGTGGCCACGATTCCTGCTTGACAGGAAAATGGATGAGACCCTAGTTTGCTCTAGGCCTGGAGCAACTAGGGCAATCACTTTCTTCCGGCCGCACTGATGCCTCCGATGCCCGACGACGCCGCACGCGACCTCTTCCCAGGCGCGCTGGAAATGATGGTGCTCCGTCTCCTCAAACAGGAGCCGCTGCACGGATACGCGCTCGTGCAACGCATCCAGCAAGCGTCGCGCAACCTGCTCCAGGTCGAAGAGGGCTCGCTCTATCCGGCGCTTCAGCGCCTCCTCAAGGACGGTCTCGTCAGCGCGGAGTGGGGCGTGTCGTCGACGAATCGCCGCGTCCGCATCTACTCGCTCACTCGCGCCGGCACCAAGCATCTCGCCGGCGAGATCTCGAGCTTCGAACGGATGTTCCGGGGCATCAATCTCATCCTCGCCCTGGAGGACGGATGAGCCTCGTCGACCGACTCTTCCGTCGACGACAGGTCTACCAGAGCCTGGCCGACGAGATTCGCTCGCACCTGGATGAGCGAATTGAAGCTCTCATGGCACAGGGAATGTCGCGGGCCGACGCGACGGCGGCGGCTCGTCGCGCGTTCGGAAATGTGACTAACGTCGTCGAGCAAGGGCGGGAAGTCTGGGAGTGGCCGTCGGTCGAGTCGTTCGCGATGGATGTGCGCTACGCGCTGCGGCAGCTTCGCCGAACGCCCGCGCTGTCGGCGACCGTCATGCTCACCTTGGCGATCGGAATCGCCGCGACGACGACCGTCTTCAGCTGGGCGCGCTCCGTCCTCCTCAATCCGCTGCCGGGCGCCGGCGACGCGGATCGCGTCATGGCGCTCGAGACGACGACGTCGTCCGGCAGCTGGACGCCCACCTCGTGGCTCGATTACCGCGATTTTCGGCGGTACCTCAAATCGTTCGACGGACTGGCCGCCGCGTACCCGATGTCCATTGCGTTCGGCGATGGCGCGCGCGCCGAGCGTCGGCCCGCCGAGCTCGTGTCGGCGAACTTCTTCGACGTGCTGCGCGTCCCACCCGCGCTGGGTCGGTCGTTCCCGCGCAGTCCCGACGACTACGCCGGAAGTCAGCCGACGATTGTCATTGGCTACGACCTTTGGAAAACGCGTTTTCAAGGCGATTCGTCGATTCTCGGCCGCGTGGTGCGCGTCAACGGGTTTCCGTTCTCGATCATCGGCGTCGCCCCGCCGTCCTTCCATGGGTCGATGCCCGGGGAGGAGGTCGACATCTGGGTACCGGCCGGGATGCTCGGACAGATCGTACCGACCGGCGCCTGGTGGCTCGAGGATCGCGGCACGAGGACATTTCGCGTGTTTGCTCGCCTCGCCGACGGTGTGACGTTCAACGCCGCGCGCGCCGAGGTCGAGTCGTTCGCATCGCTCATGGCGAAAGCCAACGGCGACGTCAGCAAGGGCATGGGCGGCCGCCTGATGCACGTGTGGCAGTCGCATTGGGGGCTGCAAGACGCGCTCCGGGCGCCGATCGGCGTGCTGCTCTCGGCGTGCGGCCTCGTGATGCTCATCGTCTGCGCGAACGGCGCGAACCTGCTTCTCGCGCGAGCAACCGGCCGGCGCCGAGAGCTCACTCTGCGAATGGCGCTTGGCGCTCCGCGCAGACGTTTGCTTCGCCAATTGCTGACTGAAGCCTCGGTGCTCGCGATGAGCGGCGCCGCGCTCGGGCTGCTCGGGACGTTCTGGCTGTCACGCTCGCTTCGATTCCTGCTGCCGTCGTTCTCATCGCGGGCGGTACTCACGCCGCACGTGGACGGACACGTCCTCGCCCTCGCCGCCTCGCTCGCGGTGCTAGTCACGATTCTCGCCGGCACGGCGCCGGCGATCTTGGGATCGCGAGAAACGACCGCCGACGCTTTTGCCGAGAGCGGCCGTGGTTCGGTCGGCGGGACACGCACGTCGAGCATGCGCGCGATGTTCGTCGTCGCGGAGATGGCGCTCGCCGTCGTCGCGCTCGTGGGCGCCGGAGTCTTCTATGACAGCTTCCGCCAAGCGCGCGCGCTGTCGCCCGGCTTCGCCGCCAAGCAAGTCGCGATGGGGTCGGTCAGCATTACCTTGGCGGGCTACGACTCTGCGCACGGAGACGCGTTCCTCCGCAACGTTGCCGAGCGGCTGACACGCTCGCCCGGCGTCACGGCGGCGAGCTACACCGACTACGTGCCGCTGAGTCTTGGCTCCGGGTCGTGGGAGGATTTGCGCGTGGAGGGCTACACCCCCGAGCCGAGCGAAGACATGAAGTTGTTTCGCGCGGCCATCAGCCCGGACTACTTCAAGACGCTCGGAATTCCATTGGTCGCGGGTCGAGACTTCACGACGGACGACGACTCCGCGCACACGCCCGTGATGATCGTGAATGAAGCGTTCGTCCGGCGATTCGTCCGCGGACACGCCGCGCTCGGCGTGCGAGTCCATGGGTGGGGACGATGGTTCACCATCGTCGGCGTCGCGCGCGACGCCAAGACGTACCGCGTGACCGAGCCGCCGACGCCGTACTTCTTCATTCCCGTGCGGCAAGTGTATCGACCGGAGTACGGGTACACGTTCCTCGTGCGCACGGCGGGCTCCGTCGACGAAGCGGTCAGGTCCATCTCGCAGGCGGTGAAGGCAGTGGACCCAAGCGTGCCGACGTTCCGGACGATGCCACTCGCTGATTACATCGAAGGACCGCTCAAGGGTCAGCAGACGGCCACGCAGTTGTTGGGGATTCTGGCCGTGGTTGCCTCGCTCCTCGCGGCGATCGGACTCTACGGTGTGATCGCCTACATGGTGACGCAGCGAACGAAGGAGATCGGAGTGCGAATCGCTCTGGGCGCGAGGCGGATGGACGTGTTGCGTATGCTCGGTGTCCAAGTCGCGGCCCTCTTGATGGTCGGCTTGGTCGTGGGCCTTGGGGTAGGGGCCGGCGCGGTGCGCGTGCTGGCGTCGACGATTGGCTCGCTGGGCACCGTTCACGCGACCGTGTTCGCGTTCGCGGCGGCGGTCATGACGATCGTCGCCGTGATCGCGAGCGGCATCCCGGCGCGCCGGTCGACCAGAATCGACCCGGTGATCGCCTTACGCAGCGACTGACCCCACCATCAGCGCACGGCCAGGTCGCCCCTGAGCCGAATGTCACGCGACGACGATCCGATCAGAATCCGGAACGTGCCGGGCTCGACGATCCAGTGGAGATCGCGATCGAGCATCTGCAGTTGCTCCCGCCCGACGGTGAACGCCACCTCCTTCGACTCGCCCGGCGCGAGGTGCACTCGGCGAAAACCCGCGAGTTGCATCACCGGACGCGCGACCGAGGCGAGCAGGTCGCGGACGTAGAGTTGCACGACCTCGTCGCCCGCGCGCGAGCCGCCATTCATCACCCGGCATCGAACGGTCGTCGAACCAGTCGGCGCGATCTCGGGCGACTCGATCGTCAGACCAGAGTACTCGAACGTCGTGTAGCTCAGCCCGTAACCGAATGGGAAGAGCGGCTGGCCGGTAAGGTCGAGGTAGTCGTCGCCGCGCCCCGTCGGCTTGTGGTTGTAGTAGAGCGGCAACTGACCTTCGGACATCGGCCACGTCGTCGTCAGCCGACCCGCCGGGTCGTAGTCGCCGAGGAGCACGTCGGCGACCGCTCGGCCGCCCATCTCACCCGGGTACCACGCGTCGACAACGGCTGGTACGTGGTCGAGCCACCGGCTCATTGTGACCGCGCCCCCGCCGACGAGCACGACGATCGTCGGCCGCCCGGTGGCGGCGACGCGTTCGATGAGATCTTCCTGATGACCGGGCAGCGAGAGCAGCGCGCGATCGCGGAATTCCCCCTCCTCGAGTCCCGCGACCACGACGGCGACCTGCGACCGCCGCGCCACCGACACCGCCGAGTCGATCGTCCCACGCCAATCGTCGCGAACGCCGGCGTCCCAAACGAGTTTGACCCGTGCATTGCCCGTGCTCTCGAAGTACTCGAGTCGCACGTCATGTGAGCTTCCAGGCGCGAGCTTCACGTTCGCCAGCCGCGAGCCGTACGAGCGCTTCTGCCAGTCGTCGATCAACAACTTGCCGTCGAGAACCAGCCGATACCCATCATTTGCCTCGACGCCGATGCGCTTCACGCCGCTCGATGGAATCGTGATGCGCCCTGTCCACCGCACGGAATACCAGTCGAACGGAATTCCGCGTCCGGGCGAGTTGAGCGTCCAACCGAAATCGACGCGCGCGTCCGTTCGCGTGAGCCTCGGGCTTCCATCGAGGCGATTGTTGTCGAAGTACTCGCCGTGCAGACCGCGCACCGTGCGGCCGCTGTCGTTGGACGAGAGCGCGTCGGCCGGCACGACGGCGTGCTCGCGCGCGATCCGGCCGGGTCCCGGGGCATAGCGAACGACTCCTTCCGGCGCCCGCTCGCGGAGGGCCGCCGTGATGCCGTCCAAGATCGAGATCTTGTGATTCCCGGGTCCGCTGTACCCGCCTAGTCGCGCTTCGACCGCGTCGGTGCCGATCACGGCGATCGAGCGAATCGTCCTTCCGAGCGGGAGCACCGCACCCTCGTTCTTCAGCAGGACGATCGACTCGTGCGCCGCCTCGAGGGCGAGCGCGCGATGGCCGGCGCTGCCGTTCACCAACCTCGCGCTGTCGACGTCCACGTACGGATGCTCGAAGAGCCCGAGCTCGAACTTCGCGCGCAGCACACGTGCGACCGCGGAGTCGATCACGGCATCCGGGATGAGCCCGCGCTTGAACGCGTCCAGGTACGGCCGATGCTGCGGCCACGAGCTCTGAAAGATCACGTCGAGCCCCGCCTCGAGCGCGTCCGCCGTCGCGGTCGCCGTGCTCGCCTCGGTGTGGTGCAACACCGTTGCCCCGCCCGTGGCCGCGGCGTCCGAGATGACGAATCCTTGAAAGCCCCAATCCCGGCGCAGCTTGTCCGTGAGCAGCGAGCGATTCTGCGTCGCGGGCGACCCGTCGACCGAGTTGTACGCGCTCATCACCGAACGCGCGTGTCCCTCGAGAATCGCCGCGTGAAATGGCGGGAAGTACGTCTCGTCGAGCAGCCGCGCGTCGAAGTCGATCGGATAGCTGTCGCGTCCACCGTCGCCGAAGTTGGCGACAAAGTGCTTGGGCGTCGCGACGACGCCGGCGCGCTCGAACGCGCTCACGAACGACACGGCCATCCGGGAGGAGAGCAGGGGATCTTCACCGTAGGTCTCCTCCACTCGCCCCCAGCGCGGATCGTTCGCGATGTTCACTACCGGCGACAACACCTGCCGGATGCCTCGGCTCCGCGTTTCCTCGGCGATCGCGATGGCGACGCGCGACATGAGCGACGTGTCCCACGTCGCGGCGAGCCCGATCGCTTGCGGAAACGACGTCGCACCGGGACGCACGAGTCCGTGCACGGCTTCCTCGAAAGGAATGATCGGAACGCCGAGCCGCGTCCGCTCGACGAAGTAGCGTTGGATGTCGTTGATCCGCGTCGCGTGCGCGCGGGCGGGGTCGGCGGTGTCGCGCGCCGGCGAGATCTGAAGCCCGAAGACGCCGTGCGAGTAATCGTTCGCGGGGTCGTCGAGGTCGCCGGGGATCATGAACAGCTGCCAGAATTTTTCCTCGAGCGTCATGCGCCCGAGCAGGTCGCGCACGCGTTCGGCGACCGGCCTCGACGCATCGCGATACGGCGCGCCCTGAGTGGACTGGCCAAACGCCGAGCTCGCCGTCGCAATCAGTGCAAAGCCGATCGCGCCGAGTAACTTACACGATGTATGGGCGCCCAATGCGCTCGGATGACACATCCATAAGGAGTCGCGCGTGACACTCGGCATGGGACTGCTCCCCATCGTCCCGATTCTGCTCCTCCCGTTCATCCTCATCGTTTTCGTCATCGTCTTTCCACTCTGGGTCGTCGCGCTGGGCGTCGTCGGGCTGATCCTGGTCATCGTCGTCGGCGCGGACAAGCTCGCGCGCGCGATGAACATTCACTCACTCGCGCCCGCCGCGCGAGGAATCCGGATCGCCTTCCGTTGGGTGCTCACCTTCGGCGGCCTCGCCCGATCGCAGGCCGAGCGAGATGTGCGCGCCGCTGATGTCGCTCGGCGATGACGGCCCTTGCAGAGTTGACGCGCTATATTCGCGTGGACTGTGCAGCCAATGCCTCACCACATCCCCGCACGATGCGGGAAGGAGAGCAGCATGCGGCATGCTTCCAGCCTCGCGGTCGGCTTCTGCCTCTGCCTGACCGCCGCGGCGAACGCTCAGAAAAAGCAGGATCCCTCGCCCGCCACGGCGGCCAAGATTGCGAGCGCACGGTCGGCCGCACCAGCGGCGATCTCCGCCAATGCGACGATCGCCGACATGACGCCAGACGGGAAGATGACGACGCTCGTCAAAGGGACGAACGGATGGCTTTGCATCCCCGATGATCCGCGGTCGCCCGGCTCCGATCCTATGTGCGCGGACAAAGTCTGGCAGAAGTGGTTCGAGGGCTACACGACACACAAGCCTCCCGCGATCACCCAGATCGGGATTGCCTACATGCTCGCCGGCGGCTCCGACGCCAGCAACACCGACCCCTTCGCCGAGAAACCAGCCGCCGGACAGAATTGGATCGCGACGCCGCCGCACACGATGGTCCTCCTCCCCGACACCAAGCAGCTCGACTCATACTCGACGACGCCAAGCACGAGCACCCCGTACGTCATGTGGAAGGGCACTCCGTACGCGCATCTGATGGTGCCGGTGAAACCCTAGGATCGATGGTTCAGAAGACGGGCAGCCGAAACACGTAGCTCGCCTTCACGAAAAACGCATCGTCGGTACGGCGGAGCGCGCGGAACGCGAGTGGGTCGGTTTCTTCGAGATCTCCGCCGTAGCCGACGAAAAACACGGTCCCCGGCGCCGGCCGGTACGAGACGAGCCAGTCGGTGCGCAGCGTGTTCGACGACGACGCCGCGGACGGCGTGAAGCCGGTGGACCCGCTCACCAGCAGCACCTGCCCGGTGCGTGGATCGACGAGCGGTTGCCGATCCATCGACGTGTATTGCGACACGACGCGCACGAAGAGCGGGCGCGCGAGCTGATACTCGATCTTCACGCGCGGGATGCGGGCGTACAATGTGCGCTCGCCGTCGCTCCGCCGCGTGAACACGCTGCCGCTATACGTCAGTGTCGTGCGCAGCCGTTCGCTCGGCCGCCAATCGAGCTCGCCGTTCACGTCGGTTCGCCGGACCCGCGACGTCTCGAGAAAATCGACGTCGTTGCCGAGTGTCATGCCGACCGACGCCGCCCAGGTATGGTACTGCGGCGTCGCCACGCTGAAGCCGCTCACCAACGTCTCGATGCGGTCCGAGGGCACGAACGGCGTCGGCGCGCCGCCCACGACCGACGGCACGCGCAGACTGGCGTACGGCGCGTTATCGAACGCGTAGCTCGACAGCTTCGGCGAGACATTGACGTTCCATCCTCCGCGCAGCGTCCAGCTCATCATCGGGTTGAAGTGGTCCTCGAGCAGACGCTTCCCGCGGAAGATGTCGTTGTAGTCCCAGAGCGCGTTTTCGGTGATGAACACGTTGAACCGCTCGATCAGCGCTCCGGGTTTCCCGTAGAGTGTGATCCGGTTCGCCGCACCCGGCTGCACGAACCCCGTGCGGGGAACGAACCCGTTGTCGGTGCGAAACTCGGGGCTGATGCCGAGCACGTTGTAGTGAAATCCCCAGCTCCGGCCCGTCGCGTCCAGCACCGCCTCCCACATCGGACCGGATTTCGTCGACCCGTTCGATTGTGTGACGCTTTCCACCGCCTGGAACTGCGCGAAATAGATCTTGTCGAAGACGATGTGCGTGTCGCCGCCGAAGGCGCGGTTCTGCAGGCCGGACGACACGCGGTCACTGTACAGCAAGCCCGCGAACGATTGGTCGCCGAAGTTCTGCTGCAGACGCACCACGTCGACGAGTGGATGCTCGCTCTGCGTGGCGCCACCCGATTGATCGATCGCCGACAACACGGCGAAGTCGGCGCGGGCGAGCTTGCCGGTGACCTTCAGCGCCGCGTCGGGCTGCACAATCCGGCGCGTGTAGACGAGCGTGTTCGGCACGTTGAACCGATCCGCGCCCTCGACGAAGAACGGACGCTTCTCCGGATAAAAGAGCGCGAACCGTTGGTCGGCCGCGATCTGCGTCGCGTCGGCTTCGACCTGCGAGAAGTCGGGCCGTGCGGTGCCGTTCAACACGAAGTTGCTGCCCAGCGTCCACCGAACGTTGCCGCCCAGCCTCGGCGCGGGGGCGTAGTGCCACGAGTCCATCGCCGGCGAGCAGCACGGCGTTCCGCTCACCGTGTTGGTCGCCTCCGGATTCATCTCGACGATCTGCCCGTGCCGCATGCCCGAGAGATCCGTCAGCCGCCCGGCTTGTCCGATGAACGACGCGGACGCGCGCTTGGCGGGCGTCCACGTCTCCTCGTAGCCGTTGTGCTGAACGTGGCGGTCGATCTGGAGTCCCCACCGCTGCGGTGAGCCAATCGGATAGCGCAGGCTGCTGAACGGAATCCGGATCTCGACTTCGTATCCGGCCTCGGTGACGCGCCCGCGCGACTGCCACACGAAGTCGGGGCTCAGATCGTTCTGACCGGGCATGACATTCGACCCGGGGATGAAGCCGCCCGCCTCGTTCTTCGTGCCGTCGGCCTGCACGCCGAGTGGGTTGACGATGAACACGAACGCGCGATTGCGCTCGTCGAACGTGTCGAGGTGGATCTCGACGTTGTCGTCCGTCGAGATGCGATCGCGGTCGGCGAGCGTCGCGCTCACTCGGCCGTGCGACTCGAACGCGCGGATCCCGAAGTAGATCGCGTCGGAGGAATACCAGACGCGCACGTCGGTCGAGTCCGGCGCCGGTCTCGAATCGACCGGGGAATACAGCGAGAACCCCGTGAGCAGCGCGGCGCGCTGCCACACCGGTTCGTCGAGTACGCCGTCCACGTTCACCACCGCCGCGCTTCCGTCGATGCGAGGTAACGCGACGGTCAGCTCCCCCTTCTGGCCATTGTAGACAGGAGGGCGAGCGGGCGGAGACGCTGCGGCAAGTTGGAGTGCGGCGAACGCGAGACCGAGCACGGACCTGGGGGGGCAGGTGGACCGGTGGACGGGTGGACCGGTGGACCGGGAGGGACTGAACGTCGACCCAAACCTATGCGCCGGTCATCGGAATCGCGCCGGGTGAGTCGTCCGAGATTTGTCGCCACTTGTCGGGTACCGCTACCGGGTCGTAGCGTATGACGTCCCATCCCAAACCTCGGCTTTCCCTGCCTCGCCCAATCCCATTGGAGATCGCGCGAATGGCTCGTGCATGGACTTTCGTCCGCTCGGCATCCCATTGTCTGACGGCACTCTGCGTCCTTTCGTCGGTCGCAACCCTCGCTGCGCAGCCACGCGGCGGCGCCCCAGCGCCAGGCCAAGCTCCCGCTCAAAGGCCGGCCCCGCCGCCGCCTCCGGATCCATTCCGCTTTCAGATGATGGGACCCGCCGAGGGCGGGCGGATCTCGGCGATCACCGGTGTCCCCGGCGACGCGCGCGTGTGGTACCTCGGCGCTGCCTCCGGCGGTGTATGGAAGTCTGTCGACAGCGGCGCGACGTTCCGCCCCGTCTCCGATTCGATGCCGGTGCAGGCGATCGGCGCGCTCGCCGTCGCCCCGTCCAAGCCGTCCATCGTGTGGGCCGGCACTGGTGAAGGGTGGGCGATCCGCGATGCGGACCTGATGGGCGACGGCGTCTACAAGTCCGTCGACTCGGGCACGACGTGGCAGCACATGGGGCTCGAGGAGACGGGACGTATCGGCCGCATCATCGTGCACCCGACGAATCCGAACGTCGTCTACGTCTGCGCGCTCGGCCGCGCGACCGGTGAGCAGACGGAGCACGGCGTCTATCGCACCACCGACGGCGGCAAGACGTGGAAGCTCGTGCTGACGCTCGGCGGGAACTACGGCTGCTCCGGTCTCACGCTCGACGAGAAGAATCCGAAGGTGCTGTTCGCCGGCATGTGGCACGTGATCATGCACACGTGGGCGATGTACAGCGGGACGCACGATCCCAAGGACGGCGTCTACGTGACCCGCGACGCCGGCGACACGTGGAAGCAGGTCGTCGACCCCGGGCTTCCCCAGCCGCCGATCGGGAAGATCGACGTCGCCGTCGCGCCGTCGAACTCGAAGCGCGTCTACGCGCTCATCCAGACGGCCGACCAAGGCTCCGTCTGGCGGTCGGACGACGGCGGCGTGAAGTGGAAGGTCGTGAACTATCAGCGTCCGCTCATTGGAAGAGCTGGATACTATATCCATCTCATGGTTTCGCCGTCCAACCCCGACGAGATCCTGCTCGCCAACAGCAGCTTCTTCCAGTCGAAGGACGGCGGCAAGACGTTCGTCGAGGTGCCGTGGGGCGGCGACAACCACGACATCTGGTTCGACCCCAAGAACGCCAACCACTTCGGCCTGACCAACGACGCCGGAGCGCGCCTCACGACGGATCACGGCAAGACCTTCCAGAGCGTCTCGCTGCCGATCGCACAGATGTATCACGTCGCCGTCGACAACCAGATCCCGTACTGGGTCTATGGCAATCGACAGGACAACGGCACGATGCGCGGCCCGAGCACCGCGCCCGAAGGCGCGACCGCGACTCGCGGCATCGCCGCGGGTGCTGGACGCGGCGGCCGAGGTGGTCGGGGCGGGGGGCGCGAACGCGGACACGACCAACGGTCGTGGGCGAGGCGGCGGCCGAGCTGCGCAGATCATCGCCGAGGCGGGTCGAGGCGCGGCGGTTCCTGAGGCGGGGGGACGCGGGGGACGTGGAGGTCGGGGCGCGGGCGCCGATTCGACCGGCGCCGACTCGACCGGCGGCGGTGGTGGTCGCGGCGGCGGCGGGTTCGGCGGATTCTCGACGTGGGACCATGGGCTCGGCGGCTGCGAGTCCGGATTCACGTTGCCCGATCCCACCGACGCGAACGTCGTCTGGGCGAGCTGCTACGGCAACGAGGTCACGCGCTACGATCACCGCGACAAGCGCGCGCGGTCGATAAGCCCGTGGATCCACACACTCGACTCGCCGCCCGACAAGCTCAAGTACCGCTGCCACTGGACGCCGCCGCTGGCGATCGATCCGTTCGACCACGCCACGGTCTACTACGGCTGCCAGGTCGTATTCAAGACCTCTAATCAGGGACAGAGCTGGAGCGTCATCAGCCCCGACCTCTCGACGCGCGACCCGAAGTACGTCGTCTCGTCCGGCGGCATCGTCGAGGACAACCTCGGACAGTTCTACGGCGAGGTCGTCTTCGCGATCGCGCCGTCGGAGATCCAGCGCGGCTTGCTGTGGGCTGGCACGAACGACGGGAAGGTCTGGTACACGAAGGACTCGCAGGCAGGCGGCGAAGGCTCGTGGGTCGACGTCAGCCCCGGGCTGACCAAGGCGGGGATGCCCGCGTGGGGGACGATCCGGAAGATCGAGCCGTCGCACTTCGATCCGGCCACGGCGTACGTCGCGGTCGACTTCCATATGATGGACAACCGCAAGCCGTTCATCTACAAGACGACCGACTTCGGCGCCACGTGGACGAACGTTACCGGCGATCTGCCCGCGATGCATCCGCTCGACTATGTCATGGCGGTCGCGGAGAACCCGAACAAGCGCGGCATGCTCTTCGCCGGAACGGGGCATGCTTTCTACTATTCGAAAGACGACGGCGCGCACTGGACGAACTTCAACGAGGGGCTGCCACATACCTCCGTTTCGTGGATCGTCGTCCCGAAGACGTGGCACGATGTCGTCGTCTCGACCTACGGACGCGGCGTCTACATCCTGCGCGACATCGCGCCGTGGGAGAGCGACCCGCAGACGATCGCCGCCGGCGACGACAGCGTCTCGGTCTACGCGCCGCATCCGGGATATCGCCAGGCGCGCAGCGGCCGAGCGGAGATCACCTTCAAGCTCGGCAAGGCGACGCAGCGCCCCGCGCGCGTCGAGATTCTCGACTCCGCGGGCGCCGTCGTGCGCACGATTCAGTCGCCGACGCGCGCGGGATTCAACCGCGTCCAGTGGGATCTTCGCTACGACGCGCCGCGCGTCGTGGCGCTCCGGACGCCGGCGCCGGACAACCTGCACATCTTCCAGGAACCGCGCTTCAACAACCGCCCCACGCGGCCGATCACGCACTGGGGGATTCAGGGCGCGCAGACCGCCGGTCCGCTCGCGCTCCCCGGCACGTACACCGCGCGTATCACCGTCAACGGCGCGTCGCTCACGAGCAAGCCGCTCGTGATTCTCCAGGATCCTGAGATCAAGACGCCGCTCACCGATCTCATCGCCTCCACCGGCGCGCAACGCCGTGTGCGCGACGACATGAACGCGAGCGTCGACCTCATCAATCGGCTCGAGGTGATGCGAAAGCAGATCCTCGACCAGCGGAAGGCGAACGCCGAGAAGCCCGACATCGACCGCTCGCTCGCCGATCTCGACGCGAAGATGATGAAGGTCGAGCTGCTCCTCCTCTCGCGTTCGGACATGAACGGCGACGACAAGTATTACGTCGAGCCGTACAAGATCTACATGAACCTCATCTGGCTGAACGGCGTCATCGGCAACGGCGCCGGCGACGTCGCCGGCGGCGCCGACTACCGCCCCACCGACGCCTCGATCGCCTGGCTCGGCGACATCGAAAAAGACCTCACCGCCGCCAAGGCCGCCTACAAGTCACTCGTCGACACCGACCTCGCCAGCTTCAACACGGCCATGGCCGGTAAGATTCCCACCGATCACGGAGACCATCCGACCGGTCGTGCCTTGATGCGGCTTTGGCGCGCGTCACTCTACCGACGACCACTATCAAGTAGCAGTTGCCGTTACCGTTTGTTTCCGTTTGACCCGTTTGTGTCCGTGTCACAATTGTTATGGCCCATCCTGGTGACGAGACCGTCCCGCCAAGCACGCGCATAACAATTTGGGACACGGAAACAAACGGCTTCGAAACGGAAACAAACGGACTAAGACGTGCGGACTGAAAAGCTCTTGAACCGGTTTTGGTAAATGACGCGGTGGATACTTGGGCTCCCGGCCGAAATGAAGGAGAGGCCCACTTCCAGCGTCGTAGAGCACAAGTAGCCGAATAATTGGCGGTGCGCATCCGGGCGGAAGGATCTCGGTGGCCTTCGTTTCGACGATCACCTTCTGGTCGACGATCATGTCGATCGTCTGGCGGGCAAGCGGCTCACCGCGATAGTGGATCATCACGGCCACTTCGCGATCGACCTTGTGCCCCTGCGCGCGGAGCTCCCGCTCCATAGCCAGTGAATATATCAGCTCGCGGTAGCCGAAGCCGAGCGCGGCGTGCACGTCTGAGAACGCATCCGATGATCGCCCCGGATGATCTCCTCTTCGATCAGCGTTGGCTTGTTCATTCGCCATGATCGGCTGGACCTTCGGCATTCGCCCCATCAAATGTTTGCGCCCCTCGTCGAGACTGTATGCCGTGTCGACCTCGCTTCAGCTCCGATCTGCGGCTTATCTCGCTATTCTCGGCGTTTCATGGTCGTATGCTAGGTCGTAGCTAACAACTGAACCGTCCTTCGTGACGGCTTCGTTGCGTTGCCGTTGATTCTGCATCACCAAAGTGGCGTAGCCTTGCTCGCGGACGGATCTCCCACACCCACCCGCCCGCCAAATGGTTGCGCGTCGTATCGCTCGGGCACGCCGAGCGGCTGTGCCGTCTTTGCTCTTCACCGCGCTCGTCGTCTCGATGAGCGCGGCGCGAAACGTCGCGGCGCAGGTCGCCTCGGGCGGCGGGCGAATCGTCGGGCGAGTCGTGGACGCCTCGACGGGACAGGGGATCGTCGACGTCGGCGTGCAGGTGGCCGGCACCGCCCAAGCCACGCAGACCGGCGTCGACGGTCGCTTCGCGCTCGCGCGCGTCGCTGCCGGGCAGGTCACGCTCCAGATTCGGCGCATCGGTTTCGCGGCCAAGACCGTCACGGGCTTGCTCGTCTCCGACGGTCACACGGTCGAGCAGAACGTCACGCTCAAACAGGCGGTCACGGAGCTCGGGCCGCAGGTGACAACGGCGTCCGTCGAGCGTGGCACGGTGAGCGAAGCGCTCGATCGGCAGCGTACCGCGGTTGGCGTGGTCAACGCGGTCACGGCGGAACAAATCGCCAAGAGCCCCGACGCCGACGCGGCGCAGGCGGTGCAGCGCGTGAGCGGCGTGACGGTGCAGGACGGCCGCTATGTCTTCGTGCGAGGACTCGGCGAGCGATATACGACCGCGTCGCTGAACGGCGCGCGCCTGCCGAGCCCGGAGCCGGAGAAGCGCGTGGTCCCGCTCGACCTGTTCCCATCGGGGCTTCTGCAGACCATTACGACGACGAAGACATTCACGCCCGATCAGCAGGGCGACTTCGCCGGCGCGCAGGTCGATATCCGCACGCGTGAGTTTCCCGCTCGACGAACGATCTCCGCCCAGTTTATGAGCGGGTACACGGCCGGGTCGAGCGGCGCCAGGGCGATCGCGCCGCGCAGCGTCGGCGGCGAGAACTTCGCGTGGTGCGACCCGAAGCGCGAGCTGCCGACGCTCATCGCGTCGCTCGGCAATTTCCAAGGATTGACGCTCAACCACGCCGATCAGAATACCGTCATCAAGCAATTCAGGAACGCGTGGACGCCGACGACATCCACGGCGCCGCCGAACGGCTCCGGGTCGTTGTCGATCGGCGGCGACGATCCGGTCTTCGGACATCGCGTGGGCTACCTCGTCTCCGGGTCGTACGGGTTCAGCACGGACTTGAAGGAAGGCCAGGTGCGTGCCCTCGCGGATCGCGGCAATACGCCGGGCGAGACGAAACCCATCGACGTGTTCACCGGTCAGACGGGCAGCCAAAGCGTGTTGTGGGGTGGCCTCGCCAATCTGAGCACGATGATCGGCGAGGGTTCGCGCGTCGCGTTCAGCGGGATGTACAACCGCACCGCCGACAACGAAGCCCGCGTCGAGAGCGGGCCACTTCGAGAACGAGGGCATCGACGCGAAGATCACACGCATGGACTACGTCCAGCGCGCGGTGAGCTCCGCGCAGGTGACCGGCGAGCACCAGTACGGGGGCCACCGTCTCGACTGGGCGGTCACGGCGAGCGGCGTGAATCGTGACGAACCCGATCGCTCGGAGTTCGTCCAGGTCGCCACGCCGGGCACGAACCAGCTCCGCTGGCTGGCCACCGGCAACGGCGGCGCCGTGCGCACGTTCTCCGTGCTCGACGAGCACAGCGCCGAAGGCAAGGGCGACTACCAGTTCGCGTTCCACGCGCTCGGGCGCGAGCATCTGCTGAAGATCGGCGGCCTCGGCCGGCGCACGACGCGCAACGCCGACGTACGCGCCTACTCGATCAGCGCGCCGGGAGCGGCCGACAGCGTCACGCTCCTCGAGCCGGAGCAGATCTTCGACGGGCGGTTCCTGCGTTCGGGCGACAGCGTGTTCACGATCGGGCCGCTGGCGCAGGGCGGATCGTACGACGCGCACGACGAGCTCTCGGCCGGATATCTCATGACCGAGATCGGCCTGTCGTCGCGCGCGCGGCTCATCGGCGGGGCGCGGGTCGAGCGCGACCGCCTCACGGTGAATGCGCTCTCCACGCTGGGATCGCCCCTCTCGATTCACAAGAACTGGGACGACGTGCTGCCGTCGCTCGCGCTCAACGTGCAGCTGAACGACGGCCAACAGGCGCGCTTCTCGGTCAGCCGCACGCTGGCGCGTCCGGAGTATCGCGAGATCGCGCCGATCGAGACGCGCGACGTCCTGAACGGCGACGACGTCCTCGGCAACGACCAACTCCAGCGCACGAACGTCGTGAACGCCGATGCGCGCTGGGAGTGGTATCCGCGGAGCGACGAAATCATCAGCGTCGGCTTCTTCGCCAAGCAGTTCAAGAATCCGATCGAACGCGTCTATCAGGCGGCCGGCTCGGGCACTCGAGTCGTTTTCTATACCAACGCCGAGAGCGCGACGAACTACGGCGTCGAGGTCGAGGCGCGGAAGAACCTCGGCTTCATCGCCTCGCCGTTGGCGCGCTTCGAGGGATTCACGAACGTCACGGTCATGGAGAGCCGCATCCACCTCGGGACGGACACGCGGGCCAGCGCGACGAACACGACGCGCCGGATGGTTGGCCAGGCACCGTACGTCGTGAACGCGGGGCTCACCTACTTCGCCCAGACCAACGGATTGAGCGCGACGGTGCTCTTCAACCGCGTCGGACCGCGGATCTTCGCCGCGGGTGACCGGCCGTTGCCCGACGTGATCGAGGAACCGCGAAACAACCTGGACCTCTCGCTTCGGTTGCCCGTCGCCGGCGCATTCTCGGCGCGCATCGACGCGAAGAATCTCATCGACGACGCGTACGTCGTGCGCCAGGGCACGGTGACACGCGAGAAATACAGCACGGGCCAGACCGTGCAGGCCGGAATCGTCTGGCGCCCCTGACATCATCCCCTTTCTCTACCCACCCAGCTTCAGATGAGGCCCATGCGCATGTCACCGACTCGGCGTATCGCCGTGGCCGCCGCCGCCGTCGTCGCAGCCTTCGCCGCCGCGTGCGGTAGCGACAGCAACACCACGACCATTCCCAAGGTTCTCGATCCGGTCATCGGCGTCTCGGCGACCGCGATGTCGTCCTCGTCCGTCAAGGTCACCTTCACCTCGCGCAACGGCGACAACAGCTTCACGATCGAGCGCGCCGAGGGCAGCGGCAGCTTCACGCAAGCGGGAACGGTCGCCGCGCCGGCGACGCCGGGCACCGTCACGTACACGGACAACGGGCTCAAGGTCAACACGCAGTATCGATATCGCGTGACGGCCACGGCCGGCTCGATCACCTCCGCGCCGTCGAGCGAGGTAGTGGTCATTACGCCCAACGTCGGTAACGCGGCGGCCGACATTACCACGGATATCTCGGCGAGCCGCACGCTGTTCGCCGACACCGTGTACACGCTCAAAGGCTTCATCCACGTCGCGAACGGCGCGACGCTCACGATTCAACCGGGCACGAAGATCCAGGGCGACTTCAATACGCCGGCGTCGACGCTCCTGATCATGCGCGGCGCGAAGCTGCAGGCGGTCGGCACGGCCGACTTGCCGATCGTCATGACATCATCGCGACCGATCGGCAACCGGCAACCCGGCGATTGGGGCGGTCTGGTCTTCGTCGGCAACGCGCCGAGCAACCGGAGCGGCAACGTCATCATCGAGGGAAGCGGCACGGACGGCACACAAGTGGTCGGCGGCAAGAACTACGAAGTCACGTACTCGGGTGGCACGGTTGCGACTGACAATTCGGGGACCGTGCAATACGTGCGCGTCGAGTTCGCCGGCTACGCGCCGTCACTCAACAACGAATTCAATGGCTTCACCTTCGCGGCGATCGGCTCGGGGACGCGGATGTCGTATCTCCAGACGCTCGCCCCGCTCGACGATTCGTATGAGTTCTTCGGCGGCGGATTCGACATCGACCACCTCGTCGCGTTCGAGACGGCTGATGACATCCTCGACATGTCGGAGGGCTTCGTCGGCCGGATCCAGTACGTGATCGGCTACAACTCCGTGCAGCTCACGCCGCGCACGGGCGCCGGCTTCTACGCCACGGACCTCGAGGGCATCGAGAACGACGGCTGCAACGGATCGGGGTGCGACAACGGCTTCAATCAGCAGCCGTTCACCGTTCCGCTCGTCGCCAACGTGACGCTCATCGGTTGCGGCTCGGTGTCGTGCGTCGGCCCGGGCGGCGGATTCGGCATGATGCTCCGGCGCGGCACGGGCGGCTACTACATCAACAGTGTGTTCGCGCGCTTCCCGGTCGCCGGCATCTCACTGCGCGATCCGGAGACGTTCGCGCGCGCGGCGAACGCGGCGATTCCGGATCTCGCGACGTCGGATCTCATCGTCCGCAACGACTACTTCGCCGACACGCCGGCACTCTTCCAGGCCAACACGGCCACGCCCGCGTCGCAGTTCTCGCTCGACGCTGCCGGCAACTCGCTCACGCTGGGGGCCGTCACCGCGGATTCGCTGTTCCTCAGTCTTCCCGCCCAGGGATCGGTCCCGAGCGGCATCGGCGGATTCGACTTCACGCCGCGGGCAGGTGGGCCGATCACGACCGGCGGGTTGAACGCATTCACGGGCAAGATTCAAACGAAGGCGGGAACGTTCGTCGTGCCGACGCCGTACATGGGCGCCGTCGCTCCGGGCGGCACGAAGTGGTGGCAGGGCTGGACCGTGTACTTCCGCGCGTAGAAGCCGCGTCCGGATGCGCGTACAGTTCTTGTTGTTTCAATTCTGCGCCGCGCTGACACTCGGCATCACGTCCGGGTGTCAACGCGGCGCGACGCCCGCCGACGCCGCCACCGTTCGCGCCGACTCACTTCGTCGCGATTCGGTCGCGCGAGCGCGGCAGGATTCGATCAACCGCACGCTCCCGGGATACGTCGTCGACTCGATTCTTCCGATCGACGAGGAGGTTCGGCGCTTCAAGGCGACGATCGGCGGCGAGCCGGTCTCTTGGTTCGCGCACGCCAGCGCCTCGCGCGAGGCGCTGGTGCGCCGCATCGTGCGCGACGTGGCCCGCGGCGACAGCGTCGACCTTGCGTCAGCGGCGGTGACGCCGCGCGAATTCATCGACCTCGTCTATCCGACCTCGCCCTACACGCATGCGCCGTATCGCGAGTCGCCGTCGATGGTCTGGATGCAGATCGCCAACCCGAGCAACGCCGGGTTCTTGCGACTCATCCGCCGGCTTGGCGGCCAGGCGTTCGAGTACGAGAGTCACACGTGTGACAAGGCGGCCGAGCGCCAGGGGAAGAACACACTCTGGCTCGACTGCACCGTCCGCGTCATCACACCGCGGCGCGAGACGACAACGCAGCGCTGGTTCGGCACCATCATCGAGCGTGACGGCGAATACAAAGTGATGAGCTTCAGGAACCAGTTCTAACTAAGCAGCGGCCACGTCGGACGTGCAGTTCGGGCAGCGGGTCGCAGACTTCGGGATCGAGAGCGTGCACCGCGGGCAGGACTTCATGTTGTCCGGCGGCGGCGCGGGCTTCGCGTACAGCTTGCTCGCCATGCGCACGATCATGAACACGCAGAACGCGATGATGAGAAAAGTGACGAGCGAGTTGATGAACGCCCCGTAGTTGAGCGTCACCGCTCCCGCCTCGTGTGCCTTTGCCACAGTCGTGTACGGGCCCGGGCTCGTGCCTTCCTTCAGCACGACGAACAGGTTCGAGAAGTCGATATGGCCCAAGGCGAGCCCGATCGGCGGCATGATCACGTCGTCCGTCAACGACTTCACGACCGCCCCGAACGCCGCGCCGATCACGACGGCGACCGCCAGGTCCAGCACGTTCCCGCGCAGAATGAACGCCTTGAAGTCCTTGAGCATCGTCAGTCTCCCCCGGAAAAAGTCACGCGGCCGACTGCGGTAACTACGACGCCGACTCGGCTTCGCTTGAGCGTTTCGTCCGCCGATCAGGCATCAACAGACGGGTCCACCTTGTCGATGCCAACATGGTGCACGGAGCCCGAGCGCCAAGGACGAATCTGGCCCGGTCAGGCGCATGTGTCGAGAGAGAGATCTACTTGATGACCCGGACCTCGAAATCGCCGTGCTTTCGGAGCACCGTCACGCTCACGTCCAACAGATGCTGCTCGAAGAGCAGGTCGATCGATCCGAAAGGCAGCGAGAGGTTCATCAGCCGCAGGTAGGTCAGGAACGGAGGCAGCGACGCGCGGTCGATGGAGAGACGGCGCTCCTTCGCGTCGACCGACAGCCGGAGACAGGCCTGGATCAGGTGGAACACGACGCCCGATGCCCACGCTTGCGGCGAGCAGGCGACCGGATACAGCGTCGGCCCCTCGCCAGTACGCCGTTGGAATCCGCAAAAGAGCTCGGGCATCCGGTTGTTCTCGACCGCGACCGCCGCCTCGAACAGGCCCGAGAAGGGCGCCGACACCAGGTCGTCGAACCCGTATCGCGAGAAGCCCGCCGCGGCCAAACCCGTATCGTGGGGCCACACCGACCCGTTGTGGTACGCCATCGGGTTGAAGCGCGCTTCGGTCACCGCGATCGTGCGAATTCCCCAGCCCGAGAACATCTCGCCGCCGACGAGCATCTCGGCCACGCGTCGCGCGCGATCCCTGTCGGCGATGCCGCCGTAGAGCGCGTGTCCCGGGTTCGAGCTCCGCACGCGGCACGGCTGCTTGTGCCCGTCGAGCGCGATCGCGTAGGTGCCGATGTCCTCGCACCAGAAGTGCTCCTCGAACGCGCACCGCAGATCCTCGGCTTGCTTCCTGAGCTTCGCCGCGCGATCCGGTTTGTTGAGCGCGTCCGCCATGCCCGCGGCGTGGAGGCGAGCGTCGTACACGTACGCCTGCACCTCGCACAGCGCGATCGGCGCCGACGCGAGCGTGCCGTCGGCGTGGAAGATCGAGTCGGACGAATCCTTCCAGCCTTGCTGCACCAACCCGTTCGCCGAATGCCGCGCGTACTCGACGAACCCGTCGCCGTCGCAGTCGCCGTAGTTGTCGATCCAGCCGAGCGCGCGCTCGACGTTCGGCCAGATGTGAGCGAGGAACTCGCGATCGCCGGTGCGGTCCCAGTATTCACCGGCGAGCATCACGAAGAGCGGCGTCGCGTCCACGCTGCCGTAGTATCGCCCGAACGGCACTTCGCCCACGCGCGCCATCTCGCTGTTGCGCATCTCGTGGACGATTTTGCCCGGCTGCGATTCCTGCGCCTCGTTCACGCTGTCGGCTTGCGTCGCCGCGAGGAACTCGAGCACGCCGCGCGCGATGCTCGGGTTGATCCACAGCGTCTGGAGCCCGGTGATGACGCCGTCGCGTCCGAACGGAGTGCTGAACCAGGGCACTCCGGCGTACGGATACGGGCCGTACTTCGTCGTCGCGACGAGCATGCGAAGGTCGGCGGCCGAGCGGCGCACCCACTGGTTGAATCGCTCGCTCGACGTCTCGATCGTCGCGTACTCGGTGCGCTCGGCTTCCAGCGCGCCGCTCCACTCCGACTGTGCTTGCTCGAACGTGCGCTTCGGCACGCGGCGACCCTCGCGATCGCAGCGAATCGCGATCGCCAACGAGACCGGCGCCTCCGGCTCGAGGTCGTACGCGAACTGAGCCTGGGTTGGCGTCGTCGCATGCGGCGTTTCACCCCAGTCGATCGCCGTCCACCGCGTCTCGTTGTCGAGGCCGCGGTAGCCGAGCCGAGTCTCCGTGCCGGAGTGTACCGCCTCGAACCGTTCGCCGCGCTTCGGACGCGGCATGCCGCGCACCTCGAAGATGTCCGCGAAGTCCGCTTCGAACTCGAACGAGAGCGACGCGAGCAGCGCCCCCTGGCTGTAGTTCCAGAGGCGAATGCGCTCGTACCAGGTGTCCTGCCAGAGGAAGCGCGACCGAAAGACGTGCACGAGATCCCGGCGGATCACGGCGCCCGTTTGGCCGATCGGGATGTCGGGGTTCGTCAGGTCGGCGATGAACAGCTCGTTGTCTTCCTTGACGCGCGAGCTGAGGATGAGCGGGCGCTTGCCGTTGACTCTGAGGGTGAAGCGCGAAAGAAACCGCGTCCCCTCGTGATACAGCCCCTGCTCGCCGGCGCCGAATGCGCCGATGTCGCCCGCGTAGTCGAACAGCGCGAACGTGTCGTCGTGCTGGAGCACGGCCGTCCGCTCGGCCGCACGCGACGCCGTGGCGAGAATGTAGAACTGATTGCCGACCTCGATGACTTCGCCGCCACCTTTGGCCGCGGTATCCGCCATCTACGCTTCCTGGGCCGATGCAAGGTGCTCGGCGGACCCGTTCACGACGCTCTCGTAGACGGACACGTATTTCTCGGCCATGCGCGTCAGCGAGAAATGCTCGAGCATGTACTCGTGACAGATGCCCGACGGAATCGCCGGGCTGTTGATGCGCGCCGCCATGTCGTCCACGTTGCGACAGACCCACCCGCTCACGCCGTCGCGGATCACTTCATCCACCGAGCCGCCCGGCAGCGCCAGAACCGGCGTGCCGCACGCCATCGCCTCGATCATCACGAGACCGAACGGCTCTTCCCACTGAATGGGGAAGAGCAGCGCCTTCGCGCGCGACAGGAGCGCGTTCTTCTTGAGACGATCGACTTCCCCGACGAATTGAATCTGGTCGCCGTCGATCAACGGCAACACCTGCTCGACCCAATAGTCGTGAAACACGGGCTGAATCTCGCCCGCCAACTTGAGCCTCACGCCCGCCTTCTTCGCCGCCGCGATCGCGAGATGCGGCCCCTTGGCCGGCGCCATGCGGCCGAGGAACGCGACGTAGTCGTCCTTGTCCGCCGAGTAGACGTAGCGATCCGGATCGATCCCGTGGTGCACCACGTGGACCCACGGCATCGGCTGGCGCTCGGCCAACCACTGCGCGATGGCGACGTAGTGAACGTCCGGATAGCGCGCATACTGCTCGGAGAGCGCCGGTTCGTCCGGATGATGGATCGTGAGCACGGTCGGCGTGCTGACGAAGCGGGTGAAAGGAACCCCGACGATGTCGTTCAGATGAATGACGTCGGCCCACTCCGCCGCGTCGGCCATCGCCCACGCCGTGTGGTCGACGTTCTTGAGGCCAGGCCTCATCGGATCGTCGAGTGGCCACTCGGAGTGCGGATAGATCCACTTCACGCGACAGCGGACCTTCGAGTCGCCGTTCGTATAGACGGTGACGTCGTGCCCCAGGGCCTGGAGCTCGTTCGCGAGGTTGCCGATGAACAACTCGGTCCCGCCATAGCGAATGGGGGGAACCTCGATGAAGGGCGGAGCAATCAGGGCGATACGCATCACGGCCCACCGATGCAAAAGTGAAACCGGCGTGGAGGTGCGAACAACCGTGCCGTCACTAAGGAATTTGGCGGGTTTCCGAGATGAGGGCTCGCTCAGTCCGGTTGATTCGGGGCTCCGTCGGCATTCGAGCGCGTCCTGGCGGTTCGGGCATCAACGGGGGATACACGGAAACAAACGGAGAAAAACGGAAACAAACGGAAAAAGGCCTTTTTGTTGTCTCCGTTTGTTTCCGTTTCCTTCCCGTTTGTTTCCGTGTTCGCCCCGTTGATGCTGACCGGCCACGAGGGCGGCCGTATGCCAGCGGGGCCATACCTGGCGCCCCAACCGCGCGCTGGCCAACTTTGACGCTCGGCAGTTTCCCCGCTGTAGGTCCCCCAAAGCAGCCCTCCCCGAAGAGGTTGTCCCGATGCGGCGTTCCCCCGCCCACGTTTTCGCGCTCGCCGGACTCATCGCGCTCGCGTCGTCGCGACCAAGCTCGCTCCCCGGGCAACAAGATTTGGCCAATGCGCCGCCGGGCCGAGCGATGAATCAGCCGATCGACGAGGAGTACACGAAGAAGATCAAGGAGTACACGACCGAGACCGTTCTTCCTCTCGCCGCTCGTCGACTACATGCCGGCCAAGGCCGGCGTGCCGACGCCCAAGGCCGTGCTCGGCGACATCGCCGGCGCGCCGGGCAAGCTGCCGTACTCGAAGGAGGTCTACGAGTACATGCGGCATGCTCGCGAAGGCGATGCCGGACCGCGTGAAGGTCTACTCGATCGGCACGACCGAAGAGGGACGCGAGCACATCGCCGTCGCGATCGCGTCGCGAAGCGCTCATGGCCAAGCTCGACGCAGAATCAAGGCGCAACGCTCGCGAAGCTCGCCGATCCGCGCACGATCAACATGAACGACAAGGCAGGCGGCGCAGATCGTCACGCACGGCGGCGCCGGTCTACTACATCACCGGCACCATCCACTCGACGGAAGCCGGCGCGCCGACGGCGCTGATGGAGCTCGCGTATCGCCTCGCGGTGGACGACGCGCCGTACGTCAAGGAACATCCGCGACCACGTGATCACGCTGATCACGCCGATCGTCGAAGTCGACGGACGCGATCGCGTGGTCGACGTCTACAACTGGAAGAAGGCGCACCCGGAACGACGTGCCGCCGAACGCGATCTACTGGGGCCACTACGTCGCGCACGACAACAACCGCGACGCGATGGGCATGACGCTCAAGCTCACGCAGAACGTCCTCAACGCGTACGTCGACTGGAAGGCGCAGGTGCTGCACGACCTGCACGAGTCGGTCGCGTACCTGTACGACAACACGATCGGCGACGGCCCCTACAACTCGTGGCTCGATCCGCTGCGTGACGAACGAGTGGCAGATGATCGGCTGGAACAACGTGCAGGAGATGACGCGCTACGGCATGCCGGGCGTGTTCGCGCACGGCAACGTTCGACACGTGGTCGCCGGGCTACCTGATGTTCATCGCCGCGACGCACAACGGCATCAGCCGCCTCTACGAGACGTTCGGCAACGGCGGCAACGCCGACACGCAGGAGCGCATCCTCGGCGCCGAACGACACGCAGCGCAGCTGGTATCAAGCAGAACCCGCCGCTGCCGCGCGTGAAGTGGTCGCTGCGCAACAACAACAACTATGAGCAGACGGGCTTGCTCGTCTCGCTCAACTACATCGCCAACAACCGGCTACCAGATCCTCGAGAACTTCTACGAGAAGAGCAAGCGGTCGATCCTCGAAGGCGAAGACCGAAGGTCCGGCGGCGTACATTCTGACGGCGAACGATCCGCGTCCGGGCGCGCAGGCGGAGCTGCTGAGAGTTCTCCAAAAGCAGCGCGTCGAGATCTCGCGGGCGACGGCGGCGTTCACGCGTGACGATGCCGGTGAAGGTCGTCGCCGCGGGTCGCGGCGGACGCGGCGGCCGCGGTGGCCGCGGCGGCGGCGGCGCGGCGGCGCGCGGACGGCGGACGCCGAGCCGCGCCGGTGCAGCAGGCGGCGCCGACGACCGAGACGCGCGAATTCCCGGCGGGCAGCTACATCGTCCGCATGGACCAGCCGTACTCGCGCATCGCCGACGCGCTGCTCGACTATCAGTTCTGGTCGCCGAACGATCCGCAGAAGACGCCGTACGACGACACGGGCTGGACGTTCCCCGAAGGCTTCGCCGTGCAGGCCGTGCGCGTCACGGACGCGAAGGTGCTCGGCGCGCCGATGGAGCCGGTGAAGGGCGAGGTGAAGGCGCCGGGCGGCGTGACGGGCAGCGGCAGCACGTTCCTCATCAACGCCAACGGCGACAACGCGCTCGTCACGCTGCGCTACAAGCTCAAGAGCGCCGACATCCAGGCGGCCGAAGAGCCGTTCGACGCGGGCGGCGCGAAGTACAAGCGCGGCTCGTTCGTCATCAAGGGCGTGTCGCAGTCCGACCTCGACGCCGCGGCGAAGGAGCTCGGCCTCAAGGTGACGGCGGTCGCGAGCGCGCCGAGCGTGAAGATGCACCCGGTGCGCGCGGCGCGCGTGGCGATCATGCACACGTGGCAGAGCACGCAGACGGAAGGCTGGTGGCGCCAGGCGTTCGACTTCAACGCAGATTCCGTACGACTACATCAGCACGCAGGACGTCGCGAAGAATCCGCAACCTGAACGCGAAGTACGACGTGATCATCTTCGGCCCCGGCGGCGGCAGCGGGTCGCGAGCATCATCGAGGGGATGCCGATGTGGCGCAACCCGATTCCGTGGAAGAACACGCCGGAGACGCCGAACATCGGCACGTGGCGCGCAGACGGACGACATGCGTCCCGGGCTGGGCTACGACGGTCTCGAGAACCTTCAGAAGTTCGTGAAGAACGGCGGCGTGTACATCGGCGCCGTGGCGTCGCGCGCAGTTCGCGATCGACTACGGTCTCACGAACGGCGTGAGCGATGAACACCGCCGGCGCGCGGCACGGTGACGGGCACGTTCCTCCGCACGCGCCTCGTGGACGACGCGAGCCCGATCGTGTACGGCGTCGCCGACGGCATCGCGGCGTACACGGACGGCGGCGAGAGCTTCAGCGTGAGCGCGCAGCGCGTCGCCGGTGGTCGTGGGGGTGGCGGCGGCGGTGGTGGTGGCGGCGCCGGTCGTGGCGGCGGTGGCGCGAACCGCGAGACGGGCCGCGGCAGCCGGACGACATCGATGAAGTGCAGGGACGTCCGGCGCTCGAGGAGCGGTTCAAGGCGCCGGTGCGTCCGACGGTGCAGCCGTGGCAGTACGCGGTGCCGACGGAGGAGCAGCTGCGGAATCCGCTCAACATCATTCCGCCGGATCAGCGTCCGCGCGTGGCGCTGCGCTACTCGCAGCAGAACGATCTGCTGGTGTCAGGGTTGTTGAGCGGCGGCGGCGACATCGCGCAGCGGCCGGCGGTCGTCGATTCGCCGCTGGAGAAGGGGCACGTGGTGCTGTTCTCGATCAACCCGATCTATCGTGGCGAGACGATCGGGACGTATCCGCTGGTGTTCAATACGATCATGAACTTTGACAACTTGAATGCGGGAAGGAAGATAGACCAGCGCTAGCCGCCCCGTTGTGCTCCAGGCCGCCTTGAGCGAGGATTGTGCGCTCGGGGCGGCCTTCCTTTTTGGGGCCGGAACCAGCTTGAATTGGGCGGCCGCCACCACGAGGACAAGTGTCAATCATCCAAGTAACACGTTACCGAGCCCGACAGGGAGAAGAGATGAAGCGAAGAGAGTTCATCGTCGCGGCGGGAGCGGGCATCGGCGCGGCACGGTCCGGCCACCTGTCGACGGCGGGTGACACGGAGGCGATTCAGCAGCTGATCAAAGACTGCTACTCGATCTACTACACGGATCGAGATCGATCCCGGTATCGAGCGCTCCTCACCGACGACTACCTTCTGCTCGAGAAGGGCGAGATCATGGATGCCAACGCGGACTCGGCGCTCATGCCCGCCCCGGGAAGCGACTACAAGCGAACCGATTCGTTCAACTTCCGCAGGCTGAAAGTGCAGGGCGACGTCGCATACATCGTGTACATCGTGACGTCGGACATAATGAACAAGAAGAAGACGCCGCAACACGTCACGGGGCGATGGCTCGAGAGCGCGATCGTGCGCCGGTCGGGGCAACGATGGCGGATCGCGCTGCTCCATTCGACGCAGATCACGAAGCCCGACGCCGTGACGGGCCAATGACCCCCAAGCCGACGCCGACAATGCTCGAGACTCCATCGTCTCGCGGCCGAGTGCACGTCGTCGGCGCCGGACCCGTCGGCCTCCTCCTCACGGCACTGCTACAGTCGGTCGGGGGGCTCTCCGTCTCGCTCTACGAGAAGCGACACGAGTACACCCGCACGCGGATGGTCAAGCTGTCCTCGTACCTCGTCGCGGATTCGCTGGAGGGCTATCGGGCCGACTATATCGACTCGGAGAACGTCGAGGCGGTCTTCGATCCGCCGGAGCTCGACGACGGCCTCGCGCTCAGGCAGTCGATTCCTGCGGACCTGATGTCACTCCTTCGAGACTGGTCGCGCGGATTCTGTCCGCTCAACACCATCGAGCGCTCGCTGAGCACCCTGATCGACACGCGTGCGTCCACTGCCGTGCACCGCACGTCGGCGGTCATGACGGCGGAGGAAGCCATGGCGATGCTCGCCCCCGGAGACATCCTCGTCGATTGTACGGGGGCCAGATCCCTCCTTCGCGATCACCTCGTGCCCGGCCCGGTCGCGGCCGATGGCGGCGGCAACACGCTCAACATTCGGCTTGAATACGCGATCGTCGTCACCTTCCTGTACGGGCGGCAATACGAGTGCAACGAATACTGCAAGTACTACAAGAACGCCGAGAATGCCGAGTACAAGTTCATTCCGGCGGTCGACCGTACGTATTACGACGGCAACATCAGCCACGTGACGGGCATCGTCAACATCACCGCCGAGGACTACGCGGCCATGCCGTCGCAGTTCGACGGTGAGTGGCTGCGCGGTCACTTTCCCGGCGTCGCCCGGTCGATGGATCGCTTCATCGACAAGGTCAAACAGGAAACGCATGGCGAAGTCATGGGCGACCTCGAGATCGTTCGGATTCCGATGAACCTGTACCGCGGTCGAAACGCGACGAGCCGCGCGTGGCGCACGACGCCGCCGAGCGACCACCCGTTTGCCAAGTCGCCCGTGTTTCTGCTCGGCGACTCCGCCATCGGGTCTCCCTACTTTCAATCGATCTCGCTCGGGTTCGAGTGCGCGATGTTCCTGGCGGCGCTTCTGTCGCGGCGCGACCTGCCGGTGGAGGAAATGTTCGATCGCTACGAGCTGTACACCTACAAGCAATGGCTTCGCGTCTACATGCGCAGCAAGATGATCAAACACAACAAGGATCTGTTCGCGTTGGTCGATGATCCGCTCGCGCTGCTGAGCAAGCTGCACATCTACTAGTGCGCCCGCCACTGACCGTGATTCGGTTCGACGTCGTCAAGAGAACGGTCCCGAGAGCCGTAGCCGTGGACCCCCTCTCCGACGTCCTCCGCGCCGTCCGCCTCACCGGCGCCTACTTCTATATGGTCGAGGCCACCCACCCGTGGTCCGTCCTCACCGTCGAGGCCAAGCGGCTCGTCCCGCGCGTCCACCCCGCCGCCGACCACCTCATCTCGTACCACATCCTCACCTCGGGCACCTGCTGGGGCGGCGTCGCGGGAGATCAGCAAACGCTCATGCAGCCTGGCGACGCGATCGTGTTTCCGCATGGCGACGCGAATCTGATGTCGAGCCCCCAGATGCGCGTCGCCGACGCCATGACCCTCTCGGCGACGCCGGATCGGTTTCCCAACACGGCCATCGTCAACCGCGGCTCGGGCGACAAGGCGACGTTCGTGTGCGGCTTCCTCGGTTGCGACCTCCGTCCCTTCAACCCACTCCTCTCGGCGCTGCCGCACCAGATCATCGCCCGCGGCGTCGCCGGCGACTGGCTCGCCGAATTCCCCAAGCACGTCGTCGCCGAATCACGGGAGCCGAAGCCGGGAAGCGACTCGATGCTGACGCGCATGGCGGAGCTCATGTTCGTCGAGGTGGTGCGCCGGCACGTCGCGTCGCTCTCCGACGCGAGCCAGCATACGGGATGGCTCGCGGGGCTCGGCGACTCGGTCGTCGGACCGGCGCTGCGCGCGTTGCATGATCGGCCCGAGCACGCGTGGACGCTCGTGGACCTCGCCCGCGAGATCGGCACGTCGCGCACCGTGCTCGTCGAGCGGTTCACGACGCTCGTCGGGGTGCCGCCGATGCAGTACCTCACGCAGTGGCGGCTCCAGCTCGCAGCCGACCAGCTCGCGCGCGGGTCGGCGAAAGTGGCGTCGATCGGTGCGCGAGTAGGCTACGACTCCGAGGCGGCGTTCAGCCGCGCCTTCAAGCGCGCGACGGGATTGAGCCCGTCCGCCTGGCGGAGCGCACGCCAGGCGTAGCGCTCCGCGCTAGTGGCCTTCGACGACCTCGAACACTCAGGGCCTGCGGATTCCTGCCGGTTTCGTCGTGATGACGATTACACCGTTTGCGCCCTGAATGCCGTAGAGCGTCGCGTCACCCCCCTTCAAGACCTTGATTGATTCAATGTCGTACGGGTTGATGCCCGTCAGCTCGCCGCCGGGGCCTGCGTCAAACTGTACGCCGTTGAGCACGTAGAGCGGGCGCGTATCTACGCGACTGAACGAGGTTGCACCTCGAATCTGGAGGGCGATGCCACCCGCGCCGGTCCGGGTTACCAGGAGACCGGGCACCTTCTTTTGAAGGACGACTTCGATCGGCTCGTTCGTGTTCTGGAGGTCCTTGCTCGTCACGGCAGCGCCCGCGGCGGGCGAACTGTGAGTCGAGGCGGGAGCACAACCGCCGGAGAGTCCGATGAGGGCGGGTAGGTAGAACGCGGCGCGTCGTGAGAACCTCATGGCATTGTCTCCCAGGTGATGGACCAGCCTGCCGTCATTTCGAGCGAATCAAATAGAATCAAATAGAGGAAGTCGCAAGTCACTCGTGGCGTAGCGAGGGGGTCAGCAGCCGTGCGGCGGCGCCGGCTTCGGGATGGTCAGCAGCGATCGAAAGCGCGGATCGCTCGCGATCCCGTCGAATGGTGGATCGCACCGCATGTGCAGTTGAAAATGCGTATCCGCCGTCGGTGCATACTGCCTCAGCCACGCGATGGCGTGATCGGCGTCGCCGAGCGCCGCGTAGGGTTGCGCCATGTAGATCGCCGTGTGCAGCGCCGTCGGCGAGAATTTCGTCGCCAGCGACTCCGCACGCGTCAGGAGCGCGCGCGCCTCGGCACGGCGGCCAGCCCGCGCCGCAACGAGCGCCTCACCGGCCAGCGCGAGCACGACCTCGACGCCGCTGCTCATCCGTTCCGCCGCGCTATACGCCGCTGCGCCGCGGGCGAAGTTGCCCTGTTCGACGGCGATTTGTCCCTGCACCTGGCGCGCCAGCAAGTACGCGGGGTCGACCGCCGCCGCGCTATCGGCCCAATGCGAAGCGCTGTCGTATTGACGACCCCAATAGTGCCCGAGCGCGAGGAATGACAAACCTTCGGTATACCTCGGCGCGACGGCGACGGTCCTTCTCCACGCCGCCATCGCCTGGTCGGTCCTCCCAATCTCCATCGACGCGATGCCGAGCTGATGCCACGCCTGGGCCAGGGTCGAATCCATCGCAACGGCTTGGCGATAAGAGCGAAGTGACGGGGCGCGGTCGGTGGGGTCGAGCTGCCAGTGGACCAGACCTTGGGCGAGCCACGCATCCGCGTTGTGGCGGTCGGCCGCGAGCGCGCGGTCCAACGCGGAGAGCGCAAGTCGCAGCGCGCTGTCGCGCGCGGCGCCGAGGAACACGAATCGCCGTTCGTAAGCTCGCACGTAGGTCTTCGCGAGCCCGACCCACGCCTCGCTGTAGCTCGAGTCGAGACCGATCGCCGCCTTGAACTCGTCGAGCGCGTCGGACGCACCGTCGGGCGTGCGCTTCTCGTAGCTCGCCATCCCGCGCTGATAGAGCGCCTGCGCCTCTGGGCTTGGGCGTGCGTGCGCGCTCCGCAGTTGTCGAACGACGAACGGGCTCGCGGCGGCCGCCGCGATGATGAGCAGCGCAGCGAAGGCCGACCGCCGTCCGAGCGGCGCGCGTTTTCTTGCCGTCTCGTGCGACGCGGTCGGACTGCGGAGTGCCGCGGCGAAGTCCGAGACGCTGGCGAATCGGTCGGCGGGGACTCGCTCGAGCGCGCGCAACACGGCCGCTTCGACAGACGCCGGCACCGTCGCGCGCACGGGGCGGATCGGCCGCGCCGGTTCGGCGAGTCGGCGCGCGACGATCGCTTGCGCCGTCGCGCCGCTGAAGGGCGGATCGCCGGCGAGCATCTCGTACAAGACGGTGGCCAGCGCATACTGGTCGCTCCGTTCGTCGAGGACGTCGTTGGTGGCCTGCTCGGGGCTCATGTACGCCGGCGTGCCGATCACGACGCCGGTACTCGTGATGCGTTCGGTACCGGTGTCGAGCACGGCCTTGGCGATTCCGAAATCCGCGACGTACGTGTGATCGCCGGCGAGCAGCAAGTTCTCCGGCTTGATGTCGCGATGCACCACGCCGCTCTTGTGGGCCGTCTCGAGCGCGGCGGCCGCCGATTCGGCGATTCGAATCGCGTCCTCGATCGGCAGCTGGCGCTCGCGGCTCATTCGCTGGCGAAGCGACTCGCCGGCGACGTACGTCATCGTGTACCAAGGCAGCGACTCGCCGCCGGGGCCGGGGCAGACGCCGGAATCGAGCACGGGAACGATGTTCGGGTGCTGGACTCGCGCCGTGACGCGAATCTCGCGCAAGAACCGCTCGACGCCGATCGCGCCGGCGAGCTCGGGGTCGAGCACCTTGAGGGCGACCACCCGATCGTGCCGTAAGTCGCGGGCCAGCCACACGGTCGCCATCCCGCCGCGGCCCAACTCGCGCTCTACGAGATAGCGGTCGCCAAGAGCGGCGTTGAGGTGATCGCGCACAAGAGGGTCGGTGGGGGGGGTGCGGCATCATGCCACCCCTCGACTTTCGCCACAAGGGCATCGCGATCCGCCAGGCCGTCGAACGATGACTCCGGACGATCGTTCCAAAGTGCCTCATCGACTCGCTAGCCGCTGCTCCACTAGCTCTCGCCGCGATTTTCCTAACGGCACTCGCACCCCGTTCCGCAACACCACCACCTGGCGATCCGCACCGTCCGTCCGCAGCTCGGCCACTTGATCCAGCCGCACGATTGCCGTCCGATGCACGCGGACGAAATGCGCCGGGTCGAGCCGAGCTTCGATCTGCTGCATCGCTTCGCGCACGAGATGCCGTTTACCATCTGCGGTGTGGAGCTCGGCGTAGTAGTCCGCGGCGCCGATCCAGATGATCTCCGAGACCGGCACGTAACTCACGCGGCCGACGGAACGGACGACGAAGCGATCGCGCCAACGCGGCTGCGACGCCGGCGCTTCGCCGACCGCCGCGAGCTTGTCGACGAGCGCGGCGAGATCGAGCCCCGCGGCGCCGAGCCGGCGCTGCTGCACCTGGCGACGTGCGCGCGCGATGGCCGTGCGGAAACGCTCGTCGCTGAACGGCTTCACGATGTAGTCCAGCGCGCTCGCGTCGAACGCTCGGAGCGCGTACTCGTCGTGCGCGGTGAGGAAGACGACGACCGGCACCGACTCTTCGGGGAGCGCGCGCAGCACGTCGAGCCCGCTCATCCCCGGCATCTGCACGTCCAGCAGCACCACGTCCACTCCGCCGGCGCGGATCGCCTCGACCGCCGACGCGCCGTCGGCACACTCGCCCGCGATGCGCACGTCCGGCTCCGCCTCGAGAAGCGCGCGCACTCCTTCGCGGGCGAGCTTCTCGTCGTCCACGATGAGAACGCGCAGCGCGCTCACATCGCCTTCGCCAACAGCGGAACCGCCGTCTCACGAAACGCGATCTCGACCACGGCGAGCGCGCCGGTGAACGTCGGCGCGGAAACGACTTCGAGTCTCGTCGACGGCCCGACGATCGCCGCCAGACGGTCGCGGAGATTTCTCAGGCCGGTGCCCTGAGTTGCCGCGATTGAGATCATCCCATCGACGGGCGGGCCGTCGTTTTCCACCTCGATGCGAAGCGTGGCGCCGTCATCGCCCTGCCGTCGCTGCGCGGCGATGCGGAGCCGACCACCATTCGGGAGGTGGGCGATACCGTGCTTCACCGCGTTCTCGACGAGCGGTTGCAGGATGAGGTTGGGGACCAGCGCCGAGCGCGCGTCCGGGGCGACGTCCCACTCGACCCGCAGTCGATCGCGGTAGCGCACCTGCTCGATCTCGAGGTAGCGGCGCACGAACCCCAGCTCCTCGTCGAGCGGCAGGTCGACCGTTCCAGCTTCGTCGAGCAGATACCGCAGCAGCTCACCGAACCCGATGAGCGTGTCGAGGGCCTCTTCCTTCCGGTCGCGCCGAACGAGCATCGCGACGGAGTTGAGCGCATTGAACAGGAAGTGCGGCTGCAACTGCGACTGGAGCGCGTTGAGTCGCGCTCGCTCGAGCTGCGTCTCGAGCTGCGACGCGCGGAGATCGCGGTCGCGGTAGCGGTGGGAGTAGTCGAGTCCGAACGCCACCGCCAGCACGCCCACATATATGAGGAGGTCGTACGGCAGCAGGTTCACCACACCGTTGGTGAGCTCCTGTGCGTAGGTGACGTGCGGTGGAACGTGGCCGGTGTAGTGCCCCACCACGAGCGCGGCGAACGTCTGCGCCAGGAACAGCGGGACGACCACGCCGAGGTGGAGCAGCACAACCCCGGCCCACGCGCTTCGCGAGACGGGGCGCCGGCGGTACAACGCGAAGATGACCGGCGTGAACGGGATCCAGACGTACCAGGTCGCGAAGCTGTGTCCGAAGACGTGCGACGCGGGCATCCCGTCGCCGCCTTCGACCATCATGCCGAAGAAATGGCTCGCGCTGCCGATTATCACGGGCACAGTCCAAATGCCCGTGAGCACAGCCGTCCACCGAACCGCTCGCCCTACCGCAGCGTCATTCATCCCGCTCCCGTCCCCTCACCCGTCCTCGTCCCCATCTCCGCACCCCGCCCCCGCACTCGTTCCAGTTCTCCGCACCCCGCCCCCGCACCCGTCCCATCTACTTAGTCACTTGCCTCGCGCCAGTTCCATCGACGTTCATGATCCACACTTCCATGCGTCCCGTCCGGTCGCTCTGAAACGCGATCCGCTTGCCGTCGGGAAAGAAGGCAGGTGTCTCGTCGAGATAAGCGCGCTCGTGCGACGCCAGCTTGCGGGCGGCTCCAGTGCCGGCGTCGACCAGCCAGACATGCGACGTGTTCGACGCCGGCTCCTTCTGATTGTACTTCCCGACCTGCACCGCAATCGACTTCCCGTCCGGCGACCACGACGGCCACTGTGGACTCCCTTCTTCGGCGGCGATGTGCGTGATCGGCTGCGGCACGCCGCCGTTGAGCGTCCAGATCTGCATGCGCATGCCCGAGTCGGAGTGGGTGAACGCGAGTCGTTCATCGGGGCCGATCGCAATGTTGAAGTAGGCGCCCGGCTTCTGAGTGATATGGTGCACCTCGTGGCTTCCAATCGGAATATGCACGAGTCCGAGATTTGGCCATTTGCCGGACGTTGCATAGAGGGATTTCATGTCGGCGGTCATCTTGGCCTCTCGCGCGGGAATCCGCTCGAGAAGCGTGGGCGCTTCGCCGGACAGCTTCACGACTCGAACGTCGCTCGAGTCCTCGTTGAATTGTCCGACACCGAAGTACAGCCCCGAGCCGTCCGGCAACCAGCGCGCCGACCCTGCCCCCGCATCGGCGAGGCGGCGCTCCTTGGAGCCATCGACGCCGATCACGTACAAGCCTGGAGCAACGCCGTCTCCGTCGCGGACGAAGGCGATCCACTGGCCGTCGGGCGAGACGTCGGGGAGGCCGCCGTTGATCGGCGGACGCTTCGGCGCGGCATTCTGCGGCGTCGGTATTTGCGGATGGCCGAGCGTCGGGAGCGTTCGGTTGAGGAAATCCTCGACGGGTTGTCGGCCGCCGGGGCCCATGCGGTGATCGTCCATGAGATTGATCGCGCGCGCGTTGGCGAGTGCGGTCTCGACGTCGACGCCGCGTTCGCTGATCAAGTAGGCGGCCCACAGATGGCTCGCCCGCCACGCGACCGTGCAGTGCAGCAGCACCTTGCCGTTTGCGCCCGCGACCGCGGCGGCGAGCTTGGTGACGGCGTCGGGCGCGTATGGGAAGTCGGGCGTGCCGCGCATGGGCAGGTACACGTACTTCATGCCCAGTTGGCCGACGACGGCGCGCTCGTCAAACTTCACCTGATTTTGCATTTCCTCCGGTGATCGGAGGTTGACCACGGTCGTCACGCCCTGGTCGTGCATCTCGCGCAACGCACGCTCGGTGGGTTGGCCGGCGATGAAGAAGTCGTCGCCGACGCGGACGGCAGCGGCCAGAAAACGGCCGGTCGTGTCGAGCGGAACAGGCGCCGGGAGTTTCGAGATGGGTCCGGTGGTGGCGATTCGTTGTGCACCGGCAGGCGTGATCGCGGCGAGGGCGAGGAGGAGGGGAAGGGCGGCCCCGTTCCGTCGGGTAAACGGCGAATGCATGCTGATCATCGATGCGGTCCTCGGGCAGAAGATGCGAGGTAAGACGTGAAGTTTGGCCGGATCGATTCACCGCCGCACGTCAGGCGCCCGGCGATGCAGCGAATCGCGGGTTTGGCGCAGGGAAAGCGAGCGTATGGGTTCCTTGTTGACGGTCGGCTCACTTGACAGATCTCGGGTTTTGGCGCACTATGCAAGTACTATGATCCACGCGTACCTCCCGTCCACGCAGACCTGCATCTCGGCCGACGTCACGATTTTCGTCGCCGTTACGCAGTCATCTGCATAGGACCGGTCAGGAACGCGTTCTCCGCGCCTTTCCGGGTCTCCCGGAAAGGCGTTTGAGTTTTAGGGGGGGAGACCCGGACGACGGCGCGATTCCTCAATCGCAGCCGACCATGTCCCCCCGCCGCCGTCGACGTCAACGAACTGAGCAAGTCGTTCCAGACCCGCAATCCTCGCGGGCCGGGGTTTCGCGCGCGCGTCGCCGACGTGTTCGCCCCGCGCGCCAGCGCGCTGCGCGCCGTAGACCGGATCTCGTTTCGCGTCGAATCGGGTGAGCGCGTCGCGTTCATCGGACCGAACGGCGCCGGCAAGTCCACGACGCTCAAGATTCTCGCCGGCATCCTGAGACCAAGCGGCGGCACGGTGACGGTCGCGGGGCTCGTGCCCTGGCGCGACCGCCACGCGCTCGGTTTCGCGATCGGCACCGTTTTCGGCCAACGCTCGCAGCTCTGGTATCAGCTCGCGCCGCGCGACACGTTCGAGCTGCTTGGCCACGTCTACGAGCTGCCGCGCGCCGTGTGGCAAACGCGTCTCGATGCGCTCGTCCACGCCTTCGAGCTGGCTCCACTCCTGGACCGGCCGGTTCGGCAACTGTCGCTCGGCGAACGGATGCGCTGCGAGGTGGCGGCGAGTCTGCTGCATGGCCCGCGCGTGCTGTTCCTCGACGAGCCAACGATCGGGCTCGACGTGACCGCGAAGGCGACGATCCGCGAGTTGCTGCACCGCCGCTCCATGGAAGACGGCACCACCCTGTTGCTGACGTCGCACGACACCGGCGACATCGAGCAGGTGTGCGATCGAGTGGTCATCATCCACGGAGGGCGCATCCTGCTCGACGCCGGCGTCGGCGAGCTGAAACGCCGCTACCTGCGCTCGCGACGGATCACGCTGGTCACCGCCGCGGAACACGTCGAGCTACCCGCGGCAGCCGGCGCGCGTCTGGTGTCCAAGGCTCCGCACCGGACGACGGTTGAGATCGACGCGGGCGATGCCGCCGTCGGCGCGCTCGTCGACGCCGTGCTGCGCCAAACCACACTGCGTGACTTGGTCATCGACGACCCGCCGATGGACGAGATCATCCGGTCCATATACCGGAGCGCCGAAGCCGACGACGACGACGACGAAGGAGAAGCAGCATGAGCAAGTATCTGGCGTTCGCGAAATTAGGATTTCGTCAAGCATTGGCCGAGCCGGGAGAGCTTCTCGGACGGGCGCTGTTCTTCGTGCTCATCCTCGGCGTGTTCTCGTCGATCTGGCGCGCCGTGGCCGAGTCGGGCACGGCCACGGGGCGACAGCCTACCGAAATGCTGTGGTATCTCGCCGTGACGGAATGGGTTCTCATGAGCGCCCCGCTGGTGCAATTCGAGATCGAGGACGACATCCGCCGCGGCGACGTGGCGTATCAGATGACGCGTCCGGCGTCGTGGCTCGGCGCGCGGCTGTCGCACGGGTTCGGCGCACTGGCCGTCCGCGCGCCTCTCTTGCTTGTCGTCGCGTTCGCGGCGGCGTGGAGCGTCGCCGGTCCGCCTTCGCGGCCCGCGGGGCTCGCAGTCGCGATCGCGATCGGCTTGCTCGCGGCGATGGTCGTGACGTTGTTTCACGTCGCCATCGGCGTCGCCGCGTTCTGGCTCGGCGACATTGCGCCCGCGTATTGGATCTGGCAAAAGCTGCTGTTCGTGCTCGGTGGACTGCTGCTTCCGCTGCAGTTCTATCCCGATCTATTCGTTCGCGTCGCGCGACTCACGCCGTTTCCCGCGCTGCTCGCCGGACCGGCGTCGCTCGCGACGCTCGAACCGCTGATGCCGGTCGGCGTGCTGGTGGTGACGCTGGCATTTTGGGCGCTGGTGGGCTGGGTCATCGCGCGCGCGGCGTTCAGCCGTGCGGTGCGGCGGCTCCACGTGAATGGAGGATGAGCGATGGCGACCATGAAACCGACGGTGCGATTTGCGAGAGCGCTTGTCGGCACGAGTGTGCGATCGGCGATGGCGGAGCGCGGGGCCTTCTTCATGCGCGTGATCCTGATGGCCGTGAACAACGCGATCTTTTTTTCGTTCTGGATCGTGCTCTTGTCACGCGTGCCGCGGATTCGCGGCTACGCGCTGGGAGACGTGGCGCTGTTGTACGGACTCGTCGCGCTGGCGAACGGCGTTGCCGTCTTCGTCGCGGGAGGCGCGCAGTATCTGGCGCGCATGATCCACGACGGCGAGCTCGACGCGCTGATCGCGCAGCCAAAGCCGACGTTGCTCTACGCCGCGGGGCTGCGATCGCAGCCTTCGGGGTTGGGTGATGTCGTGAGCGGATTGGTCATGATCGCGCTTTCCGGCCGCGTGACGGTGGTGGGCATTCCCGTCGTGCTCGCAGCGGGCATTGCGGGGGCGGTCGTCCTCGTGTCGACTGCCGTGTTGATGCACAGCGCCGCGTTCTGGCTCGGGCGCACGGAGTCCGCGAGCCGCCAGCTGTACGAAGTGACGCTCATGTTTTCGTTGTACCCGGACACGCTCTTCACCGGACCGATGCGCTGGATTCTCTACACCGTGATTCCCGCCGGCTTCGTGGGATACCTGCCGGCCGAGTTGATTCGGGTGCCGACTGCAGGGACCGCGATGGCCGTCGCGGGAGGCGTCGTCGCGTACGTCGTCGTGGCGGTGTGGGTGTTCGAGCGCGGCCTTCGGGCGTACAGCAGCGGCAGCCGCTTCGCCACGTTTGGGTGAGAACGTGAGTAGCTCGGCCGGTGTCATGCCGGCTTGCGGAGCCGGCTCAGAACCGCTCCAGCCACGAGCGCGGCCAGGAATGCGGGCGCGCCTGTGAGAATGGGCCACAGCGGAAGTGACAGCACAGAGACCCGCCAGAAATCGGCCGCGCCCCAATGGCTGCGCACCGGGCCCGCCGCCGCGAGCAGGAATGCACCCAACGCGACAGCGGCTGCAACATGTGTTGCCGTTGCCCTGACCCCGGAGCGGAGTCGGAACTGCTCGTACGCGATGTGGCCGCTGAATGCGACGAGACTGAGCAGCCATGCTGACCAGCGCCACACGTTACCCATCTGGCGTGATGACGCCGCCCCAGCGAGGTACGCCGTCACGACGCCGACCACCGCGTAGACGATGCCGACGAGGAACATCGGACGAATCCATTGCTTTCGCGGGCCCCGCATCATTGCCTCCTCCCGCTGAGAAATCGCGCCGCGAACTTGCGAAGTTCCGCGGAGCCTTGGTCTAGCCGGGTGGTTTGGCCTGGGAGCGGACTGCATCCGGCGAACGCGCATCGCGCTCGGTCATGAGCTTCGTGAGATAGCGCTGGCCCTCGCCAATTCGCTCCACCTCGACGGCCATCGCCTCCAACGCCTGCGCCACCTGCTGCGGTTCGAACTGAGGAAGCCGGGCCTCCAGTTCTTGCCGCGTCACGACGTCTGCGCCACTGGTGAGTTGCCTCCGCAGTCCAAGGCGTTGTGCCCCGAGACCAAACAGGACGGCCAGTACCGCATGGCCCGTCGCATGCCAAGTCTCGCCCGGCGCAGCGGCAAACCAGACGGCGGCCAGATTCGCGAGACTGAGGATCCACGCTACAGGTATCCAAGCCCGGTGCTTGAACCACATCTCTCCTCCTATCACTCGTAGCGCAACGATTCGATCGGATCCAACAGCGCCGCCCGTCGTGCCGGGAGCACGCCAAACACTAGCCCGATCCCCACCGACACCGCCACCGCGATCAACGTCAGGTCGATCGGCGTCGTGCCGTGCACGTTGAGAAACGAGCTCGCCACCTTCCCGAGCGCCAGGCCGGCCGCGACGCCGATGACGCCACCCGCACCGGTCAGCGCCGCCGCCTCGATCAAGAACTGTTGCAGGATGTCGCCGCGCGTCGCCCCGACGGCTTTCCGAATGCCGATCTCTCGCGTGCGGTCGGTCACGCTGATCATCATGACTGCCATGACGCCGATGCCCCCCACGAGCAGCCCGACGCCCGACAGCACCAGCATCACGAGGAAGAACACGCCGGTGATCTTGTTGAAGGTGTCGAGAATTTGATCCTGCGTGATCAGGTCGAAGTTGTCGTGAGCGCCCGGCCGCAACCGCCGCGCCTCGCGCAACGCGATGGTCACCGCCTCCTCGGCCGCGCTGACCGTCACGCCCGGGCGCGGCTTGACCGGAATGAACACCGCGTTCGTCTTGTCGAGCGTGTACGAGCGATCCATCGTCCGGTAGGGCATGATGCCGTGGACCTCCTGCCCGGGCGGCTGGAAGATGTTCGCCGCTTCCTGATAGATGCCAATGACGCGCATCGGCCGGCCGCCGACGCGGATCCATTTGTCGATCGGCTGAATGGCGCCGAATAGTTTCAGCGCCACATTGGTCGAGAGGACGATCGCCGGCGCACCGCTCAACTGCTCGTTGCGCGTGAACCACCGTCCATCGGTCAGCTCGCCGCCATAGATCTCGGGATAGCCCTCGTCGGCGCCCATCACGACGCCGACGTTGGTTCGCGTACCGGCGTACTCCATCCGATTCTGAATCTGCCCCCAGATCGACGCGTACTTGATCTCCGGGAGCTTCGCGACGCGGTCGGCGTCGTCGGTCGTCAGGTCGGGACGAACGCGTATCCACGCCGGGGGATCCTGCGGGTTCACCGGCGTCTGCGACCACACCTTGAGCACGTAGAACGTCGTCGGTCCCGCGATCTCGATCGTGTCGACGATCTGGTCGCGAATGCCCGACACGATCGTCGCCATCGCCATCACCGTCGCCACACCGATCACGACGCCGAGCACGGTGAGGCCCGAACGTCCCTTCGCGACGGCGATCGACCCAAGCGCCGATGAAAGGTTCTCGCCGAGCTGGTCGGCAACCCGCAACACGGTACGCGGCCGCGTCATGTCATTCCGCCCGCATCGCGGCGACGGGATCCAGTCGCGCGGCGCGCGACGCCGGGTACACGCCGAACACGACGCCCACTCCGGCCCCCAGCGCGAGCGCGACGGCGATCGACCACGCCGTCACCCGCGCCGGCAGCGGCGACGCGGCCGCGATCAACGCCGCGAATCCCCACCCGCTCCCGGCACCCAGCGCGCCGCCGAGCACGGCGAGCATCACCGACTCGGCGAGGAATTGTCGAAGGATGTCGGCGCGACGCGCGCCCACCGATTTGCGCAGTCCGATCTCGTGCGTGCGCTCGCGCACCGACATCAACATGATGTTCATGATCACGATCCCGCCGACCACGATCCCGATCGCGACGACCGCCGGCACGACGGTGAACAACACGTTCGTCAGCTGTTTCCAAAAATCCACGAGCGCGTCGGCCGTCTCCACGGAGAAGTTGTCGGCGTCGCCCGGTCGCAGGTGATGGGCGACGCGCATCGCCTCCTCGGCGCGCGCCATCGCGCCCGACACCTCCGCTGCCTGATCGACCTTCACGGAGATGGTCGTCGTCTGCCGGCGGCCGTAGACGGATTCGAAGGTTGTTATGGGCAACAGAACCATTCCATCAAACGACTGGCCGAGCACGCGACCCTTCGCGGCGATCGCACCGACGATCGTCACCGGAATGCCGTGCACGTGAATCGCCTCGCCGACCGGATTTCGTCCGTCGAACAATTTGTCGGTGATGTCGGCGCCGACGACGGCCACCAGCCTGCGCTCGCGGACGTCGACCTCACTCAGCGGGTCGCCGAACGCGAATCGATAGTCTTGCACGCGTTGGTAGTCCGGTGTCACGCCGAACACGAGGACGTCGCCGAGCGTCTTCTCGCGCCAGAGGACGTCGCTGCGGGGCGTGGGAAAGCCCGACGTGACCGAGATCGCGCTGGCTTCGGGCAGCGCCGCGCGGACGACGTCGGCATCCTGCGTCGTGATCTTGGGACGCCGCTGCATGCGCAGCCAATCGGCGTCCTCGATCAGGCCGAGGTTGATCGGCAATCGGCGCACCTGGAACGTGTTCGAGCCGATCAGCGCATCGGCGATGTTCTCCTTGACGTAGGCGTTCATCCCCTGGATGACGGCGACGACCGCCACCAGAAAGGCCACGCTCACGATGATGCCGAGCAGCGTGAAGAACGAGCGAAGCTTGTTCGCTCGAATCTGGGTGAGCGCGGTCGTGAAAACGTCGGCGAATCGCACTATAGGTCGTCGTCGTCCGTGTCGGAGTATTTTCTCAGCTGCGCCGCTGGATCATTGGCAAACTTCCATGCGGCCGAATTCCGAAGCGCGCCGGCGTAGGCGGCGATTGTCGGTTCGACAACGAGACCGTCACTCCGGACGAGCACCGCGTCGGCCGTTCGAACAAACTGGAGCAACGCGGCCCCAAACTTGGAATCGAGTCGGCGTACATCGACGCGCGCCATGATCGCGCTCACGCGACCGTCCTCGGACAACACGTCGATGCGATTGCCGCCCTCGGGTCCCCACGTCTGAACTTCAGCATTCGACGACGGCTCGGCCGACGCGACAGCGCTAAGTCGCCGCTCATAGTCGGGCGGGAGAGCGTGGGTCGCCCACCAGGGCGTCGCATCCAAGTCCGACGTGTCCAGCGCACCACGTAGCAGCAGCGCGCGCCGGGGGATGATGTAGAAATCGACCTGCCAGGCTGCCATTGCTCTCCCGGTGACGCGCTGGAGCTGGAGTGGGCTTCAATACAATATGGGCCGGAAGTCCCGCTCCGGCGTAAGAAGGCGCTCGACGGGCGGACAGCCCGACAGCTCGACGGCCGGACAGCCTGACAGCTCGACGGCCGTCACGCTGACAAGCCGTCGCGCCGTCAGGCGGGGTTGACGGCTGTCCAGCCGCCTGCGCCCGGAACGGTCGCCTCATTCCGACCCAACGGTTTCCGCGGGGTTAGCGTCTAAGGGTAGACACTGATCCCGGAACGCCCCGAATGGCTCTGCTCAAAGGCACCCTCGACATCCTGGTCCTAAAAACCCTCTCGTGGGGGCCGATGCACGCCTTCGAGATCATCTCATGGCTCGAGGCGCGTTCGGGGGGCACCTCGCCGTCGCCGACGCCGCGTTCGTCCAGTCCGTCCATCGCATGGAAGAGCGCGGGCTCGTCACCGCGCAGTGGGGCACGACCAAGAACGACCGCCGAGCGCGCTACTACCGACTCACAGCGGCCGGTCGCGCGCATTTGGGAACGGAGGGACGCGCGCTGTCGGACCACGTGGACGCCATCGCGACCGTGCTCGCCGCGAAGAGCGCCGGCCGCTAGCCCGCAACTCGATGATCGCCGCACCGATTCGCCAGGGCGTACGCCGCCTCTTTCGCCTCGCGCTGCATTTGCGCCGCCTCGGACGCGCCGACGCGAGGGCGGAGCTCGAATCCGTTCTCGAGTCGCGCACCGAACAGTTCATCGCCCTCGGCATGAGCCCAGCCGAGGCCCGCATCGAAGCCGTCCACCGACTGGGCGGCAGCATCGAGCAAGCGCTTCATGACCTCGAACGATCCGCCGAACGGCGGGAGGAACGTATGCGACTTCGCGATCTGTTCGACGATCTCCGCGACGACGTCCGCTTTGCCGTGCGCGGCCTACGACGAGACAAAGTCATGGCGTCTTTCATCGTCGTCACGCTGGCGCTCGGGATCGGCGCCAACGCCGCGATGTTCAGCGCCGCGGACCGCCTGCTGATTCGCGGACCGAGCTACATCGCCGACCCGTCGCGCGTGATGCGCTTCTATAGAACGCGACACGCCGGCCCCAACGGCGACGTAACGGGCGCGTCGTTCGGCTGGGTGTCGTACGACAACTTCAAGCACGCGACGCACTCGTTCGCGAACGTGGCGGCGTACTCGGTCAACTCGACCACCGTTCGGCGCCGGCGCCGACGCGGTGGTCATTCCCTTCGGCGCGGCGACGTACGATCTCTTCCCGCTGCTCGGTGTTCGGCCCGAGCTCGGCCGGTTCTTCGGCGCCGCCGAGGACTCGCCCGACGCGCCGCAACACGTCGTCGTGATCGGCGACGCGCTCTGGACGCGGGCGTTCGGCCGCGACAGCGCCGTCATCGGCAGCAAGGTCAAGCTCGGCGACGAGGACTACACCATCATCGGCGTCGCGCCGCGCGGCCTCACCGGTCCGCAGCTCGCGCCGGTGGATGTGTGGATTCCGATGTCGTTGCGGTCCAGTAACGTCACGACCCGCTGGACGGCGTCGTGGAATTCCCAGTGGCTGCGAATCGTCGCCCGCCTCAAGCCGGGCGTGAGCCCGCAGCAGGCGTCCGCCGACGCCACGGCTGCCTATCGGGCGGCGTACGCCGGGAACGATCCGACGTTCAAGGCGGCCACACTCTGGTTGGCGCCGCTCTCGTTCGACAACAACGGCCACGAGGCGACCGAGGTGACGATCGTGCGCTGGCTCATCGGCGTGACCGTCGTCGTCCTCCTCATCGCCTGCTCGAACGTCGCGAATCTTCTTCTGGCCCGCGCCGTGCGGCGACGCCGCGAGATCGCAGTGCGCATCGCGCTCGGCGCGGGACGCGGCCGCCTCACGCGCCTGTTGCTCACCGAGAGCCTGCTCCTCGCGGGGCTCGGCGCCGGCGCGGGGCTGGCCGTGGCGTGGGCGACGTCGCTGTTGCTTCGCAAGGTGCTCATTCCAGGAGTCGAATGGCCGTCCGCGCCCGTTGACCTCGCGCGTGCTCGGCGTGTCTGTGGCGCTCGCCGTGGCCGTCGGGCTGGTGACCGGGTCTCGCCCCGGCCCTCCGCGCGAGCCGCCCGGATCTCACGGCGTCGCTCAAGGCCGGAGCCCGCGACGGCGGCGGCCAGACGTCGCGCTTGCGCGGCGTGCTCACGGTGTCGCAGGCGGCGCTGTCGCTGGTTCTCTTGACGGGCGCCGGCCTGTTCGTCCGCTCGCTGATGCACGTCCGCGCGATCGACCTCGGCTTCCAGCCGGATCGTGTGCTCGTGGTCCAGGTGCGATACCCGACCGCGGCCCGAATCGGAGACGCGAGCGCCGCCGGCGAAGTGGAGCGGCGGCGGTCGGTATACCTCGAGGCGATGCGCCGCGCCAGCCGACTGTCCGGCGTCGAGCACGCGAGCCTGTCGGTCGGGCTCCCGTTCCAGAGCTCGTTCGGTCAATTCCTGCGCATTCCGGGATGGGATTCGATTCCCGAGTTCAAAGCGCCGGGGCCGTCCATCAGCGCCGTCGCGCCGGACTACTTCAAGACGCTCGGCACAAGCTTGCTCGAGGGACGCGTCTTTACCGCGAACGACCGCGCGGGAAGCGAGCCGGTGGCGATCGTGAGCCGAGCGATGGCGCGAACATTCTGGCATCGCGATCACGTGGTGGGTGAGTGCCTCTACTGGAGTACGAGCAAGGACAGCCTCACGACGTGTTCGCGCATCGTCGGTGTCGTGGCCGACGCGCACGCGTGGGGGCTCAGGGAGCTTCCCGCCCTCAACTACTACATCCCTTTCGGACAGGAACGCGGCATGGGCGGCACGGCGTTGCTCGTGCGTCCGGTGCCCGGCCGCGACGCGGACGCGAACCATGCGGTACGCGCACTGCTCCTCTCCATCGACCCGACGATTTCTTTCGTGGGGATCGGGTCGATGCAGGACGCCATCGATCCGCAGGTCCGTCCGTGGCGGCTCGGCGCCGCGGTCTTCACGCTGATGGGCGTGCTCGCCCTCGTCGTCGCCGCGGTCGGCCTCTACAGCGTCATGAGCTATCTCGTCGCGCAGCGCACGCGGGAGATCGGCGTGCGCATGGCCCTCGGCGCGCAGGCCAGATCCATCGTGCTCTTGGTGCTACGGAACAGCGTGAGCATGGCGGCCCTCGGTGTCGCGATCGGTCTGGTCATCGTGCTCTGGGCCGGGCGCTTCATCGCGCCACTGCTCTTCGACACGTCGCCGAGGGATACGGGCGTGCTGCTCGGCGGCGCCGCCACGCTGCTCGCCGTGTCGGTCCTGGCGAGCGCGGTGCCGGCGCTCCGAGCGAAGCGCGTGAACCCGATCGAGGCGCTGAGGTCGGACTAGCGACGCCCAGCGTTTGCGCTAGTGACCTTCGGTGACCTCGAAGATCTCGTCGGCGACGAGGCCGTGCCCGTCGCGATGCACCGCGATCGCTGCCTCCTTGTCCGGCGCCTCGACGAGGCAGAACACCTGACCCGTCGTGTCGTTGTACCAGTACTGCAGGTACTTCACGCCGTGCTTTTCCTGCGTCTCGAGGTCCTTCTGATGGGCCCCGGCGACCGCGTCCTTGGTCAGCCCCGGAATGTGGTTGTGGATATCCATGAACAGTGCCATCGTGACTCCTTGTCGAGGTGTGCGCGGCACCGACCAACATGGGCCGCACCGATTGCTAAGGCTAGAGGAGCCCGGGACCGATCGGGATGACCGAGCGGCCGGATCGCTTGTCCGATCGTCCGGCCGGCCTTGAAACCCGAAGTTGGACGCCGCGTACGTCCGAGGGGTACGCCCAGGGGCGACATGACGCCGACACGATCGCGAATCCGGTCCACCGCCGCGCTCTACCTGTTCATGGGCCTGCCCGGCGCGTTCAACCTGAAGCATCTCCCGAGCTTCGTCGTTCGCGGTGACGCCGCCGCCACCGCCCGCAACATCGCCGACGCCAGCCTCTCCTACCGTCTCACCATCCTGAGCGGCGTCGTCGGATATCTCGCGTTCGTGTACCTCGCGTTCAGCCTGTACGAGATGTTCAAGGACGTCGATCGCAAGCAGGCGAGGCTGCTCGTCGGGTTGGTGCTCGTCATGGTCACGCTCGGACTCGTCAACCAGGTCAACGAGCTGGCGCCGCTTGTCTTGCTGAATCACGCCAGCTCATTCGCCGCCTTCACCAAGCCGCAGCTCGACGCGCTCACGCTCGGATTCCTCCAACTGCGCAACGACGCGTTCCACATCGGCATGGCGCTGTGGGGTCTCTGGCTCCTGCCGTTCGGTGTGCTCGTGTGGAAGTCGGGCTGGGTTCCGAAGACGATCGGCGTCCTGCTCATCCTCGACGGTCTCGCCTGGATCGCGCTGTGCATCACCGGTCTCGTCTTCCCGGGCGAGTACCACCTCGTCGACATGATCGCGATGCCGTTCTACACGGCGGGCGAGCTGTCGATACTCGGCTGGCTTCTCGTCAAGAGCGTGACGATGCCGGCGACAACGATGGCGTCGGCCGCTATAAATCAAATACCCAAACATCCACTCTTAACATTATAAAACTACCAAACACCATTCACAATAACCTACCCATCAACAATCAACATGTTACCAAAACCAGCTAAGTTCCCAAACCACACATCATTCCAGTTCACATCGCCGTTGAGCGTCAGCTTGAACGTCGAGTTCGAGAGATATGGAAACCGCCTAAAGATACTCCCAACGTGGTCTGGTGCCGCGAGAACAGAGCTCAGTAGCTTCTTCTCGCAGCTCTGCTCTATGTCGTTTCCGCCGAGCGTGACGTCCAGATCGCTCGCGCTGCCGGCGAGCGGGAATGCCCCGTGGATGATCATGCCGAACCGATCGTTCACCAGCAGATTGTCCTGAATGACCGCGTGCAGCGTGTTGTGAACGCTCGACCCGTTGACGCCCTCCGCATCCACGCGGATGCCGACGCCTACCGGAACGCGCTGATGATTGCGCACTTCATTGTTGCGGATGTCGGCCCACATCTCGGCTGTCGCCGGTAACGGGTACGGCTCAACTCCGCGCTGCGGTGTTGGCAGACTGACAACGCCGTCCATCGTGATTCCGGCAATTCCTCCGTCGAACAACACGTTGTCCGACGCGTGGTAGTTGCCGGCGCGGCGAGGCAGATGTCGCAGGTGCCGGCCGTACCGGCGAGATGATTCTGCACGCACGGCGGCTTCGCTGGCTCGGGTCCGCCGATTCGATGAACCCGCCCTCGAAGCGATTGCCGCGAATCGTGGTCCGCGATCCGGAAGCCAGCTCTCCCTGTCCTCCGGCATCGACCGCTGATGTGGCCAGACTGAAGGACGAAGCCTTCATGCTGAGATCATGCCGGTGTCCGCCGGGATGTCCGTTCGCCACGATGATGGTCGAGACTCCCGCGTCAGTCACGGGCAGCGGTTCAGCAAGTCAGAATCGTTTCGGCCCCGTCCACTCCGTTGCCCAAGGCGCGTCCCGCATCGTTCAACGACATGTTCAGCGCGCCGTGCAGCCTGATGTCGGGCACGTCGACGATCATCGGGAACTGCTCGACGTCGCCGCTCGGCGTTCCGGCGGTGCCCGTATACGTGTCGGCCGATGCGGCGATCGTGATTCGGCACGCCGCTGTCACCAGCTCTCCTCGGGCGAGGCGACCCGCGCTCGCGGCGCTCAGCGCGTCGCTGATCCGGCGAAGTGAATGCCGTCTCCGGTTGGAGCGTTCTCGTGACTCACGAGAAGCGTCGTGACGTAGTCGCCGTGCCCGAGGTGGGCACTGAGCGCCGGAGCAGCGACTTGGAGGATCGCCGGCGATTGACCCGGCATATGGCACACCGCGACGTGCGACTGGCGACGGTCGCGGTTCAAGCGCGCCCAGCTCGGGGTCGCCGTTGGAGTGTCCGAGGCGCATGAAACAGCCAGTACGGCAGTCGCCAGGCTGAGGGCCGGCGGCCGATGTGAGAGTCGAATTCACCGACATATGCTTCCTCTCTGAGGAGATAGTGATTGGGGAGTGTGGAACGGCAGCCGGGACGGTAAATTCGACGCGTCCTCCATCCGTCCCCTTCGCGTCCTCAGGCTCCTCGATGATCGATCTGAGAGTGCTCGGCGCCCTCGAGGTCCGTGCGACAGGGCTACGGAGGGGCGCGCGATGCCCACGCAGCCCAAGCGGCTCGCCCTGCTGCTCTATCTCGCGCTCGCCGAGCCGTCTGGGCTTCAAGCGCGCGACCGGCTGCTGGCTCTTTTCTGGCCGGAGGCCGACGACAGCTCATCGCGACACTCCCTTCGGAATGCCCTCCATGCCCTGCGCCAGTCGCTGGGCGACGGGGCGATCGTCACGCGCGGAGAGTCGTACGTCGGGCTCGACACCGAGAGATTCGGTGCGATGCGCTCGAGCTGCGCTCGCATCTCGCGGCGGGCCGTTTGGAGGAGCTCTGAGCCTCTGGTCCGGCGAGTTCGCGCCAGGCTTCCACGTCTCCGGCGCTCCCGAGTTCGAGCACTGGCTCGACAGCAGCGCGCGCAGATGCGGAGAGCGGTGAGAGCGGCGGCGTGGACGCGCGCGCGTGAGATGGAAGGCGCGGGTCGGGCCGAAGTAGACGCATCCACGAGCCGTTCGGCTGGATCCCGGCGACGAGCCGCGTGCGGTCCCTCATGCGCCTATTCGTGGCAACCGGTGATGGCGCTGGCGGCTGCGCGCTTATCAGGAACTCGCCGATCATCTCGCGCGCGAGCTGGATGCCGAGCCCTCCTCTGAGACCAAAGCGCTCGCCGCTGATTTGCGCTCGGCGGCCGTCGGCAAGGGTGGGAACACCGCGGTCATCGTTTCGACGGAGGCCCCCCCCGCGATTCCGGTTCCGGTGCCCAGCGATTCGCTGACGCCGGGAATTCAGCCGGAGACGATCCAGGATGATCGCACGGCTTGCTCTCGCGGGAGGAGCGCTCGCGGTCGTCGGGCTCGCGAGCGCGACGTACCGCGGCGGCGCGTCGCGGGCCCAGCCTTCGCCGGAAACGGAAGCGGAGCGTGCCGTGTTACGGTTGCCGGCGCGCGACCGCGGGGACACGGCGGCTTATCACTCGTACCTTTCGAGGCCTCACGCTTCGATACAAGTTCAATTTTTTGGCATCAAAGGACACTTTCGCATCGCTGGTGGACCGCGAGCCGTGGTACGTCCCGGGACTGTACGGCCTGGCTCACGCGTACGCGCTCGCGGCGACCATCGACAGTGCCGATGCCGAGGAGGCGTGGCCGAAGGTCGAGGCACTCGCGCGGCGGGCGCTGGCGCTCGACAGCACCGCGGCGAGCGCCTGGCTCGCGCTCGCCGGCGAAGATCTGCAATCGGGGGGGCGGATCGACTTCGAGCGCGCGCGCGAGCGAATCGACCGCGGCCGAATGCTCGATTCGCTCGCTCCCGACGGTCCCGCGCTCCTCTCGGTATGGTTCCTGTTCCGCGGCGACGTAGATAGCGCCGTCGCCGAAGCCCGACTCGCGAGCCAACTCGATCCGCTGAGCAAGTTTTTCGAGCGCGTTACGCGAAGCACCTCTACTTCGCGCGGCGCTACGACGACAGCAGGATCATTTACGAACGAATGCTCAGGGACGATCCGAGATGGAAGCGAGGCTACGAAGAGTTCGCCGAGCTGCATCTTGTGGCTGGTCATCCGCGCAACGCTCTCGAGTGGTATCGCCACGCCCGAGAAGCCGCCGGAGATTCCGCGGGAGCGGCCGCATTGCCATCCGTCTCGACTGATTCGGCCGCGGCCCGTTTGCTTGCCGCCGACGCGCGACGAAGGATCGAGCGCTTCGAGCGATCGCGCCGGGCGGGCGAGCCCCCACCGCCGTTACGATACGCCCACGCGTACGCGGCGCTCGCCGATACGGAAGCCACCATGCGTTGGCTCGACTCGGTTGCGGCACGCCGCGACGGCGCGGTTTATCACGTCCGCGTGGATCCGATCTTCGACTTCCTGCGAAATGACCCGCGCTATCGGGCGTGGGAGGTGCGCAACGCGCTACCGTTCAGCGCGCCAGCTTCGCGATCGCGGATTCGAGGAGCGCGTTGAACCGCGGCGGGTCTTCCATCATCGCGAAATGCCCGACGCCCGGCATGATCACCACGTCGACGCCGTACCGGTGCATCGACACCGTGTCCGTCGGGCCGTTGTCCGGATTGATGGCGATCACCGGCAACTTGAGCGCCTCGAGAGTTCTCGGCATCTCACCGCCGTAGGCGAACGAGTGCTCCATCACGCTCAGCGCCACGTCGGGCGGCGCCGAGGCCATGTCGTTCGCGACCCACTCGACGAGCGCGTGATCTGATGTAGGGAGGAACATGCCGCGCACGAACGCACGCGTTGAGTCGGCGAAGTTCGTCCTGAACCTCCCGACGCGGGCCCGCACCTGCTCGGGAGTACGGGGGGACCCGAGGTCTCGATACGTATCGACCCAGACGAGACCGACCACGCGACCCGGGAGCTGCCGCGCCGCTTCGGCGATCACGTCGCCGCCCATCGAGTGGCCCACGAGAACCACGCGGCGCAGATCGAGTTGCTTGACGACAGCCGCGACGTCGCCGCCGAACGCCGCCATCGTCCAATCCTTACGGCCGAGTCCGGATTCGCCGTGCCCGGCGAGATCGACGGCGACGACCCTGTACTGGCGGGAGATCGGCCCGAGCTGCGCCTTCCAGTAGCTCCGGTCGCAGGACCAGCCATGGACGAAGATCACCGTGAGCGGGCCGTCGCCGTGCGTCTCGTACGCGATGCGAATGCCGTCGGGCGACGTGACGGTCCGCGTCGTGGCCGTTCCCGCCTGTGCTTGCGCGATAGCCGTCGAGCGCGCGATCCCGGTGAGGAGAGCGAGCGCGCCGAGCGTGCGCGCGAATCGCCGAACGTGTTTCGTTGAGAGAGAGCTCATACGACACCTCCGCCGAATGTCTACACGGATGTCGGCGTCGACACACAAAATAGGGCGAATCCGAAAGGGCATCGCAATCTCCGGCAATCAAAATGGCGCCCGACGGATCCGCCCGAACCGTCGTCTCCTGGAAGAAGCTCACAGCTCCCGCTTTAGCTCATGCTCGAGACCGGGCTCGGGTGGCCGAGTCGAGATCCAAGATCAGGCGCTTCGAACTCGCGTGGTCGAGATCTCGGAAGCCGCGCTCGAGTCACCGGTCTCCGCGGGCACCGCGGGAATCGCGAAGAAGAACGTGCTTCCGCGCCCAAGCTCACTCTCTACCCAGATGCGTCCACCGTGCGCGTCGACGATTCCGCGAGTGATGGGAAGTCCGAGCCCGGCGCCGAGGCGAGCGGCGCGCGTCGCCGCCTGCCAGAAGGGCTCGAAGATGTGCGGGAGGCTCTCACGCGCTATGCCCGGACCAGTATCGGCGACGGAAAATACGACCTCACCGATCCTCGCCGCCGCTTCAACCGTGATGCAGCCGCCTTTCGGCGTGAACTTGAGCGCATTGCCGATCAGATTGTCGAACACCTGCAGCAGGCGTTTACGATCGCCCACCACGTCGTGAACGCCGGGGTGGACCTCGAGCCGAAGCTCCAGCCCCGATGACGACGCCAGCATCGCCTGCGACTCCACCGCCTCGCGCGCGAGGTCGCCCGCCGACAGGCGCTCCCGTTGGACGGACAATTTCCCGTTCTCCATGACCGCGACGTCGAGAAGATCTTGAATCAGTGAGTTCATACGCTCGGCGGAGCGCGTCAGGGTGAGGCGCGGCGTCTGGTCACGGCGCTCGAGCTCCGGTTTGTCGCGTTCCAGAAGCTCGGCCTGCATGATGATCGTGCTGAGCGGGTTGCGCAGGTCGTGCGCGACGATGCCGAGTATGCTGTCGCGCGCGACGACGGCGCGCTCGGCATCGCGGCGAGCGAGCTGCTCCCGGGCCAGCAACTGCTCGCGTTCCTCGGCGACGCGCCGCGCATCCGAGATGTCGCGCGTCACGGTGCCCATCCCGATGATCCGCTCGCCGCTCGCGTCACGGATCATGAAGTGCGTGTCTGAGACGGGAATCTTCGCGTGCGTCGACACGTTTTGAAAGAACGTCTCACCCTTCCATTGCCCGCGTTCGCGCATCGTCGCGAGAATGACGTCTTTGACGAACGAGAGAAGCTCCGGCGGGTAACAATCCTCGATCGCGACCCGGTCGATCGGAAAGTCAGGCGCCAGTCCGATCATGCGGCGGCCCGCGGCGTTGAGGTAGATCGGCTTGCCGGCCGGATCGGCGATGCCGATGAAATCCGAGGAGTTGTCGAGGAGCGACACGAATACCTGGCGCTCGTCCTCGATACGCCTGCGCTCGCTGATGTCGCGAATGAATGCCTGCCAGCGGCCGTCCGGGATGATGTTCGCGCTGACTTCCACGGGCACCAGCGTTCCGTCCTTTCGTTTCAGCGTCCAGTCGGCCTTGCTCGACCTTGGTCGGCTCGAGGAGCTCGGCCTTGACCGCCCTCGAGCCGAGCGGCATCCTCGGGCGGAATGACGTCGAAGATCGTCATCCCGACCAGCTCGTCGCGCTCGTAGCCGAGGAGCCGGCAGGCGGCCTGATTCACGTCGATGAACCGTGCATCGAGGTTGGCGAGAAAATACGCGTCGGGCGCGAGCTCGATCGTCTCGCGTACGCGCGCCAACGCCTGCGCGCGGTCCTGGGAGACATGGCGCAAGTCGCGGTTCGTTTCCTCCAGGCCGCGGCGTTCCCTCTCGATGAGCCAGGTCATGTAGAGGATGACGAGCCCGTCGACGCCGAACAGCATCGATTGAAGCACCGCCTGCGATACCGGATACCCCGCGCCCACGACGAACAGGTAGCCGGCGAGCGGCACGCTGAGCGCGAGGGTCAGGAGCGCTGGACCAAAGCCCGCGAGCAGGCTGGTCACCAGCATTGCGCCGAAGAAGAGGACGAACGGCGCACCGGTGCCGGTCCAGGGCGCCGCCGACCATCCTCAGTCCGAGCGCCAGCGCCACCGCGACGACGCTCACGGCATAGCGAGCGACCACGGACTGCAGTCGCACGGATGAACGCGGTCGCGGCGGACCGTCTTCAGGCGGCGGTGTTGAAGCCGGCACGTCGGTCATCGACCCGGCTTAACGAAAGAGTCAGGCCGTCGAGCCGGGAACGGCGCGGGCGTCGCGCGCCGAGCGCGCTCAAAAATGCACGGTCACGGCTTGAGTAGCGCGAGGGCCGCCTCGTTCATTTGCCGTTGAGTCGTGGTGGCGGGCGCGGCGTAGTTCGTCGTGTTGAACGCGGCGACGATTCCCACCTGCGTCCGCGGATCGAAATAGTAGAACGATCGAAAGCCCGCCTGGCTCCCCGTGTGACCGAGGATGCGCTGGCCGTTGCGGTCGAGCACGAAGAACGAGAGTCCCATCCACTCGTTCGGCGCTTGGACTCGTAGCCCTGCGACATCGGCATCCCCGGCTTCCACATCTCCTCGAGGCTCGAGCGCGAGAGGACGACGTCGTAGCGCTCGCGCGTCATGCCGGGGACGCAGCGCGTTCGTGAGGAACGCGACGTACTTCACGAGCTCGCTCGAGCGGCGCGTTCCAGGCGCCGTTCGGCGACGTGATGCCCGGATCGAAGTCGGCGCCGTTGTCGATCAGCTGCTCACCGCGCGCGTCGCCGAGTCGCTGCCGCACGTAGTAGTTGTGCGACCGATGCTCGGCGAGAAAGTACGGCGTGCCGCGGAAGTAGCTGCGGTCGCAGCTCGAGCGGCGCGAAGATGTTCTTCTGGACGTACGCGTCCCACGGGTCGCCGGTGATCTGCTCGATCACGCGCGCGAGGTAGATGAACCCGGGATTCGAGTAGCTGTAGCGCGAGCCGGGTTTGAAGACGCAGCTCCTGGTACGGCATCATCGCGACGAGCTGGTTCCACGTCGTCGGCTCGAACGGCTCCCACGGCTGGTCGTTGCCGTAGGGCCAGGTCGGATTCTGAAATCCGGCGGTGTGCGACAGCAGCATCCGGATGGTGATGCTGTCCATCATGCCGTACGGATCGTGCATCGCGCGCAGCTCGGGCACCCAGCGCACGATCTTGTCGTCGAGCGACAGCTTGCCGCGATCGCGGAGCTGCATGATCGAGATCGCGGTGAGCGCTCTTGGTGATCGAGCCCCAGTGGTAGATCGTCTGCGAGTCGACGCGCACGTTGGCGGCGCGGTCCGCAAAACCGGTGTCGAAGCGGCCCGTCTCCTTGCCGGCTCTTGATGAGCGACGACGCTCGCGCCGACGACCTTGTCGCTGTCGACGTACGACTGAAAGAGCTTCTTGAAGTCGTTCCAGCCGGCTGGTGTTTGGGCCGCGGCCGGCGAGGCGAGGAGCGAAGCGGCGACGAACGATCGGACGAGTCGGTGAGTGGGCATAGTCAACATTCTGGTCCGTCCGACGCGCCAGATCAATGATCGCCGGCCGGAGTGCCGTTCGTTTCATCTGATTGATTCCGCGCGGACATGGATCTCGGATGCGGAATCGAGCCCTGCCTCGAGCCTGAGCATGAGCAAGAGCCGTGAGCCAGGACGCGAGCATGAAACAGGAAGTAAGCTCATGGCTCCTGCTCAAGCTCTTGCTCGTTGCAGGGCTCGCTCCCGGATTCGAGATGCCGGCATGGTGGCGAGAACCACACCTACCTCACGAGAACGACGCCTACGGCACCGAGCTTCGAGAAGCGAGCGGCTTGATGGGCGGCACCCCGAGCACCGGCGCCCCCGGCGGCGTGAGCCCGCTCGGCACGTGCACCGGCGTCAGGGCCTTGAGATTTCTCGCGTGCGGATCCGTGAGCGCGAGCAGGTACGCCGTGAGGTCGTCGATCTGCTGCGGCGTGAGCACGAGATTGTTCAACGCCCCCGAACGAGTCGCCAAAATGTCGGCGGTCGTCTGGAGCAGCGTCCCGCGGAGGAGGGGATCGATCTGGTTCACGTCATAGTTGGCCAGCTTGACGTCCGACTCGCTGTAGTGATCGACGAACCCGCGCAGCGTCGCGAATTCTCCGGCGTGGCCGTACGGACCGGAGAGCTCGACGTTGCGGAGCGCGGGGGTCTTGAACGAGTACTTGTCCGTGGCGACGCCGGTCACGCGGATGCGGCCGAAGTCGTCGTTGCCATTCGGTCCATCGCCCTCGCCAGGGCCGAATTGCGCGAGCGCGACATTTCGTGTCTTCGCATCGGTGAAAAGCGGCCCGTTGTGACAGCCCGCGCACTTGGCCGTCGGGCTCATGAACGTGTTGGCGCCGCTGAACTGTTGCGGTGTTAGCGCGTCGTCATTGCCGGCGAGAAACCGATCCCACGGCGTGTTCGAGAACGTGAGCTGGTCGACGAAGAAGCCGGCCATCGCGTTCGACGCGTGAGCGAACGTCATCGACGAGAACGACGTCCCGGGGTACGCCGCTTCGAAGAGCTGCTTGTACTCGGGAATGGCGCCGAGCCTAGCCATCTCCGCGCTCCAGATGCCGGTGAAATCGTTGTCGGGAATTTCCGCGAGCTCGTTGCGCGTGAACCCGCCCGTGGTGATCGCTACGTTGTTCTGCCCGCGCATCTCGGTGCGCGACGTGACGGGAAAGAGCCCGATCGCCGATGTCGCGCCGAACTCGAACACCTGCGTCATCGCCGGTGTGACCTGATCGTTCGCCGGCGTGTGGAAGGTGCCAGCGGCATCGACGGAGACGCGGCCATCCCAGAAGAGCTGATTGAGCCCGGCAAGGTTGAACAGCGGCGGCGCGTTCCGCGGAATGAAGACGCCTCGCCCCAACGTGCGGTTCGGACCGAGGCCGATGCCGCCTTCGCCGATCGACAGATTCTTTCCGTCGCCCGTGGCGAACGCCGGCAGATGGCACGTCATGCACGCCATGTTCCGGTTGCCGCTCAAGATCGGATCGAACGCGAGCGCCTGTCCGAGCTTGACCAACTCGGGGCGAACGTGTGTCGCCAAGGGAAGGGCGACGATGCCGTGCGTCGCCGCGAGCGCGCGCAGCGAATCGGCGGCGCCGTGCGTCGGGTGCGCGAGAAAGGCTAGCTTGTGGGTCCGCGCGTCGCAGGGACGATTCGGACGTGAGACTCTGGTCGCACGCGGCTAGCGCGGCGAGCAGCAGGAGCGCGGTGGACGAGGCGGCCGATCGGAGATGTCGAGCGCCAAGGCGAGCGGTGACTGCGACGGTCATTCGCTGTTTTCCTGTGCGTGCGGCGGAACTCCGGCGCTGTCGGCGCGCCGTCTGGAGCGGATACGCGACACGCTCGACAAAACGGACACGATCGCTCACCTTCTCCAGTCTCCCCCCCACCCAGGACAGCGTGATGCTTCGACGCCTCGTGTACTCAGTGATTTCGCTCACGCTCGCGAGCGGACTAGCCAACGCCCAACAGCCGTCGAAGGATGTCGTGGCGACGCGCGTCGACTCGCTGGCCGCCGACTTCCTTACCAGAACCCACACGCCCGCGATCTCGGTCGCCGTCCTGCGCGGCTCCGACACGCTCGTCATGAAGGGCTACGGCGACGCGAGCGTCGAGCTCCATCGCCCCGCCACCGCGTCGACCGTCTATCGCATCGGCTCGATCACCAAGCAGTTCACCTCCGCCGAGATCATGCGTCTCGCCGAGCGTGGCAAGCTGTCGATCGACGATCCGATCTCGAAGTACCTCCCCGACGTGCCGACGCACGGGCAGACGATCACGATCCGCCGGCTTCTCAACCACACGTCGGGGATCCACAACTACACCGCCGAGCCGTCGTGGCGTCAGACCTGGGGCCAGCAGCTTTCGCCGCGACAGATCGTCGCGTTTGTGGATCACGACTCGCTCGACTTCAAGCCCGGCGACAAGTGGAGTTACAGCAACACCGGCTACGTTCTTCTCGGCATGATCGTCGAGAAGGTGACGGGCGAGACGTACGCGAACTACTTGGAGCACGACTTGTTCAAGCCGCTCGGGCTTACGCAAACCAGCTACTGTCCGTCGCGGCCGAGCGATCCAACGTTCGCCGACGGATACGCCGCGGGGTCGGGAAGCGCGAAGCCGGCGGAATTCCTCGACATGACGCACCCGCACGGTGCCGGGCGCGCTCTGCTCGACGGTGCGCGACCTGGTGAAGTGGCAGCGCGCGCTCATGGGGGGACGCGTCGTGAACGCGAAATCGTACGCGCTGATGACGACGCCTGACACGCTCAACAACGGTCGCCCGCTCACCTACGGGTTCGGGCTCAGCGCGGGGAAGCTCGGCGCGCATCGGCAAGTCGGGCACAACGGCGGCATCAACGGATTCACGACGGCGAGCTTCTACTATCCGGACGACAGCGTGAACGTCGTCGTGTTCAGCAACGCCGACGCCGGCCCCGATGCGCTCGCGCTCAACGTGTCGCGCACGGTGTTCGGCATCCCGCTCGTCGCGGCGCCGAAACCGGTCGTCGCGGTGACGCTCCCCGATTCGATTCGCGACAAGCTGCCGGGGACGTACGATCTCGCCCCGCCGGCCGGCGGGAAGTTCGTCATCCACATCTCGGTCGAGAACGGACAGGTGATGACGCAGGCCGAAGGGCCGGGGCAGGGGAAGTTTCCGCTCATCTACGCGGGCAACTGGGTCTTCGGAGCTGGATTCGATCCATCGCTCCGCGTCACGTTCATCAGCGAGAACGGCGCGGTCGCGAAGATGCGTCTCGAGCAAGGCGGCGGAAACATGGAAGGGCCGCGGCGGCCGTGAGCGGTGGGCGGGTGGACGGGTAGACAGGTGGGCGGCTAGAAGGCGCGCGTCACTCATGACTAAGCGGTTGACGCTCCTTCTGTTTGCTGGCGCGTGCCTGCGCGCCGCTCCGCCGCTGCTATCCGTGCAGTACATGCCTCGATCGTCGGCCGGCGACACCGCGCTCTCGTTTCCGCGGCCGACCGATGATGCGACCGATGCGCTCGAATGGCCGGTTCTCACTCGCGTGACGCTTCCGGCGGGCACGCGCGAGCTGCGCGTGAGTGATTGGTATTCGATGATCGCCGGATCGCCGGTGGCTGTCGTCCGCCTCGTCGAGCAACCAGGTCGTCCGCCGGTGGGACAGGTCGTCATGGTGTGGCACGAGGCCCGCGAATGGGGTCCGTCGCGTTACCAGGGACAATGCACGGATCGGAAGTCCGGGTCGCGTCACTGCGGGAGGGTCGTTCACGACACGATCGATTGGTCGGCGGCGGCGAGGCACCTCGCTGAGTCGGGTGCGTGGGAGATAGCGTCTACTTGCGAGGCAAGCCTCAGCTACATCACTGACGCGGGGGACCTGTACATCCAGCGGCTGCAAGGGGCTCGCGAAGACCGGTACTCCTGTAATGCGCCGAGCCATCGCACGGACAGCGAGGCCGGGCGAGCCGCTCTTGCGCTCTACAACTACTATGGATCGCTCGTGTCCCACGCGGCGCCGTCGCCGACGCCGCGACGCGTTCACGTCGAAGGCGGATTCGGCCTCGCATCCTCCACGACAGCCGCCGGTCACCTCCTCGTCGATCGGTTCGTTTCGACGACCTTCGACGTGGACGAGACGCTCGCCGTCGGGCTCGAGGCGTCGTGGGCCACATCGTCAGATGAGGTGTGCCTGACCTCGCTGCCCCGAAACTGCGCGCTGCAGTTCCCGACGATCTATGGAATCGCGGCTCCGATCTCGCTCCGTTTTTTGGATCGAATCGAGATCAGCGCCGGGCCGGGCGTCTATCACCGATTTCAATACGCTGGAAACCAGGGATACACAGGAGGGCTGGACGCGCATGCGACCCTGCGCCTCGTCAGCGTGGGTCCGATCGACGCGACGGTGTCGGCGAGGCCGCTCGTCACGTTCGGACCGCGGTTGTTCACGGGCGAACGGATCGGACTCGTCGCGTACACACTTGGCTTGAGGTGGTGAGCGCGGGCCGATTCGCCTCCGCGTACTGGAAGACGAATCGGCTGGCCCTGTTGCGTGCGCGCCACAGAAGCTTGGGCTCCTGCGCATGACGCTCGCGTGACGCACCCGCGCTACCATGGCGGTCCGAACATCGGGCCGCATGCCATACCTCGCCGCCCACCCTATCAGACGCCGCGCCCACGCGGGCGAAGGTCCTGCTCTCGTTCAGTGCGAACGTAGCGCGCCGTAGCGGCTTCAGTTGCGCGCGCACTCTTAACGCCGCCCAGGCGACGGGGCTGATCGCTCGCCGGAGTCCAAACGGTTCGCGAGGCGACCGGAAGCCCGTGTCACCGCACCCCGAACGCCGATCACTCGACCGCGACCGTTAGGCGCGCTGACCGCGGACGCCGAGGGACCGACCGGAATGCGTCGTGTGCGGAGTGCGAACGCCGACTTGACCCGATTGGCGAACGGGTCTCGCCGACTCCGAACGGCGGATGCGAGACCAGCGGGCTTAGGCGCATCGACCCCGAACGCCGGCCGCTCGAATGGACGCGCCGGTCATCCGACTCCGAACGTCAAGCGAACGAATCGCCCTGTCGGCCCCTGTCAGCGCGGACCCTCGAATCGCCCAGCATGTCGGACTTTCCGCGCTGGCCATTGGACTCCGAACACCGGACGAGCGACCGACCCGTCGCGCCGTCGGACTCCGAACGCCGGCCGGGCGACCGAACTCGGCCGATCGCCCAGATCGCCCCCTGCGTCACCGCATCCCGAACGCAGTTCTCCGCATCCCGCACACCGCTTACCGCACTCGTCGACTATTACAACTCTCTCACTGGTACCGACTTATGAACCGCCGCCAAGGACGCATGCTCCTCTCCCTCTACGCCGTCGACGTCTTCCTCGATGCCAACGAACAGCGTTTGCCGGCCACCACATCGACCGGGATGCGCGAGACGTTCCGACGCAAGCTCGCCGAAGTGGAGTTGCACGTTCAGACACAGTCGGGCTCGCCCCTCATGGCGGAAGGGTTGACGAGGGCGAAGGAAACGAAGCGCGAGGCGTTGCTCCGCGATCATCTTGCACCGATCGCCCGCGTCGCCAAACTGGAGTCGGCGAAAATCCCGACGCTCGCCGCGGTCAAGATGCCGCGCGGCACGCCGGGCACGGGCAAACTCCTCGCCCACGCGGCCGGAATGGCGAACGTCGCGCAGGACTACGCGGAAGTTTTCGTCGCCGCCGGCCTCCCAGCCACCTTCATAGAAGACCTCAACGCCGCGATCGACGACATTCTCACCACCGTTACCGCGCGGACCGAAAAGCGCGGCGCGCGCTCCGGCGCCACCAAAGGTCTGAGTGCGTCGCTCATCGCGTGCAACAAGTACAAAGCGGTGCTCGACGCGTTCATCGAGCGGGAAGCGCGGGGTAACAGTCCGCTGCTCCGAAATTGGCGGACTGTGAAGCGAGTCGGTCGGCTCCCGCGGCGTCCGCGAAACGCTGCGGCGACTGCCAACGTGCCCGCGCAGCTGAGTCTTCCCGGGCCCGCGTTGCCAATTCGCGACTCGAACCGGCTGCTGCCGATGCCGGTTCAAGCGCCCACGGTCGGTGGCCGTCAGTCGTCGGTCGCCACGCTCACCATTGACAACTAGGTGTACTATGGTCACATAGTACACCGTGCTCCCGTTCCCCGTCACCCTCAAGCCCGGCGAGTCGCCATATCGCCAAGTCGTCTACGCGGCGACGCGGGCGATCGTGTCCGGCGACCTCGCCACCGGCGCGACGTTTCCGTCGGTTCGGGAGCTGAGCCAGGCACTCAAGATCAATCCGAATACGGCGCAGAAGATCGTCGCCGAGCTCGTTCGCGCCGGCCTTCTCGAGGTGCGGCCCGGCATCGGCACCGTCGTCGCCGCGGTGCCGCGCGGGAGCGCGGCGGATCGGCGCGCGCTCCTCTCCCGCGAGGTCGAGGAGCTCGTCGTCGAGGCGAAGCGGCTCGGCGCGACGCGACGCGACGTCCTCGATGCGGTATCCGCGCGCTGGGACGAGCTGTTCGGCGACGACAATCACGATTCGACTCGGCGCCGAGGCAGCGGCGCCTGATGGAGGACGCGATGCAGACCGCGGCAGTGGAGGTTCTCGGGCTCACCTACCGGTATCGCGTCGGCACCGACGCGCTGCACGGCGTCGACCTCTCGATTCCCCAAGGCGCGCTGTTCGCGCTGCTCGGCCCCAACGGAGCGGGGAAGACGACGCTCGTGCAGATTCTCGCCGGCCTTCGTCACGCGGCGCGCGGCCGCGCGAGCGTGCTCGGCGTCGAATGCTCGGCGTTGACGTACGGCGATCGGATGTCGATCGCGTACGTAAACGAAAGCCAACAGCTCCCCGCGTGGATGCGCGTCGAGCAGCTCGAGGCGTACGTGGCGCCGCTCTATCCCACGTGGGACGCGGCGCTCGCCGCCAAGCTGCGCGAGCGCTTTCAGCTTCCGACGGACCGGCCGATTCGAACGTTCTCACGCGGCGAGCGCATGAAGGCGGCGCTGCTGTGCGTGCTCGCGCCGCGTCCGAAGCTGCTGCTGATGGATGAGCCGTTCAGCGGCATGGACGCGATCGTGAAGGACGAGCTGGTTCGCGGTCTCCTCGAGTCGGCCGGCGCGGAAGGGTGGACCGTCTTGCTCTCGTCGCACGACATCGGCGAGCTGGAGCTGCTCGCCGACCGCGTCGGGATTCTCGCCGAGGGCCGCATGCGACTCAACGCGTCGATGGACGAGGTGCGGGCGCGCTTCAAGCGCGTGGAGGTGACAGGGAGCGCACCGTTGCCGACGAACGGGAGCGACGCGGGCTGGATGTCCGTCGAGCGCGCTGGAAATCGCCTCGGCTTCGTCGCCGACACCAGCGACGCGAACGCGTTGACGAGCGAGATGTCGCGGCGATTTCCGGCGGCGCGCGTCGAAGTGCGCCCGGCGACGCTCCGCGAAGTATTCGTCGCGGTGGCGACACGCGGTGAAACGCCGGGCGCCATGAGAATCTCGGCATGAACACGATCGCGCAGATGTTGCACGTCGCCCGCAAGGACCTTCGAGAATCGCGCTGGCAGTTCATCGTCTACGTGTCACTCGTCGCCGTCGCGGCGGCGCGAGTCACGGACTGGTGGTCGGCGTCTCGCGTGCTGGAAATGGCGATGTTCCTCGTCGTGATCGCGGGCGTGGTGCTGGTCGCGACCCTCATCCAGAACGATTCGCCCATTCGGGCGGACGCATTCTGGGCGACTCGTCCGTTGGCACCAACCGCCGTTCTGCTGGCGAAGATCCTGCTCGTGGTGGTGATCGTGGTCGGATTGCCGGTCGCGGCGCAGGCCTTCGCCATTTCGTCGTTCGACATTCACGGCGCGGCGCTCGTCCGACGCCTGTTCACGGCAACGTCCGAGTACGCGCGCTGGTTGCTGATCGCGCTGGCCCTCGCGTCGCTGACGAAGGACTTGAAGAGCCTCATCGTCGTGTTCGTGTGCATACCCGTGGCTTTGGGCATCACCTCCGACCTGTGGACGTCGCTCTTCTCCAGTCACGTCTTTCTCGAGGACGGCACCTTTGATCAGCTGATTGTGTGGGTGGGCGCCGTCGGCTGCCTGGCGTTGCCGTTCTGGTTCTACGCCAGACGCGACCGAGGATGGCGCTCGCTCGCCGTGGGCGGCGCCGTGGCGGCGTGCGGCTTGATGGGCGTGTTGAACACGCCGTCGATCCAGTCGCCTCTCGACACGGACACGGTGGTTCGGGGAGACGCGATCGCGATATCGCTTTCACCGAACCAGCCGACGATCGATCCGAACGAGATTCGGCTTCAGGTGCGCGCGACCTCGGCGCCCCCGGGACAGCGGCTGACGTTCCGCCTGGATCGCGCGGAGCTCGATCTCGCCGACGGCACGAAGATGCAAATCACTTCAGGAGTCTCGACCCTCGAGCTCGGATCGATTCGACCTCCGTCGCTCGCCAACAGCGTTTGGCTGACGCCCGATCGCGACTCCGCGTTGGCCCAATCGATCGTCCTGCGCCCGGTTTTTCAGCAGCAGTCGCGGCTGGCAACAGGAATCAAGAAGATCACCATTGCCGGGCGGATCTCCGCTTCCGCACCACGGGCCTTGGGAAGCTTGCGACTCGCCCCCGGTGCTCGGCTCGAGGTGCCTGGACGACGCGTGTCGATTCGCGAATGGGTAACGTCGGGGGCGCAGGAGATCACCATCAACTCGATCGAGCTTCCGCAGTTCGCGGATGTCTCACGCCAACTTGAGAGCGGATCCCGCGTGGTCACATACGCGCTCGTCAACGACGCTCGCCGCGAGGCGATTCCACTGACCGTGCGCGGTACGAGCGGCGGATCGTCATGGCTCGTGCTCCCCGGCGACGAGGTGCTCACTCGCGAGTTGACGCTCGACACGCGAGAGGCGTTTGCCGGCCGGAGCGCCGGCGTCGACCAACGCTGGTACGATGGCGCGCGCCTGTGGCTCGTCGATTGGGTGCCCGCCGGGCGCTATCCGGTGAGCGCCGAGGTCACGCTACCGTAGCGACCGGAGTCGCGCGGCGATGTGCGGCGCCAACGCGTGCTTCACCACACGCGTCACCGGCCGCATCCACCGCTGACGCGCGACGACGTCGAGCAGCGAGCCCATTCGCTCGGCCATGCGGCGCTGTCGCTCGGCGCGGTCGATCGAGTGAACGATCGAGGCCGGGATCGTCAGGTCGACGCTCGCCGCGTCGTCCGTTGGCGTGTCGACGGCAGCCCACGCCTCGACGAATCTCTCATAGAACGTCGCGCGGGCCGAGGCGATCATCTTCTTGTACTCGATGACCTCCGGCTTCCTCACCTTGTTCCGGTTCGGTCCGCGGCCAATCGTCGGGTTCGTGTTGATCTCCCAGAGCTGCGGCGTGTCGTGAAGCACTCCGTAGTCGATGCGGCCGTAATCGATGCGCGCCAGCCGGAACATCTCGCGGATCCATTCTTCGTGCGGGTTCGTCTCGCAGTACGCGAGCTCTTCGTCGGCGCGCTGGCGATCGAAGACGCGATGCTCCCACTTCACCATCCAGTCGCGGCTCTGCTCGAGCGCCTTGGCGATGATGCGCCCGCCCACGTTGTACGCCGAATACTTGCGATAGAGGCCGTGCGCGTCCTTCGTGTCGGTGAATTCAACGACGAGCAACTCGCGGCGTGGAAGGCCGTCGGCAGCGAGCGACGCGAGTGCCTCGGCGAGGCTGGGTGGCGAGTGGAGCAGGGGCGTCAGGTTGCCGGTGTGCGCATTCGCGAAGCGGACGAAGACCGGGTACCGGAGCGATTCGAGAGGAAGGTCGGTCGCCGGCCACGCGCGATGCTCGTTGATGCCGACGGCGTGCGCGGCGCCCAGGAGATCGGCGCGGAGGCGAACCTGTCGCGGGTCGTTCAGGATGCGAACGCCGGCACCCTGCGCGGTCAGGCGCTTGGCGACCAGCGCCGCCAGCTCGCGATGGGGCGCGTCCAACTGGTCCGGTTCCGTGAACACCCAGGTGCCGAGCGGGAGTCGCCGCATGTGGGCGAGCTCGTTGTACAACACGACCCGAATCCGGTCGGCGAGCGCGATCCCCTCTTCCGTCAGATAGAAGCGGATCGAGAAGCTGCCCTTTTTGGTGACGACGAAATGGATCACGGCCGCGCCGCGTCGGGCGCAGCGTCGCGCGGGGTCGTACGCCACGAGCTCACGGCACGCGAGGCGAAATACACCAGGACGCCGACCGCCACGATGCCGAGGCTCGGCAACAGGTCCGCCGGACGGCGCAGAAGCTCGTTGGTGAGCATCGCCAGCGAGAACAGCACGAACGCCGCCGGCACCCAGGGATAGCCCCACGTCCGGCAGAGCGCCGCGAGGTCGGGTCGCCGGCGCGGCACGACGAACACCGTGGCCACCGCAAGCGTGATGAACGGCCATCGTCCGAGCACGAACGTACGCGTGAGCTGCTCGAACGTGTGCGTGAACACGGCCACCAGGCCGAAGATCATGTTGAGCGTCAGCGCGACGTACGGCGTGTGATTGCGCGGATGCACGGCTCCGATGCGGCGGAGCAAGACGCCGTCGTTGGCCATCGCGTACCACACGCGTGGACTCGCCATGAGCGAGCCGTTGAGCGCGCCGAACGTCGACAGCATCACGAGCGCCGATACGAACGCCGCGCCGCGCGGTCCGAGCGTCACGGACGCGGCCGTCGCGGCGACGAGCGACGACTTGGCCATCGCCGGCAGCGGCAGCGTGTAGAGATACGCCGCGTTGATGATCAAGTAGACCGGCACGATGATCGCCATGCCGATGAACAAGGCGCGCGGATACGTTCGAACCGGATCCTTCACCTCGCCGGCGACGTACGTGAACTCCATCCATCCCGTATAGGTAAAGAGCACGGCGATGAGCGCGGTGAAGAAGCTCGAAGTCGAGACGCCGGTCCACGCGACCGGATGCGCGAACGCGCCCCGCTGAGCGTTGCCGAGCGTGAAGATCAGCACAGCGAGGAGCGCGAGGGCCAGCACTTTCGCCACCGTCGACGCTGTTTGCAGCGTGACGCCCCAGCGCACGGATCGATAATTCGCCGCCGTGAGCGCGACGACGAGCCCACCGGCGACGAGGTGCACTTGTGTGTCCGTCAGCGGCACGAACGCCTTCGCGTACTCGGCGAAGATCAGGGCGAGGGCCGCGATGGCCGCCGGCCCCGTGACGAACATCTTCACCCAGCCGTAGAGGAATCCGACGAGCGGGTTGTAGGCCTCGCGCAGAAAGACGTACGTTCCGCCGGAACGCGGCAGCGCAGTGGTCACGGCGACGATCGGCAACGCGCCGGCGAGGGCAACCGCGGCGCCGGCGAGCCAAATGATCGCGACGCCGCCGACGGAGCCGATCTGCGCCGCTACTGTGCTCGGCACGCGGAAGATTCCGCTGCCGATCGCGAGACCGACGAGCAGCGCGGCGAGGCTCACGACGCCGAGTTGTCGTGAGAGCCCGGCCGCTGGGGCGGGGGCCTGGGTATCGGCGGATGTGAACGGCGCGTCGCTCATTGCACGCCAGGCCTTCGTACGGGGCCCTAACATAGGTCTCTAACGAGCATCCTGTCGAGTCCCGGAGTTGAATCAAAACGTCTCAGCGCCGCACGCTCAAACCCCCGAGCCTGCTTCGTCAGTCATTTTGACGTCGCCGTTGAGGTCGCTGACTGGTCGCCGCGAGCGATCGGGGCACTCACAAGGAAACGACAAACCCCGGCCGATCCGGTCGCGGCGATCCGCGACCGCGCGCCACTCAGCTCGGGCGAGGAAAGCGGAGCACGAACGTCGACCCCCGGCCGTTGCCGGGTTCGAGGGCGATCTGCCCGCCGTGCGCCTCCATCACGCGCTTGCAGATGCTCAGCCCGAGGCCGTACCCGCCGCTTTCCTTCGACCGCGACCGGTCGACCCGGAAGAACGGCTCGAAGATCCGCTCCCCATCCTCCCGCGGAATGCCGACGCCGTCGTCGGTTACCCGTACGTGCACGCCGTCGTCGCGCGCCGCGACGGTCACTTGTATCGTCCTGCTGTCTGCCAACGAGTACTTCACCGCGTTCTCGAGCAGATTGCGCATTACGCTCCTGAGCTGCTCGGCGTCGACCTCGGCGGCCACTTGGCGTTCGCCATCGGTACTGAACCGTACGCCAGGGGCGCGATCCTCGTAGGTCGCGACGACCTCACGCACGATCGGCACGATATCCTGGCGCACGAGTCTCACGCCGCGACCCGTGCGCAATCGCTCCAGCTCGAGCAACCCGCTGATCATCCGCTCCATCTCGGCCACCTCGCTCGACAGACGCGCGCGCTGTGTGTCGTCGTGCATGAGCTCGAGCGCCACCTTCATGCGCGTGAGCGGCGAGCGCAGCTCGTGGCTCACGTCGATCAACAACTGGTCGCGGGCGGTGATCATCTCGCGGACTCGCCCCGCCATCAGGTTGAACGTGTCAGTCAGCCTGCCGAATTCGTCGGTGGTCGTGCGCGGGACCGTGACGCCGAGCTCTCCCTCGCCGAGTCGCGTCACGCCGTCGTTCAGAACGCGCAGTGGACGCAGCAGTTTCTGCAAGACGACTTGCGTGGTGAGCACGACGCCCGACATCACGAGCAACGACAGGACGAGCAGCCACGCGTGGGCCACGCCGGGGCTGATCTCTCCGTGAAGCGTCGGCTGCACGAGCGCGATGAAGAAGCCGGTCGTGATGAGCATCAGAAGGAACGCCATTACGAGCATGATCGCCGCCAGCTTGCCGAACACCGACGACTCTTTGCGCTTCCCGCCCACGCCGGCAGCGCTCACTCGCCGCCTCCGACGAAGCTGTACCCGACACCGCGCACGGTGCGGATGAAGCTCGGCCGCTTCGAGTCGTCGCCGAGCTTTTGTCGCAGGCGACTGACCAACACATCTATCGACCGGTCGTACGCCGCCCAGTTGATGTCGTGCGTCCCTTCGATGATGCGTTCGCGGGACAGCACTTTGCCCTGGTTGCGCACGAGGAATCCGAGCAGCTCGAACTCGGCCGTCGTGAGCACGAGCTCGCGACCCTGTAGGCGCGCCACGCGCGTCGTCCAGTTCACTTCGACGTGGCCGGCGCGACTGATCTCCGCCTCGTCGTCGATGCGACGCCGCAACACGGCCTGCATCCGCGCCACGAGCTCGCGCGGCTCGAACGGCTTGGGGAGATAGTCGTCGGCGCCGAGCTCGAGACCGACGATGCGGTCGCTCACGTCGCCGCGCGCCGTCAGCATGATCACCGGTACCCGGCTCGACTCACGGATCTTTCGGCAGACGGCCAATCCGTCCATCTCGGGAAGCATCACGTCGAGGATGACGAGATCGGGCGGGTCCGACTTCAGCGCGCGCAGCCCTGTGCTCGGCCGCGTCGCCGCGCGCACCGAATAGCCGAACTTGCCGAGGTATTCGGTGAGCAGCGCGTTGAGGCGCTCGTCGTCGTCGATGATCAAGACGCGCGATGACGCCGCGCTCACGCGGCCACCAGCGCCCGCGCCGGCTGCACCAGCGACGCGCGGCGCGCAGGAACGGCGCCGAAACCCAATCCGATCACGAGGCTGACGCCGAACGACGTGACCAGCGCGGAGGTTGGCACGGCGACGGGCCAGCCCATGCCCAGCTTGATCGCGAGCGCACCGGCGCCGCCGAGCGCAGCGCCGACCGTCCAGCCGGTAAGAGCGAGAATCAGAGACTCCAGGAGGAACTGGACGACAATGTCTCGCGGCGTCGCGCCGACCGCCACCCGGAGCCCGATCTCGCTCGTGCGTTCGCGCACGGAAAGGAGCATGAGGGCCATGATCCCCGTCCCGCCGACGCCGAGTGCGACGCCGGCGAGCACGGTCGTGAGGCTCGAGAGCGCGTCGGTCGTGCGCCGTTGGAGCGTAAAGAAGCGCGACGCGTCCTGGATCTCGAACGACGCCTGGAGCGTCTGACGCGGCGGGTGACGCCGCGCAAGGAGCCCGCCGATCGCCGACTCCGTGGCGCCGACCGCGCCCGGGTCGGATGCGCTCACGTACACGGCGCTCAACCAGGTGACGTTGAGCAGACGTCTGAGCGCGGTGCGGGCCGGCACGATGACTTGATCGTCCTCGTCGCCGTCGGCCAGCACGCCTTTCGGCGCGAGCACACCAATGACGTCGAACGGAATGCCACGAATGCGAACCTGCTTTCCGACGATGTCCGGGTCGGCGAGTTGGTCGGCGACGCGAGCGCCGAGGACGACGACGCGCCGCGCCGCGCGATCGTCGTCCTCGTCGAAGAAACGCCCGCTCCGCAAGTGAAAGCGTCGCACGTCGAAGAATTCCGGCGTTGTGCCGAGGAGCTGCGTCGGCACGGTGCGCTTGCCCGCCTTCACTCTGACCGCGCCGTCGATGCCCGGCGCGACAGACGCGATCTCCGGGAGCTCGGCGATCGCCTCGTAGTCGGCCATGGTCAGCGTCTTCGCAGTTCCGTTGAGCTCACGCCGCGCCGCCGTGCGCCGCACTTGAGCCGGTCGTACGACGACGAGGTTCACGCCCAGACTCTCGATGCCGCGTTGGATGTCGCGGTCCGCTCCCGTGCCGATCGCGTTGGTCACGACCACCGCCGCGGTTCCGACGCTTACGCTGAGGACGGCGAGCGAAGTCCGTACCCGATGGGAGAACAGAGCTCGAAGCGACGTGCCGATGTTGCGGCGGAGTTTCATCACACAGGTCGACCGGTGGACCGGTGGACCGGTGGACCGGTGGACCGGTCAAACCGCGTCATCTCAAGGCATCGACGGGGTTGAGTCTGGATGCGCGTCGAGCGGGGAGTACGCCGGAGATCAGTCCCGTGACGGCAGCGGCCGCGATTCCGATGAACACTGCACTCCATGAGAAAGGCGCCTCGATCGGCATGCGGCGAGTCGCGAGCTTGACGGCGATGATTCCCAACGCGATGCCGGCGAGGCCGCCGAGGACGATCGTCGTCGCCGTCTCGAGGAGGAACTGGCGCCGGATGTCGTCGGGGCTCGCGCCGACGGCGCAACGCAATCCGATCTCGGTGACGCGCTCCGTGACCGATGCGAGCATGATCACCGCCGCGACGATCCCGCCGACGATCAGCGCGACCGCTCCGACGAGCGGCACGTAGAGCAACAGCACGCGCTCGATCTTGGACTCCATCCCATGGATCTCGGTGGACGTCATCATGTGGAAGTCGTCGGGTTGGTCGGCCGAGAGCCCGTGGCGGGCGCGGAGGACGCGCCGGACTTGCTCAGCCGCGTCCTCTTCGTGCCCCGCGTCCTTCACGATGAGCTTCGCTCCCGAGATGCCGTCCACGTTCTTCACGCGGCGCATCATCGTCGACACGGGGACGACGATCTCGTTGTCGCGGTCCATCCCGTGAAGGTCGACGCCGAAGCGATCGAGCACACCGATCACGCGGAAGGGCACGCTGCCGATCTCGACTTCGCCGCCGATCGGATCTTCGCTGCCGAAGAGCGTGCGCGCGGCGCTCTCACCGATGAGCGCGACGCGCCCCATTCCGGAGACAGCCGACGCGTCGAAGTCCTGGCCGCGTGACACGCCGCGCTGCCACACTTGCGACCATCGTTCCGATTCGCCCAGCACCCGCGCGGTGGCGCTCGCGCCACCGCGTTTTACGGCCGCGTTGAACGTCTGCACCTGCGGGTCCCACGCGTCGATCTCGGGCACTTCGCGGGCGACGGCCTCCATGTCGTCGAGCGTGAGGCGCGCCGATCCGCCGCGCGGCCCGCCCATCATCGTGCCGCCGCCGGCTTGAATCAGGATGGCCTGGTCGCCGAGGATCTGTCGCACGGTGCGCAGCATGATCTCCTGCGCGCCCCGTCCGACGGAGAGCACGAACGTCAATGCCGCGACGCCGACGACGCTGCCGAGCATCATGAGGATCGTCCGCAGCGGGTAGCGCCGCATGGACCTGAGGCTCTGTTGCACGAGACGCGACTGTTTCATCGGGCCCCCCCCGCCTGGAGCTCGGCGCCCGCGGGCTGCGGCGTGGTGCGGCGGTCCGCGACGACGCTCCCTGCGTCGAGTCGAATGATGCGCCGCGCCCAGTTCGCCACGGCGGGATCGTGGGTGACGAGCACGATCGTTCGCCCGCTCGCGCTGAGCTTCTGCAGCACGCGGAGCACCTCGCCGGCCGATTGGGGATCGAGGTTGCCTGTTGGCTCGTCGGCGAGGATGAGATCCGGCTCGTTGACGAGCGCGCGGGCGATGGCGACGCGTTGCTGTTGGCCGCCGGACAGTTCGCCCGGTTTGTGCGAGATCCGGTCGGACAACCCCACGGCGTCGAGCGCACGTTGCGCCAGGCCTTCAGTCGACTCGCGGTCGGAGTAGACGAGCGGAAGCTCGACGTTCTCCAGCGCCGTCGTGCGGGCGAGCAGATGAAACGCCTGAAAGACGAAGCCGATGCTCTTGTTTCGGAAGCGCGCGCGCTCGGCCGCGGAGAGTCGGGAGACCTCCTGTCCGTCGAATGTGTAGCGGCCCTGCGTGGGCTCGTCGAGCAGGCCGAGCACGTTCATGAGCGTGGACTTGCCGGAACCGGACGTGCCGGTGACGGCCACGAACTCTCCGCGCGCGATGGTCAGGGAGACATTGGCGAGCGCGTCGATCGCGCCGCCGTCCGGCGCCGCGTACCGTTTGGCGATTTGCTCGAGCTCGATCACGACGAACCCTGTGGTTGAGTGTTGACGTCGCCGACGAGGACCTCGTCGCCCTCGTGCAAGCCGTTCACGATTTCGCAATACGTTTCGTCTTTCAGTCCAGGCGTGACCCAGACGCGTTCCACGTTCTGGGCGTTCTCGCTCGTTGGACGCCGGACGAGGACGAACGCGCGAGTGCCTTGCCAGCGCACGGTGCGAATCGGCACCGCGAGGACGTTCTCGCGCGTGGCGAGCGCGATCCTCACGGTCGTGGTCATCTCCGGGCGCAGCGTGCGACTCTTCGGCCGCTGGAACTGCACGACGGTCACGTAGTCCACGACGTTGTCACGGATCTCTGCCGTCGGATGCACGGCGCTCACGCGGCCGTCGAACTCCTCGTCGCCGTACGTGTCGACCGTGAAGCGCGCGGCCTGCCCGGGGCGAATCCGGCCGATGTCCGTCTCGTCGACGTAGGCCCACACCTCGAGCCGCGACGGATCGAGCAGGGTGAGAAACGTCGGGGCGGAGAAGCTCGCGGCGACGGTTTCACCTTCCTCCGTCGCGACCGACGCGACGACGCCGGCGATCGGCGCCGTGATCCGCGCGTAGGCCACCTGCGCCGCGGCGTAGTCGAGGCTCGCCCGCGCCGCCGCGACCTGTTGCGCGACGACCGCGGAATCACGCACGACCGCGTCGATGTCGGATTGCGCGAGAGTGCGCGCGCCGAACAGCGCGCGCTTTCGTGTGAGGTCAGCCTCGGCGTAACGCAGCGTCGCCTCGAGCTGCTTGAGCGTCGCGGCCGCCTGGTCGCGAAGCGCTGCGAGATCGCGATCGTCCAACTCGGCCAGCAATTGCCCCTGAGCGACGCTGTCGCCGATCTGCACGTAGAGTCGCTTGACCACTCCGGAAATGCGCGAGCCCACTTTCACCTCGGCGCCGACGCGCGGTTTGATCACACCCGTCGCCTTCACCTGCGATCCGATGTCGCGTCGGGTGACGCGAACGACGTTCGCTGCGCTCGCCCCCGGATCGGTGCCGCGCGGCGCGCCCGTGCGGGCCACCGCCAGCGCGGTGACCGCGATCCCACCTACAACGGCGCTGATCCAGACGGCCCGCTTCACGCTCGCCTCGGCTCGGTGACGGGCGAACGTTAGGAAGCGACGATTGCTGGATTGTTTCTGCCGCGTCAAAGAGCGTGAGGGCGTTTGAGTCGGCCACTCACGCTCCTCGCCCTGCCCGCGCACCTTTTCCGCGTGTCCCTGACGCGAATCGTCGTCCCCGACGACTTCCCGCCGGCCCTCACCGGCACCGCCGCCGAGCTCGCCCTTCGCGAGCTCGGCGACGTGGCGATCTACACCGAGCGCGGCGCCGATCGCGAAGCTGAGCTGATCCGCCGCGTTCGCGACGCCGACGTCGTCGTGAACATCCGCGCCCACGCGCGGTTCACGGCCGCGGTGATCGAGTCGTCGCCTAAGCTGCGGCTCATCTCGGTCTGGGGAACGGGCACCGACCACGTCGATTTGACCGCCGCGCAACAGCGCGGCATTACCGTGACGAGCACGCCGGGGGTCAACGCGAACGCGGTGGCCGAGCACACGATGGCGCTCATCTTGGCGATCATGCGACGCATTCCGGCGATGGACGCCGCCGTACGCGCGGGCCAGTGGCCGCGCGGCATGCTCACCCAGCTCGAAGGGAAGACGCTCGGCATCGTCGGACTCGGCGCGATCGGGACGCGCGTGGCGACGCTCGCAAGCACGTTCGGCGTGCGGCTGCTCGCGTCGACGCTCGGCGACGACGGTGGACGCTCGGCCGCCGTCGGTGCGCGACACGTTCCGATCGAGACATTGCTGCGAGAGTCGGATGTCGTGACGCTTCACCTGCGGCTCAGCGATCGGACGACCGGCTATATCGACCGCGCGCGTCTCGCGCTCATGAAGCCGACGGCATTTCTCGTCAACACGGCGCGGGCCGGTCTCGTCGATCGCGATTCACTGATCGACGCGCTGCGCGGCTCACGGATCGCGGGCGCGGCGCTGGACGTCTTTCACGAGGAACCGATTCCGGCAGGCGACGAGTTGCTCGCGCTGCCGAACGTCGTGCTGACGCCGCACGACGCGGGGATGACGCCGGAGGTCATCGAGCGCGGGCTTGGGCGTGCGGTCCAGAACGTGGAAGCCTTTCTAGCCGGCGCCGAGGGTCGGGAGTCGCGGCATCGTCGTGGGTAGTGGGTCTCCGAAGGGCGGGTGAGTTGGCGCGACCTGACGATTGTTGTGGCAACGCAGAGATCTCGGACTCGGAGTCGAGCCCTGCCTCGAGCAAGAGCCTGAGCAGGAGCTTTGAGCAAGAGGCGACGCTGTCTTCGTGAGCGGCGACAACCTAGGTCGCGCGGTGGGTCCCGGAGTGGATAGATTGGGGCCCGCAACTCCCCCTGACTCATGAGTAGACTTTCGCGATCCGTGTTTCTCGGTGCGTGCGCCGCGGTGATCATCGGCTGCGGAAGTGGAACCGAACCTTCGCCGTCGACGACCGGTAACTCACGATTCCCGTTGTTGGTCAACGAGGGCGGACACATCCTGAGCCCGCTCCGGCTCGTGGTGATCGTCGCTGCGAACGACAGTCTCCGCGACTCGCTCTTTGCGTTTGCGAAAGCACTGCCGACGAGCCAGTGGTGGCCTCAGGTCGCGACACCCTTTGGCGTCTCGCCAACGGCCACGGCGTTCACGGTCACCGGCCCGCCGATCGCGGCGGGAACCCAGATGACGTTCGCCGATGTCACCTCATACGTACAGGCGGCGGCGGTCGATTCAGCCGGATACGCCGCGGACGGGCGCACCACGTTTCTGATCTTTCTGCCGACGGGCGTGAGCTGCAGCGGCGGCTTGTGTTCGACGGCTCCGGCGTTTCACAGGTCGTTCGGGACTTCGACGCGCGGCCAGTTCGACGCATTGGCTGTCGTCGTCCGAGGCCAAGGATCGACCATGGAAGGCATGACGCTCAACGCGAGCCATGAGATCATCGAGTCCGCGACCGACCCCGAGTATGACGCCTGGAAGTTGGAATCCGCGACCCCGCCGTGGACCGCCAGCCCGTGGGGGTTGGACGACGGCGGAAACTTCGAGGAAAATGCGGACATGTGCGAGGGCACGAGAATCCTCGACGGCGGATTCTACTATCAACGAATCTTCTCGAATCAAGCCGCGGCGCTTGGCGGCGATCCGTGCGTGCCGGCGATCCCGACGCCGTATTTCAACGTCACGACAAACGGATGGTATTCGACGACTACCGGCGCTGTCTCCATTCCCATAACCGGTTGGTCGGTCGGAGCGGTGGCGGACTGGGTGTTCTTCGTGGATTTGGGACCGCACACAACGTCGCTCCCCTCGCCTACGGTTTCGTTCTCGTGTCCGGACACCGTGCTGCTCAACGGAGCACGTTACTGCGGTATGAACAACGGGAAAACGGCGACGATGCACGTCGTGGTTCCAGCCGGCGCGGCATCGCAGACGTATTACACTTTTCGAGTTTTGAGCGTCCCCATGGCGGCCATCGGTCAGATCGATGGCGCGGCCGGTGCGGACTATAGTCATCGGTGGATTTTTGGCGTCTACGTACCCTAGCAACTCGATCAGCGGCGATC
>CAWJXW010000012.1:0-117495 GCA_963846925.1 uncultured Gemmatimonadaceae bacterium | reverse complement strand
GTAGCCGCGGTCGAGGCGCACACGGGGGCGGCGCGCGGCGCCGCTCCCCTGTGCGGCTCGGACGACCGCTGGACGCCGCACCGCCCGGTCGAGAGCTTTGCCAGCAGCCATGGGCCCGGGATCTTTCCACACGCAGGGTCGGTACGATTCTGCGCGGTGGTCTCCCGGCCACCTTGCCGCCTAACGCGGTACTCTCTGATCAGCCAACCAATTTGGAAGCCGAGGATGCCGATGGGCTTCGCTCGATTTGCTTGTCTCTGCGCCGCAATCGCCCTGGTCGCCTGCTCTCACGCATCCTCGGTCCCGCAAGGCGGCGTGACGTCGTCCGCACCGGCGCCAACCTCCAAAGAGGACCGCGTCGACTTCACGCGTCAACTCCGCGAACAGCTCTCGCTCACTCCGGCCGAGATCAAATCGCTCCAATTCTATCTCGCCAAGCCGATCACGCTGCAGCGCGAACTGTCATCGGGCGACCGCCAGGTTAGCCACGGCAAGCTCGTCACCAAAGACGGCAAGTACATCGAAGAAGTGGACGTCCTCGACGGCACGCCCGGCGTGGCGGTCGACGTGAACCCGGATGGAAACACGATCGACATGAGCTTCGAATCCGGCACGAAGCTCAAGTTCACGGGCCTGCTCTACACGCTCCTCGCGGACACGTGGGGCGGCAAGGACGGAGCGGGCAAGATCACGTTCGATGGCCGCGTCTACGACGCGATCAACCACAGCTACCTCGCCCACCTCGCGATCGACCGGCAATCCCTGTCCAAGCTCGAGAAGGACCGCCGAGTGCTGAAGGGCGTTCGTGTGGACACAACCGGAAAACCGCCGGCGCCGCGATAAACGAGGTTGTCCGGTCCACCGGTCCACCGGTCCACCGGTCCACCCGATCTACGGCCGCTGCGCGTCCTTCCAGCTCCGCGGCGCACGGTCGCACTGCGGAACCTGCATCGGCTGTCCGGTTCGCGGGCTCGTCGGCGGCACGCGCCGCGCGCGCGAGACGAAGTTCGGGTCCTCCGACGCCTGGTACGCGAACATCGCCACCAGTGTCGCGTTCCGCTTCACCTCGTCGAAGTTGACCTTGTCGTAGGTGTCGCGGTTGGTGTGCCAGGTGTAGTCGGTATACGACCAGTCCGACGACGACAGGAAGAACGCGGGCGCGTCTCGGCAGTCGAACGCGTCACTGTCCGTACTCTCGTCGTGCGCGATGCCGGGCAGCATCAGCGCCACGTTCTTCGTGAGGTCCGCCGGCATGCGCGACATCCAGCGCGCCAGCGACGGCGCGGCGTCGATGAAGCCGTTCGTCTGCACCGAGTCGATCTCGCCCGTCCCGTTGTCCTGGTTGAACAGCGCCTGGAGCCCCTTGAGGATCTCCGGATGGTCGGCCGCGAACGCCGACGACCCGATGTCGCCTTCCTCTTCCCCGCTCCAGTGGCCGACCAGAATCGTGCGCTTGGGGTTCGGATACGCCGTCTTCAGGATGCGCATCGCCTCGAGCATGGTGATCGTGCCGGTCCCGTTGTCCGTCGCGCCGCTCCCCGCGTCCCACGAATCGAGGTGCGCCGAGAGCATCACGTACTCGTTCGGCTTCTCCGATCCGTTGATCCTGGCAACCGTGTTGAACACCGGAGCCTCGTTGGGCGCCAGCGTAGCCTCGGCGATCGCTCGCACGCGCGGATGCTGTCCGTTGGACGCGAGCCGAGCGAGAAGCGTGTAGTCCTCGCACGAGACGTCGAACGAAGGGACGAGCGTCGCGCGCGCCGACTGGATCTTGTCCACACCCCATCCGCGCGACCACGTGTTCGACAGAATTCCGGCGACGCCGGCACGCTCGAGCACGGGACCGAGCATGCGGCCGTTGACGCGCGCCGCGGTGAGCCGCGCGTTCCAGTTCGCCTGCGCGCTGTCGCGCAGCGCGACGGCGTGGTGGTAGACGGCCGAGTCAGCCCAGAAGTGAGTGTCGGAGTCGGGGCGGCAGCTCGGCTGCGGCATGCTCGCGAGCACGAGCTTTCCCTTCACGCCGCCGAGCCACCTGACGAAGCCGGCGCTGTCGCCGATTTCCGCCGCGGTCGGAATGATGACGACGTCCGCCGTGACGCCGCCCGCCGGCGTCGCCGCGCTCCAGGCGTGCATCGTCGCCTCGAGCACGCGCACGCGCGGCGCGACGAGCTCGAGCCGGCTCGGCCCGCGCGTCCAGTCTCGCCACGTGCCGTACTGCTCGTTCTTGGCGTCCACTCCCCACGCTTTGTACGTGCGGAGGAGCCACTCGTTCGCCGCGCGGTTCGCCGGTGACCCCGTCAGCCTCGGCCCGATCGAATCCATCAGCACCTGAGCCAGACGGGATGCTTGCGACCGATGCATGCCTTCGTCGTAGATCTTCTGGACGATCGGGTCGCCCGTGGGGTTGTCCTGGGCGAGCGCCGAGGAGGCGGACGCAAGGATCGAGACGAGAGCGAGAGAGACGGCGTGAGATCGTCGCATGAATCGAAGTGAGGGTCAGTTCACAAGAGTGGGCCGGGCCGGGCGACCGGCGCAGCTACACGCAGAGTTCTCAGTTCCCGGGTCAAGATTCCCGCTTACACCGGTCCACCGGTCCACCGGTCCACCCCTTCTTAGGGCCTGCCTCCGCCGCGTCCTGTCGGACTTCCGGCCTGCACCGCGGCTGCTCCCGGCGCGGTCGTCCCGTCCTTTAGAATCTTCTGACGCGCGAGGTAGGTCTCCCCGTCGGTGATCCATGGTGCCGGCGGATCGCCCTTCAGGAAGTAGCCGAACCACTCGAGTTGCCGATGCAGGTAGTCAGCCTGGCTCTCCGGACGGGCGACGTTGTGGTTCTCGCCCTCGTAGACGAGATACACGACCTGCTTCCCCAACCGCCGGCCGAAGTTGTACAGCTCCTCGCTCTGGAAGTGGTTCACGTTTCCGTCGGCGTCGCCCTCCTCGAGCAGGAGCGGCGTGTGGAGCGAATCGACCGCGTACACGGTCGAGTTGCGGATGTAGGCTTGCGGGTCCTCCCACAGCGGGACCTGCATGCGCTCCTGGCTCGTTTCGTAGTGGCCGGTCTCGGGGAGACCGCTGTTTCCGGACGTGTAGCCGTACATGCTGATCAAGTCGGTGAGCGGCGCGCCGGCGATCGACGCGGCGAAGGTGCCGTGGTTGTGCACCGCGTAGAACGCCGACTGATATCCGCCCCACGAGTGTCCCATGTTGCCGACGTGCTTCGCGTCGATGTCAGCGACTTTCGACTCGACAGCGGCCACGGCCGACGTCACGCAGTCGAGCCCCGAGTATCCCGGATTGCGCGCCTGGAAGACGATGTCCGGGCGAAGCACGAAGTATCCGTTCTGCGCAAAAACCGCCGTGTTATAGGGATTCCGCTCGTTGGGCATCAAGTACGAGTTGAAGCCCTGCGAGAGCTTTTCATAGTAGTAGACGACCATCGGATACTTCTTGCCCGGCTCGTAGTTCGCCGGATACGTCAGCATCATCTGCAGCTTGTCGCCGCGCTTGTTGCTGTAGTTCATCAGCACCTGCTTCGGCCACGCGTAGTCGGTCTGAAACGCGTTCGTCTGCGACACGCGCTTGGCGTCGGCGAGCGACGCACCCGCGACGTAGTAGTTCGGCGACTCCTCTGCCGTCTGCTCCTCGAGCAGGAAGACGTCCGCGTTCTCGGCGCGCCGGAGACCGGTCACGCTCTTGTCGAGCCAGACGAGCTGCTGCGCCGGCTGGCCGATCGTGAGCCGAGAGTATCCGCTCTTCTTGTTGTATTCGCCGGTGGCCGACAACACGAGCGGCTTCGACGCGTCGATCGTTCTGCCTTCACCGTCGAGTTGGCACGGCGTCGTCCGCGCACCGCCGCCCCCTCGCCCGCCGCGACCGCCGCCGCCGCCGAACCCGCCGCCTTCGTTGACGCAGCGGTAGACGGTCGAGTCTTCGCGTCCGTGCGTGAGGCGCGTCGCCGACGATCCGTCGATCGCGATCTGCCAGAGGTCGAAGCGGTCGTTCACGAGAACCGACTTCTCGCCCGTGGTGAAGCCGGCGAGCCCGTACGCGCGCCGCTCCGGCACCGGATGGTCGTCCTCGGTGTTCACGAAGCCGGTCTTGAGCTTGCCGGTGAGATTCGTGCGCGCGCCGCTCTTGAGGTCGAGCACGTTCCACTGGCCGTCCTGCTGGTACGCGGCGTATCGGCCGCTCGGGCTCAGCGTCGCGCCGTAGAGCGACTTGGTCAGAATCTTCGTGCGCTTGCCGCTCGTGACGTCCACCGAGTAGACGTCGCGATACTGGCGACCCGACATGAACTCGCGGGCGTACGGTCCTTCGTCCGTCGCCAACGCGGCGGCGCCGTTCTCGGAGAGCTGCACGGTCTCCAGCGGGTCGACGCTCAGGCGAACGCTCGACGGCTCGCCGATGTGCCATGAAACGAGGGTGGTACGCGAGCGGTCCTGGTTCGCGCTGACCTCCTGCTGGTGGAACTCGCGCACGTCCTTCCAGTGCCAGACCTGCACTTTGGCCGGCGGCAGCTCGCCCGGCGCGCGGCGCTCGGCTGTAACCTTTGGCTCGCGCGGCGCGACGCCGAAGAACAACGTCGCTCCGTCGTCGGACCAGGTCGGCGTGCGGTACGCGGCGACGCGAAGTCCGGCCGGGAACGACCGGTCATTCGAGAAATCATATACTTGCTTCTTGGCCGCGGCGCCGACTCCGTGCCAGGCCAACACGGCGTACGCGGTGTCGGCGAAGGCGCTGTCCGTCTTGCTGCGCATGGCGGCGAGGTCGTCCGAGTGCGCACGCCACGTCAGCCCTGTATAGGCGGCGTCGCTCGCGTCGAGTGACTTGATCGCTCCCGTTCGCGTGTCGATCACCTGAACGCCGTTCCCCGTGTGGCCGTCGACGTCGATCGTCATGGCGAGCATCGCGCCGTCTTCGCTCCACGACGACTCCGAGACGTTGCCGAACGCCAGCTCGGTGCCCGCGTCGAGGTCGCGCACGATGACGTCGGCCGCGCGGCGCCCGCCCGCCGGATAGCGGCGCAGCGCGACGTGCGAGCCGTCGCCGCTCAGCGTGTACGACTGCACGTCGTCGAGCGTCGTGGTGGCGCCCGTTCTCAGATCGACGACAGCCACCTTGTTACGGTTGGGAGCCGCGCCGTTCTCAGCGGGCGCTCCGCCGCCGCCTCTCCCACCACCGCCGCCGGCACGGCCCCCGCGACCGCCGCGTCCACCCGCGGTGTCCGGCGTGATCGTATAGAGGAGCCAGCGGCTGTTCGCCGAGAACTGCGGGTTGGTCGCCGAGCGCGCCGACTGTTCTTTGTCGGAGCCGACCGCGCGGTAGTGGAGCTCGGTCGTTCCATTTCCGCGGCGGAAGTCGTACGCCACCCATTTTCCGTCGGGCGAAAGCGCGCCGGCGCCAAGCGTCTCCCATTTGGCGTAGTCGGCGCTGGTCAGCGTCGGCTTCGCGGGCGGGTGCGGTTGCTGCCCGTAAAGAGGCGCTGCTGTCAGGACGATGGCGAGAAACCAGCCGGAGCGGGGCATACGAACCTCGAGGAAAGGCGGGGAGATCATGAGATGATACCGTAGGGATGGGCCGTTTGCGAATCCGTCCCCGAGCATCTCGACCGGGAGCGTCGCCTACGCAAGACAGCCCGCGACGCAGAGTCGCGGGCTGTCGAGGTCGACTACACGAACTCGGCTATGGGTTGCGGTCCGATGCAGCCCTTGAACAGTGGGTTCGAGCAGCTCCGTATTCGTGACCGGGAGGTTGATCGTGTGACCGTACGAGCCACCCTTGAAGTACTGGACCAGTCGGGAACACCTGGTCTTCCGTCCGGCCGTACTGGCGCATCAGCCGGCGCAGTGTCGTTCAAGCGCTGGCCGCGACCGAACGTCCAGAACGCCTTCTCGCGGAAGAACAGCGTGGTCGCGGCGTCCTGCGTGGCCGGCGTCGGCAAGCGCCGCCATCGCCGCGGGCTGACAGTTGCCGATCTTTGGCGGCGCCGCACGCAGCGCGTTGAGAATCGTCATCATGCCCGCGATGTCGTTCGGCGTTGCAGCTTCGCCTCGGCCTCGATCAGACGCGCGTCGATGCCCGACACCATCGGGATCGGATCGAACCGCCCCAGATCAGCTGTTCGACGAACAGCGGCGTCGAACCGTCCTCGGCGACGACCGTCGGCGTCGCCTGGCGCCGTGCGTATCGGCACGCGCGGGTCGTTCGCCGACGCGAACGGCAGCGCGTTCTTGATGGGCGTTGGGCGCCGTTGACGATCTCGAAGCTGTCGCCGACGCTGACCCGCGCGGTCGAGTTGACGATCGACCAGTGGCCGTGGCTCACACCGCCTTCGCCTGCGACGTCGCGAAGTATATAGCTGTAGGTCGACGGCACGGCCGAGCGACCAGCGCCGCGCGCCGCGGCGAACTTGCCCTGATCGACCAGCACGCGCGCCTTGAGGATCGACGTCGCCTGCTTGACGAACGTCGCTTGCGCGCTCGTCCCCTTGTTGATCGCGAGCGCCGTATCGAGGTGCGCCGACGCGCTGTCGAGCACCTGCGCGTCCGTGAGCGCCGGCCCGAACGTGAACGACGCCGCTGTCGTGTGCCCCAGCGGAATGCCGTTGCAGTAGTTCTCGGCCAGCGACATCTCGAGGAAGGCCAGCGCCATGTACATCTCGCCGATGTCCGCGGTGCTGTCGGGCATGTACTTCCTCATCGCGGCGATCGCGTCGCGCACGAATCCGCGCTGCTGCGTGACGCTGGTGTACGGATTCGCCGGTTGTCGTCGCCCATCGACCGCTGGTCGATGTCCTGGCGGGTGGTCTGGAAGTCGGCGTTGTGATACTCGTCGGTGAGATTGCCGACCTCCTGCCAGAGCACTCGAGTTGCCGCCGCAGTCGACGACGGCGCGTCACGCGGCCGACGGCGCCGACGCGCAGCGCGAACGCCGCCGCCGCGTTGGCGACGCGCCCGGGTCGACCAGTCCCGGGTTCTGCGGGGCGAGCAGCTGTGCTTGACGTTGCATGCCGCGACGGCCAGCGATCCAACGCCACGCGCGGCAGAGCCGCGATCCATCGGGCGCGATTGTCACAAACGACTCATATGATCTCGTCCTCGATGGGGTTAGTACTTGAGGTTGAGACGGAACGTGAAATAGCGTCGGCGGCGGCGCGGTCTGGAAGTTCGATTGGACTTCGTCGTTCGGGCCGTCAGTTCTCCTCCGGATCGATGCCCGGTGAAGCTTCGTCCACGTGTGCAGGTTGCGCGCGCCGAATACGAGCGTCGAGCCGTCGCGCGCGCATGATGCAGTTGATTCGCGCTCGGGGAGCTGCAGCATCGCCGAGAGCTTCGCGGAACTTCCAGAACTGGCCGTTCATGAAGTAGCCGGCGCCGATGTCTTGTAGGTGGTCGTCCCGGTACGTGTGCCGTACGTCTTGGCGACGCCGCGCGCCTGCTGCGCGAGCGGCGCGTCGGATCCTGCGTCGCACGGCACGCGAACGGCGTCGATGTCGCACTGGAAGTTGTTGGCGCCGTCCTGGAGGCTGCCAGCCGCCCTTGTAGTCGAACAGCGCACGTGATGCGCAGCCGGCGGCTGAACAGATCGATCCCGTTTTGAACCGAGAAGAGGTCGCGCGGGAACGCGTTGCCGAAGTTCTGGAACGCCGATATCGACGTGCACTTCGCTGACCTGGAGGATGCCGTCGCCGTTGTCGTCGGTGTACGTGTAGGGCCTGATACCACTGCGCGTCGATCGGATAGCCCGCGCGCTGCTCGCGTGCGTCCGCCGGCGCCGATGATGCGCGCCACCCCCGTCGACGGGATCGATGCCGAGGTCGAGCGACCTTGTTGTCGTTGTGCGAGCCGGTGAGCGGTGACGTCCCACCCGAAACTGCGCGATTGTCGACCAGCTGCGACGTTGAGCTGCAGCTCGTGTCCAGTAGTTCTGGGTCGAGCCGATGTTCTGCAGCAGGCGACGTCGCGCCGCGGCCGACGACGGCGGCAGATCGGCACGTTGATCAGCGCGTCGTGCGTGCGTCTTGTCGATAGTAGGTGTAGTCGATGTGGACGCGGTTGTTGAGCAGCTGCGTCTCGAAGCCGGTCTCGATCTCGTGCGATCGCTCGGGCTTGAGGTTCGGCGTTGCCCGGATTGGTTGCGCGGGAGCGCGGGCGTGTCGGTGCCGGTCGTCGAGCTGCGTCCGTCGATCGTGCAGGTTCTGGTGCCCGGCGTGAACGTCTCGCAGACCCGTCCGTGCGGCCAGGCTGCACGCCGCTGGCGCCGTACGCCGTGCGCAAGCGGAACGTGTTCGAGCCAGCCGGACTGCGGGAAGAACGACTCGTCCGAGATCAGCCACGACACGCTCGCCTTCGGGTAGATGCACGCTCTGGAAGTTCGTGCCGAACGCGCTGTTCTGGTCCGTGCGAACGCCACGGTGAGGAACACTCGATCGCGGAACGCGGCCTGCTCTTGCACGTAACATCCAAGCGTCTTCGGTGCGACCGGCAGGTCGTGTCCGCCATCTGACGACGTCGAGACCGCCTCGAGCCGACGGTCGCGCCACCCGGGGCAGCGCCTGACCCGCTGCTGTTGGCGATGTCGCCTTCGATGTTCGGCGTAGTCGCCGCCGACCGTCGTCTTGAGGTTGGCCCACGGCTCGCGTTCCAGCTCCCGGTGCTGACGACCTTCGCGGAGACAGTTGCGCGCGTTGTTCTTCGCTGTCGGAGACGTTGCCCGACGCGCGCCGTGCCGCTCGGCGCGGGCACTCGTTCGAGGCGGCACAGATCGAGAGTTGTCGTCGATCGCGCGAGGTCGACGCCGACGGTCGCCTCGTTGGCCATCCAGGCGCAGCGGACGCCAGTTCGCCGTTGAAGCTACCGGTCATCCGCTGCACGTCGTTCGTGCGATTCACGCTGCATGATGTCGCCGGGCGCGCACTGGAAGATAGTCGTTGAGCGGAATCCGTCGGATCGTACCGAGCTTCGCGTTGGTGTCGGATGCGCAGCCCTTGTCGCCGTCCCGGGCATCCTTGAAGCCGTATTCTGCATGCCGACGTAGTACAGCAGCCCGATGATCGAGCGTCGCTCGCCGGCAGACGGTTGCCTCGACTTGCGCGAATCCCGGCGCTCACGGTGAGGTCGAACTTCGGGCTCAGCGCGCGCTGAGGTTCGCCCGCGAAGTTCAACCTGTGCGGCCTCGCGGGTGGAACCACTCGGTCCGTGACCGTGCACGTGCGCGGCATTGAGAACGCTGATCTCGAACGCCGGCATCTGGATCGGGCCGAACTCGTCGTCCAGCTCGCCGCTGACGAAGATAGCGAACGGCGTCGTTGCCGCCGCGACACGTTCACGCCGTACAGGCTGCGCTGCTGCCGATGTGGATGAACGTCCGGTCCGGATCCTTCGAGGCAGTTGTAGCTGCGTGAGGCTGTCCGAGATGCACGTGTCGCCGCGCCGGAGAACTTCGGCGTGACCATCGTCGGAGCTGGCAGCGCACGGCGTCGTGCCGGTGGCGAGCTATGGCCCCAGTTGGCGTACATGGCCTGATATCGGTCGATCGTCGACGTACGCGCTCTCGCCGATGAACGACCATTGCGCTCGCCCGGCGCGCCCCTTCTTGGTCGTCACGACGACGACGCCGTTCGCCGCGTCCGTTCCATAGAGCGTGGCGGCCGACGGGCCCTTGACGATTTCGATGTCCTCGATCTCTTCCGGGCTCAGGTTGTTGAGCATGCGAGAAGCGAGTTCGGCCCGTTCGAGACTCGTCGTTGCTCGGCTCGTACCGAATCGCCGTCGACGATCCAGATCGGCGCGTTGGTCAGGCTGATCGACGAAACGCCGCGAACGCGGACCGTCGGCGCGCCGCCGTCAGATCGGGGCCAGCACCTGACACGCCCGGCGCCTTGGCCGACGAGCATATCGGCTGACGTCGTCGATCGGGGACTCTGCTCGACCTTCTTGCCGACGTCGCCAAGCGTCGACGAGCGCGTTCCCAAGCTCGACCTTCCGCTGCTGGCCCGTCGCCGTGGTGACGATCTCCTCGAGCTGCGCGACCGCGATCCTCGAGCGCGAAGTCGCGTCGGTCACGCTCCCCGTGGCCGTCACGACCACGGTTCGCTTTAGCGACGTGTAGCCGACGTGGAGGACCTGCAGGTCGACCGGGCCCGCCGGGACGTTCCGCAGCGTGTATCTGCCGTCCTCCCCGGTCGTCGCGGCGACCGCGGTGCCGCCGACCACGATGACGCGAGTGTCGCCGAGCGGCGTACCGCCCTGCGCGACGGTGACGCGGCCAGTGATTGTGCCCTTGGGCGGCCAGCCGGCCGGCGAGGGAGGCGAGCGTGTAGCGGCTGCACCTGCCACGACGATCTTCCAGCGTCCCTAAGTCATTGTCACTCCTCCAGAGGAGGTCGGGCGGGGAACGACCGAAACCGCACAAACGGCGACGACCCGGCCCCGGAGTTCGGTGGCGGGGCGGGTGTCGTGGTGGACTGCGGTCGACTGCTGACGTGGACTGCCGGTGGAGTCTGCCACGGCGCCGACTGGTCCGAACCGGACCAGTCTCGGCGCTCGGATGGCGGAGACGCTACCGGCTCGGGCGAATCAACGTCAAGAACCACAGGCGGGAGCAGATCGGTCACATGCAGATGTAAGCGTGCTGCCGCTCGTTCGGTTCCCCGTCTCGCAGCAGGCCAGCGCTGGTGCGCTGCCGTCGCGCGTCGCATTTTCGCATCGTCGCACATTGAAATCACCCGAGGAGACCACCTTGTCCCGGATCATGCGTCCCACCCGAACGCTGTTCCTGCCAATCGCTCTGGCCGCCGCCGCCTCGGCCGCCGCGCAACGATCGCCGAGCACCGGAGGAGGGTCCTCGATTCCGACGCCGGAGTCGGTCATCGGCTTCCCCGTGGGCGAGGACTACAAGCTCTTCACCTACGACCAGTCGATCGACTACTTCCGCAAGCTGGCCGCGGCCAGCAACCGGGTCCGTTTGATCACGGTCGGCAAGACGGCTTACGGAAAGACGTGGACGGCGGTCCTGATTTCTTCACCGGCGAACCTCGCGCGTCTCGACAAGATCCGCGAGACGAACATGAAGCTCGCGCACCCGGCGGGGCTCACCGACGCCCAGGCGCGCGACCTCGCGCGGCAGGGACGCGTGATCGTGGACATCAGCGGCGGCTTGCACGCCTCGGAGATCGCGGGATCGCAGCACACGCCGCAGGTCGCCTACGAGCTGCTGTCGCGCGCGGACGAGCCCGAGATGAAAACGATTCTCGACAGCGTGGTCTTCTTCCTCTGGCCGTCGATCAATCCCGACGGCCAGGACATCGTCGTGAACTGGTGCCGCGCCAACCAGCCGGATGCAGATCACAACGGCCGCGGCGCCGTGCCGATGGAGCTCTACGAGAAGTACGTCGGGCACGACAACAACCGCGATTCGTATATGCTCAACGTCGTGGAATCGCGCGTCATCCAGCGGACGTGGCGCGAGTGGGAGCCCGACGTCATCTACGTGCAGCACCAATCGTCGCCCTTCCCCACGCGCATCTGGATCCCGCCGTTCGCCGACCCGGTCGGCCTGCGTGTGCCGCCGATCATGGCGCGCGAGGTGAACGCGATCGGCACGCGCATCGCCGAGCGGCTGGATGCGAACGGAATGCCCGGCGCGGTCTCGCAGCTCGAGACGTACGACGCGTGGTATCCGGGCTACATCGACTACATGCCGATGTACCAGAACATCCCGTCGTGGTGGACGGAAACGCAGGGCGGCAATTGCGCGACGCCGCGCACGTCCACGGTCGCCGATCTCCCAGCCGACTACGCGGAGCTCCGCCCGACGTCGCTCTACTCGAGTCCGTGGGCGCAGGGGAAGTGGGGGCTGCGCGACGCCGTGAACTACATGGTCACCGCGGACATCGCGACGCTCGACTACGCGGCGCGGTTCAAGAGCGAGCTGCTGTTCAATCGCTATCAGGCGGCGCGCAACACGATTCAACAATTCAAGACGAGCGGACCGTACGCGTACTTCATTCCACAGGAGCAGCACGATCGCGTGGCGCCGGTGGAGATGCTTCGCCGAATGGCGTTCATGGGAATCCGCGTCGAGCAGTTGAGCCGCGACGTCAACTACGGCGGCGCGAGCTACCCGAAAGGCACGTGGGTCATCCCCATGGACCAGGAGTACGCGCAGCTCGTGCGCGAGCTCTTCGAGCCGCAGAAGTATCCCGACATGGGCGAGGACACGCCGTACGACGCGGCCGGCTGGACCTTGCCATACCAGATGGGCGTCAACGTCGTCGAGGGTAAATCGCCGCTCACCGACGACATTCGCGCCTCACTCACCTCTCCCCGTGGCACTCCTATAGACTGGCACACCGACCCGACGGAGCCGTTCACGACCAACGCCAAAGCGGCGGGAATCGTCCCAGCCCCGGGCGAGATTTCCGGAACGGGCGACGCTCTACTGCTCGATCCCGCGCAGAACAACTCCTTTCGCCTGATCAATCGCGCGCTCTCCGCGGGTGCATCGCTGCGATTTGCCCCGGCGTCGGGCGGGGGGGGCCACGGAGCCCGCTACATCGTTACCGGTCTCGACGCGGCCAAGGCTGACGCGTGGGCGAAGGAGCTGTGGGTCACGGCCGAACGCACCTCCTCACCGCCGCCGGCGGCGAATTCGCCGACGCGAATCGCGCTCTTCAAGTCGCAGCCGGGCGTGATGGACGAAGGGTGGACGGAGTGGTTGTTCGACACGTTCGACGCGAAGTACACGCTCATCACGCCGAACGATCTCCGAACTGGAAATCTTGGCGGCAAATTCGATGTGATCGTCGTCGGCTCGCAGGGGATCGGCGGCGGGCGGCCGCGGAGGCGGACGCGGCGGCGGTGGCGGCGGTCGGGGAGGGCGCGGGCGGTGCGCCGCCGGACAGCTCGGCGGCAGACGAACAGCGCGCGGTGGATGAATTCGTGCGCGGTGGCGGAACCGTCGTCGCGTGGAATCAGGGCGCCAACTCGATCATCAGCAGCCTGCGACTGCCGGTGCGGAACGTGGTCGCCGGACTTGCTCGCAAGGAGTTTTTCACCGGCGGGTCCATCATGTCGGTCATCACCGATCCGACGCATCCGGTGATGGCGGGCATGCCGGAGCGAGCCGACGTGATGGTCTTCAATAGTCCCGTATTCACGACGCTCGACGGATTCGACGGCGCCGTGCTCGCCAAGTTTCCGAGCGACGTGACGCCGCTCCGGTCGGGGTTCTTGAACGGCCTGCCACACATTCAGGGCTACGCCGCGGCGCTGGACGTGAAGCATGACCGCGGGCACGCCATTCTGTTCGGATTCCAGCCTGAGTGGCGCGGCCAGCCGACGGGAACGTTCAGGACGGTGTTCAATGCGGCGTTCTTTGCGCATGACGTGGCCGATCAGGCAAAGGGCGCGGCTGGGTTCTGGACGGCGAAACCGTGAACTGGTCTCTGGTCTCAGGTCTCTGGTCTCTGGGGTTTGCCAGTGACCAGAGACCAGTGACCGAGAGACCTGTCCCCAAACCCCCAGACCCGGCATCTTTCTGTAGGCGCGGCGGGCATTGAAGTCGCACCAATGCGCGCGTAGCTCAGCTGGATAGAGCGTCGGCCTCCGGAGCCGAAGGTCACAGGTTCGAATCCTGTCGCGCGCGTCCTTGACCCTCTCGGCTGGCGTCCATAGCTTCGCTGGCCTCAGATCCTCAGTTCACGGCGCCGCCCTCTATCGTGCGGCACAGCGCGCACTCAGTACGGTACGTCGCGATGTCGCGCGCACCAGGCATGGCTGAGCTACGGCTCGATGGCCTCCCTCAATTAGCCCCTTCCCACCCAACCCCGTCCGAACCGAGCCCCCCTCCCCGCCCCTCCGGCGCCGGCGCTGGCGCTGAACTCGCATTCGGATCTTAGGGCCAACGGCCCATTCCTTTCAGTACGTACCGCTCAGAGCAATAGGCGGTGCCCACCGTCGCGTCCCCCCCCGTCTCCCCTTGAACATCGCCGAGTTGAAACGGAAGTCCGTCCCTGAGCTCCACGAGATGGCGTCATCGTATCTCGTGGACGTCGACGACGGCCTCCGCAAGCAGGATCTCATCTTCCGCATCGAGCAGAAGCTGCTCGAGGTGAACGTCGCGCTCACCGGCGAAGGGGTGCTCGAGATCCTGCCCGAGGGTTACGGCTTTTTGCGCAGCCCCGACTGGAACTACTTGTACGGGCCGGACGACATCTATGTCTCGCCGTCGCAGATCAAGCGTTTCGATCTGAAGACCGGCGACATGGTGTCGGGCCAAGTGCGCCCGCCAAAGGAGTGGGAGCGCTACCTGGCGCTGCTCAAGGTCGAGTCGGTGAACGAGGATCCGCCCGAGGTCGCCAAGGGGCGTGTCACCTTCGACAACCTGCGGCCGCGCTATCCCGAGGGCCGGCTGCGCCTCGAGACGCAGGACGGTGACCTCAGCATGCGGATCATGGACCTGATCGCGCCGATCGGGAAAGGACAGCGCGGGCTGATCGTCTCGCCGCCGCGCGCCGGCAAGACGATCCTGCTCCAGAAGATCGCCAACGCGATCGTCGAGAATCACCCCGAAGTCACGCTCATCGTCCTGCTGATCGACGAACGGCCAGAGGAGGTCACCGACACGCTCGCCAACGTCGACGCGGAAGTGATCGCGTCCACCTTCGACGAGGAGGCGACGCGCCATGCGCAGGTCTCCGACATGGTCATCGAGCGGGCGAAGCGGCTCGTCGAGAGCAAGAAGGACGTCGTCATCCTGCTCGACTCGATCACCCGGCTCGCGCGTGCGCACAATGCGGTGACGCCTCAGTCGGGCAAGATCCTCTCGGGCGGCGTCGATGCGAAGGGTCTCGAGAAGCCGAAGAAGTTCTTCGGCGCGGCGCGCAACATCGAGGGCGGAGGCTCGCTCACGATCATCGCCACCGCGCTCATCGAGACCGGCTCGCGCATGGACGAAGTGATCTTCGAGGAATTCAAAGGCACGGGCAACATGGAGCTCGTGCTCAGCCGGAAGATCGCCGAGCGGCGCGTCTACCCCGCGATCGACATCGGCAAGTCGGGAACGCGAAAGGAAGAGCTGCTGTTCAGCCAGGAGGAGCTCAATCGCGTGTACCTCCTCCGGAACTTCCTCGCCGACATGCCGGAGGCGGAGGCGATGGAATTCCTCCTCAAGCAGATGTCGCGCTCGAAGAACAACAAGGAGTTCTTCCAGCAAATGGCGCAGGGCTAGTGCCCAACGAGGCGCGCGGGCGGTTGATGGCGATCGACTACGGTGAACGGCGCATCGGGCTCGCGATCAGCGATCCGACGGGCACGATCGCGTCGCCGGCGGGCGCGATCCTGCGACGACGCGGAAAGCGCCCGCCCGTGGCGGAGATCCTGCGACGAGCGGAAGCGCTCGAGGCGAGAGGATTCGTCGTCGGGTTGCCGCTCGACGGAAACGGCGACGAGACGCCGCGGTCCCGTGAGGTGAGACTCGTCGCCGAGGCCATCGGCGTGCGGTCGGGCAAGCCGGTCGAGCTCGTGGACGAGCGCTACACGACGGCCACGGCGCTCCGGGCCGTGCGCGAGATGGGCGGATCGACACGAGGACGAAAGGGCGACGTGGACGCGCTCGCGGCGGCCGTGTTACTGCAAAGGGTACTCGATCGCCCAAACTAGGTGGACCGGTGGACCGGTGGACCGGTGGACCGGTGGACCGGTCAGACCGATGGACGGCCGACGACAGAGCATGCGAATGATTTGTGCGCGGGGCTCAATGCGAAATGTTGCGCTGGCCGGCGCCGCAGCGACTCTCGTCGCGTGCGACGGCGGCCACGGGCCCAACGTGCGCGTGACGATTCCGCCGGGCGCGACGATGCGCGTCGCCGCGGAGTCGCTGTCGCACGCGCACGTGATCTCGTTCGCGCGCGGCTTTCGGGTGTACGCGTCGCTCCGCGGGAACGACCGGGACATTCGCGCCGGCACGTACCTGTTCCACCGCAACGCGAGCTGGAGCTACGTGCTCGACGCGCTGCGGGCCGGCAAGGGGCTCGTCCACATCGTCACGATCCCCGAAGGTTTTTCGCTCGCGCAGATCGAGTCATCGCTCGAGACCAAGCTCGGCTCGGAACACGACTCGATCGTCGCCGCCGGGCGCGACAGCGGGCTGCTCCACTCGCTCGATCTTTCCACGCCGACGCTCGAGGGGTACCTCTTCCCCGACACGTACGTCTACCCCGACGGGACGACGCCCCGCGCCGCGGTCGCCGCGATGGTGCACCGGTTCGAGCAGGTATGGAAGCCGGAATGGACCGCCCGCCTCGATACGATTCACCTTTCTCGGAATGACGTGATCACGCTCGCGTCGCTCGTCGAGAAGGAGGCACGCGTTCCGGAAGAGCGTCCGGTCATCGCCGCCGTCTATCTCAACCGGCTTCGAGAAGGGGTGTTGCTGCAGGCCGACCCCACGGTCCAGTACGCGCTCGGCAAGCACGTGGCGCGAGTGTTCTACAAGGATCTCGAGGTCGAGTCGCCGTACAACACGTACAAGCACAAGGGTCTGCCGCCCGGGCCGATCGCCTCGCCGGGGAAGCCAAGCATCGAGGCGGCGCTTTACCCGGCAAACGTCCCATACAAGTACTTCGTGGCCTTCCCCGACGGGCACCACGAGTTCAGGAAGGACCTGGCCGCGCACGAGCTGGCGGTCGCCCAGGCGCGCCGAGCGTGGGACTCGGTCGACGCCGCCGGTGGACGGCGCGGGGATACGCTTCGCCCCAAGTAGGATTCGTACGACGTTGGTGTAGTGGCGCGGTCCAGTGCGGCATCGTAGTTTCGCCGCGGACCCACTCACTCGAACGCAGGACGCACGATGCGGTGGTTCACCGCGGTGCCGCGGCATTTGGGAAGCCGCCAGATATGCCTCCTCGCCCATTAGCGCCTGCCTGGTCGGCTTCGTGGCTGGGGCACGGCCGAGTGCAGCCCAGACCGGTGTGTTGCGAGGGGTCGTCGTGGACTCGGCCGACGGCGCGCTCCTCGAGAGCGCCGACATCCTGGCTGCGTCGATCAAACAAGTCGCGCGCACGAACGCCAAAGGCCAGTTCACGCTGAGCAAGCTCCCAAAGGGCGAGCTGGAGATCACGATCCGGCGGCTCGGGTATAAGCCGCAGGAGCAGACCGTCGTTCTCTCCGGCGGCGAACACGATTCCGTGAAGATTGTGCTCGTCGCGCAGCCGGCCGTGCTGGAAGCCGTGGCCGTCGATGCAGCCGAGCGACACGTTCGCCAAGGGATCGAGGACTTCTACGTGCGGCGGACGCAAGGGATCGGCACGTACATCACGCGTCAGCAGCTCGAGCAACTGCACAGCACACAGGCGACGGAGGCGCTCCGCAACGTGCCGGGGATCCAGCTTTTCCGATCCCGAAACGGCGACAACACGGTGCGCTTCACCGGCACGTCGTCGATCAACCACCGCGACTGTCCGCCGAACCTGTGGCTCGACGGCCAGCACGTCACGAACATGGAGCTCGACCGGATTCCGGCGAACGACATCGAGGGGATCGAACTGTACCGCGGCGCGTCCACGACGCCCGCGCAATTCTGGCAAGGGAACTCACAGAACACGTTTTGCGGAACGATCGTCGTTTGGAGTCGTCTCCCCGGCTCGTGAAGTCGGGCAGGTCGGCGGCACGCGCGTCGTGGGTGATTCCCCTCGCGATCGCCGCCGTCACCGTCGTCGCGTTCCTGCCGGCCCTCCGCAACGGGTTCGTGAGCTTCGACGACGACAAGAATTTCCTCGACAACCCAAATTTTCGCGGTCTGGGGCCGGCCCAACTCCACTGGATGTGGACGACGTTCCACATGGGGCACTACGTCCCGCTGTCGTGGATGACGCTCGGCCTCGACTACACGCTGTGGGGGATGAACCCGCTCGGCTATCACCTGACGAGCCTTCTCCTCCATGCGGCGAACGCGGTGCTGGTGTACGCCATCGCGCGGCGCCTCTTAGAAAAAAGCGGGTCGAGCCGCCTCGAGGGGCGCGAGGATCTCGTCACCCTCGGCGCGGCGACGGCCGCACTCTTGTTCGCGCTCCATCCGTTGCGCGTGGAGTCCGTGGCGTGGGCGACGGAGCGGCGCGACGTGCTGTCGGCGTTCTTCGCGATGTCCAGCATCCTCGTGTATCTGCGCGCGGTCGAGGGTCCGCGACCGACGGCGCGATACTGGAGCGCCGTGGCGCTGTTCGCGTGCGCGCTTCTCTCCAAGGCCACGACGATGACCGTGCCCGCGGTATTGGCGATCTTGAACGTGTATCCGCTCAAGCGACTCGGCGGGTCGTCAGGCTGGTGGAGCGACGCGGCGCGCCGGGTATACGCAGAGCTGATTCCGTTCGCCGCGCTGTCCGCCGGCGCCGCGGTCCTCTCGATCGTCGCGCTGCATCCGCCGGGCCAATTGGGACTTGGACAGAAGCTGGCCGTGTCGGCGTACAGTCTCGCGTTCTACTCGTGGAAGACGCTCGTCCCGACCGGCCTCGCGCCGCTGTATGAGATGCCGCAGCACGTCGACCCGACGGCGCTTCGCTTTCTGGCGAGCTACGCGATCGTGTTGGGTCTGGTGGCGGCGGCGTGGCTGGCGCGCCGCCGCGCACCCGCGCTGACGGCGGCGATCGCGGCGTTCGTCGTCATCTCGCTGCCGATGCTCGGCGTCGTGCAGAACGGGCCGCAGATCGCGGCCGACCGTTACACGTATCACGCGGCGCCGGCGCTCGCGATTCTCGGCGCCACGGCGTTTCTCATGTTGCCGCGCCCGCGAGCGTTGATCTCGGTCTTCGGGCTCGCGGCCGTGCTTGGGATCCTCGGCGCGCTCACGTGGAGGCAGACCGAATTCTGGCGAGGTCCGGAGACGCTGTGGTCTCGCGTGCTCCAGGTGGACAGCGCGTCGGCGATCGCCCAGAGCGCGATGGCGAACGTGCGATACAAGCAGGATCGGGTCGACGAAGGAATCGCGTTCAGTGAGCGGGCGGTCGCGCTGGCGCCGAGTTACGCCGAGGGGTACAACGGTCTCGGCGTCGGGTTGGCCCGAAGGAGCCGCACGCAGGACGCGATCAGGGCGTATCAGCGGGCCCTGGCGTTGAAGCCGGGATCCGACGAAGCGGAGAACAATCTGGGCATCGCGTTGGCGAGCATCGGGCTCGCCGACAGCGCGATCGTCCACTATCGTCGCGCGCTCGAAGACGAATCCGGACAACGCGAGCGCGGAGATCAACTGGGGGAACGCGCTGGTGAGGCTCGATCGCCCGGCCGAGGCGATCCCGCACTACGAGCGCGCGCTGGTGTTGCAGCCGGCGAGCGCCGACGCCCATCTGAATTGGGGCGTGGCGCTCGCGCGCGAATCCAAGTTCGCCGAGGCCGCGGCCAACATTTTCGTGCGGCGCTGGCGATCGATCCCGGCAACGCGGACGCCACGGCCTACCTCGAGCGCGCGACGCGGCTCATGCAGGGCGGCCCGCCACGCACGTGACCGGCAACTGCAACTGCAACTGCAACTGCAACTGCAACTGCTAACTGACTACTAACGCAGAGACGCAGAGGCGCAGAGACGCAGAGGTAACAACGAAAGAGCTTTGGTGGGACGACCTCGGGGTGCCACATGTGGCTTCCCGAGGTCGTTCCCAAAAAGGCCCCTTCGCCGTTACCTCTGCGTCTCTGCGTCCTCTGCGTCCTGCGTTAGTAGTCCGATTGCAGTTGCGGTTGCAGTTGCGAGTTTGCCGCAGCGGTCGGACCCCAAACGCCGGGCGGGCGCGAGCCGTACTAGAATTAGAGAGTTGAGCTATCCTGATCCTGACGAACGGAGAACTTCATGTATCGTCGCGGCCTGGTGTACGTGCTCCTTTCGAGCCTCGTGAGTGGATCTCTCGTGAGCGAGTCGGCAAATGCGCAGCAGCCGGCGGCGCCGAAACCCGCGGGGCCGAAGACGCTGGTCGGCATCGTGACCGACACGCTCGGCAACCCCGTCGACAGCGTGGAGCTCGTGATCTCGTCGCTCAAGCGCCAAACGATGAGCAAGTCGGACGGCACCTTCCGCTTCGACGACATCAAGCCGGGACCGTATCAGGTTCTCGCTCGGCGGCTCGGCTACTACCCGCAGGTGCAATCGACGACGGTGGACGACAAAGGCGGCGTGGTGTCGTTCTCCATCCTGCTGGGGATTCGCGCGCTGCCGCCGGTCGTCTCGTCCGTCGCGCGCGGTGGATTGAGCGGGGTGATCGGAGACACCGCGTACAACATCGTCGGCGACGCGCAGGTGGCGGTCATCGCCAGCGACCACCGGACGTTGAGCGACTCGTTGGGCCGGTTCTTCCTCGACCTCAAGCCGGGGAAGTACATGGTGAGCGTCTCGCGCCCCGGCTACCGCACGCGTCTCGTGAGCGTCACGGTCCCGAGCGACAGCGGGCGACGCATGACGGTTTGGCTCACGCCCACGAACGTCGGCCAGAACAATCGCGACGCGATGGCGTTCGACGGCCTCGCCGCGCGGCTCGCGCGCCGCAATCCCGTGTGGTCGAACATCTACACGCGCGAGGACATCAACAAGACGGGGATCGAAGACGGCGTTCAGCTCGCGCGCCTTGGCGCGAACAAGAACATGGACGACACGTGCTCCGCGATCATCGACGGCGGACCGCGGCGACTCCCGCTCTGGGCGATCGACGCGGCGGATATCGAAGCGATGGAGACGTACACGACGCCGCCGGCGCGCCGCACCGTCACGAGCATCAACCGAAATAGGCCGATCCGCGGGCAAACGCCGGAGAACAATGTCTGTGGCGCGACGGTTTTTGTTTGGCTCAGGAAGTAGGGACCGGTGGACCGGTGGACCGGTGGACCGGTGGACCGGTGGACCGGTGGACCGGTGACGTCACCGCTTGACGATGACTTCCTTTGCGCCAGCCGGAACCGCCGTTCTCGTCTCGCCACCGCCGGGCCAGCGGACCCAGATCTCAGTGGGCGTGCCGGAGAGACCGAACACCTGCGTCGCGCCGTTCTGCGACCAGTAGCCCGAACCCGTCTGGATCTCCCGCACCGGTCCCATGCGATCGCCGTAGACGACGCGGACCTGCGCGCCAACGGCATCGGGATTCGCACGCGGGCCGACGACGCGCACGCGTAGGCCGGGCTTCGCGCCGCGGTTGTGGAAGAGACGAGTCGTCGAGCCGTTCTGCGACACGACGAGGTCGAGGCGGCCGTCGTGATCGAAGTCGGCGTACGCCGCGCCGCGTTGGTCGCCGTACACCTCGATGCCGGAGAGCGCGCCTGACATCGGCGTGAGCCCGCCCTTGCCGTCGCCCTTGAGCAACAGGCCGCGGCCGTTGTCGTAGCGCGGCAGCCCGACCGCCGTCGGGAAGAAGTTCTGGCTCAGGAAGACGTCCTCGTTCCCGTCGCCGTCGAAGTCGGCGATGCCGGCGTACGACGCCGGAGCCAGTTGCGCTTCCATCGGCAGCGGGTGCGCCTCGAAGTGGTCGCCGCGGTTGAGGAACACCATGTTGTCGAGCGTCGCCGCCGACCGGCGCTGCACGTCCTCGATGTGCGGCCCGAGCACCTGATCGAGCGTCGCGTCGGCGTAGGCGCCGAACGTCGAGATGCGCGTCGCCAGGTCCGGCATCACACTTCTCACACGCGCGTAGCTGTTCAACGGCGCCAGGCCCTTGAGACGGGGATCGTTCTTGGCGACCACCATCTCCACCTCGGCGTTGGGCGCGAAACGCCCGTAGACCATCACCAACGGATCGGCGGTGTCGGCCTTGGCAGGCACGTTGCGCCCCCAGCTCGTCGCCACGAGGTCGAGCTTCCCGTCGCCGTCCAGATCGCCGGCGGCGATGCCGATCCAGCGGCTCGTCCACTTGTTGAAGCCCCACGAGTCGGGCGCCGGAACGAAGCTGCCGTTGCGGTTCAGCAGGACGAGAATCGAACCCCACTCCCGGGCGAGCACGAGATCGGGATGGCCGTCGCCGTCGATGTCGGCGAACATCGCGGCGGAGACCATGCCGACGTCCTTGAGCATCCGCGTGTTCGCGGTGTCGAGGACGTAGGTGCCGCGAATGTTTCGATAGAGCTCGGACGACGCGGGCAGCGGATACCGCCCGGGAAGCGCGCGTCCGCCGATGAACAGGTCGAGCGTGCCGTCGCCGTCGTAGTCCGCGACGGCCATCGGGCCCGTCGACGACGGCTGCGACGGCACCACCGTCGTCGCCGCCGAGGCGACGCCCTGCGGGCCGGCGTTCACCTGCAACGCCGCGGGCACGTCCTTCCCTTCCCAATTCGACAGGCCGACCAGCACGCTGTTCGAGCCGTTGCCCGCCACGCCGAGGACGGTCGTGAAGTCCGCCGGCGCGACGGGACCTTGCGACGGTTTCGGCACGAGGCGGCCGTGCTCGTTGTGGAAGACGCCGAGCCGACCGCCGTTCCCCGCGCCGATGAGCAAATCCTCATAGCCGTCGCGGTCGTAGTCGAACCAGGCGACGCCCGGCCCCAGCTGCGAGAGCGAGTTGGGAAGCAGGAACTGCCGCTCCCAGTCGTCGAACCACGGATCGACGTGCGTGTGCCCGCCGAGCTGCGGCGTCGCGTCCTGAATAGAGTGGAATCGTCGTCCCGGTCCACCGGTCCACCGGTCAACCGGTCCACCGGCTTGGCGGTCTGTTGAGAGATCTCGTACAGACGGTTTGGCTTCACGCCGCGCAAGGGTCGTGCGGCGGCCGTCGCGCCAATCGATCTCGAGCGTCGCGCTGTCGGACTTGCCCATCGCCAGCGAGACCTCGTAGTCGCTGTGCGACATGTACAGTCCGCCGACGACGATCTCCTTCTCCTGTTCGGGAACCGCGCCGCCGAGGAGGCGAACCTTGGCGCCGACGGCGCGCGTGTTCGGCGCGTCGCCGGTGAGACGCACGGCGACTCGCGGCGCCGACGCGTTGTTGCGCAGGACGAGCGGCGGCGCGTGCAGCCGGTTGATGACGACGTCCAGATCGCCGTCGCCGTCGAGATCCGCGGTGGCGATGGCGTGCGAGTAGTCGGCGTCGGCGCCGAAATTCCACTTCGCGCTCGCGTCCTCGAACGTCATGTCGCCGCGATTGCGGAACGCGACGTTCTTGAGCGGCAGCGGCGGAAACTGCCAGCGCAATCGCTGCCACGGAAAGCTCAACAGGCGATTCTGGAGCGCCTCCTGGACGTCGGCGTCCATGATGTCCCAGAGATGGCCGTTGGCGACGAGGATGTCGGGCCGGCCGTCGAGGTCCACGTCCATGAACAGCGTGCCCCACGACCAGCCGCTCGCCTGCACGCCGGCGTACATCCCGACCTCGGCGAACGTGCCGTCGCCGCGATTCAGAAAGAGCGTGTTCCGCTGGTGCTGCAGCTCGGTCTCGATGTCGCCGGGCTTCTTGGGCAACGCCGTGTGCGTCGGGATCTGCGTGCGCAGCTTGTGCGTGTCGTTGCTCAGCATGTCGGTGACGAAGATGTCGGGCTTCCCGTCGCCGTTGACGTCCGCGACGTCGACGCCCATCGCCGAGTTGCTGATCTGCCGCTGCGCGGTCCAGTCGGCGCGCTTGAAGTGGCCGTGCCCGTCGTTCCACCAGAGCTCGTCGACGTCCTCGAAGTCGTTGCTGACGTAGAGGTCGGGCGCGCCGTCGCCATTCAGGTCGACGAACTTGGCGTCGAGCGTGAACGATTCGGCCGGATCGGCGATCGGTTTGCCCTGCGCGTCGAGGAAGCGGCCGCCGGTGAACGGGACCTTGGTGAAGTGACCGTGGCCGTCGTTCGTGTAGAACTCGTCGAGAGCGCCGCGCTGGCGTCATGCGCATGCCGCCCACGTCCGGGCGCATCACGATCTTGTACTCGTTCCGGAAATCCGGGACGACCTCGAACTTGTTCGGCCCGACCTGGCGCAGCATCTGGTTCATCGCGCGCCGCTGCGGCGGAATGCTGTCGTCGATGTTGTACGCCTTGTAGTTCGCGACGTACATGTCGAGGCGGCCGTCGCCGTCGACGTCGGCCATCGTGATCGTCGTGCCGCCGTTGCCGGTGGTGTCGAGGCCGAGGTCGCGGTGCTCGGTGAAGTGGCCGTGGCCGTCGTTCAGAAAAATCGCGTTCGGCCCGCGGGTCGACAGCAGGATCAGGTCGAGCGTGCCGTTGCCGTCGACGTCGGCGAACGCGGCGCCGCTGGAGTTCCGGTCACACGCTCCGACGCCCGCCGCTTTGGTGATGTCCTCGAACTTCCAGTTGCCGAGGTTCTTGTAGAGGGCGCTGCAGCCCTGCGTCTTGGCGAGAAAGACGTCGGGGAGGCCGTCGCCGTCCACGTCGCCGAGCGCGACGCCCGCGCCCTGTCCGAGAATGCGATTCCCGAGCAGCAGCGAATCGCTGACGTCGTTCTCGAAGCGGATGCCCGTCTTGTTCGCGGGCATCGCGGTGAACCCCGGGTCCCCGCGCGGCACGACGAGGTCGCGCCAGCGATAGCCGGTCTCCTGATGCCACGACGGCGTCGGAGGCGCGCCGCATGCGCCGGCGGCCGCGGACAGGCAGAGCGCCACGCCCGCGGCCGCGCGTCGGTTCATCGTCGCGATGTCGAACAGCCCTCGAACGCGGCGACTAATGCGATCCAGGACCGCCGCCGAGTTTGTCGCGAATCATATCATCGGCCTCGGCGCGCTGCTTCTGGAGCAGGTCCTTCGCCTGCTGTTGTTGCGTCTCGTCGAGGAGCGGAAACGGCGTCGGTCGCCGCCCCGTCGTACTGCACGCGAATTCCGGTGACGACTTCGGTGAACCGGCGGCGCGTGTCCATCATTCTCGCGCGGTCGCCTTCATCGGGATTGCGGCCCGCCGGCGTGGCGATGCGGCGCAGCGAATCGAGCGCGCCGAACGACGGCTTCATCGACTCTTTGAGCTTGTCCTCGCGGTCCTTGAGCTTGGCGAGCTGGTCGTCGGTGAGCTTGAGATCCTTTCGCTTGTCGATCAGCAGCTTGATGGGGCTGACGTTCTCGATGTCCTTGTTCGACAGCTTGATGGTGCTGCCAGTCATCTGGGCGCGGTCCTTGGAGCCGTCCAGATCGCCACGGACCTTGCTGCGACGTTGGGCGAGCGCGGGGAGGGAGAGCAGCGGGAGCGCGGGGAGCGCGGCCATCAGGGCGATTTTGAGGGATCGTGTGCGCATGAGTGTTGGTCCTCGGTGACGACGGCGAGCCGATGGGTGGGTGGGGGATCGACGGGTCTGAATCTGCTTCAGGACGTCCGTAAAACGCTGCGCTCGGACACGGCTTTCGTCAATGACCTGGAACCGGGTGCACTGGTCTCTGGTCACCGGTCTCTGGGAAACCCCTGAGACCTGAGACCAGTAGACCGGAGACCAGCTACGGATTCGCCTCGGGCGAAAACCGGAAGTCGTACTCCAACTTGATCGAATCAGCCACGCTGAGGAGGACCGGCACGCGCGGCTGGTCGAGGCCGAAATCCTTGAAGGTGAAGCTCGTGGCCGCGGAGCCGACGACGTCCGACCCGTCGGCGTGCGCGGTCACGTGCCACGTGGTCGGATGCGTGACGCCGTGCACCGTGAGATCGCCGATGACGGAGAAGGTCTTCGTCGTCCCCGGCGGAATCGGCTCGGTGAGGCCGTCGAACGTCGTCGGGACCAGCGCGACCTGCGGATACTTCGCGGTCTCGAGCGTGTTCTTCTGCACGTATCCGTCACGCCGCGTCTTGTCGCTCTTGAGGCCCACGACTCCGACGACGATGCGCGAGCTGTCACGGACGATCTTCCCGTCCCGCCCCACCACGATCCGGCCCGTGACGTCCTTCGTCACGCCGACGGCGTCGTTGGGGAGATCGAGGCCGACGAGCTGCTCACGAACCCGATAACGCGCCTCGTTTCCGGTCGGCGTTACGACGAAAACGAGCTGAGCCGGCTTTGGAGCAGGCTGCGGCCGGTGAGTCTGGGCGCGAGCCGGGGGGGGGCGATATGACGCCGGCGACGAATAGCAGGGACGACGCGACCATAGCTGCACGACTGCGCATGGACATTCTCGTTTGGCTCGGGGCTGCAAGGCCCTGTGGGGCCGTGGGGGTCTCCCCTTCATACGCGACGCGCTGTCGCCCCGCTGACTCCCCCCCCGATTTGCCGCCCTTTCCCGCCTTGGCGGACTTGCCGCCCTTGTCGGGGGGCAACACGTGGGCGAAGAGGTCCTTTCTCACCTCCGGGTTGCTGATCTTCCAGATCACGCCGTCGGTGAAATAGTGGTGGATGTTGATGAACATCAGCAGCAGAATCGGCGCCGACTTACCGGGCGTTTCGCCGAACACGTTGCCGATGATGCTCATCGCCGTGCCGGGGACCAGCTGCGCGACGACGACGCTCACCACCAACAGACCCAACCCGTACAGCGCCATGTGGCGCGCCAAGCGGGTCGCACCGCGAGCCCGGTCGGCGATCGTGCGGTTGATCTCGACGCGAACCGGAAACGCGAGGTACTGCAGCGCGTGCGCGATCTGAATCCAGAAGAGCGCTCTCGGGTCGCGAGCCATCATCGCGTACCAGACGAACAGCGCGATCCAGGCGACGAGCGTGCGCGCGGGAGGGAGCACACCCGTGCGGCGCCACATCCGAAACAGGCCGATCGCGCCGAGGAGGAACGCCAAACCGATGCCGGCGCTGACCACGATGTACACGGGGCGCACGACACCGCGGAATGGCTTATCCAGCTGTGTGTAGACGAACCAGCAGACGTGCCACGCCAGGAGAATGCGAAGACCCGTGCGGATGAGCAGCCGCTCCGACTTCTCGAAGCGCGCGCCGCCGAGGTAGGCGTAGGACGCCATCATGCCCCACACCTGCCCGGTGTAGTGCCACGCGAGATATCCGCTGGCGATGGCGATGAGGAGCGTCATCAGGAGCGGCCGGCAGGCCGGGTCAACGACGCTCGCTCGAATCGCTTCGGTGCAGCCCTGAGGGAGGAAGTACTGGATCTCCAACACGGCGAACACGATGTACGCAACCAGAATCAGCGGCACGTAGATCGACGCCCACTTGTGCTTCATGACCGTCTCGCGGTCGCGGTACACGAGGCGGTACGAGGCCATGAAGTGGGGCATGTTGATCGCGGTCCCGATCCACGCCTGCGCTCCAGCACCCACGAGCACCAGATCCGTCCGGCCGCTCAGCAGAAGCGGCACGAAGAAGATCAGCGACAGACCGCCGACGAGGAGAAGATCTATCGCCGGCGTGAAGATCGAGCCCGGCTTGGCGCTCGCCGGCGGAGTGAACGAAGCGCCGGGGGCTCTAACTGGCGCCGCGACTGGTGGGGGTAAACTGGTCATGAACTACGAGGGGGACCGTTGGACCGCCGGCGGATCAGCGGCCGGAGAGCGTCACCCCAAACGTAGTGTCGGGACGGACGTGACGGAGCCTGACCACCAGCGTCACGAGCGTGGCACGGGACCCGTATTCGTTCTGGGACTGCGTGGGCCCGAGATAGCGCACCTCTTCGACGCTGCCCGCCGTGAGGCTACGAAGCGCCTCGAGGCCGCCGGCGCGACGCGCGTCGATATAGACCGTCGTCCCGTGCGGCATGCCGGCCGGCTGCACGCCCGGAGGCGGCTCGAGGAAATGGGGGCGGAGGCTCTGGACCGCCTCGTACAGGTCGGACCCATCGCGCGCCGCGGTCACGATCTCGTCGTGCGTCAGCACGTTGCGGTCGCGCGGCGTGGGCCCGCCGGGTGCGGGCTTGCCGCAGGCGAGCACTGTGATCGCCAGCGCCGATGCCGCCGCGAGGAACCAACGCGTCGTCATGTTCGTTCTTCCCCCCTCCCGATGGGATGGCATCGGGTCGCCAAAGTGAGAAGGCCGTCGAGCAAGAGCCCGACGGCCAATCTCGCGTGCCCCTTCAGTTGACGCGAGGCGTCAGACCCCCGGCGGAGTTGGCGGCCGGCGATCCCACATCGTCACGACGTTGGGAATCTGGAACGGCTGCGGTCTGCGGTGTTCTGGCGCCAGCAACTGAGCGCGGGAACACGATCACGGTGACGGCGGATCCGGCGACGAGCGTGCCGGGTGCCGCCTCGATGTCGAGCTTGCCGCCGGTACCGGCGCTCGAGAACGCCACGGCACCTGGCAGCGCCAGACGATCGGCGAACATCGCCGTGGTGCCGCCGGCCGCTCTGATGTTGTAGTCGATCATGCCGGCCGCCTGGTTCACCCAGGTCGTGGCACTGTATGGCGCGACGCTGGCCCAAGTGGGGGTCGACGGCACCGCGCTGCCGCGAGTGTACGCCCGCGCGTCGATCGCCGAGCTCGTGGCGTTGATGACACGGAGGCCGACCGACGTGCCCGGATCAGCCGGCGCCTCGTCGAGCACGGACAGGTGCATCGCGTCCGCGGCGCCCTTGGGCGAGCGGCCGTTGCCCCAGAGGATGAACGTATAATTGTGGTCCGCGACCAGCGTGACGGTCGAGTCGACGATGACCGTCGACGCGATCGACTGAAGCGTGTCGCTCAGGAAGACCCGGAAGTGCCGCGAGCCGGCTCGCGCGCCCTTGAACTGAATCTTGGACCCGATGATCAGCGTATCCGTCGTTCCGCTGCTCACCGACTGGGTCGGTGCGTCACGGAACGTCACGTAGAACTGTGAATTTGACTCGACCTGGTCGATGAAGCGCATGTCGAAGCCGAAGGCTCCGCTGCTGTCCGGCACGGCGTTGATGAACCGGATGCCCGCGGTCGGGATATTCTCCGTGTTCACGACCTGGTCAGGATAGCACGCACTCAGGACGCCTGCGGCGAGGCAAAGCACCGAGAGTTGATAGATGCGACGCATGACGTACTCCGTGAAGGTTGGCGACGTTGCCCGCGATCAGGGCCTACGACGAGTGGTATGACCTGTATCCCCGGGCTGCTTTGCAGGGTCGGTGGTTCCCCCTCCAATCAGCGACCGGCCGGCGAGTGCCGCTACGACTCCCACACCGACCGCCCCGAGAGCTATCGACTTTACCGCGGAGAATCTCTTTTCGTAGACGGACGAGACGTACTCGGACTTGATGCGAACCGGCTCCTTGGACCACACCTGTTCGCCCCCGCGCAGCAAGTGCACTGAGGTGATGGCGACCAGATAATCCGCCGATCCCTTCTCCACCAAGCGGCCTTCGATCTGAGCGATCTCCGGCCCCATCGAGCCGCCGAGCGCCACGCGCCCGGCGTCGTTGATGTCGAATGCGATTTCCGTCCCTACCGCCGGCGTCGGCCCCTGAACAGGCTCGAACGTGTAGCAGCCTGCCAAAAGGACCGCCGCCAGCGTACGACGACTGCGACGCATCACGAGAGTCTCTCTACCAGCCGTAAGTGGTCGGTCCAACCGCAACTGAGTTCGGCGCATTGCCGGGGCCCGGGCCGGTACCATAGATCGCCGACAGGGGATAGCCGCGCGCCTGCAGATCCTGGAACGGGGTGGCCCAGAAGGTCGGCGAATTGGCCGGCAAATCACCCCAGCCGCGTTCGTCGAGGAACCATCCCGAGAAGTTCGTAAACGCCGTCTCGATGTACTTCTCGTACTTGAGGGCGTCCAGCAGCTTGCCGCATCCGACGGTGTTGAAGTTGGGCGCTTGCGGCACCTTCGGGATGCAAGTGGCCGCCGACCCTGGCACCGGCGACGTCGCGTCGGACGCTGTGAGCGGCGGCAGCCCGTTCTTGACGCGGGTGATGTTCACGAGCGCTACGGCCGCCGCGTACTGGCCCGTTCGGTAGAGCCCCTCCGCCTGGAGCATGTCGAGCTCCGGCTTCACGAAGATCGGCGTGGTTCCGTTGCGGGCGCTTCCGGCGTCTCCCTTTTGCGCCCACCCGTGGAACCGCGCGAAGTCGTACTGGGAGAAGCCCCAGCCCGGACCGACGAACTGATCGTTGCCGGCCGGCCGGTTCACGAAGTAGCGCGCGCATGAATATGCCGGCCCAACCTGCGGGACTTCGCATGACTGAATCTTGAAGTCCGCCTGCTGTGCGGCGCGGGTGTCACCCTGCGGGAATCGCTTGTCCGGAGTGGCCATGAAGAAGTTCTGGCCTCCTGAACCGCGCGCGCCGAGAGCCTGCGCGATCCAAGCGTTATAGTTGCCCGACGTGTCGGCCCAGCCGATGATGAAGGGCGGCATCTGGTCCCAGGTGCTGAACGAGTCGTACTGCGACCGCCAGCCGGACATGCTCGGACCGGCCGTGGTGCTCGACGTCACGTCCTCGTCCGCCGTGATGCCGTTCTGCGCATCGGCGATGACCGACGCCCAATCGACGGCGGCGCGCTCGGCTGGCGTCCGCGCGAGATTCGCGCGAATCCTCGCGCGGTAGGTGCGAACGAGCTTGATGAACTCCGCCTGCGAGTAGGACGTCGGCGAGGGAATCCAGGTCGCGGGAATCGGGAACCCGTCAGACGACGTGTTCGACTTGTTCGCCAAGTCGATCGCGTTCTGGAGGTGCACCAGAGCTGAATCGCCGGCGGCTTTGTAGGACGATCAACTTGCCGGCGTCCTGCGTGCTCATGCCAACGGACACGACGCCGAGCGAATCGTACCAGAGCGCGACGGAGCCGATGGCGACGCCGTTCAGAAACTCGGCGAACGCCGCGTCGCGGTTGTCGCGAGCCGCGGTGCCGAGCGTCAGGCCAGCCGCCTGCGCGGTGAGGAAGCTCGTCGCCACGCGATTGACCTCGCCGAGGATCGCGTACAGCCGCTGGTTCTCACCGGTGCAGACGTTGCCGGAGGGCTGGTTGTAGTTGACCGAGGTCCCGAACGGATAGTGCGAGTTCTGACAGTTGTTTGCCAGGCTCGACATGTTCTCGAGGGAGAAGATGTTGGCCATTCCCTGGAAGTCGCCGGTGCTCCCGTACATCCCGACGACCCAACGCTTGAAGTACGAGCCCAGAAGGTTCTCCGCGTCCGCCGGCGAACCGAGCACACGCTTCGTGTCGCCCGAGTTCGGGTTCTGAAAGGCCAGCGAGTTGTCGCTACACGCGCCAGCCGCGACCACCGAAACCAGCGCAGCGAACGGAATGAGTTTGCGAATCATGTCGTCTGGCTCCTAGAACCGCGTGGACAGAGAAACCGTGTACGTGCGGAGCGTCGGATAACCGAAGGCATCGACCTGGTTGATCAGGCCTGAGCCCGCGTTGCCGCCGTCCACGCCGACTTCGGGGTCGTACCCCGAGTACTTGGTGAACGTGAACACGTTTCGACCGACGAGACCGAGCGTCCAGTCGCCACCGATGCCGCGAACTCGGCCGAGTCGGTACGTGATGCTCATCTCGCGAATCTTGGCGTACGACCCGTCTTCGGTGTTGTAGTTGTTCGGTCCGAGGAGGTCGTAGAACCCGCCGTCGCCGGCTCCCTCCGCCCCACCAACGCGCCAGCCGTAACCCACGGGCTTCGCCGACTCGACCGACTTGCTGCCCTGGTCGAAGTAGTTCGAGGCGAAGTCCAGCAGACCCCAGCCTTCACCCTGGTTGTTGATGTGGTTGCCGACCGTGCCGTCGAGCAGCCCATAGAACGTGAGCCGCTTGTAGGTGAGCGTGTTGTTCCAGGTGAACCGGAAGCTCGGGAACGCGCTGCCGAGGATGTGGCTCTTACCGGTGCCTTCGCCCGACTCACCACGGAGCGGACGATCGACGATCGGGTGACCGAAGTAGAGCGGATAGTTCCACGGCGACTGCGCGGCCGGGAGCTTGGTGTCCCAGAGGTTCTTGGTGATGCCGTCCTTCCAGGTGTTGCCGTCGCCGACCCACACGACCCAACCCTGGTCGTTGACCTGGTACGCCTTGCCGTCGCCGCACTGTGACTGGACGGAGCTCGGCATGTCGCTGCAGGTCCTGTAGAACTTGCGCCCCCAGATGCCGCCGTACTGGTTGACCGGCATACCGTCCTGCACGTCCTTGCGGGAGGTGATCAAGAAGAAGTTGCCGGTACCCTGGCCCGTGCCGCCGCTCTCATAGTATTCGGGAACGAACAGCTCGGTGACGTAGCTGCGAGTGCGGTCCCACGTGCCCTTCATGTTCCAGCTGAAATCACGCTTGGAGATGACCGGCAGATTGGCCGCCAGCTCCCACGTGTGGTTGTCGAGCGTTCCGGCGTTCTTCCACTGATTCGTGAAGCCCAGGCTCGACGGCGTGGGAACGTTGAGGATCTGGTTCTTCGTCTTCGAGTCGGCCTTCGTGAGCTCGATGCCGATACGGTTGAACAGGGTGAAGTCCGTACCCAACTCGGTCTCCGCCGTCGTCTCGGGCTTGAGGTCGCGGTTACCGGCCTGCTGCAGCGAGCATCCGGTGGTGCTGCAGTTGTACGTCTCGTACTGCGCGTTGAACGACGGCGTGTTGCCTGCCGTGCCGTGCGACGCGCGGAGGCGGAAATCGGTGATGTGCGGAACCTTCCAGAACGACTCCTCGGACACACGCCACACGCCGGAAACGCGGCCGAACGGCGCCCAGCGGTTGCCGGTTCCGAACAGCGAGCTGCCGTCGTAGCGGTACGTCGCGTCGACGATGTACTTGCCCTTGTAGTCGAGCTGCCCGCCGGACACGAATCCGACGTCCTTGATCGTACTGCTGCTCGAGGTCGCGGTCTGCTGGGTGCTGGTGTTGCTCAGCGTGAAGACGTCCTTCACCACGAACTGTTGGCCGGACCCAGACTGGCTCAGTTGATACGTCTGGTCGAACTGGCTGCGCAGAGTTAGGCGCGCCGTGAGGTCGCTCGTGACGTTCTTTCGGAACAGCGCGCCGTAGCTGCCGTTCATCGCTTCGGTGTTCGAGTTGGACAGGGTCATCCGCCCGAAGTTATCCGACGCGCTGGTCGAAATCGTCCGGAAGCCTTTCGCTTCGTCGAAGTTGTTGTAGCGCGACCGCTTGTCGTAGGCGAACGTGCCGTCGAACGTGACCCAGTCAGCCGGGAAGTAGGTCGCGGTGAGCGAGCCGATGTACCGGCCGGCGATCAACATGTCGGTCGACGCCGAGAAGGGATAAAGGAACGCCGAGGCGCCGTTGCCCGTGCCGCGAATGCCCGAACCGCCGCCCTGGAGGATCGGCCGGCCAAGCGTGTCGTTCGCGAGGTAGTTCGTGCCCGCGGGCGCGCCGCGCAGCAGCGAACCGAACAGGCCGAAGTCCGTCGCCCGCTGGTCGATCGTTTCCTTGTCGTACACGGTGCTGAGCGAGAGCAGGAGGTTGCTGCGGACGTCGTAGTCGAGGTTCACACGAGCGCGGTTCTGGATGTCACCCTGGAGCTGCTTGAGGGCGCCCCCGTTGTTGGTGAACTGGCCGCTGGCGAAGAAGCGCACCGTACCGATCTTGCCCGTCGCGTCGAGGGAGCTGAGGTTCGTCGGCGCAGAGGTCGAGACCTGCGCGAGCGTGTTGTAGTAGTGGTTCGGCCAGATGTTGGACTGGAAGACGTTCTCCAGCGAGCCGTCGGTGTTGTTCAACCCATTCCACTGGAAGTTCTGCGGCGTGCGGTTCGTATCCGCGTTGACGTTGTTGATGCGCAGAATTTCCGTCATGAAGTCGACGGTCTTCGAGCACGGCGCCTGCGTCGAAACGCCCGAGATGCAGAAGCGCTTGCCGGTCTCGTCGAGCTGGAGATGGTGGTTCACCGGCTGGCCGTAGCGGGCGCTGTTCAAGTCGCTGACGCCGTATTCCTCGCGGGCGTTGATCGTGATGCCGTCGCTGTTGGCGCCGCGCTTCGTCTTGATCGTGATGACGCCGTTGGCCGCCGTCGTTCCATAGAGCGACGCGCCGGCCGCGCCCTTGATGACCTCGATCGACTCGATGTCGAGACCGCCGAGCTCGCCGAGGTTGCCGACGTTCATGACGACGCCGTCGACGACGATGAGCGGATTCCCGCTCCGGCCGCTCAGGTTCAACGAAGTCGGGCCGCGGAGCATGATGTCCGGGGTCGACCCGGGCTGGCCGCTCGTCGACGCGATGCGAACGCCGGCGACCTTGCCCGTGAGCGCCGTCATCGGATCGAGCGACGGCACGGGCAGCTCTTCCGACGTGACGCGGCCGATCGCGAACGGCACCTTCGCCCGCTCGGTCGCCTCGATCGAACCGGTGACGACGACTTCGTTCAGCCGGTTCACGTCCTGTTTCAATGTGAAGTTCTGCGTCTGCGTTCCCGCCGTGAGGCGGATCGGAATGACGCCGGGCTGAAAACCGATCGCGCGAACGCGAAGGTTGACCGCCTGTCCCTGCGCGCGAGCCGCTGGAATCGTGATCGTGAATGCGCCTTGGGCGTTCGTCCCCACCGAGATCGATAGATCATTGATGTAGACGTTGGCTTGGTCGATGGCCTGACCGAATTCGCTCATCACCTTACCGGTGATGACCGCGCCGCCTTGTGCCTGTGCGCTGCCGGCCGGCACTGCGAGCCAGAGGCCCAACAGTGACGCGGCGACCACTCGAAAACGATGCAACGTGGTCCTGGTCGTCATCTCACACCCTCGGGGGGAAAAAAGGGGAATAGCCACTCTGCACCTACGGTCGGTTCGCCTGCTGTCGTGCGAGGTCTTGCGCATCCACCGCGTCGCTTCAGCCGCGATCCATGGCCGTTCACGTCACGGGCACCGCAACAAAAACCGCAAGCCGCCGCTTTCGCGGCGGCGCTCAATCAGCGCGTGGGGCGAGGACTAATGGCGTGCTTCAATGACAACCGGACGTATTAACTCGGGAGGGATGACAAAGCGTCACATGCACTGCCTCGGGCGGCCCTTGGACGTGGCAAGCCGTCCCGGGCGGGTCGAGCGGGCAGGAACGTACCGTCGGGTCCACAGTGCCGCAAGATCAACTCGGATACATTCCAATCCGTTCCACGGCTCAGCGCATCCCCCTGTGAAACAAGCACCTCGATGACCGACGCCGCTCACGTCTCGGCCCGCGCAGCGCGCCGTTGGTCCCTCGGCCATCCGTGGATTTTTCGCAGCGATGTGACGGTTCGTCCCGACCGGCCGGCGGGGGCCGTGGTCGTTCTCGACCACCGCGGCAAAACGATCGGTACGGCGCTCTGGAGTCCCGCGTCGGAGATCGCCCTCCGCATGGTCGACGCGCGTCCGCTCGCGGGACCTGGACCAGTCCTGGTGGGGCGAGCGGATCCAGACCGCCGTCCGGCGCCGAGCGCCGCTCGCCAACGTCACGAACGCGTATCGCGCGGTGCACGGCGAGGCGGACGCCTGCCCGTCGCTCGTCTGCGACCGCTACGACCGATGGCTGGTCGTGCAGCTGCTCAGCGCGGGGCTCGAGGCGTTTCGCGCGCCAATCATCGCCGCGTTGTGTGACGCGCTCTCACCCGCCGGCATTCTCGCCCGCCACGACGTTCCGGTGAGAAAGAAGGAAGGCCTCGCCGCCGGCGTCGAGCTTCTGGCCGGCGACGTTCCGCACGAAGTCGAAGTGAACGAGCACGGTGTGCGATATCTCGCGGCCCTGTGGACGGGACAAAAGACGGGAGCCTTCCTCGACCAGCGCGAGAATCGCGTGATGATCGGCGAGCGCGCGCGCGGGCGCGCCCTCGACTGCTTCAGCTATCACGGCTCGTTCGCGCTGCACCTCGCGCGGCGCGCCGACAGCGTCGTCGCCGTGGACGTCTCCGGCGACGCGTTGAAGCGCGCGCAGGAGAACGCGGCGCGCAACGACCTGGCGAACATCCGGTTCGTCGAGGCCGACGTGTTCGATTACCTGCGAGAAGTCGAGCGCTCTCGCGAGCGGTTCGACACGATCGTGGTCGACCCGCCGGCGTTCGCCAAGACCCGCGCCTCCGTCCCCGGCGCGCTCCGCGGATACAAGGACGTGAACCTTCGCGCACTGCGCGTCCTGGCGCCGGGCGGAACGCTGTTCACGGCGAGCTGCAGCTTCCACGTGGGACGCGCCGAGTTCTTCGAGATGCTCCGGTCGGCGGCGGCGGACTCGGGGCGGCGCGTGGCGCTGCGCGCCATGACCGGCCAGCCGATCGACCACCCCGAAGTGATGACGATTCCGGAAACAGGATACCTTAAAGGGGCGCTGCTCGAGGCGTTGGATTAACGGCTGGACAGCCTGCAGCGGACAGCGCGCGGCAGCTGGACAGCTGGACAGCTGGACGCGGACAGCTCGACAGCCGACAGCTGGACAGCCCGCCGTCAAGCCGTCAAGCCGTCAAGCCGTCAAGCTACGTCAGCCGTCAGCCGTCAAGCCGTCAAGCCGTCAAGCCGTCAAGCCGTCAAGCCGTCAAGCCGTCAAGCGCCGTCATCGCTGGCAGTGCGGGCAGTAGTACGTCGACCTCCCCGCCTGCACGATCCTGCCGAATCGGCGTCCGGCATCGCCGGCACGGCTTCCCTTCTCGGTCGTAGACCGCGAGCCGCGCCGTCGAGTCGTCCGTGTACCTCGCACCCGTCGCTCGGCGAATCACCAGTCTGAGCGCGGAGAGGAGGGCGGCAACTTGGCGGGTCGAGAGCGATGACGCGGCCGCCGTCGGCGATATGCGGGCGTGCCAGAGCGACTCCGCCGCGTAGATGTTGCCGATGCCGGCGATGACGCGCTGGTCGAGCAGCACCGGCTTGATCGGTCCGCGACGTTTGGACAGCACGGGGGCGAACGTCCGCGCCGTGAGTGAGCGATCCGTGGGCTCAGGGCCGAGCGCGAGCGGAGGCGGCGATCCCGACGCGTGAAGATCCAGCGTGCTCAGCGCGCGTGGATCGTCGAGGACCACACGCGTTCCGTCGTGAAATACGATCGCCGCGCGCGCGAAGCGCGGCAGCGGATCGCTCGAACGATCGATCGTCCAGTCGCCGGTCATGCGAAAGTGCGCAAGCAACGTTCGCCCGTCTCCGAGTGAGATCAACTGGTGCTTGCCGCGGCGATCCACGGCGCGAACGAGCGCGCCGCGCAGCGACCGCCGCTGGGCCGGCTTGAGCCGGCGCAGCAGCGAGCGGTGCAGCAGGTCGACCGTCTCGATTCGCTTGCCGACGATGGCGCGGCGAAGCCGTCGCGCGGCGCTTTCGACTTCAGGTAGCTCTGGCATTCTCGATCGCGGTTGACCGGAAGTTCGACGGCCGCGCAAGTTCCACGGGTGACTGTCCCGGCCCCTGCCCCCGTCCCCCGTCCGATGACCACGCCCTCCGGCTCGAGCATGGCGCGCAACGCGCCCGCGGACTGGGCCGGCGTGCGGCGCGTGCTGGTCGTCGTCCTTCTGCTCAACGCCGCGGTCGCGGCGGTCAAGGTCATCGTCGGCATTCGCACCGGCGCACTCACGGTGCTCGGCGCCGCGCTCGAGTCGACGCTCGACATGCTCAACAACGTCATCGGCGTCGCGCTCGTCGGCGTCGCCGCGCGCGGGCCGGACGAAGACCATCCCTACGGCCACGACAAGTTCGAGACGCTCGGCATGCTCGCCATCGTCGGCTTTCTCTCGATCTCCTGTTTCGAGCTGCTGCGCGAGGGGATCACCGCGCTGGCGACGCACCGCACGCCGCACACGATCGAGGCCGGCGACGTCGGCGTCATCGCGGCGACGCTGCTCGTGAACGTGTTCGTCGTCTGGTACGAGCGGGCGAGCGCGCGAAAGCTCGGGAGTGCGTTCCTCGTGGCCGATGCCTCGCACACCGCCGGCGACATCTTCGTGACGCTGCTCGCGCTGGCGACGCTCGCCCTCTCGCGCGCCGGGCTCGCGTGGCTCGACGCGCCGCTCGCGATCGCGGTCGCTCTGGTGATCGCGTGGAGCGGAGTCGGCATCCTGCGACGCTCGATCCCGATCCTCGTCGACCAGGCCGCGATCGAGACGAACGCGCTCAAGAGCGTCGTGGTAGCCGTTCCGGGGATTCGAGACGTTCGGAAGGTTCGGTCTCGTTCGACGCCATCCGGTCAGCTCTTCGCCGAGGTAACGATCGTCGTCGCCGGGCGGACTTCGGTGGACGATGCGCACGGGTTGGCCGACGCCGTGGAGGAGGCAATCGAGCGGGCCTTCGGCACGTCGGAGGTCACGGTGCACATCGAGCCGGCATGAGCACTTGCCAAACTCGATGTGATGTCTAGGTTTACGCGCAACCGGCCTCGCTTTATCTCGACCGCAGCGGCATGGCGCCTTCATCTCCTCCGCCCCATCGACCCACGCGATCGCTCAGACACGAGTACCAGCTGTACGTCGAGCAGGAGATCGAGAACTACAAGGAATCGGTCGCGCGCAGCGTGCTGCTCGCCATCGGCGACGAAGCCGTAGCGGTGCTGGCGTCGGCGCCCCAGTTCGCGCTCACCGAGCTGCTTCTCTGCGAGGAGGTCGACCGCATCATCGTGCGGCGGCTGCGCATCCCGGGCTACGACACGTGGCGTCGCCGGCGCGTGAGGTTGATCGACGAGCTGCGAAGGCCGGAGCACTGGGGCCTTGGCCCGGACGACGTGCTGGTTCGCGCGCTCCAACCGTCGAGTGACAGCCGCGTGCTCGTGGCGGGCGCCAACGACGAGAGCTCGACGCTCTACTTCGCCGCCAACGGCTGCGACGTCACCACACTCGGCGAAGAGATCGACGCCGTCGAGCGCGTGATGCAGGCGGCGATCGGCGCGGGGCTCGCGGGGCGCGTGCACGCGGAGCTCGCCGATCTCTCGTCGTGGACGCCGCCGCGAGAGCGACTGCTCAACGCCGTGATCGTGAATCCCGCAGCGCTCGACCGGCTCTCGTCCGACGAGCGCGCGCGAGTGATCGCCGATCTCCAGCGCGCGACGCTCAGCGGCGGAGTACACCTCGTGCGCACGATTCCACCGTCGGCGCGAAGCGCGAGCGGAGGAACGTCCGTGTCCCTCGAGGAACTGCGCAGCCGCTACAAAGGCTGGGAAGTGACGGTGGAACGGTCCGAGGGGCGAGCGAAGACTTTCTTCGCCCGAAAGGGAGCGGCCTAACTCCGGCGCGAGCCGTCTCGATCTGACGCGTTTGTGTCAGATTGAGCTGTGTCCGAGCGACACCGATGGGGTTGTTTCCCGGGTCGCTCGCAATCGCAAACGGTTGGCGAGCAACCTCTTAGCGTCGGACGCCGAGTCCGGCACTATGGGTGCTCAAGAGACTGCGGCCGGCGCACACGCCGAGCCCGTCGCGGGGCCCGTTGCGGCGAACCGTTCTCGCCGCCGGGCCGGACGATGCAGTACGCGACGCTCCGAGTCGACCTCACCGCATCTTTATATATGAAGGCAACGCAGAGCCAAGCCCCGCAAGAACCGATGGGGATCATCATCTCGCCAGGAGCGCGGCAGGATCTGGCGCCCGCGAGATTCGCGTACGTGTGGGCGCCGCCGCCGGAAGAGAAGGGCGAAGAAGGCAAGTAAGATTCGCAGTCACGCGTCGAGCCAGCCAATCGGCTAATGACGGCGGGACGAATGTTGTGACGAGCCGCAAACGGCTGACAGAGCGCAGGCGTACTCTCGGCGAGGACAGCCGCCGAGATGAAAAAGAAAGCTCCGCCACGCTCGAAACAAAGACGGGAATCAGCGCGCGACGCGAAGGGGCGTGAGCGCGCGGCGTCGGCGACGGTCATCCCACGAGGCGGGGTCGCCATCGTCTGCGCGGTCGCAATCGTCGCGAGCATCGCGGGGATCCTGAACGCGTTCACGCAAGACGACCTCTCGATCCTCGTCGAGTCCACGCGGCTCCACGGGTTCGGCGCGCTGCCGGACATTCTCACGCTTCCGTACTGGCCGCCGCCAGCGGCGCCGGACTTGTATCGGCCGGTCGCGTCGATTCTCCTCGCGGCGCAGTACGCGTTGGGCGGCGGAGCGCCGTTCGTGTTTCGAATCGTGAGCTACGCGCTCTACGCGCTGGCGAGCGTCGGCGTGTATCGGCTGGCGCTGCGGCTGGTACCGGCGTCGATCGCGTTGTTGGTCGCGGTGGTCTTCGCCGCGCATCCGGTACACGTCGAAGCCGTGGCGCTGGCGGTGACGCAGAATGAGTTGATCGTGGGCGCGCTTGCCGTGTTCATGACCGTGCTCTACCTCGATCGGCGCCGGAGCGAATCCGGCGCTCTCTCGGCAAGAGACTGGGCGATGCTCGGCGTCGGCTATGCGATCGCGGGATTCTCGAAGGAACAGGGACTGCTGATCCCTGGCGTTCTTGATTCTCGCGGAAATGTTTCATCGCGCCAAGCCGCGCACTGGGCGAGCGTGTGCGACGGCTCTGGCGCGGATTCACGGGCTTGCTCGCGATCGCCGCTGTGATGATCGCCGTTCGGACGCTCGTGCTGAGCGGTGTCGTCGGGCCGACGATGATCGCCGAAGCGTTGCGCGGACAGAACATGGGCGGGCGTCTGCTGACGATGTTGCAGATCGTTCCGCAGTGGACTCGTCTCTTCGTCTGGCCTGTGCATCTGCGCGCGGAGTACTCGCCGCGCGAGTTCGTGGCGTCCACGTCGTTCGGCGGCGAGGAAGCGACGGGGCTCGCGATCGTGGTGCTCGTGCTCATGTCGATCTGGCTCGCTCGCAAGCGTGCACCCGCGCTGTCGTTCGGTCTCGCATGGTGTTGCGTCGCGCTCTTTCCCGTGAGCAACGTCGTCATCCCGACGGGGATTCTGCTCGCCGAACGAACGCTCTTTCTGCCGAGCGTGGGATTCGTGCTCGCCCTCGGCGGGGCGCTGGCGTTCGTCGCCAAGCAGCGGCCGGTCGTCACGCAACAAGCGCGAACGCTCATCACGTTGGGGGCGAGCGTCGTCGTGGTCGCGGCATTGGGGCGGAGCGCCCAGAGGCAACGAGTCTGGCAGGACCCTTCGACGCTCACCGTCGCGAGCGTTCAGGACGCGCCGCGCAGTTGGCGCGTGCAGCAGGTGTACGGCGACATGCTGTTCAGTCAGGGCCACGCGGCCGACGCGATCGCCGCGTTTCGGCGCGCCATCGATCTCGCTCCCGAGAGCTGGCGCCCGCGCAACTATCTGGCCGAGCGACTTCGCATGATCGGCGACGACAGCGACGCCGTGATGCTGCTGCGCGCGAGCCTGTCGGAGGATCCGCGTGAGATCACCACCATCGCGGCGCTGGCGCCCGCATTGCTCGGCGCGGGGCACTACGTGGAAGCGAAGCATTTGGCGGACAGCATCGTCGTCGCCGAGAACGCGCCTCCGATGATGGTGCAAATGAGCCGGCTCGCCGACAGCGCGATGAAGGTGAACGCGCCGCCGGGCAGCATCCGGATCGGCATTGCATTGCATTGAGCGGCTCGTCACGCGACGCGAGCTGGCCCGCGGACGCTAGCCGAGGCTTCCGTCGTCCCATCGACGGTGCGACGTTTCGTGCGCGCCGCCTGCAGCGCTTTCGGCATTTTTCGCAGCGCGCGCGGCGCACGCCCCACCCAACTCCTACGGAGCAAAGCACGCGTGAAAGCGCTTGTGAAGGCCGCGGCTCGACCGGGTTTCGAGCTGAAAGACGTTCCTGAACCGACGATCCGCGACGACGAAGTCCTCATTCGCGTCCGGCGCGCCGGCGTATGCGGCACCGACGTGCACATCTACGACTGGGATCCGTGGGCGCAGGGGCGCGTCAAGCCGCCGATCATCGTCGGCCACGAGTTCGCCGGCGAGGTGGTGCAGGTCGGCCGTCTCGTCACCGACGTGCACGAGGGAGATCGCGTGACGGCGGAGGGCCACATCGTCGACGGACGATGCCTGCTCTGTCGCACGGGCAACTCGCACGTCTGCCCATTCACGAAGATCATCGGCGTGGACCGCGACGGCTGCTTCGCCGAGTACATCGCGATGCCCGCGACGAACGTCTGGCATTTGGACGACAACGTCTCGTTCGACGTCGGCGGCATTCACGACCCGATGGGGAACGCGTTTCACACGGCGCTCACGGCGCCGATCCCCGGGTCGACGGTGCTGGTCACCGGCTGCGGGCCGATCGGGATTTTCGCGGTGGGAATCTGCAAAGCGGCGGGCGCGTCGCGGATCATCGCGAGCGACGTGATCGAGGCGCGGCTCGCGCTCGCGAAGAAGATGGGCGCGCACGACGTCGTCCATCCCAAGGAAGCGGAAGCCGTCGTCAAGCAGCACACCGACGGACTCGGCGTCGACGTAGTGCTCGAGATGTCCGGCGTCCCCGCGGCGATCCACCAGGCGTTTTCGCTCGTGCGCGTTGGCGGGCGCGTGCAGCTGCTCGGCATTCCGTCGCAGCGCGTGGATTTCGATCTGGCGAACGAGATCATCTTCAAGGGGCTCACGGTGTACGGCGTCGTCGGACGCCGGATGTACGACACGTGGCTCCTGATGACGCGGTTCCTTCGGTCCGGCCAATTCGATCCGACGCCGGTGATCACTCACCGCTTCCCCCTCGACGCCGCCGATGAGGCAATCCGGGCCATCAAGTCGGGTCAAGCCGGCAAGGTCATCTTCGAGATCGCCTGAGGCCGCACTCGTCGCGGCCCTCGCGATCGGCGCGTCGATACGCGGAATCTTCAACGATTTCGTGTACGATGACATTCCGATCATTCAGGACAACGTGCGCGTGCATCAATTCGATTTCGCGCACGTTCGAGAGATCTTCGCGAACGCGTACTGGCCGCCGCCGTTCGTCGAGCAGTTGTACCGGCCGTTGACGCTCGTCGGTCTTGCCGCGCAGTACGCCGTGGGCGGGGGCAGCCCGATGGTGTTCCGGCTGGTGAGCTACGTGCTCTATGCCGCGACGGCGGTTCTCGTCTACCGTCTGGCGACTCGCGTGCTCGATCCGTGGCCGTCGCTCGGAATCGCGGCGTTGTTCGCCGTGCACCCGGTTCACGTCGAGGCGGTTGCGCTCGGGCGTGAACCAGGCGGAGTTGCTCGTCGGTCTGATCGCGCTGGTCATGACGACGTCGTACATCGATTGGCGTCGGGCCGGCATGATTCGCGGACGAAACTGGGCGCTGCTCGCGGTGCTCTACGCGTTGGCGACCCTCGTGAAGGAGAGCGGCTTGCTGCTGCCTCTCTTTCTCGTCGCGGCGGACGTCACCATTCTGCGCTCGAGCGAATCGCGGTGGCCGAAGCGCGCCGACGTTTTCGGCTATGCGCTGCTGGCGGCCGTCGCCGCCGCGTCCTTGGCGCTTCGGCTTGCCGTCGCCGGTTCACCGGCCTTCGCCGTGGTTCCCGCGGCGGAGTTCAGAGGACTGGACGTCGTTGGCCGCCTCGGTGTGATGCTGCACGTCGTGCCGATGTGGCTGCGACTGCTGGTGTGGCCCCGGCATCTCCAGGTCGATTTCGCGCCGGGTGAGATCGTGTCGGGTGGCGCGCTCGAGGCCGCGTTCGGCGCCGCTGCTCTTGCTTGGCCTCGTCGCCGCAATCGTGTACGCGCTGCGACGCGACCGCGTACTCGCCTTCGGGCTGCTGTGGATGGCGATCGCGCTGCTTCCCGTGTCGAACATCCTGCCGACGGGGGTGGTGCTCGGTGAGCGCACGTTGTTCTTGCCCAGCATTGGATTCGTGATCGCTGTCGGCGCTGTCGCGCAACGTGATGCTCGACAGGCCGGCGATGTCGGCGAAATGGCGACGGCTCGCGCTGGGCGGAGCGTGCGCGCTGCTCGTCGTGCTGGGACTTCTGCGCAGCATCGGACGGCAAGCGGTGTGGAACACGGAGCATGTCAGGATCAATTCACCGTCCTCCGGGCGATCTCCGTGAACACGCGTCTCCCAACTTCGACTTCGCGATGGGTTGACGGAGATTCTGCTCGTCCTCGGCGGATTGGCGGCACTCACCGCGCTGGAGCTCGTCGCCACACGAAGCACGTGGTCGGTTTCCCACCCTATGTGGCTCGACGAATGTGTGAGCAGCCTCCTCCTCAACGATCCGAGCTTCCGTCATATGGCGGCCGCGATCCGCGGGGGCGTCGACACAAACGGCCCGGCATTCTACCTGGTGACGTGGCCGCTCGTTCACGCATTCGGCGCCACCACGGTGCGTGAGTTACGACTGGTGACTGCCGGCACGATGCTGCTGGCGCTCGCGGGCATCTACGCCACGTGTCGCGCATTCGTGGATCCTGGCCGGGCGGCGATCGCAACCCTCGTGGTGGCAGCCCATCCCGGTATCGTCGTCCAAATGTGGCAGGTGCGGATGTATGGATTCTGGCTTGGCGCCGTGGCTTGGTTCTGCGCCTACACCGTTCTTGCACCGGCGCGGCCGCCTTGGGTCACTCGTGTGCTCGGCTGCGTGCTCGCCATCCTCGTCGTCACCTCACACTGGCTCGGCATTTTCGCGTTGCTGTTGATCTCGTTGCCTGCGTTGTTCCTGTCGTGGTCGGATGTCGATCGACGAAGGAATCACGCGCTTCCTCTCGCGGCAGGTCTTGGCGTGCTTGCATTGTGCGCTCCGCTGATCGCGAGTCAGCGGCGCATTCTCACGGTGGCCACGTGGATCGAGCCGGCCAGCATCGCGAGCATCCTGAGACAGGGGCACCTCATCTTCCTCGTCCCGTCGGCGGGAGTCGTCGCCGGCTACGCGCTGTTGCGTGTTGCGCAGCCGAGCCGATGGAGGCCGGCGGTCATCGGGCCTCCTGCCCGGACCCTGCCGATTCTTGCCCTGCTTCTTTTTCCGCTTGCGTTGCTCGCCATGTCCGTAGCGATGCAGTCGGTTCTCGTCGAGCGGTACATGCTACCCACGACCGTCGGATTGGCTCTGGTGGCCGCCGTCGCCGCTCTGCCGTTTCGCCGGTGGGTGGGCGTGTCGCTTGGGGCGGTCGCCGCTTGCACGCTCGTTCTCATTGCCTGTCTCGAGCTCAACGCGCTCCGCGCCGCGGTCCAAGGGGATGACGCGCGAGCGGCGCGCGTCATCGCGATCACCGAGCGGGTGATCGCAAGCGGTCGACATCTCGTGTTCGCACGCCGCTTCGAGGCATACCCGCTGATTCAGGCGCGACCGCGGCTCGCCGATTCAGTCGCCGTGTTCGACTTCGATGGGACAAGCGAAGGCGTCATGCGTCGAACACTGTTCGAGCGCGATCTCGGGCGGGCCGTCAGCCGTTTCTATCCCGACTACCATTTAGTGTCCGAGGATCAGCTGCGCCGATGGGGACGTTTTGTCGTCGTCACCGATTCAGCCGATGAAGGCGAGCTCCAACGTCTTCTTCCGGGATTTCGGATCACGGCACGCGGCCTTGACGAATATGAGGTCGAGGCTTTCTGAATCATTCCAGTTCCCGCTGGCACCCAGACAACGGGCCGCAACAAACTCAACCCTGCAAGAGCATGTCGCTCAACACGGAATTCACGAAATCGCTCGAGGACACGATCGAACAACTCAAGCGCGATCGCGTCTACAAGCGTTTGAACTACTTGGAGTCGCCGCAGTCGTCCCGCGTGAAAATGGAGGGGCGCGGTGACGTCCTGATTCTGTCGTCGAACAATTACCTCGGGCTGTGCGACGAGCCGGCGGTCGTGCAGGCGGGGATCGACGGACTCAAGCAGCTCGGCGCGGGGACGGCGAGCGTGCGCTTCATCTGCGGCACGTTCGCGATCCACCGCGAGCTCGAGGCGGCGTGCGCCAGGTTCGTCGGCTGCGAGTCGTCGCTCAGCTTCGTCTCGGCGTGGAACGCGAACGAAGGACTCACCGGCACGGTCGCGCAGGAGGGCGACTTCATCGTCTCCGACGCGCTCAACCACGCGTCGATCATCGACTCGATGCGGCTCGCCAAGGCGATCAGCAAGTGCACGACGGCCGTCTTCAAGCACGGCGACATGGACGACCTGCGCGCCAAGCTCGCCGAGGCAAAGGGATTCAAGCGACGAATGATCTGGACGGACGGAATCTTCTCGATGGAGGGCGCGATCGCGAAGCTGCCCGAGATTCTCCAGATCGCGCGCGACACGAATTCAATCGTCGCCGTAGACGACTCGCACGCGACGGGAGTGCTCGGCAAGAATGGACGAGGGACAGCCGAGCACTACGGCGTGCTCGGCGAGGTCGACATCATCACGTCGACGCTCGGCAAAGCGCTCGGCGGAGCGGCGGGCGGATTCGTCGCCGGGCCTGAAGCACTGACCGACTATCTGACGCAGCGGTCGCGGCCGCAGCTCTTCTCGAACGCGCTGCCGCCGACCGTCGCGGCGAGCGCGCTCGCGGCGGTGCGGCTGGTCGAGGCTGAGCCGCAGCGCGTCGAAACGTTGCGACAGAACACGAGCTATTTCCGCGAGCAGATCACGGAGGCGGGGTTCAAGCCGATTCCGGGAGAAACGCCGATCGTGCCGATCATCGTCGGCGAGACGGCGGCGGCGATTCAGATGAGCGACATGCTGCTCGACGAAGGGGTGTTCGTCACCGGGTTTGGATTTCCCGTCGTGCCGCAGGGGACCGCGCGAGTGAGATGCCAGATCTCGGCGGGCCATACGCGCGACGATCTCGACGAGGCAATTCGCGCGTTCAAGAAGGTGGGTGGAAAGCTGGGGCTGGTTTAGCTGGTAGAGGAATTGCGGCTGTGACGGACCGCACGGCTCGTCGCGCCCTCAACGCGTTTCCTTAGCCTTTCTCCTCGGTAGTATCGTTTCTTTTCACCCCCGACTTTAGCCACTCTGGCGCTCGCGTTTCCCCACGTGACGTGAGGGGCGTCGTTTCGTCCGACATAGAGACCAACCGAAGTTCTCTCTTTGTCGAGGACCTGTATGCGAATTCTCCGTGCCCTGACGATTGCCGCCTCCGTCGTCGCGCTTCCTTCACTCGCGACGGCGCAGGCGGGGCGACCGTTCAAGGACGCGTGGTTCTGGGGCGTCAAGGCTGGCGGCTTCACACTGGCCGACACCGGCGGCGCGAACACGTTCGCGCCGATGGTGGGCGCCGAGTGGCTGATCACGCGGACGCACGGCGGCCTGTACATCTCGGCCGGCCAGGCGTTCTTCAATTCCGAGACGCTGGCCATGTCAAGTGAGTCCAACACCGGTACCCTCCGCGTCATCAGGCTCAACAACCTGCGCAAGTTCGACGTGGCGCTGATGGCGTTCCCGGGTGAGCACAACCGCTGGCACCCGTACGCGGGCGCCGGGTTCACGCTCCAGGCAGTCGCCGACGCGGACGGCCAGCCGCCGTTCAACACCGTCGACGACCTTGCCTTCACGCAGGCGCTGATTCAGCAGAACAAGGTGAGCTTCTCACCGTTCGGGATCATCGGCGCGCAATACCGCTTCACCGGGATCTCCGTGTTCGGCCAGGCGACGGTCAACCCGACCCAGCACAACTTCCTGCTCTACAACGGGCAGGCGTTCAACTCCTCGCTGGAGTTCGGCGTGCGGTACAACGTCGGGTCGTCGATCGACAAGAACTGATCGATCGGCTGAACAAAGAAACCTGAGTGGCCGGCCCCTCCACGAGGGCCGGCCGCTTCGTTTTTGGGGGGGGTGGCGTCAGCCGCGAATTGAGAGTGGCGGCTTTCCGGAGATGAACCCGCTGTCGCGGACGATCCAGCGCAATGGCCAATCGGCGCAGCGTGTAATGCCGATGCGCGGCGTGATCGCGACGCGTGAATCGGGGATCGGCGAGCCTTCGCGAATCGTCAGCGGCCCGCGCTGAAGCACCGCGCGGTTGAAGTGGCCGTCGATTCCCAGCGCGTCGCACAACTTCGCGGGACCGTTCGTGAGATCGACGTCTCGCCGCACGCCGCGGCGCTCGCGCATCAACTCGATGCCCTGCACCGGCTCGATCGCGCGCACGAGCACCGCGCTCGGTTCGCCCTTCGCGCGCGTCACGGCGTTGAAGCACCAGTGCATGCCGTAGATGAAGTACACGTACGCGATCCCGGGACGGTCGTAGAGCGGTGCCGTGCGCGCGGTGAGGCCGGCGGCAGCGTGGCAGGCGAGATCGTGCTCGCCGAGGTACGCCTCGGTCTCCACGATGCGGCCGGCGGCGACGCCGTCGCGCGTGCGGCACTCGAGGATCGCGCCGAGGAGGTCGCGGGCGACCTGTTCGGTGGGGCGATCGTAGAACGAGGCGGGGAGCGGCGCCCCGATTTGCACGCCAAGACGAGAACGCCGCGCTTTGGGCGCGGCGTTCGCGGTCATCTCAACCTCGTCACGCGCATCGCGTCATTCGTCCGGGGACGAGGGCACGCCTTTCTTGCCGCGAGGGCGGCCGGCGGTCTTGGTCACGGATTTCTTCGCGGCCGTCTTCGTCGCGGCGCGACTGCCACGCGTGCGCTTGCCGCGCGGCGCGGGAGGACCGCCGTTGGTCTCTTCTGCGACGAGAGCAACCACCGCGGCTGGCGCCGGTTCGTCGACGACGCCGACAGCGAGCAGTTCGGGCGGAGGCGCGCCCGGCCGTCCCCGCGCCGCGCCCGAACGATTCCGGCCACCGCCACGCGGCCCCATGCCGAGTCGGGGCGCTGAAGCCGCGGCGGCGGGCGGCTGCGTCTGCGCGATGGCCGCCTTTTCATGCTTCGCGAGCTGATCGGCCACCGATCCCGATACCGTCGCGCGCGCGATCTCGAAATCGTTGCCGCGGCGACGTAGGTCGATGATGCCTTCGTCGTGGGCGTCCTTGAGGATGCGCACGAACATCCGGTCGCTGAGGCTGTCGGAGTCGCGGCCGAGGAGTTGGCGCGCGCGCGCGCGGACGGCGCTGGCGCGAACCGATTCGTCGTCACGCACGAGATCGGCGACGGTTCGCTTGAGGAGATCGAACGCTTCGCTGCGGGTGAGGCGATCGCCGCTCGTTCCGGCGGCGTTTTCACCGGCAGCTCTCGCCTCCGCTGCCCCTCCGCCCAACTCCAACTGATCGCTCACGGCGGGGCGGCTTACCGGGGGCGTCGGCGTGACGGCATGCGGGGTGACGTCGTGCGCCGCGACGGCGGGCGTCGCCGCCTCTGGCGCGGCGACCGGCGTCTCGGCTGTCGTCGTCAGCTCGCGCGGGACTCGCGTCTCGCGACCTTCACGATCTCCACGGCCGCGTCCGCCGCGTCGTCCTCTGCGGCGACCGTTGGGGCGCTCTTCTGTTGTGGACGACGCTCCAGATGGCGCTCCGGATGCCGCTGCCGCCGCGGGCTCGGCGGCGGAGGTTTCCTCGGTCGCGCGCCGCGGCTCGCCGGCCGGCGCCGTCTCCGGCAGATCGACCTCGAGCTGGCCGTTGTCGAGCTTGGAGACGCTGAGGAGGCCCTTCTGCGCGGCTTCCTGGCAGAATCTCGAGAATTTTGATATTCCGAGATTCTTCTCGTCGAACGTCGCGTCGATCTCCTGCATCACCTGCTTGAGGCGGTCGGAGCGCATGACGTCGTTGCTGCGCTTCATGCGCTGCACCGCTTCCGTCACGAGCTCCCACGGATCCCACTTTCGCGTGGGCTCGTCGTCCTGCGCCTTCACCAGGCCGGCGAGGGCGTTGTAGCTGTAGTACTCGTCGCAGTTCTGGACGAGCAGGTCGCTCGACGATTCGCGGATGCCGACGCCGATGACGTACTTGCCGTACTCCTTGAGCTTGATCACCAGGCTCGAGAAGTCGGAGTCGCCCGAGAGGAGAATGAACGTGCCGATCTCCGGGCGGGTGAACACCAGCTCGAGCGCGTCGATGGCGAGGCGGATGTCGGTGGCGTTCTTCTTCGACGATCCGTACGCCGGCGCGAAGATCAGGTCGATCGACGCCTCGGCGAGCGGAACGATGTACATCGGGTAGCGGCGCCAGTCGGCGTAGGCGCGCTGCACCGCGACTTTGCCCTTGATGATCTCCGACGACAGGAGGCTGCGAAGCTCCTTCCCGAGGTCGGAGCGGATCCCCATCGTGACGTTGTCGAAGTCGATGAGGAGTGCGGCGTTGGGCGCGTGGATCGGCGCCTGGACGAACGGGGCGTTGGCGGACATCGCCTGCGGCCCGCGGTGAATGAGGGCGCTCGACGCGCGAGAGGGCGAGCGCGGTTGTCTAGAATTCATGCATCGGCTGTGCGAGTCAAACCAGAAATGTAGGGCGCATCACCGCGTAAAGCCATGCTGCGGCTCAATCTCCCATCGCCTTGAGAATGACCCGTTTGGGACGCTGTCCGTCCCATTCACCGTAGAAGATCCGCTGCCAGGGGCCAAGGTCGAGCTTTCCGGCCGTGACCGGCACGATGACCTCGTGGCCGATCGTGATCGAGCGGAGATGCGCCGCCGCGTTGTCCTCACCCGTGCCGCTGTTGTGGCGGTATCGCTCGGGATCCCACGGCGCGACGGACTCCTCGAGCCAATCGAGGATGTCCTTCCAGAGTCCCGGCTCGTGGTCGTTCACGAACACGGAGGCCGAGATGTGCATCGCCGAGGCAAGCACCATCCCCTCGCTGATCTTGGCGGACGCCCGACAGCGTTCGACGGCGTCGGTGATGTCGATGATCTCCTGGCGGCGTTTTGTCTCGAACGTGAGATAGTCGGTGTGGGTCTTCATGTCGTTTCTCAGGGTGGTTGGTGCCCAGTACCACCAGTATGTTAGACCCCGAAACCGTCGTCATCCGCACCTCGTAGGAGCCCCTGTGAAGCGCGTCGGATTTCGCGGCCGCCTCTTCGCCATTCTACTGGCATTCGCCCTCGTTCCGTCGATCCTCATTGCCGTCGCGTGGAACGCCACCGGATCCTTCGTGCTTCCGCTCGTCTCGGGGACCGCGGCGTGGGACAGCGTGGCGGCGACCGGCGAGCGAGCGGTGACGGCCATCCGCGGAGCGAACCTGTCGGACGCGCAGCGACGAGCGCTCGACGCGCACGAGCGCGTGCTGCGGAGCAGCGTGGTCCACTCGCGCCAGGCGGATTTCGTGTTTCGGCAGGGCGCGAAGATGATCGCGTTGACGACGCTCATCGGCGTGCTGGTGATCGCCGTCGTGGCGTCGCGCGTCGCCGGACACCTGAGCCGCAACCTGAGCCGGCCGTTGCGCGAGTTGGTCGGCTGGACGGAGCGGATCGGTCGCGGCGAACAACTGCCCACGACGCCGCCGCGCCGCGGCGCGCCGGAGTTCGAGGTGCTGCGGCGCAGCATGCGCGAGATGGCCGGCGAGTTGGAGATCGGACGCGCGCGAGCCGTCGAGAACGAGCGTTCGGCCGCCCTGCGCGAGAGCGCGCGACAGGTCGCGCACGAGCTGAAGAATCCGCTCACGCCGATCCGCTTCGCCGTGGAGCGATTGCGGCGCGAGGCGCCGCCCGAGCTCGCCGAGACGGTGGAGGTGCTCGCGACGGAGTCGCAGCGACTCGAGGCGCTGGCCCGCAGCTTCGCGCAATTCGGACGGCTTCCGGAAGGACCGCGCGCCGAGGTGGACGTGGGTGAGCTCGCGCGCTACACGGCGCGCGCGACGATTCCGCCCAGCGTCAACGTGAAGGTGGACGTCGCCGACGACGTGCCGATGATCCAGGCGCACCACGACGCGCTGGCACGCGCGCTGTCGAACGTGATGCTCAACGCGGTGGACGCGTGCAAGGACGGCGGCGCCGTCGGCGTGCGCGTGCGCCGCACGGCGCACGCGGGGCAAGACGCGGTCGAGATCGCGGTCGCGGACACGGGGTGCGGCATCTCGCCGGACCGCCTGTCGCGCATCTGGGACCCGTACGTCACGTCCAAGCCCGGCGGCACGGGGCTCGGCCTCGCCATCGCGCGGCAGGCCGTCCTCGCGCATGCAGGCACCGTGAGCGCCGACAGCCGCATCGGCGGCGGCACCGAGATTCGATTCGTGCTCCCCGTCGACGGCCAACGAAACGGAGTGGAGGAAGCACATGCATAACGAGGACATTCTCGTACCGATTGCGTTCTTCGTGATGGTCGCGGTGACGGCGATCGGCGTCCCGCTCGCACGGGCGTTCGCGCGACGGATGGAACGCCAGCCCATCGCGCCGGCGATTTCGCCGGAGCTTGGGGCGCAGATCGCGCGAATGGAGCAGGCGATCGACTCGATCGCGATCGAGGTGGAGCGCATCTCCGAGGGGCAGCGTTTCACGACGAAGCTTCTCGCCGAGCGGAACAACGGCGCGCCGCGAGCGAGTCTGCGGCGACGTGCGTTCGGGAACTCGACATGATGCTGATCGCGGCGGCGATGCTTCAAGGTCCGCCCGACATTCCGCCGGGCGCGATCGAGATCAGCGAGGCGTTCTTCGCGACGATCGCGGTCATCGCGCTCGGCATTCCGATCATCCGCGCCATCACGCGGCGCTTCGAGCGCGGCGCTTCGGCGCCGGCGCAGGTGTCGCCCGAGGTGCTGAGCCGCCTCGAGCGGATCGAGCAGGGCGTCGAGGCGATCGCGGTCGAGGTCGAGCGGATCGCCGAAGCGCAGCGGTTCACCGCCAAGCTGATGGCCGAGATGCAGAAGAACGCTCTGCCGCACGCCGACTCGACCTCTTAGAGAAGTCGAATGCCGAGCGTGCTGATCATCGACGACGAGTCGAACATCCGCCGGATGGTCGGCGCGCTGCTCGTGGCCGAGGGCTACGAGGTCCGCGACGCGCACGACGGCGCCGGCGGCCTGTCGCGCGCGCTCGAGGCGGAGCCCGACGCGCTCCTGCTCGACCTGATGATCCCCGGCGAGTTGGACGGGATGGCGACGCTCGCCCGCGTGCGCGAGTCGCTCCCCGACGTGCCAGTCATCATGATGAGCGGGCGCGCGGGGCTGAGCGACGCGGTGAAAGCGACCAAGCTCGGCGCGTTCAACTTCCTGGAGAAGCCGCTGAGCCCCGAGAGCGTGCTGCTGGCGCTGTCGTCGGCGATGGAGCTGCGCCAGGCGCGGCGGGAGGCGCGGACGCTGCGCGCCGACCTCGGACTGAGCGGCGAGATGGTCGGCGACAGCCCGGGAATGCGCCAGGTGCGCGGGCTCATCGAGCGCATCGCGCCGAGCGATTCGCGTGTGATGATCACCGGCGAGTCGGGCACCGGTAAAGAGCTCGTGGCCGCGGCGATTCACGAGGGCAGCAGCCGGCGCGACCGCCCCTTCGTGCGGGTGAACTGCGCGGCGATCCCGCGCGACCTCGTCGAGAGCGAGATGTTCGGCCACGAGCGCGGCGCGTTCACCGGCGCGACCGACCGGCGCATCGGCCGCTTCGAGCTGGCGCACCGCGGCACGCTCTTCCTCGACGAAGTGGGCGACCTCGGCGCCGAAGCGCAGGCGAAGCTGCTGCGCGCGATCGAGGCCAAGGAGATCGAACGCGTCGGCGGCGGAAAGCCGGTGCGCGTGGACGTGCGGATCGTCTCGGCGACGAACAAGGACCTCGCGCGCGGCGTCGTGGACGGAGCGTTTCGCGAAGATCTGCTGTTTCGCTTGAACGTGATTCCCATTCCGCTGCCGCCGTTGCGCGACCGTCCGGGCGACATCCCGTCGCTCGTGCGCCACTTCGCCGCGCTGCACCGGTTGCGCACGGGGCAAGCCGTTCCCGACTGGACCGACGACGCGATCGCCGCGCTGTCGCGTCATCGGTGGCCCGGCAACGTGCGCGAGCTCGCCAACATCATCGAGCGGCTGGCGATCCTGCACGCCGGCCGTCGCGTGACCGAGGCCGACGTCGCGGCGGTTCTGCCTCTCGAGCGCGCGCCGCGAACGCCGACGCCGCCGACGGCGCTTCCCCTCCCCGACCCCGCCGAGCTGGAATCATCGCTCAGCGACACGCTCGACGACTACGAGCGAACGCTGATCTCGCGCGCACTGTCGATGGCTAGCGGTAACATCGCCGAGGCGGCGCGACGCCTGCGCACCGACAGGCCCAACTTGTATCGCAGGATGCGGCGGCTGGGTATCGCCGTCGGCGCCGAGTAGCGGGTGACGGCCCGCGATCCTTGACTGGAGTTTTCATGCGTAGGCGAACCTTGGCAGGGGCACTCATCGGCGCGGCGTGCGCCGCCGCGATTACGCGCCCCGCGCCCGCGAATGCGCAGGAACCGGTATCGACGGCGCGGCCGTCGTTGCCGCGCGACGTGCGGCGCGAAGCGGTGGACCGCTGGAACGGACAGAACGCACTGCGCGCGACGGAGCAGGTCGAGATCGCCGCGGGTCAGGAAGTGAGCGGCAACGTCGCTGTCCAGCATGGCCCGCTTTTGATCTCTGGACACGTGACCGGCAACGTGCTCGCGCTCAATGCCAGCGTGGTGCTTCGCGCGGCGGCGCACGTCGACGGCGCGCTGCTCGTGATCGGCGGGCGAGTCGAGCGCGCGGATTCGGCGCGCGTCGACGGCGGCGTGCGGACGTACGCCGACTCGCTCGTGTATCGGCAGGACGGTGAACGAATCGTCGCGATCACGACCGGCGAGGTGGACGAGGACACGTGGTGGCGCCGCCTCGAGCGAGAGCACGACGAGAACTGGGCGAAGGCGGTGCGCATCGTCCAGGCGGGCGCGTACAATCGCGTCGAAGGATGGCCGCTCAACGTCGGGCCCGTGCTCCACAGACTGACACCGTGGGGCAGCGTCGACGCGGGCGCGTCGGCGATCGTGCGCACGGGAAGCTTCGAGTCGGAGAACGGCGACGTTGGCCACGATCTGCGGAGTGAAGTGCGCTTCGGCCGCGAACGCGGGATCGGCATCGGCGGACGCGTGTTCAGCGTCGTCGATCCGGTCGAAGATTGGCAGCTGAGCAGCGTCGAGACGGCGCTCGCCGCGTTTCTCGTGCGCCGCGACTACCGCGACTACTTCCAGCGGCACGGCGCGACGGCGATCGCGACGCTCTACGGCGCGCGCAACGTGCGCCTCACGGGGACGTACGGCGAAGAACATTGGGATTCGCGTCTGCTCAAGAATCCGTTCACGCTGTTCAACGACGCGCAGAATTGGCGCGCGAATCCCGAGGTCGACGCCGGCGTGTTCCACATCGGAACGCTGTCGCTGACGTTCGACACGCGCACGGATCAGGACGATCCGTGGTCGGGGTGGCTGGCGCTGGCGAATCTCGAGCACGGCGCCGGACGCCCGACGGAAATCGGGCCGACGTCGCTCGTGCGCGAAACGCAGGCCGGCGATCACGTCGAGTACACGCGCGGATTCCTCGACCTTCGCCGCTACAACCGCCTTGGACCGAACGACCAGCTGAACCTGCGCCTCATCCTCGGCGGGTGGCTCGGCGGCAACGAGCTGCCGCTCGAACGACGCCTCTCCGTGGACGGCCCCGGCGCAATTCCGGGATACGACTTCCGCTCGGTGGTCAGCCCGAACGTCGGAGACTGCAACTACGGTGGAGTGCTTTTGCTGGGACAACCGGCCCAGTGCGATCGGATCATGCTCGCGCAGGTCGAGTACCGCGGTGATCTGCGCTTTGATTTCACGGGACGATGGCCGGATTGGCCGCGGAACTATCACAGCGAGCACGGAGACGTCGCGTACGTCGTGTTCGCCGACGCCGGCCGCGGCTGGCTCGTCGGCACGGCGCCCGGCAGCGTGGGCATCGGCTCGACGGAGATTCCGCCGTTGTCGAGCTTCCGAACGGACATCGGATTCGGTCTCGACGTCGGAGGCATCGGCGTCTACACCGCCAAGTCGCTCTCGACGCCGGCGCAGAAGCTGAACTTCTTCTTCCGGCTGAGGCATCGGTTTTGAGCCGTCGGCCGCGCCGGTCGTCGGCGATGTCGATCGTGGCGGGCGTCGCGCTGATTCTCGGCGCGCTCGCCTCGCCTCTTCTTGCTCAAGAAGGCGGCGTGCGTCTCGGCGTCGCCGTCACGCCGGCGACGGCAACGAAAGAAGGACCGTCGATCACGAGCGCGAACCTGCTCGCCGATTCGAAGACGCGCGAGCTGCTGCACAACGGATTCCCGGCGCGCATTCATTACCGGCTCGAGCTGTGGGAGAAGGGAGGATTCGGCGGCGACGATCGCGCCGACTTGACCGAGTGGGACGTGCTCGTGGCGTACGATCCGACGAGCCAGCTGTTCAACGTCCGACGGCACACCATGGAACGGCGCGGCGAATGGCGTCAACGAGAACTTCGGCGGATTCTCATCGCTCTCGGCGGCGGAAGTGCAATTCGGTCGTCCGTACCGCGCGGCGATCCACCCCAATCGAGCGGGGAGGTTCTACTACAACCTTTCGGTGGACGTGCAGACGCTCACGGTGAGCGATCTCGACGCGCTCGAGCAGTGGCTTCGCGGGTCGTCGGCGCCGCGGCGGAGCAACGTGTTTCGCGGGATTTGGAGCGGGATCGGGACGCTCGTTTCGCGAATATTGGGTGGGGACAAGAGGAAGTATGAGCAGAGGTCGGAGGTGTTTGAGGCACAGTGAACTGGTTGACTGCGCAGATGACAAACGGCGCGAGTGCCAAACGGCGCGAGTGCCAAACGGCGCGAGTGCCAAACGGCGCGAGTGCCAAACGGCGCGAGTGGGGTGGCGTAAGTCCGCCCGCGCGATGGGCGCCAACATCCGCGAGGCTTTCGGCCGGGGGCCGGATGGCGGCACAGCTCATTGGATCCGCGTGGTGCGAGGCGAGGCCGAGGAGGCGATCGGTCACTTGCGGGCCAACACCTGGCGGTCAAACGCATCGACAAGGCGACCTACTCGCGTCTTCGCAATCGCCTCATCACGAGCATCGAGATGCTGAACTCGCTGGAACGCCTCTAGGGCGCCGGCCGCCACCGTCGTCAGTCGCGCCGTTCGTCAGTCGCGCCGTTTGTCAGTCGCGCCGTTTCGCGGTGTCAGTCGCGCCGTTCGTCAGTCGCGCCGTTTTCAGTCGCGCTTGTCAGTCGCGCCGTTTGTCAGTCGCGCCGTTTGTCAGTCGCGCCGTTTGTCAGTCGCGGTTTGTCAGTCGCGCCGTTTGTCAGTCGCGCCGTTTGTCAGTCGCGCCGTTTGTCAGTCGCGCCGTTTGTCAGTCGCGCCGTTTGTCAGTCGCGCCGTTTGTCAGTCGCGCCGTTTGTCAGCTGCGCAGTCCAGCCGTTTTCATCCCCCGATGCTCCAACTGCTCGAGATGATGCAGTACCTCACTCCCGTAGAACGTCTTGATGTACCGAGCCTGCGTCGGCGTGAGTCGCCGCACCGCCCAGCTGAGGTGCACGAAGTGCGGCTCGACCGGGTGCGAGAGCGGGTGCATCCCGATCTCCTCGGGAAGCCGATTGCCCTTGCGCGTGTTGCAGGCGCTGCAGGCGGCAACGACGTTCGTCCAGTCGTTGGTGCCGCCGCGCGACAGCGGAATCAGGTGGTCGCGCGTGAGCGCCTCGCGCGGCTTGAATTCCGTCATGTGCCGGCCGCAGTACTGGCAGGTGTAGCGGTCGCGCGCGAAGAGGAAGGTGTTCGTCACCTGGCGACGGAACCGCCGGGGCACGTGGATGAACTTTGTCAGCCGGATCACGGCTGGCCTCGGCATGGTGAGTCGCTCTGACCGCACGACACGATCGGAGTCCGACTCGACGATTTCGGCCTTGCCGTCAATCACGAGTCGAAGCGCGCGACGCATGGGGACCATCGTCAGCGGCTCGTACGATGCGTTCAGGGCCAGGCAACCAAGCACCACGAAGCTTCCCCTCCCTCTATTCGAGGATCGGCACACGGACTCCCCCAGTACAGCGGCGGGAGAACTGCGACGGGCGGTCGACGGCGGAGCGCCCAAACTCGGGGCTACGGGCGCAACTGCATGTGCCGGAAGGCTCTACAGCAAGCTATTCAGACGCCAGCGACGCGACAAGATCGAATCCCCCCCAATCGCTCCATTGTCGCTATGGCCTCGTTTCCCCCCCGGCGTCGAGCCAGTCGGCGAGCGCATCACCCAACTCCTGCATCCTCGCGGCAAGTTCCGGGCGCCCGCCCGTGAGCCGTCCGCCGGACACGAGCGGCTTCCCGGCCACGGCCACGAACGCCGCCTGAGCGCCGGCGAGCGCGAAGACGGCGGCGGTCGTCGGATCCGTCGTCGGGGCGACGGCGTCCAGCGGAAAGGCCGCGAGGTCGGCCTGCTTCCCTTCCTCGAGCGATCCGACGACGTCAGCCAAACCGAGCGCCGCGGCGCCGCCCAGCGTCGCCAGCTCGAGGACGTCGGCGGCCGACGGGGTCTCGAACGATTGGAGACGCGTCCGCTGCGACAGGAGCGCGACGCGGGCTTCGTCGAGCAGGTCCATACGATTGTTGCTCGCCACCGAATCCGACCCGAGGCCGACCGTCACGCCGGCCGCGAGCAGCTCGACGAGCGGCGCGACGCCATGGCCCAGCTTGGAGTTCGAGATCGGACAATGCGCGACGGCGCATCCGCTTCGCAGGATCGCCGCGATGTCGCCCTCGTCGGCGCGCACGCAATGAATCAGGAGCGGCCGCGCGTCGAGCACGCCGAGCCGGTCGAGCATGTCGATCGGCGAGCGGCCGCGGATGCCGACGTGAATGCCGCGGCCGCGCAGTCCGTCGGCGAAGGGACCGGCGCCGTCGGCGATGAGCCGTTGCTCTTCGCTGCTCTCCGCGGCGTGAATCGCCATGCGGAGCCCGTGTTGTCGCGCGAACTCGGTCGTCGCGCGAAAGAGAGAATCCGAAACCGTGTAGGGCGCGTGCGGCGACACGCCGACGCGGACGAGCGGCGTCTCGAGATAGCGAAGCCCGGCGACCTTCTCGCGCAATCCGGCGATCGACGCTTCGCATTGTGCCGGATCGGGGCCGAACACTTCCTGGTAGACGATGCCGCGCACTCCGGCTTCGCGCATCGCGCGCACGACGACACCGGAGTCGCTCGTGTCGGCGTACGTCGTGATGCCGGCACGCAGTCCCTCTTCGATACCATAGCGCGCCGAGTCGAGCAGCGCGTCAGTGTCGAGCATATCGCGGCGAGCCGCGGTTAGTCGGAGGATCCAGCGGCGAAAGTCGAGGTCCTCGAGAAAGCCGCGCATCGCGGTGAGCTCGAGGTGCGTGTGGGCGTTGACGAGACCGGGGAGGAGCAGCACGTCGCCGAGGTCGTGGTCGTCACCTGGCGGAGCTTCCTCGTGCGGACCGACGAACGCGATGCGATCGCCGTCGACAGCGACGACACCGTCGCGCACCGGCTCGGCGACGATGGGCACGACCCAGCGCGCGCGATATCTGATCACGCGAGGAAAGATATGAGTTTCCGGCCGGTCCGCCCTAAGTTTGACCCATGCCAAAGCCGGGATTGCTCGATGAACTGAAGTGGCGCGGTTTGTTGTATCAGCACACGGAGAGCGTCGGCGACGCGCTGGCCGCGGGCCCCTTGGCCGGATACATCGGCTTCGATCCGACCGCGCCGAGTCTGCACATCGGCACGCTGCTCGTGATCATGCTGCTCGTCCGGCTGCAGGCGTACGGCCACAGGCCGGTCGCGCTCGCGGGGGGCGGCACCGGCTTGATCGGCGATCCATCCGGCAAAGGATCTGAGCGCCCGCTCGCCGACGCCGACACAATCGCCACGAACACCGCGGCGATCGGCAAGCAGCTCGAGCGATTCCTCGATTTCACCGGCCCGAACGCCGCCAAGCTGCTCGACAACGCCGAGTGGCTGACGTCGCTCAAGGCGGTGGACTTCATGCGCGACGTGGGCAAGCACTTCACCGTGAACTACATGATGCAGAAGGACTCGGTGCAAGGGCGAATGGAGGCCGGGATCTCCTACACCGAGTTCTCGTACATGCTGCTCCAGGCGTACGACTTTCTGGAGCTGCGCCGGCGCCACGACGTTCGGTTGCAGATGGGCGGCAGCGACCAGTGGGGGAACATCACGGCGGGGATCGAGCTGATTCGTCGGTCCGCCGGGCTCGACGCGCACGCGATCACGTCGCCGCTCGTGACGACGGCGGCGGGAACCAAGTTCGGAAAAACGGAAGCGGGCGCAGTCTGGCTCGACCCCGCGCTCACGTCGCCATACAAGTTCTATCAATTCCTCGTGAACGTCGACGACCGCGACGCCGGGAAGTATCTGCGTTACTTCACGCTGCTTTCGCAGGAGGCGATCGAGGCGCACGAGCGCTCGGTCGAGGCGTCACCGGAAAAACGCGAGGCGCAGCACGCGCTGGCAGCCGACGTCACGACGCGGGTGCACGGAGAGCGCGCGGCCGCGACGGCGCGGGAGGTGTCGGATCTGCTCTTCGGCGGCGGCGATGCCCGCGCGCTGTCGCGCGACGCGCTGGCCGCGCTCGCGCTCGAGATTCCGGTGTTGACGGTCGCCTTCGCCGACCAGCTGACCACCGGCGACGTACTCGACGTTCTGTGCACCGGGCCCGACGCGCTCTTCAAGAGCAAGGGCGACATGCGACGCATGGTCCAGCAGGGCGGAGTCTACATGAACGGCCGTCGCCTCGGCCCCGAGCGCGAGCCCATCGGTTTCGGCGAGCTGCTCGGCGGCGAGTATCTGTTGATTCGAAAAGGCGCAAAAACGTACGCTCTCGTCCGGGTGACGCGGTCTTGACGGGTTAGGGGCCGGGCCGCAATTGTATGCAGGACGGCCGGTGGACCGGTGGACCGGTGGACCGGTGGACCGGTGGACCGGTGGACCGGTGGACCGGTGGACGGCCTACCGTGAGACGGAGACCAGGATGATGATGCGGCGATCTCTCGTTGCGGCTCTCGTCGCCTCGATGGCGCCAACGCTCACGGTCGCCCAGTCGATTCGCGGGACGGTAATCGATTCCGTTTCCGGAAAGCCCGTGCCGAGCGCGCGCGTCGCCGTGTACAACACGGCGTTTCAGACCGTTGCGGATTCGCTCGGCCGATTCGCGTTCTCAGACGTGCCCGCGGGGGATCGCGCGCTCACGATTCATACGGCATCGCTCGACTCGTTGAGCGCGTCGTACACGGTGCCGGTCACGGTCTCGGATGCGACGACGATCGCGGTGCGCGTGCCAAGCGCGTTGCAGATCGCCGCCATGGCGTGCGGCGACCAAGGATATGGAAGCGGCGGAATCGTGCTCGGCAAGCTCAGAGTCGCCGACGATTCGACAGCGGCACTCGTTGGAACCGTGAGCGCAGAGTGGCCGACGACGGGCGGAACGGCGCCCAAGTGGGTCTCGGCCACGTCAGATGCACGCGGACGGTTCGCGCTCTGCGGCGTGCCGCTCGACACGTCGTTGAGTCTCCGTGCCGCCACCGACGGTGCGAGCGGACAAGCCGCGGGAATTCGAGTCGGCTCCGCCCCGCGCTTCGGACGCGCTGAACTCGTGCTGCACCGCGAGCGCACGACAACGGCGACATTCGCCGGCCTTGTGACTGACTCGATGAGCAAGCCGATCGCCAACACGGAGGTCACGCTGCCCGACGTCGGCAAGGGCACAGCGACGGACGAGCAAGGCGCGTTCGTGCTTCGCGATGTTCCAACCGGATCTCAACGCCTGCTCGTGCGTCACATTGGCTACGGTCCGGTCGAGACCCAGCTGTCTTTCGTCGGCGGACAGACGATCCGGCGCCACATCACGATGGTGCGGAGCACGACGCTCGATTCGGTGGTCGTCACGGAGAAGTCAGTCGATCACCAGCTCGACGACTTCGAGGAGAACCGCAAGCTCGGGCTCGGCCATTTTCTCACGCGCGCCGAGTTGGGGCCGCAAGAAGGGCGATCGACGGGCGCGGTGTTGACAACGATGCCAGGCATCAAGGTGTTCGCGATTGGGCCGTACGCGTGGGTCGGATCAGGGCGCCGCAACAGTCTCGGCGGGGGCGGGGCAGTGTTGGATGATGCCGACGCAATCAAAGGCGCACCCCTCTGGGATTGTTACGCGTTGGTGTACCTGGACGATCATTTGGTCTTTCGTGGGCAGAAGCAACCCGGCCAGAGTCGTCACGGAGGTCGGGTGCTTCAGTGGGAGCCGCTGTTCGACATCAACAGCATTTCAGTCTCGACAATCGAGGCCATCGAGTACTACGCCAGCGCGGCCCAGACTCCGATGAGGTACGCCACACTCAATTCCCAGTGCGGCGTGCTGGTCATTCACACGCTTCGCTTCCACCCGACGGACACGACGTCAGCCGAAGGTAAACCACCGCGATGAGAGTGAAACGATGCTTCGCCATGGCGATCGCCGCGTCGATCGCCGCGCACGCCGCCGCCGCGCAAACGATTCGCGGAACGATCGTCGATTCAGCATCCGGCAAAGGCGTGGCAAGCGCTCGTGTCAGCGTCGCCGGAACGACGCTACAAGCCACCGCCGATTCCCTCGGCCGGTTCACCATCTCGGGTGCGCCGAGCGGGGATCAGACGCTCGCGATTCACACCGCGTCCCTCGATTCGCTGAGCGCCGGCTACTCGGCGGCGGTGACGGTCAATGGCGCCACGACGACGATCGCCGTGCGCGTGCCGAGCGCCTTGCAAATCGCCGGCACGGCTTGCGGCGACGGATACGGTAGCGGCGGAATCGTGCTCGGCCGACTCAAGCTTGCCGACGATTCGACGGGGTCCCTCGCCGGGACGGTAAGCGCCGAGTGGAAGACGGCGGCCGCAGAAGCCCCAAGTGGGTCTCGGCGACGGCGGACGCGCGCGGACGGTTCGCGCTCTGCGGCGTGCCGCTCGACACCGCGCTGAGTCTGCGCGCGGTGACCGACGGCGCGAGCGGCCAGGCCACGGGATTCCGCGTGTCGTCGGCCGCGCGCTTCGGCCGCACGGAGCTCGTGCTGCGTCGCGAGCGCACGACGACGGCGACACTTGCCGGCGTGGTCACGGATTCGACGAACAAGCCGATCACCAACGCCGAGGTCATGCTGCCGGACCTCGGCAAGGGCACGGGGACCAACGAACAGGGCGCGTTCGTGCTGCGCGACATTCCCGCCGGTTTACAGCACGTGACGGTGCGCCACGTCGGCTACGGTCCCGTCGAGACGCAGTTGACGTTCGTCGGCGGACAGACGATCCAGCGGCACATCGTGATGGTGCGGAGCACGACGCTCGACTCGGTGGTCGTCACGGAGAAGTCCACCGATCACGCGCTCGACGACTTCGAGGCGAATCGGAAGGTCGGGCTCGGCCATTTCCTCACGCGCGCCGAGTTGGCGCCTCAGGAAGGCCGGTCGACCGCCGCGGTGCTGACTTCGGTGCCCGGGCATAAGGTCTATGCCATGGGGCCGTACGGCTGGGTTGGGATCCTCCCGTCACAACGCGACCTCCATCCACGGGGGCGGTTCCGCCGGGTTGGGTTTGGACAAAACCGACGTCGCTCAAGTTTGCGCCCCTCTGGGAGTGCTACGCCCTCGTCTATCTGGACAACACTCCGATCTTGCGCAGGGCCAGAAGTTCAAGGTCGATGACGCGCTATGGCCCGGTGGCGCAGTGGGAGCCGCTGTTCGACATCAACAGCATTCCGGTCGCCAGCATCGAGGCCATCGAGTTTTACGCCACCGCGGCCGAGACGCCGATGAAATACGCGTCGCTCAATTCCGAGTGCGGCGTGTTGGTGATTCACTCGCTCCGCTACCACCCGAAGGACACCACGTCGGCCTCGCCGAAGCCGCCGGAGCGCTGAGGACGCGCCGCCTCACGACGCGATGAGGGCCAGCGCGCGATCGATCTCGTCGTCGCTGTTGTAGAAATGCGGCGAAAACCGAATCGCGCCCTCGCGGAACGAATGGACCACCCCGGCCGCTGACAGTCGCCGGCTGGCGGCGAGCGCCTCTATAGGACGCACAGCTATCACTGCAGCTCGGTAGCGCGGATCCGCCGGCGTCACCAGCTCGACGTCGTCGCGCGCGACCGCCCAGTTCACGATCCGCTCGCCGAGCCGCTGCGCGCATCGCGCCACATTCGCAAACCCGACCTCGGCGAACAGCTCGAGGCTCGCGTTCATCCCCGCGTAGTCCTGATACGGCAGCGTCACGAACTCGAAGCGGCGCGCGTCCTGACGCCACTTGAGATCGTAGTTCGTGAGGCGCGTGAAATCGTCGGAGCCTTCGACCGACATCCAGCTCACGTCGTGCGGCTCGAGCTGTTCGATGAGCGGCTGCCGAACGTAGACGAATGCCGCGCCCCACGGCGAGAGCAGCCACTTCTGCGCGCCGCACGCGAGGATGTCGACGTGGGTCGTCGAGAGGTCGAGCGTGAGCGGCCCGAGCCCCTGAATCGCGTCGACCACGAAATACACGCCGCGCTCGTGACAGAGCGCGCCGAGCGCCGCCAGATCCACTCGCGCGCCGGAGGCGAATTGCACCCACGACACGGTAACGAGGCGCACGCGCTCGTCCTCCAGCTCGCGCTCGAGGCGGTCTCGGTGCAACACGCCGTCGTCGCACTCGAGACGCCGGTACTCGATGCCACGCCGCTCGGCGAGCTGCATCCACGGGTACACGTTCGCAGGGAATTCGAGATCCGGGGACAGCACGACGTCGCCACGTTTCAACGGAAGCGAGAACGCCGCGAGGTTGATGCCGAACGTCGTGTTCGTTGCCAGCGCGATCTCGGCGGGCTTGGCGCCGATCATGGATGACAGCAGCTCTCGAGACCGAGTCAAGGTGCCGAACTGGAGCTCCTGCGACACGAGCGTCGGATTCGCGCGGCGGCGGCTCCACTCGTCGAGCGCGGCGATCGATCGCGTCGGCAGCGGACCGGTCGACGCGTGGTTGAGAAACACCGTGTCGCCCGCGGTGACCGCCGGGAACTCCTCGCGCCGCAGCGCCTCGAGGTCGAATGATGCGCTCGTCTCGATCAGTGAGCTCACGATGTCCTCACGGCGTCGTGGGGTTGGTGAGGGCGCCCGGCATTCTCGTGCGGAGCGTGCGCGGGTCGAGCGCGTCGCGCAACGCGTCGCCCATGAGATTGAATCCGAGCACGGCCGCCCCGATCGCCAGTCCGGGAAAGACCGACGTCCACGGCGCGTGCCGCAGCTGATACAAATCGCGCCCGTCGGCGATCATCGATCCCCAGCTCGGCGTCGGCGGCTGAACGCCGAGCCCGAGAAACGAGAGCGACGACTCGGCGATGATCGCGCCGGCCACGCCGAGCGTGCCGGCGATGACGACGGGCGCGATGACGCTCGGCAACACGTGCAGCAGGATCACGCGCGTGTCGCGCGCACCGAGCGCGCGCTCGGCCTGCACGAATTCCAGCTCGCGCACGACGAGCACCTGTCCGCGGACGATGCGTGCCATGCCCGCCCAACCGACGACGCCGATCGTGACGAAGACGACCGTGAGGCTTGGCTGGAGCGCCGCGACGAGCGCGATCAGCAACAACAGCGTGGGGAATGCGAGCGTCACGTCGGCGAGACGCATCACCGTTTCGTCCACCCAGCGACCGTAATAGCCCGCGATGAGGCCGAGCAGCACGCCGAGCGACAGCGCGATCCCCTGCGAGACGATGCCGACGGTGAGCGAGATGCGCGCGCCGTAAACGAGACGCGCCCACACGTCGCGCCCCTGGACGTCCGTGCCGAACCAGTGCGCGCGCGACGGCGGCAGCAGTGAGTTGACGAGATCGATGCCGAACGGATCGTGGCGCGCGACGAGCGGCGCAGCCATCAGCAAGCCCGACGAGCAATAAGACGACACCCGCGCCGAACCAGGCGCGCCGATCGCCGCGCAGACGATCGGTCGCACGACTCACAGCGGATCTCCGAGCTCGGGCGGCGTCCCCGGGCGCTGGTGCTTCCAGCGGCGGTGATGCCAGAAGTACTGCTCGGGCGCGCGCCGCACGTGACGCTCGAGCGTCAACGTGTAGTCGGCGACGATGCGATCCACGTCCGCCTCGCGATCGCCGGTCTCGACCGGATCGATCGCCTCGAACGTGAGCACGTACCGCCCCGACGGCCGGCGCACCGCGGCGCCGAACACGATCGGCGCGCCGAGTCGAAGCGCGAACACCGCGGGGCCGCGCGGCGTCTTGGCGAGACGGCCGAAGAAGGGCACCCACGTCGACGCGAGACCGACCGCCCCCTGGTCGACGAGGAACGCCACGACCCGCCCGCCACGCAGCGATCGCGGCACACGCTTCACGGCTTCCTCGTCGTGGATGACCGACATCCCGATCCGCTCACGCGTTCGCGTCAGATAGCGGTCGAAGAGTGGATTCGCCATGTGCCGCGCCACGGCGTCGATCGGCACGCCGCGCGCGGCGACGTACGCGCCGCCCAGCTCCCAGTTGCCGAGGTGTCCCGTGACGACGATCAATCCCTTGCCGCGCGCGAGCCGCTCTTCGACGATGCTCCAACCCTGTACGTCCTCGAACAGCTCGATGATCTGCTGGGGCGAACGCGATGGGAGAATTGCCGTCTCGACGCTGGTTCGCCCGAGGCTCCCGTACGCCGCGCGCGCGATCCGCTCGATTTCCGCGCGATCGGTAATGCCGAGCGCCGCCTCGAGCTGCCGCTCGACGACGCGGCGCCGAATCCCCAATGGAGAAAAGCCCAGCCGGCCGATCGCGTCGCCGATCGAGCCGGCGCGAGAGAAGCTGAGCGTCGCGGCCGCGGCCACCGCGCTGCGCAGCGCCGCGTATTCGGCGCGGTGGGCGAGCGACGGATGCATGACGTCGGCGGCGCTCAACTGGCCTGTTTGACGCGGGCGCCCGCCGCGTTGACCGCGCGGTCGAATCCGTCGATCATCGCGCTCTCGGAGAACTCGCGCTGGAGTCGGGCGCGTCCGGCGTTCCCCATCGCCGCGCATCGCGCGCGGTCGGCGATGAACTCGGCCACTTCCGATGCGGTGTCCGATGGATCCGCCTGCGCCAGCAGGAGACCCGTGATGCCGTCGGCCACGTACTGCTGCGTCAGCAAGCTTCGCTCGGCGATGACCGGAAGCCGGCACGCCATGGCGTCGAGACAGGCGTAGGCGCCGGCGTCTCCCTCCGCGGCGACCCACCCGATGTTCGCGGAGCGCATCACCGCGGGCGCGTCGTCGACTTCGCCGAGGAAGGTGACCGACGCGTTGACGGCGAGCGCCGACGCGTGCATGCGGAGCGCTTCGTCGAGTGAGCCGGGGCCGAACACGACCGCGTGCAGCTCGGGATGTCGCGGCGTGAGCAGCGCGAGCGCGCGCAGCACTGTCGCGATGCGGGCGCGGCCCGACGGCTCGTACGAGCATGCGATGAGCTGCGCGTCGCTGGACAGACCGATGTCGCCGCGCGAAATGGGCTCGGCCGCGTCGAACGGCGCGGGGTCGACGCCGAGCGGCGCGATACACGGCGGGACCGCCCACCCTTTCAGCGTGGACTCGGTCGCGTCCTTCTCGCTGGAAAAGATGAGACCGGACGCGGCGAGCTTGAGGGCGAGCTTTCCGCCACGCCCGAGCTGAATTCTCTCGAGCGGCCGAACGTGCCGCAGAATGGCCCCCCGATTTCCGAGCAACCGGGCCGATGCGACGACGAGGTGGTCGCGTTCGTTCGTCACGATCGCGACTTCGATCGAGCGGTGTTGCATCGCGCGCCGCAGGTCCCACGCGTCTCCGGCGGCCGACGCCGATTTCCCCATCGTGACCGCGTCGATTCGCGCGTCGGACGCGCGCGCCGCGAGCTGGCTGCCCTCGGCGCAGGCGACGGCAACTTCGTGCCCGCGCGCGGCGAGGCCCTTGGCGGCGGTGATCGCGACCCGCGCCGACGCGGACCAAATCGGGCTGCTCACATAGAAGAAGACGCGCATCGTCAGACGCCCGCGGCGACGCGCTCGTCGCGAAACTGGAGCGCGTGCAGCCGGTAGTATGCGCCGCGCTCGGCGAGCAGCCCGGCGTGCGTGCCGCGCTCGACGATGCGGCCGTGATCGAGCACGAGAATCGTGTTCGCGTGCGTGATCGTCGAGAGGCGGTGCGCGATCACGAACACCGTGCGTCCGGCGAGGAGGCGATCGACGGCCTCCTGCACGAGACGCTCGGACTCGGTGTCGAGCGCCGACGTCGCTTCGTCGAGGATGAGGATCGGCGGGTCGACGAGCAGCGCCCGCGCGATGGCGAGGCGTTGCCGTTGGCCGCCGGAGAGGCGCGTTCCGCGCTCGCCGAGGACGGTGTCGTACTGCTGCGGCAGCGCCATGATGAAGTCGTGCGCGTTGGCCGCGCGTGCCGCGCGCTCGATCTGTTCCTGCGAGAATTGCCCGGCCGACGCGTACGCGATGTTGTTGCGCACGGTGTCGTTGAAGAGCACGGTGTCCTGGCTGACGATGCCGGTCAGCGAGCGGAGCGACGCGAGCGTGATGTCGCGCGTGTCGATTCCGTCTATACGTATTTGTCCCGCTGTGGGTTCGTAGAACCGGGGAATGAGATCGACGAGCGTGCTCTTCCCCGCCCCGCTCGCGCCGACGAGCGCGACGACCGAGCCTTTCGGCGCGTCGAAGCGTGATGTCGCTCAGGACCGGCTCGGTGTCATAGGCGAACGACACGTCGTCGAATTCGACCGAACGCTCGAAGGTCTTTATCGCGCGCGTTCCGCGATCGAGCTCCTGCTCGGTCGGCTCGTCCAGCACCTCGAATAGGCGCTCGGCGGCGGCGAGCGACTGCTGCGCGGTGGTCGGCGCCTGCGACAGCTGCTTGAGCGGCGGGAGGAGCGTCATGACGAGCGTCATGAACACGATCAGCGACGCCGCGTCCATCCCGCGACCTGTCAGGACGTCGATCGCGCCGATCCAGAGAATCAGCACCGCGATCGACATCCCGATCACCTCGGTGAGCGGCTGCGAGAGCGCGGACACGCGATTGATGCGGACCATCCCCTCCGAGTACCGGTGGCTCGCGTCGCCGAACCGCTGGTCCTCGTAGCGCTCGCCGCCGAACGACTTCACCAATCGCACGCCGCTCACGACTTCCTGCAGCACGCTGGTCGCTTCGCCGAAATCCGCGCGGCTGCGGCGATACCCGCGGCGCAGGCGCTTGAGCACCGGCTGCAAGGTGAGCGTGAGGATCGGCGCGATGACGAGCGACAGCAGCGTGAGCTTCACGTTCATCGCGACGAGAACGGCGATCGTCGCGACGATGTTCGCCGCGTTCTGCACGGTGCGCGTCACCAGCTCGGTGACGAGCGCCTTCGTCTGATCGGTGTCGGACAGGATCTTCGAGATGACCTGCCCCGCCTTCGTCCGCTGGAAATAGCGGAGCGGCAGCCGCTGCATGTGCGAGAAGACGGCGTCGCGCATGTCGCGCGTGACGTACTCCTGAAGCGACGCGCCGAACTGTCCGGCGAGCCAGACGAACACGTTCTTGATCGCGACGACGATCATGATGACGATGATCACCGCCGCCAACGACCGTCGCGGATTGTGGATGTCGACGAACGCGCCGATCGTCAAGCGCTGAGCCGTCTTCGACCCAGCCCGCCGCTTTCGAGAGCGGGTTCGGCTGGTTGAACAAGGTGTTCAGAAACGGCACGAGCAGCGTGTACGAGAACGCGCCCAATGCCGCGCCGATGACGTTGGCCACGACGTTGCCCGCCATGCGCCACCAGTGCGGCCGCAGGAACACGAGCAGCCGGCGATACTCGGCGAATCGTGCTCGGCCGATGGGAGGAGTGTCGGGGCGGGCGGTGATGCTCACCGGCGTGGCGTCAGAAGGGCGACCGGCAGAATGCACTCCTCGGGCGTCACGCCGCCATGGAGAAACGAGCCGCGATACCGGCTTTGATACTCGCGCAGCTTGGTCGGGTAGACGAAGAACGAATCGCCCGTCGCGAGCAGCGAGTTGGCGCCCATCCCGCGGCGCGGCAGGCGAAGCGAGTCTTCGTTCGTGAAGAGCATCGCCTGCTCCGGATTCTCGGCCCGAAGATCTTCGCCGAATTTGTAGCGGAGGTTCTGCGTCGCGTCGCGCTTGGCGAAGACGGTGGCCGGCGTGCGGCAGTGGATCGAGCCGTGGTCGGTCGTGATCAGCACCTTCACGCGCTTGCGCGACGCTTCCTGCAACAACGCGAAAAGCGCCGATCGACGGAACCACTGCTGCGTGAGCTGGCGAAGCGCGATCTCGTCGCGGGCGACCTCGTAGAGAATCGCCGACTCGGATCGGCCGTGCGTGAGCAGATCGACGAAGTTGAAGACGAACGCCGAGATGCCTTCGGGCGCGATCGCGCGGGACATGCGTCGCTCGAGGTCGTCGCCCTCGGCGGCGGTCGAGATCTTCTCGTAGCGCACCGGCAGCTTGCGATTCAACTCGAGCAGCTGCGCCTCGAGGAGTTGCCGCTCGTGGGCGTTGAGCGTTTCGTCTTCGCGCTCGCCCCACCAGTCAGGGAACCGGGCCGCGATTTCGCCGGGGAAGAGTCCGCTGAACAGCGCGTTGCGCGAGAACGGCGTCGCCGTCGGCAGGATGCTGTAGTAGTACGTCGTCTCGACGTCGTAGAGCGGTGCGATGAACGGCTCGAGGGTGCGCCACTGGTCGAGGCGCAAACAGTCGATGACGACGAAGACCGCCTGTTTCGCGGAGTCGAACATCGGCATCAGGAACTCGGGCACGATGTCGATCGAGAGCGGCGGCCGGTCGCCCTCGAGATTTTTGAGCCAATCCGGGTATGCCCGCTTCATGTAGCCGGCGAATTCGCGGCGCATGTCGGGGTAGAGCCCCTGGAGCGACTCGTAGAGGCCGGTCTCGTTCGCCGCGGTGAGGTCGAGATCCCAGCGCGTGATCTCCGCGTATCGCTCGATCCACTGTCGCCAATCGAGTCCGCGGAACGAGTCGGTCTGCATCTCGCGGAAGCGCTGCACGAACTCGCGCGCGACCGCCTGCTGACGGATGCGCGCGCCCTCGAGCAGACGCGTGACCGCGGCGTACACCTGTCGCGGCGTTACCGGCTTGACGAGATAGCCCTCGAGTGCCGCGCCGATGGCCTCGGTCATGGTCGAATCTTCTTCGCTCTTCGTGACCATGACGATCGCCAAGTTGGGATCGATCTCGCGCAACTCGCGGAGCGCGTCGAGGCCGCGGCGGCCGGGCATCTGCTCGTCGAGCAACACCAGGCTGAACGGGCGGCGTCGCACGAGTTCCAGCGCGTCCTCGGCGTTGGTGACCGTCTCGACCTCGAACCCTTTGTCTCGCAAGAACATGCGATGGGGTTCGAGCATCTCCGCCTCGTCGTCGATCCAGAGGACGGACTTCGCCGGATGCGCCATGGCCCAAATATATCGGCCGCGTGAGCGGCCAAGCTATCGGACTGCGTTTTAAAAACGCACATTGTCTTTCGATGCCGAATCCGCCGTACGCGGTCCCAGCCACCAGCTTTCGATTCGCCGCGCTCGCGACGCTAGCGGGCAAGGCGCCGCTCGGCGGCCGGCGAGAGGTGGCGCTCGCCGTGTACCTCGCGGCGCGGCTGGCGGACGACACCTTGCCGGACCGGGGCGTTTCGGCTGAGGCGAGGGTGGAGCGCGCGTCGCACGCGAAGAGCTGGCTGTCGTCGATGGCGCTCGCGGCGCCGATCCGGTCGGCACTGGCCCGTCTGATCGACGCCACGGCGACGGGACGGGGCGCAGCCGCGGCCGCATTGCCCGCCGTCATCGCGGCGACCGGGAACCAACTCGACGTGGGCGCACGCGCCGAGCTCGATCATCTGTCCGTGGTACTTGCGGGCGCGTGATACGCGCAAACTCATCGTCGTCCTTGCCCTGGACTGTGCAAGCGTGAGTATTGGGACCTCATGACGCGCACCACAGACATCTCACCGCTTTCAGTTCTGCTCTCGCGCGTCGATGCCGTTTCGGACGGCGCGCCGCCGCCGTGGACCGTCCCCACCGGATTCGCCAGCGTCGACAAGATGCTCGGCGGCGGCCTGCGTCGCGGCGATCTCGTCGTGCTCGGCGGCGACACGGCAAGCGGGAAGTCGGCCCTTGCTCTGGGGTTCGCGATTCGCATGTCGCTCGCGTCGGCGCGCGTTCTCTTTCTCACGGCAGAGATGTCGGGCGATCGCGTGCTCGAGCGCGTCCTCGCCATCGAGGCGCGTATGAAGATCGACGATCTGCGCCAGGGCACGCTCGACGACATGGCGCGAGCCAACGCGGGGTCGGTCGCGCTCAAGCTGCGCGAGAATCTGCCGATCGTGGACCGGCCGCCTGTCGGCGGCGTCGCGGCGATCGCGTCGATCCTCGACGGGCTGCCGCTCACGGAAATCGTCTTCGTCGACAGCCTGACCGCGACGATCTCTGGGAGACGCGCTGCTTCGACGAGGAGATCGCGCGTTCAGTGAAGGACCTGAAGACCCTCGCGGTCGAGCGTCATGTCGTCATCGTGACGACGGCGGCTGTGCGCGACCTCGGCCCACGCGCCGATCGGCGGCCGACGCTCGAAGACTTCGACGCGCGCGGCGCCATCAAGGAGCACGCGGACGTCGTGATGGCGCTCTTCCGCGAGCAGATGTACCAGCCGGGCCGCGACGTCGAAGGAGCCACGGAGCTGATCGTCCGAAAGAACCGCAACGGTCCGACCGGCTACGTCGACCTCTATTTCTACGCCCAGTGGTTGCGGTTCGAGGACATGCTGGACCCTGAGAGATGAGCGGAGTGCGGTGACGGAGTGCGGAGAACTGCCGTTCCCGCGCTGGTCACCGTACTCCGTTCCCCCGTACTCGGCCCCTATATTTGAGGCCGAACCTCTGCCGGGCTTCGAGTCATGGCTGGCCACAGTAAATGGAAGCAGATCAAGCACTACAAGGCGGCCACCGACGCCAAGCGCGGCGCGCTGTTCACGAAGCTGATCCGCGAGATCACGATGGCCGCCAAGATCGGCGGCGGCGATCCCGGCGGTAATCCGCGTCTTCGCCTCGCGATCGACACGGCGCGGTCCAACTCGATGCCGAAGGAGAACATCGAGCGCGCGGTAAAGAAGGGCACGGGCGAGCTGGAAGGCGTCGACTACCGCGAGGTCACCTACGAAGGGTTCGGACCGGGCGGCGTCGCGCTGTTGATCGACGCGGTCACCGACAACCCCACGCGCACCGTCGCCGAAGTCCGCAGCAAGATGACCCGGCTCGGCGGCAACCTCGGCGCGCCGAACTCCGTGGCGTGGATGTTCGAGAAGAAGGGTCAGATCTACGTCGAGGCGTCGACCATCGGCGAGGACGCACTGATGGAAGCGGCGCTCGACGCCGGCGCCGAGGACGTCACGCGCGAAGACGAGCGATTCCTCGTCTCGACCGAACCCGCACGACTTCCATTCCGTGCAGGACAAGCTCAGAGCCGGCGGCGTGAAGATCGCCGAAGGCGAGCTGGCGATGGTCCCCAAGAACACGGTGAAGGTGAGCGGCAAGGACGGCGACGCGCTCCTCAAGCTGCTCGAGACGATCGAAGACCTGGACGACATCCAAAAAGTCTGGGCGAACTTCGACATGGACGTGACCGAGATGGCGCGGAGCCACGAGTGACGCTCGCCCCGGCCCGGTGATCGTCCTCGGCATCGATCCGGGCACGGCGAACACCGGCTACGGTGTCGTAGAGGGAGACGGTCCGACCATCGGCGCCGTCTCCCTTGTCGAATGCGGCGTGATCCGAACGCGCCCGCGCGATCCGCTCGCCACCCGGCTGCGCGACATCTATGAAGGCGTCGTCGAGCTGATCGAACGCCACAAACCGGACACGATCTGCGTCGAGGACGTCTTCTACGCGAAAAATGTTCGGACGACCGTCGTCCTCGGACATGCGCGGGGCGTCGTGCTGCTCGCCGGCAGTCGCGCGAACCTCGACATCCGTGAGATTCCGCCGGCCGAGATCAAGAAAGCGGTGGTGGGAACGGGCGCGGCGACGAAGGAGCAAGTTCAGTTCATGCTCACTCGCCTGCTGCACCTCAAGTCTGCGCCGCAGCCGTCTGACGCCTCGGATGGTATCGCGGCGGCAATCGCGGGGCTGGTCTCCGCACACCGCCTCCGCACCCGTCCCAGCGCGAGCCTCACCGAGGCTCGCCCGTGATCTCTCATGTCAGCGGGACTCTCGTCGCCAAGGAGCTGGACCGCGTCGAGATCATGACCGCCGGCGGTGTGGCGTACGAGTTGGCCATCCCGATCAACGTCTACGAGTCGTTGCCGCGAGCCGGCGAGCCGGCGTCGCTGCACACGTATCTCGTCGTGAAAGACGACGGCTGGCAGCTCTATGGGTTCTCGAGCGCGCACGAGCGGCGCGTCTTTCAACGGGTGCTCGACGCGAAGGGCGTCGGCCCCTCGTTGGCGCTCGGTTTGTTGTCGACGCTCACCGCCGACCGCCTCGTTCGGGCCTTGCGGGACAAGGACTTGGCAACGCTTCAGAGTGTGCCGCGCGTAGGCAGAAAGAAGGCCGAACAGCTCATCCTCGATCTCGCCGACAAGCTCGACGACCTGCATGTTTCGGCTCCCGGCGGCCGCCCTGGTGGCGGCGTACCCGGGGGGGGGCCGAGGACGCCGTTCGTGCGCTCGTGTCGTTGGGCTACTCGACGCCCGACGCGGAGCGCGCGGTCAAGGCGGCGCTCGACGACGGTGGAAGGCCGGGTGAAACCGCCGATCTCGTTCGCCGATCGCTCGGCAAGATTCGAGGCTAACCACAGGACGGGGAGAGACGCACGTGCTTGCAGCTCGACGAACCGCGACGTTCACTGAATCCGTGATCCGCGAGATGACGCGGATCGCCGCCATGCACAACGCCGTGAACCTGGCGCAAGGATTTCCCGACTTCCCGATGCCCGACGCGATGAAGGCCGCGGCGTGCACGGCGATCAACGGCGACATCAATCAATACGCGGTGACGTGGGGCGCGCCCGTGCTGCGCCAGGCGATCGCCGAGAAGTATCGGCGGTGGTACGACATGGAGGTCGACCCGGACCGCGACGTGACGGTGACGTGCGGCGCGACCGAGGCGATGGCGTCGGTGTTCATGGCGCTCATGGACCCGGGGGACGAGGTGATCGTCCCCGAACCGTTCTACGAGAACTATGGTCCCGATGCCATTCTAGCCGGCGCGAAGCCCGTGTTCGTTCCGATGGAGCGGCCCGACTGGACGTTCGACCCGGATCGTCTGCGCAAGGCGTTCAACTCACGCACGAAGGCGATCATCGTCAACACGCCGCACAACCCGACGGGCCGCGTGCTGACGCGCGACGAGATGTCGATGATCGCGAACCTGTGCGTCGAGCACGACGCGTGGGCGATCACCGACGCGCCGTACGAGCACATGATCTACAAGGGCCACCACCACGAGATCGCGACGTGGCCGGGGATGCGCGAGCGCACGATCACGATCTCGTCGCTGTCGAAGACGTACAGCTGCACCGGCTGGCGGATCGGCTGGATCATCGCGCCGCCGGCGCAAACGGGGCCCATCCGCAAGGTCCACGACTTCCTCACCGTCGGCGCGCCGGCGCCGCTGCAAACCGCCGCCGCAGTCGGCTTCGCGTTCGGCGCCGACTACTACAACGAGTTCTCGGCGAACTACAAGCAGCGCCGCGACTTTTTGTGCAGCGTGCTGCGCGAGCAAGGCTTCGAGTTTGCGACGCCCGAAGGCGCGTACTTCGTGCTCGCCGATTTCTCGAAGATCAGCGATCTGGACGACGTCACGTTCGCCAAGTGGATGACCGCGGAGATCGGCGTCGCGACCGTTCCCGGTTCGAGCTTCTACGCGAACAAGGAAGACGGCCGGTCATTCACCCGCTTCGCGTTCTGCAAGAAGCAGTCGACCTTGGACGACGCGGCGGAGCGGTTGTCGCGGCTGCGCGCGACCGTGTGAACGCGAACCCGTGGCCTCACGTCGTCAGGCGCCCGCCGAGCTCCTCGTCGAGGCGCTCGCCGTCGCCGAACGCCTCGAGGATCTGGCGCGGCACGGTCTCCCAGCTGATTTCCACCATCGGCCCGCCCTCGCCGAACTGGATCGCGTCCTTCTTGCCGAGCACCACCGCACCCTCCACGCGGCGGCCGTTAACGAATGTGCCGCTACGGCTCCCCAGGTCGGTGAGCAAGAAGCCGGTTCCATCTTGAACGTTCCAGGTAATGCGCGCGTGGTGACGCGCGACCTGGAGGTCGTGGCGCGGGTCGAAGCGGACGGCCGCCGATGCGGCTCGTCCGAGGATCAGCTCGCGATGCTCACCTAGCGGGACGACGTCGAGTTGGGTCGAGCGGGCGCCGGCGACATGGTAGAAAATCAGCTGTACCATGCTTACCAAAGCGTAACTCCGCGACTCCGGGGCTCATCGAATCCGTGAAAGGTCAGCGTCGCACCGCACGCGTGGAATCCACACGCGTGCGCATGGAGTCGGGCATTTGGCCCATCAGCGAATCGGCCGCCGCTCGACGACCAAGACCGTCATAGATCGCGACAAGCAGTGGCAAGGTTCGCGCGGCTCGGACATTCGTCGTCCCGAGCTTTTCGCGGGCCGTCCGATAGCTGTCGAGCATGTAGGGCTCGGCCTCGGCCAACTTGCCGCGATCGACGAGCACGGCGCCGAGCATGAACGACGCGTCGGCCCAGAAATAGGGAATTTCCCTCACACTCTTTCCCGCGAGCGCGTACTGGCGGCGGGCGTATACCTCGGCCTCCGCGAACCGTTTCTGTTTCCGCAGCGATCGAGTGTACGTCCACTCGGCTTGGAAGCGCGCATTCTCGCTGCCGGTCGGGAGGCTGTCGCCGAACGCGATTGCCGCTCTGGCCTCTCGATCTCCGCGTGCGGTATCGCCGCGACCGACATAGGCGTCGCCGAGCGACACACCGAGTTGCACGAGCGTGGGTGACTTCGGCCCATACACCTTCATGACGATCGGCCTGGCCTCGAGCAGGTATGGCAACGCGTCGCCTGCGTGGCCTGAGGACACGAGAGCCGAGGCGAGCGTTTCGAGCGCGCTCGCGCGCTCGCCGAGATCGGCGGTGGGGAGCGAGTCGAACCGCGCGGCGCTCCGTTTCATCAGCACGATCGCCGTGTCGAACTTCCCCTCGTTCCAGAGACTCAGGCCAAGCGATTGATCCGTGATGGCGAGCAGCGCGCGGCGCGGCGCGGGCCGAGCCGCTTCGTTGCGAACGACGAGCGCGAACAGGCTTTCCGATTCCGCCAACCTTCCGCGCAAGGCGATGAAATACGCAAGATCGTGCAGCGCGGGCACGTAGTCATCGATCGTGTCGGGGCGATGCCGCTGCATCATGGCGACCGCCCGATGAAGGATCGATTCGGTGGAATCCGCTGTGACCGTGCCGACAGTCGTGTAGGCGAGAAAGTGAAGATCGGTTGCGACCTCGGAGTTGTCCGGCCCCAGCGCCCGCGCGTGAATCGCGTAGGAGGAATCGAGCTGGGCCTTCGCGTCGGCTTGGCGCGAGTGGAAGAGGAGCGCGCGCCCGATTGTTCGGTGCAACGACGCCCGGATGAGCGGCTCGCCGGCCAGCTCGCTCGGCAAACGTCTCGCGGCGGAATCCAGCGCATCCGCGACGCTGGGATTGACCTGCGCGATGCGCGTCGGCGAGGCCCAGCTCATGTCGCTCGCCCCGAGTAATCCCTGGAGAAACGATGCAACACGCTCGGCGCGCCGCTGCTGGAAGCGAGCGGTGCGTCCTTGTACGACGGCAATCGCCGCGCCGGCGAGCACGGCGATTGCCGCGACCGTCGCCGCGGCAACGGCGGTGCGGTTTCTCGAGACGAACTTGGTCACGCGATAGCGTGACGTGTCACGACGCGCGGAGACCGGAAAACCGTCGAGGTATCGGCGGAGGTCATCGGACAACGCGTCGGCCGATGCGTAGCGCCGCTCAGGCTCGCGGCGAAGCGCCACGAGCGTTATCTGACCGAGCTCGCCACGGAGTGCGCGGGGCAGCTCGGGCTCGACGCCGACATCCGTCGTCGCGTGCGGTCGCTCGCCGGCGAGCAACTCGAACAGGACGACGCCAAGCGAATAGATGTCCGACGCAGTGCTCAGCGCATCGCCGCGGATCTGTTCCGGGCTGGCGTACTCCGGTGTGAAAACACGCGATTCCCCGCGCGTGGCGGGGAAGTCGCTCTCGACGCCGTCGGCGACGATCAGCTTGGCGATGCCGAAGTCGAGTAGCTTGACGATGCCGTCGGGGGTGACCAGCACGTTCGCCGGCTTGATATCGTAGTGGACGACGAGGTTCTTGTGCGCGTGCCCGACCGCGGCGCAGAGCTGTTGAAACAGGTGAAGACGCTCCCGAACGGGCATGTGCCGCGCTTCGCACCATTTGGTGATCGGCTCGCCGTCGACGTATTCCATCACGAGAAACGGGCGACCGTCCGGCGTTACACCGCCGTCGAGCAGGGTCGCGACGTTCGGATGCGAAAGCGAGGCGAGGATCTGCCGCTCGCGACGGAAGCGCGCCAGCGACATCTCCGAACCCACCTCGCGCCGCACAACCTTTATGGCGACGCGCTTCCGATACTGATCGTCCGCGCGGACAGCCTCGAAGACCGCCCCCATGCCGCCCGATCCGATCAGACGCTCGACGACGTACGGCCCGAGTCGCTGCCCCTCGAGCTGAGCATCCAACGCGCGGGTGAATTGTGCGAACGTCGACGCGGGGCTCAACCGCGCGTCGGTGGCGTCGGAGGCGGTGATCAATGCCTCGACTTCGGACTGGAGCGCCCGATCCCCCGACGTTTCCCGCACGAGCCAGGCCTGCCGCTCCGAGGCGGGGAGCTCGGTTGCACCGTCGAACAGCACGCGGAGGCGACGCAAGCGTCTCGCTGCGTCGGAGGTCCCCTCGGAGTCAGGGGTCCAGGGGGCCTCGGTCATGACTCGAACGACGGGATGCCGCCGCGCAGCACGTTGGCCAGCCAGGCGCGCGCAAACTGCCAGTCGCGCTTCGCCGTCGCTGCCGAGATATCGAGCACCGCCGCCACCTCGGGGACTTCCAATCCGCCGAAGCAGCGCAGCTCGACGACGCGCGCCCACCGTGGCTCCGCTTCGGCCAGGCGATCGAGCGCGTCGTCGAGCACGAGGAGATCAACCACGCGGTCGTCGCGAGCGGTAAGCCCTTCGTCGAGCGTGACGCGAAGACCGTCTCCGCGCTTGGCGGCGTTTCGCGCGCGCGCGTAGTCGACCAGCACGTTCCGCATCGCTCGCGAAGCCGCGCGGAGAAAATGGGACCGGTCGTTGTAGCCTATGTCCGACCCGGCCATCCGCAGGAACGCCTCGTTGACCAACGCGGTGGGTTGCAGCGTGTGGTCGGGGCGCTCACCGCTCATGTGCCGCTCGGCGATCTCGTGGAGCTCCGAGTAAAGCAGCGGCAGCAGCCGGTCTAGCGCGGTTGGATCGCCGCGCCGGGACGCGGCGAGCAGCTCCGCCACCGCGCGACCGGTTCCGTCGTCGGGAGGAATGGACGGAACCTGTCGGACTCCATCGCGGAGCGCTAGACCGGCATGTCGGCGTTCGTTCGGTATATTTCGCGTGCGCGTCCCGCCTCTTGAGCCGACGATCCACAATCGCCCGGTGCCGCCCATCGATGTCTCGCGCCGAAATCACCACGCCTGAAGTCCTCGTCGACGAATCCGTCGTCGAGCTGTCGCTGCGGCCGCAGCGGCTGTCGGAGTTCATCGGCCAGGACAAGGTGAAGGACGCGCTGCGGATCTACATCGACGCCGCGCTCCAGCGACGCGAGCCGCTCGACCACACGCTTTTCTTCGGCCCGCCGGGGCTCGGCAAGACCACGCTCGCCGAGCTGATCGCGCGCGAGCTCGGCGTGAACATCCATACGAGCTCCGGCCCCGCGCTCGAGAAGCCCGGCGATCTCGTGTCGACGCTCACCAACCTGCGGCGCGGCGACATCCTGTTCATCGACGAGATCCATCGGTTGCGCCCGATCATCGAGGAGTTCCTCTATCCGGCGATGGAGGACTACAAGATCGAGATACGGCTTGGCGACGGCCCGAAGGCGAATACGGTGACGATGGAGATCGAGGAGTTCACGCTCGTCGGCGCGACGACGCGGCTCGGAATGCTCACGGCGCCGATGCGCGCTCGGTTCGGTATCGAGCAGCGGTTGAACTTCTACCCCGCCGACGATCTCGAGCTCATCGTGCAGCGCACCGCGGACGTGCTGAAGGTTGACGTGGATCCGGCCGGCGCGACCGAGATCGCGCGTCGCGCCCGCGGCACACCGCGCGTCGCCAACCGGCTGCTCCGCCGAGTGCGCGACTTCGCCCAGGTGCGCGGCAACGGCGTGGTGACGAAATCGATCGCCGACCAGGCGCTGTCGATGCTCGACGTCGACGCGTTCGGCCTCGACGACATGGACACGCGCATCCTCCGCACGATCATCGAGAAGTTTGACGGCGGCCCGGTAGGCCTGAACACGATCGCGGTGGCGATCGGCGAGGACGCGAACACGATCGAGGAAGTGTACGAGCCGTTCCTGGTGCAGCATGGGTTCCTGCAGCGCACACCGCGCGGGCGAACGGCGACGCGGGCGGCATACGAACACTTCGGGATCGTCGCTCCCGGGGCGGGAGGACAGGCGACGCTCTTCTAAGAGGCGCGAACGGCCTCGGGCTGGCCTTCTCGCGGCTGGCCTTCTCGCGGCTGGCGAGCGTCGCGGATTCGGAAGCGAGCCCTGCCTCGAGCAAGAGCTTGAGCAGGAGCAGTGAGCAATAGAGCTACCGGTCAAACTCGAGTGACGGTGGCTGGCTCATGACTCATGCTTAGGCTCATGCTCACGGCAGGGCTCGCGCCAACGGCGGAGATGTCCGCTCACACACGAGCCGCCCGAACGTCAAGCTCGCCCAAATGACCCCAGGCGATCGTACCTCCGACTACGATTTCAATCTCCCCGCCGATCTCATCGCCCAGCGCCCGCTCGCGCGCCGCGATGCGAGCCGGCTCATGGTGGTCGATCGCGCGTCGGGAGAAATCCGGCACGAGACGTTCACCGCGCTCACCGAGCTCGTCGCGCCAGCCGACGTCCTAGTCGTGAACCGTACCCGCGTCATTCGCGCGCGCCTGCTCGGGTCGCGCGCGTCAGGCGCTCCCGCGGAGATTCTGCTGCTCAAACCGCTCGGCGACGCGCGTTACGAGGCGATGGTTTCGCCGGGAGGGAAGCTCAAGCCGGGCCGTCGCGTGACGATCGCACCGGGGTTCGATGCCGAGATTCTCGAGGTGACCGAGCGGCGCACGCGCATCGTCCGGCTCGAGAGCGACCTGCCGCTCGAAGAGGCCATCGAACGGCACGGCCACGTCCCCCTTCCGCCGTACATCGAGCGGCCGGATGCGTTCGAAGACGCGGAGCGCTACCAGACGGTGTTCGCGCGAGAGAAAGGATCCGTCGCCGCGCCGACGGCCGGGCTGCACTTCACACCGGAGTTGTTGTCGTCGCTCGATCGGCGCGGCGTCGCGACCGCGGAGATCGTGCTGCACGTCGGCGCGGGAACGTTCAAACCCGTCGAGGTGGACGACCCGTCAGCGCACGTGATGCACGAGGAGTGGTATCGCGTGTCGCCCGAAGCGGCACGAACGATCAACGACCGGCGCGCGGCGGGCGGTCGCGCGTGGGCGGTCGGCACGACCAGCGTGCGGACGCTCGAGACCTCGGCGGGCGACGACGGCCGAATTCGCGACGGCGAGGGTGAGACGCGGATCTTCATCCGGCCCGGCCACCGCTTTCGCGCAGTGGACCGGATGGTGACGAACTTTCACCTACCGCGGTCGACGCTGATCATGCTGGTCGCGGCGTTCGCCGGGTACGAGCTGACCATGCGCGCATACCGCGAGGCCGTCGAGGCGCGATACCGGTTCTATTCCTACGGCGACGCGATGGCGATCATCTAGCGTCGTCGCATAGCGTCGACGTAAAAACTCAAACCAGGCACCCTTGTCCGGCTTCGGCTTCACGATCGAACACGAGGACGGCGCCGCGCGCGCCGGCGTTTTCAACACGCCCCACGGGCGCGTCGACACTCCCGCGTTCATGGCGGTCGGCACGCTGGCCACGGTCAAAGCGCTCGACCCCGACGACCTGCGCGCCATGGGCGCGCAGATGATCCTCGGCAACGCGTACCACCTGCACCTGCGCCCCGGCGACGAGGTCGTCCGCGAGATGGGCGGCCTGCACGCGTTCATGGGCTGGGACGGGCCGATTCTCACCGACTCCGGCGGCTTTCAAGTCTTCTCATTGGAGGGGCTGCGGACCGTCTCCGAGGACGGCGTCGAGTTCCGCAGCCACATCGACGGCTCGCTTCGCGCGTTCACGCCCGAATCCGTCATGCGGATCGAGCGCAACCTCGGCGCCGACGTGATCATGCAGTTCGATCACGTCATCCCCGGCCAGAGCGACGAGCCCACCGCGCGCGACGCGAGCGAGCGGAGCCTCCGTTGGCTCGCGCGCTGCGCGGCCGAAGTCGCGCGATGGGGGGGGGATGCGAGCGAGTCGTCCCAGAAGCAGGCGCTTTTCCCGATCGTGCAGGGCGGCATCCACGAGTCGCTGCGGCGCGCCGCCGCCCAGTCGATTCGCGACTCCGGCGACTGGGTGGGATACGGCATCGGAGGGCTCTCGGTGGGCGAAGCGAAGCCCGACATGTATCGCATCCTGGAGGTCGTCGACGGCGAGCTGCCGCGCGACCGTCCCCGCTATCTCATGGGCGTAGGCTTTCCGGAAGACCTCGTCGAAGGCGTGCGCCGCGGCGTCGACCTCTTCGATTGCGTCGCGCCGACGCGGATGGGGCGCAACGGAACGGCGTTCACCCGCGACGGCCGGCTCAACATCAAGCGGGCCGAGTTCCGCCTCGACAAACGGCCGCTCGACGAGGAGTGCGACTGCTCGGCGTGCCGCCGATTCTCGCGCGCGTACATCCGGCATCTCTTCACCGCGGACGAGATCCTCGGCCTTCGCCTGCTTTCCCTGCACAATGTACATTTCCTCGTTCGTCTCATGCGCGACGCCCGCGAAGCGATCCGCTCCGGGGGGGGGGACGATCGACGCGTGGAGCAAGGCTTGGCTCGCGCGCTACCTCTCACGACCGGTGACCTCGGAATGACCACGCTCGATCTGCCGCTGGCGCTCGCCGTCATCCAGGCGCCCGGCGGCGGTTCCTTCGGCCCGCTGATCTTCGAGATCGCGGCCTTCGCGGCGATCTTCTACTTCATCGTCATGCGCCCGCAGCAGAAACAACGGCGCGAACACGAGACCTCGCTCAAGTCGCTCAAGAAGGGCGACGAGATCGTCACGGCCGGCGGGATCGTCGGCGAAGTGATCCATATCCGCGAGACGTCGAAGGAAGGCGGCGCGAACCGGATGGACGACCGCGTCACGATCAAGTCCGGCGAATCGCGGCTCGTCGTCGAGCGCGGGCGGATCGCGCGCATCGTCGGAACGTCTTCTGCGGCGAGCAACCAGCCCTCGTCGTGAGCGTCCTCGACATTCGGGTCCTGGGAGACCCGGTGCTGCGCGAAGACACGAAGCCGGTCGCGGCCGTCACCGACGAGCTGCGCGAGCTGATCAAGAACATGTTCGAGACCATGGACCTCGCCAAAGGCATCGGGCTCGCGGCGCCGCAGGTGGGGCGCAGCGAGCGCGTCGCCGTCATCGGCGTGGCGGAAGACCGCTTCGCGATCATCAACCCCGAGATCATTGAAGCCGATGCCAAGCACGTGAAAGCCGAGGAGGGCTGCCTCTCGATCCCGGATGTGTACGGCGACGTCGAGCGGCCGGCCCACGTGAAAATGCGCGCGATGGGACTCGACGGCCAAACGTTCGAGGTCGAGGCCGGCGAGTTGCTCGCGCGCTGCCTGCAGCACGAGATCGACCACCTGCACGGCAAGCTGTTCGTCGACTACCTGAGCATCCTGAAGCGGCGCTCGGCGATGGCGAAGTGGGCGAAGGAAAAGGAGAAGTATCCAGGGTTCATCAGAAAACTCGAAAACGACCCCTCGCGGAACCACGAGCACCCCGACGAGGAGCTGTGAGTGCGCGTGCTCTTCTGGGGTACGCCCGACTTCGCGCTGCCGCCGCTGCGCGCGCTCCTCGGCGAGGGGTTCGACGTCGTCGGCGTCGTCACGCAACCTGACCGCGCCATCGGACGATCGCGCTCTATTCTCGAGCCGCCGCCCGTCAAGCGCGTCGCGGCGGCCGAGGCGGTCCCCGTGCTCCAACCCGAGCGCCCGCGCGGCGACGACTTCGTCGCGCAGCTGCGCGACCTCGCTCCCGACGTTTCCGTCGTCGTGGCGTACGGGCACATCCTGCCGCAAGCGATCATCGACCTGCCGCCGCGCGGCACGATCAACATCCACGCGTCGCTTCTGCCGCTCCTCAGGGGTGCGGCTCCCATAGAGGAGGCGATTCGCCAGGGCCACGCCGAAACGGGCGTCACCATCATGCGCATGGTGAAGGCGCTCGACGCCGGACCGTCGATCCTCCAGGCGCGCACGCCCGTCGCCGACGACGAGACCTCGGGCGAGCTGCGTTTGCGGCTCGCCGAGCTCGGAGCGTTGGCGTTGATCGAAGCGCTCGCGCTCATCGAGATGGGTCGCGCCGAGGAGACGCCGCAAGACGAGTCGAAGGCCACCTACGCACCGAAGATCGATCGCGCCATGGCGCGCGTCGACTGGACGACGGACGCGGCGACAGTGTCGCGGCTCGTTCGCGCGTTCGATCCGCGCCCCGGCGCCTACGCCGTACGATCGGCTGGCGAGGCCAGCCAGGAGGTCAAGCTGTTCGGCGCCAGCGTCGCCCCGCGGACGTCCGATTCGCTGCCCGGCGAGGTCCTCGCCATCGACGACCAGGGAATGACCGTCGCCTGCGGCGGCTCTGGGGGCGGAGGCGGTTCCGTGCAAATTGCAAGCGTGCAGCCCGCCGGGAAGCGCCCGATGTCGCCGCGCGAGTGGGCGAGCGGCCGGGGCATCGCGGTCGGCGAGAGGCTATCTTAGACACCATGCCTGGCGCAGATCAGGACCGGTCGCCCGCCGGCGTTGTTGGAGGAGGAGTTCTCGCTGTTCGCGCGGACGACGTCGGGGCGAATGCAACGGTGGCGCACAACGCGCTTCGCAAGCCGGCCTCGCCGAGCGTGACCGACGCGCGGCGCGCCGCGGCCGACGTGTGCGCGGATCTTCGCGCCGGTGAGCTGCTCGACCTCGCGTTCGACCGCCGCACCACGCGGCTCGACGGCCGCGATCGGCGTTGGGCGCGCGAGCTGCTGTACGGCATGCTGCGCCGGCGCGCGTGGATCGACGCGCACCTCGACGCGCGCGTCCGCGGCGGCATCGCGCGGCTCGACGGCGATCTCCTCGATCTCCTCCGACTCGGCGCGGCGCAGCTTCTGTACATGGAGAGCGTGCCGGCCTACGCGGCGATCGCGCAAAGCGTCGAGCTGGCGAAGCAGCGGCATGGAATGGGCGCCAGCAAGCTCGCGAACGCGGTGCTTCGGCGCCTCGATCGCGAGCGCGAGACGCTCTCGCTTCCCGTGCCGGCCGAGATGCCCAGCGCGCTCGCGCTCGCGGGCTCGCACCCGCGGTGGTTGGTCGCGCGGTGGCTGGACCGATTCGGCGCCGACGAAACGCGGCGTTTGCTCGAGGCGAACAACCGAGAGGCCCCGCTCATCGCACGGCCGTATCACGTCGTGCGCGAACAGTTGGAAGCCATGCTCGAGACGGCCGGCATCCGCGTCGACGACGCGCCGCTCGTGCGGGACAGCATTCTTCTGTCGAGTCCGGTCTCGTCGCTCACCGAGTTGGGGGCGTTCCGGCAGGGACTGTTTCACATCCAGGACCCGGCCTCGACGCTCGTCGCGCAGTACGCGTGCGTGCCGACCGGCGCTGTCGTCGCCGATGTTTGCGCCGCGCCGGGCGGAAAGTCGATCGAGCTGTCGCGCACGGCGTCCACCGTCCTCGCGAGCGACTCCTCGTTCGCGCGTTTGCAGCGCGTGCTCGACAACGCGCATCGGCTCGAGATTCCCACGCTTGCCGCGTACGTCGCCGACGCGAGGCATCCGGCGATCCGGCCGGTCGATCTCGTACTGGTCGACGCGCCGTGCACCGGTACGGGCACGTTCCGCCGGCACCCCGACGCGCGCTGGCGGCTCAAGGTCTCGGACATCGCCGTGATGGCATCGCTGCAGCGCTCCATCCTGCGCGCGGCGGCGTCGGTGGTTCGCCCCGGCGGCCTGCTCGTGTACGGCACCTGCTCGCTCGAGCCCGAGGAGAACGACGAGCAGATCGATCGGTTCCTATCGGAGCATCCCGGCTGGCGTCTCGACCCTCCGCCCGAGGGTGTCGTGCCCGCCACGGTGCTCGATCGCGGGCGTCTGCGCGTGCTGCCTCAGGTGCACGGGGCGGACGGCGCGTTTGCCGCGCGGTTGCGGAACGTCGGCGGTACGACGCCCGGAGCGGGGACGGGGCACGCCGAGTGAGCGTTCGGATCGTCCCGTCCATCCTCAGCGCGGATTTCGCGCGTCTGGGCGAACAGATTGCGACAGTGGTTGCGGGCGGCGCCGACTGGATTCATATCGACGTCATGGATGGGCGCTTCGTCCCCAACATCACGTACGGCGCGAAGGTCATCGAGACGGTGCGCAAACTCACGACGCTGCCCTTGGACGTGCACCTCATGGTCGTCGAGCCGGAGAAGTTCTTCGACGACTTCGCCTCGGCGGGCGCGAACGGCATGACCGTGCACACCGAGGTCGCGCCGCATTTGCACCGGCAGCTCGACCGCATCCGCGAGCTGGGATGTCGAGCCGGCGCGGCGATCAATCCGTCCACGCCGCTCAGCGCGGTGCGTGAAGTGATCCCCGAGCTCGACCTGCTGCTCGTGATGACGGTGAATCCCGGATTCGGCGCGCAGAAGTTCATTCCGTACTCGGTCGAGAAAGTGCGTCGCGCGCGCGCGATGCTGACGGAGGCGCGCAGCCGAGCCGCGCTCGAGGTGGACGGCGGCATCGGACGCGACACGATTCACGCCGTGTGGGACGCGGGCGCCGACACGTTCGTCGCCGGCAACGCGGTCTTTTGCGCGAGCGATCCGAAGGCGGAGATTGGCGCGCTTCGCGCGCTGTGCGGGGTGACGGTATGACCGCGCGCAAACAGTGGACGATCGTCGGCGCGATCGTCGTCGTGCTCGCCGCGGGCTTGGCGCTCACGTCGCACTTTTTGCGCGACCAGCTGTTCCCGGTGACCGAAGGCTCCGACGCGCCGAACTTTCGCGCGAAAGTGCTCGGGGAGAATCGCTACAAGACGCTCGCCGACTACAAGGGGCAGGTCGTGCTGCTCAACATCTGGGCGACGTGGTGCGGGCCGTGCCAAGTCGAGATCCCGAGCCTACAACGCCTTTATCAGGCGTATGGCGACAAGGGCCTCAAACTCGTGGCCGTGAGCATCGACGACTACGTCGGCGAGGATTCCATTCGCGCGTTCGCCAAGCACTTCGGCGTGACGTTCGAGGTGCTTCACGACTCGACGCACTCGATCGAGCGCGCCTACCAGGCCACGGGCTATCCCGAAACCTTCATCATCGGACGCGAGGGCTCGATTCGGCGAAAGTGGATCGGCCCCGACGACTGGAACTCCCCCGGCAACCGCGCGCTGATCGGGCAGTTGCTCGGCCTGCAGCAACCCAAGACCGTCGCGAACGGCGGCGATCGCTGAGCGGGGCGCGTTGCGATGTCAGACGTCGCGCCCCCCCCAACTCCCAGCCGCCGCGGTCGTCCGGCTCGCTGCAACGGCGCGTCACCGCGGCGTTCACGCAGCAGCTCGGACTCAAGGGGATGGCGGTGCTCGTGGCCGTCGTCATATGGTTCGTCGTCAACGCCAAGGAGCCGCAGACCGCGCTCTTACCCGTCCGGTTTACACCGGTGCTCGACAGCTCGCTCGTGCTGCGTGATGCGCTCCCCGATTTGCAGGCGATCGTCGCCGGCTCGCCGAAGGAGCTCATCAAGCTGGCGTCCAATCCGCCGGCGATTCGCCGGCCCATCGGGGCCGACTCGCCGGACACGGTTGTCGTCGATCTGCGCCCCGATGACGTCACCTTGCCCGAGGGCGTCGACGCCGTGGTGCGCGACGTCCAGCCGCGCAGCATCACGCTTCGCTTCGAGTCGACCGCGAACCGCAAGGTGCCGATCGTCTCCGCGCTCTCCGTCAACGCGACCGGCGTCACCGGTCCGATCGCGACGCGATTCGACCCGGAGAGCGTGGTGGTCTCCGGACCGCGGTTGCGCGTGGCGCAGGTGAAGGCGGTGCAGACGATTCGCACGGTCATCACCTTCCCCGATTCGCTGCCGCACCTGGTCGACGTCGACACCACGGGGTTCGGCACGCTTCGCGTGAAGCCGTCGCAGGTGAAGGTCATACTCGTGGGACCGATGCCCGTCCCCGCACCCGCGGCGCCGCACAAGTGACGCGAATCCTCGGCATCGAGACATCCTGCGACGAGACGTCGGCGGCCGTCCTCGAGGGAACCGGCGATGACGTGCGCATCCGCTCGCTCGTGATCCTGTCGCAGGACGTGCACCGCGTGTTCGGCGGCGTGGTACCCGAAATCGCGTCGCGCGCGCACCTGACCTCGATCGTTCCCGTCGTCGAACAAGCGCTCGCTGATTCCGGTTCCAACGACGTCGACGCGGTCGCGGTGACCAACGCGCCCGGGCTCGTCGGCGCGCTGCTCGTGGGCGTGGCGTTCGGCAAGGCGTTCGCGTTGGCGCGCCGGGTTCCGATGATCGGCGTGCACCACATGGAGGGACATCTCTTCGCGACGGTGCTCGAAGACGCGGCCGCCGTGCCTCCCTTCACGGCGCTCCTCGTCTCCGGCGGACACACGTTGCTGATCGACGTCGAGGCGTGGGGACGCTATCGACTCCTCGGCCGCACGCGCGACGACGCAGCCGGCGAAGCGTTCGACAAGGTTGCCAAGCTTCTCGGGCTCCCGTACCCCGGGGGACCTCACGTCGAGCGGATCGCCGCGCTCGCCACGACTCCGCGCTCCCAAGACAAGGCGGGGGCGTTAAGGTTCGCGAGGCCTATGCTGCGTCGCGACCAACGTCCCGGGGACGCCGAGTACTACGACGTGTCGTTCAGCGGGCTCAAGACCGCCGTGCTCAACGCCGTGAAGGCGTCGCCGTCCGAAGCGGACCGCGCGCCGATCGCGCGCGCGTTTCAGGACGCCGTCGTCGACACGCTCGTCGAAAAGACGGCGCGCGCCGCGCGCGCGTACGGGCGTCGTCGCATCGTGCTGGGCGGCGGCGTGGCGTGCAATGGGGCGCTCGTCGCCGCCATGCGGGAACGTTTCGCCCGCGACGGTGTCGATGTGTTCGCCCCGACCCCGCGCCTCGCGACGGACAACGCCGCGATGATCGCCCGCGCGGGGCTCTTCCACCTCGAGCGCGGCGAGCGTTCGGGGCTCGACCTCAACGCGTTCGCCGCCATGCCCATACCGGGACTCGTCGCCGCATGATTTCCAATTTCCTAATCCGCGCCGCGGGTCCGTTCATCCACCACCCGTTCGCGTTCACCGTGTTCGGCTTCTCGTTCACCGGCTTCGGCATCGCGGTGCTGCTCGCGTTCCTCATCGCGCAGATGGTCTCCGAGCGCGAGTTGGCGCGCCGCGGACGCGAGAAGGAGTCGGCCGCCGTGAGCGACGTCCTCTTCGCCGCGCTCCTCGGCACGCTCATCGGCGCCAAGCTGTACTACGTCATCGTCGTGACGCACAACTGGCGCGATCTGCTCGGCCGCGGCGGATTCGTTTTCTGGGGCGGTTTCATGGGCGCGGTGGCGCTCTGCTGCGTTGACCATCCGCTACAAGAAGCTGTCGTTCGTTCGCTTCGCCGACGTCGGCGGGATCGCGATCGCCGCGGGCTACGCGGTCGGACGCACCGGATGCTGGGCCGTCGGCGACGACTACGGACGGCCGTACACGGGACCGCTCGCCGTTGCGTTCCCGCAAGGCACGCCGCCGTCCACCGCGTTCGAGATGCAGCGCGCGTTCAACACCCCGATTCCGCCGGGCACGGACCCATCGACAGTCCTGTCGGTCTATCCGACGCAGCTGCTCGAGGTGGCGCTGGGCATGATCATGTTCGGCATCCTCTGGCGGCTGCGGAATCACAAGCACGCCGAGGGCTGGCTGTTCGGCGTCTACTGCGTGCTCGCCGGCCTCGAGCGATTCATCGTCGAGTTCTTCCGCGCCAAGGACGACCGCTTCTCGTGGGCGCCGTTCGGACTCAGCATCGCGCAGCTGATCGCACTAGGGATCGCGCTCGCCGGCGTCCTCATCATGGCCGCGCGCAAGAACACCGGCGTCGGTCGCCCAGGTGTCAGCGAGGTCCCGGCGCTGGCGTGACCTGAGCTTTACGACTTATGAACAGAAACGGGATTTCGCGGATGAAAGGCCGGATTCACGCGGAGCAAACAAAAGCATTTTTGTTTTCTCCGCGAGAATCGGCTCCTTCCGCGAAATTGTAGTTCCCGTGTCGTGTAGGCCAGAACAGCCGCTGACCAAGTCATCCGGCGCACGGAGCCGAATGAAGGCGCCGAGTCGAGTGCCTACTCGTGGCGCGGAACCCCGGACCGATCGCGCTCGAGCGACGAGACTCGCGCAGCCAATCGCTCGACCTGCGCGGTGAGTGACGCCACGTCGGCGACGACTTCGCCGGCCGGCGCCGCCTCGGGGGGAACCGTCGGCAGCGCTACGGAGCGCTTCGGCCAGAACGTCTTCGCCACCGCGAACACGAACAACCCGAGCAGCACCAGCTGTGCGAGAACAGTCTCCCACGTCGGGTAGAAGCCGAGGCCCTCGATCGTCGGGAATCCGCGGAGAACGTTGATCGGGACGACCCCGCCCTCCTGCAGCTCGTGCACGCCCTTCCCAACGAACACGAACGCCATGTAGTAGAGCAACACGCTCGTCACGCTGAAGAACGACCGCAGCGGAATGCGCACGCCGAAGCGGTAGAAGAGCGTAAAGATCACGACCAGCACCCCGCAGCCGGCGAGGAGGCCGAGGCTGATCGGCAGCGCGACGTTCGAGCCTTCGTTGAACAGCGCCTGGTAGAAGAGCGCCGTCTCCGCGCCCTCGCGATACACGGCGAGGAACGCGACGAACGCGAGCGTGCTTCCTCCGCCGTGCTCCAGAGCGCTCGTCACTTTGTCGCGGATGAACGCCTGCCACTTTGCCGCCTCGACGCGCGAGATGAGCCAGTAACTCACCGAGAAGAGCACGGCCACCGCGACCAACAGGGTGCCCCCTTCGATGATCTCCTGCGTGGCCGGCAGCGCGCGCAGCGTCGTGCGCAGCACGATCGCCGTCAGCCCGCTCGCCAGCACGCCGAGCGCGATCCCCCACCAGATGGATCGCAGCCGCTCGCGATGTCCGGTCTTGAGAAGGAACGCGACCACGGCGCCGATCACGAGGATCGCCTCGAATCCCTCGCGGACGATGATGAGGAAGCTCTGAAGGAAGGCCTCCGATCCGCTGCCCGGCGGCTGTGTCAGCTCGACGACGCGTTCCATGTTGACGTCGATCGCGTCGCGCGCCCGCTCCGCGCCCTCGATGTCGTTGGCCTTGATCGACGCCTTGAAGTCGCCGAACAGCTTTTCCATCGACGCCACGACGCCCGGATTACGGGCGCGCGCCGGCGTCTCCAGCGGCTCGAACGCGAGGTACGCGTCGAACGCGCGATCCCCCGCGTCGACCCATCGTCCGTTGCGCGCCGCCGTCAGCGACTGATCGAGCAGCGAGACGGCGACCTTTGACGCCGCTTCCGGTCTCGACCCGCTCGCGCCACGACCCGTATCCGCCTGTGCCACGGCCGCGATCGTGCGCTGGCGGCTCGGCAGCGAACGGAGATACGCCACGACGCTCTGCACCTGTCGGTCCGTGAAGCCAGACGCGGGAGGCATGGGCGTGCCGGGGACTCCGGCGCGCACGGCGGCCGCCAACTGCGCGTCGCTGTGCTCCACCTGCCACGCGAACGATCCCAGCTCGCTCGGCGCCTTGCTCAGCGTTCGCGCCATCGCGCCGTCGCCGAGTCCGGCCGAGCCGTGGCACTCGACGCACCCTTGCGCGTAGAGCCCTTCGCCCTCGGCGACTTGCTGCGGCGACGCGTGCAGCGATGCGATGTAGGCGACGATGTTCCAGCGCTGCTCGGCGGTCAGCTGCGGGGAGAACGACGGCATCGCGGTGCCCGTCACGCCCACCGAGATCTTGCGAAACATCATCGCCGGCGTGACGTCGGCGACCGCGGGCGCGTTGCCGATCGCGGGCGGTTTGGGCGAGATGTTTGCCGCGGCGGGTCCGTCGCCCAAACCGCGCGGGCCGTGACAGGACGCGCAATTGGCGGCGAACAACCGCTCGCCCGCGGCGGCGTCGAGCGGCCGCGCGGGAAGCTCGAGAGCCGCCTCGCTGCCGAGCGACGACGCGAACCGGTTGGCGAGCGCACCTAGCTCCGAGGGCGGACGCTTGGCCGTCACGGCGAGAATGATCGAGTCCAGCAACGGCGACGCGGCGGCAAGTCGGTCGCTGGGCAGGCGCGACATCGCCGCGCGCGCGTCGCGCAGGAATCCGACGGTTTCGTCGTATTCGTCGCGGGACGTCAGGCGGCCCTTCTCGTCGACGCCCTTCCCGTATTCTTCGACGGCCACACTCACGATGTTCGCGACGCGCTGGGTCGGGCGCTCCTGTTGCGCCCCAAGCGCGCGCGCGCCGAGCGCGACGGACATCGTAAAGGCCGCACCGGTCAACAGCACCGACGCGGCCCGGCCAAACTTGGTTCCGAGCCTCATTGCCGAGTGAATATATCGGGATTCGCCGGACGCGTGTAGGCCGCGTGGTACGAATCGCTTAGCCCAACTGCGGTCCACCGGTCCACCGGTCCACCCGTCCACCTAACGTTCCAGTATGACCACCGCCACCGCGGTCGCCGCGCTGTGCGTCAGCGACACGTGAACCGTCGCCGCACCCAACTCGGCGAGCCGCTCCGCCGCGCGGCCGTAGAAGCGGAGCTCGGGCGCCCCGTCGTCTCGGCTCACGACCTCCACGTCGCGCCAGCCGATCCCGCGCGCGAGCTCGTTTCCCGCAAGCGCCTTGTACGCCGCCTCCTTTGCCGCGAGCCGCACGGCCATGTGCTGGGCGGGTTGAGGCTTTGTCGCCAGATACGCGCGCTCCGTCTCGCCGAACAACCGTTCGAGCATGCGCTCCGGCTTGTCGGCGAACATTCGCTCGGCACGCGAGATGTCCACGGCATCGATGCCGAGGCCGACGATCATCGACGGGGGGGGGAGGTCGGGGGAAGAAGGCGGCTCGCCGTCACGTGTGCCGCGTCGAGTGCCGCGTCGAGCGCGACCCATACGCGATCCGCGGCCTCGAAAACGTTGCGCAGCGAAAGCGCCCATGAGCGCCACGCGCGGATCTCGTCGCCGTGCTCCAGCGCCTCGGATGCGCGCTCACCGAGCGCGCGCAGCGCGGCGTGCAGCGGTTCGCTCGAGTCCACCAGCTCCGCCTCGAGCGCTCGGCGCGCCGGGCCGTTCTGGCCGAACCGCTCGCTGGCGAATCGTCGCAGCGCCTCGTCGAGCGCGTGGGTCAGCCCCACGTTCTCGAACGCCGCGATCGTGTCGACCGCGGACGGACTCTTTGACGCGACGCGTCGCGCGTCGACCAACGGCGCGAAGAATTTTTGTTGCTCGGCCGCGGCGCCGGGACGGCGTCCGCGCTGGCCTCGTCGCGACCCGAAGGTCCGCAACGTGCGCGTCAGCTCGGGAAGCACGAAGCACCGCGCGACGATTTCGCGATGCAGCTGCGCTGCGTCGCCGCTCGTGATCGCGACCTGTCGGCCGTCGCGAACCAACACGACGATTTCATCGCCGTCGATGACGAGCGCGTCGATCGCCGAGATCGGAATTCGGAGCAAGCGTTCGGCGCCGCTCGGACGCGCGATGACGGTGAGGACGTCGTCGTCGACCGTGGCCGTGCCTTCGCCCAGATCGGCGCGACCCACGCGCGCGGCGCTCACCGCGATCGTTCCCCTCGGCGTATCCGCCATGTCGGAAAATGTACTTGGCGGGTGGGGCATTCAGCCGCCGACGATGGTGCGAACGACCGCCGTCGTGTCGGCCAGATCCTCAAAAGCTTCGTCCGCTCCGAAGTCGCGCAGCTCGCCGACCGAGTAGTAGCCGGTCGCGACGCCGATCGTGAGCGCGCCGACCGCCCGTCCGCACTCGACATCGGCCGGGGTGTCTCCGATGACGACGACGTCGGATCCCTGGACGGTGACCCCCAGCTCCTCGCGCGCCCGCCGCTGCGCCACCGCGGGCAGCTCGACGCGAAGTTCGTGGTCGGAGCCGTACGCCCCGACGCGAAACCGCCCGGGATCGACGCCTCCCGCGCGAAGTTTCGCGGCCGCGCCGGCTGCGAGATTCCCCGTGACGAGCCCGAGCACGACGTCCGATCGCGCCTCGAGCGCGTCGAGCAATTCAGCGACACCCGGCATCAGGCGAACGGCCGTTGACGGTTGGTCGAGCTCCTCGTGCAGGAAGTCGAGGTAGCGATCGAGCAGGAGCGACATGCGCGCGTCGATGTGATCGTCGGCGTGTCCCTCCATCCGCATCAGCTCGCGGACGATTTGCGGATCCGTCTTTCCGTCGAAGCGATGCTCGACTCGTCCCGACGCGCCGAACACCTCGGCGAGAGCGCGATGCACGGCCCGCTTCCCCGCTCCGCTCGTCAGCAGGATGGTCCCGTCGATGTCGAACAGGACGAGCTTCACGTTCGCGTGAGCAGCAGGCCGCCGACGATGCAGCTCGTGCCGACGCCCTGCCACCATGTCGGCGTCTCGCCGAGCAGCCACCAGGCCATGAGCACGGCGACGACCGGTTGGAGGTTCGAGTACATCGCGGTGCGCGTCGGGCCGATCACGCGCACGCCGCGGTACCAGAACAGGTACGCGATGACGAGCGCGAAGATTCCGCTATAGAGAATCGCCGACCATCCCTTTGCGGGAAGCTGCGACCAGTGCGTCGCGGCGATTCGCGGCGACGCGAGCAGAACCAGCGGGATCGCGCCGCCGAGCATGGTGAACGCCGACACGTGCAGACCGGACAGGTGCTCGGTGTACGGCTTGAGCATCACGGTGTAGAACGCCCAGCACAGCGATCCGGCGAGCACGAGGAGGTCGCCGATGATCGTCGCGTCGCCCGCCGTCGCGTTCGTCGTGCCGAGGACCACGAACGCGATTCCGCCGATCGACATGGCGATCCCCATGACTCCGCGCCGGCTCACGCGCTCGACGCCGAACATTCGGCCGACGATGGCGATGAATGCCGGCGAGGCGGCGATGACGAGCCCGGCATCGCTCGCTCGCGTGCGCGCGACTCCCTCGACGAAGAAGACCTGATACACGCCGTTCCCGAGTACGCCGAGCGCGAGCAGGATCGCGATCTCGCGGGGCGGCGGAAACTGGCCACGACTGGCGAGCGCGATCGCGAGGAGCAGCACGGCGGCGAGCAGAACGCGAACGCCGTTGAAGGCGAGCGGGTCGATGAGCGACGTCCCGAACTTGACGATCGAGAAGTTCACGCCCCAAATGATCGCCACGAGCACGAGCGATGCATCCGTAAGCCAGACGCCGCCGCCCGGTCGCGCCGTATCGGCGCGGCCGGGCAAGATCGATTCTGTCGCGGCGTCGCCGGCGCTGGAGTCCATGCAACGAAAACTAGGCGTGCGGGCTTTGGCCTGTCTATGTTGCTGAATGCGTGTTGCGTTTGCTCTCTTCGCCGATGCGGCGAATCTCTCGCAGGAAGGAAAGCTCAACGTCCTCGGCGTCTTCGACGCGCTGCAGGTCGCGGCGCTGCCGGCCGTCCATCCGCGGGCGAATCTCGTCGTCCACATGAAGGGCAGCGGAGCCGACGTCGGGGCTCACACCGTCTCGTTCCGCTGGCTCAGCCCGAACGGGCAGGAGCTGTGGCGCAGCCAGGGTGACCTCAACGTCGGTCCGCCGCCGCCGGGCGTCCTCGAGATGGACCTCCCGCTCATCGCGCAATTCGACCTGCCGATGGATTCCCCGGGCGGATACACGATGGCGATCGCCGTCGACGACCAGCCGACGATCGACGTCGGCGTGCAAGTTCGCTCCTCGACGACGATGGTGCCGAACGGCTTGGTGAGCTAGACGACGCGTCGCGCGAACAGAAAGCGCTTTCGCAGCAGCGCGACGTAGGCGTCCTTCCGGTCCGTGAGCCGCTCGACCGAATAGCCGCCGCGGCCCAGACCGAGATGCACCATCCGTTTGTCACCCGTCGCGATGCCGACGTGCGTGACGCGCTTGTCCTCGCGATCGGAAAAGAAAAGAAGGTCGCCGCCTTCGAGCGCCGCCCCTGTAGCGTCGGTGCCCGCGTCTTCGCCGGCCTGCGCCTGCTGTGACGCGTCGCGGGGAAGCTGCGTGCCGTGCAGGGCGAACACGGTCTGCACCAATCCCGAACAGTCCGCGCCCCACGGCGTGACGCCGCCCCACAAGTAGCTGGTGCCGGCGAAATATGTTTGTGCGCTGCTCACGACGGCGACGGGATCGAGCGGAAATCTCGCCGCGCGCCGGGTCGATTCGATCACCTCGCCCGACGTGAGCGTCTCGTCCGGGGCGAGAAACGCGCGGAGCGGAAGCACCCGGCTCACACCCGACGCCGTCTTCGTCGAGCAGCCGAGTGAGATGCGCGTGATGCGACGGCTTTGGCGAGCGGTGGTGGCCGGCGCCTTGGCGAGAAAGCCGGCGTGAATCCATCCCTCGTAGCCGTCCGCCCCACGGACGCGCGCCCACTCTCCATCCTCGGCGAGCGCGTCGACGCGGTGGCCGGCGAGCTGCTGAGAGATCATCGTGCTCGAGATCCGCGGCTCGCCGTGCATCGGGGCGACCGGCGCGCGAATGATGGCGCAGTAGAGAATGGCGTCGTCCCCCGCCCGGCCGCGCGACTCAGGCATGTGCGTCGGCGAGACCGGGAATTCCCTCGCGGCCGCGTGCGCAGCGCACGGCGCGCTCGATCGCGTTTTCCAGCGCGGCCACGGCGAGCGACTCGACGACGAGCGCTTCGACGCGCGCGACTTCGTCGGCCATCGGCGACAGCGCGAACACGATGTCGCCGTCGAACGACGACCCGCTCGGCGTGATGCGCCGGAAGAGCGCGGCGCTCGCCGCGCGTGCGAGCTGCGTCAACGTATTCGGCGACAGCGGGACGCTCGCGGCTACGGCGGCGAGCGTCGTGTTCTGCGCGCCGAGGTCGTCGAACTTGCTCAGCGAACGAATGTCTCCCGACGCGAGCACGCGCGGCGTGTCGGCGAACCCGCCGCTTGGTCGGCGGGCGCCCGCGATGATCTCACCGTGAGCGTCGCGCACGTCGCCGAACGCGTTCACGACCACCATCGCGCCCACGGAAAGGTCTTTCGACATGGTCGATTCGATCGCGCAACCGAATCCGCCCTTCATGCACCAGGCCGGACCGGCGACTTTGCCGACCGTCGTGCCTGTCCCTGCGCCCACCGACCCCTCCGCCACCCCTTCGCTGCGTGCCGTGTCGGCCGCGGCGTACGCCATCTCCGCCGTGGGGCGGGCGTCGAACCGCCCGAGCGGTGCGAGGTCGAACACCACCGCGGCCGGCACGATGGGGACGACGCCGGAGCCCACTGGTTGGCCGAGCCCTCGCTCTTCCATCCAGCGCATCACGCCGGCGGCGGCGTCGAGTCCATAGGCGGATCCGCCGGTGAACAGGATGGCGTCGACGCGCCCGTCCACGTGATGGTCTGCCGATGCCGCGGCGATCTCGCGACTGCCGGTCGCGCGGCCCACGACGCAAACACCCGCGCGCAGTGGACCCCCGCCCTTCGCGCCGCGGATGACCGTCAGCCCTGTCGCGCCGCGTTCGTCGCTCGCGTGACCGATCGCGATGCCGAGGCGGCCGAAGTCGACGGACGCGCTCACTGCACCGGTTTGGGTTGCTCCGCCGCGCTCGCCTGTCGCTTGGCCTGGCATGCTTTGCACCGCGTCACACCGCGCAAGTCACAGAGGATGCACAGGAAGGTGCCGCAATCCACGCACGGATAGCCTTCCGAGGCGCGCTCCTCGTTGCCGCACGCGCGGCAGGTCATCGCGTCGCGCTCTTGAATATCCATGGTTTCAAGATAGCGCTGTCAGCTCGCGTCGGCCGTGAGGACGACGGCGGCCAGCTCGTCGAACAGGAACGGCTTCCCGACCACCTCGCAGCCGGTCGCCTCGAGAACCGCGCGCGCGGCCGCGCTCTGCGTGTCGCCGGTGACGAAGACGACCCGGCCGGGGGCGCGCCCCTCTTTCTGGAGCTCGCGAAGAATCGCGTCGCCGGTCGAGTCCGGGAGGCGCAGGTCGAGGAGCATCACGTCGTACGTCGCGGTGCGGGCGCGGCTCAGTCCTTCGGCGCCGCTGGACGCCACATCCACGACGTGGCCCAGCGACCGGAAGAAGATGGACACGGCGTGACGGATCGCCTGCTCGTCGTCCACGACGAGCAGCCGCTTCGTGCCGGGAACGACCGCGACGGGCTCGTCGCCGCCGGTCGGCGTCGACGCCGGCGGTGAAGCGTGCGGCATCTCGATCTCGAACGTCGCGCCGCGGCCAGGCTGCGAGTCCACGCGAATTCGTCCACCGTGTTCGCGAACGATCCCATCCGAGATCGAGAGGCCGAGTCCCGTGCCTTCGCCGACGGGTTTCGTCGTGAAGAATGGATTGAAGATGCGCGAGAGGTTTTCCGGCGAGACGCCGGGACCCGAATCGGCGACCGAGACGACGAGCTGGTCTCCGCGTCGTGTGGTTGTAACGACGATGCGCTTTTCCCCGGACCAGTTCGACAACGCGTGCTCGGCGTTGGTGAGGAGGTTGAGCACCACCTGCTGGAGCTGGAACGAATCGGCCCACGTGAGCGGCAGATCCGGGTCGAGATGTACGTCTATCTCGACCTGCGCCGTGCGCATCGCGTACCGACGCAGCTCGAGCGTGTCCTGCACGACGCGATTCAGATCGGCGATCGTGCGCTCCGGCTGGTGCTGGCGCGCGAACGTGAGGAGGTTGGCGACGATCTTCGCCGCACGCTTGGCTTCCTGGTTGATCGCGTCGATCGCTTCGCGGTCGGGCAACGAGTCGGCCGGAGCCGCGAGCAGGAGTTGAGCGAACGCCATCACACTCGCCAGCGGGTTGTTCAACTCGTGAGCGACGCCGCTCACCAGCTCGCCGACCGCGGCCAGCTTTTCCTGCTGCACCAGCTGCTCGGTGAGACGACGCTCGTCGGTGACGTCGCGGACGATGCCGAGCATTCCCGTCACGACGCCGGCTTCGGTGAGCGGCGTGACGGTCAGCGAGCAGTGACGGATCTCGCCGTCGCCGTTCGTATAGCGGAGCTGGCCGCGCGGAAACTCGCCGGCGAGCGCGGCGCGAAGGCCGTCCTGCGCGTCCAACTGGTCTCGCGGGTCGATCAGCGACACCACGGGTAAGCCGATCAGCTCGTCGCGACTCTTGCCCGTCGCTTCCTCGAGCGACCGGTTCACGCCCGTCAGGAGGCCCGACGTATCGGCGGTGAAGATCGCGTCCGACGCCGATTCGACGAGCTGCGTGTAGCGAATCTCCGAGCGCTCGAGCGCGAGATCGCGCTCTCGCTCGTCGGTGATGTCGCGCGCGACGCCGAGGATGCCGATCACCTGCGACCCGTGCCGGATGGGCGAGTTCGTCAGCGACGCGAGCCGCGAGACGCCGTCCGGCCGAATGAACCGGCACTGGTACCGTCTCGCCTGGCCGAGCAGCGCCGCCTTGAACTGCTCCTTCACCATACCAGTGTCGTTCGAGGAGACGAACGGCAGCGGGCTTCGCGCCAACAGGTCGGCACGGTCGCGGCCGAGGAGCTCACAGGTCGCTTCGTTCACCGACGTGAACGCGCCTTGCGGATCGAGCGTGTAGATCGCATCCGTCGCCGTCTCGAACAGGTTTCTGTATCGCGCCTCGGACTGCGCGACCGCCTCGCGCGCTCGCCGCTCGTCCTCGACCGCCTGGCGGTAGCGCTCGGCGACGGCCTGCGCGTCCTCGTAGAGACGCGCGTTCGTCACGGCGACGGCGACCTGGTCGGCGAGCCGCTCGAGGACGACGGCGTCGTCCTCGGAGAACGGACGGTCGCGATTGATCACCGACAGCGCGCCGATCGGGCCGCTGCTCGAGAACAGTGGAGCGATCAGAGCGCGCTCGACGTTCGCGGCGATGCGCGTCGGCGAGTACACCTGAGGCACGTTCGTGTCGTTGCAGATGAGCGGCCGCCGCTCGGCGATCGCCCGCCCGCTCAAGCTCGAGTCGAGCGGCAGGGGCGCGCCGACCAGACACTCGCCCGCGCCCAGTCCGGCGACGATTGTCAACTGTTGATCGCGCACCAGGCTGAGCGTCGCGCCCTGCGCGTGGAGCAACGCCATCGCGTGGCCGAGGCCGAGCGTCATCACGTCGTCCAGCCGCAGCGATCCGCTCACGGCGCGCGCGATGTCGGAGAGCGCCTCGCCGCGCCCGCGCTGCCGCTCACTCTCCTCGTAGAGCCTCGCGTTTTCGATGATCGACGCGACTTGCTGCGCGAACAGCTCGACGGTGCGAACGCGATCGGCCGTCGGGACCGCGCCATCGACGGGGTCGCCGAGCACCAGGGTGCCGAGCGCCGCGCCGCCGACCGCGCGCAGCGGCACGAGCAGGTCGTTCGACGCCAGCACGATGGAGTTGCTGATCCGCCGCGCGACTTGGTCCGCCGACGGCATCACGAAGTCGTCGTGCGTCTCGACGCGTCCGTAGCCGATGCGCTTGATGGCGCTCTCGAGAACGGCCAACCGATCCTCGAGCGAGCGCGCGCGCTCCACCTCGGCCAGCGCTTCGTGGAGGAGAAAGAGCTGGTTGCGCTCGCGCAGCAGGCGCGCGACGGTCGCGAGCGGCGCTTGCTCCACCGCCCTCAGGCGGTGCGCGGGAGTCGGGAGCGGGGGCGGGTCAACGCGTCAGCCGCGCGGGACGAGCAGGCGAACCGCCAGCGGCTCGATGGTGGCGTCGAAGGGAGTCGTGCCCATCACGTCTCCGTCCGCCTGCCAGAGTCGCGGCGGATCCGTCTCGACGCGAATGTGGCGCCCGGCGACGTACAGCACGCACGGATCGTTCGCGAAGTCGCGGACCGCCATGCGGCGCACGATGCGCAGCGCGTCGCGCATCGAGTTCGGCGAAAAGAGGCAGGCGTCGAGCATCCCATCATCGGGGCGAATCTCCGGACCGAGCACCAGGCGCTCGCCGAGCACCGCGCCGACGTTGGCGATCATCACCATCGCGACGCGTCGCTCGTGAACCACACCGTCGACCGTGATCCGGGCCGTGAAGAATTCCCGGCGACCCACGGTACGCAGCGCGGCGCGCGCGCCCATGATCATGTAGGCGAGGACACCCAATCGACGCTTGAGCCAGCCCGGCGTTTCAGCGATCATCGCGGCGTCGATCCCCACCCCGGCGGCGACGGAAAACCCGCCCCCCCCATCGAGCCGACCGAGGTCCACCCGGCGCTCGACGCCCGCGAGGAGGGCCGGAACCGCCTTCGACACCGAAAGCGGTATCCCAAAGGCGCGGGCTACCAAGTTGCCCGTACCGCCGGCCAGAACTCCGATGGGGGTTTCGCTGGCGTGGGAGGCGAGCGCCGCGGCGACCTCCATGACCGTGCCGTCGCCGCCGACCACGAAGACTGCGTCGTAGGCGTGCGCGTGACTCGCCGCGAGCTCCGCCGCGTGCCCCGGCCGCTCGGTGAACACCAGGTCGCAGTCGACGGAGCGGTTGGTCAGCGCGCGCTGCGCGTGGCCGGCGAGCCGTCTTCCTCGGCGCGACGCCGGATTCGCGATGACGATCGCGCTCTTGATCAGAAGCGGAAGGTGTGGTGCAGCGAGAAGCTGAAGTTCTGCGGCTGGGGCACGACACCGATGATGCTCTGTCCGCCCGAGCACGTCCGCGCGGTCGTCGACGGGTCGATGGCGATCTGCGTCGAGAGCTCGGGCTTGAAGCGGTACTCGACCTTCGCGCCGACGCCGGAGAGCAGGTTCGTCTGCTGGAAGTTCGGGTCGAACTGGCAGAGGCCAGTGTTCAAGCTGAGGAACATCTTGTCGGCGAACTGCTTCTCGACGCCGACCGTGGCGCCGTAGAGGTATTGCTGGAGATTGCTCGACGTCTGCCCCGCCTGCTGCTGCGTCCCACTGCCCAGCTCGAATCGGAACGCATCGACCCACGGCCCGACGAGCTGGCGCAGGCTGTTGGCCGTGACGGCGCTGACGGTGGGGCCGATGAACTGGGCGAGGACTTCGCTCTTCTGGGCACTGAGCTCGAAGCCCGGCGCACCCGTGACGAGATAACTCACGAGGTCCGACTGCGAGATGGCGTAGTCCGCGTTGCTGGTGAAGGTGATCTCCGGATAGGGGATCAACGGTCCGCGCAGATGGACGATCACGCCGAGGTCGCGGTCGCGGTACTGCTTCACGTTGTACTGGCCGGCGATGTCGAGCGTCGGGTTTTCCGCGTCGCCCGTGAAGTTCACGGTGCCGTCGGCGAGAACGTCGAATTGCCGCTGGGCGAGACCGAGGTCGAGCGTGTAACTGCCGCCGATCGTGCGAAGCGTGCCCTCGAGGCCGAACTGCGGGATCAACTGATTCGTCGACGCGAGCAGATGGCTCGCGCGCGCCGTCGACTTCACCACGTCAAGCGATCCGGCCAGGCGAACGTCGGCTTCCTTCGACTTGAGCCGGACGTCGTTGCCGAGCGTGACCGTGAAGTTGGGGGTCAGGTTCGTCAGGAGTGTGGACAGCCCCGCGCGTCCGCCGACGACCGTCTCGCCACCCTTGAAGTCCCCGAAGAGCTCTTCGCTGGTTTGGAGCTTGCGCGCGAGGTCGCGGTCAGCCAGGAAGATCGCGCTCCGGTCGACTTGGACCGCTCCGGTGAGCCGCGAGCCGTTCAGGTCGCCGACGAGTCGAATCGAGTCGGTGGGGAGCGGGCGTGGTCACGTAGACGTCCGCGACGCTGCGCTTGTTGAACGCGTGGAACTGCCGCAGTCCGACGGCGATCCGGAACGAGGGGGCCGGCGCGGGCTTGAGCGGATCGGGCTTCGTCAGAAGGAAGCGCGCGACGTTCTTCACCCACCCGTCGACAGCGATCGCGCCGCGCTCCGTTCCCGCGCTGCGTTGCCGGCGACGTCGCGCTGCACCTGGAGATGCTGAGGCTGTCGCCTCCGGCGAGCGCGCCGGCCCCCGATACGGTGCACTGAATGTCGGCGAGATCGACCCCGAGCTGCGGCAGCTTCGCGGATCCGTTCAGGATCTGCACGCCGCGCGCGCAGCCGAGGAGCGCGGGACCGCACATGACAGTGTCTCTGAACACCGGCGCGCTCGGCGTTCCGCCGACGAGGATGTCCCCGCGCAGCGTACCCGACACCTGACTGAACGAGCGCGACGCGAGCTGCACGATCGAGAGATCCGTCGCCGGAACGTGGATCTCGCCGCTCATCGCGTCGTTCCTCGTCTTGACGCTGAACAGCTTGAAGTCGATCGGGAGCTTGAGGCTCACTGTCAGCGTCGTCGCGCCTTTGCTCACGACAGCCACGCTCAGATCGGCGTCGCGATCGTGAAGTTGGCCGTTCAGCGTCACGCGATCCAACGTCACGCCGTTCCGCTGCAGCCCCGTGATCTGGGCTTCACCGGTGAGAATCGGATGCTCGCGCGTCCCCGACAGCGTCGCGTCCACTCGGCCCAGGCCGGCGAGGCTGTCGGCGAACTGCTCGATGACGCCGATGTCGTCGAGCGGAAGGTTCGTCGCGCGGACGCGGCCGCTGACGCTCCCCGCATTCGGCACGTCGCCGCTCATCGCCACAACCGCGGTGTCTCGGTTCCTCAAGATGAGCGAGTCCAGCCGCGTGCCGATGCTGTCCCGCTCCAACCGCGCCGGACCGGCGAGGCGCCACTCGTCCTTGCCGACGACGAGGTCGAGCGACGTGAGCCCGACGGCCCACGAATTCTTCAGCAAGTTCAACGTTCCGCCAGCCACGCCCAGCGGGCCGTTGTGGCTTTGTACGCCCACCACGAATCGCGCGTGCGAGGTGTCCTCAGCGATCAGCGTTCCGCCAAGCGTGTCGAGCGCGACGCCGGCGAGTGTCAGGGAATCGGCGCTGACGGTGAGCTGGCCGGCTGGCGCACTTGGAAAGTTCGCGATGTCGAACCCGAGGGTGGCTGAACGGGCCTTGTCCTTCTCGACGTAGAGTTGGTTTCCGGTGAGCGTGCCCGCGAGGCGCAGCGAGTCGAGACGTCCCTGCGCAAAACCTCTCACGCTGATCTCGCCCGACAACGAGTCCGGCGCGGAGCTCGAGTCGGCACTCGACAGATAGCGGCGCAGGCCGCCGAGAGAATCGAGCGTGAACTTGAACGAGAGCGAGTCGCTGGGCCCCTTCGGCAGACCGATCGCTCCGCTCGCTTCCAACGTTCCCGCACTCGTCTCGAGCATGAGCGTGTCGACGCGCATGCGCCCGTCACCGAACGTCGCGCGTGCCCTCGACGGATAGATCGTCACGCCGTCGAACGACGTGCGCTCGATGGCGACGCCCGCTGTGCCGTTGACCACGCTCGCGTTCTTTCCGTTGACGTCGACTTCATAGTGCCCGCTGAACGCGCCTCGCGGACCGTCGGCCTTCGCGAGCAGCGTCGTCGGGCTCAGCGCGCTGAATTGTCCGTGTCCGCGGGCGCCCAGTCCGCCGACCGAATCGAGATCGACCCGCCCGTCGAAGCTGAACGTGCCGGCGTCGCCGGTGAGCGTCGTCGTGAGCGCGAGATCGGGAGACTGCCCCTGCGCCTTGACCGGACCGCTCATCAGTCCGCGAAGCGGATTCGGATACGAGCGCGACAGCATCGTGAGCGACAACGTCCGCGCGTCGAGCGTCACGTCGTACGTCATGAACGGATCGCCGTACGTGATGCGCCCGCTTCCGGTCACGTGCGACGGATCGCCCGGTCCGTCCTGATGATAGACGTCCGCGTTCGAGAAGCGGACGTCGAGCCACGACGAGTCGAGCGTCGCGATGCCGGACACCGTGCCGCCGAGCCGCGGAAACGCCGGATAGAGATACTCGATCGAGCGCAAGTCGACCGACGTCGCGTTCACGTCGAAATGATGAAACGCGGTGAACGCCGGGAAGAGGATGTCGAGCTCGCCCTTGCCCGTGGCGTGCGACGTCGCGCCCGGCACGTGCGCGTCGTGGAACGTGACGTCCGATTGGTCGACGACGAAATGCGTGAGCGGACCGCCGCGCCCTTTCACGTTTCCGTAGAGCTGTCCCCGCCAATCCACGGGAAACGGCTTCTGGTTGATGTAGCGCACGAAGTCGAAGTCGACGGGATCGCCTTTCAGATCCACGTTCCGCACGAGCAGCACGGGCGCGCCGGTGCCGAACGACATCGTTCCGGTGACGTGCGAGCCGGTCGTCTTCACGTCCATGTTCGTCAGCCGGAAGTCGATGATCTGCAGGTTCGTCGGATCGTTCCGAATCGAGAGATCGACCGATCCGCCGCCAGTCGTCGGGAGCGGCGGGTACGCCCAGTTCACGTCCTCGAGCGCCACCGAGGTGCCGTGGACGATGATGTCGTAGCGCACGGGAAGGTCGCTTCCCCACCAGACCTTGCCCGCGCCGCGTCCGTTCGACGACGGCAGCTCGAAGTGCGGCGACTGAAACCAGACGGAGTCACCCTGGAGCCGCACGTCGGCGACGAGGTTGCGGTACTTGAAGGTCGGCTCGAACTCGTCAGCTGATAGCGTCGCGACCTTGAACTCCCGGCCGTACTTCTGGTCGCTGTCCGGGTCGGCGAGCCGGGCGTGCGAGATCAGTCCGTTGATGTTGCGCCATGCGTAGAGGCGCCCGTATCCGTCGTACGTCGGCGTCACCGCGCGCGCGGGATTCGCGAGTGTGACGCGGATCACGCTGTCACGGCGCGCGCCCTTCAGCGAGTCGTCGGGCTGCCAGCGCAGCGTGACGAGGAACGTCGCGTCGTGGAGCTTGACCGAATCGGCCACGACGTAGCTGCCCCAACCCCGCGTGCTCACGTCTTTCGGCGTCGCCGGCGATGTGCTGGCGAAGATCTTCTTGAAGTTCCAGCTGTAGTCGTTGTGCTGGATGACGTGGACGTAGGGATGCTCGATCGTCGCGCGGCGGATGAAAGCGCGGGCGTCGAGAATGTCGCGTGGGTTGTAGTCGAGCGTGATCGGCCCGGTGCTCACGAACAGCTCGCCGCGTTCGTCCCGGATCGCGACGCTGTCGATCGTCAGCTGGTTGAGGAAGCTGCCGCCGAGGTGCCCGAGGTAGAGGTTTCCCTTGATCGCGCGCGCGATGAGGGGCTGGGCGAACGACCGCACGTACTCGCGCCCGCGGTACGTGCGCGTGACGAACAACACCGCGGACACCGCGAGGAGCCCGAGGAAGACCAGGACGCCAGCCGCCACCAGCGCGACGAGACTGCGGCGCTTCATGTCTGAGTCAGAAGCTCGTTGCGATCGAGAAAGTCTTCGTCAGCCGTTGAAAGAAACTCGCCGCGCGCGGCGGCGCGAACTTTCCCGGGCACTTCGCCTGAGTCACCGAGCCGTTCGCACTTACCGTCACAGGGACGGTCGGCGTCCCCGGGTGACGTCACACATATGAGCGGTGCCGCCCCCGTGGCGGGATCGACCGGCGACGCGAAGTACACCGGGCCCTGCTGATTCGGGTACGGGTTGTACCCCAGACTGATCTGAATGGGGCCGATGGGCGACGTGATCCGGAACCCCAACCCAGGCGTCACGAGCACGTTCCGCAACAAGTGGAAGTTGTTGACGTTGGGGACCTGGGTCCACACTTGGCCGCCGTCCACGAACGGGACGTACTGGAGGAGGTTGGGCAGGAACGGATCCCGGATCCGAAACTCCGCGTTGAACACGAACAGCGCGTTGCCGCCGAGCGGCTGCGTTCGAGTTGCGGTCGAATTCGGATCCTTGAGCACGTACGTCGTGGTCGTGGCTGCGGGGGTGTGGGCGACCGTGTCGACGTTGAATTGCCCCGTTCCCACCAGGTAGACGACCGGACCGAGGAGGTTCTGCCCGAATCCTCGCACGCTGTTCGGCCCACCGGCGAACAGGCGTTCCTGATAAGGGGGCAGCTTCGCGCCGGTCGAATCGGCCGGCGCATTGATCAAACCGCCGCTGATCCGTGCCGCTATGACGAAGTTCTTCGACATGGACTTGTAGCCGGAGATCTCGATCGTGCCCTTCCCGAACTGCTGCGACGGATCCGATCCGATCAGCGGCGCGGCGCCGCGCAGCTCTCCCGCGATGATGTAGCCGCGCGTCGGCTCGACGCGGTCGTCGACCCGAATGCGCTGCAGCGACACGCTGGCGACGGCCAGGCGCAACGTCCGCTCGAACTCGTCCTGCTCGTCGGTCGTGCAGCGGAAGAACTCCGCGCAGAGCACCGCCGGCTGCGCCTGGGTCTTTCCGTACTCCAGCGTGTAGCCGACGCGCAGCGGCATTCCCTCGCCGATCGAACGCGTCGCCGACACGTCACCGCCGATGTACGTCGTGCGGAGATACGCGAGATACTCGCCGCGCCGCTCGGTGTACGCCGTATACGCGGGAACCCAATGCGTGCCGAAGAGCGTCGGCTGGCGCATCGACGCGCCCAGGTAATAGTTGATCTTCGAGCTCGCGATGCTGTCCTGGTCGAGGCGCGGCCGGTAGCACAAGTTGCGCGTCGAAGGAGTCTCGAGCGGCTCGCCGTAGCCGATCTTCGAGAGGCGTCCCGTGAGCTCCAGGCGCCGCGCGTCGTCGAGAAAGTTCTTGTTGGTGTACTGCGCGTTGAAACGGAAGCAGTCGAGCGTCGCCCACCCCTCTTCCTGGTCGTACTGCCGCAGGTAGTCCTCGCGCAGGCTGACCATGACGTCGGTGAGCGTGTCGGCGAGACTGTCCTTCGCGGTGCGCGCGGTACCGCCGCCCGCCGGCGCGCCGCTGCCGTCGGTCACGGATGCCGCGCGACTCGTCGAGTCGATGCCGACCTCGACGTGCTTGAACGCGCCGAGGTTGTACAGGTTGCGCTGGGCGTTCGTCAGCGCGTTGTCGCTGTACCGGTCGCCGGAATTGAAGCCAAGCAGGCGGCGCACGACGGCCGAGTCGATCTTCGGCGGACCGCCCGACTGTGCGGCGCTCGCAACCCGAATCGCGCCGATGCGCGTGCGCACGCCGGGCGCGACCTCCAGCTGGACCTCGGCGCGGTGCTCAGCAAGGTGCGTCGAGAACTGCTGGAAGACCTGCGCGTTCGGATAGCCGGCGTTGTGCAGGCGCGAGACGATCGTCGCGATGTCGGAGAACAGCTTGAGCCGCCCGACCCGTTCGCCAACCTCGAGTTGCAGGTCCTTCGTGATCTTCGAAGAGTCAGGGACCCTGCTCAACCCGACGATCTCGAGCGAGTCGAGGAGAAGCGGCCGCCCTTCGTCGATCCGAAAGGTCACGTCCACCACGCCCCGGCCCACGGTCGTCACGGCGGTATCGACGCGCGTGTCGTAGAAGCCATTGGCCCTATAGAAAAGCTTGATGTTCGCCGTGTCCTGCGCGAGGCCGCCGACCGGATAGCAGCGCGCCGTGCCGATGATCCGGAAGTGGCGCTTGGCGAAGGACGACGCCGTGGCCACCACGTACGCCGACAGCGCGTCGTCGTCGAACGTCTTGTTGCCGACGAAGTGCAGCGCGCGCACCTGACGGTCGCCCTCGCCGCACTCTTGCGCGCGGGCGCGGGCCGGCAGGAGCAACGCGAGGGACACGAGAGCGGCGGCGACGCAAACGCGGGTCGCCGAAACGACTTTGGGATCGCCCTGTGTGTGAATGGCCGTCACTGCCCCTCGTGAGGTCCGGCCGTGGCCGGCCGGGGAAGCGATCATCATGGACACCACCCGACGCTTCGGCGGTGCTGACGCACGACGCGCCCGCGCGGACAGCCTCCGGCGGGCGCATATGATTGACGCTTGACGGCGGGATGGCGTAAGTTCTCGCGCCACTCAGCCAGTGTCAATGGAAGACGCACGACCGCGCGTCGCCGCGGCCGCCCTCGCGCTCCTCTCGGCGTTCGTGCTCGCGACATGCGGCGCGCCCGGAGCGCCGTCGCGAGACGAAATCGTCGACTCGCGCGACATCTACGACCCCAGATCACTCGACCCCGCGCTCTCGACCGACGTCCCCACCGGCCGCGCCGTCGGCTACCTGTTCGACGGCCTCACGCGCTTCACGCCGGACGCGCGCGTCGAACCGTCGCTCGCCACGCGCTGGGAAACCTCCCCCGACGGCCGCCGCTACACCTTTCATCTCCGAACCGACGTCTCGTTCCACGACGGCTCGCATTTCACAGCGCGGAACGTCGTCGCCAGCTGGGAGCGCGCGCTCGCTCCGGCGACGAAGAGCGGCGCCGCGCAGTTCCTGTTTCCAATCGCCGGCGCGCGAGCGTTCAACGGCGGGACGGCCAAATCCATCGCCGGACTCGCCGCGCCGAACGACTCCACGGTCGTCGTCTCGCTCGACGAGCCGCTCGCGATCTTCACCAAGATGTTGGCGATGCCCGTCGCCTCGGTCGTCCCGCTGAACACGCCGGCGAACTTCGGCGAGCACCCGATCGGCACCGGTCCGTGGACGCTCGTCACTTGGAAGCACGACGATTTCCTGCTCTTCGCAAAGAATCCCCGGTACTTCGCCGGCGCGCCGAAGACCGATACGCTCCGCGCCCGCATCATCGCCGAGCCGAGCACGGCGGTCGCCGAATTCGAGAGCGGAAACGTCGACGTGCTGCAGATCCCTGCCTCCGAAGCGAGCGATTGGGTCGAAGACGAGAGCCGGAAGCCGATGTTGATGTCGACGCCGGCGCTCGAGCTGGTGTACATAGGTATCAACACGACACGCGGCCCGTTGGCCGACCCGCGCGTCCGTCAGGCGATCAACTACGCCATCGATGTGAACCGAATCATTGAGCGGCTAGTGGGGGGCCGCGGCATCCGGGCCAACGGCGTGATTCCCCCCACACTCGGCGGATACGACAGCTCGCGCGCCCCGTACGCCTACGACCCGGCGAAGGCGCGCCAGTTGCTCGCTGCCGCGGGACACGCGAACGGAATCGACATCGAGCTCTGGGTCTCCACCAACCCCATTTACCTTCGGATCGCCGAAACGGTCCAGGCGTACCTGAACGCCGTCGGCGTTCGCGCCAAGATCGTACAGCGCGAGTCCGCCGCGTCGCGCGCCGCCGCCCGCAAGGGCGAGACGGATATGATCCTCAAGGATTGGTACGCCGACTATCCGGACGCCGAGGATTTTCTCTACCCGCTGCTGCACACGGCGAATCGCGGCGCCGGCGGGAACGTGTCGTTCTTCTCGAACGCGCGCTTCGATTCGCTCGTCACCGCCGCACGGCGGGAAGGCGACGAGACCAAGCGAAACGCGCTCTACCGCCAGGCCGACTCGCTCGCGTTTGCCGAAGCGCCGATGGTCTTCCTCTATTTCTACGATGAGCTCTACGCCGTTCAGCCCTGGATCAAGCACTTCGTCCCGCCGGTCATCTTCAACGGCCAGCGCTGGCTGGACGTGACGATCGATCGGGGAGCGGCGCGGAAATGAGCGGGTTCATCGCGCGGCGGTTGCTGCTCGCGGTGCCGACGCTGTTCGGCGTGCTCGTCGTCGCCTTCCTGCTGCTCTACGTCGCGCCCGGTGATCCGGTCGAGGCGATGATCGGCGAGCGCGCCGACAGCGCCACGATCGCGCGCCTCCGCGCCGAGCTCCACGTCGACGACCCGCTGCCCCAACGCTTCGCCCACTACGTGAGCCGCGTCGCGGTGGGAGACCTTGGCCGCTCGTACATCACCGACCGCCCGATCGCCCAGGACATTCGAGAACGATTTCCCAAGACGCTGCAGCTCGCCGGCGCCGCGATGCTGCTGGCCTCGTGCGTCGGCATCACGCTCGGCGTGCTCAGCGCGCGTCATCCCGGCGGACTCGTCGACCGCTTCGCGCTCGGGCTCGCGTACCTGGGAATCTCGTTTCCGGTGTACTATGTCGGACTGCTGTTGATCCTGCTCTTCGCGGTCACGCTCAAATGGCTGCCGCCTTCGGGCTACGGCGGTCTTCGTTTTCTCGTGCTCCCCGCGCTGACTCTCGGGATGCGCTCGATCGCGTTCCTCGCGCGCATGACGCGCTCGGCGATGCTCGACGCGCTCAACGCCGATTTTGTCCGCACGGCGCGCGCGAAGGGGCTCGGCGAATGGCTCGTCACCACGCATCACGCGCTCCGCAACGCGCTCATCCCCGTGATCACGGTGCTCGGCCTCGACTTCGGCGCGTATCTCACCGGAAGCATTCTCACCGAGACGATCTTTTCCTGGCCGGGGATCGGGCGGTACGTCGTGAACGCCATCTCACGCCGCGACCTGCCGGCGATTCAAGGCTCGGTCCTGTTCCTCAGCACCGTGTTCGTCGTCGTGAACCTGATCACCGATCTCGCCTACGCGAAAGCTGATCCGCGCGTGAGGTTTCAGTAGCGTTCGTTCGACTGGCGTACGTCCTTGGTCTCGCCCGTTCTTGCCTGTACGAAATGGAAAAGAAGATTTCGCGGAAGAAGCGGAATCACGCGGATTAATCCAACCGAAAATGAACCTCGACGATTATCAACGCGCCGCACTGCGAACGATCAACCCAGCATTGAGCGATCGCGATCGGTTGCTCGACGCGGGCGCCGGGCTCGCCGAGGAATCGGCGGAAGTGCTCGGGCTCATTCGAAAGAGAGTCTTCCAGCAGCGCGACGTCGAGGAATCGCGGCTCGTCGAGGAGCTCGGCGACGCGTTGTGGTGTCTGGCCGTCGCGTCAGATTCGCTCGGCATTTCGCTCTCGACCGTCGCAGCCGCGAATCTGTCGAAGTTGGCCGACCGCCACCCGAAGGGATTCAGCGGGGGACACGACCCTGGAGGCTACGGCCCGAAGCTGGTGTGATCGCCGGTCCACCGGTCCACCGGTCCACCGGTCCACCGGTCCACCGCCGCTCAGTCGTCCTTCTGCCCGAACAGCTCCATGTTCGACGAGTGCCCCGGCGCGACCTTCCGCTCGGGATAGATCCAGTGCACGGCCTGATTGACCGCCGCCGCGGCCTCGGCGAATCCCGTCGCGATCAGCTTCAACTTGCCCGGATACGTCGTCACGTCGCCGGCCGCGTAGATGCCGGGGCGCCCGGTCTCCATCATGCTGTTCACGACGATCTCGCGTTTCTTTTCCAACGTGAGGCCCCAGGAGGCCAGCGCACCGAGGTCGCTCACGAAACCGAGCATCGGAATGATCGCGTCGGCGTGGACCATGCGCGTCGCCTTCGATTTGACGTCGCGAATCTCCACGTGCGTGAAGACGTCGGCGATCTCGACGCACTTGATGTCGTGCAGCTCGTGGAAGGTGAACAGATCCGCGCGGCCCGCCTCGACCGCCTTCATGTACTGGGCGACCGTCGCCGCGTGCGCGCGGAATTGATCGCTGCGATGCACCAGCGTCACATGCGCCGCGCGATCGAGCAGCTGCGTCGCCCAATCGAACGCCGAATCGCCGCCGCCGATGATCACGACGCGCTTGCCGCGGAAGGTTTCGGGATCCGTCACGATGTCGTGGATCCCGCGGCCGTACCAAGGTTGCGCGCACTCCTGCGGGAGGCGCCGCGGCGAGAACGCACCGATCCCCGCCGCGATCACGATCGCGCGCGACGGAAACCGCGCCTTGTCCGTCACGAGCTCGAAGTGGCCGTCCACCTCCTCCAGACCATCCACGCGGTGGCCGAGGTGCACGGGCTCTCCAAAGCGCGCGGCCTGCTCGGCGAGCGACTTCACGAGCTGCTTCGCCGGCACGACCGGAAAGCCGCCGACGTCGAAGATCAGCTTCTCGGGATAGAGCGCCGTGATCTGCCCGCCCAGCTCCGGCAGCGCGTCGACGATCTGCGCGGACGCGCGGCGCATGCCGGCGTAGAAGAGCGCGAACAGCCCGGTGGGGCCGCCGCCGATGATCGTGATGTCGCGAATTTCGTGGATCATTCCGTAGACAAGAATAGCGAGACCGGCGACCCGCGGGCGATCGTGAAGCCGCTGCCATACATTAGAGCGCGATGAAGATCTACACGAAGACGGGCGACACTGGCGACACGGGACTCTTCGGCGGCGGGCGCGTGCCGAAGAGCCATCCCCGCGTCGAGGCGTATGGCGACGTCGACGAACTGAACGCGACGATCGGCGTCGCGCGCGCGACGGGATCGCCCCCCGACCCGCAGATCGACGCGCTGCTCGTGCACGTGCAGCAGGACCTCTTCGCCATCGGTGCGTTGCTCGCGACGCCGGACCGCGAGCGAATGCGCATGCACCTCGACAAGGCCAAGATCGACCAGGAGCGCGTCGCCGAATTGGAGCGCGCGATCGACGCGGCCGACGCGGAGCTCGAGCCGCTGCGCGCCTTCATTCTCCCGGGCGGCTCTCCCAAGGCCGCCGCGCTCCACGTCGCGCGCACGGTGTGCCGCCGCGCCGAGCGCCGGATCGTGGACATCGCGGACGAGATGGAGATCCCGCCGCTCGTCATCGTCTATCTGAACCGGCTCTCTGATTTGCTGTTCACGCTCGCGCGTCTCGCGAACAAGCGCGCGTCCGCCGAAGAGACGGCATGGTGACCGCCGCCGACAGCGGCACGCGGCGGATCGCGCTGCCGACGTACGATGTCACCGTCGCCGCCGGAATCCTCGAGCGCCTCGGCGACATCGTCCGCGAGGTCGCGCCGGCGCACCGCTACGCCGTCGTCACCGACAGCAACGTCGGCGTCGCATACGGGCCGCGCGTCCTCGAGGCGCTCGGCGCCGAGCGCGCCGCCGTTTTCACGGTGCCGGCCGGCGAGTCGCACAAGACGCGAGAGAGTTGGGCGCGCGTCACCGACGCGCTTTTCGCCGCGCGCTTCGGCCGCGATACGACGATCATCGCGCTCGGCGGCGGCGTGATCGGTGACCTCGCCGGCTTCGTCGCGGCCACGTTCATGCGCGGCATTCCATTCGTGCAGGTGCCGACGACGCTGCTCGCGATGATCGACGCGTCGGTCGGCGGAAAGACGGGCGTCGACACGCCGGCGGGCAAGAACCTCGTCGGCGCGTTTCATCAGCCCGCGGCCGTCGTCGCCGACTTGCGCGCCCTCGCCACGCTTCCGTCCGCGCAGTTGACGGCGGGAATGGCCGAGGCCATCAAGCACGGCGTCATCGCCGACGCCGCCTATTTCGACAGCGTCGCCGCGGTCTCCGAGCGAATCGACGAGATCGACGTCGGCGGCGCGCGGATGCTCGACCTCGTCGCCCGCAGCATCGAGATCAAGGCGGACGTCGTGCGCCGCGACGAGCGCGAGACTGGGCTCCGAAAGATCCTCAACTTCGGACACACGATCGGCCACGCGATCGAGCACATGAGCGGCTACTCGATCCTGCACGGCGAGGCGGTCGCTGTCGGCATGGTCCTCGAGAGCCGCATCGCCGAACGACTTGGCGTCGCCGAGCCGGGCACGGCGTCGCGAGTGGAATCGGCCGTGCGCTCGTTCGGACTTCCTGCCTCACTCCCCTCGCGCATGCCAGCGAGCGGCGTCATCGAGGCGACGCACGGCGACAAGAAAGCACGCGGCGGCAAAGCCGAGTACGCGCTTCCGACTCGCATCGGCACGATGGCCGCGGAAAACGACGGTTGGGCGGTTGCGGTTCCCGATGCGATCGTTCGAGAGGTGCTCGCCTGAGCACGGCTCGCCGCTTGCTTATTTCGTGATGTAGTCGCTCTTCCCTGTGTGCTATGTCACCCTTCGCGGGTTATCTGCTCGGTCTAATCGTTCTCGTCGCGGGTTTGGCGGTCGCCGCATACCTGCTCAACGTGCCGACGGCTGCCGTCATCGTGGCCGTCGTCGTCGCGCTCGTCGCGATCGGCGCGTGGGCGACGCGCCGTCCGCGCGCTCGACCGTCCAGGTTCACCGGCGAGACTACAAACGCGCCGACGCTCGACCGCACCGTGTTGACGGAGCTGAAAACGACGCTGATGGAACAGAGCGACGCGGCGAGAGCGCAGCCGACGACTCGCATGCCGCCGGCGAGCGATTTGAGGGGGCAACCCACGACGCACGTCGATCGGCAGCCCGCGGTCTCCAAGCGAAAACCGCCTGCACCCGACGACGCCTGAGGTTTGAAGGGCTGCCTCGGCGTGACGACTGGGCCGTGTGCGCGGCCCGGTTCCGTCCGCCAGACGACTGCGTACAATCGCGGCGTTTGTTCGGCGCGCGAACGCACTTCTTCGGTCACGCTGACCGAACGAGCGAGCTCAAGCAGTACGCGTCGAGTAACCCCCAAATTCCTGTCAGGCCAACGAGATAGAATCATTCGGCCGCGCCTAGTGCCGGAAGCGCGCAACTCTCTGTTGACGCCCCTATAACCCAACATTATCCTGCCGTCCCCTGCTACGGCTCTACAGGCTCTACATGGCGCGGGCGTGTTTGTGCTCGCGCTACCCTCACCGGCGTCAATCGGGAAGGAGTGTGTATGGAGCAAGTGACCGAGACCAGATCGTCGAAGGGTTATTTCCGATCCTCTCCGTCTACCGCGTTCGATCAGTACCTCCAGGACATTCAAAAGCTCCCGTTGATCAGCGAGCCCGAGGAAGAGCGGCGATTGGCGCGCCGGGCTCAGAAGGGGGACGAGAAAGCCGCCGAACGACTCGTCACGGCGAACCTCCGGTTCGTCATCTCGTACGTGAAGAAGTACCAGGGCCACGGCCTCGACCTCAGTGAGCTCGTCGCCATCGGCAATGAGGGTTTGCTAAAAGCGGTGCGCAAGTTCGACCCGGACCAGGGCGTCAAGTTCATCTCGTACGCCGTCTGGTGGGTCCGACAAGCGGTTCTGAAAGCGCTCGCCGAACAAACCCGCTCCGTCCGCATCCCGCTCAACCAGAACTCGCAGCTCATCCGTCTCGCCCGCGCCGAGACGATCCTCGCCCAGGTCCTCAAGCGCGACCCGACCGAAGGCGAAGTCAGCCAGCTCCTCGAGGAGACTCCGGAGACCGTCCGCGCCGCGCGACAGATGTCGGCGACGGAAGTCTCGCTCGACGCTCCCATCGATAGGTCGGATCGCGAAGCGTCTACCCTTGGCGAGCGCTTCGCCGGCGTCGACGGCACCGAGATCGAGGAAGTCACCGACTACAAGCTGATGCGCGAGTTCATCGATCGCGTATTCAAGAAATATCTCACGCCGCGCGAGCGAAAGATCCTCTACCTCTACTACGGGCTCGAGGAAGGCTCCGAGGCGATGACGCTCGAGAAGATCGGCGCTCTCATGGGTGTCACCCGCGAGCGCATCCGCCAGATCCGCGAGCGCGCGTTCGAGAAGCTCCGCGAGTCCCCCGACGGCCGAGCCCTCTCCGGGTTCTGGGCCGCGTAAGGCTCCCCCCGCTCGTTGACGACGCCCCGGCGCGCTATGACCGCAGCGCGCCGGGGCGTAGTTTTTTTCGAGTGACCTTCCCCTCCCCCGCCGCTCTGCCCGCGACTCCATCTCCTATAGACGGAGCGCTTGCCGCGCGCCTCGCCGCGATCGTCGGCGAGAAGCGGGTCCTGTTCCGGCCGAGCGAGCTGCTGACCTACGCGTCCGACGCGCTGCCATCGTATCACAAGCAACCGGGACTCGCCGTCTTTCCCGGAACGCGCGATGAAGTCGTCGCCGTCGTGCGCGAGCTGGCGCGCTCGAACGTGCCGTTCGTGCCGCGCGGGGCCGGCACCGGCCTCTCGGGCGGCGCGCTCGCCGACGGCGCCGTCCTCGTCGGGCTCAATCGCCTGACGCGCATCATCGCCGTCGATCCCGACAACCTGACGGCGACCGTCGAGCCGGGCGTGGTGAACGCCGCGCTGAGCCGCGCCGTCGCCCCGCACGGGCTCCACTACGCTCCAGACCCGTCGAGCCAGGCCGCGTGCACGATCGGCGGCAACGTCGCCGAAAACGCGGGCGGGCCGCATTGCCTCAAGTACGGCGTCACGACGAATCACATCCTCGCGATCACGGTGCTGCTTCCCGACGGCGAGATCGTCTCGCTCGGCGGCGCGGCCGGCGAGACCGACGGCTACGACATGGTCGGCTGCTTCGTCGGATCGGAGGGCTGCTTCGGCATCGCGCTCGACATCACCGTTCGCCTTACGCGAAATCCCGAGGCGGTTCGCACCCTCCTCGCCGATTTTCTGTCGCTCGACGCGGCGGCTCGAGCCGTCACGTCCATCGTCGCGACGGGCATCATTCCGGCGGCGCTCGAGATGATCGATCAGGCGACCATTCGCGCGGTGGAGGCGTCGATCTACGCCGCCGGCTACCCGACCGACGCCGCCGCGGCGCTCCTCATCGAAGTGGACGGCGCGGCCGCGGGACTCGAGCACGACGTCGCGACGATCGAGTCGATCTGCACGTCGAGCGGAGCGCGCACCGTGCGCGTGGCGCGCGACGAGGCCGAGCGAGCGCGCCTCTGGCAGGGACGCAAGAAAGCGTTCGGCGCGATGGGCCGCATCTCGTCGCACCTCGTCGTGCAGGACGCCGTCGTGCCGCGCACAAAGCTCCCCGAGGTTCTCGAGAAGGTCCGCCGAATCGGGGAGGACCTCCGGCTCCGCGTCGCGAACGTCTTCCACGCGGGCGACGGCAATCTCCACCCGAACATCGCCTACGACGCCAATGACCCCGACGAGTCGGCGCGCGTTCAGACGGCGATGCACGCCATCATGCACGCGTGCGTCGACGCCGGCGGCACGATCACCGGCGAGCACGGCATCGGTATCGACAAGCTGCAATACATGGATCTGATCTTCTCGCCGGAATCGCTCGCCGCCATGTGCAGTCTGCGCGACGTCTT
>CAWJXW010000011.1:0-336117 GCA_963846925.1 uncultured Gemmatimonadaceae bacterium | reverse complement strand
CGGCCAAACGCATCGGGTTCGAATGTGACGTGCGCGACGAGACGGGGTACTTCGAGTCTCGTGACTCCGCCGAGCTGCTGCACCGGGTCGTCGAGATGAATCGCATCGTTGCGCGATTCGCGGGCGCGTTTTCGGACGCGTTCGGCGAGGCGGGAGGCGACACCAAGCGGGTGCAGGGGGCGATTTTTGAGCATCCGGATTTCGAGAGACTCGAAACTCGAGACTGATTCGCCCCTGCGGACGGCCGACAGGGACAAGGGTCGTTGCGGCCGACGGGCATATTGGAATGTAGGCGGCGTGCGAGTAGGTTCGCGGCATGCACCCAGCGGCCGTGTCCCGACCATGATCAAGCCGAGCGATACTACGCCCGAGGCCGCGGCGGTTCAGTCGGAGGTCATCGCTCGGCTGACTGTTGCACGGCGTCTCGAGCTTGCGTTCGAGATGAGCCAGATGGGTCGCGCGTTGGCGCGGGCGCGTCTGCGCGAGGAGCACGCTGATTGGGACGACGCCGACCTCGATCGCGAGTTGCTGCGCCTGGCCTTTGCGCCTGACGATCTGCCGCCGGGGTTGTAGTGGCAGGGGGCGACGTCCTTGGCCGGATCGTCGGAGCTCTCGATCGAGCGGGCATTCCACACATGCTCACTGGATCGTTCGCGAGCTCGGCCCACGGGCACCTTCGAGCGACGCGCGACATCGATTTCGTGATCGAGGCCGATACCGATCGGCTGCGGACGTTCGCCAGATCCCTGCCGGCGGAGGAGTATTACGTCGACGAGGAAGCCGCGCTCCAAGCGCTCCGTGACGCCGGGCAGTTCAACGTCATCGACCTCGGTACCGGTTGGAAAGTCGACCTCATCATCCGAAAACGTCGCCCCTTCAGCATCGAGGAGTTTGCACGCCGGCAGCCCACGAACGTAGAGGGAACGCGTCTTTTCGTCGCGTCGGTCGAGGACGTCATCATTGCGAAGCTCGAGTGGGCGCGACTCGGTGAGTCGGCGAGACAACTCGAAGACGTCGTGGCACTGCTGCGGCTGCGCGGAAAGGCGATCGACGAAGCGTACATCGACAGGTGGACAAAGGCACTCGGCCTGGGCGATCAATGGACCGAGGCACGCCGGCGGGCCCAGACGCCAAGTTGAGCCGCGACGACGTGGTGGTTCGGGCTCCTCGGGCCTCCTAACTTTCGACCCATGAAAGGCGACCGCGGACGGATGACCGGGCGCGTGGTTCCGCTGACGAGCGATGCGGCGGCTGACGGGCGTGTCGGCGGGACCATCGCGGAGCGTCTGGTCTTGCTGTCGGAGTTGAGCCGGCGGGCTTGGGCGCTGACGAAACGGCCCGTTCCCACCTATACGCGGCGTACGATGCCGGTGAGACTCACGACGCTCGCGGACCAATAGACCTCGCATGAACGAGGATTACCGCGATCTATTGTCGGCTCTCGTCGAGCGGAAGACCCGGTTTCTGGTGGTTGGCGCACATGCCCTCGCCGTGCACGGGTATCCGCGAGCGACGGTGGACATCGACATCTGGTCGAAGCCACGCCGGAAAACGCCCGCCGCATCTGGCTCGCCTTGGCGGATTTTGGCGCTCCGCTCGACGATCTCGGCATTCGAGAGGACGATCTGACGCGACCAAACATCGTCGCTCAACTAGGGCTTCCGCCAAACCGGATCGACGTCCTCACAGCCGTTTCCGGACTCTCATTTGATGACGCATGGCGAAACCGCGTGGAGGCCGACCTCGAGGGCGTCCGCGTCCAAGTCATCGGCCTCGCGGATCTCGTGAAGAACAAGAACGCAACGGGACGCGAGAAGGACCGGGTCGACCTCAGGGGGCTCGAAGGGAAGGGTTGACGCGGTGCTGCAACACGATCGCGCCCGAGCGCGCGTGGTTGACTCGAGCTGACGGCCGAGCGTACGATGCCACCGAGGCGACTTGGTCCGAACCACAATCGGCCGATGCCGTTCCGCGCTCCGGGGGGCGTTTGATCGACGCAATGGGAATCTTCCGAACGACGCTGGGCGTGTCGGCGCTCGCAACGCCGGATCATCGGCGCGAGCTGACCAACGTGATGGTCGACACCGGCAGCGAATACAACTGGATTCCGAGCGAGGTCCTGATCGAGCTCGGAGTCGCGCCCATGCGCATCGATCGGTTCGAGACCGCCGACGGGCGCATTCTCGAGCGCGAAGTCGGATTCGCGCTCCTCTACGCCGGCGGCCGAACGACCGCCGCGGCCGTCGTGTTTGCGCGAGAGGGCGACATGGTGTTGCTCGGGGCGCACGGACTCGAAGGGCTCAACCTCCGCGTCGACCTCGCGCGCAAAGAGCTCATACCCGCCGGTCCCGTGCCGGCGGCGTTCGCAGCGTAGACCCCGAGAGGGGTGGCCGGCTGCGCGCGACGAGTGTCTCGACTCGGCTTCCCAAGCTCAGGGCCGGGCTCACTTCCGGATCCGCGATGTTCGCGAGCAACCGAGATCAACGAACGAACCTGACGACTGGATGACTCAGACCTCAGAACTCAGCGCCCGTCAGCTCAACGAGAACGGCGGATACTCGTCGTGCAGCAACAGGAAGTACGCCTCCACGCGCGTGCTCCAGCGCAATGCACCGACGCCGAAGTTGTAGAGAGATGGCGGGAAGTCGCCGGTCAGAATGACCATGACCCACGCGACGATGGTCGTGATCGCCCACGCGACGCCGATCAGCGCCACGGCGATGAACTGCGGTATGAGCAGGATGATTCGAAACGCCACCGACAACCGGTCGCGAGCCCCGACGGGAGCCTCGAACTGGAGCGATGCCGGATACTCGGCGTCGCCGAACGGCGGATATTCGTCGCGGAGCAACGCGAAATACGCGGCGGCGCGGACGCGCCAGCGCAGATAGTAGAGCGCGAGACTGCGAAGGCCCGCGGGATATTCTCCGGCGAAGACAATCGCAAACCACGCGATGAACGCGCAAACGCCCGCGACGGCGCCGAGCACTCCAGTCGTCGCGCCCCACTGGGCGTTCGGCTGGCCCGACGAGCGCCAGCCGAGCGAGAACCCAACCGCGGCGGGGGTGCCGACGAGCAGGAGATGCGGGATCGCGAGAATGGGCCGAAACGCGACCGTGAGCCGGTTTCGACCGGTCAGCGCCGGCGCGACGGAAACATCGACGACGTGGTCAGGCATGGTCAGGACTCACCGCGGCTGATGGCTACCGGACGATAACCGTGGCCAGCGCGGCTCTCTACCATCCCGAGCACCCAATCGGCCCCCCGTGCGAAAGTTCTCGGGAGCCACTGGCGCGATAAATTGTCATCATCTGGAACGCTTCGATGACCCCGAGCTCGAATCGACGAGGTAATATGTCCGACGACATGGGGACGTTCCGCGTGGACATCGAGATCGAGAATCCGGCCCGACCGGGCGAACGCCGGATCGTGCCGTCCGCACTCGTCGACACCGGAGCGGAGCTCACGTGGGTTCCGGCGCCCGTTCTCGAGACGCTCGGGATCGAGCGATTGAAGGCGTGGCACTTCCGCCAGGCCGACGGCACGATTCTCGAGCGATGGGTCGGCTCGGCGCGCGTGTACGCGGGGGGCACGGTCGCGACTGACGACGTCGTGTTCGGTGTGCCGGGCGACATGGTGCTCCTCGGCGCACGGACCTTGGAAGGGCTCAACCTCAAGGTGGAGCCGCGGGAGAAGCGATTGGTCGATGCCGGCCCGGCTCCGGCCGCCTGCGCGGCTTGATGTCCCTCGGTCCACCGATCCGGACGAGAACTTACTCATAGCGCGGACCGAGTCTCATGCGCCGCCTCGGCGCTGCCTCCGAGGGCATAACCGTACGGCGGAGCGGCGCGGCGTGGCTCCGGCCTGAAACCCCATCCTGCCTCCCCCCGTTCGTTCTCGCATGCCGGTCATCGAGACGTCAGCTCTGGCCAAACGCTACGGCGACGTACTCGCCGTCGACGCGATCTCTTTCTCCGTCGACCAAAGCCAGGTCTTCGGCTTCCTCGGTCCCAACGGCAGCGGCAAGACGACGACCATCGGCATGCTGCTCGGCATCATCACGCCGACCGGGGGAGACGTGCGGCTCCTCGGGCTCAGTGGACGACTCGGTCTTCACCAGGCGCGCCAACGCATCGGCGCAACTCTCGAGACGCCGAACTTCTATCCGCATCTGACTGGGCGCGACAATCTCCGCATCGTCGCGAATCTGAAGCGCGTCGACCCGAGTCGCATCGACAGCACCCTCGATCTCGTCGGCCTTCTCGCTCGGGGCAAGCACAAGTTCCAGGGTTACTCGCTGGGCATGAAGCAACGCTTGGCGATCGCCGCCACGCTGCTCGGCGATCCCGAGCTCGTGATCCTCGACGAACCAGCAAACGGTCTCGATCCCGAAGGCATCCGCGAGGTTCGCGACCTGATCGTCGATCTGGGAGCGCGCGGCAAGACCGTCTTCGTGTCGAGTCATCTGCTGCACGAGGTCGAGCGCTGTTGCACCCACGTCGCGATCCTGAACAAGGGCCGCCTCGTGCGACAGTCGAGCGTACACGACTTGCTCGCCGGCGCGACATCGCTGGAGGTTCGCGCTGACGATCACGAACGTCTTCGGAAGGCCTCACTCGCCTATCCCCACGCCACCAGCGCCACAATCGACGACGACGCCGTGGTCGTGCAGCTGGCGGACGACGATGCCGCGGCGTTCAATCGGTATCTGTCGGGCCAGGGGATCTACGTGAGCCACCTCGCGCGGCGCGGACTCTCGCTCGAAGAGGCATTCATCGGATTGACGAGCGATGCGACGGCGAACGAACGGACAGGTGTCGCATGAGAACGTTCGTTCTCGCACGGAACGAATTCATCAAGACGCGCCGCCGCGTGGCGTTCTGGGTCGCTTTGGGCGGGTTCGCGGGGCTCCTCGTGCTGGTCTTCGGCGGAATGCACTACCAAGGTCTGCAACGCCCGGACCACCCGTTCGCGCTACCCGGCGCGTGGACCGAGATCCTCGGCGGGCCGGGCCCGCTGTCGGCATTCTTCGCCTCGATGGCCCTCGTCCTTCTCGTCGCCAGTGAGTTCACCTGGCGCACGGCGCGCCAGAATGTGATCGACGGGTTGTCGAAGGAGGAGTTCTTCGCCGCAAAGGTTCTGCTCCTTCCCGTCGTCGGCATCGCCTTCTTCGCCGCGTTGCTGCTCATCGGCGGCGGCATTGCGCTGAGCGGGAGCCACGGCGAAGCGCTCGTGCGAGGCGCGGATGCGAGATTCATGGGCGGGGCGCTCATCGGACTGTTCGGATGGATCGCACTCGCCTTCCTGCTCGCGACCACGATTCGGAGTTCCGGACCGGCGATCGGCGTCTTCTTTCTGTACTTCCTGGTGGAGCAAGTTGTCGGGCAGCTCATTGCGCGAATCGGCCCGGCTTGGGCGACGGTGACGCGCCACTTGCCGGCGGCGGTGTTCAAGGCGCTATGGCAGCCGCAGAGTTACTCGGCCGTGCGGAGATTCCCCGGCGGTCCGCCGCCCATCGAAGCGGCGAGGCTGATGTACACGGGCGCCGCATATGTCGCGCTGTTTCTGTTGGCGGCGTTCATCCTGTATCGCCGACGCGATCTTTGACGGGAGCTGCGAAGCGTCAGGTGAGCGTCAGGGCGCCGAGCTCACCCCGCGAGCTGCTCTTCGCGCCACGCTCTTGCTATGAGCAGCAGCACGTGCTCGCGCACATCGCTCGGCCAATTTTCCATCATCCGCTCGAGCCGTGCGTCTTCGCGCGCGTAGAGCGCGCGAATGGCCTCTTCAGCATTCTCGAAATTGCCGGCGACGGCCCAGATGAAACGGTAGGCCGAGTCGCGGAGCTGCCGTCCCCGAGGTGTGCGCTTGCGGGCTTCGTCGACCAGACGGCGTAGCGCCGCCGATGCGCCGTTCGGCTGCTCCTGCAACCACTCCCAATGCCGCGGCAGGAGCGAGACCTCTCGGCTGACGACGCCGAGCTTCGGTCGCCCCGGGCGCGGCGTCGCGGCTGATCGATCGGCGCCGGCGCGATGCAATACGTCATCCAACGAGCCGCTGAAATCGACGTCGATCTGCTGGCCGGTATCGTCGTCGAAGATCAGCACCGGATCGCCGCCGGCGTCGAGATGCCGCTTCGTAGCGGCGATCACAGACGCCCAGTTACCCGATGCGAGCTGGGTGTGACCGGCGAAGACGGTGAAGGAGGCGGACGAGTCCATATCGGAAGCGCTTTCCGGGGGGGGGGTGCGAGATCGTTGGGGGGGTGATTTCCCAAGGTGCAACTGCGCCAGACGATAATATCACCCGGGTAATATATGCGCAAGGCGCAATCAAGATTCCAACCCCAATTCCGGTCGCAGCCACTCGAGATCGATCTGCTCTTCGGGAGGCAGCCGCGACTCATTGTGCTCGATTTCCTCGAGCAACAGCTGAAGCGCCCGTCTCGCCGGCGGCGTTCGAGCTGCCTCTCGCGGCGTGAGTCCGCCAAGCGCCGGGATCGAATCATCGACCCAGGCGCGCATGTGCTTCTCGCGGAACGCGCGGACCACTGCCGACATCTCCGGCGCTTGAGTTGCTTGGCTCGCTCCGCCAGGCCACCGGTCAGCCGATCCACCGCCCATCATCAGGTCGGATGTGTTCGTCTCTTGGCGCATCCGATAGCGCACCATCCCGGCGAGTCGCACTTCTATGCTGGCGCGCAGCGCATCCGCCCGGCGAATCGAGTTTGTCTCGACGCGAAGGCTTCGGGTGGTGACGACGGCGCGTCCGACGACGGTGTTGCTCACGCCCGGCCTCATCGGGTTCCCGGATTTTGTGAACACGACCACCGTGTCACCGGCTTCCTTCTCCGGCGGCTCGGCCCCGGGAATCGACGCGAGGCGAGCGACGATGTCGGCGCGCGACGCGGTGAGCTCGAAGTCGTCGGTCGTGAACGCGATGACATCGCCGTCGGTGTTTGTGAGGGTCGGCGGCGGCGCGGCGAGCATCGTGTCGACGACGGTGTTCCAGCCGTCGATCAACGCGAGCTGCATTTCGTCGTTGCGCAATAGAGCGGCGTCGACGGCGCGCGTTCTGACGCGGCACAGCCTGCGGGCCTCGCGCAGCGGCAGCTCCGCGTGACGAGGCGGCAGCGGCTGCGGATGTGCGCCGCCGAAGAACGAGACGCCGTCGCATTCGATGACGATCGCGAGCAGCGACTCGTGCAGGTTGAGGGTGGTCGACGAGGTCACGTCGTAGACGAAGCGTTCCTCGCGCGTCAACTGATCGACGAGCGCCGTGCCGACTCCGCGCTCGACGCGCGCGACCTTCCAGATCGAGAGCCATGCATCCGAGTACGCGTCGAGCAAGACGCGTTGGGCGTCGCTCACACGGCGCCCGTTCTCCGCGCTCCACTCCTCGGCGACCGTCGGCATGCCCTCGGGGCGCCGGAAGTGGAGCGCCCAGGGAAGTGCGAGCCCCAGTTCGCGCTCAGGAAGGTCGGCCTCCGCCGAGCCCGAATAGTCGGCGAGGGCGGCGGCGAGCCACGGCGGTCCGAGACGCATCTTGGCGAACTTGAGGAGGCGGGCGGTCAGGTCCTTGTCCACCGCCTTGAGCTCGTCGGCGCGCGTGCGCTTCGGATCCGTCGCGATTGTCAGCGCGCCGTGGCAGCGCTTGTACTTCTTGCCGCTCCCGCAGGGACAGGGGTCGTTGCGGCCGACGGGCATACTGGAATGTAGGCGGGGTGCGAGTAGGTTCGCGAGCGGCACTCCTGGATCAGAGAACTGAGATCTCGGAAGCGAGGTGACGTTCGAAATCGTTACGCCGGGCGTCTATCTCCGCGGTTCACGCGAGCCCTGCCTCGAGCATGAGCTTGAGCAGGAGCCATGAGCTCACGAGATATGATCGGGTGAGCCGGCTTCGTTTAGCCGTTGGCATGCAGCGTCACGGTTTGCGTGCCACAGTAGCGTGCCGCGCGGGCTCACACGCGCCGAGCCGCCCGAGGTCTTCCGCGCGACCAGTGCAATACTGGCGATACTGCCGGCCAGTATTGCCTCGGCTCGCGCTCCAGACCCCGGGCCGTCTCGTCGCTGCCTCCGTGCATGGCTGCACGACTCGTTTACTTGCCGCGTGCCAGGCGTGCAGGCGCGCCGTCAACTCAACGAGAACGGCGGATAGTCGTCGTGCAGCAACAGGAAGTAACACGCGATGATCGTCGTGATCGCCCACGCGACGCCGATCAGCGCCACGGCGATGAACTGCGGTATGAGCAGGATGATTCGAAACGCCACCGACAACCGGTCGCGCGCCCCGACGTGGTCAGGCATGGTCAGGACTCTCACGCGAGGGGTTTTCGCTCGAGCGCCTCGACGTCGCCGAGATCCTTGTGGCGTCCGGTCGCGCGCTTGTTTTGCAACAGCGCCTCGCGACCCAGAACGGGAACAGCGACGCCTTCGACGGCGCCGCTAACGCGGCCCTCCCAGGCGTCATCGAACCGGAGCCCCGTGACGCTCGTGAGCACGTCGATCCGGTTCGGCGGAACGCCGACTTGGGCGACGATTTCCGGTCTGGTGAGATCGGCCTCGCCGATGCCCAGGTCACCGAGCGGGGCGCCGAAGCTGACCAATGCTCGCCACGCCCGGCCCGCATTGTCCGGACGTGCGTCGATCCAGACGTCGAGGTCTTGTGTCGCGCGCGGAACGCCGTGGGCCGCTACGGCGTGCGCCCCCACGACGAGAAAGCGCACGTCGTGTTCGACGAAGGCCCGTAACAAATCGTGAAAGTCCGCGTTCGGCTCGGCGGCCGGATGCATCTGCTATTGGTCGGCGAGGCGAGCGATGACGACCGGGATTGTCGCCCGAGCGTACCGAGGATACGGGCGGCCCGTCGCGGCCCAGGCTCGACGGCTCAACACGGTCACGAGGGCCAGGCGCTCGTCGATCGTTCCCTCGACGTGCGCGTCCGAGGCCTCGGCGCTATGAAGCGGAACGATCCGCACGGGAGTTTCGCGTCTGCTCGTCATCGACTCGAGTCCGCCGTTGTCAGCGGAGTAAAATCTAGCGGGTCGCCTGACGCCAATCCGCGCGGCGCCTCGCCTGGGCAGGGCGGGCAGCAGGAACCTGCCGCCCGTTGCCAGCCGCGCGGCCGTCGAACGCGCGAATCAGAACGACGAAGCGGTCTCGCCGATCAGGTCCTTCAACTCGGCCACGACCGCATCCGGAACGTCCTCGCGCGTGAGCAGCTCGCAGAGCGCCGGCAGATCGGCGAGCCTGGCGCGGAGGAACCAGTCGTCGGGCAAGTCGACGCCCGCGTCGGCGAGACCGCGGGAGAAGTGCGGCTCGTAGCGCGACTGCCCCGGGCGCTCGTAGCGCAGCATGTTGCCGATGTCGACGAGGATCGAGCCGGCGAAGGCGAACTCCCAGTCGAGGATCGCGGCGACGGTCCAGCGGCCGCCCTCCTGGCGCACCAGGATGTTCGGCGAGTTGAAGTCGCCGTGGGCGAGCGTCGCCCGGCCCGCTCCCGCGGCGGACGGGCCACGCGCTCAACCCTTCGTGCGCGCGGACGAACGATTCGATGCGCGCGCGGAGCGAGGCGTCGACGCGGGCGGCGAACAACGGCGACGCGGCGAAGTGCTCGATGACGCCCAAGAGCGAAACGTCCGCGAACGGCCCGTCCTCGACAGCGAGCTCGGGGGAGAGGATTCCCGTTCGCGGAAACCGATGCCGCATCAGTCTCGGCAACAATCGCCCCGCGTCGTACGACGCCTCGGCGACACCGGCCGCCTCACCGCGCCGGCGCAGCTCGCGCAGCGAGATGCCGTCGATGAACTCGAGGACGCAGAAGGGTGGGAAGCCGGCAGATCCCCGGGGGTCGGACTCGGCGAAGAGAACCCGCGGAACGGGCACGTCGTCGCGCACCATCGAGAGGATGCGCACTTCCTTGGCGCACGACTCCGGCATTCGGTCGTAGAACCGCAGCACGAATCGCTCGGCGGATCCGGACAGTCGAATGCGGTAGTTCCAGTTCATGATGCCGCCGGCGAGGGGCTCGACTTCGACGATCGAGCGTCCGTCGCGCCAAAGCTCGAGGAGGGCGTCGGCGGCGGCGGCGGGGAGGGGTGGAGGCGGGGAGAGGACCTTCCAGGCCGCCTTGTCGCCGAGGTTTGGGTTCATCACGGCTTCGACTCGCACGACAGCTCGAAACTGGGGGCGCCGTTTGCGTTCGCCCGAATTGCGCTGTCTACGCGTCCAGCACCGCGGCGAAGTACGCCGCCACGTCGATCACGAGCGGCGCCGACGCTCCATCCGGCATCCACTCCACGCGCTCATCGAGCACGTCGATGCGCGAATCCGCCGGAGTCGAACGTTCGAACGTTCGAGAGTCCAAGTCGACGATCCAGAACTCGGCGATCCCTTCGGCGCGATACAGCGCACGCTTTACCACGCGATCCGCGCGCCCCGTGCTCGGCGACAGCACCTCGACCGCGAGCAGCAGCCGCTTCACGTCGGCGAACGATTTCGGCGGCCGGCCGTCCACGCCTGGAATGACGAAGAGATCGGGCTGCACGGATCGCTTGGGCGAGAAGGTGACGTCGGCCGGCGCGAAGAACACAAAGCCGACACGCTCTCCATCCAGATAGTCGGCGATGAGCCGATACAAGACGCCAAGCGCCCGCTGATGGGTGTACGAGGGCGCCGGCGTCACGAACAATTCGCCGTCGATGACCTCGTAACGCTGGCCGTCGTCGGGCAAGTCCTGCAGGTCGTCGACGGTCCACTGCCGTCTGAACGCGGGCATGTGCATAGGATAGGCGACTCGGCGCCGAGTGAGCAAGCGAGCACGGCTCGACTATAGATAGTTCCAGAGCGAGGAGCGGCATCATGCCAACGCGGATGCGACGATTCGACTTCGATCGTGGCTTCATCGGAATCGCCGCGGGGGTGGAGACTCTAGGCGTCAGCGACAGGCGGCAGCGTCAGGAAGAAATGCGGTCGCCGAAAAACGCCTAAACTGTTGTCAGTTATCTGAGGTCAGTTCCCGTCGTCGAGCGGCAGCCGTTCTCCCCAGTGCGCGCGATCTCGCGTGGGAGGCGCCGTTTGAAAATCTCATCCCCCGCACGCACGCCATAGGGCTACCCGTTGGCGGTGCTTGCCTGATCGACGATGCCGGTGGCGTGGCCAAAGCGCCGGATCCGCTGGCTAACCTCACTGCTCGAATCGCGCGACGGTCACGACCGATGCCCGGCGGGAAAGGTGTGGTGATCCGAGGAAGCGACCGCGTGACCGCACGGCAAAGCCCGCGACGCGACCGTGAACGCTCGCTTGACGCAGCTGGATCGATCGCGTGTCTGCTGTCTCCGATGCACCGATCGTCTCGCGCGCTCGCCTCGCCCGTCCACTCGCTGGGTTGGCGCGTTCGACTGGTCGGCTGACTGGTCGGTGAGATGCGACGGCCGTCGCGGCTCGATCCAGTGATCGGCGACTCCACTCGATTGCTCGAGCGATCAAACAACGCGTCCGCGTCGAAATGAGCGGTGATCGGTGCTGACTGGCGCAATACGCGCACGATCGGCTCGGAATCGCGGCGAGACAAGTCCGATGACCGGGCGGAAATGAGCGGTGGCCGCGTCGAAATGATGACGAACCCGAGAGCAGGTTCTCCTATGCTCCGTCGGTGCCGAGTTGCGTTTCTCGAGATCCGCCGAGCAGCTTATGGGCATGCCTCTGTCGTCGCGGCCGCGACGCCGCTACTCGTTGCAAGAGTTCGAGCGCGTCCGCGACGCTGCTCCAGCCGGGCCGCGTTACGAGCTCCTCGACGGCGAGATCCTCGTGACGCCGTCGCCGAACCTGGTGCATCAGCGAATCGTGCTGCACCTCGCGATGCTGATCGAGCCGTTCGTGCGCGCCAACGGGCGGGGCCTGGGGGAGCTGGTGATCTCGCCCTTCGACGTTCGTTTCGACGACGGGACCGTTCTCCAGCCGGACCTGCTCGTGATGACCGCGGCCGACGTTCAGTCCGGCCGTCACGACGCCGCGCGTGAACTGTTGCTCGCGGTGGAGGTCGTCTCACTCGGCTCGGCGCGACACGATCGCTTGCGGAAGCGGCCGACGTATCAGCAGAAAAAGGTCGAGGAGCTGTGGCTCGTCGATCCGGAGAGTGAGCTGGTCGAGCGTTGGCGGCCGGATGACGAGCGACCGGAGATCCTGACGGACGCGATCGTGTGGAGTCCGACAGGGGCCACCGAGTCGCTGCGGGTCGATCTCATCGAAATGTTCGGCGAGGCGAAGCGGTAGCGAATCGGCCCCCCCTCCCCCCGACAAACGGGAACCGCGGCAGGTTGGGCGACATCGACCTCTCTACTTGGGTAATAGCGCCGACCCCCGAAATGGCCTCAATCGGTCTGACCGAAACGCGCCCGAAAATGTCATTCTATCGTCATTCTCGATTCGCTCGACGCTCACATCTGGTCAACCCGCAGATCGCAGATTAAGAAATTGTAACGATGTGGCGGCGACGTGAGGCCAAAACACACCCCGGCGCTATTACCCAAGTAGAGGGGCTCGAGTTTCTACTGTGGGGGAAGGGGGCCGGAGCTGATACCCCGCTCCGCCGCATGGCGGGTCCACGTCGGCGACATCGACCTCTCTACTTGGGTCTTATGGCCGACCCCCGAAATGGTATCAATCGGGTCGACCGAAACGCGGCCGAAAATGTCACGCGAGCGTCATTCGTGAGAGAATTGTAACGTTTTTGGCGCCAAAACACCCCCCGGCCATAAGACCCAAGTAGAGAGGCGCGTGTCTCCAAGTCCTGATGCGTTGGGGGAGGGGGGACAACTGATTCGGCCTGCGGCCGACGGCCGATCGGCTACGGCTAGCGGCACTCGGCTGACCGCCAAAGCCTCGGCTCTCGGATACGAGCCTCTCTACTTGTGTTATATCCGCGGACGCGCATTTGGCCAATGCGCGATGTGCGCGGATCACCAGAATTCGTCAAGCGTCCGTCAATCATGACGCTGGCTTGACGCGGCGAAACACTCAACCGTGCAAATCGGGAGTTTAGAAAACTGTAGCAGCAACGCAACATTGGCCAAAGCGCGGTCCGCGGATATACCCAAGTAGAGGGGACGATGTCGACGAAATCCGCGGCGATGGGGGGAAGGGGGGACGGAACTGCTAGACTATCGGCTTGCTCAAGTTCGAAAGAGCGCTCCTTCCTGGAGAGTGAAAAGGGTACGACCTTCCCGTGTCACAACCGCAGTCGGCCATTCGACCCGAGGAGTCCCCGCCATGCACTCGTCGAGATTTCGCGGCTGGGTCTTACTCCTGCTCGTTGCCCCTACCGTTGGCGCGCCAGCTCAAACGCGCACCGTAGCGACGATCGAGACGGCGCCGGTCTGGTTCGAGGAGTCCCATGCCTCAGCCGCGATCTCGCCCGACGGTCACTGGGCCGTGTTCGGCGGACTCACCGACGCGCTTTATGATCTGCAAACCGGCCAAAAAGCCGGCGTTCCGTGGCCAGGGCTCGACGGGGTAGGGGGATATGCCTTCGGACCGGATGGCGAGATCATCCTTCGCGGTCGACTGAACGGCCAGACGGGTTGGTTTCGACGCAACGCGAGCGGGCCCGTTCGACTTCCGTTGCCGCCAGACGCGTTGCCCACCTGGTCGAGAGACGGAAAACGCGTGGCGTACATTCGGCGCAGCGCACCAGACAGCGGCGTCTTCTTCGGCCCCATCGAGCACATTCGATCGGTGCGCGTCAAGGGCATGCTTCGCGGTGGTCTGGCATGGTCACCCTCCGGCGATGCGGTTTTTGTGGCCGCGCTGGACTCGTCCGGCCTCTCGACACTCTATCGCGTCGATGCGGAGAGCGGCCGAGTCTCGATCGCGGCGCGTGATCTGGACGGACCGCCGATGCTTTCACCGTCGGCGATCTCGCCGGACGGCCGGCACGCGTTCATGTCTCTCGCCGGCGCCGAGAAGCCGAACAACGTGGAGCGCAATCGGCCGCACGCCGACCGGTGGTTGAGTGTTTACAAAGTCGACTTGTCGAACGGCACTCGGCAGCTGATTGCGAAGGCCGATCAGGGGGCCGACCTGCTCGCTCCGGGAATTTCGGGCGGTCGCCTTTTCTGGACGCGAAGTGAATCGCACCAGGATGTCGTGACCATGCCCGTCGATGGGGGTGCGATCACGCTAGCCGTTCGCAATGCCGCGGTCCCGTCATGGCGCCCGGATGGACGGCAGCTCGGATTCTATTTCGGGGATTACCGCATATCCGACTGGGCCATCAACTGGGATGCCGGCGTCGTCGACATAGACGCGAGCGCGAAGCCGACGGGTCCGCCGGCGACGTTGATCGCCAACTACGGCGAAGACTTCGAGCCGGAATGGTCGCCGACGGGAAAATGGATCGCGTACCACTCGCACCGCTCCGTCGCGCCGATCGCGTTCTATCAGGCTCAGGAGTCGGATGACATCTGGCTGCGGCGTCCCAACCGGCCACCCCACGACACGGCCGACATTCGGCTGACGAACATCGGATTCGAGGCAGGCCCGCCGTCGTGGTCACGCGACGGAACGCGGCTCGTTTTCGCCTCGTACGACCGGAAGGGAACGCCGGGCATCTCGCTCCTGTGGATGATCACGCTCGACACGGCGACCGGTCGCCCGGCCCGGGTCGCGAAGGTGCCCCTGCCGACGGGCGTGAAGTCGGTGTCATGGGCAGCCTGGTCGCCGACGAGCGACGAGATCGCCATCGACGCCGAGGGTCCCGGGAGTCCGCACTCGCTTTGGCGGATGCGTCCCGACGGCAGCGGAGCGCGGAAGCTGATCGATTTTCCGCAGATGACATTTGGCGGAGTCGCGTGGTCCCCTGACGGCGGAACGCTCTTCTATTCGTCGCTCGTCGATGGCTCCACTCAACTATTCTCGATTCCCTCTCGAGGCGGATCGCCGCGCCAGCTGAGCCACGAGAGCGGTCTTCTCTTGCACCCGGCCGTTTCGCCCGACGGACGTTGGATTGCGGCGACTCGGCTTACGCACGCGACGACGATAGTCGAGGCGCCGGGGCGCTGAAATCTCGCCCACAAAAAAGCGGTTGTCTCGCTTAGAGTTGCGCCTCCCAGGATCGAATCAGGACTCTCCCAATCCAGAGTCCATTCTGCAACCACTACACTCACAACGATTTGCGATTCAGAGAGAAAACCGGGCATCGGCGCCATACCCTCTTACGTGGAAAATTGCCCCGCCGGTAGAAACTGACGCCAAACTCACACCCTTTCGCGTCCGTCAAAAGCGCACAAGGGGAGCGCGGGAGATCTCGCCCGGCTTTTCGCCGCTGGGCAGCCTCCGAATCCTCGCGGCGTCACGGGCGCCGCGAAGCCGCCCGAACGATCCGCTCGTCCATCGTGCAGTATTCCGGCGCCGCTCCGCAATGACCGGCTGTTGACAAGAGTGATGGGGGATTGCTCGGTACATCGACCTCATCGTCAATCGGGAAGTCGACAGTCCGATCTAGAAGTCCGCACTTACGCCATTCCGAGGACTCATGGACGCTGGCGCCCATTTCTACAAGTCTGACCTACAAGTACACACGCCACGTGATGCGAATTGGAGTGGTGCTGATGCAGTCTCCGAGGAGGAGCGTCGGCAATACGCTCAGGAGTTTTTGGCTGCCTGCCGGGCCAAGGGGTTGCAGGCGATCGCAATTACAGATCACCATGACCTCGCGTTCCTCCGACATATCCGAGAGGCGGCACTTAGCGAAACCGATGAAGCAGGTAAGCCGCTTTCAGTCCAGGATCAGCTCGTTGTCTTCCCGGAATGGAGTTGACGCTTGCCGTACCCTGCCAGGCGCTGCTGCTCCTCGACGCTGACTTTCCCGTCGCCCTACTCCCGCAGGTTGTTCAGACTCTAAGCATTGTTGCCACCCCTGATGACGCGGCCAAGCACGCACCTATTATCCGAATTGAGCACATCAAGACACTCGAGGACTTATACGTCGAACTGAACAAGAAAGAGTTCCTGCGAGGCAAGTTCATTGTTCTCCCGCACGTCGGCGAGAACGGAGATTTTTCGATGCTCAGAAAGGGTATGGCTGCGCAGTACAAGAGCATGCCCTGCGTTGGCGGCTACGTGGACGGCGACATCACGCAGCACGGGACCGGCAATCACAAGATTGTTAACGGCCTGGCCAAGGAGTGGGGCAACAAGGCCATCGCCATTTTCCAGACATCCGACAATCGCTCGCGCGACTTCGGAAAGCTCGGCGCCCACGTCACCTGGGTGAAATGGGCGCGACCACGCGGAAGCACTTCGCCAGGCCTGTCTCGGACGGCATTCGCGGATTTCCCATTCCGAACCTGGGCTTCCCTCGATCCAAATAACCCGACTCGAGGTGTCCAACAGTAAGTTCCTGGGCCCGTTAGCGCTGGACTTCAATCCGCAGTACAACGCCGTTATTGGAGGAAGGGGCACCGGCAAGTCCACCATTCTGGAGTACATCCGCTGGGCGCTGTGCGACCAACCGCCGGCCGGGTCAGAAGTTGGAGACGGCGATATCGCGGACTTCCAACGGCGTCGCATGACACTAATCGAGGGGACACTACTGCCCATCGAGGCCGTTGTGGACGTCTGGTTCCTTCTGAACGGTGTTCAGCACGTTGTCCGCCGGAAGGCGTCCGGCGAACTCACGCTCCAAATTGGCGACGCCGGTTTCCACAGCTGCACTGAGCAGAACGTTCGCGACCTTCTACCGATTCGAGCTTACAGCCAGAAGCAGCTTAGCGCCGTCGGCGCGCGCCTGGACGAACTTCGTCGGTTTGTTCATGCACCGATTCAGACGGAGCTGGATAAGCTGGAAGCACAGATCGCCGGCCTTTCAGCCGATTTACGCGCGGCGTTCGATCGTGTGATTCGACACCGCAAGCTCTCAGTCGAGGCTGCTGCCCACGACATTGAGCGCCAGTCGCTCAACGAACAGGGCAAACACCTCAGTGCGTCGCTCAAGGGTCTCTCCGCGGATGACCGCGCGATTATCGACAGGCACTCCATCTACGAGGCCGACCAACGGGTCGTTCAGGCACTGGAGCGCGACGCTAGAGCCGCCAAGGACGCGCTCGCAACCGTTGCATTGGAGTTTCAGCGACTGCCGGCGCCAATAGAAAAGCGCACCTCACGAGACCGACGATCATTTGGCGACTGCACACACCTTATTGGCCCAATGGATGTCCACGGTGCGCGAGGGGATCGAGACGCTCCGGGGCGCTTTCACGGAACCTATATCCGAAAGAGCCTTGGCCCGGTATTTGGCCGAGCTCGATGAGTGGAAAGGCAAGCGAGACGCTCACAGAGCCGAGTACGACCAGGCCAAGTCGCGCGCGGCCGCTCACGAGGCCACGCTCGTACAGATCCAGACGCTGGAGTCCCGACTCGCTGAGATCAATCAGGCCACTGATGACAAGGCACAGCAATTGGCCCGACTCGGCGACCCCGCAAGCGATTTCAATGCGCTACGCGCAGATTGGAAATTGGCCCATCGAACGAGAGCGGACCTGCTCGAAAGGCAGTGTCAGAGAATTGACCGCCGTAGCGGCACAGTCCAGACTGCGAGCGGTTCTCCATCGCGCCACAGATCTCGCCCCGCTTTCCGAGCGGCTCAAACAGCTTGCCAAGGGAACAAGACGAGAGGCGAACGAGTCGAGAATCTCGTTGAGCAGATTGAAACCTCCAAGGACCCTTCTCGATACGTGGCACGCGATTCTCGACGAGCTCTTGGAGCTTGCGTGGCTGCGCGTCGATGATGATGCGACAACGCGGCTGCCCGCTGTGCCGCGCCTGGACGCTGCTGGCTTTACGCAAAAGGAGAAGGTAGCGCTGGCCCGACACCTCGAACCACCGATGTGGCTTGGCCTGTTGCTGTTTGATCTCAAGGACCTGCCGATCTTCGAGTATCAGGTCCGCACCGATGACTTCATCCCGTTTGAGATCGCATCTCCGGGACAGCAGGCGACCGCGCTTCTTTCGATACTTCTCTTGCAAGTGGACCACACTATCATGATCAACCAGAGGATGATCTCAATATGAAGATCATCAACGAGATCATCGAGAAGCTGTGGCAAGCAAAGAGCCACCGACAGGTCATCTTTACCAGCCACAATGCCAATCTCGTTGTGAACGGCGACGCAGAACTCGTTATATGCTGTGATTACCGAACCAGCGCCACCGAGTCGGGGACAGATCAAGTTGGCTGGCGCAATCGACGTCCCCGACATCAACCGCGAGATAGCGGAGGTGATGGAGGGCGGCGTAGAGGCATTCAAGCTCCGACAGAGTAAATACGGCTTTTAAGCGGCTCACCTCTACCTTAGGGCCGTTCTTAACATTGACGGATCGCGACAGGCCACCACCAAGATGAAAGCCTCGGCCACGCGACGGGGGAGCTGGGCCGGGTTCCAGTCCACGCCCAACGTACGCCAACGTGATCGTGGATGCACTGCCCCACGGTCAGGACGCCAGTCGCGCCAGCTCTCGCAGGGGCAGGCACGTTGTGAGCATGAGGCTCGGCGTGGGAGACCATCGTGTTCGCGGGATAGTGTGCCACCGGTAGACATCATCCGGGGCGGGTTGCACACGCTTAGCCCTCGGCCAGAACTCGGCACCTCGCCCAGGCGGCGACGCCGCCAAGGGAAGCCTCCGATCGCCGAACTGTCGAGCGAAGGAGTTTGCCGGCCCTGGTGGTGCGCGCCGATCCATTGTCAAAACGAGTCGGCAAACTGGCCAAGACGGCCAACCTGATTGGCCGATCCGCCGCGCGTGCGATCCGTCTGATCTTCGGCCCGGCGCGGCCTGTCCTCATTGAGCAGTCGCGTCTTCGGGTCTCCCCTGTGCCCTAGCCCAGTTGCCGGGGGAACCGTCAGATTCAATCCCGCCGGCCGAACCTAGCCGGTTTGCCTCGTCTCATGCGCGCCCGTATGAGGCGGGGTTATCAACGCAGTGTTGTCTTCAACTCAGACGCGCACTGTGTCATTTATTGTGATCCCCTCTTTCGATCCACGGTGGGTGACTTCGAGGTTCCCGGCGAACGCCTATGGATGTCTTTGATCTTCGAGCCACGCTTGTAGCCGGTACGAACGGTTCGCTCGATTGGACTCACGACTATCTAGCCGCCGACATCCGAGAACAGGTCGACGCCGAGTATCGGAGCGGCCGATTTTGGCCCGATCCCCTTGTTCAGCTCAATCCCACGATTCGAAGGTAGTGAAACCGTAGACGACCTAGTCGGCGCCGGCGTTCTACATCCCGAGACCGGTCGTGTTTTTCAGAGTCGGCGACGAAACGACACAGGGAGGGTGGAGAGTCCCTGGGCTTGGCTGCATCAGCGCCAAGCCATCGCCCTGGCGGGCCAGGGCGAGAGCTACGTCGTCACCACCGGCACGGGCTCGGGCAAGTCGCTCTGCTTCTTCATCCCGATCGTCGACGCGGTCCTCGCGCGAGAAGCGCGCGAGCGCCAGCGCGCGCACGCGCGCGATCATCATCTACCCGATGAACGCGCTGGCCAACAGCCAGCTCGAGGAGCTCGACAAGTTCGTCGCGAACGTCGCCGGGCGAGCAGCCCGTCACGTTCGCGCGCTACACGGGCCAGGAAGACGCCGAGGAGCGGCGCCGCATCGCCGACAACCCGCCCGACATCCTGCTCACCAACTTCATGATGCTCGAGCTCCTGATGACGCGGCAGGACGAGCTCGATCGCAAGGTCATCGGCAACTGCGCAGGGCCTGCGCTTCCTCGTGCTCGACGAGCTGCACACCTACCGCGGCCGCCAGGGCGCCGACGTCGCGCTGCTCGTGCGCCGCGTGCGCGAGCGCCTGGCTCGGACCGCGAGCTCCAGTGCATCGGCACCTCGGCCACGATGGCGAGCGAAGGGTACGCTGCGAGGACAAGAGCCGCGTGGTCGCGCGGTGGCGTCGAAGCTCTTCGCGACCGACATCCCGGAGAGCAACGTCATCGTCGAGACGCTCGAGCGGGTACCGACCTCGCGAGACGCGCCGCGACCGGTCGCACGCGGCTCGCGGCGCGCGATCGACGCGGACTCTCCGCCGACGCTATCCGATGACGCGAGCTTGCGTCAGCACCCGCTGGCCATCTGGGTCGAGACGCGCTCGGCGTCATGGTCAGGACGTCGAGCAGCGCTGGGTTCGCGCGCGAGCCGCTGCACGCTGACGAGGCGGTCGACGCGCTCTGCGGCGCACGAGCCTGACCGCGCGAGACGCGCTGCCGGCAGGCGCTCCGCAGCTCTGCTCCTGATCGAGCCTGCCCAGCAGGAGTCGCACGCGCGGCGAGCGCCGGCGACCGACGCAGTTCTTCGCCTTCAAGCTGCACCAGTTCATCTCCGGCGCCGGGCACGCGTTTCGCGACGCTCGAGCCGCCGGGCAGCGCACGGTCACGGTCGAGGGCAGCAGTTCCTGCCCGGCGAGCCCGAGAAGCGCCTCTACCCGGTCGCACTTCTGCCGCGACTGCGGGCACGAGTACCACCCGGTCGCTTCGTCATCGACGACAGGCGGACGTTCCTGCCGCGCAGATCGACGACGCGCCCGCGCGACGTCGACGACGACGACGACACGGCGAGGACGAGCGACCGGCGAGAGTCTCGGGTTCCTCACGCTCGAGCCGCGAGCGACGATCCGACTTCACGTTCGCCGACGCGACGAGGACTATCCCGGAGACTGGCTCGAGTATCGACGCGAGCGGCAAGCCGCGGCTAAGGCCAACTATCGGCGCGACGCGCCGCGAGAGTCGCGGTCGACGCCGACGGAGCGGTCGGGCACGCGGGCGCCGAGCCTGGTTCATGCCCGGCAAGTTTCGCTTCTGCCTGCGCTGCGGCGACAGCACGGCGAGCCCAGGCACGGACATCACACGCTCGCGTCGCTCTCGGCCGAAGGCCGCAGCTCGGCGACGACCGTGCTCGTCGTCGAGCGCGCTGCGCTGGATGCACGGCGAGTCGGGAGCTGGCCGCCGACACAGCGCAAGCTGCTCGGCTTCACCGACAACCGCCAGGACGCCGCGCTGCAGGCCGGCCACTTCAACGATTTCCTCTTCGTCGCTCTGCTGCGCGGCGCGATCCTCGCCGCGGTCGAGCGGCGGGGCGAGGGGCCTCGGCCGACGAGATTCGGGCGTCGCGTTGCAGCAGCGCGCTTGGCTTCGATCGGCCAGTGCCCGCGAGTACTGCGCGCGATTCGCACCGCGAGCTGGATGCTCGAGCCCGACGTCGGGCCAGGCGCGTCGAAGAGGCCGAGCGCGGTGCTGCGCGCGGGTGCTCGCGTATCGCGTGTGGTTCGACCAGACGGCGCGGCTGGCGCTACACGAACCCGAACCTCGAGCAGCTCGGGCCTCGTGCGCGTCGAGTATCTCGGCTCGACGAGCTGGTCAACGATGACGCGGCGATGGCGGAGCGCGCCGGCGACGCTGCGCGGCGCGTCGCCGGCCACGCGGCGGCGAGGCGTCTCGACCGTGCTCCTGGATCACCTGCGCAAGGGATCGGCGGTCACGCGCCGAGGTTCTCGAGCGCGCCGAGTTCGAGCAGCTGCAGAGTCGCAGCCAAGCGCTTCTGCGAGCCCTGGTTGGGCTATCGGCGGGACGAGAAGCCGCGCGTGCCGCGTGGATGATGGTCGCGCGCCCGACGAACAGGAATGCCGCGCGACGACGACCGTCTGTCGTGCGCGGCGGCTCTGCAGACGACGCTCGGGCGCGAAGCTCGGAAGGCATCGACTCTGGGGCGACAGCGCGGCTGGACGCCGACCGAAGCAAGTCTACGACAACGCTCATCGACGCGCTGCTGGAGTTGCTCCGCCGTCATGGCCTCGTCGTCGAAGGAGGACAGACGCCCTTCGGCGATCGCCGGGCTGGCGACTCGCGGCCGATGCGGTTCGCTACGTCGCGGCGGATGGCCGATCGACGCGCGCGCGAACCCGTTCTTTCGTGACTTCTACCGACCCTCGCGGCGCAGCTCGCGCGGCGCCGGATCACCGCTGTTCGGGTTCGAAGCCCGCGAGCACACGGCGCAGGTCGACAGGATGTCGGCGGAAATGCGGGAGAAGCGCTTCCGCTTCGGCGCAAGGAGCAGCGAGGAGCTCGCGCGAGACCGAGAAGCGACGTGCCGAGGGCGAGGCGACAACGTTCCTGCCAGTGCTGTTCTGCTCGCCGACGATGGAGCTCGGCGTCGACATCTCGGCGCTGAACGCCGTCTACCTGCGCAACGTGCCGCCGACGCCGGCGAACTACGCGCAGCGCAGCGGCCGCGCCGGCCGCAGCGGAATGGCGGCGCTCGTGGTGACCTATTGCGCGGCGCAGAGCCCGCACGACCAGTACTTCTTCCGGCCGCCAGCGCGAATGGTGCACGGCGAAGTCCGCGCGCCGCTGCTCGATCTCGCGAACCGCGACCTGGTCGAGAGCCATCTGCAGGCGGTCTGGCTCGCCGCATCGGGACACGCGCTGCCGACAGGATCGCTGAAGTGCTCGACCTGAGCGCAGAGGGGACGCAGCCGCTCGTCCGGAGATAGTCGAGCGGGCCTGGGACCACTGCGGCGGCGGATGAGGCCAGCGCGCGGGTCGAGCGCAGTGTGCTAGGAATGCTCGCAGCGGAACTACGCCGAGCGCGCGCCGTGGTTCACGCGGGCCCACGCATTCGCTGCGCCAGGTCGCCGCACATCGGTTCCGCATTCGACCGCGGCATTCGATCGCTGGCGTCGACTGTATCGCAGCGCACTGCATCAACGCGATCAGCGCGCGTGCGATTGCTCGACGACCATACGCAGCCACGAGAAACACACGACACGCAAAGCGCGATCAGAACGTGGCCACCGACCTGCTCATCGCTCTTCGTGAGGGAGCAGAGCAGTCGGCTCGCGACTTCTACCTCTATCGCTATCTCGCGACCGAGGCTTCCTGCCCGGCTACAACTTCCCGCGGTTGCCATGCTCGCCTGCATTCCCGGAGAGCGCGACAAGGACGCATCGTACGTGCAGCGCCCACGCTTCCTTGCCCTCTCGGAGTTCGGACCGCGAGCCTTCTCTACCACGAGGGGCGCGCCTATCGCGTCGTGAAAGTCCGACTCGGCGGCGCCGGGAGGGGACGCCCGGGGGACGGTCAGTTGCCGGTACAGGAGGTCGTGATCTGCGCAGCTGCGGCGCCGCTCATTTCGCGGTGCACCAAAACGGATGTCACGCGTGCGGCGACGCCCTTGGCGGGCGCGATGCTCGTCAAGCACCTGCTTCGCATCGAACACGTCGATACTCGTCCGACGCAGCGGATCACGGCCGACGACGAGGAGCGCGCAGCGCCAGGGTTTCGATCTGCTCACCACCTTTCGATGGGCAGACCGCGAGACGGAGCGCAGCATTCGCACGAGTGAGGGCCGCCGATGACGAGGGTGACATCCTCGCATGCAATACGGCGCCGCGGCGACAATCACGCGGCATCAATCTCGGACTGCGGCGACGGAAGGATCAGACGGATGCTATGGCTTCGACATCAATCCGGTGACGGGCTGGTGGGGCCGAGATCAGGACGACGACGACTACCGATCCTAGATCCGAGCCCCCGGCGGGTGCAAGCCAGTGCGGATCGTCCCGTATCGTGCGCGACCAGAAGAATGCGCTGCTCTTCCGTTTCGTCGCGATGCCGACGCCGATGTCCCCGAGACGATCGCGACGGTTCAGCACGCGCTTCATGCGGGGCATCGAAGTCGTCTTCCAGCTGGAAGAAGGGGAACTGCTCGGCGAGCCATTGCCGGTCCGCGACGACCGCCGGGCGGTGCTGGCCTACGAAGCGACGGAGGGTGGGGCCGGGTATTCAGACGTTGTGTCGACGAGCCGCAGGCTCTCGGGCGGTCGCGCGCGAGGCGCTGAGGCTGATGCACTTCGAGAAGGTCGATGAAGCGATCGCGCCACGTCCGCGACGCTGATCCGCTCTCAGCCGCGACGGAGGCCTGCGTTCGCGGGTGCTATCGCTGCCTGCTCTCGTACTTCAACCAGCCCGATCACGAGTTGATCGACCGCGAAGGATTCAGACGCGAAGCAGCTGCTGATCGCTTGGCGCGCGGACAGGTGGTCACCGGCCACTGAGCCACCAGGCCGGCAGCCGGCCGGCTGTGAAGGATGGGCGGGCGGTCCTCAACGCGCGGGCCGCTCGCGTTGCCACTCCCGTTCTGACTCTCGCAGTCAGGACATAGTTCCCCGTGGCGCCGCACTTCGTACGCCGCGTGCATTCTGCCGGACCCACGCGTACGCGCTAGGCGCGAAGCTGCGATCTCGAGGGCTGGACGCTGTTCGAGTTACCGGAAGAACGGTCGCTGCCGGCGTACCGACGCGATCTTGCCCGTAGTCTGGGAGAGACGTACGCCGATGACGGACGATTTCTCCCCGGACCTGGTTCGCGCCCGAGGACGCGAATGGGTTGCTCTGCCGGCGACCCGCGGACGCATTGTTGGCGTCTTCGGCCGCTCTCGGGCAGCGAGAGGACGCGACGATGCTGGATCTGGGCCTCGAGCCGAGACATCGAGCCCGCCGCGTTTCCGATCGCTGCCGACGCCACGGCAACTGTCCAGGCGAAAGCAGGCACTGCTCGCGCTGATGCACGATGCGCTCTCGACTCTTGTTGCGCCGCGGCGCCGGGCCCCTTTCCGCTCGCCGCGCCAGCTCGACGTCTCGACCGCGGCCGTACCAGCTCGTGCCCCTGCATGATGGCGCTCTTCGCATGAGACCGGTGCCGCGCCTGCTGATCGCGGATGAGTCGGCTCGGCAAGACGATCGAAGCCTGGCTGATTGCCGCGCGAGCTCGATGGACCGCGGCGAGTGGCATGCTTTTGCGGTGCTCTGTCCGCCGCACCTCGTCGAGCAATGGGTAGGAGAGCTGAAGGCGCGCTTCGATCGGCGCCGCCCGGTGACCTCGGGCACCGCGCGCGACTGGAGCGCGGGCTGCCGCTGGCTACAGCGTTGTTCGATGCCTATCCCTTCACAGTCGTTTCAGCCTCGACTACATCAAGGCGAGAAGCGCCGCGACGAGTTTCGCGCGCAGCCTGCCCCGATTCGTTCATCGTCGACGAAGCCCATACCTGCACCACTAGTAACGCTGGGCGCCACCAACGTTATCAGTTGGTCAAACGCTCGTGAGCGACGCAGATCGGCATGCGGTGCTATTACCGCGACGCCGCACAGCGGCGATGAGACGCCTTCGTTCGCTTGCTCGGCCTGCTCGATCCTCGTTTCTGCGATTGAAGGGCCTCTCAGACGATGCGATCGCTTTGGCTTCGCGATCGACTTGCAGGGCACCTGGTGCAGCGCCGCCGCATCGACATTCGCGAATGGCACGACGAGACGCTGTTCCCGCGGCGGGAAACAATCGACCTCCAGTATCGCCTTTATGGGCGTGGGAGCAGTTTCTCGAATCCGTGTTGACCTACTGCGAGGGGGTCACTGCTCGCGTTGAGGGCGGCGCACGGAACGGCGCTTCGCATTTTCGGGGCACGCGCTCTGTTCCGATGCGTTCATCTTCGCCAGCCGCCGCGGCGCGTGCGCTTCAAACGCGTTTACTGGCGGTGACGATCCGGCGCTTGAGCAGCTGGCGGCGCAACTTTTCGAAGGCGCGACCGACGAAGGCGACGCGCCTGAGCGACCCGAGCCAGCCGCCGACACCGGCGCTCAGGAAGTGAGGGCATTGCTCGCATCGCCGAATCGCTTGCCGGCGATGGGAACGACCCCAAGCTCCGAAGCTTCTCGAGCACATCACCGACTGCTCGACGACGGGTTCTCACCCATTGTTTTCTGTCATACATCGCGACGGCCCACTACGTGGCGGATCGGCCCGTCAGAGATTCCCGACACACGAGATCGCCGTGGTGACTCGTGAACTGCCGGCGGACGGCGCCGCGAGAGGTTGAGCGGGCGGGGACCACGAGCGACGTTTGCTCGTCGCGACCGACTGCCTGTCAGAGGGGGTGAATCTTCAGGAGGTTCAACGCGGTCGTTCACTACGACCTTTCCTGGAACCCGACCCGTCACGAACAGCGCGAGGGGCGCGTCGACCGCTTTGGGCAGAAGCGCCCGGACGGTCGCGCGCGCTGCTCTATGGCGCGAACAACCCCGTCGACGGCGCTGTGCTCGAGGTCATCCTACGCAAGGCGAAGGATCCGGCACGGCTCGGCGTCCCGTGCCGCTGCCCGACGAGGAGCACCGCCTCACCCAGGCGCTGCTCAAGGCGGTCCTCCTCCGCGGCCGTGGTCGAGATAGGTCACCTCGCACGATCTCCTCCCCGTCACGGATGAACGAATGCCATAGAGCTTGCGTGGCCCGACGCCGAGGCGCGGCGAGCCGAGCCGCGACAAATTCGCGCAGCGCCGGCTGAGGCCCGGACGTGTTGCCCGAATGCCTACATCGCGGCGGCTCTGGGTGTCCGGCGGAGCTCCAGCGCTTCGTCGACCGCGCCTGCCCGCTCTCGGTCGCCCGGACCCCGCGCCGAGAAGGGTCATGGAAGTCGCCCTCGCGTTTCCGCCGTTCATTCGCGAGCGGCTTGCCGCCGCTGGGCTCGAGGCGGCGAACCTCTAGTGCGACCCTGGGAGAAGCCGGCAGGGCGCACCCCTCCATTGTGCGCGCGCATCCGCTCGTCGCTACGCTCGCCGACGCGCTGCTCGAACGCACGCTTGATGCGGACGGGTCGCACTCCGATGCATCGGTGTTGGGTCGCACCGGTGCGTGGCCTGCCGCGAGCGTCAGTCGCAGGACGATTCTTGTGCTCGCCCGGCTGCGTCATGAGCTCACGACAATTCGTGGAAATCGCCGCCGCGTGGCGATGGTTGAGGAAGCGCTACCCGTGGCGCTCGTCGCCGGATCGAGCGAGCCGCTCACCGAAAGCGAAGCATCCGCACTCCTTCTCAGCCCCGCCACCGCAACACTCGGCGCCGGTCCGCGCCGTGCGCAACTGGAGTGGCTCGAGCAGGAGCGTGATGCCATTGCGTCAGCGCTCTCCGTCATTGCCAGCCGTCGTGCTGAACAGCTCCTCGAGGATCATCGTCGCGTGCGCGATGCCGCCAGTGCCCGTGGACGGTACGAGATCCGAGCGGTGCAGCCTGTGGACGTGATCGGCGCGTGGGTTCTATTGCCGGCGACGCGATGACACGACGGCGAGCGCAGTTAGGATTCGACGCGATTGTCGTCGAGGGAGGCCTGCTGACGCCTGATTTCCTCGTTGCGATCGCTGATCTAAAGGCACCGCGTCAGGCCGCCAGTGATTATCACGTACCGCGTGGCGTCCAGGGTCCCGGGGCGAGGTCGGACGTGCATGGCGCATCGCGATGGCGCACTGGAACGACGTCGAGGCGGCGATCGCGAGCGGTGGAAGCGCCGCGCTTGCGATGACCGCTGTGTTATGCGAGGCCTTCGGTTGGGCGTCGGCTCACGACGGCGCCGGCGTCGTCGATCATCGATGACCGGGCCTTTCCGGTCTCCGCGTGCGCTCGATGGCACCGTGCCGGTGATATTCGGGTCGACGACGGCGGATCTCGACAAGCCACTGGTGAATTTCGGCGATGGCCAGAAGCGTCACTGGCCTTCGGGCTCCTCCAGGAGTATCTGAACGCAAGCGAGGCGGCGCTCTGGGGCATCACCACGAACGGCCTCTCGCTACGTCTTACTCGTGACAACGCGTCGCTCACGCGCCCGTCGTGGATCGAGGCGGACCTCGCGCATCATGCGCGAGGACGGTTCGCGGATTTCTCTGTCCTGTGGCTGCTACTGCACGAGACTCGCTTTGGCGCGCCGAGGATTCCGGCGCACGAGTGCATCCTTGAACAGTGGCGCGCGTCGTCAGCCGCAGCGGGTACGGCGGCGCGTGATCGGCTTCGCGATGGGGTCGAGTCGGCAGTCCGGAGTTTCGGAAATGGGTTTATCCAACATCCGACGAATTCTGCGTTGCGCTACAAACTTCAGTCTGGATCGCTCAATCCGTCCGGATACCACCAGCAGCTTCTGAGACTCGTCTATCGCCTCATCTTCCTCCTTGTCGCCGAGGAGCGGGGTCTCTTGCACCCGGAAGACAGCGGCGCGGCGGCGCGCGATCTCTACCGAGATGGGTATTCGCTCGGCCGGCTTCGGGAGCGCGCTGTGCGGCGGCGCGCCTATGACCGGCATGAGGATGTGTGGGTTGCCTTGTCCCTTGTCTTGCGCGCGTGTGCGCGCGGCGAGCCAGGCTTGGCTCTCCCCGCGCTGGGCGGGCTATTCGCCGGGCATCAGACCCCGGACCTCGACTCGGCGAGTGTCGCAAACGGATTCCTGCTCGCGGCCGTCTCACCGGCTCTCGTGGCTCGAGCAGCGGGACACACTCGTGCGTGTCAACTGGCGTGACATGGGGACGGAGGAGTTGGGCAGTGTGTACGAGTCGCTACTAGAGCTGGTGCCGGTCGTCCGCGACGACGCGAGGCATTTTGGGTTTGTCGGTGATGCGCTCCCTGGCGAGGACAGCGTGGGTCCAGCCCGGGGGCACGCGCGCAAGCTGACGGGCAGCTACTACACTCCCGACTCGTTGGTGCAGGCACTGCTCGACAGCGCATTGGAGCCGGTCGCGCAGCGGGCCGAATCGACGGCCGATCCCGAGCGCGCCATTCTGTCGCTCGCCGTGCTCGATCCCGCGTGCGGAAGCGGCCACTTTCTGCTAGGCGCTTCTCGGCGGCTCGCTTCGCGGTTGGCTCGCCTTCGAAGTGAAGGCACGCCATCGCCCGCCTCGTACCGAGGGGCGCTTCGCGACGTCATCACACACTGCATCTATGGGGTAGACAAGAACGCGATGGCCATCGAACTCGCCCGGATTGCGCTGTGGCTGGAGGCGATCGATCCCGGGCGGCCGCTTGCGTTTCTCGATCACCACCTCGTTCATGGCGACGCGATCCTTGGCGTCACGGATCCCGCGCTGCTCGAGGCGGGCATTCCTGGGGAGCGTTCTCTGCCCTCACGGGCGATGACAAGGATGTCGCGAAGGAGTTGAGGAAGCAGAACGCGAAGGCGCGCAAAGGGCTCGAGCGCGACCACGCGGCCGGCCAGTTTGCGCTGTCATTCACAACGGACGAATGGGCGCGCCGCTTGGCGGTGGTGGAGCGATGCCGGACGGCTGCTCGATGAAGTGGCGGCAAAAGAGCACGCACTTTCGCGCCATTCTCAGCTCCGACGAAAACCGCTCGCGTTTCGCGCAGGACGCGTTTGTCGCCGCGTTCGTGCTTCGAAAGACGGCTGCAACCAGAGCGGCGATCCCGACGACCGGCACATTGCGTGATCTAGCGATGGGCGTCGAACCCCCACCAGTGATGGTCGGAACAGTGTCAAAGATCGCACGCGAAACACCATCTCTACACTGGTCTGTGGCTTTCGCACCGGTAATGGCGCGGGGCGGATTCGACTGTGTCCTTGGCAATCACACCGTGGGACAAGGTGACGCTGAATGACAGGGAGTTTTTCGGCGATCGTGCTCCAAGCATTGCCAACGCGCCGAATGGCGCGCGCACGCTTGCAGTTGATCGATGCTCTGGCAGCGGAGCCAGCTGGGACACCTAGTCGCAGCCTCTACTCGGCGTACGTCGAAGCGAGTCAGCGATCGGATGCGATCAGCGTGTTCGCACACAATGCCGGACGCTTCCCGCTCACGGGAACGGGAATCGTGAACCTCTACGCACTATTTGCGGAAACCACTTTCCACATAACTCACGCATCCGGCCGTGCTGGATTCATTGTTCCGACGGGGATTGCGACTGATGACTCAACGAAGGAGTTGTTCGCCGCCCTTGCTAACGGACGCTTGGTTAGTCTGCTGGACTTCCGCACTGGTCCAGGACTGTTTCCGGACATCGGACACCAGCGCTACAAGTTCTGCCTCCTCACGATCGGCCAAGCTGCGGAGCCCGTGTTCACATTTTTCCTCACGAGTCCCGAGCAGCGCTACGACGAACGACGGCGTTTCACGCTTACGCCGGCCGACCTGCAACGGCTTAACCCGAACACCAGGACGGCGCCTGTCTTTCGATCAAAGGAAGACGCGGAGCTAACAGCGAAGATTTACAGAAACGTACCAGTGCTTTGGGATGAGAGTCGAGAGAATGGAAACCCCTGGAAGCTCATTTTAGTCAGGGACTATTCAACATGACGAGTGACTCGGAGCTCTTCTCAACCCTGCCTGGCCAGGGCCTCGTGCCGCTCTACGAGGCTAAGATGATCCATCAGTTTGATAGTCGCTTCGCCACGTACACCGGCACACGAGAAGAGGCTATTAGGGACGTCACGGAGCAGGAGAAGGGTGACCCGAACTTCCGGGTACGACCGCGCTACTGGGTATCGCACGATGAAGTCGAGGCTCGCCTTCGTGATAGAGGCTGGGATCGCCCCTGGCTACTCGGTTGGCGAGACATCACCAACGCGACGAACGAGCGGACAATGATTGCGTCGTTGATTCCGCGGGTCGGCGTCGGCCATACCATCTCTCTGCTCTTCGCCGAGGCCTCATGCGAACCGACAAAGATCGCCACGCTTCTCGCCATTTTGAATTCGTTGACCCTCGACTATGTCGCGCGCCAGAAGGCCGGAGGGTCACACCTCAGCTACTTCCTCGTTAAGCAGGTTCCGGTTCCCGGCCCAGATCAATTGCGTGAATCGTTTGTGGATGATTGCGCGCCTCGGGTGCGTGCTCTGCTTCCCTCTGCGGAGGACTCATGCTTCGCCAAGGACCTCCGCGGTCGACCATGCCACCTGATTCATTCGCATGACCGAGCTACTGTTCGCGCCGAGCTGGATGCTTTGGTTGCGCACGAGTTTGGCCTCAATCGAGACGACCTGCGGTTTGTGCTTGATCCGCATGAGCGGTATGACGAGACCTACCCCAGCGAGACATTCCGCGTTCTGAAGGAGATCGAGGTCCGCCAGTTTGGTGAATACCGCACTCGGCGCCTCGTTCTCGAAGCATGGGATCGACTGATCGGAATCGGCTGATGCCCTTGGCCCGGGACACAACGCTGCTCCGGATGGCGGCAGTCGATGCAGGGTTTGACATCGGCCCAGACCTCAACGGTAACTGGCTCCGATTCAACTCCTCGGGCAACCTCACCACAGTCTGGCTCACCGAAACCAACGACGCTTTCATCGTCGCGGCTGCGCCCGAACGCGTGGCGTCGGAGGTCGGAACCATCTACGCCGTTGAAGTGTGGACCGGCGAACGACCCGCCGGAGCCGCGTCCACGTGGCGCTGTCCCAGCCGCATATCCGCCAGCGAGCTTCTTCGACGGCTTGTCGTCCTCGGGCGGATCCTCCCCGATCAGGTACTGCATCAATACACTGCCGTCATCGATGAGGAAATCGAGAAGGCATTGTCGCAGTCCACGCTCGAGCGCACGGTCGAGGTCCGGCAGCGCGTTGGCCAAGATCTCTACCGCAAGGCGCTCATGCAGTATTGGAGTGGTCGATGCGCAATTACCGGCATCTCGATCCCGCTGTTCCTGCGTGCATCGCACGCAAAGCCTTGGCGCGAGGCAACCGATCGCGAGCGGCTCGACGTTCACAACGGCTTACTGCTGGCTTCGCACCTGGACATCGCATTCGATCAGGGATTCATCTCCGTTGCCGACGATGGATTGGTGCTCGTCTCTGAGAAGCTACCGATTCGGGAGCGTGAGGTCCTCGGTCTCGAGCAACAGCGTCGCATCGCCGGGCTGCGCCCGGAACACGCTCCATACCTCACGTGGCATAGGGAGAACCTGTGGCAGCGCAAGTGATCTCCTGGAGCGATTGAATGCGCCGACTCAATGTCCAGTTCACGCAGATCGAGGAGTGCATTCGAACGGCGCTGTTCGCGGTGGATTCCCTCCAGGAATCCACCGCTCGAGCACGGAGAGATCTTGCTTCTGCAGCTCGTCAAACAGGATGCGGAGCGTCTCGGCAGACTGGACCGCCGGGTGGAGTTTGCCCTCGTCTTCGATGGGGCGTGTCCTGATCCGACGGGCAATGAGAGCCGGAGGCATTGGCCAAACGCGGGAAAAATCTGGCGGTACATCCTCGAGTGCTCGGAGACGATTCCCACTATTCCGTTTAGTCTCGAGGGCCTGGCGCTGAGTCAGACTACGGCGGCCAGACCAATGCGCAATTTATCGAGCCGAGCGACGCCTCAATCATTCAGCCGTACCTGAAGGGACAAACGAAAGCCGAGTCGCTCACGACTTTCGCCGGCGTGATGCCGCTTCTACGCGCGATCAAGAACTACGACACGATCGCGCGGCTCTCCCGGCTCGCGTTGCACGGGTGCGCGAACACGACCGCCGCCTGGCTGATCCCTGGTTGACCGATGCGTTGAAGTCGCTCTACGATCACAAGTGCCAGGTGTGCACGAATGACTTCAAGCCACGATATGGTGTTCCGTACGCCGATACGCGGTTTCTCAGGTCGCCCGACGGCCTTGAGGGCGTGACCAGCAAGAACCTCGTTGTTGTATGCCCGAAATCACCGGGCGATCATCGGCGCGGCTGGGGCCGAGTTCGAGACATGTCTAACATGGCGTTTACGTACCCCAATGGGCTAGTCGAAAGGCTATTGCTCCGAGATCATCTGCTGGACTAGCGCTGGTTACCGCCGCTTCAATGAGGGATACCGATGTCTAAGGCCGAAGCCACCGTCGAAGAGCTGGTCGGCATGATCGAGCGCGGCGAGCTGCGCCTGCCCGGAGATGCAGCGCCGCTACGTCTGGCGCTCGACCCGCGTGCGCGACCTGCTCGACTCGCTCTATCGCGGCTATCCCTCGGGCGCGATCCTGCTCTGGGAGACCGACGAGGCCGTGCCGCTGCAGGACTATGGCCGTCGACCAGCAGACGAACCCCTACCAGAGCACGCGCCTCCTGCTCGATGGCCAGCAGCGCCTGACCTCGCTCTCGGCCGTCATCCGCGGCGAGCCCGTCAAGGTGCGCGGACGCAAGAGGCCGATCGAGCTGCTCTTCAACCTCGACCATCCCGACCAGCTCGCCGTGGTGACCGAGGTGGACGAGGACGGCGGCGACGACGAGGACGATGACGACTCGACGGACGACGAGGCGGACTCGAGCGAGGACGAGCTGCAGAAGCGCTTCGACCGGATGACCTTCGTCGTCGCGACGCAGAAGCTGGAGCAGCTGCCGCAATGGGTCAAGGTCACCGAAGTCTTCAAGACCGACAGCGACGCGCCGTTTCTCAAGCGCGCCGGGGTGAGCAGGCTTCGACGACCCGCAGCTACGAGAAGTACAGCCAGCGGCTGGCGCGGCTGCGCGGCATCCGCAAATACATCTACCGGATGGACGTGCTGGAGCGAAGCTCTCCTACGACGAGGTCACCGAGATCTTCGTCCGCGTCAACTCGCTCGGGCGCCAAGCTGCGCAGCTCCGACCTGGCGCTCGCGCAGATCACGGCCAAGTGGCGCAACTCGCTCAAGACCTTCGAGGCGTTCCAGCAGCAGTGCGCGAAAGCCGGCTTCGACCTCGACCTCGGCCTGCACCTCAAGAACCTCGTCGCCTTCGCCACCGGGCAGTCGCGATTCCTCACCGTCGGCAGCCTTCGCGTCGAAGCGCTCCAGCAGGCTGGAAGGACAGCTGCCGCGGGCATGGAGTTCGCGCTCAACTTCCTGAAAAGCAATGCCGGCATCGACAGCCCGGCGCTTGCTGTCATCGCCGTTCATGCTGGTCACGCTCGGCTACTACGGCCACAAGCGTGACTACCAGCTCGTCGCCGGAGGAGTCGGAGCGGCTGCGGTACTGGGTCCTCGTCGCCAATGCCAAGGGGCGCTACTCGCGCGGCTCGAGCGAGACGCTTCTCGACCAGGACCTCGCCACGCTTCGCGACGGCGGCGGCGCACAGGAGCTGATCGACCGCCTGCGGCAGCAGGTGGGCCGGCTGGACATCGCGCCGGAGGAACTGGAAGGCCGCAATCAGCGGAGCGCGCTCTTCAAGACCATGTTCCTGGCGTTCCGGGACGCGGGGCGAAGGACTGGCGGTCGAAGCTCGCGATCGCGCTCGACCACTCCGGCGCCAGCACAAGCTCCAGTTCCACCACATCTTCCCGAAGGCCGTGCTCAAGGCTGCACACGGCGCGCGAGGCCGACGACATCGCGAACCTCGCTTCATCGGCGGCAAGACGAACCGCGCAATCAGCGACAAGCCACGCAAGTACTTCCCAGCGATGATCGAGAAGCCGGGCCGGCGGCGTTCGAGGCGCAGTGCATTCCGACGAGGGCTGGGCTGTTGGAACTGCCCAGCTATAAGGCCTTTCTCGCTGAGCGGCGGCGGGCCATTGCTGCCCGGCTTACTGACTTCCTCGGCGGTTGAACGCGGCCAGCCTGCTCACATGGCTCGGAGATGCGCGCTCGCGGCACGAAGCGTTGCCGCGGCCCCCAAATACAAGTCAGCTCACCCATCGACTAGCTCAGTCACCGAACCGGGCTCAATCCCGGTCAGGCGCCTACAGAGTCGCACAGCCTGCGCATCTGTAGAGCCGCGACGATATCCGCGGCCAGACGTGCAACGCGGGCCTCTCTGTGTGGCGCACCGTCCTCCGGTCCGTCGTTGAGCTTCGTCAACTCCTCTCGGAATGCACCCGGCACCAGCCGCTCCGAATTCCTGGGGTCATTGATCGCCTTGGTGTACGTCTCGAAGAGTGTTCGTACAATCCGACGCTGGCCGTATTGCTGGCTCGCGAGTCGAGAGCTGTCAATCACGTAACGCCAAACCAGGTGCTGAAGAAACTCAATCTCGACCGTTCTTAAGGGAGGAATCCTGAGACGCGGCCACGAGGCTGTCATGTCCAGGTCTGCCTCCATGACGAAATCGTGAATCAGGTCAGCGGTCAACTCGCGCAACGCGGCGCGTTGAACTCTGTCCCCTACGTAGCGACCTCGATTGAAGCGTGTCCTAAACCAGCGGGACAACTCCTTGTAGTGCTCCTTGATGAGGTCTTCGCCGACGACACCGGTCTCCTTGAAACTCTGCAGATGGTCCGGTAGCGCTTGGACAATTTCCTGAAGAGGTATTAGTCCGGCACGGTAAAAATCATCTAAATCATGGACGCTATACGCCACAGCATCGGCGTGGTCCATGATCTGCGCCTCGAGGGAGAGCACCCGCATAGGATAACCATCGCGGGCAAAATCAAAGTCAGCCCGTTCGGTACGGTAGGCGCCAAATTTGTTTGGTTTCTTGGAATCGCCATCCCGCTCGTGCCACGGATACTTCAACACGGCGTTCAGCGTCGCGCGGGTGAGGTTCAGACCCTGGTAGCGGGGGCGATGACGTAGGCCAGCTTGGTGAGAATGCGGAATGACTGGGCGTTTCCCTCGTAGCCGCCGCAGGCCGCCGTAGAAGGCGTTTCACTCGTCCTCCGCGACATGTCCGAACGGCGGATGCCCAAGGTCATGAGCTAACCCGGCGGCTTCGGCGACCTCGGGATCGATGACGAGGTCACGGGCCTTCAGCTGCTGAGCATATTCACTAGCAAAACGCTCGGCTAGGCGACGCGAAATCTGCGCGACCTCTCCGGTATGAGTTAGGCGATTGTGAAAGACGTGGCCTTCGATGGCTCCGACGACTTGCGTGACGCCAGCAAGGCGGCGATATGAGGAAGTATAAAGGATCCGATCGCGGTCCTTTTGACCAGCGGTCCGCGTGTCCGGGATTAGGTCGCTGCGAGTCGGGCCGGAGGGGGGCGGATGGTTCGCGCATTGCGATCAGCCACCGTAGCGGCCTAAGCGGCGGCCACCATGTCGTCGCGCGTGAGACGAATCCGTCCTTCACTCTTCAGATACCAAATCGCCCAAGTAATATCACTTGGCGAAAACCGATCCTCGGCTTCCTTGATGAGATCGTCGGGCATCACCTCTGTCCGGTCCGCCAACGCTTGTAAGAGCCATCGGTTACGTCTTTTAGGCGTTGATCGCTCACAACGGTCTCGCGGAAAGGGGGCTCTAGGCCAACGTCCGATCTCAATCGGCGCAATGATCATGCGCGGAGAGGCGCGAACAATGGTCGACCTCGACGTAACAGTCAATAGAGAATTTCCGCGTCGGTGTCGAAAAACGTAAGCCACCGCAAAATTGTGATACACCTCATGGCCGCGATTGGTCCTTGGGGCGACGACGGGTGGCCACGATTATAGAGCGTTCATGAAGGAATCGGCGCAACGCACGCCGGCGCCGGCGTGCGATCGCAGGTAGAAGGGAGCGAGTAATTCCTTGTCGACCGTGTAGCGCATTCGTTGGGTGGGTAGCCTCGGTCCACCAGATGCGCCAACGGAGATCTGACGTAATCTCCACCATGCACCTGTCCAAGTCCCGATTCGTCGCAGGTTGGCAATGCCACAGGCTCCTCTGGTGGAAAGTGCACGAGCCGGGCGCCGTCGAGCTCCAACCCGACAAGGTCCTCCAGGACCGCTTCGATCAGGGTTCTCAGGTTGGCGAGTTAGCCCGCGAGCGGTTCGCCGGCGGCACGCTGGTCGATCTCCCACATCACGAGTTCGCGAAGCGGGTCGCGCTCACGGAACAGGCGCTCCACAGCAGTGCGCCGGCGATTTTCGAGGCGAGCTTTTTCGCTGACGACACCTTCGTTGCCGTAGACGTATTGGCTCGAGTCGATAACGAATGGCGTCTGATCGAGGTGAAGTCCGCGTCCTCCCTCAAGGACGAGCACATTCCCGACGCCGCGGTTCAGGCGCACGTGCTAAGCCGGAGCGGCATTGACGTCCACGCCGTGGACATCATGCACCTCAACAAAGAGTTCCGCTTTCCAGACCAGGGCGATCTGTTCGTTCGGAGTGACGTGACCGCCGCGGTGCGGGACATGCTGCCGTCGATTCCCGGGGAAATCGAGGCGCAGCTCGAGATGCTGAGCGGCCCGTTGCCGGACGTCCCGATCGGAGTGCATTGCTCCGAGCCGCGAGATTGTCCGTTCATGCAACGGTGCTGGCCGCAGTCGGCGGATCATATCACCAAGCTCTATCTCGTCGGTCCGAAAGCCGCTGCGACCTACATGCGGGCCGGGGTCCATACGATCAAGGACATCCCCGCCACGAAAAAGCTGTCGTTCGCCGCCAAGCGACAGATCCGTGCGATGAAAGAAGATCGGCTCATCGTCGAGCCGGGTCTCGCGAAGGCGCTCGAGGCGTTCGATGGGAAACTTGGGTTTCTCGATTTCGAAACGATCGCGCGAGCTGTGCCGGTTTGGCCGGGGATGGCTCCGTGGCAACAAGCCGCCGCCCAGTTCAGCTACCACGAGTCAAACCACCAAGGCGGCTACAGCCACGTCGGGTATTTGGCGGAAGGATCCCACGATGCGCGGCCCGAGCTCGCGCGCGCCATGATCGACGCGACCGCCGGCGCCACCCAGGTCGTGACCTACACGTCGTTCGAGAAAACCCAGATTCGCGCGCTGCAGCGGGCGGTTCCGGCGCTCAAGAGCGAACTGGAAGCACTGGAAGGGAAGCTCATCGACCTTCACCCGCTGATCCGGGACTATCTATACCATCCGGACTTTCACGGGAGCTTCAGCCTGAAGTACGTGCTGACGCCGATGGTGCCGGAGTTGACGTACAGCGACCTGGTGATCGTGGACGGGCTGGTCGCGAGCGTCGAGATCGCTCGGCTGCTGTTCGTCGCGCAGAAGATCTCGCCGGAGGAGCGGGATCGGGTCAGGAAAGACTTGCTCGACTATTGCGAGCGCGATACCTGGGCGATGGTCCGGCTCTTGGAAACGGTGAGGGAGCTGGCTGCGGGGCTACCCTAGAGCATCGTTCGCGGCTCTATCGCCGTGCGATCATCTCGGACGCGGGAGCGAGCCCTGCCTCGAGCTTGAGCATGAGCAGGAGCTATGAGAAAATGCTCGGGCTCACGGCTCATGCTCAAGCTCCTGCTCACGGCAGGGCTCGGGCAAAGATCCGAGATGCCCGCAAGCCACGCCGCGCCCTCACGGCAAACCCTGCGCTCCGCGTCGCATGAACCTGGGAGCGTCAGCCGCCTACGCCGCGAGACAGGTAGGTCAAAGCGAGCGTGTTGAGAGATACGCCTTCCTGATCGGCTCGAGCCGCCATGGCCTGGTGTAGTGACCTCGGCATGCGGAGGCGCAGTTGCCCGCTGTAAACCGGCTGCAGGTGCGGCGCCGGAATGCGAGACCCTTCCCGCTCGAGCGCGGCGATCGATTCACGGATGACGCGCCGCAATCCACGAATGGCCTCGGCCTCCGATGATGCGAGCCACGAGAGATCGGGCCATTCGGGCGACGTCGCCACGTACTCGTCGTCCTCGCTGCTCCACGCGACTACCGCACTGTAATGCGGAACGTCGGCAAGGCTGCGAGTCCGCGCACGGCGTCGTTTCGGGTTAGCCACGTCGTCATCCCTCGCCGAGTTGGTCGATCAACCGAATGATTTGGCGGACCTGGTACGGTTTCGCCTTGCCATCGGCTCGCTCTTGAAGGACGACAAGAGCCATCGTTCCGGGCCGTTTGTAGATGCGGTGCGAGCCGCTCGCCGAGCGGGCGAGGGTCCACCCGAACGCCTCGGCGAGAGCGCATGCCTCCGAGAATCGCAGCCCGGCCGGATTGGCTCTCGCCTTGTTCAGCAGGTCGGGCCTGGTCATCGGCGCAACCGGCCGGCGTCCCACCGCTCTGGTGAATGGTACCACAACCGGTACCACGGGTCAACCGGGATGGAGGCGGGCTTGGACGGGTTTCCGGGCACTCCATATGGTGCGAGATGGCCGGCGAAGACCCACCATCAATCGCTTTCCCGGCGTACCTCAGGCGCGCACGAAGGCGGCGGCTTTTCGCGCGGTGAACTGGCTCGTATCCTTCTACTAGCCCGAGAACACGAGTCGATCCTCCTGAGAAGCTGGTATGAGTACTTCGCCGATTGAGCCGCGGCCCGCCTTCGCGACGGCAGTGCGTCTGTCGGCAAGAACTCTGACCGTGGATCTCGCGGACGGGCGCAGCATCGCGGTGCCGCTCACGTGGTACCCTCGCCTTGCCGCCGCAACCGACGCGGAGCGCAACAATTGGCGACTCATCGGACGTGGAGAGGGGATTCATTGGCCCGACCTCGACGAGGACATCAGCGTCGAGAACCTCCTCAGCGGTGCGCAATCCGGTGAGAGCCAACGCTCGTTTAGCAGTTGGCTTGCGTCTCGACGACCGGCGTCGTGACGAGCGGATTGAGCGCGAGGCGAGAGCCAAGATGATCGCGCTCGACCTCGAGGTCGTAGCGCGCTTGGAGGTTCAGCCAACGCGGCTCTGGCACCCTTCCAGGTCCTAGTTTTCTCCTAGTTCCTCCTAAACTAGGAGGTCCTTGGCGGATGGCCGCCCAACTACTAGATTGGTAGAAACTAGTAGCAAACTAGGACTTTGCCCGTCAAGGTTGGTTAAATGAAGATCCCAGTTAGACCTCCGGCCTTCGTCGACACCTTGGCGAGCCTGTTCGCCACTGGCGATGACCCGCAGAGGTTCGCGAACCTGGTCAAACGCCTCGGGCCCGCACCGGGCGGGCGTTACCGCCATTGGGACACCTTTCGGCACAGTCCGCCGCTCACCGGATACCCCACTGAAGAACAGTGGCTGGCCGTCAAGCTCGCGCGCCAAGCTCTCTATCGACCGCTGCCATTGAAGGATGCTTCCGGGCACGCCTTCCAATTCGCGATTCCGACACCGGCGCTGGAAATGTTGCACCAGATCGACCGTGACGCCGGCGGCAACATTCAGGGAAGCGAGCAGGTGACCAACCCGGCGACGCGCGACACGTACTTGTTCAAATCGGTCGTCGAGGAAGCGATCACCTCGAGCCAGCTGGAGGGGGCGTCCACGACTCGTAAGGTGGCGAAGGCGCTGATTCAAGAAGGCCGCCGCCCCCGCGACCGCAGCGAGCAAATGATAGTGAACAACTATCAAGGCATGCTCTATGTCCGCGACTTCTTCGAGAAGCCGCTGACTCCGGACGTCGTGCTGTCGCTGCAGAAGATTCTCACCGTGGATACGCTCGACGATCCGAGCGCCGCGGGCCGCTTTCGACTGGCGGACGAGGACATCGTCATCGAGGATGAAACTGGTGTTCGGCTCCACACCCCGCCGCCGGCCAAACAACTCGAGGAACGGATGGAAAGGATGTGCGCCTTTGCCAACGGCGACACTCCCGAGGAGTTCATTCCTCCAGCGATTCGAGCCATCATCCTCCATTTTTGGCTCGCCTACGACCATCCTTTCGTCGACGGGAACGGCCGAACGGCGCGCGCGTTGTTCTATTGGGCGATGGCGCGCAACGGCTACTGGCTCTGCGAGTACGTGTCAATCTCGCGAATCCTGAAGAAGGCGCGTGGCCAGTACGCGCGGTCATACCTGTATTCCGAGACCGACGACAATGACCTGACGTACTTCGTCCTGTATCAGCTTCGGGTGCTTCTGCGGGCGATCGACGATCTCCATTCGTATCTGGCACGGAAGGCGGTGGAGATGCACGAGGCCGCGGAACTGGTTCGTCGATGCGTCACTCGACCATGAGACTCTGAATGAACGACAGCTGGCGCTCATCAATCACGCGCTCAACAAGCCAGTTGCGCGATACACGGTCGAGTCACACCGAATCTCGCACGGCGTGAGCTACGAAACCGCCCGGAGCGATCTGCTCAAGCTGGTCAACCTGGGGCTCGTGGACCAGCGAAAGATCGGAAAGGCGCACGTGTTCGTGCCGGCCGGTGACCTTCGTGATCGCTTGAAGGCCAAGGCTCGAAGGGCCAAGCCTTGATCCGCCAGATCGGGCGGTGGCTGCGGGGCTTCCCTGGAGGCTGACCGTATGCGCAATAAACCAGGCTCCGATGCGGATTCCTCCGCTGGCTGTGCCCCCGTATCCATGGCATGTCGTGGACGTTCGTCCCGCCGGCGGCTATCGCCTCGTCGTCACGTTCGCCGACGGAACCCGCGGCGAGGTCGATTTATCCCGTCTCGTTGCGAGCGACGATGCAGGTGTGTTCGAGCAGCTCCGCAACCCCGCCATTTTTGCGTGCGTCGGCGTTGCTCAGGGTGCCGTGACGTGGCCGAACGGCGTCGATCTCGCGCCGGACGCGATGTATGATGAGATCAAAGCAAGGGAGCGGTGGGTACCATGAGCCGATACGTGATTCTCATCGAACCGACAGACTCCGGCTTCTCGGCGTACCTACCGGATCTCCCCGGATGCGTGTCAACAGGCCGCACAGCTGCCGAGGTCGAGGCGAACATGCGGGAAGCGGTGGAGGGGCACCTCGAGGAGCTCCGCCTGGCTGGCCTCCCGATTCCTCGTCCCACGACGGCCGCCGGGTATGTCGAGGTCCTAGCTTCCTCCTAGTTCCTCCTAAACTGGGAGGAACGGCGATCGACCGGGTGAAACGGGCGAGGAGTAGGAGCGAGGAAGGGCTATCCCGCGCCGTCGAAAACGCGAACCTCCTTCGCGAGGCGAGGGCCAAGATGATCGCGCTCGACCTCCAAGTCATAGCGCGCCTGGAGGTTCAGCCAAAAGCGATCGCTGGTGCCGAAGTAGCGTGCCAGCCGAAGGGCCGAATCGGCGGTGACGGCGCGCGTCCCGAGGTGCGCCGTTTAGGCTGCAGCACAGGGAGTCGGGACCAGAAACCGAGTCTGGCCTATTTAAGGGAACGGCGTATCTTTAAATAACCGTCTGCCTTATTTAAATCCCCTTCCTTGGCGCCCGAATGCGACGAGGACCGACCGGCGAGTATCTCACCGTCTCGAATGTCGGAGGCGAGCGCGTCCGCGCGTTTCTGCCGGCCCCGCTACCACCCAAGCCGCCGCTCGCCATCGACGCTGCGCTTCGCGACCGTCTCGACGCCGCGCTGCTCGCCGTCGGCCGGTTGGACAGCATCACGACGCTGCTGCCCGATACGCAGCTCTTCTTATATATGTACGTTCGGAAGGAAGCCGTGCTGTCCTCCCAGATCGAGGGGACGCAGTCCTCGCTCTCCGATCTCCTGCTCTTCGAGGCCGACGAGCTTCCCGGTGTGCCGCTCGACGACGTCACCGAGGTCTCGAACTACGTCGCGGCGATGGAGCACGGCCTGGCCCGCATCCGCGGTGGTTTTCCCATCTCCACGCGCCTGATCCGCGAGATTCACAAGGTCCTCATGAAGCGAGGGCGCGGATCCGACCAGCAACCTGGCGAGATTCGGCGCTCACAGAACTGGATCGGTGGATCGCGACCTGGGAATGCCGTCTTCGTTCCGCCGCCCGCCGAGCACGTCGGGGACGCCCTCAGCTCGCTCGAGAAGTGGATCCATGGTCACCCCGAACGCACGCCGACCATCGTCAAGGCGGCGCTGGCGCACGTCCAGTTCGAGACGATCCATCCCTTTCTCGACGGCAACGGCCGCGTGGGTCGTCTCCTCGTGACGCTCCTTTTGTGTTCCGATGGCGCGCTGAGCGAGCCGCTGTTGTACGTCAGCCTTTACCTCAAGCAGCATCGGGCGCGGTACTACGAGCTGCTCGACACTGTTCGGAAGGATGGCGATTGGGAGGAGTGGCTCGGCTTCTTTGCCGACGGGGTGGAGTCGAGCGCTTCCGGCGCCGTCGACACGGTTCGGCGCCTCGTGCATCAGGCGGACAGCGACCGCGCTCGGGTGCAGGCGCTGCGGCGGATCGCCGGCAGCGCGCTGCGAGTGTTCGACGTCCTGCGGCAGCGTCCCATCGCGCCTGCCGCGGCGATCGCGAAACTGAGCGGCGTCTCCCAGCCGTCTGTGAACACATCACTGGCGGCGCTCGGCGAACTCGGGATCGTCCGCGAGATTACCGGCCGTCGCCGCGGGCGTGTCTTCACCTACGCGAAGTACCTCGCGATCCTGAGCGAAGGGACGGAGCCGCTGCGCTCGTGAGGGCGACCCTAACGGCGCCGCTGCCGAACGGCGCGGACTAACTAGGGGCGCGACTAAGTAAGAGCGCGGAAGCCAAGGGCCGCGAAAGGCGCAACCGCCAAAGGCCGCGTGGCAGTCGCGCCCTTCGCGCAGTGCGGCATTTGCGCCCGATCAGGTGCGCCTTTCCTCCCGTCGTTAGTCAGCTGCGCCCGTCGAACTTCATTGCTTCAGCCGCGCATCCAGCTCAGTGAAAAAATTGAGCACGACGTGCACTTCGTCGACCCGGTGCTGCAAGCGATCGGACATGCCAAGCGTGATGCGGTTACCGTTCAACGCGGTCGAGTCCAAGGGGACGGCAAACGAGCCGTCCGGGAAAACATCGTAGTTGCGTATCGGACGGCTGGTATGGCTGGTCCAAGGATCGATGAGCGTGATCGGCCGACCGGCACGAAATGGATTGCCGGGGTCGACGTCCACGGCCATCATCGCCACATGCCCCGCAGGCCGTGCGAGGTAGTAGAGTCGTCTCCCGTTTGGGGACCAGCAGGGAGCCTCGCCGCCGTCTCCGGAGATCTGCGTTGCCGTTCCGGGACCCGGGTATGGTCGAACGTACACCTCGATTCTTCCCGTCTGATCGGACGTGTAGGCGAGCCACCGTCCGTCGGGCGAAAACGTCGGATACCGTTCAGTCGCCGGCGATGTGAACAAGGGCGCCGGACGGCCGCTCGTCGGCAAGAGCTGGATGTCGGAACCCTCGAGATACACCACCGCCCCCTGAGGCGACCACGCGCCCATAGTCTGCGCTTGCGCGCTCGAGGCCAGGCGCCTCGGCTCGCCGCTGCCGTCGGCCCGGATGGTGTAGACGTTGGCGACGCCCGAGTCGCGATCAGATGTATATGCGATCGTCTGGCCGTCGGGGCTCCACGTCGGAAAAGTGTTGAAGAAGCCACCGGTGGTGAGGCGGGGCGTCACGCCGCGCGCGAGGTCGTGCACATAGACGCCGGTCATCCAATCGTTCGGCCCCGCCCGAGCGAATAGAGCGAGCCGATCGCCGGACGGTGAGACCCGCACGCCCAGATATTCGCGATCTTCGATCGCCAGCAGCTTGACCACGCCCACGGGTGAGACGCGTGCAATGGGCGTTGGGCGTTCGGGGTAGATCCCGCCGGCCGCATACGCGAGATGCCCCGTCTGCGACACGGCGATCTGACCGGCCCCCGAGTCCCAGTCCGTGTTCGGCATCGCGATAGCTTGCATCACATCATCTGTCACCGTCACGGCCTGGCCTGTGACCGTCAGTCGGTTGACGTCGAACCGAGAGGCGAAAAGCTTGCCTTGCCGCATGAAGAGCAAGCGCCCGCCGTTCACGTACACCGGATTCATCGCATCCGACAGCACCGACGTGACGCGCTTCGCTCTCAGGTCGAGCGCCAAAATGTCCGCCTTTCCCGCATCGACGGACTGTTGGCCGTGAAATAAGACGACCTTGCCGCCCGGCAGGAAGCTGGGCTGGTCGTAGCGCACGAAGGCTTTCAGCGACGAGTCCAACGGCGCGACGAGCGTGGCATTGCCACCGCTCGACGGCACGCGGAACAACCCCTTTGGCGCCGCGAAGACGATTGCGTCGTCTTCCCCCCACGTCGCGCCTTTCGAGCCGAAACTGTTGTCGAATCCGAGGTCGGACACCACGGTTTGCGGGGGGCCGCCTGCCACCGGCACGCGCTTCAGCGCTCTCCCGGAGAAAAAGCCAATCCACGCGCCGTCGGGTGAGAAGAATGGCGCGCTGCCGTTCTCGGTACCAGGAATCGATTCCGCGCGTTCGTCCGACAGCTTTCGGAGAAACAGCTGTGACGTTACGTCCCGGCCATTCGCGATCCGCCACGCTGCGTAGGCCAGCAACGTTCCATTCGGCGACAGGGCGATCGACACGCTATTCGGCCGGCCCCAGAACGCGTCGCCGACTCCGCCGAGAAATCGTTGCCCTTCCGCGTCGATCTTGACGGGGAATCGCATCACGGGCGCAATCGCCGGCGACGGGGTCCTTCGCAGACTCCACGCAGCGAGACCGGAGCCAATCGCCAACGCGGCGCATACCGCCATCAGAAGTGTCGGCCAGCCTGCTTTGAGCGGCCGCCGAGTTGCGGGCGACCCGAGTACACCGACTTCCGGGCGTGCCAGCGCGTCGGCGAACGCGCGCGCCGTTGGAAAACGATCGGCGGGCACCTTCTGCAGCGCACGGAGCACCGCCGCGTCTACGCTCCCCGATACCGCCCTTCGCTGGAGAGCGACACTGCGCGGCGGCTCCGACACTTGGCGCGCGACAATGGCCTGAACGGTCGGCCCGGTGAAGGGCGGCTCGCCGATCAGCATCTCGTAGAGAACGGCGCCGAGGGAATAGATGTCGCTACGCGCGCCGATGGAGCGCTCGCCCGCGGCTTGCTCGGGCGACATGTATTGCGGCGTCCCGACCGACATCCCCGACTCCGTGATCCGCTTCCCGCTTGCCTGCTGGACGGCGAGCGCGATCCCGAAATCCGCGACGAGCGCGTGGCCGTCCTGGAGGAGAATATTCTCGGGCTTGATGTCCCGGTGAATCACGCCGTGCCCGTGTGCATAGTCGAGGGCGTCCGCGACTTCGCGAGCGATCAGCAGACTGTCGTCGATCGGCAGTTGCTTCTCGCGGTCGAGTCGTGCGCGCAAAGTCTCACCGTCGACGAGCGGCATGACGTAGTACAGCAGCCCATCTGCCTCGCCGCTGTCGAGCAGCGGAAGGATGTGGGGATGCTGCAATCGTGCGGTCGTCCGGATTTCCGCGAGAAAACGTTCCGGACCGAGCGACGCACCGAGGTCCGGATGGAGCGTCTTGATGGCGACATCGCGGTCGTGCTTTAGATCGCGCGCGCGGTAGACGGTGGCCATGCCGCCGGCACCGACGAGCTGCTCGATGCGGTAGCGATCGGAGAGGGAAGCGGCGAGGGCTGGCTGAACGTCCGTCACGAGGGTGCGGGGCGGGGGTTCGCGGTGTGACCGAGGGTCGCTCGGCGGAACCTATTCCGTGCAGCGGCAGTGCGTCACCACCATATAGCCCGTGAAAGGTTGCGCCGCGACACCGCTGACTTCCAAACGGCCCGGACTTCGAGACGGGACGGCCCCCGAGCTGGGAGGGGCTAGCCGGCGCGATCGAAAACGCGGACCTCCTTCGCGAGGCGAGCGCCGAGATGCTCGCGCTCAACCTCCAGGTCGTAACGCGCCTGGAGGTTCAGCCAAAAGCGATCGCTGGTTCCGAAGTAGCGTGCGAGCCGAAGCGCCGTATCGGCGGTGACGGCACGCGTTCCGTGGACGATCTCGTTGATGCGGCGGGGCGGGACGCTGATGTCGTGGGCCAAACGGTATTGAGAGACGCCGAGCGGCTCGAGGAAATCGGCGGCGAGGACTTCGCCCGGATGAACCGGAGTCAGTTTGCGAGTTGCCATCGTGTCACTCAGTGATAGTCAAAGATCTCAACGTCGTGAGCATTCCCGTCCCTCCAGCGAAAGCAGACGCGCCATTGATCGTTGACACGAATGCTATGCTGGCCGTCTCGATCGGCGTGTAGCCTTTCCAGCCGGTTTCCGGGCGGCACACGGAGGTCGTCGAGCGTCTCCGCCGCGTCGAGCGCGACCAGCTTGCGAAGCATCACCCGGAGCAGCTCGCTCGGAAACCGACGGACGCGCTCTCTGGCGAACAGCCGTGCAGTGTCCCGATCGGCAAAGCTCTGGATCACCGTGTATGATAACGGCCGGCGTTATTAACGGCAAGCGGTATCAACGCGGACTGGACCATTTCGTTGCGGTCGGAGATGGGGATGGTCGACCAGTGCGCGGAAGACCGCGTTTGGCGGCACCGCTTCCCCAGAGGCTGATCCGTTTGCGGCTCTATCGCCGTGCGATCGATCGCGGACGCGGGAGCGAGCCCTGCCTCGAGCTTGAGCATGAGCGAGAGCTATGAGAAACTGCCCAGCGCCGCCCGGCACTGGGCTCACGGCTCATGCTCAGACTCCTGCTCACAGCAGGGCTCGGGCAAGGATCCGAGATGCCCGTAAGCCCTGCCGCTCGTGACGCGCCGCTGGTTGCCGAGCGGGGCGGCGCCGAGCTATACTACGAGGTATACTCGTAAATTTATGCCGCAAGGAGAGCCGCGATGGGCGTCCCGCTGATGCTGCAGGAAGCCGATGCGCGCCGCATCGAAGCACTGAAAAAACGGCTCGGCGCGCGAACGAAGGTGGAAGTGGTTCGCACCGCGCTCGATGCGCTCGAGCGAGAGGCGAACCGCGTCGACCGCGTCGAGCGATGGAAACGCGCCGTCGCGCTCGCGGGCCCCGAGAGCCGCCGGACCAATCGAGCATTTCAGAAGCACAGCCGCCTCAAGCGCATCGGCTGACCGATGCTCGACGGCCCGCCGCAACGCTGGCACGTGTATGTCGTCGACCTCGAACCCCGCGTCGGCACCAAGCCGGGCAAGCAGCGACCGTGCGTCGCCATTCAGCCGACGGAGTTTGGCGCCGCCGGCCACCCGAGTACCGTCGTCGTGCCACTCACGACGCGGATTGTCGCGGAGGACGCCTTTCCGCTTCGCGTGCGCATTCCCGCTGGCGTGTGCTCACTGCCGCAGGAGAGCGATGCCTTGGTCGATCAGCTCCTTGCCTGGGACAATACGCTGTTCCGGAAAGACCTCGGCGTCCTGCCGGAGGGAATTCAACAGCACATTCGGGACGCACTGGCCGACTTTCTCGATCTCGGATGAGGGCGAGCTTGGGGGCCCCCGCTCGTATCCTTTACCCCACAGGTTCCCTTAGTCAAGGATAAGTACTAACCTTGACTAAGCTTACTGAGGGGCAAGGTGCCCGGCCGCCTTCTGTCTCGTACCTGGATGCACGATCCGCTTCTTCACGCGCCGGCGAAGTTTCGACGCGCGTGCCGGTATCAGACGTACATCCCGGACCGGGTCGCGGACCTGGACATCAGCGTGCCCGCGGACACGCTCGGCGCCGTGTCGGAGGCCGAACACGGCGTTCGGGATCTCAACGAGTCCGGTCATCCGGCACTCGCGCCCCTCGCCAGGTTGCTGCTGCGCACCGAATCGATTGCGTCGTCGAAAGTCGAGGGCTTGCAGGTCGGAGTGCGGGAGCTCGCGCGCGCCGAGGCGCGCGTCGAAGGCGGAGGTCGCGCGAGTCAGACGGCGATCGACATCCTCGCGAACATCGACGCCATGGAGCTCGCGATTCGAGAGGCCGCCTCGGTCAAGCGGTTCGGCGTCAAACAGATCGTCACGATCCATCATCGCCTGATGCAGAATGCGCCGAACGCGAAGGTCGCCGGCCGGCTGCGAACGCAACAAAATTGGATCGGCGGCAACGACTACAACCCGTGCGGCGCGGACTTCGTGCCGCCCCCCCTGACGAGATCGACGGCCTTCTCGCCGACCTGTGCGCCGCCGTGAACGACGACGTGTTTCCGCCGCTCGTGCAGGCGGCGCTGGTGCACGCGCAGTTCGAGACGATTCATCCATTCGATGACGGCAACGGTCGAACGGGGCGAGCGCTGATCCACGTGGTCTTGCGCCGTCGTGGGCTCGCTCCGGCGTACGTGCCGCCGATCAGCGTGATGTTCGCAAAGGGACGCGACCGATACATCGGTGGGTTGACAGCGTTCCGGAAGATGTCAGGGACCGACGGCGTAGTCGCCTGGATCGAGCATTTCGCCGGCGCCGCAGCGATGGCGTCACATCTCGCACGGGCTTACCTCGAGGCCGTGCAGTCGCTGACGACTCGCTGGCGCACGAAGCTGCAACGTCACTCGGCGCCGCGCGCCGATGCCGCCGCCTGGTCGCTCATCGACCTGTTGCCGGCGCACCCCGTCATCACCGCGCAGGCGGCCATCTCGGCGCTCGGGAAGACCAAGCCAACGGTGTACCAAGCCATCCAGCAGTTGGCCGACGCCGGCGTCCTCGTTCCGCTCTCGAGCTCAGCGCGAAACAGATCGTGGGAGGCGACCGGGTTGTTGGACCTGCTTGGGGGATTGGAGGCCGGGCAACTACCGTCCGGCAAGTGAGGGGACGGTTCTATCGCCGTGCGATCGTCTCGGACACGGGAACGAGCCCTGCTTCGAGCATGAGCATGAGCAAGAGCTCTGAGAAAATGCTCAGCGCCGCCGAGATGCCCGCAAACCACGTCGGACCCCCATTGCAAACCTCCGAAGAGCGCCGCTGACACCACGGCGGGCGACTCAACCAGCTCTTGCTGGCCCGATCGCCTCTCCGCAAGCATCTTCTCCGTGTCCCTCCTTCTCCGTCACTCGGGAATGCCGCGATGCCGCTGCGTATCCGCCCGTGATCGACCGTCTCACAACCGCCCTTTCCGACCGTTACCGCCTCGAGCGCGAGCTCGGCGCCGGCGGGATGGCCACGGTCTACCTCGCGCAGGATCTCAAGCACGACCGGCACGTCGCCATCAAAGTTCTCAAACCCGAGCTGGCGGCCGTACTCGGCGCCGAGCGGTTCGTGGTGGAGATCAAGACGACGGCGGCGTTGCAGCATCCGCACATACTGCCCCTGTTCGATTCCGGCACCGCGGACGGGTTTCTCTACTACGTCATGCCCTACATCCAGGGCGAGACGATCCGTGAGAAGCTGAATCGCGAGACGCAGTTCGGGGTCGAGGAAGCGGTGCGGATCGCGCGCGAAGTCGCCGACGCGCTCGACTACGCGCACCGCCACGGCGTGATCCACCGCGACATCAAGCCCGAGAACATCTTACTCCATGACGCCAGACCGATGGTCATGGACTTCGGGATCGCGCTCGCCGTGAGTGCGGCCGCCGGTGGCCGGATGACGGAGACCGGCCTCAGTCTCGGGACGCCGCACTACATGTCGCCCGAGCAGGCGACGGCGGAGAAGGAGATCACGCCGCGGAGCGACATCTATTCGCTGGCGTCCGTGCTCTATGAAATGCTCGCCGGCCAGCCGCCGCACATCGGCGGGTCGGCGCAGCAGGTGATCATGAAGATCATCACGGACACGCCGCGCCCGGTGAATGAGCTGCGCAAGAACGTCCCGCCGAACGTCGTGGCGGCGCTGAGCAAGGCGCTGGAGAAGTTGCCGGCGGATCGCTTCGAGAGTGCCAAAGCGTTCAGCGACGCGCTGGCGAACCCGACATTCGCCACGACGACCGGTGCAGTCGCATCGATGACGCGAGCGTCGGGCGTGCCGCGTCGGTTGTTCTGGGCGACGGCCACCGTCGCGGTCATTTCGCTGGCCGGCTTCGTGTGGAGCGTGCGACGACCAGCGCGGGGCGGCGCTCGCGACCTGACGCGTCTCAGTCTCGCGTTTCCCGATAGCCAGCAGGTGACCGGCGACGGCTTTTTCCGACTCGCCCTGTCTCCCGACGGGCGAGCGATTGCGTATGTCGGGCCCGGAACATCAGCGTCGAGCACCAAACTCTGGGTCCGCCGGCTCGACCAACTGCGCGCAAGCCCGCTCGCCGGGACCGATGGCGCGATGAATCCGTCGTTCTCGCCTGATGGCAAGCACATCGCGTTCGTCAGCGGAACTCCCCGAGCCGTGCGCGTCATTCCCGTGGGCGGCGGACCGGCGATCGTGCTCACCGACAGCGCGGTGGATCGAGGCGGTTTGTCGTGGTGCAGCGACGGCTACATCTACTACGACGGGAGTCTTGCCGGAGATGGGCTCGCACGCGTCCGCGAGACCGGCGGCAAGCCCGAGCCGGCCTCGACGCCCGATTCGGCCACTGAACGCTTTCATATAAATCCGTCCGCGCTGCCCAACGGTCGCGGCGTGATCTTCACCATCGCGCGCGGCGGCGGGCTTCCGACGTTCGACGTCGGAGTGCTGGATACGAGAACGCGAAAGCATCACGTCCTCGTACACGGAGCGGTTGGACGCTACGCCGCATCGGGACACCTCGTGTACCTGACGGCTGACGGAACGATGATGGCCGCTCCGTTTGACGCCGCCGGACTGCGGGTCACGGGTGAAGCCGTTCCCGTCGCGGGAAACGTCGCTGTCCGAGCGCTTTCACGCGCCGACGTGGCGATCTCGGCGAGTGGAACGCTGCTGTACGCAGCGGGAAAGGTGATCGGTGGGAACGAAGAGCTGGTGTGGGTGGCGCGCGACGGAAAGGCAACCGCGGTCGACTCGAGCTTCGAGCACTTCTTCATCGGTCGGGTGCGACTCTCGCCTGATGGGCGGCAGGCGGCGGTGTCGGCCGCGGAAAATGTCGGCACACGAACGTTATGGGTGAAGCAGCTCGATCACGGGCCCGCCACCAAGATCGTTAGCGATGCGGGTCCGCAGTCCTGGTCGCCGGACAGCAAGCTTCTCTTGGCGAGCGCACCCGGCGGACTCCTTCTGGCGCGGTCGGACGGCAGTGCGCCGCCGACGGCGCTCGTTACCGGGCACACCGCGCCGAGCTTCGCCGAGATCTCGGCGGACGGCAAGTGGATCGTGTACGTCGAAGGCGACAACATCCGCGGGATGCGTTTCGGCGCGGACACGACCAAGCTGCTTCTCGTCGAAGGGCCGCGACAACAGTCGCCCGCGTTGTCGCCAGACGGACGTTGGCTCGCCTACTCCTCGGAGGAATCCGGGCGCGCCGAGGTGTACATGCGTCCGTTCCCCGACACGAAGGCCTCCAAGCGCCAGGTCTCGGTGGCTGGAGGCGCGTCACCGCGTTGGTCCCGCGACGGACGCGAGCTGTTCTTCGTCGACGAGTCGCGGCACATGGTCGCTGTTCCCGTCGCGTCGGGTCAGACGCTCGTCCTGGGCGAGCCAAAGCAGCTGTTCGACCTGTCCACGAACTACGCGATCATCAATGGGTTCGACGTCGCGCGGGATGGCCGCTTTCTGATGATTCGGCCGGTCGGCTCGGCCGCCGCGCTTCGCGACGAGATCGTCCTCGTGGAGAATTTTTTCCAGGATCTCGAGGCCAAGGTAAAGGCGAAGTGATGCGGGTTCATTAGACGGCGCCAGTCAGGTGCGCCGTTAGGCCCGTCGTCAGTCAGCTGCGCCCGTTAAGGCCACCGCCAATGGGACGTTTTGATCCAGCGGCGCCCCTCGACGGCGCACCCGATACAGGGCGAACGTTGGATCGGACAAATCCGGCCAATGCACACCCTGAACCCACCCGACACGCACGCCGCTCCGGATCGGCTGTCACGCCAACTCGGCGTCGTGAGCCTGACATCGGTACTCGTCGGCGTCACGATCGGCAGCGGCATCTTCCGCGTGCCCAGCACCGTGGCGGCTCAGCTTCCGTCCGTGGGCGGCGCGGCGATCGTGTGGTTAGCCGGTGCCGCGATTACGCTCGCCGGCGCACTTCCACTGGTGGCGCTGATCGCCACACTTCCCCGATCCGGCGGCGCGTACGTGCTCCTGCGCGAGGGCTACGGGCCGATCATCGCCTTCTTGTTCGGATGGGTCAAGCTGCTGGTGACGGGGCCGTCCGCCCTCGCGGCGCTCGCCCTGATCTTCGCTGAATACGCGCGCGTCTTTGCCCCGCTGACGGATCGTCAGGTCCAGCTCGTGGCTGGGCTCCTGCTCGTGCTTCTTACCGCGGCGAACATCCGGTCGGTCCGCTGGAGCGCTGTACTGCAGAACGTATCCACGCTCGCCAAGGTTCTCGCGCTGGTTGCGCTGACGCTGCTGATCTTCGGCCTCGGCGATCCGACGCGCGGCGCGTTTTCGCAATCGATCGCTTGGGGCGCGGGCGGGACGACGGCGCTCGGCTTTTGGACTGCGCTGATCGTCGTGCTGTGGACCTACACGGGTTGGGTCGACTTCACCTACGTTGCCGGAGAGGTGCGCGATCCGGTTCGCACCTTTCCGCGCGCGCTGACGATCGGGATGGTCGTAATCCTCATTGTCTATCTCGGCATCAACGCCGCCTACTTGTATGTACTCCCGATTCGGGAGATGGCGAAATCCTCGCTGGTGGCAGCTACCGCCGTGCAGGGACCCCTGGGCTCGCGCGGTGCATCGTTCGTCGCGCTCCTGGTGATGGTTTCGACGCTTGGCTCAATCAACGGGTCGATCCTGACGAGTCCGCGCGTGTTCTTTGCGATGGCCGAGGACGACCTGTTCTTTCGCTCGGTTGCCGCGGTACATCCTCGCGACCGGACTCCCCACGTCGCCCTCGGGCTCTACCTGCTCCTTGGCCTCGCCGGTGTGGCGATGCGCACCTTCGAACAATTGGCGGCGCTGTTCGTGCTCGGGGCGTGGCCGTTCTACGCACTCGCCGTGGGCGCCGTTTTCACACTGCCCCGCCGCCGTCCGGATCTCGTGATGCACTACCGCAAGCCGGTGTACCTCGCGCTCGCCGCCGTCTTCCTCGTGGTATCCGCGGCGATGCTCGCCAGCGCGACAGTCGCGCATCCAGTCGAGATGGCGATCAGTGCCGGGATACTCGCGTTGGGAGTTCCGGCGTACTACGTCTGGCGAGCAGTTGGGCGGCGACGCCTTTCCGCCCAAGGCGTCGCGGCCGAGACCGCGGAACCATGATCTTCTTTGTTGTCACGGAGGATGGCAGCCGCTCGGTCCACACGTACCTGGCCGGGAGAGGGAGCGTTGTAGCGGACCGGCTGCGCGCCGTGCTCTACTCAGAGCTCGCGCGCATGGACCGTCTCCCACTCGGAACGTGGGTGTTCGCCGAGCAGGATCGACTCGATGCGGCCCACCGCGATTTGGCGGTGCTCGCCGCAGAGCGCTGACTTCCCGACAGCGCTGACTTCCCAACGGCGCTGACTTCCCAACAGCGCTGACTTCCCAACAGCGCTGACTTCCCAACAGCGCTGACTTCCCAACAGCGCTGACTTCCCAACAGCGCTGACTTCCCAACAGCGCTGACTTCCCAACAGCGCTGACTTCCCAACAGCGCTGACTTCCCAACAGCGCTGACTTCCCAACAGCGCTGACTTCCCAACAGCGCTGACTTCCCGACAGCGCTGACTTCCCAACAGCGCTGACTTCCCGACAGCGCCAACCTCCAAAACTTGCGCACGGCGCCCACGGCCGAGGTCCACTCCTTGCGCCGTTTGGAAGTCGGCGCCTTTGGGAAGTCAGCGCCTTTGGGAAGTCGGCGCCCTTGGGAAGTCAGCGCCCTTGGGAAGTCAGCGCCCTTGGGAAGTCAGCGCCCAGTTCGACATTTGCGCCCAGTCAGTTGCGCCGTTAGTCCCGTCGTCAGTCAGCTGCGCTGTCTTAGGGTTCTACGGCCGTATCGTCCCCCCCGCCTGCGTCGCAGTCGCGCCGTTCCCCGCCGGCGTGGGATCATCCCAGTTCACAATGGCATTGAAGATCATGTTGAACTCCCCATGATTCTGCCACCGATACACCGGATTGTTGGCGAACATCAGACCCGCCCGTGACCGTCGTACGCCTTCGGGATGTCGATGGCGAATGCGCGGTTGCGGAGGTTGTCCGCGCCGGTCATCAACCCGCTCAGCACTGATGCGTCGCCGCCGACGTACTCGGCGAGCACGTTGGCCGAATCCGCGACGCCCACGTGGAACAACTGCGAGCCCTGACCGAACTTGATCGGAATCGTGTCGCCGGCGTAGCCGTAGAAGATCGGGCTGTCGGTGCGCGTGATCTTCGCCATCACGAGCGGCTTCTGGGCCACGACACCGGTCGGATTCTCCGTGTCCAACGATCGGGCGAGTCCGAACTCGATCGGGTAGCGCACTGACTGCACGGCGGTAATGAGCGTCCCGCCGGCGTCGAGGAATGCGTTGATCGCGTCGACCCCTGCCTGGCCGAAGCCGCCGCTCATGTCCGGCGTCGAACCGTACATGCCGAGGAACTTGTACTTGTCGCTCTTCTCGAACGGCTGCGGATGCTTTGCCTTCTTGGCGAACACCGCGGCGCGATTGACGTTCTGCGCCGCCATCACGATGACGTCGTAATCCTTTTTGAGATTCCCCTGCTCGACGCGCTCCTTGAAGATCAGGTCGTAGGGGACGTGGAACTCGTCGAACGTGAAGCGGTACCAGCCGAGCTCCTGCGTGCCGCTCCACTGCGAGTAGACCGCGACGCGCGGCACGTTGGCGTCGTGCGCGGCCACGGTCGGCAGCGTGGCCAGTGCCGCCGCGGTGAGACCGAGCGAGTCGACGGCGTGCTTGGCCGCGGCGAGGTCGGTTGCTGAGCCGGTGACGATGAACGAGCCCGCCGGGAACTTCACACCCTCGGCCGTGAACGGCGACTCGGCCACCTTCATCGCGACGGCCTTAAGTAACAGCCGGAACGTAATCATATAGTTCGAGCCGAGGTGCGCGACGGCGAGCCCCGCGCTACCGCTGCCGGCCACGGTGCCCTTGACGACGGCGACTTTCACCGGCGTCACCGCTGCGTCGAGGATCGACTTGTCGTCGACCTGCTTCACCGCGACGCCGAACGCCCAGCCCATCGACCAGCCGCTGTCGTCGTACGTCGTGAGCGCGGGGTCCGGGAAGACCTGTTTCTCGAGGAGGTTCTTCGCCAGCCGTCCGTAGGGTTGGTTCAGCTTGATGACGTACGAGCCGGCCGGGAACGTGTCCTTGCCGGCCACCACGAGCTTGTGAGCGTGCCGACTTCGACGCCCTGCGCGCGAAGAACGTTGATGAGCGCCGCCGGCTTTGGTCATGTCCGGCGCCGCCGGGAGGACAAATGCGTACGGCGCCCTTGCCGAGCCGTCGTCGAGCGAGTGCTTCGTTTTCAGATAGAAATTCTGCAATACCATCTGAGGAAACATCGAGGTGAGCTGCAGCGCCGACAGCACGCCCGTTTCCATGTAGTTGGTGTTGTCTCGGCGCGTGAACGTCCCGACGCCGTTCGGCGGCAGCGCGAGTCCGCGATACCACTCACGATCCTGCGTCCCGCCTTTGCCGGTCGGGATCGTTGCTCGTCCGCCGCCGAATCCACCGGGTCCGCCGCGGCCGCGCGGCGTCTGATACATGATGCTGTCGGCCATCGAGTCGGCCGGGATGTCGCGACCCGACTGCGTCTCGTACATCTTCATCATGCCGTTGTGATTGTAGGCGACGGAGCCCAGGTAGCCCGGCGACCAGCCGTCCATGAACGCGTACGTGTACACGCCGGGCATCCCGTACTTCGTCATCTGCTCGAGCTCGTAGTTCGCGAAGAACGGCAGCTCGGTGAAGAGAATCGGGTCGAGGTTCGGATTCTGCGGCGGACCACCGCTGAACGTGTAGAGGAGCGGCTGCGCTTCGTGCAGATCGTGGATGATCGGCGGATGCGCGGTGAAGTACCAATCGGTGATCGCGCGCATCTCCAACTGCGAGAGGTTGATGTCGCGATTGTTGTCGTGGAAGACGTACTTGCCCCAGTAGGGAAGACCGCCCTCGAGGCTTCCACCCCGACCGCCGCCGCCGCCCCCGCCCCCCGCGGGTGGACCTCCGCGACCGGCGCCCGCAGTGTCAGTCGCCGCGGCTGCGCCAGCTCCGCCGCGCCCGCCGCCGCCGCGCCCACCACGGCCGCCGCGTCCGCCACCGGGCGGCGCGCCTGGTGCGACCGTCGGGGTTCCGCGCGCGCTGTCCGTTCGAGCGCCGGCGTTGCGCGCGCTGTCCGCGGCGGCGATCGAGTCCGCCGCGCCGAACTGCGCCTTCATGTCGAGACCGTGATAGAACCAGTCGACGTTGCGATCGCGCCCATCCGGCTCGGCGGCCGGCGACACCGAAACGATCACGTTGTTCCGGATCTGCGTGATGAGCGGCGACGTCTCGGTGGCGAGGCGATAGACGAGCTCCATCAGCATCTCGCACGGTCCGGTCTCGCCGGAGTGCAGGCAGCCGAGGAAATGGTAGTTCGGCTTCGTCGTCCCGATCAGCTCGCGCACCTGTGGGTCCGAGAGTCCGCGCGGATCGGCGAGCTTGGCGAGGTTCGCGCGGTTCTGGGCGAGATGCTTGATGTTCTCGTCTGACGACACCCACACGACGACGAGCTCGCGCCCTTCGTCCGACCGTCCGATCGTCTCGACCTTGACCCGCGGCGTCGCCTTCGCGAGCGCGCGATAGTAAGCGACGATCCTGTCGTAGTACGTGAGCTTGGCCGGCGCGCCGATGTAATAGCCGAAGAACTGCTTCGGTGTCGGGACGCCGGATACGACCGGGAGGTGATCGACGAGCGGGCTGCCGTGGTGCGTCCACGACTTGTAGAACGTGACGAAGTCCGGATCCTGGCGCTGATTCGGGTCGCGCGTCTCGTTCACGGACGACTGAGCCGCAAGCGACGGGGCGGCGAGGGCTAGGAGGACAGCGGCGGTGATGGCGGCGACGGCCCGGCGCTGGTTGAGTGGAAAGAGGATGCTCATGCTCATGGGTCGGCGGCCCGGGACCTGGGCAGTGGCCGTGAAAGGAGGGCCGTCGATGGGATCGGCGGCGAAGGCAACGACAAGGATACGAGTGGGGAGGGGGATCCGTTAGCTCGGGTCGGCACCGGCAACTTGCCACGACCGCGCGCCGCTGCCACGCTAGCTGGCCCCCTTCCGGAGCGGTCTGATGAGCGCAGCGAGCAGCTTCCCCTACCGCGTGGTGTTCCTCGTCGCGGCTGTGGCTCTCGTAGTGATCGGCCTCATGCTCCTCGGCGCGATCGTCGGCCTGGGGCCGCTGGCCATTGTGCAGGTTCTCGCCGTCCTCCTCCCGAGCATCGCGCTGCCAAACCAGCAGTTCTATTTCCTCACGCTGGGGCTAATACCGATCACGTTCTCGATCGCGGCAGTTCGGGGACTACGAAACGGCGCGGAACGGCCGGAGGCGCGAACAGCCTAGGGGCGCGGACTCCCGAACGGCGCGGACTCCCGAACGGCGCGGACTCCCGAACGGCGCGGACTCCCGAACGGCGCGGACTCCCGAACGGCGCGGACTCCCGAACGGCGCGGACTCCCGAACGGCGCGAGACTCCCGAACGGCGCGGACTCCCGAACGGCGCGGACTCCCGAACGGCGCGGACTCCCGAACGGCGCGGACTCCCGAACGGCGCGAACTCCCGAACGGCGCGAACTCCCCGACGGCGCTTCGAACGGCGCGCACTTCGGACGTCGTTTGGGAGTTGGCGTGGTTTGGAAGCTGGCGCGGTTTGGAAGTTGGCGCCTTCTGGGAGTCAGCGCCCCTGGGAAGTCAGCGCCCCTGGGAAGTCAGCGCCCCTGGGAAGTCAGCGCCCCTGGGAAGTCAGCGCCGCTTGGTGGTTCGCGCCCAGCGCAGCGAGGCCCCTCACTCCGCCCGCAGCGCCACCAGCGGATCCACTCTCGTCGCGTGGCGTGCCGGCAGATACCCGGCCAACGCCGCGATCGCGCCGAGGAGTAGCGCCACCCCGGCGAAGCTGGCAGGGTCCGTCGCGGACACGCCGATGAGCAAGCTGCCGACGACTCTCGTGAGTGCGGCCGCGCCCAGCAAACCCGCGACGACGCCGATGCCCGCCAACATCAACGCGCGGCCGATGACGAGTCGCAGCACATCGGAGCGCTGGGCGCCGAGTGCCACGCGTACGCCGATCTCGCGCGTGCGCTGCGCCACGCCGTAGTGGATGACGCCGTAGACCCCCACCGATGCGAGCAGGAGCGCCACGACGCCGAACACGGCGAACATCGTCGCCCACAGCGCGTACATCCAGAAGCTGAGGTACCGAACCTCGTCCATGCTCCAGACGTTGAACACGGGGAGCAGTGGATCGGCGGCGTGGATCGCCCGTTGGAGGTCGTGCGTCAACGACGCGGGTGAACGCTGCGCACGCACCATCAGCGCGTAGTCGCGCGTGGGGACGAAACGCAGGGGGACGAACGCCGTCGGCGGTGTGCCGCGGTCCTCGTCGAGCTTGACCGTTCGCATGTCGGCCGCGACGCCGATCACTTCGTACCATGTCGACGATGAGTCTTTGACGAAGCGAAACCGACGGCCAATGGGGTTCGCCGACGGCCAGAACGTCGCCGCCATCGTCTGGTTGATCACGGCGACAGGAGCATCGCTCGCGCGAGGCGCACCGACGAAGGCTCGGCCGGACGTCACTCCGACGCCGAACGTCTCGAACCACTCGCCGGCGACGGCGGCGTAGCTCACCGCGGGGAGTTGCTGCTGCGCGCCGCCGTCGGCGATCGCGGCGCCCGACGAGCCGCCTTCGTCATCGAGTGGAACGAGATCGGAAACGGTCGCGCGCTGGACGCCAGGCACGGCCTCGACGCGCCGGAGCACCTCGCCGACGAGCTGTGCGCGCGCGCTCGCGCTGTCGTATCGAGCGCCCGGGAGATAGAACCGCATGGTCATGACGCGGGCCGGATCGTAGCCCAGCGCCATGCGGTCCAGGCCGAGGAAGGTCCGCACGAACAGCGAGGCGCCGACGAGCAGCACGAGGGCGAGGGCAACCTCGGCGACGACGAGCGCGTCGCGTAGGCGGTGTCGCTTCCGGCCGGTGCCGCTCGTCTGGGTGCCTTCCTTGAGAGAGTCCTGAAGAGAGCCACGCGTCGCTTGGAGCGCCGGGCCGATGCCGAACAGCGCGCCGGTCGCGACCGACGCCAACCCCGCGTACAAGAACGTCGGGAGGTCCAGCGACCAGTGCACGTAATACGGGAAAGAGTCCGACGGCGGGATCGCGTTCCGTATGAGTCGAAGCGCTTGCCACACGAGCGGGAGAGCCACGGCGCACGCGGCGAGCGCGAGCAACACCGCTTCGGTGAGAAGTTGCGAGACGACGCGCCCGCGACCGGCGCCGAGCGCGACGCGGACGGCGAGCTCCCGCTCGCGGGCCACCGCGCGAACGAGCAGCAGGTTGGCGACGTTGGCGCACGCGATGAGGAGCAGGAAGGTCGTCGCGCCGAGCATCGCGGACGCGACCACACCTTCGTCGCTGCCGAGGGTGTTGCCGCGCAGCGGTCGCACCTCTCCGTTCCATACAATATCGGTCGAGCTACTGCGCGAACGCTGGTCGCGGGCGATGCGTCGTCCGAGGGGGCTAACCTCCTGCGTCGCCTGGCGGATGTCGGCGTCGGGACCGAGCCGCGCGACGACGGACACGTTCTGGTCGGCCGGTGCGCCGGTCGATCGCGCGGACGTAATGGGAATCCACAGCTCGCTCGACGACGGATAGGCGAAGCCGCGTTCCATGATCCCAATGATCGTGTACGGATTGCCGTCCAACGCGATGACGCGTCCGATGACCGACGAGTCGCCGCCGTACCGGCGCCTCCAAAGCCCATCGCCGAGGACGACGACGTTCGAGCTGGCCAAGTCGTCGTCGCCGCCCGACAACAGTCGGCCGAGTTGTGCGCGCGCGCCGAGCAGGGGAAAGAGGCTACTTGTGACCATCCGGCTCGAGACGCGCTCGGGCTCGTGTCCATCGGTGAGCGCCACCTGTCGTCCGGCGTGTGCGGCCATCGCGCTGAACGAGCGGGCGCTCCGTTGCAACTCGAGATATTCGGCATAGCGGAGTGCCGCCCGCCGTCCGCTCGCTTCGTCGCGCAAGCCGAGCGACACGAGTCGATCTGGGTTCGCGAAGGGCAGGGGACGGAGCACGATAGCGTTGAACACGGAGAACATGGTCGTGTTCGCGGCGATGCCGAGGGCGAGGCACGTTATGGCCACGCTCGAGAACAGCGGGGTGCGGCGGAGTGCGCGGAGGCCGTAGCGGACGTCGTGGCGAAGCCGGGCGAGCATGCTGGGAATCTTCGACGCGGGCGGGGAAGAGTCCAGCGAGCGAGGACGGGCTAGCCCGCGCGAGCGAAAAGGCCGTGTCGCGGCCAGGAGCGCTGCGGCCAAGGAGCCCTGAAGTATGTGCCGACGCCGATGGTGCCGGAGTTGACGTCGCCGAGCGATCGTCTCGGACACGGGAACGAGCCCGGCCTCGAGCATGAGCATGAGCAAGAGCTATGAGAAAATGCTCAGCGCCGCCGGGCATTTCCGGCTCACAGCTCATGCTCCAGCTCCCGCTCACAGCAGGGCTCGGGCAAAGATCCGAGATGCCCGCAAACCACGCCCCGCGGTCACGGCAAACCCCTGCGCTCCCAACCGAGCGGTTGACGGCGGAGGGCGTTCGCGCGTCGTATTGCTAGGCCCGTCGACACGCCACCACCGAACCGCCCCCTGAGAACCAATGCGCCGCCCAAACGCCGTCCCGTTGATCAGCTCCGCCACGCTGGGTCTACTCTGGCTTCTGTGCGTCTCCGCCTGCGGCGGTAGCTCCGACGGGAGTCACACCACGACCCCGCCCGACACGACAACGACGCCACCGACACCGACGATCCCCACGGCGCCATCCGGTCTCGTGGCCACCTCGACATCCGCGTCTTCGGTCGCCCTCACCTGGACTCGCAATTCATCAAACGAGACCGGGTTTCAGGTCGAACGGAGTAGCGGCGGAGCCGGGACGTTCAGCCTCCTCGCCACGACCGCGGCCGGTGCCACGACGTACAGCGACACAGCCCTAACCGCCAACACACTGTACAACTATAGAATACGTGCCGTCGGCGCCGCCGGCACGAGCGGCTATTCCAACGTCGCGAGTTTGACGACACCCACGGCGTGCCCGGCGGCGACGGCTGTCGCGCAAGACATCAACGATCCGACGACGTGGTCCGCGGGCGCTGCCGGGTGCGTGCACTATCACGTCACCGGCGTGCTCAACGTGAGGGGTAGGCTGACGATTCAACAGGGAACCGTGGTCTCGTTCGCGGCCGGCGCGGGGCTGACGGTGGCCAACGGTGGAAGCATCGGCGCTTTCGGGACGCCGACCGCGGGCATTCGCATCACGGGCGACCAGGCCGTGCGCGGCTATTGGAAGGGAATCACCTTCCTGGCCAACAACGTCGCCAACGACCTGAGTTACACCACCATCTCGTATGGCGGCGGCGACGGAACCCCGCGCGCGGCGGACGTGGCCGTCATCGGCACGCCGGTGCAACTCAACCTGGCGCACTCGGTGCTCGAGCAGAGCGCGGGTGTCGGCCTCTATCTCGACACCCTCGCCGCCCTCGGACCGTTCAGCGCGGACACGATGCGGAACAACGCCGGTGCCGGGATTCACCTGCCCGATCGTTTGCTCGGAACTCTCGACAACGCCTCGAGCTACTCGGCCGGAAACGGAATCCAGTTCATCGACGCGTTCGCATTCGGCGTCTCCACGCCTCAGACGTGGTTTGTGACGACGACGCCCATTCACCTCACCGGGCAAGTGAACATCTCGACAGACTTGGGGATAGTGCCCGGCGCGAACATCCAGTTCGCCGCGGATGCAGGGATGACCGTGGCGGCGGGAGGAAGCCTGTCCGCGGTGGGAACACCGGCAAACCGAATTCAATTCTCATCCGAAAAACCACAACGCGGGTTCTGGCGCGGCTTGAGTGTCTTGACACTCAACACGAACAATCGATTGAGCTACGCGACCGTTTCGTACGGCGGCGGCGGGACCGGCACCAACCTCGCCGACGTTTCAGTCGCGAACGGCGCTTCACTCCAGCTCGACAACTCGGTTCTGGAGCAGAGCGCCGGCCTCGGGCTGTACGCCACCGGCTCGGCGACTCTCCCGCTGTTCTCCGCCAACATCTTCCGCAACAACGCGGATGCCGGCGTCCGCGTGACGGACCAACTCGTCGGCTCTCTCGACGCCGGGTCGGACTATGCGACCGGTAACGGCGCTGCATTCATCGACGCCACCGCTTTCGGCGTGTCGACCACGCAGACGTGGAGTATTACGAGTATCCCGATCCGCACCAACGGACAGACGACCATCTCCGGGAGGCTCACGCTGGTGCCGGGAACCACTGTTCTCGTCGGGGCCGGCGGCGGCTGGACAGTCATGGGGGGGACTCTCACCGCGATCGGGACATCAACTGCTCGGATACGGTTCCTGGGTCAGCAGTCGACGCCAGGATACTGGCAGGGTCTCGTCTTTTCGACGGCAAGCTCGGCGAACGAACTGACGTTCACCGAGATCGCATACGGCGGCGCCGCTGGATTCATCCGCGCGGCCGCAATCGAAGTCACGAGCGGCGGAGCGCTCAAACTCACGAACTCTAATGTTCATGATGGGGCGGGGTGGGGACTGTTCGTCGAGACGAACGGGGTCGTGACTCCCACGCCGGTCGCGTCAGCCGGCAACGTGTTTACGAACAATGCGCTTGGGGGGAGCAACATCCCGTAAGGGCTCAAGACTGATCCGTTCGCGGCTCTATCGCCGTGCGATCATCTCGGACGCGAGAGCGAGCCCTGCCTCGAGCGTGAGCATGAGCAAGAGCTATGAGAAAATGCTCAGCGCCGTACAGCACCGCGGGCTCACGGCTCATGCTCAAGCTCCTGCTCACGGCAGAGCTCGGGCAAAGATCCGAGATGCCCACAAGCCACGCCGCGCCCTCTCAAGGCAAACCGCTGCTCTCCGCGCCCCCCGAAACTGGGACGTACGCCACGGTGAGCAGAAAAGCCGCGCCCCCCGCCGACCGCGCCGAGTGCTCCACACCGGCCCCGAAGATCAGTATGTCGCCGGCCGCCAGCGTGTACTCCTGATCGAGCGCGACGAATGTCACGTCCCCTTGCACGACCTGAATCGACAGCGGATGCTCCGTGCTGTGAGGGGGCAGGGTTCCCCCGGCGGCGAGTCCCATGATCGTGAGTCTGAGCGGGCCATCCTTCACGAGCGTCCGCGCGCTGCGGCCGTGCGCTTTTAGGAGCGCTTGGTCGATCGACATGACGTCGGAGCGGAGGTGCTGAACCAGCACGTCGCCGGTGATGGTGCGGTGCATCGATGACATGTGCCGAGCCGTTGTTGTCTCGTGTCAGAATATCGCGATCCAGGCCCGGAAACAGGGAAGCGATCTCGGGTGTGCGACGGCTCGGCCGTGAGCTCGTGTCGGGGCTCGGGCTGGGTGCTCGGGCTGGTGCTCGGGGTGGGACTGTCCTCCGCGGACCAGTGCGTGTTCGCCGACACTGCCCGGCAATACTACCTCGGCTTCGCTCCGGACAGTCCCACCCGCTCGCTCACTCGATCGGCGAACGACAGACTGCATGAGCGTGTCGGCGCGCGACTCACCGCGTGCGCGCGATACAGCGTGTGCGGCTTGGCGCGTGTGCCTGGCGCGAACACGATCTTCACGTCGGTCGGGTACGGAACCCAGAAGTCGAATCCGGCGCAGGAGGTCGCGCTCTTGATCCGCGAAAGCGCCCAACCGCATCTCACCGCGATCAACCCGCCGGTGGTCGGACACATCCTGATGATCCTGTCGAACAACGCGGCCAGCGGCGGCACGTGCTTTGGCGACTCGGGCGGGCCGAACTACCTCGGCACGAGCCACGTCATTGCGGCGATCACAACGTTCGGCAGGAGTCCCACGTGCGGCGGGAACGGCGGCGTGTTTCGAGTGGACCAGCAGGACGTGATCGACTTCGTGAGCGGGTTTCTCAATTAGGCGATGGCGATCAAAAAAAGCGCCCAGTCAAGTGCGCCGTTAGGTACGCCGTCAGTCAGCTGCGCGTTTAAGAACGAGAAGCCTACCAGACGTGCACCCGATCGCGCGGCTCGACGAACAGCCTCTGCCCGCGCGCCACATCGAACGCGGCATACCATGCGTCGACGTTACGCACGGTATTCATTCGATACATCTCCGGCGCGTGGTCGGTCGCGAGCTGCGCGCGCATTGCCGACTCGCTCAGCTTCGCGCCGAAGGCCTGAGCGAACGCGATGAAGAACTCCCGGTCCGCGCGATGCACGTACTCCTTATCTGAGGCCTTCGCGCCGAGTGAGGCGCGGTACGCTTCGAAAGCGGCGGTCAGGCCGGCGAGATCGGCGACGTTCTCCGTTCGCGTGAGACGACCGTCGACATGGACGCCGGGGAACGGTTCGTATTCCGAGAACTGCCGCACCAACGGCGCGGCCGCCGCGTCGAACTTCGTGGAGTCTTCCGCGGTCCACCAACGACGCATGCGCCCGTCGGCCTCGTAGTCGGCGCCCAACACATCCACGAAGTGACTCATGTCGTGGCCGATGATCGCCCCGATGGCGCCGTAAGCCGCGGCATCCGACGCCGTCGAGTCGTACTTCGGCGGCTGAAGCAACGCCGCCGAGAAGGTGTAGGCGTTCTGCTGGAAGACGAGGAGCGCGCCCACCGTCTGCGGCGGCAATACCCACTCGTGCGGGTCGTATGGCTTGGTGAGTCGTGCCAACGCATGGCGGTAGTTGCGCTCGGCGATGCGCTGCGAGTTGCCGAAGGCGTCGTCGGGGTCGATGCGAAGATCGCTCCAATCCTCCCGCGTTTCCGGATACCCGATGCCGACATAGAGTCGGTCGAGCTTCTCGAGCGCAATCTTGCGGCTCGCGGACGACAACCATGTGACGCGCGCGACATGCTCCCGGAATGTCGCGGCCACCTCCTTGATAATCCCGCTGACGCGTGCTTTCTGCGCCGCCGAGAAATAGCGCGCGGCGTACAGCTCCCCGATCGCGTCACCCATCGCCGACTGCGTCACCTCGAGCGCGCGCTGCTCGCGCGTGCGCTCGTCTCCGCGCACGCCGGCGGCCGCCTCGGCGAACGCATGCGGCAGCACGTCGGCGTACTCGTCGATGGCGTGAAATCGCAGGTAGTCCTTCCACACGTCGAGCGGCTGAGACGCGACGATCGTCGCGAGGCCCTTGAGGGCCGAAGGCTGCCAGGCAACGATCACCTGCTGTTTCGCGAGCCCCGCCGCGTCGAAGAAGGCGTCCCAATCCATACCAGGCGCCTCGCGCGCGAAGTCGGCTCGCGACCATCGATTGTCGGCGTTGCGGTCGATGCCCGACGCTTCACTCGTTGCGTGTGTCTCGGCGATCGCCGTCTCCAGGGTGAGCACCGACTTGGCGCGCTGATCCGCATGGTCGAAGCCCGCGAGGCGCAGCACCTCGGTGACGTACCGCTCATAGCGTGCACGTTGCTCGGCGGCGCGTGCCTCCGTGCTCAGATACTTCGCGCGGTCGCCGAGTCCCAGACCGCCTTGCACGAGAAAGGCGCTGTAGGTCTTTTCGCCGTGGATGCTATGCTCGACGGAGAGTCCGAGCACCGATGCCGACGCGTACACGCCGAGGTTGAGCGGGTCGACGTCGGCGTGCATCGTGGCGCCGAGCAGACGAGTGAGAGCGAGCTTGTCGCCGACGCTGTCGATGCGGGCGAGCATCGGCGCGAGCGGGGCGATTCCTCGTCCTCTCGATCGCCGACTCATTCAGGAAGGCGGACCGAAAGTCGGCCACCTTGCGGGCGAGAGAACCTGCCGGCGACGTGCGAGCCTCGTCGAGCAGCGCCGCGATTTGGCGGCGCGTTTTCTCATTGATGTCGTCGCGGACTGCCCAGCGATCCTTGCCGGCGGGGATGACCGCCGCGTGGAGCCACGCTCCGTTTGCGTACGCGAAGAAGTCGTCGCCGGGCTTGATCGTCGTGTCGACGCTGCGCTCGAGCTTCGAGACGCCGTCGCGCGTCGCCTGTGCGCCGAGCTCGCTGGAGAGCAACAGCAAGGCCGCGCCGAGCTGCACGCGCCACATCAATGTGTAAATGGTGTGAATGCGCATGGAGCGAAGCTACGGGCGCCACCCTAAATTGTCGCGTCGGGGACCGACACGAATCGATCACTTTCGGACAAATGATCACGCGCGCCCATCTGATTGACGTCTTGTTCGTGGTCGTGCCGCATTCGTTGCTGCTCGACATCGCCGGCCCCGCCGAGGCGTTTCGCCTGGCCAATCAGCATCGCGGGCTTCGTGGGTTGCCGCCGCGTTTTCGCCTGCGCTTCGCCGCGCCAGGCGAGACGCTGGAGACGTCGGTTGGTCTCACGATTGCGGGCATGGAGCCGCTACCACAGGAGCTCTCCGCGACCACGTGGGTCGTCGTCGTGGGTCAGCCGACCGAGCACCTCGGTGATGTCACGCCGGCGAAGCTGACGACCGCTCGCTGGCTGAACCGATGCCTCGGCGATTCACTGCGCGCGAATTCCGGGCGAACATCGCCTGGTGACGATTTGCTCCGGTTCCCTGCTGGCCGCGCGCGCGGGACTGCTCGACGGCCGTCGCTGCACGACGCACCACGAGCTGCTGCACACGTTGCGCGAACTGGCGCCGAACGCGAAGGTGATCGACAACCGCGTCTTCGTCGTCGACGGCCCGATCGCATCGAGCGCGGGCATCACGGCGGGGATCGACGTCGCGCTGCACCTCATCGCCGAGGAGTGCGGCGAAGCGCTGGCGGCCAGCGTCGCCGAGGACATGGTGGTGTATCTCAGGCGCTCGGCTCGAGATCCCGAACAGTCACCGTTTCGGCTGCACCGACGGCATCTGCACGCGACGGTGCATCGAGTGCAGGACGCGATCATCGAGGAGCCAGACCGTGATTGGAGCATGGCGACGCTCGCGCAGGCAGGGCACACGACGGAGCGTCATCTGCTACGCCTGTTTGTCGAGCATGCGCAGGTGTCTCCGCTTCAGTATCTGAAGGCGATCAGGCTCGAGCGGGCGAGGCAGGCACTCGAGCATGGGGCGAGCGTCACGCGCGCGGCGGCGGTCGCCGGGTTTCGTTCGGACCTTCAGATGCGGCGGGCGTGGAGCAGGCAGTGGGGAGGGTCGCCGAGGGACGTGCTGAAGGGCGAAGGGAGCGACAAACGGCGCAGCTGACGAACAGCGCGCCTGCCGAACTACGGGCCTAACGGCGCGACTACCAAACGGCGCGACTACCAAACGGCGCGACTACCAAACGGCGCGAGTACCAAACGGCGCGAGTACCAAACGGCGCGAGTACCAAACGGCGCGAGTACCAAACGGCGCGACTACCAAAGGGCGCGAACGGCGCGGCTGCCGAAGAGCGCGCGGGCCAAGGTCTGAAGGCGCCGTTCGGAAGTCAGTGCCGTTCGCGCAGTTTGGCATTCGCGCCGTCCGCAGGCGCGCTGTTGGGTCCGTCGTTTGTCATCTGCGCGTTCCGCAGTTCCGCCTAAAAAGCAAGAACGGCAGCGAGCCCATTCGGCCTCGCTGCCGTTCTCACGCTCAAGAATCCTACCTACTTCTGCTTCTTCGCCGGCTGCGGCGTATACCGACCCAGCCGGTCGTGATTCTCGTCCTCACCGAACTGCGAACACCGTCGTCGCCGCCGCCGCTCACGCGCTCGACGCGGAACGTCTGCTTGTACGTCTGGCCGCTCACGCCATCGTGACGAGATAGTCGCCGGTGTTCGCGAGTCGTCGCCGCCGCCGCCACCGCCACCACCACCACCGCCGCCACCACCACGGCCGCCGACCGACCGGCGGATTCATGCCGATGAGCGACCAGATCGGCTGATCGGATCGAGCGATCGCGCCACCGCGTCCTGACCACCGCGGCCGCCACGTCCACCGCCGCGCCCGCCACCGCCGCCGCGGCGCTGCCGCCGGCAGCGCCGCCGGCGCGAACGCCGCCGCCGTCGCGGAATCGAGTCCGCCGAAGCCGCCGCCACCACCGCCGCCGCCACGACCGCCCGCCGACTCAGCCGGACGCGCGCAGAACTGTCTCCCACTGCGTCGTCGGATGCTCGCACGCCTGACCGCCGCCGCGCCACCGCGACCGCCACCACCACCACCGCCGCCACCACGACCGCCGCGCCGCCACCGCAGCGCCGGCCGGATTGACGAGCACGTTCGACCTGCGCGCGCACCTGACGAATCGCCGCCGTGTCATAACCCGGCCTTCGTGCAGCGAGTCGAGCACCTGCGGCGCGCGCGCGCGCAGCAGGATGCTGTCGCGCCGCTGCGACGGCGAGAGCTCGGCCGCGCGCGGCGCGCGGCGCGTCTCGCTGGAAATTCCAGGTGACGTGGTGCACGCCCGGCGCGCGCCGGGACCGTTCAGATTCGCGAGCGTGTCGCCCGCCGCGTTGCTGACGATCGAGCCGCACCGGCGCCCGGCGCCGCCGCCGCGAGACGATACACGATGTCCGCGCCGTACGGCGGATTCGCGTACGTCATCACCGCCTGCGCGTAGCCGTTGCCGGGCAGGCCGGGCTGCGGACCTTCGCCCCACTGGATACGCCGTCTTCGGCGTGAAGAGATACGTGCCCTGCGCGATCACCTTCGGCGTCATCTGCTCGAGCGCCGCGATGTCGGCGATCCACAGGCTGCGGCCGTGCGTCGCCGCGATCAGCTCGTGATCGCGCGGATGAATCTGCAGATCGAACACCGGCACCGTCGGCAAGTTCGTCGCGAACTTCGTCCACGTTCTGCCCGCGATCGACCGACACGTACACCGCTGCGCGAGCTGCCGACGAACAGCAGATCGCGGTTGTGCGGATCCTCGCGAATCACGTGCAGGTAATCCGCGCGGGCTCGACTTCGGCAGGTTGTTGACGATCGACCGGAACGTCTTGCCGCCGTCGTTCGTCACGAACAGATACGGCGTGAAGTCGTTCCAGCGATGATTCTCGAACGCCACGTAGAACGTGAGCGTATCGAAGTGGCTCGGCTCGACGCGCACGACGTACGCGTCCCACGGCACGCCGAGCGCGCGCGAACTTGGGCGTGAGGTTCTCCCACGTCGCGCCGTCGTTGTGCGTGATCCACACGTTGCCGTTGTCGGTGCCGGCGAGCAGCAGGCCCGGCTTGAGCGGCGATTCCTGCAGCGCCACGACCGTGCCGTACGCCTCGGCGCCGGTGAGGTCGAGCGTGATGCCGCCGGTGTACTTCTCGACGGTGTCGAGCGCGCGCCAGACGCGCGCGCTCCTGCGCCGGATCCGTCTTCACCGAGAGATCGGGCGAGATCGGATACAGATCCTCACCGCGCTTCGAGCGACTTCAACACTCGGCTGCCGCCGAGGTAGAACACCTGCGGGTTGTGCGGCGAGAGGAAGTACGGCGATTCCCAGTTGTAGCGAATCTGCAGATCCGCCGAGTCCTTCTTCTGCTGCGACGCGATACGCGTCGATCTTCGCCTGCACGTCCGTGCGTCACCGGCTGGAGCGGATCGCCGCGCGCGATGGCGATCGAGTCTTCCCACTGGCGGTACTGCTCGTTCCACGTCGGCTTGTTGACGCGGCCGCGCTCGCCGGTCTTGAGATTCGTCTGCTGGATGCCGGCGTTCTGGCTCTCGCCCCACACCATGTTCGGGTCCGTCGGATCCTGCGCGGTGTAGAAGCCGTCGCCGCCGGAGATCGTGAACCACTGGGTGTTGTTCGACCGGCGTGCTGCGACGCTTGCTCGGTCCGCACCACGCGCCGTTGTCCTGCGCGCCGGAGCAGATGTTGTACGGCACGGCGAAGTCGTAGCTCACGTCGTAGAACTGGCCGATCGGCAGGTTCATCGGATACCAGAAGTTGCCGCCCTTGTCGAACGTGATCGCGATGCCGCCGTCGTTCGCGAGGAACCAGCGCTCGGGATCGTTCGGATCGATCCAGATGCCGTGGTCGTCGACGTGCACGCTCTGCGCGGCGTTCATCGTCGTCTTGCCGCCGTCGTTCGACACCTGCAGCTGCGTGCGACGAGAAGTAGACGCGATCGGGATTCTTCGGATCGACGCGGACCTGCGAGTAGTAGAACGGCCGCGTGTCGATGTTGTTCATGTGCGTCCACGTCTTGCCGCCGTCCGTCGAGCGATAGAGACCGTTCGCCGGCGGGTTGCGCTGGAACGTGACCGGACCGGGCTCGATCGACGCCGCTTCGGTCAGCGCGTAGACGACCTGCGGATTGCTGCGCGAGATCGACGAGGCCGATGCGTCCCTTCGGGCCTTCGGGATATCCGCTGCCCTTGATCTCCGTCCACGTCGCGCCGGCGTCCGTGGACTTGAAGAGACCCGGAGCCGACGCCGCCGCGAGTTGCAGCGAGTACGGCGTGCGATAGCGCTCCCACATCGACAGGTAGATCACGTCCGGGATTCGACGGATCGAGCTGGACGTCGATCGCGCCGGTCTTCGCGTTCGCGCCGGCCTTGATCAGCTTCCACGTCGCGCCGCCGTCGGTCGTCTTGTAGAGACCGCGATCGCCGCCCGCCTTCCACGCCGGTCCGAGCGCCGCGACGTAGACGACGTTCGCGTTGCGCGGATCGACCTGGATGCGGCCGATGTGCTGCGTCTCGCGCAGGCCCATGAACGTCCAGTGCGCGCCGCCGTCGGTCGACTTGTAGACGCCGGCGCCCGGCTCGATCGTGTTGCGCGAGTTCGGCTCGCCCGTGCCGGCCCAGACGATGTTCGTGTCGCGTCGGCGCGATGGCGAGCATGCCCATCGACGACGATGTCCTTGTCGTCGAACAGCGGCCGCCACGATGATGCCGTTGTTCATCGACTTCCAGATGCCGCCGCCGGCGGCGGCGACGTAGATGGTCTTCGACGGGCTGGGAATGCCCTGCACGTCGGACAGGCGGCCCATGAAGTTCGAGGGGCCGACGTTGCGCCATTTGAAGGCGTTGGTGACGGTGGTATCGAGTCCCTGGGCCGAGGCCCGGCCGGAAGTCGAGACGAGCGCGACACCGGCGGCGACGGCGGCGAGCAAACGCGATCGTTGCATAAAGTTCCTGCGGGTGAGGAGGGAGCTGGCGGGCAGCGGAGAGGGGCCGCCCCGGGGCGTTCTACGACAATAGCGTTACGACATGGCGGGGGCGAGTGTTGGCCCGAGCGCCTCGGTCGGCCCCGCCCGGGCCCGATTGCCGAGGCGACCGAGGCCTTCAGCCCGCGGGATCACACGCGCCGAGCCGCCCGAGGTCTTCCGCGGAGGACAGTCCCACCCCGAGCCCCCGCTCCGAGCACCAGAACGCGGGCCCGACTGCGGGCTACGTCTTACGCCGCAGCCACTGCCACCTCGGTGGCGGCCCTGGCAATGACCGCCGCGACGGCCTCGGGGTGGGACACGTAGACGGAATGGCTCGCTCGTTCCTCGATCACGGTCGCTCCGGCTCGCTTGGCCATGAACCGCTGCGCGTCGGGCGGAATCATCTTGTCTTCGGTGGTCACCAGGTACCAGCTCGGCTTGGTCTTCCAGGCGGCCTTGCTGATCGTGCCGCCGAGGGCCTTCACGCCCCATGGCACCTGCGAGTCGGCCATGAACGCGGCCTTGGCCGGGTCCACGTCGCCGGCGAACGACGCTTGGAACTTGGTCTTGTCGAGGAACAGGTAGCCGTCGACCGGCGGCAGGATCGGCGGGACCGGCGCGCCGGGGGCTGGGTTCGCGATCAGCGTATTGACGGACTCGCCGTCGCTCGGCGCGAACGCCGCGATGTAGACGAGCCCGACGACGTTCGGATCGTTTCCGGCTTCGGTGATGACGGCGCCGCCGTACGAATGGCCGACCAGAAGCGCGCCACCGTTGTTTGATCCAAGCGCCAGCTTCACGACGGCAACGTCGTCCGTTAGGGACGAGGTCGGGTGCTGCGTGACGCTCACCTGATGGCCGTCACGCTTGAGAATGTTGTAAACATCTTCCCAACCGGAGCCATCCACGAATCCGCCATGGACGAGCACGATATTTAATGCGCCGTTTGTCGACATTACCGCCTCCCTGGTGAGGTTGCTAGGGCAAATCGAGTCGTGAGTTTGTTGCAAAGAGGATTCCCAAACGGCTCTTTGGACGCCGGATTTTGTGTTGGCTCTTAGTCCACTTCTTTCCATTGCCGACTCGACGATCTTGCTGCCCCTTCTCACAAGTCACCGAGCGAGAAGAGTCGGGTAAGTCACGACAAAACTGTGACACACGTGGTATCAAGAAGTCTTTTCTTCCCTCGAAGGACGACTTGAGCGCACACACGATCGCATCGGAGGAGGGACCAATGACAAAGCATGTAACGGACAACGGCCATCACTCGGCCGAGCTGCTCACGTTCACGATCGACCCGCGGACGGGGAGGATCGTGAAGCTCGAAGGGCTCAGCGCCGATGGCGCTCGTCGCGAATTGACGGACGACGAGAAAGCGCGGCTGATCAAACGGCCGCGCGACAAGACCCTCGAACAAGTGGTCGAGCGGGCATTCGAGGCCGGAATCGCCTGTGTGCTCGACGGGGACGGCCTGGAAGACGACTCGAGCGAGTCCGCCGACGACGTCGATCTCACGCACCGGCTGCTGGTTCCGCTGATCGAGCAGAGCGCTGCGAAGAAATTGATGGCGCGAGAAGTCGTCGACCGAACGGTGCTCGACACGCTGATCGAGCATTCGCTGTTATCGACCCCTACTGCTGGAGCGGAGATCGCCGCCGATGTCCGCTAGATGGTCCCGAGCCGCTGCCAGCCGGCTCAACCTCACCTTTGAACCAACGACAAACGGAGAATCAATGAGTTCAGCCACGATGGACACCGAAGAGCTTGCCCGACTCGCGCTAGGCGGGCGCGCGTTGAAGAATCGTCGCGTGCGACGAGCCATCATCGCGCGCCTCATCAATGAGAACGGCGAGTCGTACGAGGGCGACGAGAGCCCGGAAGGCGACGAGGAGGAAGAGACGACGGCGGGCGGTGGCGAAGACCGTGAGATGCTGCGTCTGCTGATCGGGAGCAAGATGCTCCGCCGCCGACGCGTGCGTCGTGCGCTGCTCGCGCACCTCCTCCGTACGAAGAGCGAAGAGAGCGAGGGCGACGAGGAAGAAGACACGAGCGAAGAGACAGGCGGCGAAGGGCGCGAGCTCGTGCGTGCGCTCATCGCCAGCAAGATCCTGCGTCGCCGTAAGGTCCGTCGTGCCATACTCATCCATCTGCTCAAGGCGAAAGCCGAGACCGAGTTCGAGGGGTCGGACGACACCGAGAGCGAAGGCGACGAGGAGACGGGCGACGAAGGCGGAGGGGAGGATCGCGAGATCGTGCGGGCGCTGATCGCGAGTAAGATGCTGCGTCGCCGTCGGGTCCGTCGCGCGCTGCTCACGCATCTGCTGCGTGAGAAAGAAGAGGCAGTCGCCTGAGGGACAGCTAAACTGCGCTGCCAACGAACGGCGCGGACTAAGTAAGAGCGCGACTGAAGACAGCGCCTAATCGGTGCGCCGCGACTGCCAGACGCGTCGAGTCGCGCCTTTCGCGCGTTCGGCCACGCCGTCCGTCAGCTGCGCCGTAATGCCTTCGTCCCCCCCTCGCCATCGCCGCCCCGGGACGAAACGGCGCACCTTCTGATAGTGCATCCATCGGATTTCCGTGCGGATCGAGCGGTCGGCGAGCCCACGCCTACCGGCTGACCCGCGCGACGGTGTTGGCGAAACGCTCAGAACATTGGATGCAGAGGTAAAACATGACGCGGCACGATCGTTCACCATTTCCTCATGGCCGGCGAGCACTGCGATGGACGGTGGCCGCCGGTCTCGTGGCTTTGTGCTCAGCTGGAGCCGGCGCGCAGTCGGCACAGCAGATGGCCTCCAAGCCGAACATTCTCTTCATCATGGGAGACGACATCGGCTGGATGCAGCCGAGCATCTACCATCGCGGGCTCATGGTCGGCGAGACGCCCAACATCGATCGCATCGGTCATGAAGGCGCGATGTTCGTCGATTACTTGGCCGAGCAGAGCTGCACCTCGGGGCGCAACGCGTTCTTTACGGGCATGTATCCGCTGCGCACGGGGATGATCCCGCCGCAGCTGCCAGGTAGCCCGTCGTATTTGCGGCCCGGCACGCCCGCGCTCGCGGTATTCCTACACGATCTCGGCTACACGACGGGCGAATTCGGCAAGAACCATCTTGGCGACCACACCGCCGCCTTGCCGACGGCGCACGGATTTCAGGAATACTGGGGCTATCTCTACCACCTCGACGCAATGCAGCAAGTCAGCTTCCCGGACATCAACTCGGCTCCGAACGTCCAGGGCGTTGCTCCACCGTGCAAGAACACGCCGGTGCCAGGGCTCGCCGAGGTTCCGGGAGCGGTCGACCAGAAGACGACGATCTGTCTGATGCCGCCGCGCCCGGTCATCTGGTGCAAATCGGTCGGACGGGACGGAGAAGAACCAATCGTGCCACGACGAGGGGCCGTTGACGCTCGACCGTTCGAAGACGGTAGACGAGGAGATCTCGGCGAAGGTCGTCGACTTCATGGATCGCAACGATCCGAAGAAGACCGGCAAGCCGTTCTTCGTCTGGTACAATCCGGCGCGCATGCACGTCGTGACCGCGCTCTCGCCGAAGTACGAGGCAATGCTGGGCGTCAGGGGCGGCAAGGATTGGGGCGTGAACGAAGCCGGCATGAAGCAGATGGACGACAACATCGGCGTCGTGCTCAAGAAGCTCGACGAGATGGGCCAGCTCAACAACACGATCGTCGTGTTCACGACCGACAACGGGGCCGAGCAGATCAGCTTCCCCGACGGCGGCATTACTCCGTTCAAGGGTCAGAAGGGCGAGGCCTGGGAGGGCGGCTACCGTGCACCGATGGTGGTTCGCTGGCCGGGGCACATCCCGCCGGGCACGGTGGCAAACCAAATGTTCTCCTCGCTCGACTGGCTGCCGACATTCGTCGACATCGCCGGTGGGCCGAAGGGCGACGGACTGAAGAAGGAGATCGAGGCGGGGACCTACCCCGGCATCGTCAAGACGACGCTCGACGGCTTCGATCAGCGAGACTACCTCGAATGCAAGACCGAGAAGTCGGCGCGCGACTACTTCTTCTACTTCTCGGGGGCGACGCCGTCCGCGGTGCGCTACAAGAACTGGAAGATGTATTACACGATGTCGCAGCCGGGGCCGGCCGGTTGGATCATGCCGCTCATCCCGTTCCACTTCACGTTGGTGCAGAACATCAAGCGCGACCCGTTCGAGCAGAACGTCGGCGTCGATCAGAAGTCGGCGATGAGTCTCGGCGGAGCGCTTGGCGGGCCGATGACCGCATTTCAGTACGACTGGAACATGCTGCCCCTCGGCCAGCAGTTGTGGGAGCAGGAGCTGGAAACGTACGCGAAATTCCCGCCGCTTCAGAACCCCGAGAGTTACAACCTCAGCGGGATCCTCGCGGAGATGAAGAAGAAGAGTCACCACCCGGGCGAGTGAGCGACCAGAGTTCAACGGCGGTTTGGATGCGCGGGCGCCGTACAAAGGCTAGAAAGGCGCAGCTGACGAACCGCGGAACGAAGAGCGCGAACTAAGTAGGAGCGCACAAGCCCAACCGCGCGAAAGGCGCGACTGCCAAACGACGTTCGGCAGTCGCGCCTTCTAGCGTTTGCGATCGACCCAAAGTCCAATGGTGACGACGCTGCCCGCTGTGGATCGTTTGGTGTGTCCATGCGCCAGCCCCCCGCCAAGCGCAAACCACTGAAGCGCCCGCCGCGCGCGGAGCGATCGCGACTTTCGCGATCGACGCTGCTATTCGGATCCACCGCCGCGATCGCCGTCGCCGGTCTCGGCGTCTGGTTGGTCCGCGGTCCGTCTCTCCCGAAGCTCACGTCGCCGCATCGAGACGTGCCGCCGGCCGAGTTCGTGGGGAGCAAGGCATGCCGGTCGTGTCATGCCGCTGAAAGCGAGCGCTGGTCTCGCTCCCATCACAGCGCGGCGATGGCGGTGGCGACGGACTCGAGCGTCCTCGCGAACTTCAACAATACGAAAGTCGCGGCCGGCGGCGTCGCTGAGGCCTTCTATAGAAGGGACGGCAAGTTCTTCGTCCACACCGGCGGACCGGACGGGCGACCGGGTGACTTCGCAATCGCATACACGTTCGGCGTGGCTCCATTACAGCAGTACCTCGTCGCGCTCTCCAAAGGGCGACTCCAAGCGCTGACGACGGCGTGGGACAGCAGAGCGGCCGTGGCCGGCGGACAGCGTTGGTTCAGCCTTTACCCTGAGTCGCGCGCGAGCGACGACGAGTTGCACTGGACTCGGCCCGCGCAGAACTGGAACTACATGTGCGCCGACTGTCACTCGACGAACGTGCGCAAGAACTACGACGCCGCGGCGGACAGTTTTGCGACGACATGGTCGGAGATCGCCGTCGGTTGCGAAGCGTGTCACGGACCGGGATCGCGACACCTTGCGTGGGCAGCCAAGGGTGGGCGCTCGAGTTCGGATTCGACGATGGGGCTCACGGTGCAGCTCGATGAGCGGCACCGCGTCACGTGGGCGGCGAACGCCTCGACGGGCAACGCGGTGCGCTCTCATCCGCGCACGAGCGATCGCGAGCTGCAGGTGTGCGCCCAGTGCCACTCCCGCCGGCGCCAGATCGCGGAAGAATATGTCGCGGGAAAACCGTACTACGACCACTATCGGCCGGCGCTGTTGACCAGTCCGTTGTATTTCGCCGACGGACAGCAGCGCGGCGAAGTGTACGAATGGGGGTCGTTTCTTCAGAGCCGCATGAACGCGCGCGGCGTCACGTGCAGCGACTGCCACGAGCCGCACAGCGGCGAACTGCGCGCATCGGGTGCCGCCGTCTGCGCCACCTGTCACTCACCGGCCAAGTACGACGCGCCCGCCCACCAGCATCATCAGGCGGCAGCCGGCGTCACCTGTCTCTCGTGCCACATGCCGGCCGCTACATATATGAAGGTGGATTCGCGGCGCGACCACAGCTTCCGTGTGCCGCGTCCGGATCTGTCGGTCACGCTCGGGACGCCGAACGCGTGCGCGTCGTGTCACGCCGACCGTGGCGCGCAGTGGGCGGCGAGCCAGATCACCGCGTGGAGATCCGGGGACACATCGGCGATTGGCTTTCAGCGATTCGCCGCCGCGTTCGCCGCCGTGGATGCGGGGAAGGCCGATGCGCGGCAGTTGCTGAGAGAGGTTGCCGGCGACACGACACAACCGGCGATCGCTCGCGCGACGGCGCTTGCCGAGCTCACGGCTTCGGATCGCGACGCGATCAACGCACTGAGCAGAGGGCTCTATGACCCGAGCCCCCTCGTGCGACTCGGCGCTCTTCAAGGACTCGCGCTCGCCGAGCCCTCGCAACGTTCACTGCTGACGACGCCGCTCCTCTCCGATTCGATGCGCGCCGTGCGAATCGCGGCGACGCAGTTGCAGGCCGGGACCGCATTCGCTTCGTCGGAGCAACAGGCGGCGTTCCAGCGCGCGTCGCGAGAGTTCGTGTCGTCGCAGCTGTACGACGCCGATCGCGCCGACGCCCGAACGAATCTTGGCACCTTCTACGCGGAGTTGGGCGATCTGTCGCGCGCCGAGTCGGAGCTTAAGGCGGCGATTCGGCTCGATCCGTTCTTCCCGCCCGCCTACGTGAACCTTGCCGACGTCTTTCGCGCCCAGCAAACGGCGCGCGATCCCGAGGCGGAGCAAGTCTTACGATCGGGACTCACCAAAGCGCCAACAAGCGCCGGGCTCCACCACGCGCTCGGCCTCGTGCTCATTCGGCTCCATCGGCTCAACGACGCTCGCGCCGAGCTCCAGCGCGCCGCGCAGCTCGATCCGATGAACGTGCGGTTCGGCTACGCGTACGCTGTGGCATTGTACTCGACGGGCAAGGCGAAAGCGTCGATTGCCGCGCTCGAGCATCTGCTCACGCTCGACGAGAACAATCGCGACGTCCTCGCGGCGTTGGCGAGCTACCACCGGGAACAAGGTGACATCGCGCTCGCCAAGCAGTACGGCGATCGATTGCGCGCTTTGACACCCGGTGACGGGAGGCGATGAGCAACAAACTTGGCTTGCGGCTAGCCGGTCCGCGCGCCTACGCTGGATCCTGGATCGTCAGTTCCGGCGGCCGCAGAAGCGACAGAAGCACTCCGACGAGACTCACCCCCGCCGCGACCGACAACCATATCGCCGGCGACGCCTTGTTCCCGGTTCGCTCGATGAGCCACGTCGCTATTGCCGGCGTGAATCCGCCGAACACGGCCGTCGCCAGGCTGTAAGCGAGCGAGAAACCCGCCGTTCGGACCTCGGTCGGCATGATCTCGGTCAGGAACGGAACCATCGCTCCGTTGTAGATGCCGAAGAAGGACGAGAACAACAGTTCGACCGCGAGCAGCCGCTCGAAGCTCGGCGCCGTCACCAGCCATCGCATCGCGGGATAGGCGAGCACGATGGTCAGCATCGGGATCAACACGAGCAGCGGCCGGCGTCCGATTCTATCGGACACCGAGCCGGCCACGGGCAGCCAGATGAAGTTCGAGAGCCCAACACAGAGCGTTACGATGAACGTCGCGGACGGCTCCAAGTGCAGCGACTGGCGTCCGAAGGTCGGCGTATACGTTGTGATCAAGTAGAAGCTCGTCGTCGTGAACGCGACGAGCGTCATGCCGGTAAGCACGAGCACCCAGTTGGCGAGCAGCACCCGCGATACGTCGGCCAACCGCCGCGGGTGATGCCTCATCGCCTTGAATGCGCGAGTTTCCTCGAGCGACCGGCGGAGCCAGAGAATGATCGGAATGATCAGACAGCCGACGATGAGTGGAATCCGCCACCCGAACGCCGACATCTGATCGCCGGTCAGATTGATCGTCAGCGCGAGGCCGAGGAGCGCGGTAAAAACCACCGCGAGCTGCTGGCTCGCCGACTGCCACGAGCAGTAGAAACCACGGTGTCCCGGCGTAGCGATCTCGGCGAGATACACCGACACGCCGCCGAGCTCCACGCCCGCCGACAACCCCTGGATGAGACGTCCGACGACAATGATGACGGGCGCGATGAGTCCGATCGACGCGTATCCCGGAGTGGCCGCGATCGTGAGTGTGCCGATCGCCATGAGTCCGAGGGTCACGATGAGTCCGCGCCGACGGCCGACGCGATCGATGTAGGCGCCGAGCACCACCGCTCCGATCGGCCGCATCAGGTAGCCGACGCCGAACGTCATCAGCGACAGCATCAGCGACGCGAATTCGCTCCCCGCCGGGAAAAACGTCTTGCCGATGTACGTCGCGTAGTACCCATACACGATGAAGTCGTACATCTCGAGGAAATTGCCGCTCGCCACACGGAGGACGGCGCCGATCGTCTCGCGACGCGGGACCTCATGCGGTGACGGCGGCGCGCCCAAGATCACGTCGCTCGAGAGGGTCGAGCTCATCGCGACCTCGCCGGCACGATCGGAAGGATGATGCGCGACGGATACGTGACGCTGATGATGCACGGTGTTGTCCGCCGTCACAGCCCGCCGGTTTTTGCCGAGCGGCTCGCCGGTGTTCGGGTTCGCGTCGAAGCGCGGAAAGTTGCTGCTCGAGATGTCCACGCGAATGCGATGTCCCTTCTTGAACACGTTCGCGGTCGGGAAGGGATCGATCGTGAACTGGTAGACCGTGCCTGGCGTCAGGAACTCGGCATGATCCCGCGTCGCCCGGTAACGCCCGCGTATGATCGCGTCCGTCAGGTTGAGGTCGAACCCGCCGGGCCAATCCGCGCTCGGCGGATACACATCGATCAACTTCGCCGTGAAGTCCGTGTCCGTGCGATTGGACGACGCGAATAGCGACAACTGAGATTGGGCCGGTGACCTCGAGGTCCTCGGTCAACGGCGCCGTCTCGAACACCACCACGTCGGGTCGGCTGCGGAGCGGCAGGTACGGCGGGCGTGACGGCGGGAAGCGCGGATCCTCGCGCTGATCGTACGCGCCGTCCTTGAGCCGCGCCGACGAGCCGCCGCCGATCGTCGGCACCGGATGGGCGGGATCGTACGTGTAGGTCGTGGACGATTTCGCTTCCGTTGGCCGACTGGGCGAGAGCGAGCCGTCGGCGTGGAAGTAGTACGGAACCATGCGCGTGCCGGGGATCGGCCAGGCGGTTTCGTCGCGCCAGTACCCACCGTGAAAGAGTCGTCCGTCGGCATCTCTGTGGCCGTCACCGGTCCCCATGATGAAGAGGCGGATCGGCGCGTCCGGACTCGATGCCGGTGGCTTCGTTCTTGAGGAAATGATCGAACCACCGGAGGTGCAAGGTGGTGTCGAAGTCGGCGATCGCCGACGCCGGGCCCGAACGAGACATCGCCGGCGTACGGTCGCGTGTTCCCGTGATGCGTCCATGGGCCGACGAGGAGGCGCTGCGGCGACTGTCTTGAGCTTTCGAGAGCGCGACGTAATTCTGGAAAGTGCCGGCGAGGAAGATGTCGTACCACCCGCCGATTTGGATCATTGGGATGTCCGCCGTCTCCGCGTAGTGCTCGGACCAGTTGACCATCGGATCCTTCCAGAACGCGTCGTAGTCCGCATGCTCGTAGAAGTCGAGATACCACGCCTCGTATTCCGGGTTCACCGAGAGCGGATTGAGCCCGCGCTTCATCGGCTGCACCATGTACCAGTCCTCGACCTTCTCGCGCTTGAGCAACGCCTTGACGGCGGGATCGCGCGTGTCGGCGGCGAGCTGCTCCCATGCCCAGGTGAGCTGTCGGCCCATCTCGTACGTCCCGCGATACCGGACGCCGTGATCCCACGCGTTCGACATGCCGCCCATGTTGATCACGGCCGTCTTGAGCGCGGGAGGATGCAGAATCGCCGCCCCGGCCTGGGTATGCGCGGCGAAGGACGTGCCCCACATGCCGACCGCACCGTTCGAGTACGGCTGCTTCGCCAGCCACTCGATCACGTCGTAGCCGTCCGTGGCATCGGCGGGTTGCACCTTGAGAAACTTGCCTTCGGACTTGTACCTGCCGCGGATGTTCTGGAGCGCGACGACATATCCGTGACGCGCGAAGAATTCCGCGTCTCTCGCCGACGCGGCGAGCTCGTACGGCGTTCGTTGCAGAAGGATGGGGAAACGTCCGTCGACCGAGACGCCATTTCGTGCCGGGCGATAGAGCAGCGTGGAGAGGCGGATTCCGTCTCGCACCGGAATCATCAAGTTCGAGTCGGCGAGGACGGCGTCGTATCGACCGGGCGCCTGTGCACGCGCCGCCGGTGGGATGAGCAGAATGACAAGCGCGCCGGCGAATGCGGACGGAAGGTAGCGCATCGACGCAGATGTCCGGTGAGAGACGCGGAAATGTGAAACCGCGGCCTCGAGTTCACCAGGCGGGGTCGTTCTTGCGTCAATTCTACGAGAGGGAGCTTCCGCCTTCGTCGTTCATCTGGCGTCCTTGAGCCGGCCAAATCGCTCGGCGCACACGCGCCGCCGTGTGCGCGCGTACGAAATCTGGGGTTCGCCGATCGCGTGAGCGAGCGGATGGGACTGTCCGGAGCGGAGCCGAGGCAGTATCGCCCGGCGGTATCGGCGATACTGCACTGGTCCGCGGAGGACAGCCCCACCCCGAGCCCAACCCTCGAGCCTAGGCTCGAACAGCGGTCCTCTGGTTATTGACGCCGCCGAAGGTGCTCGAGATGCCGTAGCCCTGATCGTCGGTCATGATCAGCAAGACATTCGGAGCACCCTCGGGCGCGCGGTGGTCGTGATGGCTGCCGAGAGCGCAGCCTATACGAGGATGAGTTGCTTCGTCTTCACGTCTGCTGCTCCTCTATTTGGCCTTTCCCTTCTTCGCCCCCGCCACCGGCCACAACATCGTCGCCTCCATCCTCAGCTGCTCGGCACCGGCCGACGTCGGGTTGTTCAGATTGTGATAATACTGAAGCTCAAAGCTCACCGGCTGATCCCCGACGTGGGTGATCTTCGAGACGCCCGCGCCAATGGGCACCGTCCATTTCTCTCCTTCCGGCGAGCTCCAGTCCGCGGTGATGAGCGGCGAAGTCGAGATCGCCCAGGCGAAGGGAAGATTGAAATTGATGAACGGCTGGATCGCGAAGTTGTTGAGCGGGTGGCCGTGCGCATCGCCGCCGATTCGCCACACGTTGTTCGCTAGCGACCCCTATGACCCACGGACCCGGCGTCACGAGCGCGACCGCCGCCGGCCCCATCCCCCACTGTCCCGTTCGCGCGAAGCGGTTGGTCGCCGTCGGGAACGAGAAGATCGGTCCGACAGCCCAGGTGAGCTTCTCGGGTGCCCGTTTGGTGAAGAACGCTTCCTCTTGTGTGTCCGCGGTCCCTCCGCTCCGGAAGCCGTTCCCGAAGGGGATGCTCACGAAGGGCACGATCGTGCGCGACACGAGGAGCCAGCGCTCACCGATCGGCAACGGCAGTACCGGCTGCACATTGAGCACCATCTCGGCGTTCTCGCCGAGCCCGCCCGCGGTGAAGTAGTTGTACTGGAGCGGAAGCGAGATGAGGTTAGCGACGGGATTCTGCGATTGCTTCGCGAGGTCGGCCTCGGTCGACTTGTGAGCAGCGGCTCGCGTCGAGTCGGCTCGCGCTGAGTCGGCTCCATCCTGCGCGCCCGCGGAGGCCGCCGTTGCCGCCGTCGCAATGAGTGCGACGATTCCGGTCGCGAGGGTCAAGGAGTGTTGTCGAACGACGCCCGTCCTCAACCACAGAGTCCTTCGCATTGGCATGCTCCAGCGTGCTTGTCGTCGACGTGCAGCCCTTGCGGCCGGGCGCCGGTCGGTTCGGCGATGCGCAGGCTAAGGGCGTACGGCGCGACTGCGAGATTGGACGAAGGGGAAAGGCGTGGGGAAGTATTTCCGCGTGGGCTCGGTGTTACGCAAACCGAGTCGGACCTTCGACCAATGGTCACGCGCCGTTCGCGGCCTAGCCTTGTAGGCCGCAACGCCTCGACGTGAGCAATGTCAAACGCTTCAGATGAGCGCCACGATTACTCGCGGCGTCGATTTTTTCACAGCATGGTCGCGGGAGCGGCGATTGGAGCTGCCCGACCATGGTCAACGTGGCTCACTCCATCTCGCGGCGCCGCCGCGGCGACGAAGCTGCCGCCCGACGAGGCGATCAAGGAACTGGTGGCCGGCAATCAGCGGTTCGCCGCCAATCGCTTGACCTCGTGCGGCCATGACCTCGCGGCGCTGAGAGAACACACCGTCGAGAAGCAGGAGCCATTCGCCGCGGTGCTGGCGTGCGCCGATTCGCGCGTGCCCGTCGAGCTCGTGTTCGATCAGTCGATCGGCCGCCTGTTCGTGACGCGCGTCGCGGGAAATGTCGCGTCACCCGAGATGCATCGCGAGCCTCGAATACGGCGTCGCCGTTCGTTGGAATCAGCGCGATCGTCGTGCTCGGCCATCGGGACTGCGGCGCGGTCAAGGCGGCGGTCAAGTCGGAGAATGCGCCGGGACAAATCAGCTCGCTGTACGCGTACCTCCGCCCAGCGGTGGAGCAAGGCGCCGGGAATCTCAACGCGGCGATCGATGCGAACGCACGAGTCCAAGCCGACGTGCTGCGGACGTCGTCGACCGTGATTCGAGAAGCCCTCAGCAAGGGGACCATAAAAGTGATCGCCGGAGTCTATGATCTGAGTAGCGGAAAGGTGGTGCTTTCATGAAAGCGCGTTCGAGCTTGGCCGGTTTCGCGCTCGCTCTCGCCAGCTGTGGCCGGCAGTTCACGCGCGCGGCGCGCAGATCGATACGAGCGGAAATGGCGATTCACCGTCACGCCGGACCTGCTGGGCGCTCTCACTGCACGGCCGCGTCGGTGTCGGTCCGGTCGCCACCAACGCCAACGTGAGCTTCCACGACATTCTAAAAGCACTCAGGTTCGCGGCTTCATGGGCGAACGCGGAGGTGCGGAAGGGCCGATGGTTCGGCGACATCGACGTGATCTACGCGTCGCTCGGCAAAGAAAACGTCGTCGCGATCCGCGGAGATACCGGCACACTCGAGCTCACAGCGAAGATTTCCATTATCCAACCCGTCGGCGGCTACACGATCGGCAACCAGAAGTGGTCCGTCGATTTCCTCGGCGGATTCCGCGCGTGGGATCTGAAAACCACGATCGACGTGGACGTCACGAGGCGGCCGAGCAACCCACACTCGATCGCGCGCGGCTGGCCCGACGCGACGGCCGGGTTCCGTTTCCACTGGCTGCCATATCAGAAACTGCGCGTCCTCGCCGGCGGCGACGGCGGCGGCGGCGGTTCGCACGGGACGTGGCACGCCTATGGGGTGGTGGGCTACGACGTGTGGTCGAGGGTCGCGCTCGGGGCGGGGTATCGATACCTGTTCGTGAACTACGAGGACAGGAACTATCTGCTCGACGCGGATCTGAGAGGGTTTGGGCTCGGGGCCAGTATTCACTGGTGAAACTGCGAAAACGAAACGGCCGGAAGCCGAAACTTCCGAAAGCCGAGACTGCCGAAAGCCGAAACTGCCAAGAGCCGAAACGGCCAGACGCCGAGAACTGACTGCCGGCTAACGCCGATCGACTCGGCTAACGGCACTCTGTGAACGGCCGCGGTTGACGCCTCGGCTCTAGGCGTCGATCACCTCTCGCGTTTTCGCGCGTCCCGCGCCTTCATTAGTTACGCCGTCGGCGCCGTAACCAACCGCGGTTCGGCCCTCGCGCGTTTCGGCCGTTGCGCTGTTCGGCCGTCGCGCCCCTCGGCCTCAGCGCTGTAAGAGCAGTTCCGCCCTCCGCCCTCCCGAGAATGCCGAAAGCCGTCGTGATGTCCGCCCCTCACGCTCCTCTCGCCGTCACCGAGATCAAGGAGCCACAGCTCGAACCCGGCGCCGCGCTCCTCAAGACGCTCTACTCCGAAGTCTGCGGCACCGACGTCCATCTCCATCACGGCAAGCTCCAAGTTCCGTTCCCGATCATCCCCGGCCACGTCTCCGTCGGCGTCGTCGACAAGGCGCGCGGAGATCTCAAGGACATCGACGGCCAGCCGATCAAGGAAGGCGACACCGTCACCTTCCTCGACGTCCACGAGACGTGCAACAATTGTTAGTACTGTCTCGTCGCGCGGCAGCCGACCAAGTGTCCCAACCGAAAGGTCTACGGCATCTCGTACAGCGCGAACGAAGGCTTGCTCGGCGGATGGGCCGAAGCGATCTGGATGAAGCCGGGCGTGAAGATGATCAAGATCCCGAAGGATCTCGATCCCGACACGTTCATCGGCGGAGGCTGCGGACTCGTCACCGCGCTGCACGCGGTCGACATGGCGCAGATCCGTCTCGACGAATCGGTCGCGGTGCTCGGCGTCGGACCGGTCGGACAATCGTGCGTCGGGTTCTCGTCGCTCTCCGGCGCCGGCGAGATCATCGCCGTCGGCGCGCCGAAAGATCGTCTCGCGTTCGCGAAGCGCATGGGGGCGACGCACACGCTCGACCTCGACCTTCGCCCCGAGGCTCGGCTCTCGGCGATTCGCGCACTCACCGGTGGACGCGGCGTCGACGTCGTGATCGAAGCGAGCGGATCGGCAGACGCGGTGAGTCAGGCGCTCGACATGGTGCGCGACGGCGGACGCGTGATCGTGTGCGGGCACTACACCGACAACGGTGCGATCGAGATGCACCCGCACTGGCAGCTCAACCGCAAGCACGTCGAGCTCAAGGGGTGCTGGGGGTCGCGGTACGACCACTTCCATAGAGCGGTTTCTTTGACGGCGCGGTTTGGTGCGATGAAGCCGTGGAGGGAGATGGTGTCGGGGCGGTTTTCGTTGGAGAGGGCGGGGGAGGCGTTGGAGGCGGTGGAGAAGAGGACGGCGATCAAGGCGGTGATTGTTCCTAACTAGGTCTCAGGTCTCAGGTCTCAGGTCACAGGGCCAAACGGCGCGGGGTTCGCGTGATGCGGCTTGGATCTGAGGCGTGAGACCAGCATCGAGCATTCAGCGTCGAGATTGCCAGGTACGGGAACTGCTTTGAGCTCCACGTGCCTTAACGGCGAGTACGGCCCGACCCAGGGGTCAGGACTGCCTGAGGTCTGAGTTGTCTGACCTCTGACTCAGACAAAACGGAGAGTTCGGCAGTCTCACGCCTGGGTGGCCATCGTGGCCAGTCAAAGTGCACGGAGTTCAAAGCGGTTCCAAAATCTCGCCCCTCGATGCTCGAAGCTCGATGCTGGTCTCGCCACTCACGCCACGGTCCGCCACCGGTGGCCAGCCCGAGGCCGTTCGCCTTTACACCCCGCAAACAACCCAGCTCTATCCCACCAGCCGATCCACCCGTAGCGTGAAAGCGTGTACACCACCTGTCTCTTCTGCCACTCCGACCTCGGCGCGAATCACCTTCTGCCGACGTTTCCCGTCGGCCGCCGGCTGGCGTACGACGCGAAGAAGGGACGGCTGTGGGTGATCTGCACGCGGTGCGGGCGGTGGAATCTCACGCCGCTCGAGGAACGCTGGGAGGCGATCGACGAATGCGAGCGTCTCTTCCGCGGCACGCGTCTGCGGATGTCGACCGACAACGTCGGGCTCGCGCGCTTTCGCGGAGGGTTCGAGCTCGTGCGCATCGGACCCGCGCTGCTCCCGGAGATCGCGTCGTGGCGCTACGGCACGCGACTCGCGCGCTTCGAGCCCGATCACGAACAGCAACGCGGGCTGTTCATGCGCGGCGCGCGGCTCATCGCGCGCGGAACGGCCGGAGCGCTCGTCGGCTACGCGCACGCGGTCGGGTTGAGCGACGACGCCGTGCTGCGCATGCGCACGTTTCGTCGCGGGCACGGCGTTCTGCTTCGCACCGGCGACGAGTGCGGACATCACGATCGTCGTGCGCTACTCGCACCTCGGCGCCGCGGAGCTCGTGCGCCCCGAGAAGGACGCGCCCTGGCAGCTCAAGCCTCCACCACGACAACGGCGTCGCGATGCTCGCCGAATCGCCGGCGCTGCGCGTCGCCGGAAAGATGCTCGCCACGCTCAACGTCGGCGTCGCGAGCAGCGCCGAAGTGTCGCACGCGATCGCGAAGCTCGACGACGCCGGCGATCCGGAGGGCTACTTCACGCGAGTGGCGTCGCTCGCGATGCGCACGTCGTGGGGCCGATTCCCCGACGCGCCGAAGCTCGAAGAGACTCCGCCGAAAGGCTCGTTCTCCGAGCGGCTCGCGCTGCAGTTGGCGAATCGATCGTTCTGGGGACGCGGCGGCACCGGCAGCGACGAGCAGACGCCGCTCTTTCGACTGCCGGCCGTCGATCGCCTCGCGCTGGAGATGGCGGCGAACGAAGACATCGAGCGGAAGGCGATGATGGGCGAGCTCGATGCGCTCCACGCGGCATGGCAGGACGCCGAAGAGATCGCGGCGATCGCGGACGAGCTGTTCGCCGACGAGTGCTCGAGGAGTTCAAGCGGCAGTACTACGATCGGATCGCGGCGGCGGAAGAATCGTCGAGCAGCCGTCTGCGTGAACGCGACCGAGTAGCGTCAGCTTGCTAGCGTGCACTGAGCTGCGTGAACAGCTCTGCAGCGCGCGCCGTGACCTGGATATTCGCCGAGGCGTTTCATCGGAGCCGGACTGCGCGGCGCAGCATTGTCGGTCATCGTCCTCGCGGCAGCGTGTCAGACACTCGATCGCCTCCGCCGCGCAACGCCGTCGGCGTCGCCGGCGCGATCGCGATCGCCGTCGCCGCCGCCGAACGACAAGGACGGCGAATGGCTGCTCCCCGGCCGCGACTACGCGAACAGCCGGTACAGCCAGCTCGCGCAGATCACGCCGGCCAACGCGAAGAATCTCCACGTCTCGTGGACGTTCTCGACCGGCGTGCTGCGCGGCCACGAGGGCCAGCCGCTCGTCGTCGACAACACGATGTACATCGTCACGCCGTACCCGAACGTGGCGTACGCGCTCGATCTCACGCAGCCCGGCTTTCCGCTCAAGTGGAAGTACCGGCCGGAGAACGCGCAGGCGGCGGTCGGCGTCGCGTGCTGCGACGTCGTGAATCGCGGCGCGTCGTACGCGAACGGGAAGATCGTCTACAACCTGCTCGACGGACACACCGTCGCCGTCGACGCGGCGACGGGCACGGAGCTGTGGCGCGTGAAGATGGGCGACGTGAATCGCGGCGAGACGATCACGATGGCGCCGATCGTCGTGAAGGACAAAGTGATCGTCGGGTCGAGCGGCGGCGAGATGGGCGTGCGCGGCTGGATCGCGGCGCTCGATCTCGCGACGGGCAAGCAGCTCTGGCGCGCGTACAACATCGGCCCCGACGCCGACATGAAGGTCGGACCGCGCTTCAAGCCCTTCTATCCGCAGGATCGCGGCGCGAACCTCGGCGTCGGCGTCGTGGCCGGGCGACTCGTGGAAGGTCGGCGGCGCGGTCGGTGTGGGGATGGCTGTCGTACGACCCCGAGCTCAACCTCATCTATCACGGCACGTCGAACCCCGGGCCGTGGAACGGCAATCAGCGCCCGGGCGACAACAAGTGGAGCGCGGCGATCATCGCGCGCGACGCCGACACCGGCGAGATGGTCTGGGCGTTCCAGCCGACGCCGCACGACATCTGGGACTACGACGCGGTCAACGAGAACATCCTCGTCGACCTGCCGATCGGCGGCACGACGCGCAAAGTGCTCGTCCACTTCGACCGCAACGGCTTCGCGTACACGATCGATCGCGCGACGGGGCGAGGTGCTGCGTCGCGCAAGCCGTTCGTGCCGATGAACTGGTCGTCGGGCGTCGACCTCGCCACCGGGCCGGCCGAACGTGAACGTCGACAAGGCGACCGCGCAGGGAAAGAACGTGAAGGACATCTGCCCGAGCTCGAGGGCGGCAAGAATCAGCAGCCCGCGGCGTTCTCGCCGAAGACCGGACTGTTCTACGTGCCGACGAACAACCTCTGCATGGACTTCGAGGGTCGCGAGGTCACCTACATCGCCGGCACGCCGTACATCGGCGGCAACGCGCCGGAGAACGGCGGCCCGGGCGGCTACAAGGGCGAGTTCATCGCGTGGGATGCGGCGCAGGGCAAGAAGGTCTGGGGCATCAAGGAGCCGTTCCCGGTGTGGAGCGGCGCGCTCGCCACGGCGGGCAACGTCGTCTTCTACGGCACGCTCGACGGCTGGTTCAAGGCGGTCGACGCGCGCGAACGGCACGGTGCTCTATGGAAGTTCAAGGTCGGCTCGGGCGTCGTCGGCGCATCCGATGACGTACACCGGGCCGGACGGCAAGCAGTACGTCGCGGTCTATTCCGGGATCGGCGGCGATATGGGTTTGCTCATCGCGGGCGACGTGGCGGCGAACCTGCCGTACGACGTTCGCGAGCGCGGCACGACGTTGCCCGATCTCGCGCGATACACTTCGTGGGGTGGGATGTTGTTCGTGTTCTCTCTGTGAGCTTGGTCTTTCTTGTGTAGCTGCGACGACGACCGTCGACGGCAGTTGAACTTCAGAGGCTTTTTTGAACTGCCGCAGGATACGTCATTTGCGCCAGTGACTGCCCGAGGAAGTTCAAAAAAAGGGTCACGGCTGTTGCCAGGATGTTGACGCCGTACGGTTCCGTCCGTTCTATCCGTTTGTGTCCGTGTACCAATTGTAGATGCTCGCCCGCCGACACGATCCGAATGCCATTGAGGGCCAAATGCATCTCTCACCGACATTTCAAACAGTCGCCGCGTTGGTAGCCCTGACAGGTGTAGGCGTCTATCGAGCACAAGGGACCGCGCAGCCCAATCAGCAGATCAGAGTGACAAAGGCTGGGACGCAGCCGACGTATTTCGTCGAGCACCCCGACAACATTCAGCCCGGCCTGAACCTCCAAAGCCCACTCGCGTCGCTCAAGAATCCGTACTCGGCCAACCCGGCGCGTATCGCTGAGGGCGCCAAGCTCTTCGTGTCGTACAACTGCATGGACTGCCACGGCGCCGACGGCGCCGGCGCGATGGGGCCGAGCCTGCAGGATGGACGGATGCACTTCGGCAGCACGTCCGGTGACATCTTTCAATCCATATACGAAGGGCGGCCGGACGGCATGCCGTCGTGGGGCGGAAGAATTGCCGACGACCAGATCTGGCGGCTCGTCGCGTACGTCGAAACGCTGTCGAAGGGGCACACCGTTTCGACGGAGAACTTCACCGGAAAGACGATCGATCGAGGAGGACGGTAGTGAGCACCACACGTGTGCAGGACCCGACCACCGCGCATCCGGATTACATCGCGGACCTGATCCACGAGTCCTACGCGGGCCCGGCATGGCACGGCCCGTGTGTCGTCGAAGCGCTGGCCGGCGTGGACGCCGAGGCGGCGACCAAGCGGATCTCACCGCACAGGCATTCGATCTGGGAGCTCGTGCTCCATCTCGCACACGGACGTCACCTCCTGATCGAGCGCCTGACGAACGAGAGCATTCAGCCTTTTCCGCGCCCTATTAGAGAACCCTGGTGGCCCGCGTCTCCAACCGATTTGAGCGAGACGGCGTGGCTCGTCGATCGCGATTTGTTGGATGACTATCAGGAACGCTTGCTCGCCGCCATCCGCGTCGCGACACCGGAGCAGCTCGGCCGTGTGCCGGATCGCTCGGACACGCAGGTCGCGCGCCAACTCGTCGGAATGGCGCTACACGACACGTACCACGCCGGGCAAATCAAGCTCATCGCGCTCGCGGCGGGCGTGTAACACCCCGCGCCCCGCTGGCGGGCGCGTCTCGCGTCGGCTCGTTCGTTCGTTGGAACGTTTTGGCTCACCCGGACCATCGCCGTGGCGGGTATCACTGATAGGCGCTCCGCGAAAAGTCGGTATTACATCGCCGGCGCCTCAGCCCCGCATCAGATGTCGACGAAAACTCCTACGCCGAACCCGATCGAGCGACGACGCTCGGCTCCCCCCACGTCGCCCTCGTATCGTCGATTCGCCGCCGAGTCGATGTCGTCCATCGAGCGCGTCCTGGGGCGGTCGCGCTATGCCGAACGCGCCGGCGTCTTCAACAACGCCGAGATGGTGGTGTGGCAGTCCACGCGACGCTTCTGGCTCGCGGGAGCCGTCGGGGCGGGCGGCATCGCGCTGCGGCTCACCGGCTGGGCGCGCGGACCGGTCTGGCCGATCCTCGCCATCGCGCCGGCGTACGTCATCTTCGTCGCGCTTCTGACGGTCGTCATTGAAAGACGCGAAAGAGTCACGCGCGTGGCGCTCATCGTGCTCGCCCTGGCCGACGTCACCGCGATCTACGCGACGGCGCTTCTCGTCACGAGTCCCGCCTATTACGGCCGCGCGCTGCTCCTGAGCCTCTTGGCGTTTCAGTTGATGCAGATGTTCTTCCTCCGCTCGCCGGCGCTCACCGTCGTCGTCGCGTCGTCGGCCGCGTACGTCGGCCTTCTGGTCGCCGCGGACCATCGCGGCATCTTCATCGACTGGCGCGAGCAAACGTGGATGCTGTCGGTCTTTCTCGTCGTCTCGTTGCACGGGATGATCCTCCAGGCGAGCGCCAACCAGCGGCTGGCCGGACTGGTAGACCTCTTTGCCGCCGCGCAGCGGGGCGACTTCACCCGCACCTTCGTCGAATCGCGCAATCGCGAGCCCGACGCGATCACCGTGCTCGGGCGCGCCTACAACCACATGCGGTCCGAGCTGGCCGAGATCGCGTTCACCGACAACCTGACCAGCTGCCTCAATCGCAACGGCTTCGAGTACGCGCTCGATCAAATGATCGACGGCGCCGCGCGCGACGCGGAGGAGATCGCGATCCTCGCCGTCGACATCGATCACTTCAAGGGCATCAACGACTCGGCGGGACACCTCGTGGGCGACATGGTGCTGCGCGAGGTGGCGATGCTGCTGCTCGACGCTTCACGCGCGGGAGACGTCGTCGGACGAGTGGGAGGAGAGGAATTCGTGATACTCCTGCCCGGCGCGGACAGCGAGACGGCGGGGGTGATCGCCGAGCGGCTGATGGATTCGATTCGCTCTCATGCCTTCCGTATTCCGCAGGGCACTCGCCGAGTGACGATAAGCGTGGGGATCGCGTCGGAGCGGGTGACCGAGCCGCACATCGCCGGAGCGCTCAGAGCGAGAGCGGACGAGGCGCTCTATGTCGCGAAGCGACTGGGGCGAGATCGAGTCGTGCTGTGGGCGCCGGGAATGCGATCGAACGCGACGCCGCCGTACTCGAGAAGGGCGTCGGCTTTTGGATAGGGTAAGATCGAAGGGGCCGAACGCCGAAACGGCCGAACGCCGAAACGGCCGAACGCCGAAACGGCCGAACGCGAACGCCGAACGAAACGGCCCGACGCCGAAGAGCCAACCGCCGAGAAAGGCGCCAGCCGCCGGCCGAGGCTGTTACATGGCCATGTAGGCCTGGCGCAGCGCGGGCAGTGCGCCGATGAGCCACATGAGAATGCCGAAGATCGTCGCGCGGCCCTTGCTCACTTTGCCGGTCACGTAGAGGCCGACGGCCAGTAGGACCGTCACCCATATCGTTATCAAGTCCAGTCGACCCATGAACTGGTAGGCGATCGGACTTGGTTGGTCCGGCGCGAAGAAGCGGGCGGGGCTGAGCGAGATCGCCATCTGGCCCGTGAGGCTCGCCGGGTCCATGAGCAATCCTTGAACGCCGCCGAGGACGCTGCCGATGACGCGCGGCATGTAGGCCCAGGCGGCGACGACCAGCGCGGCGTGGAAGGTCTGCGCCGAGCCGACGAGCTTGCCGACGAGCCACGAGACGGCGCCGACGACGAGGATCGTGATGAAGATGATGACCGTGAGACCGTAGCGGGTGACCGCCTCGCTGGCGCTCTTCATCTTCGCCATGGTCTCGGCGTTCAGCTGCGGATTTTGCGCCGCGGCCTTGGCCATGCCGCGCGTGAACTCGGCGTCGAAGATCGGCTCGAGCTGGTTGAACGTCGCGAAGAAGATGACGCCGATCGCGATCGACACGAAGAGCAGCGGCGGCCAGACACTCTTGTTCTCGTTTCGTCGAAAAACGGCCGCCGGCGAGAAGAAGATGTCGATCAGGTCTTCCCAGAACGAAGCCTTCTGAGGCGCCGCGGGTGCGGTCGAAGCCGGAGCAGCGACGGATGACGGTTCGGTCATGGCTGGGTCCCGAAAGAGAGTGCGGGGTGCGGGGGCGGTGTGCGGAGACCTTCGGACGGTGTGCGGGGCGCTCGGCCGGCAGCGGTCAGGTGCCCTGTCCCTGGCTCAACTTAGTCTGCTGCGCGGCGGCGGCCCCTAGCAAGCCCCCGAGCCCCATGGACTCGACGGCGGTGCTGGGAACCAGCATCAGCGCGCCTTTCTCCTTGAGCCCTTCGTAGAGGATGTTCATCGCGCGGAGGTGCAGCGCGGTGGGGTTGTCATGGTACGAGACCGACGCTTGCTGGAAGAGGTGAGCGATCTCCACCTCCGCTTCGCCGAGAATGATGCGGGCCGCTTTCTCGCGCGACGCCTGCGCCTCGCGCGACATGGCGTCTTGCAACGACGCCGGAATGATGACGTCGCGCATCTCGACCGACTGCACCGTCACGCCCCACGGCGTGCAGCGCTCGTCGATCAGCTTCTGCAGGTCGGCCTCGATCTGCTCCCGTCCGCGCAACAACTCGCTCAGCGACGTGCGGCCAATGATGTCGCGGAGCGCGGTCTGCGCCGCCCAGCTCACGGCGCGCGCGTAGTCTTGCACCTCGAGCGCCGCCTTTTCTGGATCGTATACCATCCAGAAGAGCACCGCGTCCACATTAACCGGCACCGTATCGGAGGTTAGCGTCTCTTCCGCGTTGAAGTTCGTCGTGATCACGCGCTGGTCGATCCAGGACGAAACGGTGTCGATGAGCGGGATGATCCAGAAGAGCCCAGGACCGCGAAGTCCATCGTACTTCCCGAGGCGCAGCACGATGGCGCGCTCCCACTGTCGCGCGATGCGCGGCGACAGCATGAGAATCAAGCCGACGACGATCCCGATGATGATGCCATGCGGGCTCTTTTGGGCCGCGCTCACCGCGAAGCCGGCGGCAATCGACACAAGCAGGACCAGGGCGGCGACGATGTTGAATCGCACGTTTACTTGTGGGGCCTGCTGCTGCGGGCGTGCGGCGCGGGTCTTCGTTTTCTTGGGCATGTCAGGTCTTCTCCTTGGTGGTGCGAGACGTCTCGAGCCCCTGGAAGTACTCCATGATCTCCGGGAGCGAGATGCCGATCGCCGACGCGTCAGCCAGCAGACGGTCGACCAGTGGCCGCAACTGCCGCTCGCGTTCGCGACGCGCGGTTGCAGCCTTGGGGTGGGTGGGTGTTGGCGGTGAGGCGAGCACGAACGTCCCGACGCCCCTCTGCGTGGCGAGCACGCCCGACCGTTCCAGCTCCGCGTACACCTTGGCGACGGTGTTGGCGTTCACCTTGAGGTCCACGGCGAGCTGGCGCACAGTCGGCAGACGATCGCCGACGGCGAGTCTACCCTGCGCGATCGCCGCACGGATGCTGCGATCGAGTTGCGCATAGATGGGAGTCGGATCGTTCGAGTTGACCAAAAACACGGTAGTCACATTGTACTAGTACAGTGGTACAATGTCAAGCGGTTGGACGGTGGACCGGTGGACCGGTGGACCGGTGGACCGGTGGACCGGTGGACCGGTGGACCGGTGGACTCGGCTGGACGGCTGGACGGCTGGACGGCTGGACGGGTTGAATCCGGATGTCGGGCAACACAAAGGGCGGTTCCCCCCGCGGAGACCGCCCTTTATGCCCAACCGTCTGATGTCTGCGTTCCGACTTCTGTCGCCTGCCCTCTCTTGGTCTTACCGGTCCACCGGTCCACCGGTCCACCGGTCCACCGGTCCACCGGTCCACCGGTCCACCGGTCCACCGGTCCACCGGTCCACCGGTCCACCCCTATTTCATCACAATCTCCTGAAGCGCCGCCTTGATCCGCGGATCTTCCGACCGCGACAGCTGCGAGATCGCCCGCCGGCGGACCGTGATGTTCTCTTCGCCCTTCACGATCGTGAGCAGCTTGTCCACCGCCGCCTTGTCGCCGCTCCGCATGTACACGTTGATCAGCGACTCCTTCATGTTCGGATCGGTGGTCGTGTCGTAGATATGAATCAGATCGGCGATCGGCGCGCCGGCGCGGCTGGCGGCGTCGACGGCTCGGCGGCGCGTCTGAATCGGTGTGTTGCCGTCCTGCGCCAGCGCGAGCAACCACTTCGTGTTCTCCGACCCACCCATCTCGGCCAGCGCGCTGAACACGGATTCGCGCGAGCGGTCGCTGGTCAGCGTCGGGTACACCTGTCGAAGAAGCGCGGCGTCCTGCGCGGTCGCGTAGTCCTGACCGAGCGCGCGAAGAGCGACGGTGAGGACCTCGTCGGGAAGATCCGTGCGCTTGACTGCCGTGCGCAGGTATTGACGGGCGCGCGGATCACCGGAGCGGGCGAGCGCGGACATCGACTCCTTCGCCAGCCACGTGCTCTGGTTCTGCTGTGAGAGCTGAATCAGCGGCTCGATGCCGGCGCCGTGGTCGAGGCGCCCGAGCACCGCGAGCCCCTGCTGACGCACCGACTGGTTGTCGGTCTCGTCGCGGGCGATGGCGAGGATCGGCTCGGTGACGGCGACGGGAATCGTCTGCATGCCGTCCGTCGAGCGTCCCATGTACGACAACGCGCTGCGGCGCGTCTCTCGCGGAAGCGCCGTGTTCTTGGCGATCGCGACGAGCTGCACTGACGTGTTGGCGCTGTCGGCGAGCATGGCCGGCATGAGCGCGTCGCGCCCGGCTCGGCCATCGACCTTCGCCGAGAGTGACAACAGATAGTCGGCGGCGGCCTGCCCGCTGACGTGGCCGAGATCGGTCACGCCGCGGAGGGTCGAATCGGCCGGACCCACGTATGTCTGCACCGAGAGCGCCAGCTTGTCGGCGCGGTCGATGACGACGCGAACTGGCCCGGGGACGCAGGGTTCGGCGCGCCAGCTGTCTCCGTAGAAGGAGCCCGAGTAGCTGTTCGGCCCCGTCTGGATCCAGCTGCGGCCGTTGCCGCACACGCCGACGCGGGCGGGGAAGTTGAACTGCACTCGTCCATCAGGTGCGGCGTCGACGCGCGAGGCGAGTGCCTGCGCGCCGGCGAGAGCCGGCGCGGCAAGGAGCGCTGCGAGAGCGAAGGTGTGTGATCTCATGGCTTCTTCCCGTCGAGGATGTCCATCATGATCTGCTGGGCACGCGGGTCGTTGCGACGATTGATCGCCAGCAGTGCTTCGCGTTTCACGCGAGTGTCGGTGCTGTTCCTGACGACGTCGATGAGCTTGTCCGCCGACTCCGGGTCCTTGCGGCTGCCGAGGATCTGGACGATCCGCGCCCGGACGTCGTAGCTGTCGGCGGCGTCGTAGATCTTGCCCAAGTCCGCGGTCGTGACGGTGGTCGATCGGCCCAGGCGCGACAACGCGGCGGATCGGAGGCGGCTCGACTCGTTGGTGTTCTTCGCGACGGTCAGGATGAACGTATCGTTCTCCGTTCCGCCAATGCGCCCCAACGTGTTCAGAATCTCCTCTCTCATCTGATCGTTGTCGGCCCTCGGGTACAACGCACGGAGATAGGCCGCGTCGTCAGTAGTGGCGCGATCGGAGCTGAAGCTTCTGATCGCCTCGAGACGGAGATCCATTTGCGCGTCCTTGCGCTCGATCAGGGCGCGCATGCTGGTCCGGGCGCGAGCGTTGTCGCTCGCGTTGAGCGCGCGGACAGCGGCGCGCTGGATCTGGACGTCCGGATCGTTCTTGAGCAGGTCTTCGAGAGCGGCGAGGCCGGCGTCACCCGGCAGCTTGCCGAGGTAGTTGATCGCCGCCATGCGGACTTCACGATTCGGATCGGACTTTGCCGTCGCGATGAGGAGAGTCGCCGACTCCGCGTCGGAGCGACGGCCGAGCATGAAAACCGCGTTGCGGCGGAGCTGTGCCGAGCAATCGTCCTTGCGCTCGAGCACGCGTTTGAGCGCTGGGAGCGCGGTCGCGGCGTCCATCTGGCTCAGCGCGCTGAGCGCCTCGCTGCGGACGTCGATGTCCTCGCGGTCGCAGGCGGCGGTTCCGGCCTGCGTCGCGGCCTTCTCCACTTCCGCCTTTGCCTCGGCGTCACCGCGCTGGGCGAGCGCACCGTTCACCCGATTGTAGAGCGCGCCCACCTCAGAGTCGCTGTAGCCGCCCTTGTAGACCATCGTTGGGCAGCCGAATCCGTTGCAGCCTTGGGCGGACCCCGCGTCGGACCGCGGTGAAGCCGCCCTCATTGTTCGACGACGTCGACGCGCGCACCGGAAGCTTCGCGACCAGCGGCTTGAGGATCTTCGCGGCCTGATGGAGCTCGTCCGTCGTGCCGATCTTGTAGCGCGCCAGCGCTTCGAAGTACTGCGAGGCGTCCACCAGCTGCGACTTGCCGTTGTACTTCTGCGTGACTTCGCCGAAGAGGCGTGACGCGCGGCCGTAGTCGCCGTTGTTCAGCGCCTCGCGGGCGAGGCGATAGACGGAATCCGCCGGGTCACCCTGAATCCACGGGGCCGGCACCGGACGATCCGTGAAGTCGCGCCCGCCGAAGTTGATGAACGGCGTCGCCATCGGAGGCATCGGCGCGATTGAAGGCATCGGTGCGATGCGAGGCGTTGGAACCGCCACCGGTGCCTGCATGTAACCGAAGTCGCGCGTGAAATCGCGTGCGATGTCGCGCGCCTGTTGCGAGATGCGCTCGGCGTCGATGCGCGCTATTTCGCGAATCTGGCCCTGATCGATGCGAACCGCTTCACGCGCCATTTCGTCCGCACGGCGCGTGATCTCGCGCACCTGTTCCTGGTCGATCCGCGACGCTTCTCGCGCCATCTCCTCGGCTTGGCGCGCGATCTCTCGCACGCGGTCCCTATCGATGTCGTAGTCGAAGTCTCTGAATGGAACCGGCGCTGCGGGCCGAGCGCGCGGCGCTGGTGCGACCGGCGCAGGCTCCGAGGGGCGTGGCGTCGGTGCCGGCGCGGGCACCGGTCTCGCGGGCGGGGTCGGCGGCTCTTGGGCCAACCCGACGACCGATCCCGCAGTGAGCGCAACAAAGGCGAGCGTGATCCGTTTCATCGCTCCTCTCCTAATTCGCAGAAATGTCAGCGACTGCCGTGCGCAGCCGCGGAATGACGTCGCGCTGTTCGAGCGCGCGGTTGATGAGGTCCAGCTCCGTGCGATCCTGTCCATTCTGTCCGTTCTGAAGCCGGACGACCTGCGCGAGCACCAGCTCGAGATCCTCGAGCAGCGCACGCATCTGGTTATCGTTCGCGGCCGGTGAATCGAGCAGCAGCCGCGTTCGCGTCAGCAGCTCTGCCGGCCCGGCCGACGAACTTGTCGTCGGGATGTCCCGATCGCGTCTCGGCCGGCAGCGCGATCAACAGCGCGGCGGTCTGACCGAGATACTGCGACGTCTCGACGTTGTACGGCGCGTCGAAGGACGTTTCTGACCGTACGGGCGCGACGCTGGCGACGGACTCCGGCGCGGCGGGCGTGGCGTCGTGCTTCGTCGTCGTGGAAAAGCGGCCCAATCCGATACCAATCACCAGCGTGGCGGCGGCGAGCCAGCCCGATGCGCGCGTTCCGAATCGTCGCGCTTCGACGCGAGCCGGCGGTGTCGTCGCGACGGCGCCCCCGCCCCAAGTTTCACGCTCGATCTCGGTCCACATGCCGTCGAGATCGGGCTGCGGTGGTTTGCGATACGTACGCGCGGCGTCGCGCATCAGTGCTTCGAATCGATCTTCCTTCATGATTCCAACTCTCCGGGTGCCAGGTCGCTGAGCGCGGCGCGAAGTTGCGCGCGGGCCTGCGACAGCCGGCTCTTGCAGGTTCCTTCAGCCACGCCGAGGACTTCAGCGATTTCGGTGTGGGTGTAGCCCTCTATGTCGTGCATGATGACGGTCGTGCGATAAATCTCCGGCAGGGCGTCGATCGCGCGGTGCAGTCGGTCGCGAAGCACGGGGTCGACACCCGAGTCGGAGCCGTTGAACGGATGGACGTCCTCGAGTGGCGCCTCCCGTTCCCTGAACCGCTTCACCTTTCGCATCGCGTTCGCCACGACCGTGACGGTGACGCGGTGCAGCCAGGTGGAGAGCGCCGAGTCCCCGCGGAAGCGGGCCAACTGACTGAAGGCGCGCACGAACGTGTCCTGCGTGAACTCGCGAGCCAGGTCGGCGTCCCCGGTCAACCGGAAGGCGAGCCGGAACACCCGGGGCGAGTGCGCGTCGTACAGCTCGCGCGCCGCGATCCGGTCTCCGGCGAGGACCCGAGAAATCAGTTCGGGTTCGCTCACCCGGTTGTCGGTCTGTAAGGCAACGGCCGGTCTGGTCACGTGTTGCACGTTAGACGCAAGGTGTTCGGAAAGGGTTCGATGGAGGCTGAAAGGTGATTCCTGGGCCGTTAGACCGCTTGCCTATAGGTGTTAGCCAAACGGCGACCCGTTAGCCAGACCGATTGCCAGCCCATACCCAGACCGATAGCCCTGTTACCGAGAAGCCAGATCGATCGGCCGTCAGCCGACACGTCGTCTATGCGGTTGACCCCGCCTGTCCTCCGCCGTAACGTCGCGCCGCATGACGCAACCGCTCACCGATGCCATAGCCGCTGCGGCTCCGGGTCAAGCCCGCGCCGAACCGACGCTCGCCCGCCGCCTCGGCCCGTTCGACGCGACGATGATCGTCATGGGGGGGATCATCGGCTCGGGAATCTTCGTCAACCCGAGCGTCGTCGCGCGCGCGGTGCACACGCCGCTCCTCGTCATCGGGGCGTGGGTGGCCGGTGGCGTGATCGCGCTGATCGGTGCCTTCGTGTATGCGGAGCTGGCGCGGCTGCGGCCGGACGTGGGCGGACAGTATGCGTATCTGCGCGACGCGTATCATCCGATCGTCGCCTTCCTTTATGGATGGACGCTGCTGCTGGTGGTTCAAACCGGCGGCATGGCCGGTTCGGCGATCATCTTCGGCCGCTACACGCGCGAGTTGACGGGGTGGGCGATGCCCGAGCAGGCGATCGCGGCAATCGCGCTAGGCATCCTCACGTTGGTGAATTGCTTCGGCGTTCGTGCCGGCAGCAACGTGCAGTCGGCGCTCATGATCACGAAGCTCGCGGCGATCGGGATGCTCATCGTCGTCGGATTGTTCTTCGCGACGCGCGCGACGAGCATCGCGTCGGCGGCGCTTCCAAACGGAACCGGTGGCATCGCCGGATTCGGCGCGGCAATGGTGCCGGTGTTGTTCGCCTACGGCGGCTGGCAGACGGCGAGCTTCGTGAGCGGCGAAATGCGCGACTCCCGCCGGGATCTGCCGCGCGGATTGTTGATCGGTGTGGTCGGCGTGATCGTGTTGTATCTGGCGGTGACGCTCGTCTGCCTGCGCGTGCTCGGCGTGGACGGACTCGCGGCGACGTCGACGCCGGCGTCGATGGTGCTGAGGTCGGCGCTGGGCGAGCGAGGCGCCAAGCTCATCGCGCTAGGCATCGCGATCTCGACGGTAGGGTTTCTCAGTCAGAGCGTGCTCACGGCGCCGCGGGCGTATTTCGCGATGGCGCGCGACGGGGTGTTCTTCAAGGCCGTCGCCAAGCTGGATCCGCGCTCGCGCGTCCCGGTCGTTGCCATCGTGCTTCAAGGCGTGTGGGCCGCCGTGATCGCGCTGACCGGGAAGTACGATCAGATCCTCAACTACGTCGTATCGATCGACGTGTTGTTTTTCGGCCTAACCGGCGCGTCGCTGCTCGTATTCCGCGCGCGCGAATCTCGAGCGAGAACCGCGGCGCCCTCCCCGGACGGCGTGCGCGTGCCCGGTCACCCGGTGACGACGATGGTCTTCGTGCTCGCGTGCTGGGCGATCTCGGCATCGACGATCGTCCAGTATCCCCAGAACGCCGGGATCGGAGTGGTCATTCTATTGGTTGGCGTCGCCGTCTATTGGCTCTGGGTGCGGGCGGGCTAGTCCGCACAAAGAAGCCTGAGCGAAAACGTCCTCCGTGGAGGACGAAATCTTCGCGTCTATCGGACGATGTGAAATGGATCACACGAGCCAGTATGCGCATAAGTCGTTGTAGCTAAATAGCTTGTGTGATCGGGCCAAGCGGCACCGTCCGTGCCTTCTGGTGGGCCGAGCGAAGTCAGCTCGAACCCACCAAAGGAGAAGCAAATGCGGAAGCTCCATGTTCTAACGGCCGCGTCGGCGCTCGCCTTCGCGACCCCGGTAATGGCCCAGGGCATCTTCAGGGTTCCGCCGGGCCAGATGCCGCCCACAGGGATGTGCAGGATCTGGATCGACGGAGTCCCGCCGGGCCGTCAGCCGGCGCCTATGAATTGCGAGGTCGCGGCCAGACGGATGCCGGCCAACGCCCATCTGATCTATGGGCCGGGCGCCCACGGCAACAACGGCTACTACAACAACGATCGGATCTACCAGGACGAGATCCGCCGACAGCGCGAACTCGAGATCGCACGCGAGCGCCAGCTGCAGATCGAGCGCGAGCGTGAGTTCCAGATGGCGCGCCAGCGCGAGCTCATTCGCGACCAGCAGATCCGCGCGCGTGAGGCGGAACAGGCGCGGCTCCGGGCACAGGCGATTCGTGAGCGAGAGAACCGCGACCGCGGCAATGCCCAGGATCGCGACCATCGTTGGAATGGAAGCCAGGATCACCGGAATGACAGCAACAGTCACCGGAACGACAGCAACGATCACCGGGATTTCCGGCGAGGCCCCGGGCGCTAATTTCCCGGGATGCACGTTCTCCGAATCGTCACCATCGCTTTCGCCGCGCAGGTCGCGAGCGGTTGCGGTGGTGACGATTCGAGCATTTTGCGGGGCCACGGGCTCTCTGTAGCGACACTTTCGTCCGAGGCCCAGGGCGACGTATACGACGCCGCTGCCCGCGCGGCGTTCGATCTCAACGACCCAACACAGTCACTCCTGCTCGACCGGCGCGGGCTGCCGCGAACGGTCGGGCTCGCGCCGGCGGACAGCTTGCCGGAGGCGGTCGAGGCCGAGATGCGGCGGCGGGGGTCGATCAAGGGCGTATGCCAGCCTCCGATCTCGGCGTCGCGCAAGACGGTGAGGTGCGCAGCTGTACTGCCCGGCTACGTGATCCGGTTCTCGCCCGTGTTCGCGATGGCTGCCGACACGGTCGAGGTCTACCTCTTCGCCCAGAACTACGACAACGCCTCGTCAGGCTATAGCGCGCCGCTCCGCTTCGAGCGGGCGTATCAGGTCGTCCGTTCCGGAGAATCGTGGCGCGCGGCGCGCGAAGGACGAATCCCGAAGGAAGTCCGTGGCGACAAGCGATAGCCTGTTGCGCGAGTCTCCCGCACTGTCGCTCGACACGGCGGCTGACTTGGCCCGCGAGCACTTCGGGATCGACGGTCGCGCGTCAGCGCTGCCGAGCGAGCGAGACCAGAACTTTTTAATCACGGCCGGTGACGAGCCCAGCGCGGTGCTCAAAGTGGCGAGCGCGGCGGAGGAGCGAGGAATCCTCGAGGCGCAACACGCGGCGCTCTCGCATCTCGCGCGCTCGGTGACAACCACGCCGCGCGTCTTCGTCGCCCGGCACGGCGAATCGCTCTTCGAGATCCGTGGTGATGACGGGCGTGCACATCTCGCGTGGGCCGTAGGCTACCTGCCCGGCAAACCGTTGGCGCAGGCGCGCCATCGCTCGCCTCGGCTGTTCGAATCGCTCGGCCGCCAGTTGGGCGCGATCGACGCGGCGTTTTCGAACTTCGACCATCCGGCGGTTCATCGCGACTTCTATTGGGATATCGCCAACGCGCGCGCAACGGTCTCCACTCATCGATCGCTGCTCATCGACGCCGGCCTCGGCGCGGCGATCGACACGCTCGTCGATCGATTCGACCGACACACGGCGCCGCTGCTCGACGCGCTTCCGCGCGCCGTCGTCCACGGCGACCCGAACGACTACAACATTCTGGTCGGCGGCGACGCGGACGTGGAGTCGCGTGGTCAAGCCATTACGGGCATCGTGGACCTCGGCGACATGGTGTACAGCTACCGCGTCGCCGACCTCGCGATCGCGATGGCGTACGTCATGCTCGACGCTCCCGATCCGCTCGCGGTCGCCGCACGGCTCGTCCGCGGCTTCAGCGAAGAGGTGCGTCTCGACGAAAACGAGCTGGCCGCGGTGTTCGGACTCGCGACGATGCGTTTGTGCGCCAGCGCGTGCATCGCCGCTTCCCAACTCGGCGAAAAGCCCGACCATGATTACCTCGGCGTGAGCCAAGCGGCGATCGCGCGCACGCTGCCGCGGCTCGCGCGGATTCCGTTCGGCCTCGCGGCGGCGGTCATTCGGGAAGCGGCCGGCCTCGAGCCGGCTCAATGCCGCGGGCGAGTCGTCGAGTTCCTCAGAGGTCGCCCGGCCTTCGCGTCCGTGCTGGCCCTCGATGCGCGGACGGAACCGTCAGTCGTGCTCGACTTGAGCGTCGCGAGTCCGATGCTCTCCGGCGACACGCGGCAGAACGACGAGCCGTCGCTCACGCCCCGCGTCGAGGAGATCATGCGCGACGCCGGCGTGCGCGTGTCGATCGGACGATACGACGAGCCGCGCCTCTTGTACGTTGCGCCCGCGTTCGCGCTCGGCCCACGACTCACCGACGAACACCGGACGATACACATCGGTCTCGACCTCTTTGCCGACGCGGGCACGCCGGTCTTCTCGCCGCTCGACGGCGAGATCGCGGCATTCAATGACAACGGGATGAACCAGGACTACGGCCCGGTCATCATCCTGCGCCATCGCACGGACGACGGAACGGAGTTCTTCACGCTCTATGGCCATCTGAGCCGCGAGTCACTCGGTGGCCTCTCGGTCGGCAAGCGAGTAAGAGCGGGCGATCGAATCGCGACGCTCGGGGCGGCGAACGTGAACGGCGGTTGGACGCCGCATCTTCACTTGCAGGTCATCACGGATCTGCTGGAGCTCGGCACCGACTTTCCCGGCGTCGCGCCGCCGGCGCAACGCTCGGCGTGGACGTCGCTTTGTCCGGATCCGAACCTCATCGTTCGCGTGCCCGCGGAGCGATTTCCCCGGGCCGAGCGATCGCGGCGAGAATCGCTCACGGCGCGTGAGAAGGCGATCGGCGGGAACCTCAGCCTCTCGTATCGAGAGCCCATCGAAGTCGTGCGCGGATGGATGCAGTACCTGTTCGACCGCGAAGGGCGGCGGTACGTGGACGCGTACAACAACGTCCCGCACGTCGGCCACTGCCATCCGCGCGTCGTCGAGGCGGCGGAGAGACAGATGCGCGTGTTGAACACGAACACGCGTTACCTGAACGAGCTGCTCGAGCGCTACGCGGAAGCGTTGCTGGCGACGATGCCGCGCGAGCTCGAGGTCTGCTACTTCGTCAGTTCGGCGAGCGAGGCGAACGAGCTCGCGCTGCGACTCGCGCGGGCGGCGACCGGGCGCACTGACACGATCGTCCTCGAGGCCGCATACCACGGCAATACGACGTCGCTCATCGACATCAGCCCGTACAAGCACGCCGGCCCGGGCGGTCGCGGTGCGCCCGACTGGGTACACGTTGCGCCGCTGCCCGACGACTATCGGGGCCTTTATCGACGCGCCGACGCCGACGCAGGCGCGAAGTACGCGTCGCACGTGGGGGCGATCGTCGACGAATTGAGCAACCGGCGCCTTGGTGTCGCGGCGTTCATAGCCGAAACCTGCCCGAGTGTCGGCGGTCAGCTCGTCTTCCCACCGCGCTATCTCGAGAAGGTGTACGAGCACGTGCGCGCCGGCGGCGGCGTGTGCATCGCCGATGAAGTGCAGACCGGACTCGGGCGCATGGGCACGAGCTTCTGGGCGTTCGAGGACCAGCACGTCGTGCCCGACATCGTCGTGATGGGAAAGCCGCTCGGCAACGGCCATCCAATCGGCGCGGTCGCGACGACCCGCGCCATCGCCGACGCGTTCGACAACGGGATGGAGTACTTCAGCACGTTCGGCGGGAACACGGTCTCGTGCGCGGTCGGGCTCGCGGTGCTCGACGTTCTGCGCGACGAAGGACTGCAAACGCACGCACTCCACGTCGGCGCGCATCTGCTTGGCCGGCTTCGTCCGCTCGCCGAAGGCCACGGAATCATCGGGGACGTTCGTGGGTCAGGCCTGTTCCTCGGTGTCGAGCTGGTCCGCGATCGCGAGACCCGTGAACCGGCGGGAGAGGAGGCGTCGTTCGTAGCGAATCGGATGCGGGAAAAGGGAATTCTGCTCGGGACCGACGGGCCGTATCACAACGTGATCAAGATCCGGCCGCCGATGCCGTTCGACATCGAGGACGCGGATTTGCTGATCGAGGCGTTCAACGAATCGCTCACCGACCTTAGCTGACGGAGATGAACCCGATCTGACCCAACTCACGACACTCGACTGGTACGTCGTCGGCATCAGTCTCGTGCTCTGCTACCTCCCCGCCATGTTCTACCTCAAGCGGGCGGGATCGAGCACGGCGGAATTCTTCACCTCGGGTCAGTCGGCGCCGTGGTGGTTGGTCGGCACGTCGATGGTGGCGACGACGTTCAGCACGGACACGCCGAACCTCGTGACGGACTTCGTGCGGTCGCACGGCGTGTCGTACAACTGGGTGTGGTGGGCCTTTCTGCTCACCGGCATGGCGACCGTCTTTTTCTACGCGCAGCTCTGGCGACGGTCGCGCGTGCTCACCGATCTCGAGTTCTACGAGCTGCGGTACTCCGGCAAGCCGGCCGCCGTGGTGCGCGGATTCCGCGCCGTGTACCTCGGGCTCTTCTTCAACATCATGATCATGTCGACGGTCACGCTCGCGGCCGTCAAGATCGCCAACGTGATGCTCGGCTGGGGGCGCGTCGAGACGATCGTCGTCGCCGGCACGGCGTGCGTGATCTTCGCGTCGGTGTCCGGGCTTGTGGGGCGTGCTGGCGACGGATCTCGTGCAGTTCGCGCTCGCGATGGTGGGCGTGATCGGCGCGGCGATCGTCGCGCTGCGGCAGCCGGCCGTCGGCGGGTTGTCGTCGATGCTCAGCAAGATCGATCCGCGCACGCTCTCGCTGCTCCCCGACTTCAACGACACGTCGCTCACGCTCACCGTTCTCGTCATACCGCTCACCGTACAATGGTGGTCGGTGTGGTATCCAGGCGCCGAGCCGGGGGGCGGGAGCTACATCGCGCAGCGGATCCTCGCATCGAAGAACGAGCGGCACGCGCTCGGCGCGACCCTCTGGTTCAACGTGGCGCACTACGCGCTGCGGCCGTGGCCGTGGATCATCGTCGCGCTCTGTTCGATGCTCGTTTTTCCCGTCGCTGGCCGACATCCAGCGCGCGCTTCCGCACGTGAACCCGGCGCTCATCGGCAACGACCTCGCGTATCCGGCGATGCTCACGCTGCTGCCGGTCGGGATGAAAGGACTTCTGGTCGCCTCGCTCTTCGCCGCGTATCGCTCGACGATGGAGACGCACCTCAACTGGGGCTCGTCGTATCTCATCATCGACTTCTATCAACGCTTCATTGGACGCGGCAAATCGGAGCGACACTACCTGTGGGTGTCGCGCGCGCTGACGGCGTTTCTCATGATCGCGGCCGGTACGTTCACGCTCGCGCTGTCGACGGCGAGCGAGGCGTTCCAACTGTTGCTGTCGGTGGGTGCGGGGACGGGGCTCATCTACCTGCTGCGCTGGTTCTGGTGGCGCATCAACGCGTGGAGCGAGATCTCGGCGATGGCGTCGTCGTTCCTGATCGCGTTCGGCTTCTTCGTGGCGAAGAAGGCCGGCTATGCGATCGCCGACCCGGCGCCGCTGCTCATCACCGTCGCCGTGACGACGGTCGTGTGGGTGACCGTCACGATGCTCACCGAGCCGGCCGACCGCGCGTCGCTCGTGCGATTCTACGAGCTGACGCGTCCCGCTGGCCCCGGATGGAACGCGATTCGTGCCGAGTCGAACCTGCCGCCGTCGAGCGACAGCTTTCCGCAGATGCTGCTGGGCTGGACGGCGGGGGTGACGTTCGTGTACGCGGGTCTGTTCGGCACCGGCAGCCTGATCTACGGGCGGACGATCCACACGTTCGTGTGGTTCGTGGTGTTCGTGGTGAGCGGCGTCGTCCTGTGGCAGGTCGTCAAGCAGACGTGGGCGAGCCAGCCGGAGCTCGCCGGCAGCGAGACGTCGTCGCGCGCGGCACGCCGGCCGTGCACGAAGGCGGTGGTCCTCGCGCGAGGCGTCGGGAGTCGCATGCGCGAGCCAGACGAAACGGCGACGCTGTCCGCCGCGCAGTCCGCGGCTGCCAACGACGGCGCGAAGGCGATGGTCCCCGTCGGCCGGCCGTTCCTCGACTACGTGCTGAGCGGGCTCGCCGATGCCGGCTTCTCCGACGTCTGCATCGTCGTCGCGCCGCAACATGGCGAGATGCGCGACCGCTACACGCGCGCGGCGATTCCGACGCGGCTTCGCATCCAATTCGCCGTGCAACTCAAGCCGGTCGGCACGGCCGACGCTGTGCTTGCAGCCGAGGAATTCGTCGCGGGCGAACCTTTCGTCGTGCTGAACGCCGACAACTACTATCCGAGCGACGTGCTGTCGCGTCTCCGCACGGCGCCATCCGACGGTCCCGCCGGCGTCGCGTTCTCGCGCGCGGGACTGCTGCGAAGCGGCGACGTTCCCGCGGACCGACTTGCCGCGTACGCCTTGCTCGACATCCGGGACGGCGTGCTGCAGCGCATCGTCGAGAAGCCGGACGCCGCCACGATGTCGGCGAGCGTCGACGCGCCGGTGAGCATGAACTGCTGGCGGCTCGATTCCAAGATCTTTCGAGCGTGCCGCGACGTGCAGCCGTCGTCGCGCAATGAGCTCGAGCTTCCAAACGCCATTCAGTACGCCGTCGAAGTGCTCGGCGAGCGGTTCGAGATGATCGCGGCCGACACGCCCGTGCTCGATCTTTCCCGCCGCGCCGACGTGGCGAAGGTCGCCGCACGACTCCAGAACGTGGCGGTGCGTCTCTGACGCGAGCCGCCGCGACGTTCCGCGCGATCGGGTTGAGCGACGCCGCCGCCGAGACCAAGGCAGGCCTGCTCGACGACGCGCGCGCGGCGCTCGCCGCGTTGCGAGCGGGCGAGCCGGAGCCGCAGTCGGCCGACGACGTCGCGTTCTGGGTGCCGGGGCGGGTCGAGTTTCTCGGGAAGCACACGGACTACGCGGGCGGGCGAAGCCTGCTCTGCGCCGTCGACCGCGGGATCTGTATCGTCGCCGTCGCGCGAAACGATCGGCGGCTGCGGATCGCCGACGCCCGCGCCCGCGAAACGATTGACGCCAGAATGGATCAGAACGCGCGAGGCTGCGGCGGCCCACTGGTCTACCTATCCAATCACGGTCGCGCGACGGTTGGCGCGCGACTTCGGCGAACCACTCGTCGGAGCGGATGTGGCTTTCGCAAGCGATCTGCCTCAAGCGTCCGGGATGAGCAGCTCGAGCGCGCTCGTCGTCGCCACGTTTCTCGCGCTCGCCGAGGTGAACGAACTGCGTGCGCGTCCGGAGTACCGGCGTCTGTTTCCATCGCTGGACCGGCTCGCCGAATACCTCGGCGCCGTCGAGAACGGCTACGCGTACGAGGGATTCGCCGGCGACGCTGGTGTCGGCACCTTCGGTGGGAGCGAGGACCACACGGCGATTCTCTGTGCGCGCCCCGGCCAATTGGTTCAGTACTCGTTTTGCCCGGTGCGCTTCGAGCGCGCGGTACCGCTGCCGGCGGACCACGAGCTGGTGATCGCGTACAGCGGCGTGACCGCGGAGAAGATCGGAGCGGTTCGCGAACACTACAACAGACTGTCGCAGGCGACGCAGGAGTTGGCCGCGCAATGGCGCGCCGCGACAGGCCGCGATGACGCGACGCTCGGCGACGTCGTGGCGTCGGTGTCCGACGCAGCCGACCGGGTTATGTCCATGGTGCGCAACGCGAAGAGCGACTTGTACGACCGATTGTCCCAGTTCGTCGTCGAGAGCACGGAGTTGATCCCGCGAGCCGGAGACGCGCTGCTGCGCGGCGATCTGGCGGAGCTCGGCGCGCTGGTGGATCGCTCACAGGCGGGCGCGGAGCAACAGCTGCGCAACCAGATCGACGAAACGATCTGGCTCGTGCGGGAGGCGCGGTCGTCGGAGGGGGGCGCCGTCGCGGCGTCGGCGTTCGGAGCTGGTTTCGGTGGGGCCGTTTGGGCGCTCGTGCGCGCGGCCGACGCCGAGACGTTCCGCGCGAGGTGGGCCCATGGATACGCGGCGCGGTTTCCCGCCGCCGCCCGCCACGCCCAGTTCTTCGTCACGCGCGCGGGGCCGGCGGCGACGCGCCTATAGCGGAAGATCAGCGCGCGTGCCGAGTGTCCGCGCACCATTTCCACGATGGGCGGCGCGATGCACTTTATCGGCATGACATCACGCCGTGAGTTTCTCGATCGAAGTAGTCGTCTCGCGTTGAGCCTGGGCGTCTTGCGCGCCGGCGCGCGACTCGACGCGTCGAGCGCCGCATGGACGTCCGGTGGCCTCGAGGCGAGCGCAGTGTTGCAGGATCGCACACTGACGCTCGGAAACGAGGCGATCGTTGCAACGTGGACCTTGGCCAACGGCTCGCTACACCCGTCGAAACTGACCGACCGCATTAACCGCGTCGATCTGCCCCTCTCCAGCGAATTGTTCACGCTGACATTGAACGCGGGCGCGAACGCAACCGTCGTTCCGGCGAGCGCGTTGCGCGTCGTCGGCGAGCCGCGCATGGAGCCGCTGGCTGCGAACCCCCCGGCGTCGCGCCTGGCGGAGCGTATCCAAGGGCGGAGCATCGCGGTGACGCTTCGCGACGCCGAGGGGAGAATCGAGGTTCAATGGCGCGGCATTCTGCGCGACGGTTCCGCGTACGTGCGACAGGAGCTCACGGTGCGAGCGCTCGCCGGCGACGTTCCGCTGCGCGAGATCTCGCTGTTCGACTTCACCGCGCCACGAACGTGGGTGAGCGGGACGGTGCGTGGCACGCCGATCGTCGTCGGCGATGCGTACTACGCGTTCGAGCACCCGCTCGCGAACAATGCCGTGGATGGCGATCGCGTCCGATGTCGCATGGCGAGGACGCTGCCGTTGCGAGCCGGGACGACCCTCGACGTCAGCTCGGTCGTCGGCGTGACGCGCACCGGCCAGCTGCGACGCGATTTTCTAACCTACGTCGAGCGGGAGCGCGCGCATCCGTACCGCACGTTCCTGCACTACAACTCGTGGTACGACATCGGCTACTTCTCCAAGTTCAGCGAAGCCGACGCGCTCGGCGCGGTGAACGCGTTCGGCGCGGAACTGCACGAGAAGCGTGGCGTCACGCTCGACTCGTTCCTCTTCGACGACGGCTGGGACGACCCGACGACGCTCTGGCGATTCAATTCCGGTTTTCCGAACGGCTTCGCCGCGGTTCGCGACGCGACGCGCAAGTACGGCTCGGCCCCCGGCGTGTGGATGTCGCCGTGGGGCGGCTACGGCAAGCCGCACGACGATCGCGTCGCGTACGGCAAGCAGCAAGGCTTCGAGACGAACGACCGTGGGTTCGCGCTCTCGGGTCCCGTGTACTATCAGCGCTTTCGCGACACGTGTCTCGACATGATCCGCCGCTTCGGCGTCAATCAGTTCAAGTTCGACGGCACGGGCAACGCCGCGAGCACGGCACCCGGGAGCGCGTTCGACAGCGATTTCGACGCGGCCATTCATCTGATCGGCGAGCTGCGCGCCGAGAAGCCGGATCTCTACGTGAATCTCACGACGGGCACGTATCCGTCGCCGTTTTGGCTCCGTTGGGCGGATTCGATCTGGCGCGGCGGCGAGGATCACTCCTTCGCCGGTGTGGGCTCGAGCCGGCAGCGATGGATCACCTATCGCGACGCCGACACGTACGACCACGTCGTGCGCGCCGGCGCGCTTTTCCCGCTCAGCTCACTGATGCTGCACGGCCTGATCTACGCCAAGTCGGCGCACAACCTGAACACCGACCCCGGCAACGACTTCGCGTCGGAAGTTCACGCCTACTTCGGGAACGGGACGCAATTGCAGGAGATGTACATCACGCCGGCATTGCTCTCGAACGAGAATTGGAACGCGATCGCGACGCACGCGAAATGGTCGCGTGCCAACGCGGAGACTTTGTTCGACACACACTGGATCGGAGGCGATCCGCTGCGGTTGGAGCCCTACGGTTGGGCGGCGTGGTCGGACAAGAAGGGAATCTCACGGTGCGAAATCCGAGCGAGCGGCCGCAGCACGATCGGGATCGAGGTCGGGCGAGATCTGGAACTGCCGATCGGGAGCGCCGACGAGCTTTGCCGCACGGAACCCGTTCGCCGGCAGTCGCGAAGTGCCGCGTGCGTTCAAGGCCGGGGAAGAGCAGCGAGTGTCTCTGGCGCCGTTCGAGGTCGTGACGATCGAGTTGATTCCGCGCGCGATGAACGCAGCCAACTGCAACGGCAACTGCAACTACTTCAACGCAGAGGACGCAGAGGACGCAGAGGACAGGACCGCGGGAGCCAGGTCCGCCGCGCAACGAGCCGGATGTTTTTGTGTGAAAGCCGCTCGGGATGCCTCGATGTGGCGGCGTAGGCCTCCACGATGCGAGTAGCTCTCCCGAGCGGAGTCCCCAAAAATCCGGCTTCGTTGCGCGGCGGACTTCAGCTCCGCCAGTCCCCTGCGTCCTCTGCGCCTCCGCGTCCTCTGCGTTGAGTGGTTCAGCGAAGCCCCCCTGATAGAGGGCAGCTAGTACCGGTAGTGATCCGGCTTGTACGGCCCCTCGACCTTCACCCCGATGTACTCCGCCTGGTCCTTGCTCAACTCGGTCGAGCCGCGCGCCAAGCTTCCCGAGGTGCAACCGCGCCACTTTCTCATCCAACCACTTCGGCAGCACGTAGACCTCCTTCTGGTACTTCGCGGTATTTCCGAACAGCTCGATCTGCGCCATCACCTGATTGGTGAAGCTCGACGACATCACGAAGCTCGGGTGGCCGGTGGCACAGCCGAGATTCATTAGTCTTCCTTCAGCAAGGATCATCACCGAGTGGCCGTCGGGGAAAACCCACTCGTCGTACTGCGGCTTGATGTTCACGCGCTTGATGCCGGACACCTTCTTCAGGCCGGCCATGTCGATCTCGTTGTCGAAGTGGCCGATGTTGCCGACGATCGCCTTGTCCTTCATCCGGCCCATGTGCGCGGCGGTGATGATGTCGTAGTTGCCGGTCGCCGTGATGAAGATGTCGGCGCTCGAGACGACATCTTCGAGGGTCACGACTTGATAGCCGGCCATGCACGCCTGCAATGCGCAAATCGGATCGATCTCCGTGATCACGACGCGCGCGCCCTGGCCGCGTAGCGCTTCGGCGCATCCCTTGCCGACTTCGCCGTAACCGCAAATGACGGCGAGCTTGCCGGCGATCATCACGTCGGTCGCGCGATTCAAGCCGTCGATCACCGAGTGGCGGCAGCCGTAGATGTTGTCGAACTTCGACTTCGTCACCGAGTCGTTGACGTTGATCGCGGGGAAGAGCAGCGTGCCCGCCTTCATCATCTCGTAGAGTCGATGAACGCCGGTCGTCGTCTCTTCGGTCACCCCTTTGATAGCGGCGGCGACCTTCGTCCAGCGGCCCGGATTCTTTTTCTGTTCCTCGCGCAACAAGTCGAGGATCACGCCCCACTCCTCGGGGTCCTTCCCCGGGTCGAACTCCGGAACGCGGCCCGCTTTCTCGTACTCGACGCCCTTGTGCACGAGGAGCGTCGCGTCGCCGCCGTCGTCGAGCAGCATGTTCGGGCCGCCGCCGTCGGGCCACGTGAGCGCCTGCTCCGTACACCACCAGTACTCCTCGAGCGTCTCGCCCTTCCACGCGAAGACCGGCGTGCCGGCGGGCTTCGCCACCGTGCCGGTGCGGCCCACGGCGACGGCCGCCGCGGCGTGGTCCTGCGTCGAGAAGATGTTGCACGACACCCAGCGCACGTCGGCGCCGAGGTCGACGAGCGTCTCGATCAACACGGCCGTCTGCACGGTCATGTGCAGCGAGCCCATGATGCGCGCGCCGGCGAGCGGCTGCTTGCCCTTGTACTCCTCGCGGATCGACATCAGGCCCGGCATTTCCTGCTCGGCGAGACGGATCTCCTTGCGTCCGAACTCGGCCAGCGAGAGATCGGCCACCTTGAACGGCGGACGATCCGCGGCTCCCCCACCCGCCCGGCCACGCTGCTGTTCGGTCAACTCGGCGACGCCCATTTCAGATTCCTCGAGAGTGATGTGTCATTGCTTTCGACCGGTGGCCACGAACAGTGTGGGGCCTTTCGCCTCCGGCGCGACCGGAAGCGGTTGATACCGGCACGACGCGAACCCTGCTCCTTCGAGCCACGCGGTCATCTGCGGGCCATCGAACCCCTGCCAGACGTGTCCCAGCTGAACGACGTAGTCGACGCGGTCGTGGGACATCAGGTCCACGACGAGCAGTCGTCCACCCGGACGCAGCACGCGCCGCACTTCGGACATCGCGCGCGCCGGATCCGTGACGAAGTGCGCGACGAGAAACAGAATCGCCGCATCGAGCGCGCCATCGTCGATCGGGAGCGACTCGATCGTGCCGACGCGAAGCTCGACGTTGTCGTGCGACTCGAGACGCTTCCGCGCGGACTCGAGCATCGGTCCAGACTCGTCGACCGCGACGACTTTCGCGACACACGGCGCCAACGCTTCGGCGACGTGCCCCGTGCCGCAGCCGAGGTCGCCGACGACCCAGTTGTCGTCGAGCAGATGAAGCAGTGCGAGCAGGTCGGCGCGCTCACCGATCATCTCGGCCCGCATCACGTCCCACAGCTTCGACGAGTCGCGGAAAAAGACGATGGCTTTGTCGCGCCGCTTGGCGAGAACGCCGTCGGCCCGCCGCTCGTCCTGGCGCGCTCCAGCGCTGACCGAGATCTGCCCGCGCACGACCGACCACAATGACTTCGTCGATTCGTCGAGACGGTCGCCGAGCATTCGATAGAAGCGGCTCGTACCCTCGCCGCGGGAGACGAGCCACCCGTCGTCGGCGAGAAGCTTGAGATGCCTGCTCACCGTCGACTGCGGGAGCTGGAGGATCGTACATAGCTCCCCCACCGTGAGCTCGTGTCGCTCGAGCAGCAAAAGCACCCGGCTCCGCGTGGGGTCGGCGAGGATCGAGAGCTGGTCGAGAACGTTGAGTCCTGGTGGCATATATCCGTATATCCGGATGAAACGTACAACACATGCCTCTGGAGGTCAAATGGCCCTCTAACGTCATGCTACATAGGCGCTTGGATCGATTGTCGCCGTGCAAATCGCAAGGCTGCTTTACCGCGGAGACTCAGAGGACGCAGAGAACAGCCGCAGAGTCCGGGCTCCGTCGCTCAACGAGCGGGATTCTTATTAAAAGCCGCTCTGGTCGCCGCGTCGTGCCGACGCAAGTCTCCGCGGCACGAGTAGCTCCCCGAGCGGCGGTCCCCAAAAAAATCAGGCTCGTTGCGCGACAGACTTCAGCTTCGCGGCAGTCCTCTGCGTCCTCTGCGCCTCTGCGGTAAAGCAGTTTCAGTCGTTGTCGGAGGCAAAGGACCGATTTGTGGCACTCGTCCTGTGACATCCGTTCCGGCTGACGACACGCTTTCATTGCCATAGTTCATGGTGAGCGCCTCCGAGGGCGAGCAGCCGACTGCGGACCCAGAGCTGTATCGCCGAGTCTACGCCGAATTGAAACGCATGGCGCGCCACCACCTCCGTGGCGCGGACGACGGCGTCACGCTGTCGACCACGGAGCTCGTTCACGAGGCCTACCTCAAGCTGCACGGGCAGGCGGATTGGCAGGGGCGCGCGCATTTCTTCGGCGCCGCGGCGCGAGCGATGCGCGAGGTCCTCGTCGATTTCGCGCGACGCCGCGGCGCGAGGAAACGAGGCGGCGACGTCACGCGTGTTTCGCTGAGCGAAGGCGACGTCGCGTTGGAGATGGAGCTCGACGACATCCTGGCGCTGGATGAAGCGCTCACCAAGCTGGGCGTCGTCGACGAACGGCTGCGGCGGATCGTCGAGCTTCGATTCTTCGGTGGCTTTTCCGAGCGCGAAGTGGCGGAATTGCTCGATGTTTCGTCGCGGACGATCGAGCGCGAGTGGCTCAAGGCGCGGCTCTTCCTGCTTCGCGAGCTCGAGTCCGCGACCGCCCGCAAACTCCGCCGGACGCGAGCCCCCCGAGAGCGCCTAGCGCCGGCTGCGGCCACGCGCCCGGGCCGATGTCGGAATACGGCCGGCTTTTGCGCATGTCCCTCATGGACCCGTTCGAGGTCGACCGGGCCCGCAGACTCGCACGCCGCGAGCACGGGAAATCGACAAGGGACAACCATCATGAAGGGCCTACAGTGGGGCAGTCGAGCGTTGCTTGTGTCGGCGTCGTTCAGCGTCGTCGCCTGCTCCGATCGTATGCTGGAACCGCCGACCGCGCCGGCCGGTGTGTCGCGCCACGATGTTTCTCCAGCAGACGTGATCACGCCGGCGCTCGTGCGGCAACTGGCGGCCGGGCGAGGAATCGTTCCGCTTCCGCCGGCGCCGCACGTGCGCCGCCGCCTTGGCGAAGCTCGGCCAGGCCCTCGCGTTCGACAAGATCCTCAGCGGCAATCGCGACATCTCGTGCATGACGTGCCACCTCCCCGCCTTCTCGACGGGGGACGGCAAGAGCTTGGCGGTCGGCCAGGGCGGCACCGGCCTCGGGCCGACGCGCGAGCCGCCCGCGACGGGATACATCCCCCGCAACGCGCCGGCGCTCTTCAACCTGCACGCGTTGAAGCATCTGTTCTGGGACGGACGCGTGGAGGTCGACGCGCAAGGCGGTTTCCACACGCCCGCCGGAGGGCAGATCACACCCGCGATGGCCAAGGTGTTCGAGTTCGGCGCGCTGTCGGCCCAGCCGATGTTCCCGGTCACGAATCGATTCGAGATGCGCGCGTTTTCCGGCAACGAGTTGGCCACGATCCCGGACGACGACCTCACCGACATCTGGGCCGGCCTCATGAACCGCCTCGGCGCGATCGGCGAGTACCGCGGACTGTTCGAGGCGGCGTATCCCGGCACGAAGTTCGAGGACATGACGTTCGCGCACGCGGCGAACGCGATCGCCGGATTCTTCATCGACCAGTTCACCTTCGACCACTCGCCGTGGGACCAGTTCCTCGCCGGCAACGACAAGGCGTTGACGCAGCGCCAACTCGCCGGCGCGCAGACGTTCCTCACGTTGAAATGCTCGATCTGCCACAACGGGTCGACGTTCAGCGACGAACAGTTCCACGATGTCGCCGTCGCGCAGATCGGTCCGGGCGAAGGCGACGGGGTTTCGGGGCACGACGATTTCGGGCGGATGCGAGTGACCATCAACGCCGCCGACAAGTATCTCTTCCGAACGACGCCGCTGCGGAACGTCGAGCTGACCGGGCCATACGGTCACGACGGGGCGATCGTCTCGCTCCGAGCGTTCGTCGAGCACTACAGCGAGTCCGACCTCAAGCTGCAGAACTTCGATCCGACGCAGCTCGAGCGCGGACCTTCAGGGCACGCTGCAGCCGAACAAGGGCGACATCCTCGGCTCAGCGCGACCCGTTGCTCGCCGGCGTAGTGCTGACGCCTGACTCGGTAGACCAACTGATGGATTACATGAACGCGCTCACGGATGACGCGGCGCGCAACCTCTCACGGGCGACGCCAGTCCGTGTGCCGAGCAAGTTGCCGATCGACAATCCGTAGCGCGGGTCTCCGCGAAACACACGGCGCGCTACCGAATGCTGGCGATCATTCGGTGGCGCGCCGCGTCGTCGCTCCGGCCGAGTGCGTCGTCGAGATCGGCGAGCCAACCGTACACCTGGCGCACGTCGCGCTGTCCGCGTCCCACTTGTCGTTCCAAAGTGCGGAGCGATTCGCGCAGAACCGAATCCGCTTCGGCGTATCGAGCTTCGCGGGTCAGCACCATGCCGAGCAGACCCTCGGCGTAGGCGCTGGCCGGCGAACCCGCGTTGCCGTGGTGCCGTCGGATTCGTATGGCGTCCTGCACCGTTCTCTCGGCCTCGGCCAAGTCGCCGCGTGCGACGAGCAGGCGCGCGAGACCGACCTCGAGCCCCGCGATGTTCTCGTGGTCCGATCCGCGCAGCCGGCGGTTCATCGCGATGGCGTCGCGGTAGAGACTCGCCGCTTCGTCGAGCCTGCCGGCGTCTCGCTCGGTCGTCGCGAGGTCACCCATGAAGTTCGCCACGTACGGATGCTCCGTTCCGTATGCGCGGCGGATGACGTCCAAGTGCCTTGCGCGATGTCTCGACCGCCGCGCTGTCCTCGCCTCGTCTCGAGAGGAATTGGGCGATGTCGCTCAGTGTCGCGCCGACCATCGGGTCGGCGTCGCCGAAGCGGAGGCGGCGGATTTCCAGCGCGCGACGATAGTACGGCTCCGCGCCGGCGTAGTCGTGTCGATCCTCATCCAGCAGGTAAGCGATCCCGATCAGTGCGTCGGCTACGTGTGGGTTGTCGGGGCCAAGGGTTCGTTCGGCGATCGCGAGCGACGCGCGCATCTCACGTTCTGCCTCGGCCGACCGTCCTTCGAATCGCAGAGTGGAGCCGAGGATGAGATGGCTTTCCGCGGTCAGCGAGTCGTCGGGCCCGAGCGACCTCTCTCGCAGCACCAACGCGCGGCGATTGAAAGTGTCGGCGACCGCCAGCTGGCCTCGATAGATGGCGACGCTCGCGATCCGATGGAGCGTGACCGCCAGACTCGGATGGCTGGGCCCCAGCGCTTCCAGTCTGAATTCGAAGTGCCTCGCGCGCCGCTGAGTCGGCGGCGACGTACCGCCCCAGTCGTGTCAGCTCGGCCGACAGCTGATCGAGCGTGGACGCGGCTTCCGGCGTTCGGCCGGCGCCGGCGGCCTGCTCGATGGTAATCGCGCGCGCGAACATTTCGCTCGCCTTCGCGTATTGCGCCAAGGCCGCTATACAGGCGAGCCGTGACGTCGAGCATGCGCGCCTGCGCGAGCGGATGGCCCCGCAATTTCTCCGCGCGCGCCGCCGCCCGTCGAACCAGCCCACGCGCGGTCGAGTGTATCGCCTCTGGCCTCCGCGGGGTCGCTCGTTTCGAAAGGACCCATGAGAAATGCCGTCACCGCTTCCGACTCCCGCGACGCCGCGGCCGCGAGATCACGCTGGGTCGCGGCGCGCCGCGCCTGGGTCACCGCGACGCCGGCGCCGATGAGCAACGAAAGCGAGACGCCGAGTGTGGCGATCGTTTCGACACGGTGGCGCCGCACGAGGCGTCGCGCTCGATACCACGGCGAGCCTCGCCGCGCTCGCACCGCGTGGCCAGAGAGATATCGGCGCAGATCGTCGGCGAGCGCATCGACCGACGCGTAGCGCTCGTCGGGCTCCTTGCGGATCGCCTTGAGCACGATCGCGTCGAGGTCGCCGGCCAGCGCTTTGGCGCGCGCGGGATCCGCGGCGGCGGCGGACGGCGCCTTGGGATCACTTTCGAGTACCGCGGTCTCGAGCTCGCGCAGGTCGCCGTCAAGCGACGAGAAGGGCAGCCGTCCCGACAAGAGCCGGTAGAGAACGACCCCGAGCTGGTACACGTCGGTGAGCGTCGTGACCGGATGGCGCCGGATCTGCTCGGGCGATGCGTACTCCGGCGTCATCCAGTGCGCGACTGTGTGCGGGGCGGATGCGTCGTCGCGGTGCCTCGCGCCCGGCTCCAGCAGCTTCGCGAGGCCGAAGTCGAGCAGCTTCACGCTGCCGTCGGCGGCGACGAGAATGTTCGACGGCTTGAGGTCTCGGTGGATGATCAGGTTGCGATGCGCGTACTGCGTCGCGCCCGCGACCATGAGAAAAAGCTCGACGCGGCGGCGTACCGAGAGCGCGTGTGCGTCGCAGTAGGCGTCGATCGGCTGGCCGTCGACGAACTCGAGTACGAGGAATGGTTGACCGCCCTCGGTCAGTCCGCCGTCGAGCAGCCGCGCGATGTTCGGATGGTTGAGCGACGCGACGATCTGACGCTCGGCGCGGAATCGTGCATGATCGACGTCCGAATCGAGCCCGGGGCGCAGCAGTTTGAGCGCGACGTGCTGCTCGAATTGTCCGTCGGCGCGACGCGCGAGCAGCACGCGCGACATCCCTCCGCGCCCGATCTCGCGCACGATCGAGTAGGCGCCGATTCGTCGGCCGGGCGCCGACCCAGCCGTTTCCTCGGCTTCAGCGACGACCGCCGCGGCGATGCCCGAGGGCGGCGACGAAAGGAATCGGCGCGCGTCGTCCACTCGCTCCAGGAGTTGCTGCGCTTCGCGGCGCAGGTCTGGGGCGCCGACGCACGCGGCGTCGAGCACTTCCGGCCAATCGCTCGGATCGCGCGCGAGTGCCGCATCGAGCACCTCGGCGAGGCGCTGCCACCGATCCGCATCGACGTTCGTTGTCATGAACCGCAGACAGACAGGAGTTCACGCGAGGCGCCGGCGGCGGCGCATGGCTCAAACGTTCAGCGCCCCGACCGTCACGGCAAGGCCGCGAGGTCGGGGCGCTGAGGCGAGCAGAACGTCTTCCGTTCGACGCCCGCCAACCTGCGCGGACGCCTTGCATCATTTCATGTCAACTCAGTCGCCCGAACCGCCAAGCTTCGGGTTGCTCTGCCGCTCGACGTCCGGCAGCGGCAGTCCCATGCGCGTGTCGCCGACGCACGCCTGCGACCCGTACGTCTGCCCGGCGGGGAAGTTGGTGCCCGTCGCCGGCGTGAGCGTGAGCTTGTAGCGCACGATGTCGCCGAAGTTCGTGCCGGTGAGGAAGAGCGCGCGACGGCGCTGGTCGATGACTTCGTTGAGGAGCGACGCGGCGTCCGTCGCGCCGGTGTAGTTGCCCTCGTTGCCCTTGGCACGGAACGCGTTGATGATCGCGATCGTGTTCGATGAATTCGACGACGCGTCCGCCTCGGCGATGATGAACTGCGCTTCGTCGCCCGTCGCCATCGGGATGTTGGCCGAGACCGACGTGTACTTGAGCTGCGCCCACGCCGGAACGCCGAGGGCGTTCGGCCGGTTCAGGTTCTGGACCGGCACGCGCGGGTCGTTCAGCGTGCGATACCGTGCCCCGACCGACGACGCCACGCCCAGCGCGTTGCTCTCGACGAACACGCGGTTGTTGCGGCGGCCGCTGACCGACGACGCCGTGGCGTTGAAGACGAAGCTCGCCGGAACGAGCGCGGCGTCGGTTCGCGCGCCGGCCATGTTGCCCTTGGTCCTGCCGGGCGCGTGCGCGGCCGACGAGCGCCATGTTGAGGATGCTCGTCGCGGCCGATCCCTGCGCCTGCGCCACCGTGATCGCCTCGTTGAATCGATCTTCGGCGGCCTTGAAGGCGTCGTTCCTCGTGGTCTCGCCCGCGTAAGCGAAATTGGCTCCGTCGATCGTCGTGAGCACCGTCGAGCAGAACCCCTCGCCGAGGAGCAGGATGCTCCACGCTTCGTAGGCGGCGGCGGTGGCGATGAGAACCTGCCGGTTGTTGCCCGCCGGGATGTCGGCGTCGCTCCAGCCCTCGAGGAGCGTACGGACGTGGTTGGCCGTCACGCGGGCGGTTTGCAGCGGCGTGTAGACGCCGAGGCCCTCGCACCCGTTGACGGAGTACATGCTCTGGTTCGACTGCACGTCACGCCGGTCGTACGGCCATCGCGACGCGGTCTGCGTGTAGTCGTCGAGCTCTTCGCCCACGAGGCCGCCGACGACGACGTACGCGCCGTAGGCGCACTCGAAGTCGGAGACGGCGCCGTTGACGAGCAGCGCCGCATTGGCCGGCGTCTCGAGGGTCCCGGCCGGGATGCGGCTGGGCGAGTCCACCGACAATGCCTTGTTCACATCGCAGCCGGCGAGGACGAGCCCCGTCGTCGCCGCGGCGACCAGCGCGGCCGCCCACCGGCTCCGCCTACCCAGATTATATGAAAGCATATTAATAATCTCTAGAAGCCGAGGTTGAGGGAGAGGATCCACGTGGTGAGCTGCGGGGTCAGGGTCTGCTCCCACGCGACGTTGCCGCCGCGGGTGCCGCCGAGCCACATCGCCTCGGGCTCGAAGCCCTGGAACTTGGTCCACGTGTGCAGGTTGCGGCCCGAGAGCGAGACGGTCGCGCGCGACACGTTGCCGTGGTGGCTGAAGCGCTCCGGGACGTCGTACGACACGGTGAATTCGCGCCACTTCGTGAAGCCCGCGTCCGTGATGAGGAAATCGACCACGTTCGAGTTCTGCATCTGGGCGATCGTGATCGGGTCGTAGTCGAGCGGGAAGAAGTTCTCGCGGCATCTGTTGCCGATGACCGGCGTGCAGCGGACACGCGTGTTCCCGTCGATCTTCTTGTGGCCCTGCTTGAAGTCGACGAACGTGCTGACGTGGAACCGGCTCCAGAGGCCGAGGTTCGCCGCGATGGAGCCTTCGTGCGGCGGCACCGAGCGGCCGAGGTAGACGAGCGGCGCGTCGTCGGCGGTGCCGAACGCGTTGTCCGCGCCGGCGCACTGCACCTGGCCGCCCTTGCCGTTCGCGCACATGAGCGTGCTCAGGATCAATTTCCCGTTCGCGTCGAGCTTCGCGCCAGTCACGTGGCGCTCCCAGAACCCGAACGCGTCGTAGCCGATCGCCTGGCGCGTGAAGCTTCCCGAGTTCACGAACGACACCGTGTCGAACAGGGCGAGCACGCGGTTGTCGTTGTTCGCGAAGTTGAACGTCAGGTCGAGGTTGGCGTTCCGCGTGCGAAGGGGATTCGCGCGGACCTGGAGCTCGTTGCCCCAGTTGCGGATCGCGCCGGCGTTGAAGGGCTGCGTGCTCGGAATGCCCGTCGACGGCGCGATCTGCCGGTTGAGGATCGCGTCGACGGTTTTCTTATTGTAGTAGGTGTATTCGACGCCCAGCCGGTCGTCCAACATGCTGGCGTCGAAGCCCAGCTCGATTTCCTTGCCGCGCTCGGGCCCGAGGTTCGGGTTGCCGATGAACAGCGGCGTGACGGCGGGCGTGTCGCCCGGACCCGACGCCGACCCGTACGTGCGAAGGGCCGAATAGGTCGACGGCGCCTTGCCCGCCTCGCCGTACGCCGCGCGCAGGCGAAGCGACGAGAGCCGGTTGCCGATGACCGGAACCTTGAACCATGGCTCGTCCGAGATCACGTAGCTCACCGAGTACTTCGGGTACGTCACCCGGTTGAAACCCGAGCCGAACGCGCTCGCGTCGTCCGAGCGCAGCGCGGCCGTGAGGAAGAGACGATCGCGCCAGCCGAGCTGCTCCTGCACGTAGACGCCGAGCGTCTTGTCTTCCTGGAAGTCCTGGTCGTTCGTCTTCGACTGCGTCGTCGCCTGGACGGTGCTCAGTCCCGGTGTCGGGAAGACGGATCCGCTGGCCGAGACGTAGTCGACGGAGTTGTGGTAGAACTGCGCGCCACCGGACGTGATGAAGCGCAACGTCGGCTTGGCGTCGTAGGTCGCGCTCGCCGAGTAGTCGATCGTGTTATACGTCGTCGAGCGATCCTGCACGCTGCGGTAGCCGAGCGCGTCGGAACCCACGGTGTACACGAGCGAATCGATGCGCGGCGCGTAGGTGTCGTTCTCCTCGCGCGTGCGGTCGAGTCCGATCGACAGGTGCTGCTGGAACCACGTGAACGGCGTGTGGTCGAAGCGCAGGCTGCCCGAGAAACGATCCAGGTTCTGCCAGTAGTGGTAGATGTCGTCGTATTGGTACGGCAGGAGGCTATGGAAGCCGTGGCGCCGCGGGTTGTTGTAGTTCGCCGGCGTGCCGAGCAGCGTGGTCCACGTGTGGCCGCCGCATCCGCCCTCGCAGCCCAGCTGCGTGGGGCCGGTGTTGAGACCGAGGTTCGCCGATATGCGGAACGTCTGCGTCGCGGCGAGGCCGAGGTTCATGCGCGTGCTGTAGCGGCGCAGGTCGTTGTTCGGGTCGGCGCCCTGTGAATCGAGGAGATTGCCGCTCAGATAGTAGTTCAGGTTCCCCGTGCCGCCGCTGACGGCGAGCTCGGACTCCTGGTGGCGTCCGTCGCGATAGATGTCGCACCGGCGCCCGAGCTTCGCCGCGGTCGAGTCGCCGCACGCGCCGACCTCGAGCGAGTCCATGTCGAGCGGAACAGGAGTCGTCGTGCCGGGGATGATGCCCCAGTTCTGCGCGAAGCGACTCTTCCAGTCCTGCACGTAGTTCTGTCCCTGTCGCAGCATCACGTTCCAGCGCGCGTTGCCGCCGGATCCCTTCTTCGTGATGATGTTGACGACGCCGTTCGACGCTTCGGTTCCGTACAGCGTCGCCGCGCTCGGACCCTTGAGCACTTCGATCGACTCGATGTCCTCGGGGTTCAGGTCGTTGAGGCGCGAGATCGAGCTCGAGCCGAACGACTGGTTCACCGGGCCGCTCGCGACTTCGTTGTTGACGCGAACGCCGTCGATGTAGATGAGCGGGTTGTTGCCGAGCGAGAAGCTCGCCGTACCGCGTATTCGGAGCTGCTGGCCCGAGCCGACCATGCCCGATGTCGGCATCACGACGACGCTCGGCGCGCGCCCGTTGATCAGTCCCTGGACGGAGAGGATCGGCGAATTGGCGACGATATCGGCCGCGTCGATCATGCCGACGGAGTTGCCGATCTCACGCTTCTGCGACGCGCCGACGGTGCCCGTGACGACGACGGCTTCGAGGCTCGCGGGGTTGCTGACGAGCGTGATCGTCAGATCGGTCTGGCCGACGCGGGCCGCGACTTCCGCGTTGCGATACCCGATGCGGCGCACGCTCAGCGTCACGTTCGTGCCGATGACGCCCGTGATGCGGAAGCGTCCCTGGTTGTCGGAGGTGGCGCGGACGGTGCCGCCCGCGGCGGTGATTTGCGCGTTGGGAATCGCTTCGCCGGATCCGGCGGCGATGACCTGACCCGATACCGCGCCTTGCGCGAACGCGAAACGTGCTGAACCAACGGTCGCGACCGCGGCGATCGCGAGTGAGATGAGACTACGAGTGAAGAGGGAACGCCCGGTTCGTGGAATACGCACACGACCCAAGGCTTGGGGGTGGGGCATTGCGACCATGACGGCCCTTCCGAGTGGGGATGGGGACGAACAAGGGGAGTATGTCGAAGGCCTACCTTATCCATGCGCGCAACGCCGAGCAAGGCCGCGCGCATGACGACAAATGCATTACATGTGCTGCATGAAGTTGGGCGTTTCGGGGACGAACGATCGCCCCGCCGATTCGAAGCCCTTCGGATCGTCCAGCACAAGGCCGATTTCGATCGACGGAGCATGCGCGCCCATCGGGAGCAGCAAGCCCATCGAGCGGAACATGGGGTAGAATGAACAGCGGTGACCCCGCCACCTCGACGGCGGTTAGGCGGTATGCCAGTTTGTCGAGGGAACCCTGACGAGCCACCCACTGCCGCACCCCGCTCCATCGACCGCCCTGGATTCGCGCACGATTCGCCGCGCGAAGCTCGGTGACATCGACGCCTTCACGCTCATCGTGGAGACGTACTATCCGCGCAGCCTCCGGTTCGCGCGGGCGATGCTGCACGATGCGGACGAGGCGGAGGACGTCGTGCAGGAGACGTTCGTTCGCCTCTACCGCGCGATGCCGCGCTACGAGGAACGCCAGCGGTTCGAATCATGGCTCTTCCAGATCCTGGGCAACTGTTGCCGCACGGCGAACACCGCGTCACAGCGGCGCGTCGCGCGAACGGTGTCGGACGACGAGCTGTTGGCGCGGGTTCCGGCGGAGGAGAGCGCGAGTGCGCGGGTGGATCGCGAGTGGGACGATTCGGTGAGACGCGCACTCGCGGAACTGCCGGAACACAATCGGGAGATCTTTCTGTTGCACTACGTCGAAGGGCTGTCGTACGAAGAGATCGAAGCGATGACGGGCGTCGGACAATCGGCGCTCAAGATGCGGGTGAAACGCGCGTCGGACGCGTTGCGCGCGCGCCTCGCGCCGGAGGAACGATGAGCGAGATCGAACGCGATCACGTGCTCCGTCGCGCGGTGCAGACGCTCCAACAGCTGCCAGCCACGGACGCCGACGCGATTCGACGCGTCGTCGAAGCCGCGGCCGCGCAGCGAGTCATGCCGGCGGCCGACGATCCTGTCGACGTGTCGGCCGTCGTGCCCTCGCGCCGTCGGCGGTGGAGACTCTCCGGCTTTGCGGGTCTCGTCGCCGCGGCCGCGATCGTCGGTTTCTTCGTGCGTGGGCAATTCACGCGATCGGCGCCGAGTGTCGCGGTCCCGTCGAATGCGTCGAGCCCGGGTGCTCCGCTGGTCGCCGCCGTGAACGGAGAAGCGGACGTCCGGCCGATCCCGCAGCAGTTCGTGTTCCGAAGCGCGACGGCGCGGCGCGTGTCGGTCGTGGGCGACTTCAATGAATGGAACGCCGCGAGTGCGCGGATGACACGCGGAGCGTCCGGCGATCTGTGGTCGGTGACGATTCCGATCGCGCCGGGACGGCACATGTACGGATTCATGGTCAACGATTCGACCTTCGCGCTCGATCAGGACGCGCGTGTGGCGCGCGCACGCGATCCGGACCTCGGAGTCGAAGGATCCGTGGTCATCGTGGGGCGGCCGTGAGATCACGCGGCGCCGCCGTCGTTGCCATCGCGCTCGCTCTCGCGTCGCGCCATGCGCGCGCTCAGGATTCGCTCACCTTCAAGGGCGCCGACCGCGAGACACGCGCGGCGCTCGCCAAGATCGTTTCGGAGGCGAGCGCGCGAGGTCTTCCGAGTGACCACATCGTCTCGAAGGTGCAGTTCGCTCTCGTCGTGCACGCGCCGCCGGCGCGAATTCTCGAGACGGCACAGGCAGTCGCCAACCGCCTCGACGCGGCCCGCGGCGCCATCGCGAGCGACACCCTGTCGGCCGACATCGCGGCGGGCGAGGACGCGCTGTCGTTCAAGATTCCGAAAGACATCCTCACGCGCATCCACGCGGCCGCGCCGAACCGGCCGATCGCCGTCCCGATCGGTCTCCTCACACAGCTCGTCGCCAACGCAGTGCCCGCCGAGCACGCCGGCAAGATCGTCGTCGAATTGATGCGGCGAGGCGCCAGTCCGAAGCAGTTCGCGGATCTTGGCAACGACGTGAATTCGGACGTGCAGCGCGGCGCGAGGGGAGCGGAGTCCGCCGACATTCGGCTCCGAGGATTGACGCCGTTGCTGGCGCCGGGAGCGGTAACTACGGGAGACCTCACCGCTAGTTCGCCGGCGGGCCCCCGCAAACCCTGAGCGCGCAGGAGTCGAGGCGGGAACCCGGGACGCGTCCGGACACTATTTTGGGGGATGCGGCGCGTTCGGGACACGGTCTTCGCGATAATGGCGGTATTGGGTTTCCCCAGTCCGGCGCGCGCACAGTGGCAGGTGACCGCGGACGCCGGCGTGTCCCACCTTCGACAAACCGGGATTCCGGGATCAGTCGCGCAGACATTGGCTGCGACGATCGACGGTGTGGGCAATCGCGGTTGGCTGCACGCTGTGGGCCTCACGTCGACGCAGGCGAACGCCGCGTGGACGGGGCAGGCGCTCGCACTCGGTGGGATCACCGGCCAAATCGCCGATCCCGTGCGCTGGGAGCTCGGCGGCGCCCTCAGCGGATTCACGCAAACCGGAGCGACCACCACCAGGAGCGGTGAAGTCAACGCGCGGCTTCGATTCGGTGGACCGTTGGGCGGCGTCGCGCTCGGCGGAGGCACAGGAGCGAGCGCGAACAGCTTCTACAACGTCGCCGTCGGGAGAGGCTCGCTCGACGCGTGGTGGTCGTCCGGGCAAGAACGGCTGCTCGCGAGCGCGATGCTCACGCACATCGGCAGCACTTCGTACACCGACATCGCGGCAGGCTGGCGCCATGAGGCAGGAGGCGCGTCGATCGGCGCGACGGCGGCGCTTCGCTCGGGCGCCGGAAACGGCGGCTGGCAGGCCGCTGACGCGGAGCTGTGGTTGTCTTCGAGGCTTGCCATTGTCGTCGCGGCGGGGAACGCGCTTCCCGACGTGGTGAGGGGCACGCCGAACACACGGTACGCGTCGGCGAGTTTGCGCGTGGCGTGGCAACCGCACGTGGCCCTGCGGTTCGGGCGCGAGGCGAACGCCGGCGTGCGTGTGGTCATCACGCGGTCGAGCGGGCGGGGGGACGGAGGAACGGCGCGCATCGACGTGTCGGGCGCGACGCCGAAGGCGGAGCGCGTCGAGTTGATGGCGGATTTCACAGGTTGGGAACCGATCGTGCTCGAGCGCGCGAGCGACGGTTGGTTCGTGGACCGCGCGGTGACTCCGGGTCTCCACCGACTCGCGCTTCGCATCGACGGCGGGGCGTGGATCGCGCCCGCGAACGTTCCGAAGCTTCGTGACGACGACCTCGGTGGAACGGTCGGTTTGATCACCGTGCCATGATGGCGTGTCGACTTGCACTGCAACATCTCGATGGCTTGACGCGCGCGACGTCCGTGGTAGCTTGCACTTGCGCGGCGATTTCCCCGATTTGACGGGCCGCGCGCCGGAAGAATCCGGAGAAACCCGTCTAAGTCGTCGGATGCCACGGGGCCCACGACGAAATCGTCGGGGCCCTTTTTGTTCGCTCCAAGAGAGCATCGAGGTCGGCCACATGAGCTCGTACACGTTCACATCGGAGTCGGTCAGCGAAGGGCATCCGGACAAGGTCTGCGACTTCATCGCCGACTCGATCCTCGACGCGCATCTCGCGGGCGATCCGAACAGCCGCGTGGCGTGCGAAGTCCTGTGCAAGAGCGGGGAGGTCATCCTCGCCGGCGAGATCACGTCGCACGAGACGGTCGACTACGAGAAGATCGCACGCGGCGCGATTCGCGAGATCGGCTACGTCGATCCGAGCGAGGCGTTCAACGCGGACGGCGTTCGCGTCACCCAGTTCATCTCCAAGCAGTCGGGTGACATCGCGATGGGCGTCGACACAGGCGGCGCGGGCGACCAGGGCATCATGTTCGGCTACGCGACGGACGAAACGCCCGAGCTCATGCCGTTGCCGGTGCAGCTTGCGCATCGGCTTTCCCAACGACTCGCCTCGGCGCGCAAGCAGGGTGAACGCGCCTGGCTGAGACCCGATTCAAAGACGCAGGTCAGCGTCCGCTACGAGGACAACCGGCCCGTGCGTGTCGAGACGGTGCTCGTCTCGACGCAGCATACCAAGGACGCCGCGCACGAGGAGATCCGCGACTACGTCGCGAGCTGCCTCCTCCCTGAAGTGCTCGGGCCGTGGTTCGGCCCCCACGTCGAGATCCTCGTCAATCCGACGGGACAGTTCATCGAAGGCGGCCCGTCGGCCGACTGCGGCGTCACCGGCCGCAAGATCATCGTCGATTCGTACGGCGGGATGGGGCGCCATGGCGGCGGCGCCTTCAGCGGGAAGGACCCGTCGAAGGTGGACCGCAGCGGCGCGTACTTCGGACGCTTCGTCGCGCGCCAAGTGGTGCGCAACAAGCTTGCGTCGCGCGCCGAGGTGCAGGTCGCATACGCGATCGGCCGGGCGCAGCCGGTGTCGGTGCGAGTCGATACGTTCGGAACCGGCGACGTCGTCGCCGCCGCCGAGTTCGTGCGACAGTTCGACTATCGCCCCGCGGCGATGATCGAACGCCTGGCGCTTCGCCGTCCGATCTACCGGCAGACGACCAACTACGGGCACTTCGGGAAGCCGTCGCTCAGCTGGGAAGCGTAGATCGCGTCGCGGGCCGGGCTTCTTCTGGCGGCGAGCCTCCTGAACTACACAACGCAGAGGGCGCAGAGACGCAGAGGAACGCAGAGGGACATCCGAGGTACGTCGCTCAACGGGCCGGATTTTTTGTGACTGATGCTCGGGAGGCTACTCATACGGTGGGGGCTTAGGTCTACACGACGTAGGTATCCCGAGCGGCTTTCAACAAAAACATCCGGCTCGTTGCGCGCCGACGCGCGTTGGCGTGCAGTTCTCTGCGTCCCCTGCGCCTCCGCGTCCCCTGCGTTAGGTAGTTGCCGTTCCTACCAGATTCGCGCGCGGAAGGAATCCGGCCGCACCATCGGATCGCCGTCCTTGCACCCCCACGCGGCCTTGAACTCCGGCATGTTGCTGAGCGGGCCGTTGACGCGCCACTTGGCCGGCGCGTGCGGGTCGGTGTTCACCTGAGCCTTGGCGCCCGCGTCGCTCTGCAGCGTGCGCCACACCTGCGCCCAACCGAGGAAGAATCGCTGCTCCGGGGTGAAGCCGTCGATGTTCGCCGGGCGGCCGTGCTCTTTCAGCGACTTCTCGAGCGCTAGATAGGCGATCTTCAAGCCGCCGAGATCGCCAATGTTCTCGCCAAGCGTGAGCTTGCCGTTCACGTGCGTGGTGGAGTCGACGATGGTGTACGCGTTGAACTGATCGACGACGCGCTGCGCCTGCGCGTTGTACTTGTCGGCGTCGTTCTTCGTCCACCAATCGCGCAGGTTGCCCTTGGCGTCGAAGCGGCGGCCCTGGTCGTCGAAGCCGTGCGACATCTCGTGGCCGATGACGGCGCCCATCGCGCCGTAGTTCACGCCGTCGTCGGCGTTCGGATCGTAGAACGGCGGCTGGAGAATGCCGGCGGGAAAGACGATCTCGTTCCAGGTCGGATTGTAGTATGCGTTCACTGCGGGCGGCGTCATGCCCCACTCGGTGCGATCGACCGGTTTGCCGACCTTGGCCCAGTTGCGGGCCGACGGACCACTCGCTAAAGCGCCTGAAGTTGCCGTCGTATTCGCCGGCGCGCACCTCGAGCTTCGAGTAGTCGCGCCACTTGTCCGGATAGCCGATCTTGCGCGTGAACGCGTCGAGCTTGCCGATCGCCTGCTGTTTGGTCGAATCGCTCATCCAATCGAGCTGGCCAATCTGGTCGTGCAGCACCGAGACCATGTTGTCGACGATGGCCTTGGCGCGCGCCTTGGCCGCGGGCGTAAACGTGCGCGCGACGTATTCCTCGCCGACCGCTTCACCGAGTATGACGTTCGTGTTTCGCTCGCACGTCTGCCATCGCGGCAAGCGCTCCTTCTGGCCCGTGAAGATTTTGCGGAACGCAAAGTCTTCGTCGCCGAAGCGCTTCGGCAGGCGGGTCGCCGACGTGTTGAGCAGGCGCCAGCGCAGCAGCGTCTTCCAGTCGTCGACGGGAATGGAGGTGAGGAAGCCGTCCATCGCCTTGAAGAAATCGGGCTGCGACACGTTGATGGCGCTGAGACCCGACGGCGCGCCCATCGTCGTGAGGAACGTCTCCCACTTCATTCGCGGCGCGATGGAGTCGAACTGCGCGACCGTCATCACGTGATACGTCGCGTCCGGATTCCGCATCGTCACGCGATCCATCGACGCGGCGGCGAACTTCGTCTCGATCGCCAACACCGTCTTCGCGTGCGCGGCCGCATCGGCGTCGCTCTCGCCGTCGAGCTTGAACATGGCCGCGACGTGCCTCTCGAATTTGTCGCGGATGCCCTGCATGCTCGTGTCCTGCGAGATGTAGTAGTTCTTCTCGGGCAGGCTCAGGCCGCCCTGGCCCGCGTTCGCAATGATGCGATCGGAGTTCTTGAGGTCCGGGCCGGCCCCGACGCCGAACGGAGCTAGACCGTCCGATTTCTCGAGGATCATGAGGGCAGCCGGCAGATCCGCCGACGACTTGATCGCGGCAATCCGCGCCATCGGTGCGTCGATCGGCTTCGTGCCGAGGGCCTCGATCGCCGCGGTGTCCACGCACGCGGCGTAGAACGCGCCGATCTTGAATCGGTTCGACGGAGCCTTGGCCTTGCCGGCTTTGACGTCGGCGCCCGCGGCTTCGACGATCTCACGCACGATCGTCTCGTTCTGGTCCTGCAGCTGGTCGAACGCACCCCATTCGCCGTATTTCGCTGGAATCGTGGTGCGCTTGAGCCAACCGCCGTTGGCGAACGTGTAGAAGTCGGAGCACGCCGCGCAGGTCGTGTCGAGGTTGGCGCGGTCGAGCGCCTTGGGCGCGCCGGCCTTGGATGCGGCCTTGGCGGGAACGGACGCGGTCTGCTGGGCGGCGGCCGGTGCGACGGCAAAAGCGCCCGAGAGCGCCCCAACAAATAGAAGTGTGGATCGTGAGAGCATGACAGAGATGGGGGGTGGGAGACGGCGGGTTTTCGGTATCTTGAATGTATGAACGGCGCAGGGCGATTGTTCCCAGGTTCCGGATCGAGAATTCGAGTGCTTCGCCGCGCCGGCGTGGCCGTACTGCTCGGCTCGTTGGTGAGTCGCTCTACTGAGGGCCAGGCGAGCGCCCCCCCGCTTCGCCCTCTCGCCTACACGCGTTTCACGCTGCCGAACGGACTCGTTGCGATTCTCAACGAGGATCACGCGACGCCGATCGTCAGCGTCCAGGTCTGGTACCATGTCGGATCGAAGGACGACGACCCCGCCCGCCCGGGCATCGTCCATCTCTGCGAGCATCTCGTTTCGCAGGGCTCGCCGCATCTCAATCAACCGCAGCGGGACTTCTATCGCTCGCTCGGCGGAACGTCGACGCACTTCGCCGAGACCTGGGAGGACGTGACCAAGTACTACATCACGGTTCCGAGCAACGAGCTCGAGACGGTGCTGTGGGCCGAGTCGGATCGCATGGCCGCACCGTTGGCGCTCGCGGATTCGCAACGGATCACGGCGGTGCGTCGCGTGGTGGAGCAGGAGCGACGCCAGAACGTCGACAACGTTCCGTTTGGCGCGTACCACGAGCTGACCCGCGGCGCGCTCTTTCCCTCGGGGCATCCCTACCATCTCACGCCGAATGCCGCGCCGTCGTCGGTGGGTCCGGCCGACGTGCGTGCGACGTGCCTTCCCTACTACGTCCCGAACAACGCGGTGCTCGCGATCAGCGGTGACTTCGTTACGGCTGCGACGCGGTCGCTGATCGAGAAGTACTTCGGCGGAATTCCACGCGGATCGCCTGTCACGCGGCCAGCGCCGAGAACCGAGCCGTTCGCCGCCGAACGACGGCTCGTGCTCGAGGACGCGCGCGCCAACCAGCCGCAGCTTCACATCGCGTGGCTCGGCGCCTCGTACGGAAGTCCGGACCGCATGGCCGCCTTGGCAGTCGCGTCTGTGCTGTCCCTGCCGAGGTTCGGCCGCCTGTCGAAGCTCCTCGTGAACGATCGGCAGCTCGCGTCGAGCGTGACCGCCGACGAACCACGACTTCGAGAAATCAGGGGTGTTCGAGATCATCATCGTGCCCAACCCCGGGGCGTCGTTGACGCTGATCGAACATTTGACGGACAGCACGCTCGCCTCGTTCGCGACCACGCCCGTGACGGCCGAGGAGCTCGCGCGATTCAACGCGTTCAACCGCGTGAACGCCGCGACGTCACTCCAACTTCATTTTGCGCGCGCGGACACGCTCGCGCACGACGAAGTATTCACCGGCGATCCGTCCTCATATGCGGCACAGACCAACGCGGCGCTTACTCTCACTCCCGCCGACGTCCAGGCCGCGGCTCGACGATACCTGACCGCCGGGCGCGTCGTGATGAGTCTCGTACCGGCCGGCAAGCTCGATCTGATCAGCAAGCCGAATCTTCCGTACACCAACGTGACGCCGCCCAATGGGTCAGCTTCCCCCGGAGTGCGGCCGTGAACGGGTGGACCGGTGGACCGGTGGACCGGTGGACCGGACGAACGGCGCTGGCGTTGGTGGTCACGATGGCCACTCACACCTATGCGCAGCAGATCGACCGCGCGACGCGGCCGACCACGCCACCTACGTCGTCATTCAAGTTTCCTGCTGATTCGGACCCACACGCTGCCGAATGGGCTCCGGCTGCTCGTGGTGGAAGACCACTCCGTGCCGGTCGTTGCCGTGCGCGCGATCGTCGGCGCGGATTCGACGTGGGATCCCGCGGGAAAGGAAGGATTGTACGCGGTGACGCTCGGCGCGCTGCGAGAGGGATCGACAACGCGCAGTGGAGACGACCTCGCGCGCGCCGCGGCGACGATCGGGACGACCGTGGCCCCGACCGGATTCACGACCGTCTCATCGGCGTTCGCGCCCGCGCTCGGCCTCATGGCCGAAATGCTCACGAAACCGACCTTCGATTCGTCGGCGATCGAGCGACGAAAATCGACGCAGACCGCCGCGGCCCGCCGAGTCGCCCAGGCGCCGGTCACGATTCCGCGGCATCTCTTCTATGAGTCGGTCTACGGCGACACGGACCCGTTCGTCCGCTCGCTCGTGCCGACCGAAGTATCGATCCGGTCGATCACGCGAGCGGACGTCGTCCATTTTTACGACGCGTACGTCAGCCCGCGCACGACGACGTTGGCCATCGCGGGCGACGTGAGCGACTCGGCCGCGCTCGATGCCGCGACGCGCGCGTTCGGGGCGTGGCGTCCGCCACGCGAGCCGTCTGTCTTCGACATGATCAGCGCCACCGACCAGCCGCTTCGCACACATATCTATGTGCGCGACGTGCCGGGCGCCGGCGAACAAGCGTACTTGTACGTCGGCGAGCTCGGACCGTCGCGAATCGATCCGGACGCCGTCGCCACGGAGGCCTTCGCGGCGGTCGCGTCGGCTCGGCTCCAGGAGACGCTTCGCGAAAAGCGCTCCTTCATTTACTCCAGCACCACGGGAATCACCTGGCGACGCGCCCGCGGCGAGGGGACGTTCGTCGGCAGCACGACCGTCAGCGCGCAGAAGGTCGACAGCGCGCTCACCGAGTGGCTGCGGATTCTGCGTGAGCTACGCACGACTCGTCCGCCAACCCAAGGAGAACTGGAGGCGGTGCGACGGAGTCGAGTCGGCGTGCTGCCCGCGCGAATTGATGGGCCCGACTCGATCGTGACGCGACTGGCGGAGATTGCACGTGAGGACCTGCCGCTCGACTACCTCGAGCGCTATGCCGCTCAGATGTCGTCCGTCACTTTGGCCGATCTGACCGCGGCGGCCGCTCGCCATGTGGACCTCGATCATCTGGTGATCGTCGTCACCGGAGACGCGCGGGTTCTCGAACCGATCCTTCGCGCCGCCAAGCTGGCGCCGGTCACGCTGGTCAGCGTCCCGCGAGGGTCCGCGCCATAGGTGCGATTGCATCGTTCTACCGTTCTCGACACTCCGGAAGTACATTAGCAAGCCACGATGACCGCGCCCGCCAAGCCCTCCCCCAAGCTCACACTCGTCACGACGCCGCGGCCACTGCCCGCGGATCATGTCGAGCGCAATCCGGGGATGCCGCTCGACCTCGACGTCGTGCGTGCGATTCGAGTGAATCGAAGCGCGGTCGAGCGGCGCGCCGCGACGATTCCCACGCGTCGCACCGTGAAGAAGGAGTGGCAGGCGGCGTGGCTCCTCCGCGCCATCACGCTCATCGACCTCACGACGCTCTCCGGCGACGACACACCGGGTAACGTCCGGCGCCTGTGCGCCAAAGCGCGACATCCGCTGCGCGACGACCTCGCCGCACGCGCTCGGCGTCGAGCACCTCGGCGTTCACGTCGGTGCCGTCTGCGTCTACCACGCGCTCGTGGACACCGCCGTCGACGCGCTGGCTGGATCGGACATCCCGGTGGCCGCCGTGTCGACGGGATTTCCGGCGGGTCTGAGCCCGATCGAGCAGAGGGTCGACGAGATTCGGGCGAGCGTGAAGGCGGGCGCGCGGGAGATCGACATCGTCATCACGCGCGCGCACGTCCTCACGGGCAACTACGAAGCGCTCTACGACGAGGTGCGGCGCTTCCGCGATGCCTGCGGCGACGCGCACATGAAGGCCATTCTCGCCACCGGCGAGCTCGCGACGCTCGGCAACGTCGCGCGGGCGAGCATGGTGGCGATGCAGGCGGGCGCGGACTTCATCAAGACGTCCACGGGCAAGGAAGGCGTGAACGCGACGCTCCCGTTCGGCGTGGTGATGTGCCGCATGATCCGCGAGTACTTCGAGCGCACCGGCTACGCGGTCGGGTTCAAGCCCGCGGGCGGGATCCGATCGGCGAAGAACGCGCTCGAGTATCTGTACCTGATGAAGGAAGAACTGGGCGATCGCTGGCTCCGCGCGGACCTGTTCCGATTCGGCGCCAGCTCGCTGCTCACCGACATCGAACGCCAGCTCGAGCATTTCGTGACCGGCCGGTACGCGGCAGCGTACCGCCAACCGATGCCTTAAGCCGAGTGCGGAGGGCGGGGTACGGCGTGCGGTGACCGGCCGCCGCACTCCGCCTCCGCCCTCGTTCCAGTTCTCCGCACAGCGCCCCCCGCCCTCGTTCCAGTTCTCCGCACTCCGTCTCCGCACTCGCCCAATGTCCACCGTCGCCGAAATCTTCCAAACGATGGAGTACGGGCCGGCGCCGGAGAGCGACAAGGAAGCGCTCACCTGGCTCGGCAAGCACGAACGCGTGTTCGGGCACTACATCGACGGTGCGTGGACCGAGCCGGGTTCGATGTTCGAGGTGATCAATCCCTCGACGGCGAAGACGATCGCGCGCGTCACCAACGGCACGGTGGCCGAGGTCGATGCCGCGGTTCGAGCCGCGCGCGCGGCGCTCCCGAAGTGGAAGGCCCTCACGCCGCACGCGCGTGCGCGCTACCTGTACGCGCTCGCCCGCGGCGTCCAGAAGCATTCGCGTCTGCTCGCGGTGCTCGAGAGCATGGACAACGGCAAGTCGATCCGCGAGACGCGCGACATCGACATCCCGCTCGTGTCCCGCCACTTCTACCATCACGCCGGCTGGGCACAGCTCCTCGACACCGAATTCGCCGGCTACGAGGCGGTCGGCGTCGTCGGACAGATCATCCCGTGGAACTTCCCGCTGCTCATGCTCGCGTGGAAGATCGCGCCGGCGCTTGGCGGCCGGTAACACGCTCGTGCTCAAGCCGGCCGAGTTCACGCCGATGACCGCGCTGGCGTTCGCGGAAATTGTGGAACACGCCGGGCTGCCGCCCGGCGTCGTGAACATCATCACCGGCGACGGGTCGACAGGCGCGGCGATCGTCGAGCATCCCGAAGTCGACAAGATCGCGTTCACCGGCTCGACGGAAGTCGGGCGGATCATTCGCCGCGCGACCGCGGGCTCGGGCAAGAAGCTGAGCCTCGAGCTTGGCGGAAAGAGTCCGTTCATCGTCTACGACGACGCGGATCTCGACAGCGTCGTCGAAGGCGTCGTCGACGCGATCTGGTTCAACCAGGGACAGGTGTGCTGCGCGGGCTCGCGTCTGCTCGTGCAGGAAGGCGTCGCCGACCGCTTGGTGAACAAGCTGCGCGCGCGGATGGAGAAGCTTCGCGTCGGCGCGCCGCTCGACAAGGCAGTGGACATGGGCGCGATCGTCGCGCCGGTGCAGCTCGAGCGCATTCGCGGATTGGTGAAGCAGGGCGTGGACGAAGGCGCGACGATGTGGCAGCCGTCGTGGGCGTGCCCCACTGAAGGCTACTTCTATCCGCCGACGCTCTTCACCGACGTGCAGCCGTCGTCGACGATCGCGCAGGTCGAGATCTTCGGCCCCGTGTTGGTGACGATGACCTTCCGCACGCCGGAGGAGTCGGTCGCGCTGGCGAACAACACGCCGTACGGGCTCGCGGCGAGCGTGTGGACGGAGAGCATCAACCTCGCGCTCGACATCGCGCCGAAGATCAAAGCCGGCGTGGTGTGGGTGAACTCGACGAATCTGTTCGACGCGGCGGCGGGATTCGGTGGATATCGGGAGAGTGGATTTGGACGAGAGGGCGGCCGCGAGGGGATGTGGGAGTATCTGGTCTCGAGGTCTCTGGTCACAGGTCTCAGGTCTCTGGTGAAACGGCGAAGCAGCCCGCAGACAGTGCGCTCGCCGTTTCCCAGACAGACCAGAGACCAGCGACCCGAGACCTGATACCAGCCATCGATCGCACCCCCAAGCTCTTCATCGCCGGCAAGCAGGCACGCCCCGATCAGGGCTACACGCGCCGCATTCTCTCGCCGAGCGGCGCGCTGGTCGGCGAATCGCCGGAAGGGAATCGCAAGGACATCCGCAACGCGGTGGAGGCGGCGCACGCGGCCGGAAGCGGCTGGGCGCGATCTACCGGACACAACCGCGGGCAGATCCTCTACTACATCGCCGAGAATCTCTCGGCGCGCGCCGAAGGAATTCGCCGCGCCGGATCGACGACGATGACCGAGTGCGGCGGCCGGCGCGCCAAGCAAGAGGTCGACGCGTCGATCGCACGGCTGTTCACGTACGCGGCGTGGGCCGACAAGTACGACGGCGCCGTGCACAGCGTGCCGATCCGCGGCGTGTCGATCGCGATGAACGAGCCCATCGGCGTGATCGGCATCGCGTGTCCCGACGAGTTCCCGCTCCTCGGCCTGATCTCCGCTCGTCGGCCCCGCGATGGCGACGGGCAACACGACCATCGTGATCCCGTCCGCAGCATGCATCCGCTTGCCGCGACGGACTTCTATTCGGTGCTCGAGACGTCGGACGTTCCAGGCGGTGTGATCAACATCGTGACCGGCGACAAGGACGCGCTGGCGAAGGTGCTGGCCGAGCACGACGACGTCGAGGCCGTCTGGTACTTCGGCCACCGAGAGGGCGTCAAAGCCGTCGAGCTGGCGTCCGCGTCGAACATGAAGCGCACGTGGGCCACCTGGCACGGCCGCGATTGGCTCGACCGAACCGAAGGCGAGGGTAAGGAGTTTCTTCGGGCGGCCACGCAGGTCAAGAACGTCTGGGTGCCTTACGGCGAGTGAGCCCCGAACATTGATTAGAAGCTGATTCGGAACACTCTCGCCAATCCTCCAGCAGCCTCGCGCCGCGTAGCGGCGTATCGAGTTCAATCCATGAGTTTTCGCGCGACGACCGCGGTTGCGCTTGACAGCCGCCGCACTCCTCGCTTGCCACGACTCGCCCACAATCCCGCACACGCCGACGTCGATCGTCGTCGTGTCGGGCAACAACCAGTCGGCGAACGTGGCGACGGCGCTCGATTCGGCGCTCGTCGTGCGGGTGCTCGACGGCGCGGGGAAGTCGGTGAGCGGCGTTTCGCTCAAGTGGACGGTGGTCGGCGGCGGGTCGCTGAGCGCCACGACGTCGACGACCAGACAACAACGGGTTGTCCTCGGTCCACTGGACGTTGTCGCCGGCCGTCGGCCCGCAGGTCGTGACGGTCACGAGCGCGCAGATCGGCGGGGCGTCCGCGTCGTTCGTCGCCGGGAACGGCGCCGACGATCATGGGAACGGTGACATCGATCGCCGTGAATCCGTTCGGCGCCACGTTCTCGCGGTCGCCGTTGCACGTCGGGTTGGCCGCCAACACGAGAGGCGCCACGCCGAACCGGCCGCAGTCGAACCGAATCGTGATCGGATTCAAGAGCGCGGCGCTCGGGTTGGCGCCCGCGGGCTCAGCGTCGTATCGCACGATGACGACGGCGCGCTCGGCCGGCGCGCGACTCAACGACAGGGTCGGCGCGCTCGCCGCCCGGCACGGGTTCCGGCGCACCGAGGTGTCGCCGGCGATCCTCGCGGCGCGCCTCACGTTAGACGATACCGCGCGGATCGCGTCGGTCATGGACGCGCTTCGCGGTGAAGCGGACGTGGCGTACGTCGAGCGCGAGGCGACACTCACCATCCGGGACGCGCCGCCTGCCCGCCTCGCCAAGGCAGCGGCGTTCGCGAACGCGCGAACGTGGGAGACCGCGTCGTCGCCGCCGTCCAAAAGCGCAGCGGCCACGCTGATCCCCAACGACCGCTTCTATCCGTACGAGATGTGGGCGGCGAACATGGTCGACCTGCCCAAGGCGTGGGCCGTCACGACCGGCAGCTCGAACGTCACCGTCGCCGTGCTCGACATGGGCGTGCGCTTCGATCACCCCAGCATCGCGCCGAATCTCACCACCGACGGATACGACTTCGTGAACGGGTTCGATTTCGATTCGACGAACGTGAATTGCGACGACGGAAAGCCGTTCTCGTTCAACACGACCGCGGGCGACGGCGACGGGCCGGATGCCGACCCGACCGACATCGACGACATCGCGTTCGATTACGTTCGGCAACTGCTGGTTCCACGTGTCGGCGGGCGATCACGGGCTGTGGACGTCGGGAATCATCGGGGCCATCGGCAATCAGAACATCGGCGTCGCCGGCGTGAACTGGACGGTGAAGATCCGGCCGATGCGCGTCCTCGGCATCACCGGCTCCGGATCCTTCTTCGACATCGCGCAGGGACTGCTCTACGCGGCCGGGCTTCCCGCGCTCGGGCGCCAACGGCGCGATGGTGCAGACGACGCGCGGCCCCGATCGTCAACATCAGCTTGGGCGGCGGGTTCGACGATCCCGTGATGCGCGACGCGGTCACGGCCGCCGTCGAACGCCGGATCGCTGATCGTCGCGTCGGCGGGCAACAACGGATCGGACGAGCAAATTCCGACGTATCCGGCCGCCTATCCGGGAGTGATGGCCGTAGCCGCCGTCGGGATGGACGGCGCGCTCGCCACGTACACGAACGCGGGCACGTACATCTCAGTCTCGGCTCCCGGCGGCGACTTCCGTCTCGACGACAACGGCGGCGGCGGCGTCATCGGTCCGGGCTGGGATTTCGAGTTCGGCGAAGCCGCAGTTCATCATCGGCTACGGCACGTCCGCGTCGGCGCCGTTCGTCTCGGGCATTGCCGCGCTGCTGCTCGCACAGACGCCCGAGCCTCACCGCGGCGCAGCTGCGGTCGCGCATCGAGCAGTTCGCGACGCGGCCCGCGGGTTCGTCGCGCAGCGACACGTTCGGATGGGGAATCGTGAACGCCTACAACTCGCTCACGCAAACGACCGGGCCCGCGCGTCAGGCGAGCGCTCGCCTCATCGACGCGACGACGGGAGCGGTCGCGCGAACCACGCACGGTGAACGCCGACGGCAGCTTCGCGTTCGCCAAGCTCACCGGCGGATCGCTACTACCTGCAGGCGGGCGAGGACGAAGCGGCGACGGATTGATCGGCGTGCCCGGACGGCGCTTCGCCGTGGCCGGCGGACTCGGAACGCGACGGTGTTCAACGTCGAACGACGGCGCACAGTCGGTTGCCCTCGCGCTCGGCCTGCCCTTCGAGTCCGAGCCGAACGACGACGTCGCAGCACGCCAATCTGCTCGCGGTCGGAAGCTACGTCGTCGGAACCGATCACGACGCCCGACGTGCACGACATCTATCGCGTGACGATCCCCGCCGCCGGGCACCTACACGTTCGAAACCTCGGGACTCGTCGGATCGTGCGGACTCGGCATCGAGCTCGACACGTTCTTGACCGTGAGCGTCCGCGGCAGGCGTGGCGGTCGGGTCGAGCGACAACTTCAATACGCTGCCGAGTCCGTTCTGCTCACGCGTACAGGGCGCAGCTCACGCCCGGGCATCTACTACGCCACCGTCGGCGGGAGCTCGGCCAATTTCCGCATTCACCACGCCGCACGGCCGCTATCGCCTGCAGGTTCGCTCCGGCAACTAGCGGGCGGGGACTCGGCGAGAGTCGAAGAACGGCGGCCGCGAAACACGCGACCGCCGTTTCGACATCAGGCCTTCGGCTTCGAGCTCAGATACTTCTCGAGCCAGCCCTGCACCTCGCCCCACCACAGCTTCTGATTCTGCGGCTTGAGATCCAGTGTCCTTCGTCGGGAAAGATCACGAGCCGGCTCGGCACGTTCATTCGCTGGAGCGACGTGAACATCGACAGGTCTTCCGTATACGGCACGCGATAGTCGAGCTCACCGCCCGTCACCAGCGTCGGCGTCTTGAAGTTCTTCACGAACAGATGCGGCGAGTAGACGCGATACTGCGACGCCATCGCCTTCGGATCCCAGAACGGTCCGCCGTACTCCCAATCGGGGAACCAGAGCTCTTCGGTCGCCGTCGCCATGTTCTCGAGATTGAACGGACCGGCGTGCGACACCAGCGCCTTGAAGCGCGTCGTGTGTCCGGCGATCCAGTTCACCATGTAGCCGCCGAACGAACCGCCCGCGGCGCCGAGCGCGTCGAGATCGATCCACGGATTCTTGGCGAGCGCCGCGTCGAGACCGTTCATCAAATCCGTGTAGACCTTGCCGCCCCAATCCTTCGACACGTCGTCGACGAATTTCTGACCGTAGCCGGTCGAGCCGCGCGGATTGATGATGATGAGCGCGGCGCCGGTCGCCGCGAACATCTGGTAGTTCCAGCGTCCGTGCCATTCGTCGAGCCACGCGCCCTGCGGCCCGCCGTGAATGAGCAGGATGGCCGGATACTTCTTCCCCGGCTTGCCAGTTCGGCGGCTTGACGACGAATCCTTGCACCTTGGCGCCGGCCGCGCCGGTGAACCAGAAATCCTCCGCGGGATTCACGGCGAGCTGCGCGACCAGCGCGTCGTTCTCGTGCGTCAGCGCGCGAGCCGAGAACGGAGCCGTCGTCGCACGGCGACGTCGGCGGCGTACACTTCGGCCGGGAACTGCGTCGCGTCGCGCACCCACGCGATCGTGCGGCCGTCGCGCGACAGCGCGAACGCCGTGTTGTTGTGCTCACCGACGACGAGCTGCGGCGCGCCCGCCTCTCCGCGTGCTGGAGACGTCGACGCGATACAGCTTGTCGCGTCCGGCGTCGGTCGTCTGCACGTAGACGATCTTCGAATCCGGCGCCCAGAAATACGCGTCGGCGTTCCGGTCCCACTTGGGGAGCAGCTCGCGGCTCGTCGCGCCGAGCGCGATCGTAGAGCATCAGCCGCTAGCGATCGGACTCGAAGCCCGCGCGCGCCTGCGACGCATATGCGATGAAGCGTCCGTCGGGCGAGTACACGGGATTCGCGTCGGCGCCCTTGTTCGAGGCGGTGATCACAGTCGGCGCGCCGCCGGCAGCCGGGACGACGTAGAGGTTCAAATCCGTCGTCGTCGCGTCGTTCGCGGCCCTGATCTTTCGCCGTGTACGCCAGCTCGCGCTGTCCGGTGACCACGCATACCCTTCGCTGCCGCCGAACGGGCCCGGCGGAATGTCGTACTTCGCTCCCGGGACGAGATCGCGAGGCGAGCCGCCGTCCGGCCGACACAATGAAAAGATGTGAGCGCGTGCCCTCATCCCATGCGTTCCAGTGCCGATACATCAACTGATCGGCGATGTGCGCCTTTACTTTGCTGTCCGCGGCAGCCTTGGATTTCGCCGTGTTGCACGCGTCAGTGGTGCAGTCCGGATACACGGCCGAAGTGAACGCGATTTGATCGCCGTTCGGTGACCAGATCGGGCCGGTGGCTCCGCCGTTCAGATCGGTGAGTTGCTTGCGCGACCGCCCGCCCCGTTCGCGTCCGCAACCCACAGTTGTCCGCCCGCGATGTACGCGACGTGTTTTCCATCTGGTGACCACCGAGCCTCGGTGGCCGAGACGTCGGGACCCGGGAAGGCGCGTGGTGAACCGCCGGCGGCCGGAACTACGTAGGTATGCGACGAGCGGGTGTTGGCGGAAACGTCAGTCGTGCGGACGGCGTAGAGGATGAGCTTTCCGTCCGGCGAAGGCTGCGGGTCGCCGACGCCGCGGACTGCCTCGAAGTCGTCGAACGTGATCGTTCGCGGTTGCTGTGCGCCGGCGAGCGACGGAAGCCGCGGCGGCGACCGCGAGGCAAGAAGAAATGAAAGGGGTAAGTCGCATCAGAGGTGTCGAAGTCGAAGTGCGTGGGGGAAGGGACAGCGATGACGTGATACCCCGGAATGGCGTGGCTCTACCGGCCTGCAACCGCCGAGAACCGTTGGGGTACTAAAACCAGGAACGAACCGCGAGGCAACCAAATGTCCCAATTCCGTTTTTCTGTGCGAGGCCTGGCTTCACGACAAGATGGGGTCATCGAGAGCGAGTCGTTTCTCGCCGCGGTGGACGCCCTCGGTCATCATGTCACCGTGAAGGCTGGTGACATTCTGGAGATCGGTGTCTACGGATTTCCGCCGGCGCGTCTATCAGTGCATCGGCGAGCCGGAAAAGGGCACGCCGATCTGGATGCCGACAGGAAAGCTCGCGGCGTAGCCTCGCCTCACTTCACAGCGTCGTCGATCAACGCGGCCAACTCGGCCGCGTTTGTCGTTCCGTAGTTCGCGTAGCAGTTGTTGAACACGATGTGGACGCGCTCGGCTTCCTCGGCGAGCTCGAGGATGGTCGGCAGCCACTCGGCGAGCTCATCTGCATCGTAGAGGTAGCGGTACTTCTCCAGCACCGTCGCCTCCCGGGCGCCCCATAGCTCGCTCCGGCGGCCGTGTAGCCGCACGATCGCTAGATCGGGCGTGGTGACGGCCGGGACGATCGGCAGGCTCGTCTTCGTGCCTGGCGGGGTGTCCGCGACGACGTAGGTCATGTCCTGTTCTCGCAGCTGCGCCCAGAGGCGCTCGCGAAGCCGAGGCGCCAGCCAACTGGGGTTCCGGAACTCCGTCGACACCGGCAGATCTCCCAGCTGCTCGCGAACGCGGGCCAGCATGGCGGGCGTCCCTTTGTTCGGGAGCACCCATGGGGCGAATTGGAGAAGTATGGCTCCAAGCCTGCCGGACTCATGTAGTGGCGCCATGCGCGTCGCGAAAGAGGCGCCATACTTCGTCCTGAATCTCGTCTGGAAGGTCCTTGGCGTAGACCCTGCGGCCCGCAGGTCAGGAGGGAGCTCGTCGCGGATCACTCGCGGCAATCTGGCGACGTCCGTCGCATGTCCGGTCATCAGCGCGTGCGCCTTCACGTCGAAGACGAAATCGTCCGGCGTCCGCTCGACCCAGCGCTCCGTGAGCGCGCGATCGGGGATCGCGTAGAAGCCCATGTCGGCCTCGACCAGCGCGAACCGCGACGCGTAGTAGCGGAGGCGGTCCTCAGGCGTTTTCGCCTCGTCGGGATAGAACACCCCGTGCGCGGTGAGCGTCCGATCCGTCCACCCCGCGGTGCCGACGCGAACGTCCGTCGAACCGATGGTGAAGCGTCGCGAAAACGGGTGGGAGTCGGCGCGCGCTTTCGCGCGGACGGTCCCGGGGTCGTGCCGAGTGTCGCTCATGGCCTGATGGATCTTACCTCAGGCCGGCCGGCGAAGACTATTCCACCTCGACTAGCCGATCGCCCTGCCAACGTGTGCAATGATGCGTGCCACGTGTTCCTTGAAGCGCGCCGCGAGTGACCTCGTGATCACGGGTCGCGCGCAGATCGGGCACGGACCGAGACGAGGCGCCACGCCGAGCGAGACGACCACTGGGCCGTGGATGACGGTCTGATGTTGGGCCGTATCGTCGATGATCGCGGTGACCGTGGCGGTCGCGCCGGAGACCTTGCCGGTGAACCTGGCGGGGTCGGTGGGTCCGACGAGGATGGGATAGGCATGCAGCGTATAGTTGCCGACCACCTCGAAGCTCCCATCCGCGTTCACGTGCACGCGGCCGGAGACGTCCCCAAAGGTGCAGCCGACGTGGAGGTGAAGCGACGTGTCGCTCACGATCATCCCCGCGCTGTCGCCGCCCCAGGTACCGAGCGGAAGCTCGCCATCCACCGGACCGATCGTCGGCGACGACGAGCAGGCGAGCACAGGTATCGCGAGCAGGAAGAGAAGACGGTGGGCCATCAATAGCAAAACTGAGGGGAGGGGAGGGAGGTCACAGACTGCCTGGCAACCGTTTTCGCGGTCTTGCTGTCTGAGCCTAAGAACCTTAGGTAAGGGACCTCTTTCTCCGTCCCATATGAACCAGCCCGAGCTCGACCTCGTTCGCGGCACGCTCGATCTCCTCGTCCTCAAGACGCTGTCCTGGGGCCCGATGCACGGGCTTGCGGTCGTACGCTGGATCCAGAACACGACCCGAGACCAGCTCCAGATCGAAGAGGGCGCGCTCTACCCGGCGCTTCACCGCATGGAAAGCAAAGGTTGGCTCGACGCCGACTGGGGATACACCGACCGGAATCGCAAGGCGAAGTTCTATCGCCTCACCACGACTGGGCGGAAACACCTCGCCGCCGAGCAGGCGCGGTGGACGCGGTACACCGGAGTGGTCGGCCTCGTGCTCGAGGCGCGTGGCTTGGCCGCCGGCGCGGGAGGCACGCGATGAAACGCGTCTTCCGAATTCCCGGAGGCGGCCGGCCCGCCGATCGCGCCCTCGACGACGAGCTGCGCTTTCACCTCGAAGGGCGCGTCGAAGAGCTGATGCAAAGCGAAGGACTCGCGCGCGACGAAGCCGAACGAGAGGCACGCCGGCGATTCGGCGACTACGAGGCCTACCGCCGACAAGCGCGAGAGATAGACGACGACATGCTGCGCCGGAGAAATCGCATGGAGCTGTTCGACACTGATCACCCGCGAGGCCCGCCACGCGGCGCGAACGCTCGGCGTTCGCGCGCCTCTTCTCGCTCATCGCCCTGCTCACGCTCGCGCTCGGCACTCGGCGCGGCGACGGCGATCTTCACGCTGCTCGACCGCGTCGTGCTTCGGCCGCTTCCCTATCCGCAACGCCGACCGCCTCGTTCGGTCTCACCTCGGCACGCTGCTGGCCAAAGGTGAAGTCGAAGTGAGGAGTACTGCTCTCAGCGGGGCAGTACTTCTACTTCAAGAAAGAACAGCACGCGCTGGAGGACCTCGGCGTGTACCACGACGGGCACCGCTCATGGTCCGGGGACGCGGCACACGCCGCGCGAGCGCGTGCCGGCAGTCGTCGAGCGCGAGCTCGATCTTCACGACTGCTCGGCGTCGCGCCCGAGTCGGGCCGGCTGATCTCGGCCGAAGACGAGCAGCCTCCGCGCCGGCAATCGTCGTCGCGCTGATCTCGCACGGGTACTGGCAGCGCGCATTCGGCGGCGATCCGCACGATCGTCGGCAAGAGGCTTCTGACGGGCGACAGCGACTATCGAGATCATCGGCGTGCTGACCGGGGCTCACGCTCCCAAGCCCGGCCCGTTCGCGTCCACCGCCGATCTCGCCGGCTTCGGCGTCGACGTCTGGATTCCGCGAGCATCTCGATCCGCAGCGAGCCGCCGATCAACAACCACATCGCACTCCGGCGATCGGACTTGCTCAAGCCGGGCGTCACGGTCGCAGCCGCGCACGCCGACATCGAACGCGGCAGCATGACGCGATTCCGCGAAGCTGTATCCGAACGGCTACTCCACGGCGTTCCTGAACGAGTCGGACTTCGCGCATGGCATCGTACGTCGCTGCGCGATCACGTCGCTCGGCGCCGTCGATCGGCAAGGCGCTGTGGATCCTCTTCGGCGCGGTGGCGGTTCGTGCTGCTCATCGCCGCGGCGAACGTCGCGAACCTGTTCCTCGTGCGCATCGACGCGCGCCGGCGCGAGGCCGCGATCCGCGCGCGCGCTCGGCGCGATCGCGAGCGCATCTCGCCGCTGCACTATCTCATCGGAGAGTCTGCTCCTCGCGATTGCCGCCGGCGCGCCGGCGATCGCGATCGCGCGCGGTCTTGCTGCAGCGTCGCTGCTCGGCGATCGCGCCGCAAACGCTCCGCGACTCGCCGGGTCGGCGTTCGACTGGCGCGCGTCGCCGCTGTTCGCGATGGTGCTGCGATCGTTCGGATCGTCTTCGGCCTGCTTCCGCTCGCGCGCGGCGAGGTCGACGTCGCCACGCTGCGCGACGGTGGCCGCGGGCTCACGTCGTCACGCCGGCGCGGATCGCGCGGCGACACGCTCGTGCGTGGCGCAGGTTGCGCTCGCCGTGTCCTGCTCGCGGCGGCCGGGCTGATGTTGCGAGAGCTTCGCGAATCTGCGGCGCGTGCAGCCCGGGTTCGAACCGCGCGGCGTCCAGACGTGTCCATGTCATCCTGCCGTGCGGCGACTTCAAAGCGCCCGGCAGCGTCGAGAGCGTTTCTGGCAGGAGCTCGTCGCAGCAGATCGCGGCGATCCCGGGCGTGCGGCTGCCGGCGGGACGCAGGGACTTCCACTGCAGCATTTCGGCTGCCGGGTGCACGGCGGTGTGGCAGCGAGCGCAGGCCGTTCGACGAACGACGAAAGCTCGCCGGCGTCGGACAAGCCGGTGCCATGCCGGGATTCTTGATGACGCCCGGCTACTTCGAGGCGATGGGGATGCACGTTCACGGGGACGACGCCGATCGATGCGGAAACGCTCGCGGCACGCGTCGCCGTCGTCACGCGCAAGCTTCGCCAACCGGTTCTGGCCCGGCGAGGATCCGATCGGCCAGCGGATCGGCATCCGTGCAACGCGAAGCACGCGGCTTCTACCGCGTCGTCGGGCGTGATTCCCGAGGACATCCGCGCGCACGGACTTCAGAACCAGCCAGCGAGTGAAATGGTCTACTCCCGATGCTCGCCACGCGACCGCGCAAACTGGAACTGAGCGCAGCTGACGCTCGTCGTCGAACTTCGCCTGGCGTGATCACGATCTCGCTCGTGCCGACGATCCGCGCGATGATCGCGACAGATCGAATCCGCAGCGATCCCGGTCACGAACGTTCAGTCGATGCAGGAGATCGTCGACCGCGAAGTCGATGGCGCAGCGCTTCGTTCATCATGATGCTGCTCGGTGATCGCCGCGGTCGATCGCGCTGGCTGCTGAGCGCCGTCGGCATCTACGGCGTGATCTCGTACCTCGTCGGGCAGCGACGAGCCGGAGATCGGCATTCGCATGGCGCTCGGCGCGCAGATCGTCGCAGGTCGCGCGCTCGTCCTCGGACAATCGCTGCGACTCGCGGTCATCGGCGTCGTGATCGGCGTCGTCGGCGCGCTCGCGGGGACGCGGCTGCTACAGTCGCTGCTGTTCGGAGTGAGCCCGACGGATCCGCTCGTGCTCGCGGCGGCAGCCGTCGTACTGCTGATCGTCGCGCGTCCTGGCGAGCGTGGCGCCGGCGCGGCGCGCGGCGAAGATCGATCCGGTCAGCGATGAGATGCGTGCAAGGCAGTCGTCGTCGTCACTCCGCCCTCAGCGCCACCAGCGGATCGACCTTCGTCGCCCTCGACGGCCGGAATCCAACTCGCCGACCGCCGCCACCGCCGAGCAGCGCGACGGCAACGCCGACAAACGTCAGCGGATCCGTCGGCGTCACGCCGTACAGCACCCCTTGCATCACCCTCGTCAGCGCGAGCGCGGCGACGATTCCGATGACGACACCGAGCCCCGCGAGTCGAAGCCCTCGCCCGACGACCATCCCGAGCACCGACGACGGGCTGCGCGCCGAGCGCGACGCGGACGCCGATCTCGCGCGTGCGCTGCGTGACGAGGTACGCCAGCACGCCGTAAATCCCCAGCGCGCCGAGGACGAGACCCATCGCGCCGAACAGTCCGAGCAGGACCGCGAGCAGTCGCGGGCGCGCGACAGCCTCGCCGACGGCGTCGTCGAGCGTGAACGCGGCGGTGAACGTCTGCTGCGGATCGACGGCGCGCACGGCGTCCTCGATCCGCTTGATCATCAGCTGCGGATCGCCGCGCGTCCGCGCGACGAGATTCACCTTCACCCGGAAGATCTGATAGACGCTCGCATAGATGCGCGGCGCCGGCGTTTCGTCGACGGCGCCCTGGTGCACGTCGCCGACCACACCGACGATCGCGAAATGGTTCGGGTCGCCGAACGTGATCGTCTGTCCGATCGGGTTCCGGTCCGGGAAGTACTTCTTGGCCAACGCCTGGTTGACGACGAACGCGATCGGCGCGCCCGGTCGGTCCTGCTGCGACAGGTCGCGTCCCGCGACGAGCGGAATGCCCATCGCGTTGAAGAATCCGTCGCTCGTGAACATCAGCGTCGCGCGCGGAAGCTCACCGTCCGCGCTCGGCGTCACGCCCGGCGGCACGAAACCGATCGGCTCGCCGTCGCCGCGGAACGGCAGATCGCGAATCGCCCCGGCCGCGATCACGCCGGGCACGGCGCGCACGCGGTTCGAGCATGTCGCGATACGTGTCGCGCATCTCCGCCGCCGTCGAGTGCCGCGCGGTCGAGATGCGTGTAGTTCACGGCGACGCGATGGTCGCGACTGAATCCGAGATCCACCTGCAGCAGCTTGACGAAGCTGCGCGTCATGAGCCCCGCGCCGACGACGAGGACCATCGCCAGCGCGACTTCGGTCGACGACCAGCGCGTTCCGCAGTCCGCCGGTCGCGCTCGTGCGTGCCGCGCGAGCCCTCGCGCAACGATTGCTGCAGCTCCGGCGACGACGCGCGAATCGCCGGAATCGAGTCCGAACGCCACGCCGGTGAGGATCGAGACGCGCAGCCGTGAACAGCACCACGCGATAGTCGAGCCCGACCTCTTCCGCGCGCGGCAGCTGGCCGGCCGCCAGATGACAGAAGCGCGCTCTTCCGCGCGACGGCGACGACGACGCCGAGCAGGCCGCCGGTCAGCGCGAGCACCAGGCTCTCGGTGAACAGCTGCCGACGAGTCGCGCGCGACCCGCGCCGAGCGCGACGCGAATCGCGAGCTCGCGCTCGCGAGCGGTGGCGCGCGCGAGCAGCAGGCTCGCGAGGTTCACCGGCGGCGATGAGCAGCACGAATCCGACCGCGCCGAGCAGCACGAACAAGGCTCGCTGCGCACCTTTCCGACGATCGAGTCGCGCAGCGGCAGCGACCGACGCGGCGCCCAGATTTCGATCGTCCTCGGATACTGCTCGGCCAGTCCGCGCGCGATCGCGTTCAGCTCCGCGTTCGCCTGCGCCGACGGTGACGCCGGGCTTCATCCGCGCGACGACGTTCATGATTCGCACCGGGCGAATGCGCGGAATCGCACCGTCCGGGATCGTCGAGTACGGGATGTACATCTCGACGTGCGGCGCCGGAAAGCGGAAGCTGGCCGGCATCACGCCGACGATCTCGTACGATTCGCCGCCGAGCGTGACGCGCCGGCCGATGACCGACGCCGCGCCGCCGAACTGGCGCTGCCAGAAATGCGTGCGCTGAGCACGACGAGCCTGTCGTTCGCGCCGCGCACCATCTCGTCGTCGCGCGGAACGCGGCCGACTTCGGGTGCGACGCCGAGCGTGTTCCAGAACCCCGGCGAGACGAACGTGGCGGAGATGCGCTGCGGCTCGCCGATGCCGGTGAGGTCGGTGCCGCTCATGCCCCTCGATGTAGAAGTAGCCGCCGATGTCGGCGAGCACGTCGGCGCCGCGCGCGCCAGTCGTCGAGGTTCACCGCGGAGACCGTGCCGGGATTCGACACTCCCTTCACGACCTCGACCTGCCACGCGCGAACGAGCTGCTCGGGATGCGGAAAGGCGAGCGGCTTGAGCAGGACGCCGTTGACGACGCTGAAGATCGCGCTGTTCGCGCCGATCCCGAGCGCGAGCGTCAGAATCGCGACGGCGGTGAACGCGCGGATTCTTGGCGAGCGTGCGCAACGCGAACCGAGCGTCGGCCCGCAATTCGCCGAACCGTTCCTTGACGCTGGATCGTGGTGAACTGGGCATCCCGAGCTCCGCGTGGGGGTGGTTCACGTTCGACACAGGAATAGAGCGGGAGGGTTCGTCCTAAGGATCGAAGTTCCGTCGCCTCCGCGCGCCGCCCTCGCCTCTATTTCGTCTCCGCGGCCAAGAGCTTCCGCTTTCGCTCCACGCCCCACTTGTAGCCTGAGATCTCACCATCGCTGCGTACGACCCGATGACAGGGAACGACGACCGCGATGCGGTTGCTGGCGCAGGCTTGGGCGACCGCTCGGCTGGCCTTCGGATCTCCGATCGCCCGCGCCACCTCGGCGTACGAACGAGTCTCACCCGACAGGGATGTCGCGCAGCGCGTCCCAGACTCGACGCTGGAATTCCGTGCCGGCGAGGTCGAGGGGGATTCGATGCGTCGATCCATCGCCTGGGTCGCGGACACGATCGAGGACCGCGCGGACCCACGTCTCCCGCGCCTCGTCGTCGCGCTCGATCGTCGCGTTGGGAAAATCGGCCCGCAGGACGCGCTCGACGTCGGCGTCGTTGGCGCCAAGCTCGACAGCGCACACGCCTCGCTCCGTCGTCGCGATGAGCACGCGCCCGACCGGTGCGTCGGCGATGGTGTATCGGATCCGCACGCCCGCTCCGCCGCGGCGATACGCCGCCGGAGTCATGCCGAGCGAGGTTGCCGCGCGCTCGTACACGCGGCTGCTCGACCCGAACCCGGCTTCGTAGGTGGCTCGGCTCACCGTGTCGCCGGCACGCAGACGCGACTTGAACCGCCGCATCCTGTGCTCGGACTGATACTCCTTGGGCGAGACACCGACCGCACGCTTGAACGAGCGCTGGAGGTGCGATGCGCTCAGACCCACCACCGTTGAGAGCTCATCGAGCGACACCGATCGGTCGGCGTGCGCGTCCAGGTACGCGCGGGCTTTCTCGATCGCGGGATGCGATCCCCGATTCGTCCGTCGGCCGGCAGCGGCGGCACGCGCGAAAGCCCGCTCGCTCGGCCGCGGCCGTCGTCGAAAAGAACTCGACGTTGGAGCGCAGCGCCCGGCGCGAAGGGCACGAGGGCTTGCAGAACACGCCGGTCGATCGAACGGCGTACACGAACCGCCCGTCGTAGCTCGCGTCCCGCCGCTCGACCGCGCGCCACGCGACCGAGCTCGAGACCGCATTCGGTTCGTTCAAAGTGACTGCCATGGTTGCCATGATTTGCTCGCGTTGATAGGCATCCGCAACCTACGAACGCGTCGCCGGACCGGGCTATCCGCCGCTTGCTCTCGAATTACGCTGAATCGCCAGCCTTTTATACGTTCTTGATCTCGGTAACAAGTCCAGTGAGCGACGCCTTCGCGTCGCCGAACAGCATGCTCGTCCGCTTGTCGTAGAACAGCTCGTTCTCGATGCCCGCGAAGCCGGCCGCCATGCCGCGCTTGAGCACGATCACGCTCTTGGCGTGGTCGGCGTTGAGAATCGGCATGCCGTAGATCGGCGACGACTTGTCGTTGCGCGCCGCGGGGTTCACGACGTCGTTCGCGCCGATCACCAGCGCGACGTCGGCGCGGTCGAACTCGCTGTTGATCTCGTCCATGTCGTACAGCTTGTCGTACGGAACGTTCGCTTCGGCGAGCAGCACGTTCATGTGGCCCGGCATGCGGCCGGCCACCGGATGCACGGCGAACTTCACCTCGCCGCCGCGCTTCTCGATCAGCTCCGCCAGCTCGCGCACGGCGTGCTGCGCCTGCGCGACGGCCATGCCGTAGCCGGGGATCACGATCACCAGCTGCGCGTACGCGAGCTGGATCGCCGCGTCCTCGACGCCGATCGAGCGCACCGTCGAGGCCGGCCGACGACTTGCCGCCGACCGCCGTCGTCTCGCTGCCGAACGCGCCGAACAGCACGTTCGTGAACGAGCGGTTCATCGCCTTGCTCATCAGGATCGACAGGATGAATCCCGACGCGCCGTCGAGCGAGCCGCTGATGATCAGGATGACGTTGCCGAGCGCGAAGCCCGTCGCGCACGACGCGAGGCCGGAGTACGAGTTGAGCAGCGCGACGACCACCGGCATGTCCGCGCCGCCGATCGGCATCACGAGCATGACGCCGAAGACCAGCGACGCGCCGATCATCGTGTAGAACGCCCACTGCTGCGACGGATCGACGATCGATGTACACCGACAGCGCCGAGGATGCCGAGGAAGATCACGCCGTTGACGAGGTTCTGGCCCTGGTACGTCACGCGGCTTCGACGGTGATCCACTCCTGCAGCTTTCCCGCGGCGACGATCGTTCCGCCGACGGTGATCGAGCCGAGCATGATCTCGAAGCCGAGCGCCGACATCTTCGCATGCGCTCGGCACGTGCCCGCGGCGAGCTCCGTGTGGTACTCGGCGACGCCGACGAGCGTCGCGGCGAGCGCGCTGAAGGTGAGCGAGATCGCGATTCGCTGCGGCATCGCCGTCATCGGCACCCACATGCCCATCGGATAGCCGATGACGACGCCGAGGACGAGGCCGCCGGCGATCCAGCGATAGTCGACGATCGTGTGGTTGAGCAGCGTGCCGGCGATGGCGAACAACATGCCGACCGCCGCCTGCTGCATGCCGCGCCGCGCCTTGTCGGGGCGCGTGAGGCTGCGCAGCCCGAGAATGAACAGGACCGACGCGATGAGGTAGCTGCGCCTGCGATGAGACGTAGTCGCGCATCCTACTGCTCGCGCGTCGCCGCCTTCGCTTGTCGCTCTTCGCCCGACTTGAACATCCTCAACATGCGATCGGTGATCAGAAATCCGCCGACGATGTTGCTCGTCGCGCAGACCACGGCGATGAAGCCGAGCATCGTCGCGACGCTGTCTGCGCGCCGAGCCGGCGGCGATCAGCGAGCCGACGAGCGAGATGCCGGAGATCGCGTTCGTCGCGGCCATGAGCGGCGTGTGCAGCAGCGGCGGCACGCGCGAGATGACCATGTAGCCGACGAACGCCGCCAGCACGAAGACGTACAGTTCGAGAAGATTGCATTATCTGAAGCACCTTTCCGTCGTGGGTCATCATCATCGCGCCGGTGATCTCGTCGCTCGGGTCGAGCTCGAGCGCGCCGTCCTTCACGAGATGCTTGAGCAGCTCGAAGATGTTGCGGCCGAACATCTGGCTGGCGTGAAACGCCACGGTCGCCGGCAGGTTGAGCGGCGCGATGATCGTGACGTCGTGCACGCTGCACCGTCTCGCCCGGCTTCGAGAGCTCGCAGTTGCCGCCCGTCTCGGCGGCCAGATCGACGATCACCGAGCCGGCGCGCATCGACGCGACCATCTCGGCGGTGATCAGCGTCGGCGCCGGGCGCCCGGGAATCTGCGCCGTGGTGACGACGAGATCCTGATCCTTGATGTGCTTGGCGATCGCGGCGAGCGTGTTCGTCCTGCTCGTCCTGCGTCTGCGCGCGCGCGTAGCCGCCGGCCGCCTCGCGCCGTCGGCTCACCAGCTCGTTCGCGACGAACGTCGCGCCGAGGCTGAGCACCTGCTCGCGCGCCGCGGGCCGCACGTCGAACGCCGACACGACGCCGCCGAGCCGCCGCGCGGTGGCGATCGCCTGGAGTCCGGCGACGCCGGCGCCGATGACGAACACCTTGGCCGGCGAGATGTTGCCGGCCGCGGTCGTGAGCATCGGCAGGAACTTGCCGAGCGCCGCGGCGCCGATCAGCACGCCCTTGTAGCCGGAGACGGTGCTCTGCGACGAGAGCACGTCCATCGACTGGGCGCGCGTGATGCGCGGGACGAGCTCGAGCGCGAGCGCGGTGACCTTGCGCTGCGGCGAGCGCTTGGACGATCTCGGCGCTGTGCCCGGGTCGCAGCAGCGAGATGAGCGTCGAGCCCTCGGTCGATCGCGCGCGATCTCGTCGGCGTCGGGCGGCTGGACCTTGGCGACGATCGGTGCCGCCGGCGAAGCGCAGCGGCCGCGTCGGGCGACGATCGTCGCGCCGACGCGCTCTCGTAGGCGTCGTCGCGAAAGCCGGCGCGGAGCCCGGCGCCGCGCTGGACGACGACCTCGAGCTTCAGCTGCTTGACCAACCGCGACACACTGTCAGGCGCGAGCGCGACCCGCTGCTCGCGCGGAGCGGTTTCCGTTGGAACGCTGATTCTCATTGAGAGCTGGCTGGGTGGCGGCGCGCGTGCGTCTCGTCCGTCTAACGCGCGCCATCGGGAAATGCTGGGACGCTTGAAGCTACGCCTGCGCGGCCGGGCGCAAATCGGGAGCCGCCGGAGGCGTTGGGGCGTCACGACTTGCGCTTCCCTTACATGTCGAGCCTCGCGTCGCCGTCGCATGAAGTTTGATATTCCGATGTCGTCACCTTCGGGGAGTCCGCCGTGGCCACGTCTCGTTTTCGGTTTCGATCCGCGGGTCGCGCGAATTCGCGCCGTCCGCGTTCGCCGCTCTGTCAATTGCCGCGCTCAATCCCGCGCAGCAGTAGCGGCGCAGAAGCCAGGCGCCGCACCCGCACCGGCGACCGCCAAGCCGCTGCCGCTCAAGCACGCGCCGCGAGCCGACGACGCGCCGCGATCACGCCGGCGGACCTGATGACGCGGCTCTACATCTTCGCCGACGATTCGATGATGGGGCGCGAGGTCGGCACGCCGTACCATCTCAAGGCGACGGCGTACATCGAGCGCGAGGCGCGGAGGCTCGGCTCGCTCCCGGCCGGCGACAGCGGCACGTACTTCCAGAATCTTCCGGTCTTCGACCACTCCGCTGTCTCGCCAAGACGTCGATCACGGTCGACGGGAAGTCCTTCGCGGCGCGCACCGACTTCGTCCCGCGCGACAACTCGCTGTTCGGCGGAACCGTGCGCTCCATCGACGGCGCGCAGGTCATCTTCGGCGGCACGTTCACGCTGCCCGTGGACACGACGAAACTCGTGGCGCCCGCGGCCGCCGACGGGAAAGTTCGTCGTGATGGCGGTCGCGAACGGGCCGGATGGCAAGCCGCTGATCGCGGGCTATCGGCAGCCGCTCACGGGCTACTACCTCAAGTCGGCCGGCGGTCGCCGTCGTCGCGCTCGAGGGCTTCGACGCCGGACCAACGCAAGGCGCTGCTCGAGCCCTCGGAGGGACTCGACGACACGCCGCCCGACGGCGGGCGCCGGACATGCTGCCGGCCTTCTTGTACGTCACGCCGGCGATGGGCGAGGCGCTCGCTCGGCGCGCCGCTCGACAGTCTCAAGCGCGGGACGCCCGGGGGAACGATCCACGGCGCGATCATCGTTCGATTCGACGCGCGCGCCGGCGCGCAACGTCGTCGCGATCCTGCCCGGGAGCGATCCGAAGCTCAAGGGCGAGTACGTCGCGATCGGCGCGCACAACGATCACGTCGGCTTCAACCACACGCCGGTCGATCACGACTCGCTCCGCGCGTTCAACGCCGTCGTCCGTCCGCAGGGCGAGGACGATCGCGACCGGCCGGCGACGGCCGAGGAGCATGACGAAGATTCGGCAGATTCTCGACAGCCTTCGCAAGATGCACCCGCCGCGTCTCGACTCGATCTACAACGGCGCCGACGACGACGGCTCGGGCACGGTCGCCGCTGCTCGAGATCGCCGAAGCGTTCGCGAAGCGGCACGACGAAACCGAAGCGGTCGCTGCTCTTCGTCTGGCACGCCGGCGAGGAGAAGGGGCTCTGGGGCTCGCGAGTACTTCACCGACCATCCGACCGTTCCGCGCGACTCGATCGTCGCGCAGCTCAACATGGACATGATCGGCCGCGGCGGCGCCGCACGACGATCAAGGGCGGCGGGCCGGGCTACCTGCAGCTCATCGGCTCGCGGCGCCTGTCGACGGAGCTGGGCGACCTCGTGGAGGCCGTGGACAAGACGGAGCCGACGCCCGTTCAAGTTCGACTACCAGTACGACGCGAACGGGCATCCGCAGCAGTACTACTGCCGGAGCGACCACTACGAGTACGCGCGGTACGGGATTCCGATCACGTTCTTCTCGACCGGCGGCCACCGCGACTACCACCAGGTGACCGACGAGCCGCAGTACATCGACTACGACCAGCTGGCCCGCGTCGCGACCCTCGTGCACGACGTCGCGCTACGGGTGGCGAACCTCGACCACCGGCTCGTGGTCGACCAGCCCAAGCCGAATCCGAAGGGGCAGTGTGTACAGTGACTGGGCCGCGCGTCTGACAGCTCTGTGAAAGGGTGACGGCCGGCGCTTTGGCGGGGGTCTCCTTAGGGATATTGGTGGACCGGTGGACCGGTGGACCGGTGGACCGGTGGACCGGTGGACCGGTCGGACCGGTGGACCGGTAGACAGCTAGACAGCTAGACAGCTAGGACGGGCCTGGTCGGTGGGCGGGGCACCAGACTCGGGAGCTAGCGCCGCAGGGAATGGTGGTCGAAATTCCCGTCCGACGCACACCTCACCCTCAAGAGCGAACCAGCAGCGATCATGAGCGCGAGCACTGGAATCAGCGGTGGCATCAGAGCGCAGCTGCAACTGCGCGGATCGTCCGTGTCAAAGGTCACGCGGCATTTCTTCCCGGTCGTCGCGGCATCTATCGCGCTCGTCGCGAGCGCGTGCGGCGGCGGTGCGACAGGAGGAGGCGGGCGTCCGACGACCGCGCCGGCGCCCGTGCCCGCGCCGCTCACCACGGGCGGACCGCCGCCCACGTTCTCACGGACGACGGCCGACCTCAAGGTCTCGCGCCTCATCGACGTGCGCGACGGGATGAGCAAGACGGCACTCTTCCGGGCGGCCACCGACGTGCTGTCGTCCAAGTACTCCGTCGACGTCAGCGATCAGAAAGCCGGATTCTTGATGACGCCGTGGCAAGCGAGCTTCGCGCGCGCCGGCATGCCCGACCTTCGCTACCGTACGCGCGTGATCATTCGGTTCGTCGGCGAGGACTGGAAACAGGTTCTCGTGCGCGCCGAGGCGAACTGGCAGCGCGACGACGAATGGGATATCGGCGTCGACAACGCGCTGCTCGAGGAAGTCTCGAACGACGTGAAGGCGAAGGTCGGGAAAAAGACGCCGTAGCGGCGCTTATCGCGGCAGCAGCGCTACCAGGGCGTACTTGCTGCCCTTGAGGGCGAACACCGCGCCGTATTTCAGCGGGAATTGCGTCGTCGATCCCGTGGCAGTCGTAGTTACGGGGACGCGGATCTCGAGCGGCATCTTCGCGGTATCGCCCACGATCGTCGCTTCCGTCCAGACCGCCTTCGGTCTGCCCACCGTGCGTCCCGGACTGAAAATGACTCCGGTGAAGAAGCCTCGTTGCTCCGGTGTGATCCCCGGGAACTTCTGGGACACTTTCTCGATGTCCCCGCTTCTGATCGCGGCCATCAGCTGACCGATGGCCGCGCTGTCGAGCGCCGGCTTCGAGGGCTTGACCGGCGTGCTGTCGACAGGCTTAGGCGTCGTGAGCACGCCACGACCGGCCGGCGAACCCGTCGTGTCGGGATTCGTCGCGGCGACCGGCGGCGCGGTGTGCGCCGTATCGGTCTGCACCGGCGTCGGCGCCGGTGGGGCTGGTTTCGCGTGCGGCCGGTTGACGACGAACACCACCGCCGCCGCAATCGCGACGACACCGATCAGCGAGCCGACTAGCATCCCGCGTCCACCCTTCTTCGCCGGCCGCGCCGCGCCGCCTACCTGCGTATCGGTAGGCGCGGTGATCACCGCGGCCGGCATGATGCTCGTCGCGTCGCCGCTGTCGCCCACGCCCTGCGTCATCGTGCGCGGGTCCCATCCGCTCAACGTGAGCGCCGGATCCAACTGATCGCGCGCTTCGGCCGCCGTCGCCACTCGGTCGCCCGGCGAGCGCGCGAGCATGTGGACGATCAGCGTGTCGAGGCGCGCCGGCAGCGCCGGTATGAGATCTCGAATGTGCGGCGCCGGCTCGTGGAGCCGCCGCCGAATCATCTGCTCGCGCGTGTCGGCGGCGAACGCCGCGTTCCCCGTCAGCGACTGGAAGAGAATGCAGCCGAGCGCGTACACGTCGGTGCGCGCGTCGACCGGATCGCCGAGGAGCTGCTCGGGGCTCATGTATTCGGGCGTGCCGATCACGAGGCCGCTCTTCGTCAGCGCGTCTTCCTTCGAATCGTTCACCGCCTTGGCGATCCCGAAGTCGACGACCTTCGCGATCTCCTTGCCCGCGCGATTGCGCGTGATGATGACGTTGTCAGGCTTGAGATCGCGGTGGACGATGCCGAGCTCGTGCGCGGCGTGCAGTCCGTCCGCGACCTGGCGCGCGAGGTCGATCGCGCGGCGCGGGTCGAGGGCGCCGTCTTTCTGGAGAATGGCCGACAGCGACTCGCCGTCGACGTACTCCATCACGAGGTAGACGACCTTGTCCGCTTCGCCGTAGTCGAAGACCGCGGCGACGTTCGGATGCAGAATGCGCGCGGCGTTCGACGCTTCGCGCGCGAATCGCTGTGACGACTCCGAGTCGTTCACGAGCGACGGGTTCATCACCTTGATCGCGCACTGGCGGTTCATCTTGACGTGCTCCGCCAGATACACACGTCCCATTCCGCCTTCGCCAAGTCGCGCCAGTATCAGATACCGGTCGGCGATCACCCGGCCGACGAGCGGATCGCCGCCCGACTTCGGGCGCAGCGGCGAGCCGTCTTTCGGACAGAAGCGATCGGACGTCTCGTATTCGCCGCCGCACTGCGGGCAGACCTTGGTGACCGCGACGGTCTCGTTGGGCGCCGGGGTCGGCTGTTGCGCGATCAACCCCGATCCGAGATGACTGTCGAGGAGCGGGTGCTGCTGCGGGTGCGGGCCGGTATCGGACGTGCCCGTTCCCCCGGCGCGCTGGCCGGCGGGTCCCGTCACGGAGGGCTGTTCGTCGTCGTCCTGGTGGTCGGCCATGTTCTCGGATTTACCCGCGTAAGACTATGGCCATCGCGCGGTGATTGCTGCAAGGGAGCGCTCACCAAAGGACAATCCTGCCGCGAGGGCTCGTTTGGCAGCGAGCCGAGGAGGATTCAGGCCAAGTCCCGAAACATCGCCCCAAATCTAGGCGTGGGAGCGCTTTCGCGCTCGGGGTGAATTGGGCCAATACGTGCCGGTGCCCCAGGCTGCTGGGGCAACGTGGGGCACCGGGGGGGGGCGCTCTCGGGGGACCGTGGGCCCCGCTCGGCGCTTTCTGGCAGTCGGCGCGTTACGGATTGGCGATGCGCCGGCGATCCTGACGAATGTCCCGCTTGTCGGCGCGAATGTCGTGCTTGTCGCCGACGATGTCCCGGCGGTCGTGTCTGACGTCGCGGAGGTCCTGGCGCGCGTCCTTGACCTGCCCCGACTTGATGTCCTGGCGAACGTCGCGCTTGTCGGCGCGGAGGTCGCGCCCGTCCGCGCGCACGTCGTGCCGGTCGCGCACGAGGTCGCGATGGTCACGCCTCAGGTCCCGCACTTCCCGCTTGGTCACCGGGGCGTTGGCCGTCTGCGCGCCGGCGATTCCGGCGACCGCGACCGCCATCACCGCGCCGAGCACGGCCGTCTTTACGCTCCTGATCATGTGCAGCTCCTGTGAACGTTCTTGAGTGTTTCGTCATGCACCGGGTGGTGCCTGCATTCACTCAGGAGGACGTGAGCTGCTCGTGGATCGTTAAGGCCGGCGCGTTACAAGTGCCGCGCATCGGCGCTCAAAACCGTCGGAACCTATTTGCTCGAAGGGTGTTACGCCGACCGCACAAACGCCGAACCTCGCGGTCCGGCGATCACCAACCGTTGCGACCGCGAAGGTTCGTTACATGCGCGACGTGATGCCTCCCGTGCCACTCGTACAACGCGAGCATCTGGTCGAGGTTCATCACGCCGTTCTCCGGATGCTTCAGTGTCCGCGCGAAATCGGACGGCGACATCGCGCGCAGCACGCGGAGCCATCGATCGTGGACGGCGTCGAGCAGGGCGAGGGACGTCGCGATCGGCGTGGAGCGCGAATCCTCGAGTTGCGCCCATTTCGCCTCGTCGTACGGCTTGATCGTCGGCGTGTCTTCCGTGAGCGCGAGCTTGAAGCGCGTGTACGCATTCAGGTGGCTGTCGGGCACGTGGTGCACGACTTGCCGGACGGTCCACCCGTCGGGTCGGTACGGCGTGTCGAGTTGGCGATCATCGAGACCGGAGACGGCGGCGCGCAGAAGCGTCGGCGCGGCGCTAATCGCGTCGATGGCGGTGCGTCGCTGTTCCGAGGTCAGCGACTGAGGCCGCTGGTGGCGCCCGACGGGATATCGCAGATCTTCCATGAGAATCGTCGTGTCGCGGTGAAGGTGTTGGAGCGGGCGGTGGAGCGCCGATTCACCAAAATGTACTGGTGTCGGGCGCGCACTTCATTTCGAGGGCTGAACATGGGCGGGTCGAACGAGCTCACTGGTCCCGATCTCAGCGAGGGAATCGAAGCGGATAGCCTCGAGCCGGGCGGCGCGCTGCTCGGGCACTCCGACGGCGATCCCGTGCTGCTCGTCCGGCTGGGGGCCGACTACTGTGCGATCGGCGCGACGTGCACGCACTACGGCGGACCGCTCGCCGAAGGCCTCTTCGATGGGGACACGGTCCGCTGCCCTTGGCACCACGCCTGCTTCAACCTCCGCACCGGCGAAGCGCTGCACGCGCCCGCGCTCTCGCCCGTCGCGCGCTACGCGACCGAACGCCGCGGCACGAAGCTCGTCGTCACCGGCAAGTTCGAGCGAGACCCGCTCGTCCCGTCCGGGTCCGCGTCGTTCACGCGCGACCCGTCGATCAAGAACGTGGTGATCGTCGGCGCGGGCGCGGCCGGCGGCGCCGCGGCGGAGATGCTTCGTCGCTGCGGACACGAGGGGGGAATCACGATCGTCGATTCCGACGACCCCGCGCCGTACGATCGCCCAAATCTCTCGAAGGACTACCTCGCCGGGACCGCGCCTGAGGAATGGATTCCGCTTCGCCCGGAGGATTTCTACCGTGAGCACGGCATCGAACGGGCGCGCGGGCGAGTCACCCGCATCGACACCGCGCGCAAGCAAATCGAGATCGAGAGCCGCGAGCCTCTGACCTACGACGCGCTGTTGCTCGCCACCGGCGCGGAGCCGGTCCGGCTGAATACGCCGGGCGCCGATCTGCCGCACGTGCGCTATCTGCGTACGCTCGACGACAGCCGGGCGATCATCGCCGCGGCCAAGACGGCCAAACACGCTGTCGTCGTCGGGTCGAGCTTCATCGGCCTCGAAGTCGCGGCATCGCTGCGCTCGCGCGGCCTGAGCGTTGACGTCGTCGCGCCCGAGACTCTTCCGCTCGCCCGCGTGCTCGGCGACCACCTCGGCGCGTTCATCAAAAGCCTGCACGAGGAGCACGGCGTCGTCTTTCATCTCGGACACACGGCGCAGCGAGTCGAGGAGGACGCGGTCATTCTCGACGACGGCACGCGACTCCCCGCGGACCTCGTGGTGTTCGGCGTCGGCGTGAAACCGCGGCTCTCGCTCGCCGAAGGCGCCGGGCTGACAATGGATCGCGGCGTGGTAGTGGACGAGTTTCTCCAGACGAGCGCCGCGGGGGTCTACGCCGCGGGCGACATCGCGCGGTGGCCCGACCCGCACACCGGCGAGCGCATTCGCGTCGAGCATTGGGTCGTGGCGCAGCGGCAGGGCCAGATGGCGGCCCGCAACATTCTCGGCGCACGCGAGGCGTTCGACGCCGTTCCGTTCTTCTGGAGCGCGCACTACGACGTCAGCATCAACTACGTCGGGCACGCGGAGACAGTGGGACCGGGTCGAGGTCTCCGGCGAGGCGGCGAAGCGCGACGTCGCCGTGCGGTTCATGCGCGGCGGCCAATTGCTGGCGCTGGCTACGCTCTTCCGTGACGAGGACAGCCTGCGCGGCGAGCTGGAGATGGAGCGCCAAACGGGCGCGGTGGCCGGCGCCGGCTGAGCGTGCGCCGGCGCCGACCATCCGGACGCGCTTGACAGAAGGGGGTCCAGCGAAAATATTGTCTCTTGGAGACAATATTTTATCTAAATGCCCAGGACCGCTTCTCCTTCGACGAACCTGAGCCGCCGCGAGCGGCAAATCATGGACGTGGTGTACTCCGCCGGCGGTGCGACGGCGGCGACCATTCACGCGCGGCTTCCCGACCCGCCGGTTCCCGCGGCGGTGCGGACGATGCTTCGGATTCTCGAGAGCAAGGGACACCTCCGCCACGAGAAGGACGGCCCGCGGCACGTCTACTACCCCACGACGCCGCGCAACGTCGCGCAGAAGAGCGCCGTGCGCCACCTGATCGGAACGTTCTTCGGCGGTTCGCGAACGGCGGCTGTCGTCGCGTTGCTCGATGACGCGGAGCGGCCGCTCACCGGCGCCGAACGAACCGAGTTGGCCGGCGTGATCAAGCGCCTGCGAGCCGAAGGGAAATAGGCCGAATGCTGACGACGCTCGCCGGCCTTCCGGTCTCCGCCGCGGATAGCGCGCGTGCGGCCGCGTCGGTCTACACGGCGTCGCTGCTGGCAACCGCCCCGATCGTGGCGGCAGCGATTGGAGCGGTTGCGATGCGTCGCGCGGCCGCCGAAGGACGTGTGCTCGTCTGGCGAGTGGCCGTCGTGATGCTGCTCGTCGCGCTCGCGGGTCGTTTGCTTCCGCTGCGGCTCGCCGGTTGGTCGGTCCCTTCGGTCGTCGCCGCGCCGCTCGTCGCGCTCGGGCGCATCCGGGTCGCCGATCTCGCGCCTCATCTCGCGGGCACGCACGGCTACGGTCCGGCCGGATCGCTTTGGATTCAGATCGCGTTCGCCATGTACGTCGCCGGCGTGGTCGTGGCGCTGTTGCCCACGGCCCTCGCGTCGATTCGGGCCCGGCGAATGCTGAGACGAGCTCGCGCGCTCGACGAAGATCGCTCGTGGATGACCGATCTCGAGGATTCGCTGTCGCGTCTCGACGTACGCCGCGGCGTTCTGCTGTTTCAAAGCCGCGAAGTGCACGTCCCGATGACGTGGGGCCTGCGGCACGCGGTGATTCTTCTGCCCACGGCGGCGGATGCTTGGACCGAGGGTGAGCGGCGGATGGTGCTGCGCCACGAGCTCGCGCACGTGCGCGGCGCCGATTGGGCCTTCGGACTCGCGGCGCGTTTCGCGTGCGCCCTCTACTGGTTCCATCCCGGCGTGTGGTGGATCGCGCGTTCGCTGCGTCGCGACGCCGAGCGGGCGGCCGACGATCGCGTGATCTCGTCGGGAATCGCTCGCAGCGACTACGCCGAGCTGCTCATCGCGGCGTCGATCGGGGCCGGCGCGCCGCGCATCGAAACCGCGCTCGCACTCTCCGGACGTGGACCGCTGCGCACACGACTCGCGGCGATCCTCGACGCGGGGCGCGAGGTGCGGCCGCTGGCGCGACGTTGGACGCTCGTCGCGACGGCGGCGTGTGCGGTGTCGGCCGTGCCGCTCTGCGGGGTGGAGATAGTGCCCACGCGGGACGTGCTCGCGAGCTTGATGCGCGATTCGCGCTGGGAGTCGCGCGCATACGCGGTGATCGGCCTGGCGCATCGAGCGGACACCGTGGCCTTTGCGCGAAGCGCCGCGGAGCTGGACCCGAACCCGCGCGTGCGGGCGTGGGCGCGCTACGCGCTCGGCCTGCGTCCCGAAGCGGCGCCGGTTACCGGCGCGGCCGAAGCCCGCTAACGACCCTCAGATGGGAGCGCCGCACATGCGCCTTTTGGATCGGCTGAAGAAGACAAAAAATTATCTGCTACTGTTCACCCTCGTGGCGTTCAGCGTCGGGTTCGCCGATCTCGTGCGGGGCGGCATCACGGTGTCGGCCATTCTGCTCGCGGTGGCGTACTGCGTTCTCGTGCCGCTCGTGATCTGGCATTGGGCCGACGGTGACGCCGAGCTGGAGGCGCACGGCGAACGCCCGTCATACCTCGCCGCCGGAATCGTCTCGGCGTGCGTGCTTGCACTCTACCTGCTGACGCTCGCCCCTTCGACGGCGATGTGGGACACGAGCGAATACATCGCGGCCGCGTACACGTTCGGATTGCCGCACCCGCCGGGGAACCCGTTCTTCGTCATCGTCGGACGCGCGTTCTCCCTGTTGCCGATCGCATCGTCGGTCGCGTCGCGAATCAACGTGCTCGCCGCGATCGCGAGCGCGGCTGCGGCGGGCTGCTGGTTCCTGGTCACCGAGCATGTCCTGCGCGGTTGGCTTCGCTCGCGCGCGTTGCGGATCGTCGGCGCCACCGCGGGCGCGACGATCGGCGCGCTCGCCTTCACGGTGTGGAACCAGTCGGTCGTCAACGAGAAGGTCTACACGATTTCGCTCGCGGGGATCGCGATCGTGTCGTGGCTCGCCGTGCGTTGGACGCGCGACCCCGCGGGTCCATTCGCCGACCGGCGGCTCGTTCTCGCGGCGTATCTCTGCGGCCTCGGCTACGCCAACCATATGGCGGGAATGCTGCCGGTCGGAGCGCTGGGGCTCGCGATCCTGGCGATCCGTCCGCGCACGCTGCTGCGCGGGCGGCTCGTGTTCGCGTGCGTCGCCGCGGCGCTCGCTGGTCTAAGCCCATTCGCCACGCAGCCGATTCGCGCGGCGTATTTCCCGGCCGTCAACGAGGGGGAGCCGACCGGCTGTCGCACCAAGCTCGAGATGTCGTGCACGCTCTCGAAGGCGACGCTCGACTCCTTCCTTTACAACTTCAACCGGGGCCAGTACGCCAAGCCGGCGCTCGAGGACCGGCAGGCGGGATTCGGCGACCAGCTCGAGATGTGGTGGCTGTACTTCAAGTGGCAGTGGATGCGCGACGCCGACGGATCGTGGGCGTTCGCGCAGTCGCTCCTCGCCGCGACCTTCCTCGTGCTGGGGCTCGCCGGCGCGCGCGCGCACGCCGCGAGGGACAGGCCGAGCTTCTGGTACTTCGGCGCGCTCATGTTCACGACGACGCTGCTGCTCGTCTACTACCTCAACTTCAAGCTCGGCAGCTCGCAGAATCCGGCGTCACCGCAGGATCACGAGGTCCGCGACCGCGACTACTTCTTCATCTGGAGCTACTCGGCGTGGGGCGTGTGGGCGGCCCTTGGTCTCGTGTACGTCTGGGAGTCGCTCGCCGCGCTCATCGGCGGGGTTGCACGAGAACAAAAGAAAGGCAAAGCGCTCGAGAGCGAACCGACCCGGCGAGGTTGGGTGCTGACGTCCCCGGCGATGGCGCTGGCGCTGGTGCCGCTGGCGACGAACTGGAGCGCCGCGCCGCGCTCGCACCATAGTGCGACGCGCAACGTCGCGGCGGACATGCTGAACTCGGTCGAGCCGTACGGCGTGCTCGTGACGGTGGGGGACAACGACACGTTCCCGCTGTGGTACGCGCAGGAAGTCGAGGGCATTCGGCGCGACGTGGTCGTGGCGAACACGTCGCTGCTCAACACCCAGTGGTATGCGCGTCAGATCATCCGGCGCCCGATCTACGCGTACGACGCCGCAAGCGGTCCGGCAATCTATCGAAACGGGGTTTGGCGCAAGCCGACCAGCCCGCCGCTTCACATGTCGTTCGCCGACGCGGATTCGTATCCAGAATACATTCAGCTGCCCGGGCCGATGCTGTTCAACAGCGGCGCGATCCACGCGACGATCGATCCTCGTCGATTGGAGAACGGCGTTCTCATGCGGGCCGATGCGCTCGTCCTGCGAATGATTCAGGACTCATGGCCGGATCGCCCCATCTATTTCGCGCGTTCCGCCGGGGGCTATCCGCGATCGCTCGGACTCGGCGACAACGTGTTGACGCAGGGGTTGGCGTCGAAGTTGTTCGTGCCACCGACGTCCCAGGCGCGAGACACCGTGCTGGTCGAGGGAGACGGATGGCTCGACGTGGCGCGAACGCGCGCTCTATGGAACGACGTGTTCGTCGGACCGCGCGCGATCGTTTCCGAGGGCCGTTGGGTGGACCGGCCGTCGGTGAGCATGCCGGCGCTGTATCTGTTCGGCGGCGTCGAGCTGGCCGAGGCGTTACGCGCGACCGGCGACGCGCGCGGCTCGGCCTCGGTATTGGCGACGACGCGGGACGTGGCGCGCGCGACGCGGCTCGACGACGTCGTTCGCGGTGTCGAGCAGGCGCTGCGGCAGTCTCAAGTATCCGACTCCGCCGGTGTGACGCTCGGCTCGCCCGGCGATGCGCGGCTCAAGACGCAGAGTGCCGAGCCGATCCAGCCGCGCCGCCGCTGATGCGGACGCGAGCGCCCGGTGTCACGAAGAAATGGCGATGGGGTCACGCTCGAGTTTGTCGCGAAAGCGGGACACGAAGCGAACTGTTACGTTTGCTAATCAGACAATCTTAATCACGTTACGAGTTTCGTATTGACCAGCGCGGGACGCGACCTATATTGTCGTCGTCCCGCGGTGGCCCTGCGCAGTGACGTCGGCCACCTCGCACGGACGGCGTGGACGACGATGGATGTGGGTCCGATGCGTTCGATTGGGCGTGTTGGACCCACGTCATCTCGCCGTCGGCGGCGCCCGACGAACACGGCTGTGCCCACCGCCTACGACGGCGGCGCGGCGGAATCGCGGGGCGTCGTCGTCGCGCCGAGCCGGCGCGCCTTCCGTGATGACCGATGTCGGTCATCGGTTGGGCGCCGCACCCTTCGCGAACAACTCACAACGAGCGTTACGCGTCGCGAAGGCCTGACGCGGCAATGAGCTCCCCACTCTCTCCGGTAGGAGGAGGTCGCATGCCGAGTCCCACTGCAGTCCGCCCGATCGAAGGCAGCGAGAGACGGCCCGCACCTGGTGCGCGCCGTGTGGCCGCGGAAAATCCGTCGGCCAAACTCTCCGTCACCATTCGCGTGCGTCGTCGTACCGACGCGCCAGCTTTGCCCGTTCACCACAACGCCGACACGCCGACCGGTCACTTGTCGCGCGAAGAGTTCGCCGAACGTTTCGGCGCATCGAAGGCCGACCTCGACCTCGTCGTCGCGTTCGCGCGCGCCAAAGGTCTCGAGATCGAAGAGACGAGCACGGCACGCCGCATCGTGAAGGTCTTCGGCACCGTCGAGCAAATGAATCAAGCGTTCGGCGTCGACCTCGGCCGCTACGAATCGCCGACGGAGGAGTATCGCGGACGCGAAGGTGCCGTCACCATGCCGCAGGATGTCTCGAACGTCGTCGAGGGCGTATTCGGACTCGACAACCGGCGGATGGCGCGGCGCGCCGGAACGCGCGTCGCTCCGCGGCCGCCGAAGGCGTTTGGCCCGGGCAGCGGCCGCGTCGGCACCGTCGCCGTGCCCACCGAATTCGGGCCCGCGCTCAACGTCACGGCGCTCACGCCGCCGCAGGTCGCGTCGCTCTACGACTATCCGGTCACGCCGGGCGCCGCGGGCCAGACGATCGGCCTGATCGAGTTCGGCGGCGGATTCGCGCAGGGCGACCTGAATCAGTTCTTCAGCGGTCTCGGCGGCGGACTCACCGCGCCGACGCCCACTGTCGTCGGAATGGACGGCGTCACGAACAATCCCGGCGTCGACATCAATTCAGACGGCGAAGTGACGCTCGACATCTGCGTCGCGTCGTCGGTCGCGTCCAACGCCGACGTCGCCGTGTACTTCGCTCCGTGGACCGAGCAGGGATGGGTGGACGTCATCACGAGCGCCGTGCACGACGCGACGAACAACCCGTCGGTGCTCTCGATCAGCTGGGGATGGCCCGAGTTCGAGGGGATCGAGGGATTCACGTGGACCCAGCAGGCGATCAACGCTGTGAACCAGACGTTCCAGGATGCGGCCGCGCTCGGTGTCACCGTGTTCGCCGCCTCGGGCGACAGCGGCTCGGACTGCGGGCAGGGCGACGGTGCGGCACACGTGCTGTATCCGGCGTCCGACCCGTTCGTGAGCTCGTGCGGCGGAACGCGCATCAGCGACGTCTCCGGCGCGTCGTTCACCGAGTCGACCTGGGCGCAGTCGTTCGGCACGACGGGTGGCGGCATCAGCGATTTCTTCTCGCTCCCGACCTATCAGATCGGCGCCGGCGTTCCGCTCTCGGCAAACGACGGCCATCAGGGGCGCGGCATTCCCGACATCGCGGGGAACGCCGATCCGGCGAGCGGCTACAACCTCATCGTCGACGGCTCGAGTTTCCCGGGCGTCGGCGGAACGAGCGCGACCGCTCCGCTGTACGCGGCTCTGGTCGCTCTGTGCAACGCACGCCTCGGACGCAGCGTCGGCTTCCTGAATCCGCTGCTGTATGCGCTCAACAACACCGGTGTGATTCGCGACATTGCGGACAATGCGAGTAATGCGACCGGTGGCGCCCCCGGCTACATCGCGGGCACGGGTTGGGATGCGGCGACCGGACTCGGCGTCGTGGACGGCCAAGGTCTGCTCGCGGCGCTGACGGCGCGCTTCACGAAGGAAGTCACGATCATCACCGATCGCAGCACGTTCGGGAAAGACGAGATCGACGCGATGCTCCAGGTCTCGAACCCGGCGGTGGTCGACGCGGCGTTTTACGTGACCGTGGACGGGTTTACGCCAGCAGAACTCGGCATCACGACGACGAATCCAACGCCGACGCAGTTGCAATCGTGGGCGCCGGCGTTCACCGAGTCGCCGACGCCGGTCGGATTCACGATTCGTCCGAGCGCACTGGTGGCCGAACTGCCGTCGCTGCCCGCGCAGCCGCAGCGGTTCACGTTCGTGTACCAGGTCGTGTTCACCAACACGAACGGGTTCACGGCGGAAGACATTCCGGTCGCGCTGACGGCGACGACGCATTCGACGTCGGGCACGGCGGTGATCGACCTCATCACGCACCCGAATCCCTACATGGTGGACGGTCCGGTCTCGTGGCTGAGCACGGACGTCCGCGTGTTCCAGCTGCAGCCGGGCCAAACGCTGGCCGGTCTGCCGAGCCTGATAATGGGGACCGGCGCCAACGCGGCGAATTCGTTCATCACGAACGTCATCGGCGCGTTCAACACGCACTCGCCGTTCGGACATCCATTCGACCTCATCTCGACCGACGAAGACACGTCGAAGCTCGAGCTGTCGGAGAAGTTGAACGGCACGCCGGTGTTCAACTTCGCCGTGGCGCGGGTTCGCTATCGAGCGCTGTCGGTCGACGCGACGCAGGTGCGCGCGTTCTTCCGCGCGTTCCCGGCGTCGACGACGTCAACGACGTTCGACGCGTCAACGACGTACCGCAGCGCGGTGAACGGCACGACGAAGGTTCCTTTGTTGGGCACGGTCGCCGGTGAAGTGACGACCATTCCGTTCTTCGCGGCGGCGCGCGTCGACACGGGCAGCCAGAGCATGGACATCCAGCAGGATCCCGCGAACGTGCAGACGATTCAGCACGACGCGAGCGGGAACGAGCGTGACGCGTACTTCGGCGTCTGGGTGGACATCAACCAGCCGACCCAGTTCCGTTTCCCGGTGAACGTGACGTCGGACGGACCATTCACGTCGGGCCGGCAGAGCATTCAGCAGCTGGTGCGCGGCATTCACCAGTGCATGGTCGTCGAGCTGGCGTTCGATCCCGATCCGATCACCAACGGCCAGAATCCGGCGACGTCGGACAAGCTGTCGCAGCGCAATCTCTCGATCGTCTCGTCGGACAATCCGGGCACGGCGGCATCGCATCGGATTCCGAACACGTTCGAGATCAAGCCGACCCACGAGATCCTGCCGCCGGGCTGGACGCCCGACGAGATCATGATCGATTGGGGCAACACTCCGGCTGGTGGCGAGGCAACGATCTATCTGCCCGGGGCGCACACCGGTGAGATCCTCGATCTCGCGGCGAAGATGTACGGCATGACGACGCTGCGGCGCATCGACGATCACACGCTGGCCTGCCGAGCGGAGGGCGCGACGTGGATGCCCGTCCCGCCGGGAGCGGGTCCGGGTTACGCCGGCCTGCTCACGATCGATTTGCCGCCGACGGTTCGTCGCGGCCAGTCGTTCACGGTGGTGATCCGTCAGATCACGTCGAGCGCGGCGAAGCACGTCGAGCCGCCCGCGCCGCAGCCGCGGGCACGAACGAAGGGCGCGCGTCCGGCGCCGGTCCCGACGAAACCGACGTCGCGGCCGGAGTCGCGTCACACGCTCGGCGCGTTCCAGATCCAGATACCGGTTCGCACCAAACAGACGCTGCTCGAGCCCGAAGAGCGGACCTACTCCGTTCTGAAGTACATCGAGCAGACGATTCCGCACGAGAACCGTTGGTACCCGGTCTTCGAGAAGTACGTCGGCGTGATCGGCGATCGCGTGAAAGCGCTCGGCGGCGATCCGACGCGGATTCGTCCGTCGCCGGACGGAAGCGGCGTGCACCCGGAGCCGCAGACGGGGCCGAAGCCGACTCCGCACCACGGCAGCGAGGTTCGGCTGCGATTCACGGGAAAGGTCGACGGGATCGTGTACGACCGCTTCGGTGACTTCGAGGGCTTCGTGCTCGAGACGGAAGACGGTCCGCGTCACTTCAAGTGCCGCGAGACCGAACTCGAGAACGTTCTCACGCGCGCGTGGAACGGACGCGTGCGGACGACGGTGATCGTCGAGGCGGATTCGGAGGAGCGGCCGCACGAGGTGATCCTGTACGCCCCGCCGGCGCCGTTCCGGAACGGAGACGGGCACCGCTGAAAGGCAGTCGCTAGTTCCGAGCGGTGAGTAGAGAGATTTGGGTGACCAGCCCGTTCGACTTGGGCTGGTCACCCAAACTGCTATTCGGGGGTGGGCCACTCTATCGGGGTGCCCCGAACTGCAACTGACTCACCGCAGAGACGCAGAGGACGCAGAGGACCGCCGCAGAAACGGAGTCCGTCGCGCCGCGAGAGTGGAGGGCTCAGCGCGCCGGCCGAAGGTACCGCAAATCCGTCCGCCCTCGTCTGAACCCCGCCTTCTCGAACGCGGCCGCGTGCGGACTTGCCGCCGACGGCTGTCCGTCGATCGTCTCGAGGACGAGATCTCGCCGCAGGCGACTCGAAAGGTGTCTGACGAGCGCCTCGGCCGCGCGCGCAACGGTCGCCTCGGCCGTGTCGGGACGCACAGCCACTCGCGAGCCCCGTCGCTCGGCGATAAGAACGACGCGACCACCGACGGCCACGAGCAGGGCGCTCGAGCTGCGCGGACGCACGAATGGATCGCGCGCCGGGTCACCTGGGAGCGGCAGCGAGAACACGTTCGCCGGATCAGCTGCGGCGATGACAACTGACTCGTCGTCGCCCGGCTCGTCGGCACGCAGAGCTTCGACCGCCTCAGGCAGCGCGAACTGCGCGCCGGAAAGACCGCGAACGAAGTATCCGCGTCGGACGTCGCCGCGGAACTCGAGCCGTTTGAGCTCGCGATAGATCGCGCGCCACGGAATCATGGGGCGCTCGCGGCGCCAGATCTCTCGCGCGACCACACCGTAGCGGTCGAGCCACTGACGAGCGACGGCTTCGCCGAGCGCGGACTCGTCGTCCGGTGCGCCGAGTACTCGCGGCGATGCCGACGAGCGACCACCGGCCCGGCCACGCGTCGGTGTCGCCGCCTGGAACGTCGGGTCTCTGCCAGCGCGGAAGCCGGCGCAGGTTGGGACGTCGCTGCACGACGTATCGATTCGCTGACGGCGAGTAGTCCGCCGGCAGCCATCGCGTCGGGTCGGGACGCGAGCGTTCGCGCGGCGACACGAGCGGCCGCCAACGAACGACCGCGCGCATCGCGTCGATGGTGTCGTTCGTCGCCAGGCCGGCGCCGACCAGCTCGCGCAACGCGTCTCTCAGCTTTCGCGAAGAGAATGAGGTCTCGGCCAGCAGCTCGTCGAAGAACACCGCGCCCATTCGTGTCATCGCGTCGAGCGTCGCCGTCGCGGCCTCGCCGATCGGCGGGTGCGACTCGGGCAGCCAAGCGCGCCCCGTGCCCCGGCGCAGCATTCGGATGTTCGCAAGGACCGGCGTCGCGTCATGTGTTGTCGGCGCGCCGCCACCGACCCACACCATCTCCCCCGCGGCGATCAGCCGAGCGATCGCGCTCGCGTCGTACGACTCCACGCGCGCGGGAAACAGCTCGCGCTCCCACAGCTCGGCGGGGCGGGAGACACCGTACAGTTGCCGAGCGGCGTGCACCGTGGCGTCGTCGCCGTCGAGCCGCGTGGATGGGGCGACGTGCTGCCAGCGGAACATGAATCGCGAAAATCGCTCGAGGTCGACCGCCTGGATCTGCTTGCGCGCCTGCGACAGCTCGCGCCGTCGCGCGCGCTCCAACAGACGACGCGAACACCAGCGGTCGGCCGCGTTGCCGCCGAACGATCCACGCACGAGGCGCCCGGTGCGCGTCCATTCGTCGAATCGTTCGCGCACCCAGTCCGGATCGAATGCGTATCGAACGAGGACGTCGGCAACCGAGACGACGCCCGAAAGTGAAATGAATCGGATGAGGATCTCGCGCCGTGCGGCGGCGCGCATCGGCGCGGCGGCGCCGAACGCCGCCGCGTAACGCGCCGAGGTCTCGGCGAGCACATACCGGCTCTCGGTCGATCCCGACCCGACGGGCACGTCGACCTCGACGATGCGCCCCCGCTCGAGCAACTCGCCGAGTGGGTCGCCGAGTCGACCCTCAGCCTCCTCGGCGGTTCGATCGCGCAGCTCGCCGAGCGAGAGATCGCCGGCGCGATCGAGGAGGATCGCGAGCTCGTCGGCCGTTCGCGCGCGCGACCCCGGTGCGACTCCGCGCCGGCGCGCCAGCATCTCCTCGAGCACGACGAGCGTCTCCGCGTCGGCGCCTTCCGTGCCGAGCAGTTCGTCGAGCAGCGCGCGATCGAGAGAGAGCAGCGCGGCGCGCTGCTCCGCGTGGGGCGTGTCGTCGGCGTACATCCAGTCCATGACGAATCCGAACTGGACGGACGACGCGAACGGCGACGGCATCTCGGTGTTGACGCCCCGCAGGCCGATCGCACCGCTCGCGAGATCGTCGAGCATGCGGGTGAGCGCGGGCATGTCGAACGCGTCCTGCAACACGTCGCGGTAGGTCTCGACGAGAATCGGGAACGAGGGGTACTCGCGCACGGCGTCGAGCAGATCGCGCGCCTTGAGACGCTGGAGCCAGAGCGGCATCCGCCGGCGCGCGGTACCGCGCGGGAGGAGCAGAGCGCGCGCCGCGTTGACGCGGAATCGCGCGCCGAACAGCGACGACGAGCCGACTTCGTCGAGCATGCGACGTTCGGCCTCGCCGGCGGTCATCTCCGATACGAGCGACAGTGGCACCCATTCGCGCAGATCGGGAAAGCGGAGCATCACGCCGTCGTCGGTCGTCTGAACCTGGACGACGACGCCGCGCCCGAGGACCTCGCGCGCCCGGTGCGCGAGAGCCATTCCCCACGGAGCGTTCACTCGGCCGCCAAACGGCGCGTGGATCACGACGCGAACGGAGTTCGTCTCGTCGCGGAACTGCTCGACGATGAGCGAGCGTTCGTCGGGCACGCCGCCGGTCGCGGCGCGCTGCTCGTGCAGGTACTCCACGAGCGACTGCGCCGTCGCCTTGTCACAACCGTAGCGCGTCGTGATCTCATCGACGGCTTGCGGAGTTCGCGCGGCGTCCAATTCGCGGCGCAGCGCGCCGATCGCCGAGGCGAGGTGCGACGAGCGGGCGGAGTATTCGCCGTGCCAGAAGGGCATTCGCGCCGGCGCGCCCGGCGCGGGGGTCACGATCACGCGATCGTGCTCGATCGTGTTCACGCGCCAGGTGGACGACCCGAGTTGGAAAACGTCGCCGACGCGCGTCTCGTGCACGAACTCCTCGTCCAGCTCGCCGAGCCGCGTGCGGTCGGGGAGATTGACGGTGTAGAGTCCGCGATCCGGGATCGTGCCGCCCGAGATGACGGCCACCATGCGCGCGCTTCTCGACGCGGCGAGCGAATCGTTGCCGCGGTCCCATGAGAGCCGCGCGTCGAGCTCCGAGGCGACGTCGGCCGGATACTTCCCGGCGAGCATCGAGAGCACTTCGTCGAACGCCGAGCGGGTCAGCGCGTGGTACGGATACGACCGCCGGACGAGATCGAACAGCGCCGCGCTCGTCCAATCGTCGTCGATGGAAACCGCGGCGACGATGACCTGCGCGAGGACGTCGAGCGCGTTCTGGACGACGCGCGTCGGCTCGACGTCGCCGGCGCGCATCGAGCGCACGATCGCCAGCATCTCCAGCGCGTCGTCGCGGAAAGTCGGTACGAACACACCGCGGCTCACGGCGTCGATCGAATGTCCGGCGCGGCCCACGCGCTGAAGTCCGTTGGCCACGCGCTTGGGCGACTGGAGCTGGAGCACGAGATCCACGGAGCCGATGTCGATCCCCAGCTCCAGAGCGCTCGTGCTGACGAGCGCGCGAAGGCGGCCAGCCTTCAGGGACTGCTCGAGAATGAGGCGGCGCTCCCGCGACAGCGATCCGTGATAGGGAAGCGCGACCTCCTCACCGGCGAGCGCGTTTACCCGGGCCGCCATCTTCTCGGCTTGCGCGCGGTTGTTGACGAAGATGAGCGTCGTCCGCGCGTCGGACATGTGGCGAAGCACGAGCGGCGTGACCGACGTCCAGATCGTTCCCCCGACGTGCGCCAGGTCGTCGACAGGCGACTCGACGTTCAGCTCGATTCGCTTGACGAGCCCGCAGTCCACGATGGTGCACGGACGCGGCGTCGGATCGGCGCCGCGGCTCGTGTCCTGGCCGACGAGAAAGCGCGCGATCTCGTCGAGCGGGCGCTGCGTCGCCGACAAGCCGATTCGCTGCGGCGAGTCGTCGCAGAGGCGATCCAACCGCTCGAGCGTCAGCGCGAGGTGCGCGCCGCGCTTGCTCCCCGCGATCGCGTGAATCTCGTCCACGATCACCGCGCGCACGCCGCTGAACATCCCGCGACCGCGAACCGTCGTCAGCATGATGTGCAGCGACTCGGGGGTCGTGATGAGGATGTGCGGCGACTTGCGAATCATCCGCGCCCGTGCCGACTGCGGCGTGTCGCCGGTGCGCACGGCGACGCGGATCTCCGGGAACGCCTCGCCCGCCGCCTCGAACCGCTCGCGCAACTCGGCGAGCGGCCGCTCGAGGTTTCGCTGGATGTCGTTGTTCAGGGCCTTCAGCGGCGAGACGTAGAGAATCTGGACCGCGTTTGGAAGCGGCGTCGCCGCGCCGTCGACGATGAGCTGGTTCAGCTCCCAGAGAAACGCGGTGAGCGTCTTGCCGGTGCCGGTGGGCGCCAGAATGAGAGTGTGGGCCCCGCTCGCGATGGCCGGCCATCCCTCGCGCTGCGGCGCGCTCGGCGCGCCGAGGGTCTCCTCGAACCAGGCGCGAACGAGGGGATGGAGCTCGACTGGAAACGGGGGGGCTTTGGTCAACTGACTCGGGCTCGCGGCTGACAGCAGAAAGCTACGATGGATCGCGGCCAATCCGCGGTCTGTTCCGCCTTCCGGGGCCCGATCTTGGGCTCGAAATCGGAGGACAGAATCCGGACGTCTGACTACAGACCAGCTCTCGCGGGGCCCGAAACCGCGACGCGCTCGGCGAGCGTCGATAGCCAAACGGCCCGGCTGACCACTGTCAGCCGAGCCGTTTGCGGAGCGCCGAGGCGATCAATGCAGATCTACATCACGATCGGCGACGACAGCGTCAGTCGGAGAGGCGCGCCAGCCGGCAGACATGCCGCCCACTGTTCGCCGTTGTGTCCGACCGCGGCACCCGTGGCTGCACCGGCGGCGGCGCCGATCAGCGTGCCCTTCGTGTTGTGGCCGATCATCTGGCCGAGGATCGCGCCGGCGATGGCGCCGCCGACGACCTTCGTCTTGTCCGTTCCGCCGTCAGCGATCTTCGTCTTGTCGAGCGGAGCCAGTGGCGTGACGTCGCCGGACACCGAGTACGTCTTGTCGTTCACGACGACGCTCTTCACGCGCAGCGCGATCTTCGGGTCGTTGCCGTTCTCGCCGGGCGTCGTGGACGCCACCTCGAGCACGACCGTCGAGCCTGACGGAATCACCGCGCCGTTCGAGCCGGTCACCGACTCGTTCAACGTCGCGACGATCTTGTCGCCGGGAACGTTCGACGTGCAAACCTTCGATCCGTTCGTGAGCGCGAACGTCGAGCCGGAGCCGATCTCACCGCGCGCCGCCGCGGGTGTCGCTGCCGGGATCGTTGCGGGCGTCGGCGCGGGCATCGCCGGCGGCGGCTGCACCGACGGCGGAGCCGCGTGCGATTGCTGCGGCGGCTGCTCGACCTGAGGGCGTCGCGCCGTGTGGGTGCGAACAGGCGCCGGCCGATCCTCGCGCTGAGCGTGGCTCGCCGGAGCCGGGGCGGGTGCCGTCGCCGTATCCTGCAATTGTGGCGCAGCGGACGTTTGGGCGTTCGCGAGCGACAGGTCGCGAGAAAGCGACGAATCCGCCGCGGCACGCGACGTCGATTCTCTATCGGAACATGCCGCGCAGGCGGCAAGCGCAACGCCGATGACGGTCCAGCGCATGGAGGGATTCACCCACCGCGCCGCGGTTGTCGAGCCGAACATGGGCACTATCTCCGGAGCAGGTTCACACTATGGACGGTATTGAGTACCCCGATGTTACGAGGCGGTTCGCGCGCGGGGCTGGGAGGGGCGGAGTGCGGTGGCGGGGTGCGGGGACCTGTGCGGAGGGCGGCGGCGGAGTGCGGCGATGGGAACGAGACCGGGGGCGGAGTGCGGCGGCGAAGCGACCGCGAGCGGAGATCACCGTCCAACACTGCACTCCGTTCCCGTCCCCAGTCTCCGCACCCCGCCGCCGCACTCGTTCCGGTTCCCCGCACCCCGCCTCCGCACTCGTCCCTCTCTACCCCGACACTTCAATCACCGAGTACTCTGAGGCAGTCGCGGCCGGTATTCGCAGTGGCAGGTAGACGGAGAAGGTGCTCCCCTCGCCGTAGGTACTCCTGACGTCCACCGAGCCGCCGAGGCGGTCGAGGAGCTTCCGGGTGATGCTGAGGCCGAGTCCCGTACCCCCGAATTCACGGGTGCGCGACTGGTCGACCTGGCGGAAGTCCTCCCAGATGGCTTGAAGGTCCGACGCGCGGATGCCGATGCCCGTGTCGATCACGTCGATGCGCACGCCGTCGACAGCTCGATGGGCCTCGACCGTGACGCCGCCGCGGTTGGTGAACTTGACGGCGTTCGACAGGAGGTTCAGAAGAATCTGTTTTACCTTCGTCCGGTCCGAGTTAATCGGCGGGCAGTCCGGCGCGATGTCGATCGTGAACTGGAGCTGCTTCTTCCGCACGATCGGCTCGACCTGCTGCGTGACCTCGAGGGTGACTTCGCGCAGCGACACATCCTCGAGGCGGAGCGGCATCTTGCCCGCCTCGATCTTGGCGAGATCGAGAATGTCGTTGATCAGCGCCAGCAGGTGCTCCGCGGCTGAACGGCCGCGCAGCAGCGCGTCGCGCTGACGCGAATTCACTTCGCCCAGCACGCCGTCGAGCAGGAGCGCGGTGTACCCGATCAGCGCGTTGATCGGCGTGCGCAACTCGTGCGACATGCTGGCCAGGAATTCCGACTTGAGCTTGTTGGCGCGCTCGACCTCCTGCGACTGCCACTGCAAGCGCGAGTTCTGCTCGGCGAGGTCGGCGATCGCCTCGCGGATGCGACGTTCCAACTCGCTGTTGAGCTTCTTCAGCGCGTCGTAGAGTCGCTCGTTCTCGACTTGCTTGGTGAGGTCGTGCAGAACCGACACGACGGCGATCGGCTCGCCGCGTTCGTTCTTGACCTTGCCGGACACGACCTCGACCGGGAGGTTCGTTCCCGAGCGAGGGTAGACGAGGGTCATCCGCTCGCGGCGCGAATCCTCGTCGAGCATCGCGAACTCGGAGATGAACGACGTGAACTTCGTGTCGTTGCCGCGGACGTTCCCCAGTTCGCGGCGAGTTCGAGGCTCAGCCTCGCTCACCTGGAACAACACCTCGGCCTGGTCGTTCATCAGGATGATGTTCGACCGCTCGTCGGTGACGAGGATCGGATCGGCGACGTTCTCGAGGACGAGATTCAGCCGATCGCGTTCGCCGCGCACGCTGATCTCCGCCTGCCGGACGCGCTGCACCTGACGTTCGAGCTCGTTCGCCGCGCGGCGCAGATCGGTGACGTCGCGCAGCACGGAGAGCACGGAGTCGTCCGGGCCGGAACGTTCGCCGAGCGGATGCGCGAGGACCTCGAACAGGAGGTCGTTCCCCTCGTCGGGATCGACGAGGTTCAACTCGCGTGGGCCGTGCTGGATGCCGCCGCTCATCGCCGCCTTGGAGAGGAACGCCGTGAGCAGGAGGTTGTTGAGCTCGACCGCGCGGCGTCGGCCGACGGAATCGTTGTCGCGCGCCTGCAGCAGGCGTTCGGCGCGATGATTCTGAACGATGATGTCGTTCGACGTGTTGGTGATGACGACCGGATCCGGCAGCGAATCGACGACGAGCGTGAGCCGCTCCCGGTGTTGCGTGAGTCGGCCGGCCAGTTCATTCGACTCGTGGAGCGAGGCGAGACGCGCGACGATCGGGCTCGCCAACCCGATCAACTGGATCGCCGAGTCGGCGGCGGCGACGTCGAGATCCCCCGAGAGTATGACGACGCCGGCGGGAGAAGTCGCGACGCGACGGTCGAACGGAGAGAGCATGGTCACCGAGCGCGACGAGACCAACTCCGCCGCGCGCTCCTGCTTCATTACTTCGAGCGAGCCGCGCTGCAGGGGCTGAGACATCGGGACCGCGACCCACGGTTCCATTCCGTCGAGGGCCCGCGGTCCGAGCTCGGATTCACCCCGAATCGGAAGCAGGCTCAGCGCGCAGATGACGAGCGGGCTGGAAAGGTCGCCGAGCGAGATGCTGAATGCCGGCGGCGCAGAGTCGAATCCGTTCGCGGCGACGACAACCAAGCTGTGCTGTGAAGCATCGATCTTGAGCATGACCGCCCGTCGCGCCGCCGTGACTTCCGCGAGCTGCGCAAGGAGGTGCGAGGTCGCCTCCGGAAAGTCGGGCGCCTCGGCGATCGATGAGAGGAGACCGGCGAGGTCGCGGTCTCCGAGAACAGCCATCTTAAGACCTTCTCCGACGAGTTAGTTGGTCCTTCTCTCTTCGAGTTGGCGGCGGAGCTCGACGTTTTCGCGCTGGACCCGCTCCAACTCGTCGCCGGAGCCGATCTCTCGGGGTCGCGACACCGGCGACGTGATTCCAACCGCTTCCGAGTATTTCAGATACGTGTCGATCGAGGCAACCACGATTCGGGCCTCGACTGTAACAAGATCGATTCCAACTAGCGAAACTCGCACCCAGGCATCGATGACGATGCCCTTGTCCAGCACGCGATCCAGCACATCGATGAGAGAACTGCCGCTCGGGGTGCGTTCGACGGCCATTGTGGTCCTTACCTCGATGCTAGAGTGCCGACCTGCCTAAAGTTCCGTTCGCTATGATCGCTTCGGCGGCTTCGACTGCACGCGCTGAGCGCCCGACGACTGGGCGAGCCGCGTCAACTGTGCTTCGATCCGTGTAAGGCGAGCCTCGATCTCCGGCGCGGCGCCCGACTGAATCGTCAGGTGCGGGTCGCGGCGCCACCAGTTCAAACCGATCTGTTCCGCTTTGTCGATCGAGCAGATGAGCAGGCGGACCTGAATCGTCAGCAGCTCGACGTTCGCGAGATTGATCTTGATGTCGCCTGCGATGACGAGTCCCTTGTCGAGCACCCGATCGAGGATGTCGACCAGGCCGTGCGATCTCGAGGGACTAACGAGCTCTGGCATTCAGTCGCCGTGAATTAGGAGTTCGCACCGCGGTTTACCGCAGCCGGCCCAGCGGTCCGAGATCGATGTTCAGGTCTTCGTCCGTCAGCCCGAAAATGCCTTTCAGCTCGTCCATCCGGTGATTCAGTTTGAGCAGCGCCATCCCGAGCTGCTCCACTTGCTCCTGGCTCAGCGTCCCGCCGTCCATGCGTCGAACGGCCTGATGCTCGAGCACTTCGCGCAGCAGTTCTATCACGGTCAAGACAAGTCGCGCAAGTCCTTGCTCAACTCGCTCGGGGTCGGCGTTTATCCGCTCCGGGAGCGCTCGAGCGACGGCGGTCAGTTCCGCCGCGAGCTGCTCACCGGCTATCGCCGCCTCTCCGCTCGGAGAAACGGGCGCCGATCCCGATTTGGCCATGCTCAGTCCGCCAGTTTCATGCCGTGCGTCCCGACGGGTTCGCCCGTGAGGGAGCAGAAACTGTAGGGTGCACGCGGGCCAATGAGCAGGAAGCGGAACTCACCGTCGGCCTTCACCGCTCGCACCGCGCGCCGGTACTGGCGAATCGATGCGCGCTCGATCAGGTGGGAGATGGTACGGAGCGGCAGCCGGGTGACTTGATCGTGGACGGCCGAGCGTACGACCCAATCCTGCGTTGCCGCATCGAGTTGCACGGCGAGCTCGTCAAGAGCGGACCGCACCGCGCCCGTCGCGTCTTCCCGCGCGCGGAGCGCCTCGAGATAGCGGCGTCCCGTGCCCGAGGAGTCGAGGTCGAACATCTCGGGAAGCACCGGCTGGAGATCGCGCAGCATGCGCCGCGTGGACGGCGTGAGCACGAGCGTCATCTCGACGAAGCCCTGAACCGTCGTCACCAGCCTCTCGACCGACGCCGCCCGACTCGACAGAGCGTCGCGGCAAGCGGCATCGTCGGCGAAGCGCTGCCCGAACCGCGCGGGCACCGGCGTCGATCCCATCTCGAGCGCCGCCTCGACCACCGCGTCGTGAGCGCGAACACCCTCGACCGACACCGGGACGTCGCGTTCCACATCGCTCACCCAGGCGACGACGCCGTCCACCGGAATGGCTCGCACGCGTGCGCCGGCGACGCCGCTCAGGCCGTCCGGCAGCTCCATCCGCTCGTCCTGCGGAAGGACGCAGTAGAGATGTGTCCTCATCGTCGGCTCGCGACCGGCGTCAACGCGGGACCGCCTTGTTCCATGCCGCGGCGTGTGACCGTTTCGACCGACGTGAGCAACACGCGGAGATCGACCAACAGCAGGTCGATGTCCGCCACCGAGATCGTCACCGTGCCGCCGATCACGAGACCCTTGTCGAGCACGTGGTTGAGCAAATCACCGAGGACCAGCTGGCCGTTGTCGATTTCATCATCTTGGCTCGTCATGCGTTGGCACCGGCTCCGCCTCCGGCCCCGTTCCCGCCGGCGAAATGATACGGCGGCCACGGGCCGGTGAAGTCGAAGCGAAAGCCGCGCGCCCCGTGCTGCTCGACGAGCGACGTCAGTGTCTGTTGAAACGCGTTCAAACGGTCGGGCGCGACGAGGAACGCGGCGTTGAGCACCATTGGCCCACGTCCCGCCGCGTCGGTCACGCGTGGAATCGGCGATTTGACGGCGTCGATGGTGTAGACAGTGAGCGCGCCGACGATGGCGTCGGCGATCTCCATCGTCACTCCGCGCATTTCAGCGCGTTTCGCGTCCTCGAGTTTGCGCTCGAGCAGATAGCGCTGTCCCGGCGTCGCCGCGGCGGCCTTGCTCGCGAGCTCGGCGAGGTGAGGACTGAACGCGGGCATCGATTCCATCAATTCGGCGTCGACGCGGTAGACGCGCAACGCGTATTCGCGGCCCCGCGCGACTCGCTGGAGTGCCTCGGCCAGCTGCGGCGATCGCTCGCGCAACATTCGCTGGACGGCGGCCGGCTCCGTGAACAGCGAGAACATCGGCAGCGGAACGACGGCGCCGCCGCCGCGGTCGCTCGCCCAGGTCAGAACGCGGTCGTGGGCGACCGCGCGCGGGCTCAACCACTCGACGTCGGCCGTGCTCCGCTCCAATGACGCCGGGGCGTACGCCTCGCCATCCACCGCCGACATCAACGCCGCGACGTCTTCGCACGGCTCGAGCGCGACGCGCGCGTCGTCCACGCCCAGCGGGGGGGCGCCGACGCGAGGTCGATCGCCGAGGGGACGATGCCGTAGACGTAGCAGACGTGTGTCGTGGAGGCCATTCGAGAACACTCAAGCCGTAGAACGCACCTCGCGCCAGGAGCGCGACCATCTTCGCAGCGCCGCGACGCCGACGGGCGGCGGACGCGTCTCTGTGGCGCAAACTTGGCGCGCGGCCACGAACTGAGGAAGAGGGTCGATCGCGCGCTTGCTTCGATTCCAAACGAGCGCGATCACGTCACAATCGCGCTGGCGCACCGCGCGGGCGAGTCGGCGCGTCTGCGCGCGCACGACCGGCTCGTCGAGCGTGACGAGCATCACGCCCGCGCGCTCGCGATCGCGCAGCAAGCCGTCGAGCGCACGCGTTCGCTTGGCGAATTCGAGGAGCTCCGCCGCGGCATCGCCGAGCCCGACGACGTCGCGGTACTCGAGCATCAGGCGCATCAAACGATGGCTCCAGTCGAGCGCGATCGCGGGCATCTCGAGCAATCGGAGCAGGTGGCCCGTCGGCGCGGGGTCGACGACGATGCGCGCGAATCGCCCGGCGGCCAGTTCGTCACCGAGGACGGAGAGCGCGAACAGCTCGTCGACGCCGGGCGGCGCGAGCGCGAGGAGGTCGCGCATCACCGCGCGATCGCGGGCCACGTCCGCGCCGCGCGCGACGACCGCGCCGAACATCGCGTCGATCTGCGCCTGATACCTGTCTCGCGCCGCGGCAAACGCCGCCGCCGCGTCGAGTTGGAGCGCGGTGAGCCGCGGGACGCCAGTCACGCGCCGCTCGACGCTCCACGCCGCCTGGTCGGAATCGCCAAGGGCGTCGGCGACCGATGCCGCCGGATCGGTCGACACAAGAAGCACCGGCTCGTCGCCGGCGTCGGCGGCGGCGATGGCCAGCGCGCACGAGACAGTCGTCTTCCCGACGCCGCCCTTTCCGCCGACGATCGTCAGCGGCCGAACGAGGCTTTCGAGCTCGACGCCGCGTGCCGGCCGTGACACTCGAGCGGCCGCCTTCCGAAGACGCGGCGACTGTCGCACCGGCGTGGTCGTCGACGCGTCGATGGCCGCCGAGACCTCGCCGATCCCGCGCGGGGGCGCCGCGCGACGCGGCACGATCCACCGCGGAATCGACGCGTCGATCGAGCGGAATGCCGTGCGTGGATCGCCCTCCTGTTTCGGCGCGGCATTCACCACGAGCGCGGCGACGGCGACGCCGAGCGCGCGCAGGGCGTCGACGTAACGTTCCGTCTCGAGCGCGACGACCGGCTCGGCCCGCGCGACGACGACGGCCGCCGCCGACGCGTGGTCGGAGAGTACGCGTTTCAACTCGCCGACCCGCGATCGCATCTCGTCGAGGAACGCGTCCGCCGCGTCGCGCTTGTATCGGTGAGTCAGAGCGCTCACGACGAAACGGTGCTTGTCCTGCATCGACTCGAGGACGTCGAGCAGCGCGCGAAAGGTGTCCGGCAGCGCGAGCAGGCGCAGGGTGTGTCCGGTCGGCGCGGTGTCGACGACGACTCGCGCCGGCCGGTCGGGGGCGGCGATGACGTCGGCGAGCGCAAGCAGCGCGAAAATCTCGTCGGCGCCGGGAAGCGCCGCGTCCACCAATCCATCGATCTCGGCGCGGGCAAGGTAGGTGCCGCGATCGACGATCTCCGCGATCACGGCGCGCCATCGCGACAGGAATGCTCGGCGCAGTTCCGCAGCGTCGAGCTGGCGAGCCTGAAGGCGCGGTGCGCCGCGCACCGGTCGCGCCGCGCCGCCGACCGGCGCGCCGATGACATCGCCCAGTGCGGCCGCCGGATCCGTGGAGACGACGAGAGTCTTCTCGCCGCGGCGCGCGAACGCGGCGCTTAGTCCAACCGCGACAGTCGTCTTGCCGACGCCGCCTTTCCCGGCGACGAGCACGATTCCAGGGAGGTTGTCGAGCAGCGAGTCGAGCGCGCTCACTCCGTTTGGTCGTCTCGGTCTTCGCGCGGCACGCGGACCGGACCGCCGCTCGTTCCCTTGCCGAAGCGCTCGCGCCACGCGCGGACCTCTCGCAATCGCGCCATCAACTCGGCCTCGCGCCGCACATACTCGGCGTCGTCGATGTCGCCAAGTTCCAGGCGCAGTTGGAGCTCCATCAGCTCCTGCTTCACCGGCGTGTCGTCGGTGAGCTCCTCCTCGACGACCGTCTGGACCTTACCGAGCGACCAGCGAATGCCGGCGATGGGGCCGGCCACGGGAAAGAGGAGAATCTTCGACAGAAGTCCCATCGGGCGCCTCGAACGTTCACGCGAACGCGACGCGGCGCGACACCGCGGGCCACAGCTCCGTCTGCGGCAGCTCGCCCTCCAACTGCTGTCGCACGCGTGCTGAGATCTCGTCCACCGCCGAGCTGTCGGCGACGAGATCGTATTCACGCACGTCGATGAACAACACTGGACAGTGGCGAAAGTGCGCGATCCAGCGCTCGTATCGTTCGTGGAGCGAACGCCAATATTCCGGCGCCACTTCCTTTTCGCTTGGTCGTCCACGCACGGCGATCCGCTCGGTGATGACGTCGAGCGGTCCCTGGAGATAGATCAGCAACCGCGGCGGGCGCGCCGCGGGCGAATGGAGCAACTCGGCGTAGAGCCGACGATACAGCGTCCACTCGTCGGACGTCATGTATCCCTGCTCGAAGAGACCGCGCGCGAAGATCTCCGCGTCCTCGTACCATGTGCGGTCGAGGACCCAACTGCCGCCGAGCCCACGCATGCGGCGCATCGAGGCGAAGCGCGTCGCAAGGAAATGAAGCTGGAGATGCATCGCGTACGTGTGCATCTCCTCTTCGCCGGCGTAGAAGCTCTCGAGCCACGGATTTTCCGCGTCGACGCTCTCGAGGGCCATCTGCAGACCGAAGCGCGCGGCCAGTGCGCGAGAGAGCGTTGTCTTGCCCGTGCCGACCATGCCAGCGACGCCGAGAAGCATTCGCCAACTTACTGCCAAATGCCGGCGGGTTCAAACGTCGAAAACGTTCCGACGTTACGCGACGGTCAGCGTGCCCACGACTGGATCGAACGCCGTGTTCAACTTCAGCAACGGCTCGGTCGCCGGCCCGCGAATCACCGCGCCGGTCGCCGAGAAGAGTGATCCGTGGCACGGACAGTCCAACAGGTTATTCACCACGTCGGCGTCGCACTGCTCGTGCGTGCAGATCCGCGACAGCCCGAGAAAGGTCGTGTCGCCCGTTCGCACCACTGCGCGCTCGTGGCCGATGTCGACGATCTTGCCGACGGTGGCCAAGCCGGGGAACTGCGAGACCGTGATCGTGATCGGACCGCCGACGGGAGCGTTCGGATCGCCGCCCGCTCCACCGTGCGACGGCGGGCCGATTTGACCGTCGCCGCAGTCCACGGCGACGAGCGCGGCAGCCGCCACCGCGGCGCGGCTGAGGAACTGCCGTCTGTTGAAGCAGTCGATGCAGGACATCGGTCAGGTCCCGTTCAGCTTCGCGCGCTCAGGTGAGAGACACGAACGCCGTCTTCCACTCGGCTTCGTCGTCGTCCTGCTGAAAGGCTTTGTCGAGGTTGACCACGACGTTGTTCGCGTCCTTTCGAATGGCGAGGCGGTCGAGCCCGCGCGTCGCACGGCCACTGTCCTTGATGTAGATGCCCTGCATGTCGAAGCGTGAGTGATGCTTGGGGCACTCGAACTGCTGATCCTTGTCCTGCCAGTGGAGCGCCGTGTTCTGGTGGGGGCAGGCAAGCGCGAACGCGTAGACTTTTCCCTGCCAGCGCGTCAGCATCACCTCGGCGTCCTTGTCGATCTGCACGCCGTCCTGCGCGGGAATCGGATAGGTCTTGTCCTCACGGCCGCCGCGCGTCGCCGAGATGAAGTCGATCGGCGTCGCGAACGCGCGCGACGGCGCCGCGCCGAGAGCGACCAGGACGCCGGCCGCGAAGAGCCCCGCGTCGCGCAAGAAGTCGCGGCGCGGAATGGCCGAGCAACCGGCGCACGGGTCGCTGGCGGCGTCGTTGCCGTCGAGGCAGGGATCGTTCGTGCGTGAAGACATCAGCTACAGACTCAAGTCAGGTTGACGAGTGATACACCGAGCACCGTGATCGTGAACCACAGCCCGATGCTGGTGAGCGCGCGAAGACGCAAACGAGCCCAATGCGGCGACTGTTCGTGCGGATCGGCACGGAGCTCCGCCTCCGTGCGCACGATCACCAATCCGTTCACCAGTAATACGACGAACAGCGCCATCTTGGTCCAATAAATCCACGATCCGAAGAAGGTTTCGATGTCCGCAGCGAGCATGCCGAGCCCGCTGATCACCACCATCGGTGAGGCCCGTGAGGACCCATTGGTGGACCGCCGCGAGCTCACGCATGGGAAACGCACGATCGGGCGCAGGTGCTCGAAGCGCGCGCAACGTGCCACGATCGGCGGCGATGGCGAGGCCACCGGCCATGAGCACGCCGCCTATATGCAGCGATTGAACGACCGTCTCCGCCATCTTCGAGTGACTGTAGAAATGGTTCCAGGGCTTCAGCAGATGGACGATGAATTCGGGGACGATCATTTCGGAGTGGTTATTTGTTCCAAATCTTCATTGCCGTTCCGCTCACCACCGTAACGCCCATCGAAATTAGCGCCACCTGGTGATGCAGGTGACGCGCCGAGTTGCTGGTTTCGGCGTCGTTGGAGAGCTTCGCTCCCGTATATGAGAACGCGGCATCGCACGCGATCATTGTAAATGCGTGGACCGTGCGAAGAACGCGGTGCTGGGAAAGCGCCCTCGAATCCCACCAATTCCACAGGCCAGTGACGGTATTGACGGTGAACATCCCGGCCAGCGCGGTCGCGCCGGCGCGGTGCGTAAACTTCGCCCATTCCGGCGCCGCACGGCTTTCCTGGAGCAGCTGGTTGCCCGCGATCCACTGCGCCGCGAATACCGGGATGGTGCCGTACGCCGTATAGCGATGGATCGTGAGGCGCCGTGAGTACCAGTCGCTGATCTGAATGGCGCGAGGTCTGGTCCTCGGAGGAGGCGTGTCGATCGGAATTCGTATGAAACGCAGGAGTCCCGTGTCCGCCGGCGCGGGTTCCGCAGACACGAGCACCGCTATCGCCGAATCGATCGCGACCGGTACGCGAGGAGCCGCTGTCGAGCCGAACGCGCTGGCGATCAGGAACGCTTCGAGCACTATCAAGAGTCTTCCCGGACCAGAGTAGGCAGGGGCCGGGAAGGAGTATCGCCGGCCCCATCGATCCAATCAACCAACTTCGCCGTTCGCACGTTCCCGCGACCACGTATTCGCGCCCAAACTTCAATCTCCGCATTAGTTTTCCGCGCGCCTCCACCGCTCACGCGATCGCGCTCCGCTTCCCGATTCGATGAGTCCAAAATGACGCATGCGAGCGCGCAGGATCCGGATTCAATGCTCGACGCCGCCTCTCTGCCAACCGTGCTGGACAGGGGGGCGGAGGGAGCCGACGAATGGCTGTCGCTGGTGGATCAAGTGTGCCACGGTATTCATCACGCATTGAACAACCGAATCGGGTCATTGTCGGCTCTTCTCGAGCTGACACGGCTCGGCGACCTCCCGCCAAACGACCGGGCCTTCGGTAGCCTGGCCACGGAATTGACACGCCTGGAGGACTGCTCCCGGACGCTCCGGCTGTTACCGCGGGCGGACGTCGGCGAAGAACCACTCATCGTGGACGACGTGCTCGCCGATGTCCTCGCGGTCCACACCTTCCTGCACGATCTGCGCGACACGCCGTTCACGATCGCGCCGACGCGCTTCGTTGAGCCGGTGCGCGCCGAACGATGGGCGCTCGTCCGAATTCTCGTGCTGATCCTGGCCGACGCGAAGCGGCTCGCGAAGACGATCCGCGCCTCGGTGCACGCCACGATCGAATCCGACGACCGATGGGTGCGGATCGAATTTCGCGTCGGTCCCCAGGCTGTCAGCGAAATCCCGGCGCCGTGGCGCGCGCCATACGCCGAACGCCTTTCCGCATCGCTGGGCGGGAGCGTCGATCGGCGGGAAGGGCTTGTCGAGCTCCGCGTACCGACGCTCAAGACGCGTCGGGCCGCGGATCAGCGTTCAGCTTGACGCGGCGAGATTTCGCGACGCGGCCAGCTCACGGGCCAGCGCGCGCGCCGCAGCATGCAGCTCGTCGCGTGCCGCCCGAATCGCGGGCGTCATCCGTGCCCCCAGCGCCCGCTCGAGCGAATCGGTGCCTCCGCCCGAATCGGCGCCTCCCGGCAGTCCGATCAGCGCGCCGATCGAACTCCGGTGCCAGCGCGCCTCGCGGAGGGTGACGAGCATGCGGTGCGTCGCGAAGACGCAGTCGCTGACCGCGTCCATGTCGTCCGTGGCGACGGCGGCACGCTGGCGGCGAACGACGTCACTCAGCTCGTCGAGCAACCGGCGCTCGGCGTGGAGCGCCTCGGCGAGAGAGTCGATTGGGAAGGGAGAGGAGTACGCGACTGCCGTCGACATGATGGGGCGGGAGGGGAAAGGCGCTCTGTTCACAGGCAATCCCGATGCCGTCTTGCGCTGGAATTGAGCGGCTCGATATGACCTTTCTAATCAACGCGTTACCAGTCGCCGCGCGCGGCGGCCACAAAATCCGCGGACGGAATTCCTTGCCGACGTGGAGGAAGTTGCCGGGCGCCGACTCGACGATCCCTACGTAACTTTTCGTTCCATGTCCTCATCAAAGCGCACGGCGGACGCCGTGATCGTCGGCGGCGGCATCATGGGCGCGAGCATCGCCTATCATTTGGCCCGTCGCGGCTGCACGAACGTCGTCGTCCTCGAGCGCGCCGAGATGTTTGGACTCGGCTCCACCGGCCTGAACGCGGGCGGTGTCCGTCACCAGTTCGCGACCGCGGTGAACATCGAGCTGTCGAAGGCGAGCATCTCGACGATGGAGCGCTTTCCGGAAGAGATGGACCAGGCGGTCGGGCTGCGCCGCTGCGGGTACCTCTTCTTGCTCGACAACGAAGCCGACCTGGCCCAGTTCCGCGCGAACGTCGAGCTCCAGAACCGGCTCGGCGTTCCGAGCCGGCTGGTCGATCGCGGTGAAATCGCCGCTCTCGCGCCGGAGATCGATCTCGCCGGGATCGTCGGCGGCTCCTGGTGCGCGGCGGACGGCCTGGTGGATCCGCATGGACTCTTGCAGGGCTACGTCACGCAAGCGCGCCGACTCGGCGTGAAGCTCGAGACGAGCGCGCCCGCCACGGCGATCGGCGTTTCGGGTGGTCGAGTGCAATGGGTCGAGACGCCGCAGGGAACGATCGACACGCCGCGCGTCGTGATCGCCGCCGGCCCGTGGTCGGCCGATGTCGGCGCGTTGGCCGGCGTGGATCTTCCGATTCAGCCCGTGCGGAGGCAGATCGCCGTCACGAGCGCCATTCCCGATCTGCGCTCGGGCTTCCCATTCGTAATCGACTTCGGGCGCGCGCTCTATTTCCATCGCGAAGGAGACGGGATCCTCACCGGCATGTCGAATCGCGACGAGACGCCCGGCTTCGATACTCGCGTGGACGAGGAGTGGCGGCTCGAGCACATCCAGCGCGCCATCGAACGGATGCCGCTCCTCGCCGACGCGGAGATCGCCGCCGAGTGGGCCGGCCTTTACGAGGTCACGCCCGACGACCAGCCGATTCTCGGCGCGCTGCCGGAGATCGAAGGCCTATTCGTGTGCGCCGGATTCAGCGGGCATGGCCTGATGCACGGCCCCGCGGCCGGAATGCTGATGGCGGAAGAGATTCTCGACGGCCGCGCGACGACGATCGACATCGATCCGCTTCGAATCGCGCGGTTTTCGACAGGCGGTGTGGTGGGGGAGTACAACGTGGTGTAAGCAGGTCTCTGGTCTCTGGTCACAGGTCACTGGTTGTTCCCAGAGACCAGTGACCAGTGACCTGAGACCTCACGACGCCAACGACATCCCCACCTGTTCTCGTGAGTCGAGCGAGCGCCTTCGATCTCACCTGAGACACTCTCGACTCCGTAAGCCCGAGGATTTCCGCGATCTCGTGGAGCTTGAGCTCCTCGAAGTAGTACAGCGCCAACACCGTCCGCTCCTGCTCCTTGAGGCGCATGATCGCCTCGCGCAGGATCGCGACTTCCTGCTCCTTGCCCAGCTGCTCGTCGACGGCGTCGTTTGGATCCGTGTGGAGCAGATCGAGCAGCGACGACTGCGTCTCACCGCGCTCGTTGGCGGGGCGGTCGATCGGGACGCGGATCGCGCCTTCGACGTCGGACTCCCACTTCCACAATGTTTGAACGTCCACGCCGAGCGCTTGCGCGACTTCAAAATCTTCCGGCGCGCGGCCGACGCGCGCGGCGACGGCGGAGCTGGCGGCCTGGATGTCGCGTGTCTTGCGACGCACAGACCTCGGCACGTGGTCTTGCCGTCGCAACTCGTCGAGGATCGCGCCGCGGATCCGCGGCACGGCGAACGTGCTGAACGCGAGTCCGCGCTCCGGGTCGAACGCGCTCATGGCGGCCATGAGACCGAGCGTTCCGGCGCTCACTAACTCGTCGTGATCGAGCTCGTTGCTCAGCTTGCGCTCGAGCTGACGCGCGACGTGATGGACCAGGCTGAGGTTCTCAATCAAGAGAGTATCGCGGGCGGCCAGATCGCCGGCGGCGAAGGCCTTCCACGTGAGACGCGATTCCATGTTGTTCGACTCCCGGCGGGTTGCGATCGGGGGGGGCTTTCCAGGGGCGGAGGCGGTCAGCGGGGCGGGAACGGCGTGCGGCAAAACGTGATGCGCGTCTCATCATTGGCACGCCGTGGACCAGTTCGCTGCCCAAATTTTTTGGAAATCCGCACCCTGGCGCGCGGGAGCTAAATTGCTTGCGCCAAAAGATTTACCACATCAGTTGTCGAATGACTCTCCGGACTTGAGTGATTTGGCGGACCCGGCAAAAAACGTTCAAACGGCAGAATTTGCCGGGGGGGTCGGCCGAAAAGGTCCACCCGGCGTACGTCAACGCGCCAAAGCTGGGGTTAAGCAAATCGAGCGGAGCGACCTTTGTCGCCCCGCTCGATCGGTGTACGGTCCCGCGAAAACTGAAATGCGCGCCGGAAAATTCTCGGCGCTAGGAACTAGCGCGGGTTGGTGAAGATCGCCTTGGGGATCATCACGTGCACGCCGACGGTGCCGTCCACGAGCTGCGTGATGTCGACGTCGCTGGACACGCTGACCAGCTGGTAGGCGTCCTCGCGTGAGAGGTGCTTCACGTCGACCAGCAGCTCGATCGCCTGGCGCACGGCGGTCTTGGTCGCTTTCACGAGGGCGGAGTCGGTGCCCATCGCGATGTAGTGCGTAGGCGTTTCGGCCCGCGGCCAGGAGATGTGCATGTCCTTGCGGACGACGAGCTGCATTCGCGAGATGAGGGACGTCTCCATCGCGGTGATGTCCACCTCGCCGTTCCCCTGTCCGGCGTGTCCGTCGCCGATCTCGAGCAGCGCGCCCTTGGTCCAGACCGGGATGTAGAGCGTCGTGCCGGCGACGAGCTCCTTGTTGTCGAGGTTCCCCGCGTGAATACCCGGTGGCGCGCTGTTCAATCGGCCCATCGACGCCGGCGGAGCGACGCCGACGCTGCCGAAAAACGGGCGCAGTGGAATCGTGATCCCGGGCCCGAAGTGGCCGAGCATGTTCACCGTGTCGAGCTCGATGATCTTCGAGCGCGACTCGGCCGGGGAAATCCTCGGGGAGGAATCCGCTCCGCGTTTGACCGAACGAGTTGCAGGCGTAGTTGATCGCCGGCCGGATGGACTTGAATCGCACCTCGAGCACGTCGCCCGAGTCCGCGCCTTCGACGTAGATCGGACCGGTGAGGATGTGGCCTCCCGGACCGGTCTTCATCGTGGAACGCGCGGCGTAGATGTCCTTGGCGGCCTGCTCGACGCGGGTCGAGTCGAGCCCCGCGCGCACGAGAGACATCGGGCTGCACGTGGAGAGCGCGCGAACGACGACCTCGTCGCCCGACGCGACGCGCAGCACGGGCTCGCCCGCGGCGTCGTACCATCCCCACGCGACGGTCTTCGGCGTGGGCATGATCGTGTGCGTCCGACCGGGCGCCGGTGCGGGCCAGACCGTCGCCGCCGACTGCGGCGGCGGGGCGCTCGGCGTCGCCGAAACTGACGACGGGGTGTGGCAACTAGCCAGCACCCCGAGCAATAGGACTGTTGCGAGACTCGCGCGATTCGTCATTGCTCTAACTCCCTCCGTCGCTGTCCGTCTTCGTTCCGTTCAACTTGTTGCGAAGCGTCCTGACGCTGATTCCCAGCAGATCCGCGGCGCGCGTTCGGTTGCCGTTTGCGACCTCGAGCGCGCGCTCGATGAGCTTTGCCTCCGCGTCGTTCACGTTGAGCGACGTGATCACGACCGCGCCGTCGGGAACCGCCGACGCCGCGTGGGTTGCCCCGTTGCCGTTCGAGTGAACCAAGCCGTTGAAAATTCGCGCCGGCGTCGGACCGCTCCACGCGCCGCTCAAACCGAATCGCTGACCGTCGAACGCGTGCAGCGAGATCATCGACTCGGTGGTGAGAATCACCGCCCGTTCCACCGCGTGCTGCAACTCGCGGACGTTACCCGGCCAGTCGTATTGCTGCAACAGGTCGGCGGCTTCGGGCGAGATGCCGCTGATTTCCTTGCCGATCTCCTGCCCATAGTGCGCCGCGAACCGGTATGACAGAAGCGGAATGTCTTCCTTGCGCTCGCGCAGCGGCGGCAGCCGCACGGGAATGACGCCCAACCTATAGTAGAGATCCTGGCGAAAGTTGCCCGACGCGGCGAAGGCCGCGAGATCGCGATTGGTCGTCGCGACGATGCGCACGTCGACCTTGATCGCCGTCGATCCACCGACGCGCTCGAACTCCTGTTCCTGCAACACGCGAAGCAGCTTGGCCTGAAGATCGAGCCGCATCTCGGAGATTTCGTCGAGCAGCAGCGTGCCGCCGTGCGCGCGCTCGAACGCCCCTTCCACTCGGCGGATCGCGCCGGTGAACGCGCCTTTTTCGTGGCCGAAGAGCGCGCTCTCGACGAGTCCTTCGGGAAGCGCGGCGCAGTTGAGCTGGATGAACGGTCCGTCGCGACGGTCGCTCTGCGCGTGGATCGTGCGCGCGAAGAGCTCCTTGCCGGTGCCCGATTCGCCCTCGAGCAGCACGGTCGCTCGCGTCGGGGCGGCGGTCGCCACCGTCTGGAGCACGCGCCGAATCGCCGGACTGTTGCCGATGATCTGACGTTCGTTGCGGAACTCGATGACCTCGCGGCGCAGCCGCTCGTTCTCCCGCCGCAGCCGCACGACCTCGAGGGCTTGATTGACCGCGAGCTCGAGCTGCTCCGGACGAACCGGTTTTGTTATGTAGTCGATCGCGCCCGCTTTGATGGCGGACACCGCGTGCTCGATGCTGCCGTAGCCGGTGAGCATGATGAGCGGCGTGTCGTGCCCCTCCTGCCGCAGCAGCGCGAGAAACTCGAGCCCGGTGAGGCCGGGCATCCGGTAGTCGGAGATGATCAGGTCGACGGCGCCGCCCGACAGTGCCTGGAGCGCTTGCGGGACGTTGTGAGCCGCGACGGCATGATGCCCCGCCCGCTCCAGCGTGTCCTGGAGGATCAACCCAATCGCCGGTTCGTCGTCGAGGCAGAGAATCGTCGCCATGATGCGATTTGATGGGCGCGCTCAAGAATCGGCGCTGATGCGCCGATACTCCTCCAAGACGCTTTGCGTCTTGCGCTGTAACCCGGGAAAGTGGTGACGCTAGCGGCGACAGCTCGACAGCTTGCTCACGTTGGTCGCGGCTTCTTCGTTGCGTGCGCAGTTCCCGTCCAGCCGTCCACCTGTCCAGCCGTCAGCAACGTCCTCGCAAAGCGCGAACTGCAACGAGCTAGGAGGGGGAGCGGCTCAACTGTTTACAGCACAAGGGGCTCGCTAAGCCGACAGAAAGACCGCCCGATACAAGAGGCATGAGCGACTCGCACCTTGCCACACACGACGACGCCCCTGAGCCGTACAGCTGCCTCGTGGACGCGTCAAACATGGTTCTCGAGCTGATTCGGGATCTCGACTTCAAGCGGGGCGGAGACGTCGCGCCGCGGCTAGCCAGCTTGTACGGCTACGTGGCCGGCGAGCTGCTGAACGTGAACAGCCAGGCGCGCAATCGGCCTGATCCGGTGCTCAAAGCGTAAGTCTGGAACGTTGCGTCCCAACGGCGGCCCTCCTGAACGTGGCCGTCCCTCAACCGCTCGCTTCTCTCGTCGATACTCAGGTCGGAGGCTCAAAGCTGTGCAGATCGATCCGAATTCCCACCCCCAGGCGCCCGACGGCACGCTGTCCGAAGAAATTCACGCGCCTGCCCCGTCAGTGGCGGGCCGGCGAAACAAGAAAGGGCGGAAGTCGGCGCCGGCGCGGCCGCGGCAGAACAGAATCGCGGATCTGGCCGACGTCGATGTGACGGAACGGGTCGCCGACGGCGCTTCGTCGGCGGTCATCGAGGGAACCGATTTGGACGCGGTGAAAGATCGTTTGCGGAGCGGGGCCTACAACACACGCGAAGTGGCCGAAGTGATCGCGCGTCGGCTGCTCGCGAGCGGGGATCTTTGATCCTCGCTTCACGCGAGGACAGAGGTCAGCGGGCATGAAGGTTCTGGTTGTCGACGATTCCTCGACGATGCGACGCATCGTCGTCAACGCGCTGAGACGCATCGGCTACGCCGATACGATCGAGGCGCCCGACGGATTGGCCGCGCTGAGCCACCTGTCGGCCGGCATCGGTCTCATCATCACGGACTGGAACATGCCCGAGATGAGCGGCCCCGACTTCACGCGGGCTGTGCGCTCACATCCCCTCGGAAAGTCGGTGCCGATTCTGATGGTGACGACGCGCGGCGCGCGCGAAGAGATCGTTGCCGCGGTGGACGCCGGCGTGACGAGCTACATCCACAAGCCCTTCACGCCCCCCGCGCTCAAGGAGAAGATCGAGCGCGTGCTCGCGGGCGTCGGCGCGGCTGCCTGAGATGAGCTCGTCCGACCGCCGCGACGAGCTCCTCTACGAGTCGGACGCGGCGCTACGACTCGTCGATCGCGCGATTCAGGAAATGCGCATGTCCGACGACAACGAAGACGCACCCGCCCTCCCCGAGGCGGTTTCGGTCGCCGCGGGCGACGCACCGGTCGGCAGTCAGCAGCTGAACGCGGCAGACTAGACCGGTCGCGCCCGCGGCAACCCCCCTCGCCGCGAGAGAGCAGAACTCAGGGCCCGTCGCTGTTATCCTGTAATCAGCGACCCGTGACCTGAGACATCACTTTGCTCATCGCCATCACCGGCTCGAGCGGCATGATCGGATCGGCGCTCGTCCGCTCGCTCGTCGCGGGCGCGGGGGGGCACACCGTTCGACGGCTCGTTCGCCGTGCGCCGCGCGCGGCCGACGAAGTGGCGTGGAACCCCGAGCGAAACGAGATCGACGCCAATGGACTCTCCGGGGTCGACGCGGTCGTCAACCTCGCCGGCGAAAACATCGCGCAGCGCTGGACGCGCGAGTCGATGCGCCGGATTCGCGAGAGCCGCGTGCAGGCGACTTCGCTCGTCGCCGCGACGATGGCAACGCTCTCACCGCGCCCACGCGTGCTCGTGAGCGGTTCGGCCGTCGGCTACTACGGTGAGCGCGGCGACGAGGTGCTCGACGAGACGAGCCGCGCGGGAGACGACTTCCTGGCTTCCGTATGCAAAGACTGGGAAGCGGCGACGGCGCCGGCCCGCGACGCCGGCATTCGCGTCGCCATCAGTCGCACCGGAATCGTGCTCGATCGGCGCGGCGGCGCGCTCGCCAAGATGCTCACCCCCTTCCGGCTCGGCGTGGGCGGCCACCTGGGGAACGGCCGCCACTGGATGAGCTGGATCGCGATCGCGGACGTGGTGCGCGCGCTGCGCTTCCTGGTCGAGCACGATGGAGCGGCGGGTCCGTTCGACCTCACTGCGCCCAATCCGGTGGACAACGCCGAGTTCACGCGCGTGCTCGCGTCGGTTCTCCATCGTCCGGCGATTTTTCCGGTGCCGCAGCTGGCGCTCGAGCTGCTCTACGGACCAATGGCAAAGGGAGCGGCGCTGGCCAGCCAGCGCGCGCTCCCTCGTCAACTGCTCGCGAACGGTTTCGACTTCGTGCTGCCGGACCTGCGGGAGGCGCTCGAGTCGGTCGTGCGCCCCCGCCGAGCCGCGGCCTGATCGATCAGGCGATCGCGGCGCTCAACCGGTCGCTGAACACTCGGCTCGCCGTGAGCCGCGTTCCGTCGCGCAGGATCACGACGTACTCGCCGTGGAACCACGGCTCGAGCTCCTTGATGCGGTCGATGTTCACGATCGCCGAGCGATGGATTCGCACGAAGGTCTTGGGGTCGAGCTTCGCTTCCATGTTCTTCATGCTCTCGCGAAGCAGGTGCCCTTCGTTCTTCGTGTGAATCTTCACGTAGTTGCCGGCCGCCTCGACCCAGTCGATGTCCTCGGAGCGCACGAAGAACACGCGGCCGCTGGACTTCACGATGAGGCGCTCCGGGTACTTGCGCTCGTCGCGCAGCTCCTCGAGGAGCGAGACCAGGCGCGAGTCGATCGTCGACGCCCTGTCGTGCAACTGCGTGCGCGCGCGTTCGAGCGCCTTCTCGAAGCGCGCCTGGTCGAACGGCTTGAGGAGGAAGTCGAGCGCGTGGATCTCGAACGCCCTGATCGCGTGCGCGTCGTGCGCGGTCACGAAGACGATGGCCGGCACGTGGTCGCGATCCAGGTTCTCGACGACGTCGAAGCCGTCCATGCCCGGCATCTGGACGTCGAGGAACACGAGGTCGGGCCGCTCGCGCTCGATCGTCTCGACGGCGCTCGCGCCGTCGGCGCAGGTGCCGACCACTTCGACGTCGGGCTGGTCGGCGAGCAGGGAGGCGACGCGGTCGCGCGCCAGCTCTTCGTCATCGACGATGAGGGCTCGGATTTTGGTGGTGTCGGTGAGGGAGGGAGGGGGAGTCATCAGTCGGCCGCCGTGAGGTCAGGTTCTGAGGGTTGAAACGGAATCGCCATCGTGACGTGGACACCCTGTCCTGGCGCGCCGCGAAGCGAGAAGGTGTGCCGGTCTCCGTACAGGTGCGCGAGCCGCTGGCGTGTGCTCGCCAGGCCGAGTCCTTCTTTGTGGCCGGCGCGCAGGCCCCGGCCGTCGTCCTGGACGTCGCAGCAGAGCATGTCGCCTTCGCGCCGCACCGAAATCGCGATCGCGCCCTGCCCGAGGTCGCCGAAGCCGTGCCGGAACGAGTTTTCGACCAGCGGCTGGAGGAAGAGGTTAGGCACGCGCGCGTCGCGCGTCTCGGGTTCGACGTCGATGGAGACGCGCAGCCGGTCGCCGAAACGGAGGCTCATGATCTCGAGGTAGCGCTGCAGGAAGTCGAGCTCCGATTGGAGCGGCACTTCCTGCGCGCCGATGTTCTGGAGCGACATGCGGAGCAAATCGCTCAGCGCCGCGATCATCGAGTCGGCGCGGCGGACGTCCTTGTGCATGAGCGCCGAGATCGAGTGCAGCGTGTTGAAGAGAAAGTGCGGCTGGAGCTGCATGCGCAGCATGTGGAGCTGCGTCTGCGCGAGGCGCGCCTCGAGCTGCGACGCGCGGAGCGCGCGATCCTTCGAGACGCGGTAGTACACCACCGCGTGGTGCACGGTGACCAGGGCACAGAACACGATCGCATCCACGACGGTCCACGAGAGCACCGTGTTGCCGAACAACGCCGGGAATTGTCGCAGCGTCGTTCCGGGGGCGATCGCGGCCATGACGATGGAGCAGAGCGCGGCGTGCGTGACGACGAACGTCGCGAGCGCGGCGACTTGGACGCCCCAATTGCGGAGACGCGGCGAATGTCCCCACACCGGGAAGCGCTTGGCGACGACCATCACCGGCGGCGTGAGGAGCGCCCACGCGTACGTGAAGATCAGTTCCGCGGGCAGAAGGTTGCGCACCGAGAGGGCTTCGCCCACGAATCGGCTGTACGCGTAGCGCTCCGCCGAATACAGAATGGCGATCAGCGTCGCGACGCCGAAAAGGATCAGCGTGAAGCTGATCCGCCGGCCGCGCATCACCGACTCGTCCACCGAGCGCGCGAGGCCAAAAATCGTGTACTCGCCCGTCTGCGCGATCGAATCCTGCGGGATCGCGGGGGCGCGCGTCGCGAAAGGGTTGCGCTTCGTGGCCGTGCGGACGGACGAGGCTGTCATCGGCGGGTGGTCAGGGAGCGCGACGGCGAGAAGCTCTACTACAGAAAACGGTCGGCGGCGGTTTCATCCCCGCCGCCGACCAATTAGACACCAGGTCGCGCGAAAGTGTTTTCCCAGCCTGTAGCGTTCTTGTAAAACTCTCAGGCGAACTGCGGCGGACGCTTCTTGTGGAAGTCGGTGGCCTGCTGAAAGGCGTGCGCGACGAGCAAGTTCTTCTCGTCTTGAAAGATGGGGCCCATGATGTACATGGCCGTAGGAACCGGAATGGTCGGCGGAGGGGGTGCGGCCGGCGCCGCCGCGGAATCCCCGCGTCCCCCGCCAGGCGCGCCGCCGGCCCCACCGCCGCCCCCGCGTCCGCCTCGACCGCCACCCCCGCCCCCACCCCCACCGCCTCCCCCGCGACCGAACTGGGGAATGGCGAAGCCGGTCGGGACGACGATGGACGGAGTCCCGGTGATGTTCGTGACCGAGGTGTTCTCTCGCGGAGTAACGAGGACGTCATACTTCGAGAACAGATCCCACATCTGCTCCATGGCGCGCATACGGATGCGATTGGCGTTCACGTAGTCCACCGCCGGCGTGAAGTGCGCGGTGCGGAACGTGTTCGGCCAACTGCTGTACGGCTCCAGCTCCTTTATCCGGCCATTCAGCGTGTCGACCTGGAACGCGGCACCGCACTCCGCGTTCAGAATGATCGAGTCGAGGTACCCGTAGTTCGGCGTCGGCGCGTCGATGGGTTCCGGGTTGGCGCCGAGCGACCGGAGCACTTCGAGGAAGTGGGTCGCCTCGGCGATCGGCGTGGTCGTGCCGTTCACCGTGCGCTCGAAGTCCGACTTGATGTAGGCGATCTTGAGCGTCGAGAGCTTCTGGTTGGCGTTCCAATTGAACGGATACGCCTTGATCGAGCGGTCGATGCCGTCGGGGCCCTGGATCGCCTCGAAAACCAGCGCGCAGTCTTCCGCTGAGCGGCAGATCGGGCCGAGCTTGTCGGTCGTCCACGAGAGCGCCATCGCGCCGGAGCGCGGCACGCGGCCGAACGAGGGACGGAAACCGGCGACGCCGCACGTGCGCGACGGCGACGTGATGGACCCGTTCGTCTCCGAGCCGATGCTGAACCCGACGCATCCCGCCGCTGTGGCCGACGCCGGTCCAGCCGACGAGCCACTGGATCCCGTTTCCGGGTTCCATGGATTGCGCGTGCGCTCCTTCCACCACCGATCTCCCTGCGCGAGCGACCCGAGGGTGAGCTTGGCGACCAGCACGGCGCCGGCGTCGTCGAGTCTTTTTACGACCGTCGCGTCATAGTCGAACTTTTGATCCTGATACAATCCCGCGCCCCACGTCGTTGGGTAATCGCGCACGGCGAGCAGATCCTTCGCGCCCCACGGGATGCCGTGCAGCGGACCGCGATAGTGGCCATGAGCAATCTCTGAATCGAGGACGGACGCCTGCTTGCGCGCGCGCTCTTCGGTCAGGTTGATCACGAAGTGGAGCTGCGGGTCGTACCGCTTGAGCCGCGACAGGTACATGTCGGTGAGCTCCGACGGCTTCACCTTGCGCGTGCGCACCAGTTCCGAGAGGTGTGTCACCGGCTCGTACGCCAGCTCGTCGAGGCTGCCCGGCCGTGCCATCACGGGCACCTTGGCGCGCGTGGTGGGTTCCTTCGCCTTCTTCGGCAGCTCCTTGCCCACGGGGAGCGGGTCGAAGACGATCGTCGGGAACATGCTCATGTCGAGCGGTTCCTTGTGCAGCGTGCCGATCGCGTTGCGGGCGCGACTGAGCCCGTCGGCCATGTCCGCGCGCTCCTGGTCCGAGAACTTGAGCCCGGCCACCTCCTCGGCGGCCGCGATTTGCTCGGCGGTGATCGCGTTTCCCTGCTGCTGGGCCGCCTGCGCCCAGAGGACGCCCGGAAGGAGCGTGCTTCCGAGCCCGATCGAGCCGAAATACGTCATGAACGCGCGCCGATCGTACGTTGTCGTGGACATGAGAGCGTGGCGAAGGGTGTCGTGAGCGGAAGAGAGACTAATCCCTAGCTCTCGGCGAACGCTCCAGCAAGGGATTTCGTTGGCGGCGGTCTGCCGAGCGCACCTTGCCCACCGTGGCCGCGCGGGACATGCTAGGCGGACCAACTCTTGCTCGTACTCTGCGCAGGCCAGGCGCACGTGGGAGGCTCGATGAAGGTCGCCGAGATGTTCACCACCAACGCGCATCAGAGTCAGCGCGTCCGCAACGACGAGATCGACCTTTTCGGGCTGACACACCCGGGAAAGAAGCGGACGGAGAACGAGGATCACTTCCTCGCCTGCACGGTGCACCCCGAGGTGATCGTCCACGCGACGAGTCTCCCCAACGTGGACCGGCTCCCACTGCGCGGGGAATGGCGGGCGACGATCGCGCTGGTCGCGGACGGAGTCGGGGGCAACGCCGACGGCGGGCAGGCGTCGCGCATCACGACCGAGACGATCATGCGCTACGTCTCGTCGAGCCTCCAGTCGTACCATGATGCCGGGTCGATGGAGGAGGACGTCTTTCTCGAGTCGCTGCGCGGCGCCGTGATGGAGGCGCACCAGGCCGTGCGGGCCGAGGCGAAGCAGCGAGGCGGCCCGAAGCCCATGGCCACCACGCTCACGCTGGGCATCGTCGTGTGGCCATTTCTCTACGTCGTGCAACTCGGGGACAGCCGCGCGTACTACTACTGGGACGGCAAGCTGACGCAGGTGACGCGCGACCAAACCGTGGCGCAGGAGCTGGTCGACCAGGGTGTAATGCCGGCTGAAAGACTTGCCTCGTCGCCGTACCGACACGTGCTGTCGCGCGCCGTCGGCGGGGACGCAGAGGAGGCGATCCCCGAAGTGACGCGCGTGCGAATCGATCGCTTCGGTTCCGTGCTCTCTGTTCTGCAGCGACGGCCTGACGAAGCACGTGTCCGACGAGGAGATCGCGAGGAAGATCGCCGACAATCCGCGCTCGGAAGACGTCTGCAAGTCGCTGCTCGACCTGGCGCTCGATCGCGGTGGAAGCGACAACATCACGATCGTCGTCGTGCGGCGTCGTATCGTGACGCCCCCTGCCGGAACTGCCTCGGCTCTCGGCTGACGGCCGCAACCCCAGGCCTGTTGCTCGGAGCCTCGTCTATCTTTCCAAGACGATGCCAATTGTCCCGTTTGAACGACTTCCAGATGAGGCGCGGCTCTGGGTCTTCGCCAGCGACCGCGAGCTGTCCGGCGACGCCGAGGCGGCGGTGTTGGGGACGGTCGACGACTTTCTCGCCGCTTGGAAGGCGCACGGTGTTCCGCTTGTCTGCGCGCGGGACTGGCGCGACAAGCGATTTCTCGCGATCGGCGTGGACGTGAACGCCGAGAACGCGTCGGGCTGCTCCATCGACGGATTGTTCCGCGCGCTCCAGCAACTCGAGCGGAGTATCGGCTCGCGCCTCGTGGGCGGCGGTCGCGTGTTCTATCGCACGGCCAGCGGGATCGAGACCGCGTCGCGCGACCAATTCGTCGAGCAGGTGAAGCGCGGCGACGTCGCGAAGACGACGCCGGTGTTCGACACGGGCGTGAGCGCGGCGTCGGCGTGGCGGACGCGCTTCGAGCAGCCCGCCGGGTCGGCGTGGACGGCGCGGTATTTCGGGTAGACAGGTGGACGGGTGGACAGGTAGACCGGAACAACAAAAACGCGGTTAGCTGTTACCGGTCCACCGGTCCACCGGTCCACCGGTCCGACCGCCTACATCAACGATCGGATCCAACCCCCGTCGACGACGATCGACTGGCCGGTGATGTAGCTCGCGCGTTCCGACGCGATGAACGCGGCGAGAGCGGCGAACTCGCGGGGCTCGGCGAGGCGATGCATCGGAATCTCCCGCTCGAAGCGCGCCATGATCGCCGCCGGCGTGGTGCTCTCCTTCGTCGCGTTCGCGACGGCCAGCTCTTCGACGCGCTCGGTGCGCGTGTAGCCGGGAACGAGCGTGTTGACCGTCACGCCGTCGGCGGCAACCTCGTTGGCGAGCGTCCGCGAGAAGCCGGTGACCGCGGCGCGAATGCTGTTCGAGAGAATCAAATTGTCGACCGGCTGCTTGGCGGCGATCGACGTGATGTGGATGACGCGTCCCCATCGCCGCTGTCGCATGCCCGGCAGCACGACGCGCGTCAGCTCGACGGCGCTTCGCAGCGTCAGATCGACGGCGCGCTGCCACGCGGCCCAGTCGTGCATCTCGAAGACACCCGCCGGCGGGCCGCCGGCGTTGGTGACGACGATGTCCACGCGGCCGAACGCGCTGAGGGCTGCGCTCGAGACGGCGGTGATGCCCTCCGATTGCGAGACGTCGGCCGTCGTGGCGCGCACGTCCGCGCCGGTCTGTTTCGCGATCTCGTCGCGCGCGGCCTCCAGCACGTCGCGATTGCGCGCGCAGATCATCAGGTTCGCGCCTTCCGCCGCGAGCTCCTCGGCGACGGCGCGACCCAAACCCTTGCTCGCCGCGACGACGAGCGCGGTCTTGTCCTTGAGCCCGAGGTCCATGTACAGGCCGGGGGCTATTTCCGGAGGTACGCGTCCGTCTTGTTGAGCCAGTCCTGCCGCGGCGGATCGAAAATGTCCACGTCGAGCGTGTCCTCGAGCGCCTCGGCTTTGTGCGGCACCATCGACGGGATGTGCAGCACCTCGCCCGCGCGCACCACGAGCTCCTGTGACTCGTCCTCGCCGATCCAGAAGCGAAGCGCGCCCTCGAGGATGTACGTGAGCTGTTCGTTCTCGTGCGTGTGCTTGGGAACGATGCAGCCCTTCTTCAGGTAGACGTGGGCGAGCATCATCCGGTCGCCGGTGATGAGCTTCCGGTCGAGCAACGGCGACACTGTTTCACGCGGGATTTCGTCCCACTTGTAGTAGGTGACGGTGCGTGCGGCGGTGGTTGTCATGGCATCAGCGGTAAAGGTGTGTTGATTGCGCTCGCGTAACGCTGCCGCCGAACGCGGCCCGTCGCAAGCGATCGCCCCCCGTCACGACGCGAGCTTCGCGTTGAGCTGGATGTCGACGTTGCCTTTGAGGGCGCGCGACACGGGGCAGGTGTCGCGCGCCTGCGCGGCGATCTTCTGGAACGTCGCGTCGTCGATCGACGGCACAACCGCGTTCACCTCGAGCTCGATCCGCGTGATCGTGAACGCGTCGTTCACCCGCTCGACCGTACACTTGGCGGACGTGTCGACGCTTGTCGGGGGTGTTCCGTTTCGCTCGAGGGCGCCGCTGAACGCCATGCTGTAGCACGCCGCCTCGGCGGCGGCGAGCATTTCCTCGGGATTCGACCCCTCACCTGACTCGAACCGCGAGCTGAACGAGTATTCGGCGCTCAAGCCGGTCGCGGTGCTGAACGTTCCCGTGCCGCCCTTGAGTCCACCTTCCCATCGTGCCTTCGCGCCGCGTGTCGGCATGTCAGCTTCCCCTGTCGTGTTGTGCCATCGGTGAATCGCGGCGACAGCACCGTCGACGCGGCTTGACGCCGTCCAAGGCCCGCAATTGAATCCGGGACGATGAACGACGTTCCTCCCGAGTCTCTTCCCGCGTCCGCGAAGCGGCTGCCGCCCACCATCGAGCGCGTGCTGTCGCGATTTCGCGCGATGAGTCGCGAGGAAAAGATGCAGACCCTGGTCTACTACTCCAAGAAGCTCGAGCCAGTCCCGCAACGCTTTCGGGAATTGGATCGGGCACAATTCGCGGTGCCTGAGTGCCAGACGCCCGTGGAGCTCTACCCGGAATTCCGCGACGGGAAGCTGCATTTCTACGCCGAGCTCGACGTCAAGCAATCGCCGACCGTCGCCGCGTTTCTTGCCATTCTCTTTTCCGCGATCAACGACCAGCCACCGGACACGACACTGGCGATTCCGAGCGACTTCGTGCACCACGTGATGGAGGGAATCGGTCTGTCCGGGCGCGAAGTAGGACTCAACGCGATGGTCGTCCGCATCAAGCGCCACGCGGAGCGGGCAGTGGTGGAGAGAGGCGCCGCATAGCAAATGACCGAAGCCGAGCTCGACGACGCGCTCTCCTCGCCGCGGGCGGAGACCGAAACGGCGCTCGCCGCCTGTCCGGGCGACGTCGTGGTGCTCGGCGCGGGCGGCAAGATGGGACCGACGCTCGCCCGGATGGCGCGACGCGCCGCCCGCGACTCTCGGCGCGTGATGGCGGTGTCGCGCTGGTCGTCGCCTGAGGCGCGACGGCACCTCGAAGAGGCCGGCGTGGAGACCGTTTCCGCGGATCTCCTCGATCGCGACGCGGTGATGAAGCTGCCCGATGCGCCGAACGTGATCTTCATGGCGGGGCAGAAGTTCGGAACGACCGACGCGCCCGAGCTGACCTGGGGAATGAACGCCCTCGTACCGGCGTATTGCGCCGATCGCTACCGAGACTCGCGCATCGTCGCGTTCTCCACGGGGAACGTGTACGCGCTAACCCCGATCGAATCCGGCGGATCGCGCGAGACCGACCAGCTCGCGCCAGTCGGCGAGTACGCGGCGTCGTGCCTGGCGCGCGAGCGAATGTTCGAGATGGCGTCGCGCGCGAACGGGACGCGCGTGGCGATCCTGCGACTCAACTACGCGATCGATTTGCGGTACGGCGTGCTCGTCGACATCGCGGTCAAGGTGTTTCGCTCGGAACCGGTTCCGGTGGAGATGGGCTACGTGAACGTGATCTGGCAGGGAGACGCCAACCGCGTAGCGCTCGAGTCCCTGCCGCTCGCCAGCGCGCCGCCGTTCGTCCTCAACCTGACCGGAGGCGAGACGTTGTCCGTTCGCGATCTCGCCGCGTGGTTCGGTGAGCGTTTCCGAAAGGCGCCGCGCTTCACCGGCTCGGAGCGAGCGGACGCGCTGCTGAGCAATACGAGCCGGCTTCAATCCTCGTTCGCGCCGGTGTCGGTCGGCGTGGACGAGCTGCGCGGATGGGTCGCCGATTGGGTCGAGCGCGGCGGGCCGCTGCTCGGCAAACCGACCAAGTTCGAGACCCGCGATGGCAAGTTCTAAGAGCGCCAAGCCCTTGGCGGCCGCGGCGCCCGCGCACAGCGTGCGCGAGCATCTTCGTGCCGGACAGGTGATTCCGGCGCATCCGCTCGCGCTCACCGAGTCGCGCTCACTCGACGAAGCGCGCCAGCGTGGGCTCACGCGCTACTACATCGACGCCGGCGCAGGCGGCGTGGCCGTGGGCGTGCACACGACGCAGTTCGCCATCCGAGACTCGGGAGTCGGTCTCCTCCGTCCCGTGCTCGAGCTGGCGATCGACGAGGCGCGCGCCAACGCCGAAACCGACAGACCCTTCGCGATGATCGCCGGCGTCTGCGGACCGACGGCGCAGGCATCCGGCGAGGCCGAGCTGGCCGCGGCACTCGGCTACGACGCCGGGCTTCTCAGCCTCGGCGGCCTCGGAAACGCGAGCGACGACGAGCTGCTCGCGCATTGCCGCACGATCGCCGAAGTCATTCCATTGTTCGGCTTCTATCTGCAGCCGGCCGTAGGTGGGCGCGTGCTCTCGTATCGGTTCTGGCGTGAGTTCGCAGAGATTCCGAACGTCTGGGCGATCAAGATCGCGCCGTTCAATCGCTATCAGACCATCGATGTGGTGCGGGCTGTCGTCGAGGCGGGCAGGGACGACGTCGCGCTGTACACTGGCAACGACGACAACATCGTCGCCGATCTGCTCACGCCGTTTCCGATCAGCGTCGGCGGCACGACCGTGCTGCGATGGATCGACGGCGGGCTGCTCGGCCAGTGGGCGGTGTGGACGCGCGGGGCCGTCGCGCTGCTCGCGGCGATCAAGGATGCGCGGGCGTCCGGCGAATACGGTCCCACCCTGCTCTCACACGGCGCCGCGCTCACCGACGCCAACGCCGCGGTGTTCGACGCCGCCAACGGGTTCGCCGGTTGCATTCCGGGAATTCACGAGGTGCTCCGCCGCCAGGGATTGCTCGAGGGCGTCTGGTGTCTGGATCCCGACGAGGTGTTGTCGCCAGGTCAGGCGGAAGAGATCTCTCGCGTGGAGCGGAGCTATCCGGAGGTCACTGATGCGGGACAGCCGGACGGCTTGACGGCTTGACGGCTTGACGGCTTGACGGCTGATGGCCGTGCCGGTGCTGTCCAGCCGACTAGCTGTCCAGCCGACTGCTGTCCAGCCGACTAGCTGTCTGGCTCTTTGGGTTCCGCGCTGGTCACGGCGAGCTTCGTCGCCATCGGGCCTTGATGGATCACCGTGCGCGTGGGGAGCGCGAACTGCACGTTCTCCGATGCGAACCGGCGGATGACCTCGAGGTTGATCGCCTGCTGGATGTCCATGTATCGCTTGTAGTCCGGATCGAGCACGAAGTACACGGCTTCGATGCGGATCGACGCGTCGCCGAAGCCGGCCACGTGGCATCGGTCGAACTTGACGGGCGATTGCGCGGTGATGATCTGCTCGACGATCGACGGCAGGCGTTGCAATGCGTCGGGCGGCGTGTCGAATGCCACCTCGAGACGAAAGACCACGCGGCGTTGGTACATCCGCTTGAAATTGTGGAGCCGGCTCTTGAGCAAATCGGCGTTGCCGATGATCACCTGTTCGCCGGTGATGCTGCGCACGCGCGTCGTCTTGAGGCCGATGTGCTCGACGACGCCCGTCACGTCGCCGACTCCGATCGAGTCGCCCACGTCGAACGGCTTGTCGAACACGATCGACAGCGAGGCGAGGACGTCGCCCAAGATGTTCTGCACGGCGAGCGCGATCGCGATGCCGCCGATGCCGAGGCCCGTGATGAGCGTCGTGACGTGCAGGTCGAAGGCCCACTCCAGCGCGCCGAGCACGACCAGCGTCCAGAGCAGGACCTTCGCGGCGACGCCCATCGCGCTGATCATCGTGACGCTCGCGCGGTCGTTGCTCGCCGTGCGGTTCATCGCGTAGTGCTTGACCCAGAACGCGATGGCCGCCGCGCCCCAGAGGGCCGTCTGCCAGAGGAAGACGAGCTTGCCGAACGGGCCGAGGACCAACTCGATGCGCGGCGGCAGCGTGAGCTGCGCGACGCCCGACATCAACGCGAAGACGGCGATCACCCACGCCCGCGTCTTGGCGATCAACTCCACGGCCATGTCGTCGACATGGGTCGTGGTGCGCGCGGCGATCGCGCCGACGCGCTTGACGAGCAGCCCGCGCAGCGCGATTCCGACCACGAACACGACGACGGCGACGATCGCCGCCGTCATCCATTCACGGAGAGTGTTGTAGTTGTAGAGGTCGGAGAGGTACTGGAGCGCGCGCATTCGGTCGCCGGAGAGACGACCAATGATAATTCAAACCACTCGGCGCGCGCTGCCGGCGGTCAGGGCTTGGCGTGCGCCCGCGCAGAGTCGATCGTGCCGCCAAGAATGGCGACGATCTGCCGCATCTCGGCGGGCATCGTGCCGTCGTCGGCGCGAACCGTCTTGGTGACGCCCTCGAAGGTGACGCGCAGCGTGTACTCGAACATGTCCGCCGCGCCGCGTGTCGTGCCGTAGTCGTCGCGCAGCTGCGCCGGCGTCAGGCTCCAGACGACGCTGAAAAGCGAGTCCGCGGCGACGGCGGACATGACTCCGGAGGCCGAATCCATCGGGGCGGGGCAGGTCGGACCGCAGAGATGCCGGCGCGAATAGGCGAAGGACCGGTCGTCGTGCGCGGCGCGCCATGTCGTCGAGAGCGCCGCGATTCCACCCTCCGCGGTGAGCTCGATGTGCGCGCCGTTCAACGTTCCGAACGCATCGACCGGGCGGGATGGCGTCGCCGGGGCGGAGGAGCTATGGGCACACGCTCCGATCGCGAGCGCGGCGACGAGTACGACGAAAGAAGTTCTCATGCGGTATGTTGGGTCCGTGACTGTCATACACCAGCGTAACCGCGTCGATGCGTTCGCGGTCACCGCTCCCGGCCTCGAAGCGATCTGCGCCGGTGAGGCGGTGGCTTTGGGTGTGCGCCCAACGGTCGGAGAAGGCGGCGTCTCCTGGCGCGGATCGATGGAATCGGTGGCCCGCGCGAATCTCTGGTTGCGGACGGCGAGCCGCGTGCTCGTGCGAGTCGCCGAGTTCAAGGCGAGCGCGTTCTTCGAGCTGGAGCTCGCGGCTCGGCGCGTGGCGTGGGATCGTTTCCTGACGCCGGGATCCACGGTTCGATTTCGCGTCACGTGCAAGAAGTCGAAGCTCTACCACAGTGACGCGGTTGCACAGCGACTCGCCGACGCTGTCACGCGGCGCGTGCCCGGCGTAAAGGTCGTCACGAGCAAATCGCCGGATGAAGCGGACGAAGGCGGGGAAGGGGGCGATGCGGACCAGGAGCAGTTGTTCGTCGTCCGCCTTTTTCACGACGTGTGCACGGTGAGCGCGGACACGTCGGGCGCGCTGCTGCACCGTCGGGGCTATCGCCAGCAGCTCGCCAAGGCTCCGCTTCGCGAGACGATCGCCGCCGCCATGTTACTCGGCGCGGGCTGGCCGGGCGACGCGCCGCTCGTCGATCCGATGTGCGGCTCGGGGACGATCGCGATCGAGGCGGCGTGGATGGCGCGACGAATCGCGCCCGGACGTAATCGTGATTTCAGCTTTCGAACCTGGCCAGAGTTCGACGCGAGTATGTGGGCAAGGCTCGTCGACGAGGCGCGCTCCGGTGAGTTGCCAGGGGCGGCCGCGCCCATCGCGGCGTCGGACCGCGACAGCGGGCGCCATCGACGCGGCGTGCGCGAACGCGGCCCGCGCCGGAGTGGAGAGCGACGTCGCGTTCACCGTCGCGCCGATCTCCGCGCTCGAGCCGCCGCCAGGCGACGGTTGGCTCGTCTCGAACCCGCCCTATGGCGTGCGCGTCGGCGAGCGTGATCGTCTCCGGAATCTCTATGCCCAGCTCGGTAACGTCGCGCGGGCGAAGCTCGCGGGATGGACGGTCGGATTTCTTCTTGCCGATCGGCGGCTCGAGAGCCAGATCGGGTTGGAACTGCGCGAAAGCTTCGCGACGCGGAACGGCGGCATCCCCGTTCGCATGATGGTGGGCGCCGTTCCGCGAGAGCGCCCCGAGCTGACGCGACGCGGGAGCCGCCGGATTCTTGCAGATCGTGGCGAGTCGCGACAGCTTGAGTCGAGCGGTCGCCAGGTGGCGGCCCATCACCGGCGTCCACCCGGCCGGAGGCATTGATGCGACAAATCGCACGATTCGTGGCGCTGGCCGCGGCCGTTCTTGTCAGCGGTTGCGCCTCCCGTCTCAAGACGGGCGAAGTTCGCGATCACGGTACGTTGACCAAGGAGCAGATCGCCGAGAGTCATTTCACCACCGCGTACGACGCGGTAGAGGCGCTGCGCTCGAATTGGTTGAAGGCACGCGGGACGGACAGCTTCCAGACGCCGAGCGAGGTGTTGGTCTACCTGGACAACACGCGGCTCGGCGGGACCGACACGTTGCGCGAGATCGCGGCAAACACCATCGTTTACATGCGCTTTTACGACGGTGTGACGGCCACCGGGCGGTGGGGAATCGGGCATGCGGCGGGGGTCATTTATGTGTCGACCCACCCGGCGGGAACCGATCCAGCGCCCCCATCACAGGGGCTCGATCTGATTCAATGACAAAGGGTTGCGGAGTTGTTTGGCGCGCCAAAAGACATCTGGTGACCCTATCTCTCGCCAGCGTGGCCGGTATAGGTGCGTCGGCAGCGGCGGGGGCCCAAGCGGCGCCACTTCCATATGTAACTCCGGTCGAAGGAGCCGGGCGATTCCCGCTCATCGCAGCCAACCACGCGACGCGCCTCGTCGTGAGCCCCGCGGACTTCGCCGGCGTCCAGCGCGCCGCGCGCGACCTGGCGAGCGACCTCGGACACGTGAGTGGCGGCGCGCCCGCGGTCACCGTCGACTCGGCGATTCCGGCGCGCGCACGCACGGTGATCGTCGCCGGCACGCTGGGGCACAACGCGTTCATCGACCAGCTCGTCCGCGACCACAAGCTCGACGTCTCACGCGTCGCGGGGCACTGGGAGACGTTCCTCATTCAAATCGTCGAACGACCGACGGCGGACGTCGATCACGCGTTGATCATCGCCGGCAGCGACAAGCGCGGGACGATCTTTGGATTGTACGACGTCTCGGCGTCGATCGGCGTGTCGCCGTGGACGTGGTGGGCCGACGTGCCCATACGCCATCGGGCGGACCTCTATGTTCTTGCCCGGCGCGCACAGCGACGGCGAGCCGGCGGTGAAGTACCGCGGGATTTTCCTCAACGACGAAGCGCCGGCCCTCACCGGATGGGCGAAAGAGCGGTTCGGCGGAATCAACCACAAGTTCTACGAAAAGGTCTTCGAGCTGATCCTGCGGCTCAAGGGCAACTACCTGTGGCCGGCGATGTGGGGCAACGCGTTCAACGACGACGACAAGGTCGACCCGCAGCTCGCCGACGACTACGGCATCGTGATGGGGACGTCGCACCACGAGCCGATGCTCCGCGCGCAGCAGGAATGGAAGCGCTACGGCAAGGGCGAGTGGAATTACGAGCACAACGACTCGACCCTGCGCGCGTTCTGGGCCGACGGCATCCGCAACATGGGGACGCACGAGAGCATCGTCACCGTCGGCATGCGCGGCGACGGCGACATGCCGATGACGACCGGCAGCAACATCCAGCTCCTCGAGCGCATCGTGCGCGATCAGCGCGCGATCATCGAGTCGGTCACGAAGAAGCCGGCGTCGGAGACGCCGCAGGACTGGGCGCTCTACAAGGAAGTGCAGGACTACTACGACAAGGGCATGCGCGTCCCCGACGACGTCACGCTGCTCTTTTCCGACGACAACTGGGGAAACATCCGGCGCCTTCCGTCGCGCGCCGACACCGCGCGCGCCGGCGGCTTCGGCATCTACTACCACTTCGACTACGTCGGCGGGCCGCGGAACTACAAGTGGATCAACACGAATCCGATCGGGCGCGTCTGGGACCAGATGCACCTCGCGTACGAATACGGCGCGCGCCGAATCTGGATCGTGAACGTCGGCGACCTGAAGCCGATGGAATTCCCGATCTCGTTCTTCCTCGACTACGCGTGGAACCCGAACCGCATTCCAGCCGCGAGCCTTCCGGCGTACACGCGTCGCTGGGCCGCGCAGCAGTTCGGCCCCGAGCGATCGACGGAAATCGGTGAGATCATCTCGAAGACACTGGACTTCGCCGGCCGGCGCAAGCCGGAGCTTCTCGACACGCTCACCTACAGCCTGACGAACTACCGCGAGGCGGAGCGCGTCGTCGCGTCGTACGACTCGCTGCTTTCGGTGGCGACGAAAACCGAAGCCAAGTTGCCGCCGAGCGCGCACGACGCGTACTACGAGCTGGTGCTGCACCCGATCGAGGCCGCGGCGACTCTGAACAAGCTGTACGTCACGGTGGCGCGGAACCGCATGTACGCCGGGCAGTGGCGTGCGGCGACGAACGATCTCGCCGACAGCGCGCGCCGGCTGTTCGACAAGGACGCCGCGATCACCAGCTACTACAACACGAAGTTGGCCGGCGGGAAGTGGGACCACATGATGGACCAGACGCACATCGGCTACACGTACTGGCAGGAGCCCCGCAAGAACGTGATGCCGCGCGTCGATACAATCCCCCTGCCCATCGCAGCCGAGATGGGCGTCGCGGTGGTGGAGGAGAACCGCGCGCCGCCGCCGCGCGGGCTCGTCGCCTCACGCGAGCTCTCGTTGCCGCCGTTCGACCCGTACACGCGACCGACCTACCACATCGACGTCTACGATCGAGGAAAGACCGCGTTCGCGTTCACGGCGTCGGCGGCGGAACGGTGGATCGTCGTGTCGCCCGCCAAGGGCGTCATCACGAAGGAGACACGCCTCTCGGTCAGCGTCGATTGGAAGAAGGCGCCCGCGGGCGCGAATCGCGTGCCCATCACCATCACCGGACCGAAGGGCGCGAAAACCGTCGTGCAGGCACCGGTCGACAATCCGTCTTTCCCGGCGCGAGACTCGGTCTCCGGTTTCATCGAAACCAATGGCCTCATCGCGATCGACGCCGAACATTTCTCGCGCGAGGTAGCGCCCACTCCATTCAACTGGCTCCGCGTGCCGAGCCTCGGGGGGGGCCGCACCGGAGCCGCGATCACGCCCATTCCGGTCACGTCGCCGAGCGTGACGCCGGGCGGCAATTCGCCGCGGCTCGAGTACGACCTGTTCATGTTCGACAGTGGCACGGTGCAGGTGCACGCCTACCTCTCGCCGACGCTCAACTTCACGGGTTCGGCGACCGGACTGCGGTACGCGATCTCGATCGACGATGAGCCGCCGCAAATGGTGAACGCGTGGGCCGACACCACGCAGCGGACGTGGGAGCGCGCCGTCGCGAACAACGTTCTCGAGGCGGTGTCGTCGCACATGCTCGCGCGGCCGGGGCGACACGTGCTCAGGTTCTGGATGGTCGACCCGGGCGTCGTGCTGCAACGACTCATCATCTCTCCGCGATCGATCCCGCCGTCGTACCTTGGTCCGCCGGAGAGCTTCAACCGCTGGACGCCGACCAAGCAGACGCCCGTCGGCGGTGTTCGCCAAGGAAGCGCGGACGGGGACGTCGCGCCGGCCAACGCTCGACGCACGCCGCCGCTCGCCCGCTTCGACTGGTTCGAGTACGAAGGACACGACAGCGTTTACAAGACGCTCACGCCGCGCCCGGATCAATTTCTCAATCCGATTCTCGCCGGCTTCTATCCCGATCCCAGCATCACGCGCGCGGGCAACGCGTACTACCTCGTCACGTCGAGCTTCGTCTATTACCCGGGAGTCCCGATCTTCCGCAGCACCGATCTCGTGCACTGGACGCAGATCGGGAGCGTGCTCGATCGGCCGTCGCAGTTGCACGTGGACAGCGCGGGAATCTCGCGCGGCATCTTCGCGCCGGTGATCCGCTACCACGACGGCACGTTCTACATGATCACCACGCTCATCGATCGCGGCGGCAACTTCATCGTCACGGCGAAGGATCCAGCCGGCCCGTGGTCCGATCCGATCTGGTTGCGCGAGGTCGACGGCATCGATCCCTCGCTCTTCTTCGACGACGACGGCCGAGCGTACATCACGAACAACGGTCCGCCGGTGGAGGCGCCGTTGTACGAAGGGCACCGCGCGATCTGGGTGCAGGAGTACGACGTCGCCAACAAGAAGATGGTGGGGCCGAGGTCGGTGATCGTGAACGGCGGAGTGGACCTCGCGAAGAAGCCCATCTGGATCGAGGCGCCGCACATTCTCAAGGTGAAGGGGCAGTACTATCTGATTTGCGCGGAAGGGGGCACGGCGGACCAACACTCCGAGGTCGTGTTCCGCGCATCGTCGCCGCTCGGGCCGTACACGCCGTACGGCGGCAACCCAATTCTCACGCAGCGTCACCTCGATCCATCGCGCGCGTTCCCGGTGACGTCCACCGGCCACGCCGATTTCGTCGAGACGCAGAACGGCGAGTGGTGGGCCGTTTTCCTCGGCACGCGGCCCTACGCCAACGACACGTACAACATCGGACGCGAGACATTCCTGCTGCCGGTGCGTTGGGTCGACGGCTGGCCGGTGATTCTATCGGGCAACGAGACGGTGCCGTACGCGCTGACGCGACCGAAGCTGCCCGCGAGCACGGCGCCGGTTTCGATGGGCGGCGGCAACTTCAGCGTTCGCGACGACTTCTCCGAACGGTCGCTGGCGAAGTACTGGACGTTCATGCGGACCGTGCGCCAGCCGTGGTACGATCTCACGTCCGCGCCGGGCTGGCTGACGATTCAAGCGCGCGGCGACGACATCAGCGGACCGGGGCAGCCCTCGTTCGTCGGGCGGCGTCAGCAGCACATCGTGGCGACCGCGTCGACGGCGATGCGGTTCGATCCCGAGCGGCCGGGCGACAAGGCGGGTCTCGTCGCGTTCCAGAACGAGACGCATCACTACTTCGTGGGCGTCGTGCGGTCGGGAGATTCCACCGTCGTGCGGGTCGAGATGTCCGATGGAGCGCGCGCGAAGGACAGCGTGCTCGCGAGCGCGTCGCGCGGCTTGCCGCCAGGCGGCACGGTCTTTCTCAAGATCGACGCGCGCGGCGGCCGGTACGATTTCTATTTCGCTCGTCGCGCGGGCGAGTGGATCCCGTTGCTGCTCGACGCGGACGGTACGATCCTCAGCACGAAGCACGCGGGCGGTTTCGTCGGTACGATGTTGGGCATGTACGCGTACGCCTCTCCGTGAGCGCGGCCGCTGGGGTCAGGGAACGATTCACACTGGCGAATCGCAACCGTGTCGAGATCGACTTCGTCGCGCGCGGCGGCACGATCATGTCGATCCGAGTGCCCGATCGCGACGGGCGCGTCGCGGACGTCGTTCCGGGATTCGACTCCCTCGAGGAATACGCGGGCGACGCACGATACATGGGCGCATTGATCGGCCGCTTCGCGAACCGAATCGCTGGCGGCCGGTTCTCGCTCGACGGGGTCGAATACACGCTTCCGCTCAACGAAGGCGAGCACCACATACACGGCGGACCGTGCGGTTTCTTCGCCAAGACCTGGCGGGTCGCGCCGTTTCAACACGGAGGCGTGACCGGCGCGGTGCTGGCGCTGGAGAGCGAAGCAGGCGATCAGGGATACCCCGGCCGGCTTCTCACACGTGTCATGTACGCTCTGGATGACGACAACGCGTTCACCGTGGCGTACAGCGCCGTCACCGACGCGCCGACGGTGGTGAACCTCACGCAGCATTCGTACTTCAACCTCTCGGGCCACGACGCGGGCGACATCCTCGGCCACGAGCTCGAGGTTGACGCGATGTACGTGACGCCTGTCGACGAGCAAATGATTCCTACGGGCGCGTTCCGCGGTGTTCGGGGGGGGGATCGGCGTTCGATTTCCTGACACCGCGCCGTATCGGCGAGCGCATCGAAGACGACGAGCAGCTCCGGATCGCCGGTGGCTACGATCACAATTTCGTTCTCAATCACTCGCTCGATCCGAGCCGTCGCGGGGTACCGGCGTTCGCGGTTCGCCTGAGGGATCCGGCGAGCGGTCGCACGCTGGAGATCTCGACGACTGAGCCGGGGCTCCAGGTGTGCACCGGCAACGGGCTCGATCGCGGCCGAGCGGGCAAAGGCGGTTACGTCTATCCTCGGCACGCCGCGGTCGCGCTCGAGACGCAGCATTTCCCCGATTCGCCGAACCAACCGCAGTTTCCGTCGACCGTGCTCAGGCCCGGCGAAGAATTCCTCTCCACGACCGTCTACCGATTCTCCACGACATGAGACGACCCGGCTCGACGCTCCGCGCATTTGGAATGACCGTGCTGTTCGCGTGGCCGCTCACGGTTCAGGCCCAGCGCGCCACGCCGCCGTACCTCGACCAGTCGCTGACGTTCGAAGCGCGCGCCAAGGACCTGGTGTCGCAGATGACGCTCGAGGAAAAAGTGGCGCAAATGAACGACGTCGCGCCGGCAATTCCCCGGCTCGGCGTACCCGAATACAACTGGTGGAACGAAGCGCTGCACGGCGTGGCGCGCTCCGGTCTCGCGACGGTATTTCCGCAGGCGATCGGGCTCGCCGCGACGTGGAACGACAGCCTCATGCTGCGGATCGCGACCGTCATCTCCGACGAAGCGCGCGCCAAGTATCACGACTACATCCGCCACGACAGCCATCAGCGGTACCAGGGGCTCACGTTCTGGTCGCCCAACATCAACCTCTTTCGCGACCCGCGCTGGGGTCGCGGCCAGGAGACGTACGGCGAGGATCCGTTTCTCACCGGCACGATGGGCGTGCAGTTCATCCGGGGGTTGCAGGGGAACGACCCGAAGTACCTGAAGACCGTGTCGACCGTGAAGCATTTCGCCGTGCACAGCGGCCCGGAACCGGAGCGCCACACGTTCGACGCGGTCGTCAGCGAACGCGACCTGCGCGAGAGCTACCTGCCGCACTTCGAGATGGGGATCAAGGACGGCGGCGCCTACTCGCTCATGTGCGCGTACAACAGCATCGACGGCAAGCCGGCGTGCGCGAGCGACATGCTGCTGCGCGACATCCTGCGCGACGAGTGGAAGTTCCCGGGCTACATCGTGAGCGACTGCGGCGCGATCGACGACATCCATCGGCGGCACAAGTACGCGGCCACCCCGGCCCAAGCCGCGGCCGACGGCGTGAAGACCGGCACGGACCTCGAGTGCTCGATCACGTCGGCCAACTCCTCGCGGACGTACACGCCGAGTCTGCCGGACGCGGTCCATCAAGGGCTGATCAGTGAGGCGCAGATCGACACGTCGGTGTATCGACTTGTTCCTCGCGCGGTTCAAGCTCGGGATGTTCGACGACCAATCGAAGGTGCGGTGGGCGAGCATCCCGATCAGCGATCTGGATTCGCCGATGCACCACACGCTCGCATTGCACGCCGCGCGCGAGTCGATCGTGCTGCTCAAGAACGAGCGCAACACGCTGCCGCTGTCGAAGAGTTTGAAGACCGTCGCGGTGATCGGACCCAACGCCGATCAGTGGCGAATGCTGCTCGGCAACTACAACGGAATGCCGTCGGATCCGATCACGCCGCTGCGCGGCATTCGCGAGGCGTTGGCGAAGGGCGGGGCGCGCGTGCTGTACGCGGTCGGATCGGATCTGGCGGACGGTTTTCCGGTGCTGGACGTCGTTCCGGCGAAGGCTCTCTCGTCGCGCGACGGCACGCCGGGGCTGACGCCGAGTACTTCAAGTCGCAGCAGCTTGACGGCGCGCCGCTGTTCACACGCGTCGACCCGACGGTCGACGCGAACTGGAAGGACGGCGCGCCGCGCGCCGACATGAATCCGGACGATTTCGCCGTGCGATGGTCCGGCACGCTCCGCGCGCCTGCGACGGGCACGTACCGGCTCGGCCTCGTCGGTACGATGAAGTTCCGCCTCTACCTCGACGACAGCTTGATCACGCAGTCGGTGTATCCGTCGCACGACGGCGAGTTTCCCGATGCTCGTCTCTCGCAGGCCGCGCCGCTCGCGCTGCAAGGCGGACGGTCGTATCGCGTTCGCGTCGAAGCGCAGGAGACGTACGGCCTCGCCGATCTCCAATTCGTCTGGTCGGCGCCGCACGACGCGCTCGAAGCCGAGGCGCTCGACGCGGCGCGGCAGGCCGACGCCGTCGTGCTGGTGCTCGGATTGACCGCCCGCCTCGAGGGCGAGGAGATGCCCGTGCAGATCGACGGATTTCGCGGCGGCGATCGCACGAGCCTCGACCTTCCGGCGCCGCAGCAGCGGTTGATGGAGCGCGTCGCGGCGCTCGGCAAGCCGACGGTGCTCGTCCTGATGAGCGGGAGCGCCGTGGCCGTGAACTGGGCGCAGGACCACGTGCCGGCGATCATCGAGGCGTGGTATCCGGGCCAGGCGTCGGGCACGGCGATCGCCGACGTGCTGTTCGGCGACTACAACCCGGCCGGCCGTTTGCCGGTGACGTTTTACAAGAGTGTGAACGACCTGCCGCCGTTCGACGACTACAAGATGGCCGGGCGTACGTACCGCTTCTTCAACGGCACGCCGCTGTATCCGTTCGGGTTCGGTTTGAGCTACACGACGTTCGCGTACAAGAACATTCGAACGTCGGCCGAGTCGATGGCGAAGGACGGATCGGTCACGGTGAGTGTGGACGTGACGAACACGGGCACGCGCGCGGGCGACGAGGTCGTGCAGCTGTACGTGCGGCACGAAGGGTCGTCCGTCGAGCGGCCGAAGCAGGACCTGCGAGGCTACTCGAGAGTGTCGCTCGCGCCCGGCGAGACGAAGACGGTCACGATGCCAGTCGCCGCCAAATCGCTCGCGTACTGGAACGCGCAGCGGCATCGAGTGGGTGGTGGAGTCCGAACCGGTCCGGTTGCGCGTTGGCGCGTCCTCGGCGGACATACGGCTGGAGAAGACGATGCGCGTGAACTGAGTCGCTGAGATCTAATGCTTCTTGAAGGCGTAGACCTCGTGCTTCCCAGTCACGTATAGTTGGGTCGCGTCGATCGCCGGAGCGAAAAACAGGTCTTCCTGGCCGTCCGGCCTCAGGTCGAAGCGCTGAACGGACCAGACCAGCGCGCCATTGAGGTCGAAGGCCCCAAACTGTCCGCCTGCCGCGCCGGCGTACAAGCGATCGCCATCGGCAGCAATGTTCATCGGCGATCCCCACGGAAACGTCGTCGTCCAAAGATGGTGAAGGTCTGTCGACGAAAGCGCGGTGACGGTCCGGAGTGTCGGCGATGCGGTAAAAAACACTCCGCTCGACGTCGCAAAAGATGGTAGGTCCTCGGGCGAGCCCGGGTTGCCAGAAGCCGCGGTCTCAAATGTCGTAATCGGTATCGTCGTAGTCAGCTGACCGGTTTGGCGATCAAACGCGTACATCATGTCGTCCGATGCCTGCGCCACGACTTGTGTCGTCGTTATGAAGACGCCGTTGAACACCGCGGTTTTGTCGAGCGAGTCGCCATGAGGTAGAATCTGCTCCCACAACACCTGCCCGGTTTGTTGGCTGAGTGCGGCAACGCCTCCCCGGAGCTCGAGCGCGGCCACGTTGAAGCGCGTGAAACCGACATAAACCACTCCGTTGGAAACCTGCGGCCTGTAGACGTTCGTCGCCGTGTCGCTGGACAGCGCGCTAGCCCAGAGTTCGACGCCGCTGGTCGCGTCGACGGCGAAGACATGTCCACTGGCTGATCCGCAATAGACGACTCCGTTGTCCACGGTCTGCTTATCGAACCCCGGCCATGCCCCAACAGAGGGCCGATAGGTCCACGCGAGCGTCCCGGATTTGGTATCCAGCGCAAGTAGATCGATGTCTCCGACAATCAGGCGGCTCCCAAACAGCATGAGGCCATCGCCGTTGCGCGTCGGCACCGAGGTTGTGAGCGGTGTTTGCCAAAGAGTGGCACCGGTGGTCTTGTTGATCGCGGATACGACGTGGTCGAGGCTCAACGTATAGACGGCGCGGTCGTCCACCGCCGCGACCCATCCATTCGTAGCATCGGAATTCCGCCAGACGAGCTCACCCGGCGCGCCCCTTGGTTGTGCTTTCCTCAAGGGATCGGACAAGACGGAGTCGCATGCTCCTATTGCGATCAGCGCGATCGCAACAAGGCACGTCGTCGCGCATCTTCGAAATCGGGTCCGTCCGACCGCGCGGCCATCGCCGCGTTCGATCTCGGAAACCATTGGGCCGAATGCGGGAGTGTCGGATCAGGCGCCGTCACGGCACTGTGCCGGCCGCCAATGCTAAGCATTTACCAATGGATAAAGGCGCGCGCAAGTTCCGGCATCACGTCGCAAGCTCACAGGTCCTTGGTCCTCCGCGCTCTCGACGCGTTCTGTTCTCTACGGCGCCGACAGCACCGAGCTCACGGCGTTATACGTCGCTTTTCTCGAGTACGAATCGTCGAATAGCAGAGCTTGCCCGTACCCCGGGAACGTTGTGTTCACCCACGACTCGCCGTCGTTCAACCCCCACACGACCATCGCTTCGCACGCCGGCACGGCGAGACATGCGGCGGTGATGTTGGTGAAGCCTTCGCTCTGCGCGGCCAGCTCGGCAGACGTCGCGCCCGGCGTACGGACCCGGATGTCGAGCTCCGTGACGTGGATCTTGAGGCCGAGCGCGGCGAAGCGGTTGAACGTCGCGACGAGCGTCTCTTTTGACGGAACACCGGTCGCGTCGGCGTTGACCTGAAAGTGCGCCTGGAATCCGATGCCGTCGATCGGAATGCCGCGCGCCTTCATGCCGCTGATGCGCGCGAAGACCGAGTCCTGCTTCAAGCCAGGAGTTTCGAGGTTGTAGTCGTTGTAGAAGAGCAGCGCCGCCGGGTCCGCGGCGCGCGCTTCCTGGAAGGCGAGATCGATATAGCCTGCGCCGAGGGTCGTTGCCCATGGTGATCCGGTCACGCGCAGCGAGCCCGTGCCGTCGTTGAACGCCTCGTTGACGACGTCCCACGCGAAGACCTTCCCCTTGTAGTGGCCGACGACGCTGTCGATGTGCTCCTTGAGCACGACCTTGAGCGTCTCAGGATCCCAGGTCGTGTTCGTGAGCCACGTGGGGTTCTGCTGATACCAGACGAGCGTGTGGCCGCGCACCTTCATGCCGTTCGCCTGGGCGAACGTGACCATCGAGTCGGGGTTCGTCCACCGATACGAGTAGCGCGAGTCGCGGTGGATCGAGCTCCACTTCATGACGTTGCCGGCGACGATCAGGTTGAACTCGCGCGCGACGACCGCGTCGTACGCCGCCGGATTCGCGCCGAAGAACGTCGCGTCGACCGAGACGCCGAACGAACGGCTCTTGGCTGAAGCCAGCCCGCGAAGCGAAGTCGTCGGCACGATACACTTTGCCTGCGTGGGGTCCTGCTGGCACGTCTTCTCGCCAGGCGTCGTCGTCCCGGAGTCGCTGCTTCCGCCTCCGCACGCGCCAAGGGCGAGAGCCGCCAGCGCGGCCGCAAATCGCGGAACCGCGCCCATCACGACACCGGATGGTTGTCCGGATCCCACCGATGGATGGAGTCGGCCACGCCTTGCAGATGCTTCCGCATGCGTTCGACGCCGACCGCTTCGTCGCGGTTTTCCAGTGACTCGAGGATCGCGAGGTGCTCGCGGTGGTCGCGATCGCGCGAGCCGAAAATGCCGAGGATGAGGCGCTGCTCTTCGGTGAAGAGATCGCGCAGCACGTCGAGCAGCTGGAGCAGCACCGTGTTGCCGGACGCGATGGCGATCTGGCGGTGGAACCCCATGTTGGTCTCGTTCAGCACGACGTCGTTGTCGAAGTTGTCGCCGGCCTGCTTGAGCAGCCGTCGCATCTCGACCAGATCGTCGAGCGTGGCGTTCTTGACGGCTTCGGCGACGGACTTCATCTCGAGCGGCATGCGCGTGTCGATGAGATCCAGGAGAAGCTTCTTGGTGACCGTGCCGGGGTAATCCGGGCTCGCCAGCACGAGAACCTCTTCGCTGCGGCTCACGTAGACGCCCGAGCCGTGGCGGATCTCGACGATGCCCATCGTCTCCAACTTCTTGAGCGCTTCGCGAATCGTCGGGTGGCCGACGCTGAACCGCTTGGCCATCTCCATGATCGGAGGCAGGCGGTCGCCCTGTCCGTAGTCGCCCTTTTGTATCATGCCGCGGATCCGCTGCGCGAGCTTGTCGGACAGGCTCTGCTTCAGGACCGGCGCGAATGCGTCTCTCATTTGGCCGTCTCCAGTGGGCGGCGCCTACCGCGCGACTGCGCGGGCGGCGACCGACATCACCGCGTCGAACGCCAGCTTCGGGCGATCGGCGCGGTCGAACAACAACGGATAACTAGTCCGTCCGGGGACGGGCCAATTGTTGAGCCACGAGTCGCCATCGCCGACGCCCCAGAAGGTAACGCGGTCGATGACGTTCCGATGCGATGCGAAAACACGAAACAGGTCGGCGTACCGCGCGGCGAGCGCGCGCTGCACCGAGTCGGGGAGCGCCGCCGCGTAGGGGTTCGCGGCCGCCGACGCCTGCCCGCGCGTGGCGACGTCGGCGCTTTGACTCCGCGTCGCCGGCGGAAGGACGTCGACGTCCAGCTCCGTGATGTTGACCTTCACGCCCGCGTCGCTCAGCGCGCGGATGGTCGAGTCGACCTGCGCCACGCTCGGCCAGTCCATCTTGTCGTGGCTCTGCGAGCCGACGGCGTAGACCGGAATGCCCGCCGCCTGCAAGCGTTTCACCAGCGCGACAGCGCCATTGCGCTTCGGCGCGTTGTCGAGCGAGTAGTCGTTGTAGTACAACTGCGCATCCGGGTCGGCCTCGTGCGCGAACTGGAACGCCTTCACGAGATAGTCCTCACCTATCACCGTATACCACGGCGAACGGCGAAGAGACCCGTCATCGTTCAACGCTTCGTTCACGACGTCCCAACCCTTGATCCGCCCCTTGTAGCGGCCCACCACGGTGAAGATGTGGTCGCGCATCCGGGCGAGGAGCGTGTCCCGGCCCACGGGATTCCCCGCCGCGTCCTGGAACACCCAGCGCGGCACCTGGCTGTGCCACACCAGCGTGTGGCCGACGACGAACATCCCATTGCGAGTCCCGAAGTCGACGTAGCGGTCGGCCGGCGAGAAGTCGTACACGCCGGGCCGCGGGTGCACGTTCTCCCACTTCAGCACGTTCTCCGGCGTGATCGTGTTGAACTGGCGTGCGATGAGCATCGCGCCGACGGAGTCGCGACCGGTGAATTGACGCTCGTTCACGGCCGCGCCGATCCGAAAGGAGTTCGCGAACGCGTCCTTGAGCGACGACGGCGCGCCGCCGCTCGACGTCATCCCGGGGTGCGTGCACGCGCCGACGGCGAGCGCCAACGCCGGCGCGAGCCTCACGAGGCGGCGATCATTTGACGATAGCAAGGGATCCCTCCGCGCCGACGATTGCTCCCGGCGCTGCCACACCGCCGTAAGATCGGCGACGCTGTTCAAGCTCGGTCGCCATCTGCTCGTTGACCGAGCGGGTGATTCGATAGAACACGAGACAACCGACGACGACGCAGAGGCAGACCGCCGGATACACGCTCGCCGTGAGCCGGATGCCCATCAGCGCGTGCTCGGTCTGTGTCGCATTCGCGCGATAGCCGTAGCCGGACAGGAGCCATCCCTCGATCGCTCCGCCGAGGCTCAGGCCGGTCTTGAGCCCGAAGAGAATCGTCGCGAAGACCACACCCGTCGTGCGACGGCCCGTCTTCCATTCGGCGTAGTCGGCGACGTCGGCGAACATCGCCCAGATGAGTGGAATCGTCGGCGCGTACGACAGCGCGCGCACGAGCTCGAGCCCGAACGTCGCCCCGATGGAGCCGGCGGGGAGCAAAATGAAGCCGGCGAGGAAGATCGTCGTGAGCGAGAACCCCACGAGCGCGACGGCCCGTTTGCCGAATCGCTTCGCGAGGTACGTGGACATGATGATGCCGAGGACGGTGATCGTCTGGCTGGCGATGTTGAACAGACTGAACCCGACCGACGCGACGTTCGTGTGATCGGCATTGAGAATCAGTCCGAGCACGTTCATCACGTAGTGTCCGCCGTCGGGCTGGGCGGCGGTCGCCTGCGGCAGCCCGACGCGCTGGATGAACTCGGCGAGGCGCGCCTGGTCGACGTAGTAGCTGAAGTAGTAGAACATCGTGCCGCCGCGCATCGCCACGAAGACGAAGTGCGCGAGCGTGAGCACGAACATCGCGATCCACGGCCCGTTGGCGAGCAGATTCTTGAGGTCCCTTCGCGCGTCCGACCGCTGCTGCGGCGGCGGCTGAATGCGCTCGCGCGTCGTCGCGAAGGTGATGACGAAGCACACGACGCAGACGACCGCCCAGAGCGTCATCGTCATGCGCCACCCGACCGCGTTGTTCCCGTGCCCGAATTTGGCGACGAGGGGCAGCGTGAAACCGCCGACGATCAACTGCGCGAGCATGGCAGCTACGAAGCGATACGAGGAGAGCGACGTGCGCTCGTTCGAGTCTCCCGTCATGACGCCGCTCAGCGCCGAGTACGGCGTGTTGTTCGCCGAATAGAGCGTCATGAGCGCGATGTTCGTGAACGCGACCCAGGCGATCGTCCCGGCGTGGCCGAAGCCCGGCACGGTGTACGCGAGCACCATGACGACGGCCCACGGCACCGCGGTCCAGAGCACCCACGGGCGAAACTTGCCCCAGCGCGTATTCGTGCGGTCGGCGAGCACGCCCATCATCGGATCGAAGAACGCGTCCCACAGCCGGCCGACGAGCAGCATCGTGCCCGCGAGGCCGGCGGCGACGCCCATCGTGTCGGTGTAGAAGTTCAGCTGGAACAGAATCATCGTCATGAAGACGAAATTCGCCGCGGCGTCGCCGAGGCTGTATCCAGCCTTCTCGATGAAGGGGAGTCGCTCCGTGGAACGTGACGCGGCCATGTCGCGACCTCTCAGGAATGCGGCGTGTGTACGCCGTCGACGCGGAGCACGACGGTCGTGAGATCTTCGTCGCGCGACGACGTGCCGACCATGACGCGAAATTCGCCGGGCTCGACGACTCGGCGCATGCCGACGTCGTAGAACGCGAGCGCGCTCGCGTCGATGGGGATCGCGACGGTGGTCGATTCGCCGGGCGCGAGCCGCACCTTGGCGAACCCCTTGAGCTCCTTCACGGGTCGCGTCACGGAGCTGACGACGTCGCGGATGTACATCTGCACCACCTCGGCGCCGGCGCGCTGTCCGGTGTTCGTCACGTCCACGCGAACGGTCGTCGATCCGTCGGGCGAAATCACCGCGTGGTCGAGGCGAACGTTCGACAGCGCGAAGCTCGTGTAGCTCAGCCCGAAGCCGAACGCGTAGAGCGGCGAGACGTCGTCGAACAGATAGCCGCGCCGCGCCGACGGCTTGTGGTTGTAGAACGCGGGGACGTGCCCGGCGGATCGCGCCACGGTGATCGGCAGCTTGCCGCCCGGATTGTTCTCGCCGAACAGCGTCCCCGCTACGGCCTGTCCGTTCTCTTGCCCGAGATACCAGCATTCGAGAATCGCCGGCACTTTCTCGGTGAGGTGCACGAATGAAAGCGGCCGGCCGTTGAAGACCACCGCGACCACCGGTTTTCCCGTCGCGACCATCGCGTCGACGAGCTCGTTCTGTCGGCCGAGCAGCTCGAGACTCGCGCGGTCGCCCATGTGGCGCCGGTTCCACGCTTCGCGCGACGTTTGCTCGTTGCCGCCGATGGCCAGCACGATGACGTCGGCCTTCTTCGCGACTCGCACGGCTTCGGCGATCTGCCGACGGTCCTTGGCGGGATCGCTCGCAACGACTTCGTCGGCGTTCCAGGAACCGCCGAGCGTGATCTTGCAGCCCTCGCTGTAGAGGACCTGCGCGTGGTCGCCGACGAAATCGCGGATGCCCTGCAGCACGCTGACGTCGTGCTTCGGAACGCCGCTGTAACCGCCGAGAAGGCTGCGATTCGCGTTCGGGCCGATGACGGCGATCGTGTTCACCGACCGAAGGTCGAGCGGAAGCAGGTCGCCGTCGTTCTTGAGCAGCGTGATCGTCTCGCGCGCGGCCTGGAGCGCGAGTTGGCGATGGTCGTCGCAGCCGACGACGCGGTCCGCTTCGTCGGGATCGACATACGGATCGTCGAACAGGCCGAGCGCGAACTTCGCGCGCAGCATCGGGGCGACCAGGTCATCGAGGTCGCGCTCGGCGAGCACGCCCTCGCGAACGAGGTCCGTCAGATGCAGGTAACAGTCCGGTTCGGGCAGCTCGATGTTCACGCCGGCGCGCACGGCCAGGACGCAGGCCTCGCGCTTGTCGTGCGCGACGTGGTGGCCGTGCGTCTCAGGGCGATCGGAGAGCTCCCAGATCGCGTAGTAGTCGGAGACGACGAAGCCGCCGAAGCCCCACTCGTCGCGCAGCACGTCGCGCAGGAGCCAACGATTCGCGTGCGACGGGATGCCGTCCACCTCGTTGTACGAGGCCATCACGCTGAGTGCGCCCGCCTCGCGGATCGCGGCCTCGAACGTCGAGAGAAATGTCTCGCGCAGGACGCGCAGCGACACGTTGGCCGGCGCGCAGTTCATCCCCGATTCGGGTTCCCCGTGCGCGACGAAGTGCTTGAGCGTGGCGATGACGCGCGTCTTGTCCTTGAAGGACGCGTCGCCCTGAAATCCGCGCACGGCCGCGATTCCCATTCGCGACACGAGGTACGGATCTTCGCCGAACGTTTCCTCGACGCGCCCCCAGCGTGGGTCGCGCGCGACGTCGACCACCGGCGTGAGCGCCTGATGCGTGCCGCGGACGCGCGCCTCGAGCGCCGTCATGGTGTAGAGCGATTCGATAAGTGTAGGGTTGAATGTGGCGGCGAGTCCGATGGGTTGCGGAAAGCTCGTCGCGCCCGGCGCGGCGTGTCCGTGCAAGCACTCCTCGTGGAAGATCACCGGAATACCGAGGCGACTCTCCTCGAGAAAGAACTTCTGAATGGCGTTGGTGAGGTCGGCCTGTTGGCGCGCCGTTCGCCCGCCGCCCGCGTCGCTCGGCCGGCCGACCTGTCCGATGCCGTTGCCGTGGGCGAACGAGGCGCGCGCTTTTTCGGGATCGAACTCGCCCTGCGAGTCGACCAGCGTCGTGGCCTTCTGCTGCCAGACGCACATCATCTGGGCCGCCTTCTCCTCGAGCGTCATGCGCGAGAGTAGGTCGGCGACCCGCTGCTCCACCGTCAGCGAGGCGTCCTGGTACGGCGCGCTGCTGACGGTGGAGCTCATCCCTTCCATGCGGGTCAGTATCCCGGGTTCTGCGGGTACTTCGGTCCGATGAGTACCCCGTCGATCTGCGACTGCGGGATCGGCCGCAGTGCGTGCTTGAGCGCGACGTTCACGGCGTGCGGGTTGAACTTCTTGACGCGGTCCAGGAAATACTGCGGGCCGACGCGAGCGAGGTCGTACCAGCGAGTGAACTCGCCCGGCCATCTCACGCTCCCGCTCTTCCATGATGTAGTCGATGTTCATCTGCGCGGCGGTGACGTTGTAGTCGTTCTTGTGCGCCGCGCTCGCCGCGCGGACGTGCAGGACGTTGATCATCTGCGCCGCCTCGGCCGTGTTGCCGAGCTGGACGTCGGCCTCCGCGGCGACGAGGTACATCTCGCCGAGGCGGATGATCGCCTCCACCTTGCCGCCCTCCTGCGCCGTGAGGTTGGCGCGAAGGTTGTCCTGGTACTTCTTGAGCGACGGGAAACGCTGCCAGTTGAAGTGGCCGTCGTTCGCGTTGTTGCGATCGCCGCAATAGGTCGCCGCGGTCGGCTGCGCGACCTGGTCGGTCGGGCAGGGCGTGAGGATCATGAACGGCTTGGCCTGACGCAGCGTCTGCGGCACGCCGAAGGGGTAGTACACCGCTGCCGTGTCACCGACGTTGACCGTGCCGTTGCTCGTGCAGTTCTCCGTCGCTCCTCCGGCTACACACGAACCGGCCGCGTTCTTGACGCCACCCACCGTCGCTATCCAGGTGGTCTGGAACGTCGCGTCGAAGCGCGTGTCGAGAATGTCGTTCGCGCCCGGTGAGGTCGTCGGTGTGCTGAAGTACTTGTTCCAGAGACTCAGTTCGTATGGTGTCGGCATGAGGCGGCGGAACGGGCGGCCGTTGTTCACGTCGCGCGGTGTTCCTATCCAGACGCCGTTGTTGTCGTATTGCCCGAGGAAGATCAGGTGCAGGTAGTTGTACTCGTTGTCGGCATCCACGTTCGTCGCGGCGTAGAGACCGTTCGGTCCGAACTGGACGGTGAAGATGAATTCGCTTCTGTTTCCCGAATAGCCGGTGTTTTCACAGTATCCCGTCCGGCCGGGATCGGCGGGGCGCGCGACACACCATAGATTCGCGAACACCGGCTCGAGCGTGTACGTGCCGGAGTTGATGACCGCCTTCGCGTCGGTGAGCGCCGACTGGAAGTCGGCCTGTTTGTTCGGCGAGTAATCCCTGTATGCGCGGGTGAGATACACCTTGGACCGCAGCGCCTGCGCGGCGCCCTTCGTCGCCCGTCCGAAGTCGGCCTGCGCTACCGGGAGCATGGTGAACGCCGAATCGAGATCGGCGATGATCGCCTTGTACACGTCCGCCGCGGGATCGCGGACGGCGCTCTGCTGCACGCCCTTGTTCTCGTGCAACGAGAGCGTCACGTCGCCGAACTGCTGCACGAGCGTGAAGTAGTTGAGTGCACGAAGGAAGTGAGCCTCGCCGAGGAGCGAATTCTTGAGCGCGGCGGAGATGCCTTGCGCGTCGGGCCCGCGATCGAGCGCCGCGTTGAGCGTGTTGATCGCCTGATACGCGGGGTTCCACGTGTTGGCGAGTGGCGCGACGGTGCTGTTCAACCCGCCGCCGTAGTTATCGAAGTCCTTGTTGTTGGACCCCGACTGGTCGGCGGCCATCCACGTGTCGGTGCCCACCTGCGTGAGCGACAGCAGCTGCTCACGACCGTAGAAGCCGCGCAGTTGGGCGTAGCTGGCGATGACCGCGGAGTTGAGACCGTCGGGCGTGGAGTAGTACGCGCTGCTCACGCCGGTGATCAGTTTTTCGTCGAGATTGACGCATCCGAAGGCTCCGGCAACGAGCCCCAGCGTCACGGTCGACATCAGTATGCGCTTCATCTGAATAGTCTCGTGTGTGATAGGGAGTCGTTTACCAGACGATGTTCGTGCCGAGGAGGAGCGTGCGCAGCGTCGGAACGGCGCCGCCCAGCTCGGGATCGATGCCGACGTAGTCCGTGTGGATGTACGGATCCTGCGCCGTGAAGTAGAAACGCAGGCTGTGCAGACCGAGGCGCTGCGCGTCGCGCGCATTCAGCGTGTAGCCCGCCGTGATGTTGCGGATGCGCCAGTGCGACCCGTCGGTGTACAGGCGCGTCGCCGCGTACTGACGGTCCACGCCGCCGGTGGTCGGAGCCTGGTTCTTGTTCGTCGGATTCGTCGGCGTCCAGTAGTCCATGTCGGCGATGTTGCCGAAGCGGCCGAAGTAGCTGCGCGGCGTGCCGTCGATGAACGTGTAGTTCCACTTCGCCGTCACGAGGGCCGACAGGTCGAAGTTGTGGTAGCTGATCCGATTGGACATGCTGCCCGTCCAACCGGGGTAGCTGTCGCCGATGATCGTGCGGTCGTTGGCGTCGATCTTCCCGTCTTTGTTGACGTCGGCCACGCGCGGATCGCCCGGCTTGAACGTGCTGCCGGTGGCATTGAACGCCTTCATGGCGACGGAATCGGCGTACTGCCAGACGCCGACGTACTTGTAATCGTAGAACAGCCGCCGGTTCGGATCGGAGTTGATGTTGATCGGACTCCCGACGAACCATCCGTTGCCGGCGTCGGACGTCGCGCCGCTGGCGAGAGCGACGATCTGGTTCTTGTTCGTGGACCAGTTGAAGTCGCTCGTCCAGGTGAGGCCGCGCCAGTTCTGCAGGTTCACCGTCGTGAACGAAATCTCGTACCCGGTGTTCTTCGTCGACCCTACGTTCTGGAGCGTCGAGTTGAAGCCCGACGTCACCGGCAAAAGCTCCGTCAACAGAAGGTCGTGCGTCTTCATGTTGTACCAGTCGAACGTGCCGGAGATGCGGCTGTTGAACAGCGCGTAGTCCAGGCCGACGTCTTTCTGATCGGTGCGCTCCCACGAGAGGTCCGGGTTCGGGATCGACCCCGGCTTGTAGCCCTGAACGCGTGTACCGCCGAAGGTGTAGATGCGCGCCTGGAGCGTGCCCTCGGTCTGGTATGGCGAGATCGCCGTGTTGCCCGTCGATCCGTAGCTGCCGCGAAGCTTGAGCGCGCTCAGCGAGCTGAACTTCCGGAAGAACGGCTCGTCACCGACCTGCCAAGCGAGACCTATCGACGGGAACGTCGCCCACTTATGGCCCGGCGCGAGACGGCTCGAACCGTCGGAGCGAACGGTTCCCGAGAGTGAGTAGCGGTCGAACAACGTGTAGTTCACGCGAGCCATGTACGACTGGAGCGCCCACTGCGAGATCCGACTCACTTCGTTGCCGGCAGTGCCCGACCCGAGGTCGTACCAGAGCTGCGTCGGGTACGGAAGATTCGACGCGTAGAGTGAGTCTTTCGTGAAATGGTCCTTCTGGACGCTGTAAAGGCCCGTGATGTCGAACTGATGGATCCCGCCGAGCGTCTTGTTCAGCCGAAGGATGTTGTCGAGCGTATAGGTGAAGTCTTCCTGGTTGAAATCGCCGGCCTGCGGCGGCTGCCCCTGGTTCGTGCTGTTGGCGCCGAGGTTCGCGCAGGTCCCGTGGGTCCACGGTCCGTTGAAGCAACCGTCGTTGAGCGCCGTGTAGTCGGGCCCGAAGTTCATGCGGTAGGTGAGTCCGCTCGCGATGTTGAGCTCAGCGTACGCGGAACCGAAGACCCGGTTCACGACCTGCTGGCGCGTGACCGACTGCGACTCGAGCACCGGGTTGATGTTCAGGATGTCGTCGTCGGGTCGCGGATCCAGCAGCCCGGCCGAATCCGGGTTCGTGTAATTCGTCGGCTTTCCGATCGGCGTCATCGCCAGCGCGTAGCCGTACGCCCCGCCACCTTCGCCCTGATCAGTGACGATGCGCGACGTACTCGCGGTGAGACCGACGCGCAGACGATCCGACGTGTGGTCGAGCGTGGCGAACGCCGATCCGCGCGTGTAGCCCTGCCCGGGGATCAGCCCCTGCTGTCCGAAATAGTTGCCGTTGAGGGCGTATCGTGTGTCGCCGGAGCCGCCGTTCGCGCCGCCCTGGAGGCTGCGTTGGAGCCCGGTGCGCAGCACGGCCTTCTGCCAATCCGTCGAGATGTTGTTCTTGATCGCGAGCTGCTGCTTCGCCGTGAAGATCCTGGCGATGCTCGTGTCCTGTCCGTTCTGCGCGGCCCCGTCCTTCATGTACTGCACGTACTGCTGCAGGTTCATCATCGGGATGAGGCGGACCGGCGCCTGATTGCCGTAGTACATGTCGGCGGTGAACTGCGTGTGGATGCCGTCCAGACCGCCTTTCTTCGTCGTGACGAGGATGACGCCGTTCGCGCCGCGGCTGCCGTAGATCGCCGTCGCCGCCGCGTCCTTGAGGATGTCGATCGACTCGATCATGGCGGGGTTGAAGTCCTGAATCCCGCCGCCGAGCGGCACGCCGTCGACGACGTACAGCGGCTCGTTGCTCGCCGTGAGCGACCGGACGCCGCGGATTCGGACGTTCATCGCGGCGCCGGGCTCGTTGCTCGACGCCACGATCTCGACGCCGGCCACGTGGCCCTGGAGCGCCTTCATCGGATCGCTGGTCGGAATGTCCTGGAGTTGCGCCGCGCTCACGGTGCTGAACGCGCCGGTGACGATGCGCCGCTCCTGCTCACCGTACCCCGTCACGACCATCGGCGTGAGCTCGGTGGCGGCCGGTGTCAGCGAGAAATTCACCGTCGCCGATTGGCCGGCGACCACCTGAGCCGTCGTCGTCGACGAGCCGAAGCCGATGCCGCGCGCCTGCACGTTGTGGGCGCCCGTAGGCACGTTGGCGATCGTGAAGCGCCCCGCGGTGTCCGTCACGGCGCCCCGGTTCATACCGGAAACCGAAACGTTGATGCTCGGCAGCGGGCGCCCGTCGGTCGACGTCACCTTACCGACAATCCGTCCGCCAGTTTGGGCCGTGGCAACGGCTGCGGTCGCGAAGAGCGCGAGGACCGCAAGGAGAATCCGGCGTCCCATCAGTCGTTCCTCCGAGAGTGAGAATTCGTGCGACAAGGAGAGCGGAGAGCAAATGCACTCGGGGCGACAAGGTCCCTGGCCCGAGCGCCGCGTGTGGGAGTTCGCGCGCTGCGGTGAGCTACCGTGGGGTGGAGTTGCGCGTCCTCGAGGTTCCGAGCCGACCTCTTGGCCAGACGGGATCAGACTGCAAAGTCATCATATCACACAATGGCCACACGATTTTACGGCCGCTGTCGTACCTGTCAAGACCGCTTGGGTCGCCGCACCAAAGCTGGCCGACCGGCCGATTCCTTCGCGAAGTCAGCCCCCTCGAAGCGCTGGAAAGCGCTTGTTCACAGAGAGTTGGGCCCGAAACAGCGGCCGTCTAACCCCGCGGAAAGCCGAAAAGCGAGAGGTCGATCGCGTCGGCCATGAGCCGATAACCCGCGGCGCTCGGGTGGAGATGATCCCCCCCATCGACGTCCGCGCGCAGCCTGCTCGGGTCGGCTGGGTCCCTCGTCGCGGCGTCGAAGTCGATGACGGCGTCGAACGCGCCGCTCGTCCGAATCCACTCGTTCACGGTCGAGCGGGCGGCCTCGTGTTCGCGAGACGAGTACTGCGATCCGCCGAACGGCATCACCGTGGCGCCGTACACTTTGATTCCTCGCGCGTGCGCGCGCCGGATCATGTCGCCGTACGCATCGATCAGATGCCGTGCGACCGACGCCGATGAATCCGGACGCGAGCCGCCGATGTCGTTCACTCCGTCGCACACGATCACCCAACGCGCTCGTGCCTGAGACAGCACGTCGCGGTCGAATCGAGCCAACGCGGTCGGACCGAGTCCGCCCCGGACCACGGCGTTGCCGCCGATTCCCGCGTTGAGCAGGGCCACGTTCGCCCGTCCGCTTGCCGTCGCGGCAATCGCCAACCGACGCGCGAGATCGTCAGGCCACCGGTCGTTCATGTCGTTCGTCGAGCCGCGTCCGTCGGCGATCGAATTTCCGATCACGACCACCGCGCCGGCGGCGCTCGATCGCACTTCCGCGCCGCTGATCACGTACCAGTGCAACGCGGTCGCGGCACCCGGTAGGCTCGGCGCCGCGACCTGATTCCCCGGTGCGAGGAACGACGTCGTCCGCGAACCCGGGTGGCCCGTCAGCCCACTCGGCGTTCGCGCGAGATGGAGCGTGATCGCGATGTCGGAGAAAGCGTCGGTCGCAAGCGAAACTGGGTCCGACGTCGCCGCTTCGCCGCGCGCGAGCGTCACCGACTCGCGTCCGCCGAACCGCAACGCGACGTCGGTCGACGGGTCGATCGCGTCGCGCGAGGTGGCGCGTGCGACGTGGGCCGACTGTATCTCCAACGGTCCCCCCCGTCGCCGAATTCGTTCGACAGGCGAAATCGCCACCGCGTGCCGCCGAGCGACGGATGGATTCGCTGGCGCAGCGTGTTGCCCGAAAGTCCGGGGGCGGGCGGCATGTTGGCGGGTTCGGTGAGCTGCGGCGCTGCCTCCCACGCGCCGATCCATTCCTGCCCTACATCGCTCCCCCTGTGGAATCGCGTGCAGGATGAAGCGGCGCTCGCCGCGATCACCACGGTCAGTGCCGAACGCCGGGTGCGTGATCCCGTCCACCGACTCGGAGCGAGACGCGAGAGATCCATCGCGCTATCTCACCCGATGCCGGCCATCAGCCGCAACAGTCCGTCTTGGGTCGCGCCGCGCGCCGGCATTTCTCCGACGAGTCGACCGCCTCGCAGCACGAGAATCCGCGTCGACAGGCTGAGGAGCTCAGGCAGCTCGCTCGAGATCAGCAATACACCCGCGCCTTTCGCCGCGAGCTCGCCGATGAGCGCATGGATCTCCGCTTTCGCGCCGACGTCCACGCCGCGCGTGGGCTCGTCGAGGATCAGAATCTTGGCGTTCGCCGCGAGCCAGCGCGCGAGCACGATCTTCTGCTGGTTGCCGCCCGAGAGTCCGGCGACCGGCGCCTCGATGTCGGGCGCGCGGACTCGCAACATATGGAAGTACCGCTCGACGAGCGCGCGCTCCTCCGACTGCTTGAGCCAAGTCAGGCGGGAGAGGCGGTCGAGCAGCGGAAGCGACGTGTTTCGCCGCCCACTCTCCGAGAGCACGAGCCCCTGTCGCTTGCGATCCTCGGGCACCAGCGCGACGCCGAGATGGATCGCGTCGGCCGGACTCGAGACGCGCGCGTCCCGGCCGGAGATGATCACGCGTCCGCCCGTTCGCTCCCGCGCGCCGAAAATCGTCTCGGCCACGTCCGACCGTCCCGCGCCGACGAGTCCCGCGAGACCAACCACTTCGCCCGCATGGACGGAGAAGGAGACATCCTCGAAGCGTCCGTCGGACGACAAGTGCTCGACGCGCAGCAACTCCTCTCGTTCGGGCTCCGCGGCGTTCGCATCGGCCGCTAGTCGTCCGAAATACGCGGCGACCGGGCGGCCGATCATGAGTTGCACGAGGTCGGGTTCGCTCAGGTCGGCGGCGGGTCTCGTCGCCACGTGGCGGCCGTCGCGCAGCACGGAAATCGTGTCGCAGAGGCGATAGACCTCCGCCAATCGGTGCGAGACGTAGATGCACGTCACGCCGCGCGATTTGAGCTGCGCGATCAACTCGTACAGTCGCTCGGCTTCGGGCTGGCTCAGGCTGCTCGTCGGCTCGTCGAAGACGATGATGCGGGCGCCGCCGCCGACGGCCACCGCGATCTGAACGACCTGTTGCTGCGCGATCGGCAGTTCCCCGAGCCGGCGCGTGACGTCGAGGTCCGCGCCGATCGCCGCGAGCATCTCGCGCGCGCGTCGGGCGACGGCGCTCCGGTCCACGAGGCCGCGCGATACGGGCAGCGCGCCGAGGCAGAGATTTTCCGCCACCGAAAGGTTCTCGCAGAAGGCGAGCTCCTGGTGCACCATGCCGACGCCCGCGGCGAACGCGTCGCGCGGTCCCGCGAAGCGCACTTCCCGATCGTTCACGACGAGCCGTCCTTCGTCCGGCGCGTAGATCCCGGCGAGAATCTTTCCGAGCGTGCTCTTGCCCGCGCCATTCTCTCCGCAGAGCGCATGGCAGGAGCCGGCGGCAACGCTCAGCGTGACGTCGGTGAGCGCTTGAACGCCCGGGAATCGTTTCGTGATTCCCTCGAAGCGGACCGCCGCGCCGACGCTCAAGGTGATTCACCCGCGATGGCGGCGCGTCCGGCGAGACGCTTCGCCGTCAACCGAGTGCTCGACTGGTCGACGACGACGGCGAGAATGATCGCGCAGCCGATGACGATCCACTCGTAGTTCTGGTCGAAGTGGAGCGTGCGTATGGATTGTCGAATCAGAACTATGAGAAGAGCGCCGAGCGTGGCGCCGAGCGCGCTTCCACGCCCGCCGACGAGGCTCGCGCCGCCCACGACCGCCGACGCGATGACGTACAGCTCGTAGCCCTGGGCATCACCCGACGACGCCGATCCGTAGAAGCTCGCGCCGAGAAACGCGGCGAATCCCGCCGTGAGCCCGGCGACGACGAACACGCCGATCTGAATCCGGCGAAGCGAGAGTCCGGCGAACCGGCTCGCTTCGATGTTGCCGCCGAAGGCGAAGATGTGGCGGCCCATGACGGTGCGCGTGAGGTAGATCGTACCGATCACGCAGCAGGCGAGCATCGCCAGCATCGGCACCGCGTAGAGTCCGCCGCGGAGGCCGAGTGACGCCTTGGCCACGTGCGTCAGCGTCGGCGGAACGAGGATGCTCACCGCGCGTGTCGCGACGAACGCGATGCCGCGCAAGATCCACATCGTGCCGAGTGTGATGATGAACGGATGCACGCGCAGTCCGACGACGAGGGCGCCATTGAGCAGCCCACTCAGGAGACCGACGCCCACACACGTCACGAGCCCGACGATCGTCGTCGTCGCGGGGCTCATCGGCCCCAGCGCGCGCAGGAGCAGCGCCATCGACACTCCGGAGAGCGCGTACACCGAGCCGACCGAGAGATCGATGCCGCCGGAGATGATGACGACCGTCGCGCCGATCGCCATGATGGCGAAGAACGTCGCGTCGGTGGCGGTCTGGATGAGGGTGTACGAGTTCCAGAAATTGTTGACCGTCTGTCCCGACAGCGGATCGACGTGCGATCCGGCGAGCACGGTCAGCGCGATCGCGAGCGCGACGAGGACGAGAACGAGTCCGGCCTCCTGCAGGCCGAGCAGATGTCGAAGGACTCGTCGCATGTGTCGGGGGCGAGGGGGGCGGATCAGCGCCTTGAATCTGCGCCCGTATGCGCGGCGTGGAAGGACTCGCGGAAACGCCGGTAAGGCTCGTCGTACGCCGCGTGGGCCCCAGGCGCCGGGTGCTCGACGGGCGCCCGCTGCAGCGTCGCCGCGGCGGCCGCGGCGAGATTCGGAAACGCGCCCGCGCCGACGGCCGCGAGGAGCGCGGCGCCGTATGCGGGCCCCTCCTCGCGATTGACCGTGCACACCGGAAGGCCGAACACGTCGCATTGCATCCGCCGCAGGAAACCAACGCGCGCGCCGCCGCCGGTGAGCAGCATATGATTTGGCACGACGCCGAGCTCCTGGAGAATCGTCACCGAATCGCGGAGCGCGAAGCACACGCCCTCGACCACGGCGCGCGTGACGTGGGCGCGCGAATGGGCGAGGCTCAAGCCGAGGATCGCGCCGCGCGCCGTCGCGTCGCGATGCGGCGTTCGCTCGCCTTGGAGATACGGCAGGAACGTCAGACCGTCCGCGCCGGGAGGAATGCCCATCGCTTCGGCGTTGAGCCGCTCGTTCGCCTGGCCCGTGCTCGTGAGATCGCGCGCGAGCTGGTCGCGATACCAGGCGAACGCGCCGCCCGCCGAGAGAACAACGCCCATCAGGTACCACACGCCGGGGACGACGTGGCAGAAGGTGTGCGCGCGGAGCGTGGGATCGACGCGCGGCTCTGACATCGGCGCGAGCACGGTGCCCGACGTCCCCCAGCTCGATACCGCTTCGCCCGGCGCGATCGCGCCGACGCCGGCCGCGCCGCAGGCGTTGTCCGCGCCGCCGCCGACGACCGGCGTGCCCGGGCGCAGTCCCGTTGCGCCCGCACCCTCCACCGACACGCGGCCGAGTACCTCCGACGATCCGCCCACGTCGGGCACAACCGAGCGCGGCACGCCCACCGCGTCGAGGATCTCGGTGCTCCAGCGCATGCGCGCCGTGTCGTACATGAGCGTCGCCGACGCGTCCGACGGTTCGGTCGCGACGACGCCGGTGAGCTTGAAGCGAATGAAGTCCTTCGGCAGCATCACGGTCGCGAGTCGCGCGAACGCCTCGGGCTCGTGTCGGCGCAGCCAGAGGACTTTGGGCAGCGTGAATCCCTCGAGCGCCGGATTGGATGCGAGCTCGCGCAGGCGCTGCTCGCCGCCGACGCGCTCGGTGATCTCGCGGCACTCGTCGGTCGTGCGGCCGTCGCACCAGAGCAGCGCGGGCCGAATCACCTCGCCGTGCGCGTCGAGAAAGACCGACGAGTGCATCTGCCCGGACACGCCGACTGCGTCCGGACTGTCACCGGGGCGCGTGGCGAGCACCGTGCGGATCGCCGCCGCCGCCGCCGCCCACCATGCGTCGGGCTCCTGCTCCGCCCACCCAGGCTGCGGCGTCGCGAGTTGGAGCGGTGTGATCGCCGAAGCGAGGACATCGCCCGACGTGTCGACGAGAATCGCCTTGACGCCGCTCGTCCCGACGTCGACGCCGAGAAAGGTGGCGCGCGCCACTCAGCGCACTCCGAGCAGGATCTCCATCGTCAGCTGATCGAGGCGCTCGTACGCGTAGCCGGCGTCTCGGATGGCGCCGAGATCGAAGTCGCGCGCCTTGAGCTCGCGCGCCCCGTCGGGCGAGAACAGCCGCCGTGCCGAGGGTCCGCCGCGCGTCCTGAGCTCGTTCAGCATTCCTTGAACCTCGGCGTCGGCGTTGAAGCGCGCCACCTTTTCCTTGAGAATGAGGTAGGTGCGCATGCTGCCGCGCGCGAAGTCCCACACGCCGGCGTCGTCCTCGGTGCGATACGCGTGGCTGTCGAAATGCCGCATGCCGGGCCACTTCGCGTCCTCGAGCAGCTTCACGAGAAAGAACGCGCCCTTCACGTCCTCGCTGCCGAAGCGCAGGTCCTGGTCGAAACGTCCCGGCTTCTGGGCGTTCAGGTCGATGTGAAAGAGCTTGCCGGCTTCCAAGGCCTGCGCGACGCCGTGCGAGAAATCGAGACCCGCCATCGTATCGTGCGCGATCTCAGGATTGAGCCCGACCATCTCCGGGTGCGCGAGCGTATAGATGAACGCCAGCATGTGGCCGATGGTCGGGAAGAAGATGTCGCCTCGCGGCTCGTTGGGCTTGGGCTCGAGCGCGAAGCGCAGCGCGTACTTCTGCGACTGCACGTACTCGCACAGATAGTCGATGGCGTCGCGAAACCATTTGACGGCTTCCTGCGGATCCTTGGCCGCATTCGTCTCGACGCCTTCCCGCCCGCCCCAGAAGACGTACGTCTCCGCTCCGAGCTCCACGCCAAGGTCGATCGCGCGCATTGTCTTTTGCAACGCGTAGTCGCGCACGCGCGCGTCGTTGCTCGTAAACGCGCCATCGCGAAAGACCGGATCGCCGAACAGGTTCGTCGTCGCCATCGGGACTTTCATCCCCGTTTCATCGAGCGCCGCCTTGAACTCGCGGACGATGCGATCGCGGTCGGCGGCGCTCGCGTCTCTCGGCACGAGATCGTTGTCGTGGAGATTGACGCCGTAGGCGCCGAGCTTCGCGAGCTCGCGCACGATGCGCGTCGGCGCCACGGGGGTGCGCACGGCGTCCCCAAACGGATCGCGGCCGACGTTTCCGACGGTCCAGAGGCCGAAGGTGAAATGATGCTCGGGGAGTGGAGCGTAGGGATCGGATGTCATGAGGAGATGGTGGACCGGTGGACCGGTTGGACCGGTGGACCGGAAAATCGAGAGCTCAGTATACCGCTGGGCAGCGCGGCTTGCGCGCATCAAGCGCCGTAAAAGCGCGAAGATCTCCGGGGGGACCGGCCGGGCAGCGAAGCGCGCGATAGAACGAGAGCGGATGCGCAAACGGCGCGTAGCCGTTCGGCACTGGCAGGTTCGAGAACGTTTGGAAGTACGAGAGCACGGCGTCGCGCCACCACACGGCCTCGTGCTCCTGGATGGCGAGAAAATCGTCGACGTCGTGGAAGCGCGCGCTGTCGACCTTGCCTTTCAATGACTGCCACGTGCGACGCATCGAGCGGACGGTGTCGATACCCTCGCGGTAATGGTAGAAGAGATCTTGCCACAGCGTGCGGCCGGATTTCGTGCGCTCCGTCCAACCGACGTGGTGGAACCACAGCAACAGCGAGTCCGGTGTCTGCGCGCGGTCGCCAAAGAGTTCGCGCAGCGGCTGCGCGTACTGCGATACGGCGTCGCTCCCCTTGGGTGAGCGTTCGAACCCAACGCCGATGGTATCGGCACGATGGTAGTAGGCGGGCGTCCAGTCCGCGCGAGCGAGACGGGCCCACGGCGCCGGACCATAGTGGTGGTTGGTGCCCATCAGGTGCGCGAGCCCGAGCGGCTCCATGTAATTCACGACGGCTTCGCGCGACACGAGCATCATGTGCACGATCGGCGCGACCACCTTCGGATCGTTCGAGAACGTGCGCCGCGTCCACTCCTCGGCGATCGCGGCCGGCGACATGCGCGGATCCCACGCGAGACGGCCGAACGCGTACCAGTTCGCCTGGTTGAAGTGCGATCCCGTCCAGTTGCGATCGGTGCCGGTGTTGGCGACCCCCGCGATGCCCGTGCGCTTGTACCCGTGCAGCGACCCGTCGATCACGCTGGCCACCGTCGAGCCCTTGCCGTTCACCCACGTGTCCGCCGAAAGCACCTCGGAGAAGAGCGACCCGAGGTAGACGAGATGCGTGTCCTCGCCGAGGTATTCCTTGGTGATCTGGAATTCCATGATCAACGGCGTCTTCGGCATCGCGCCGAAGAGCGGCGAGAACGGTTCGCGCGGCTGAAAGTCGAGCGGCCCGTTCTTCACCTGGACCAGCACGTTGTCGCGGAACTGTCCGTCGAGCGGCGTGAACTCGTCGTAGGCCTGTTTCACACGATCGGTCGGCACGTCGTTGCTGTAGACGAACGCGCGCCAGATGACGATGCCGCCGTGCGGACCCACGGCGTCGGCGAGCATGTTGGCGCCGTCGGCGTGCGAGCGCTTGTAGTCCTGCGGACCCGGCTGGCCCTCGGAGTTCGCTTTGACGAGGAAGCCGCCGAAGTCGGGAATCGCGGCGTAGATCTCGTCGGCCTTCGCCTTCCACCATGCGCGAACGGCGGGGTCGAGCGGATCGGCCGTCTTGAGGCCGCCGATCTCGATTGGCGCGCTGAAGCGCGCCGTGAGATACACCCGAATTCCGTACGGACGGAACACGCTCGCGAGCGCCGCGACCTTCCTCAGGTACTCGGCTGTCAGTGCTTTGGCGTTCGCGTTGACGTTCGTGATCGACGACGCCGTTTACCCCGATCGACGCTTCGGCGCGCGCATAATCGCGATAGCGCGGTGAAACCGAATCCGGCAGCGCCGTCCCACTCCCAGAGCGACACTCCGCCGTATCCGTGCTCGATGCTTCGATCGAGGTTGTCCCAGTGATCGATCAGGCGAAGCTGGATGCGCGGCGCGCTGGTGACGTCGATCCGCGAGACGGGCATCGATTGCTGAAGCCGCGACAGGAGGGCGAACGCGCCGTACAGCACGCCGACGTCGCTCTTCGCCGCGATCACGATGGCCCGCTTCCCGCGCACGGTCATCGCGCGGATCAGGTAGCCCTCGTCGCCGAGCCGCGCGAGCGTGGTGTCGAGCGACAGCGACCTCACGACCGCTGAGCCGCCCGGCGTGCCGGCGATGACGAGACCGCCGGCGCCGTCCGTCCCATCGATCCGAATTTGGCGGCCCAACAGGCCGGTGAGACCCGCGCTCAGCTCGTCGCGTACCGCGCGCAACGTCGGCGAATCGCCCTCGATGACGATGTCCGTGATCGCCGCGCGATACTCGGCGAGGCGCGACGCGTCGGCGACGAGCCGATAGCGGAGCCAGAGATCGTAGCCGTCCTCCGAGGGCGGCGCGCCTCGCTGCCCGAACGCCGGCGCCGCGAAGAGGAGAAGCGCCGCGATCGATCGCCGGCAATGAGACAGCGCGGCGCCACTGGACACGACGGTAGGGCGCACGAGCGTGTTCAGGTCAGACGGGGATCCGCGGGACCCGCGCGTCGAGAGGATCGGCCCAATCCGTGTTCGGTACGAGCGGCGCCCAGCCCGGGCGAAGCGGGTCCTGATCGTAGGGATATCCGCCGAGCCGGCAGAACGCCTCGTGATACGTGCCGAGCCTGTCGCGATCGAGCTTCACGCCGAGTCCCGGCGCCGTCGGCACCGGGATGCTCCCGCGGCAGTACGACACCTTGCCGCCCTGGATCACGTCGTCGACGAGGTGATGGTAGTGCGCGTCCGCGGCGAACGTGATGTTGGGTATCACCGCGCCGAGGTGGAGCATCGTCGCGAGCTGGATCCCGAGCTCGCCCGACGAATGGACCGCCACGCCGAGCTGGAACGTGTCGCACACGGCCGCGGCCTTCACGCACTGGCGAATCCCGCCCCAGAACGTCGTGTCGAGAAGAATCACGTCGACGGCGGTCTGCAGCACGTTCGCCGCGAGCTGCTCGAAGTTCACGACGACGGTGTTCGTGGCGAGCGGCGTGCGCAGCTTCTCTCGCGCCCGGCGCATGCCGTGGAGCCCGAACACGGGATCCTCGAGATAATCGTTATTCAGATCCTCGATATGCCGCCCGAACCAGATCGCCTGCTCGGTGGACCAGACGCCGTTCGGATCGAACCGGAAGCGATCGCCGGGCAATTCCGCGGCGAGCGCGCGGTAGCACTCGAGCTCGTACTCCGGGCGGAACACGCCGCCCTTGAGCTTGTGCGTCGTGAATCCGTGCTTTGCCTTGAGCGCCTTGGCCTGCGCGACGAGCTGCTCGCACGTGCGCACTTCGCCGCTGCCGTCGGCCGCGTTGGCGTAGCGAAAGAACAAGTACGACGCGAAGGGCACGTGGTCGCGCAGCCGGCCGCCGAGGATCTCGGAAACAGGTACGCCCCACGCCTGCCCAAGGATGTCGAGACACGCGAACTCGAGGGCCGCGAGCATCTGCGTCCGGTGGTTGTAAAGAGACGCGGTCGGGATTGGAAACCTTGAACCGCAGCTCCTCGAGCTTCGCCGGATCGGTGCCGAGCACGTAGGGCTTGAGCGCCGCGAAAGCCGCGGCGGCGCTCTCGCCGCCCCCGCCCATCTCGCCGAGCCCGATGAGGCCGTCGTCAGTTTCCACCTCGACGATGGTGCGGACGAAGCGCCCCCAATGGCACCCGTTCGCGTGGCGAAGGGGCGCTTCGATGGGCACACTCACAGGGGTGGTCCGGACGTCGATGATCTTCATGCGGCCGCTGGCGAGTGGGGAGGGTTCTCTCGCCTGAAGGTTTAGCGAAAGATCAATTGACCTTATCTCTGCTATGTTGGCCGCGATAAGTGCCTTCTGTCAAGCATTCGTCACGCGTTGACACGGCCGCGGGCCGGTCGCGGCGGGGTAGCGGCTCGACACGCGCGCGAGCAAGTCGAAGCGCTTCATAGATATGAGTTGCGTCTAGACCCCGCTGAACGCGCTGAATCCACCATCCACCGGGATCACCACGCCGGTCACGAACGACGCCGCGTCGCTGGCAAGCCACTGCACCGCCCCGACCAATTCGTCGGGGCGTCCGAAACGCCCCATCGGCGTCCGTTGAATGATCGTGCGGGCCCGGGCGGTCGGCTGGCCGGAATCGTCCACGAGCACGGCGCGGTTCTGCGCCGACACAAAGAATCCGGGCGCGATCGCGTTGACGCGGATGCCGTCGCCGTGCTTTCGCGCGAGCTCCATCGCCAGCCAGCGCGTAAAGGAATCGATCCCCGATTTCGCGACCGAATAGCCGAGCGTGCCGCTGATCGCCGACGCCGCGGCCATCGACGAGATGTTGATGATCGACCCGCGGCCGACCCGCGCCATCGCTTCGCCGACGACGAGCGATGGAATCACGGTTCCATGAAGATTCAAACGCAGCACCTCGTCGAACGCGTCGGGCGGTACCTCGAAGATGCTGCGATTGTCGTTGCGCGAACGCGCGACGTTGCCGCCCGCGGCGTTGACGAGGATGTCGATCCGCCCCCAAGCGCGGTGGACCTCGTCGCTCGCCAGACGAACCGCGTCGCGCTCGAGCACGTCGGCGACCAGCGGCATCGCGTCGCCGCCGGCGTTTCGGATCTCGTCGGCTTTCGCCGCGGCGAGGTCGTGCCGGCGGCCGAGCACGGCGACTCGCGCGCCGGCCGCGGCAAGGCCTGTCGCGATGGTGCCGCCCAGTACACCGTATCCGCCTGTGACGAGCGCCGCCTTTCCCGTGAGATCGAACGAGTTGTTGCTCACCGGGCGCGTTCGTTGGACGAAAGGGTCATGTCGGACGAAGACTATGGGGCTCCCGGCAGAATGGCGAGCGCGATGCGTGACAGAAGTCACGCGCGTGTTGTGCCTTCGTGCCTCTGATGACCGCGAGCCGTGTTCGGTATATTCGACGCATGCGCGTGATGTGCGTCGCTCGACACCCGTTCTTGACCGAGCACTTGTGCCGTTACTTCGACGACCTCGGCGCCGAAACGGTTCCGTGCGTCGGTATGGATCAAGCGATGACGTTGGTGACGACGAGCGACCTCGACGCGGTCATCTGCGATTACGATCTGCTGGCCGCGACGCCGTTGGCGGGTTGGGAGAGTGATCCATTGCGCTCGGGCATCCCGCTGATCGCCGTGAGTCTCACGCGTCACCCCGGCGACGCGCATCTGCTCGACACGAATGGTGTGGCTGGTTTCCTGTATTTGCCCACGCTGGAGCGCGAAGACGCTCAGCGTCTCCTGTCGGCCGTGCGGCTACGGCGCGGCCGGGTCAATCAGCAAAACGTGCTACCGTGGCCGGGACCGAACCTCAGCGCACACCCGCGCTGACGGGTAAGCCCGACGACGCGCCCGCGATCGTCCCGGCCAAGCCACTACTCGACGCGCTGATCGCAACGCGAAGCGACGGCGTCACGCGACGCGTCGTCCTCGGCGACCTGCAAGAACGCGGCATCGAGCTCTCCGTGTGCCGCGACGGCGACGGTGTGGCGATCGAGCTGCCCGACGTCGAACGTGCGAGCGAAAGCGAAGCACTGCGACGTCTCGCGCGGCAGATGGCGGGCGAAAACGACACGACCACGTTGCTCCAGCTTCTCTGCGACGCGGGCGCCGAGCAATGCGGGGGAAGCGGCGCGGCCGTGCTCAAGGCGGTGGCGAACGAAGGCGAGCTCGTGGCGGCGATCGGATCGCTCGGCATCGCGCGAGGCCGGCGCTTCGCGCTCCCCGGTTCGTTGGCGCGCGAGGTGCTGCGGACGCGCGACGTCGTCGTCGTCGAGAATTTCAGCGGGTCGGCGCGTCCGCTGTTGCGCGTCGTTCCGGACGTGCGCGTCGGCCCGATGCTGCTCGCGCCGTTGATGGCGCACGAGGTGATCCTCGGCGTCATCGCGGTGACGCGTGACATGGGGGCGCCGGTATTTTCGAAGCGCGACGCGCACAGACTGCGGGTCATCGCGGACTACGCGGCGCTCGCGCTGTGGAACGCCGAGCTGCTCGAGCAGGCGAAGGTCGCCGACCGCGCGAAGAGCCGTTTTCTCGCGACGGTGTCGCACGAGCTGCGCACGCCGCTCACCGCGCTCGCCGGATACGAGGAGCTGCTCGCCGATCAGGTCATCGGGCCGCTGTCCGACAGCCAGCTCGACGTGCTCGAGCGCATGCGTTCGGTGACGCAGCACTTGGCGTCGGTCATCGAGGAGCTGCTCGCGTTTTCCAGCCTCGACGAGGGACGCGAGGTCGTGCGGCCCACGGACTTCCTGGCCGCGGACCTCGTACGCGCCACGGCGGCCGTCATCGAGCCGATGGCGCGACAGAAGCACCTGGCCTTCGCCGTCAGCGTTCCGGAAGAGCCGATTCGCATGACGAGCGACGTCGACAAGGTACGCCAGATCCTCATCAACCTCGCGGGGAACGCGGTCAAGTTCACCGATTTCGGCGAGGTGCGAATCGAGCTGGAACGGCGCAGCGGCGATATCAGGTTCACGGTGCGGGACACAGGAATCGGCATCGCCAAGCGGGACGTGGAGCGTCTGTTTCGCCCGTTCGCGCAGCTCGATGCCGGCCTCACGCGACGCCATGGCGGCACGGGACTCGGCCTCTACATCTCCCGGGAGCTCGCCGACCTGCTGGGCGGTCGCATCGAGTTCGAGTCGAACCAGGGCGAGGGGTCGGTGTTCCGCCTCGTCCTCCCGACCGACGACGAATAGCGCCGTTCCCCCCCCCGGTCTCGGGGCAGAGGCTCGGCTAACTTTCACGCATGTCAGGTCTTCCCACTACAAGTGCGTTCAACGACGGCTACATCGCCGAGCTCTATGACGCCTATCGTCGCGACCCCGCGTCAGTCGACGAGTCTTGGCGCCAGTTTTTTCGTTTCGCGGAAAGTCTAGGGCGCGCCGAAGCCGCGCCGGTCGGCGGCTCGTTCGACGCGAGCATTCTGCGCAAGACGGCCGGCGCCGCCGGCCTGGTCGCCGCGATCGAACGCTTCGGCCACCTCGCCGTGCCGATCGATCCGTTGGGGTCGACGCCACCCGGCGCAGCCGAGCTCGAGCCCGAGTTCCACGGAATCTCTGAATCGGATCTCGATGACGTGCCGGCGGCCGCGCTCGGCAGACCCGACCGCGGCACCGCCGCGGATCTCGTGCGCCGCCTGCGCGAGCTCTACTGCACCAGCCTCGGCTACGAGTTCGAACACGTGAGCGACGAGACCGAGCGGCAATGGCTTCGCGCGACGATCGAATCGGGCGAGGCATCGGAGCCGCTGACCGCCGACGAGAAGAAGGCGCTGCTCGACCGACTCACCGCCGTGGATGCGCTCGAGCGGTTCCTCGGGCGGGCGTACGTCAGCGTGAAGCGCTTCTCGATCGAAGGGGTCGACGCGCTCGTGCCGATGCTCGACGAGGCGATCGCGCGCGGTGCGGACGCCGGCGCGCGCCAAGTCGTGCTCGGGATGGCGCATCGCGGCCGGCTGAACGTGATGACGCACGTCATGGGGAAATCCTATCGCGCGTTGTTCGAGGAGTTCGAGGGGTGGCCCGTCGCGATGACGAGCGATTCCGACACGGGCGACGTGAAGTACCACATGGGCTTCGCCGCGAAGATCGACGTCGCCGGCGGCGGCGTGGTGAACGTGGAGCTCATGTCGAACCCGAGCCACCTCGAGTTGGTGAATCCGGTCGCTCAAGGCGTCGCGCGCGCTCGGCAACGTGCCGGAGGCTCGGCGCCCAACACGCGCGACGAGGCGTCGGTGCTGCCGATCGTCGTGCACGGCGACGCGTCGTTCGCGGGCGAGGGCGTGGTCGCCGAGACGCTCAACATGTCGTTGCTGGCCGGATACCGCGTGGGCGGCACCGTCCACATCATCACCAACAACCAGGTCGGGTTCACGACGGACGCGATCGACGGGCGTTCGACGCACTATGCGAGCGACCTGGCGAAGGGATTCGAGATCCCGATCGTGCACGTCAACGCCGACGACGCCGAAGGGTGCGTGCAGGCGGTGCGTCTGGCGATCGCCTATCGCCGGCGCTTCGGCAAGGATTTTCTGATCGACCTCGTGGGCTATCGGCGGCACGGCCACAACGAGGCGGATCAGCCGGCGTTCACGCAGCCGTTGATGTACAAGGTCGTCGCGACCCATCCCACGGCGCGCGAGACGTACGCCGCGCGTCTCGTGCGGGAAAGCGTCGTGACCGACGACGACGTGAAGGCGGCCGACGCCGCGGTCGGCGCGCGGCTGCAGAAGATCTATTCGGACATGAAGCACGAGACGCCGCCGACGCTCGCGAAGCCGGAGACTCCTCGTCCGGCTGGACGCGAGTCCGAGACCGCCGTGCGCTCGGAGCGCCTCGTCGCGCTGAACGAACAACTGTTGGCCTGGCCGTCCACGTTCAAGCTTCACCCGACGCTGCAACGGACGGTTCCGCGTCGTCGTGGCGCGATCAACAGCGGTGGCATCGACTGGGGTCACGCCGAAGCGCTGGCGTTCGCGTCGCTCCTCACGGAAGGGGTGAGCGTCCGTCTCACCGGGCAGGACGCCGAACGCGGCACGTTCTCGCACCGACAGGTGGTGCTGCACGACGCGGAGACCGGCGAGTCGTTCACGCCGCTCGCGCACCTGCCGCAGGCGGGGGGCGAATTCGAGATTTATAATAGTCCGCTGTCGGAGACAGCGGTCCTGGGATTCGAGTACGGCTTCAGCATCGCGACGCCGAACGAGCTGGTCCTGTGGGAAGCGCAGTACGGCGACTTCGCGAACGTCGGCCAGCCAATCTTCGACCAACTGCTCTCGGCCGGACGCGCGAAGTGGCGTCACGAGTCCGGGCTCGTGCTCCTGCTGCCGCACGGGTACGAGGGGCAGGGCCCCGAGCATTCGAGCGCTCGCCTCGAGCGATTCCTGCAACTCTGCGCCGAAGACAACATGGTCGTCGCCTATCCGTCGACGCCCGCGCAGTACTTCCATATCCTGCGACGCCAGGCGCTGCGCCGGCCGCGCCGGCCGCTCGTGCTCATGCAGCCGAAGTCGCTGCTGCGTCTCACCGCCGCGCTCTCCAAGCTCGAGGATCTGGCCGGCGGCTCGTTCCATCGCGTGATCGACGACCCGGCCGCGTCGCGCCAGCGCGACGCCGTGCAGCGGCTGGTCTTCTGCACCGCGAAGCTGTACTACGACCTCACGGCTCTCGGGGAGCATCCCTCGAACGTCGCGTTGATTCGCGTCGAAGAAATCGCGCCCTGGCCGCGCGACGTCGGCGAGCTGGTGGACCAGTATCCGAACGTGGAAGAAGTCGTGTGGGCGCAGGAGGAGCCGAAGAACATGGGCGCGTGGACCTACGTTCAGCCGCGCCTGCGGGCTTCGATCGGCACCGTGACGACGCTGCGCTACATCGGCCGCCCCGAGCGGTCGAGCCCGGCCGATGGCCACAAAGAGGTCCACGACGAGGAGCAAGCTCGCATCGTGAAGGACGTCCTGACATATTCGCCGGCCGGCCGGCGGAAGACTCCCGCCACGCGGTAGGCCGGCGCGCGGCTCACCCATAACGATTCGTTCAGAACTCTTCGATGAAGCGAGTGGTCTCGCTGGTTTGCGCCGGGTTGCTCGCGCTCGCACCGAGCGCGCGCGGGCAGCGCGTCGACGCGGGGAAGTTGGGCGAGGAAATCGCCGGGCTTGGAACGACCGCGCGCGTGCTGATGATCGGCGCGCATCCGGACGACGAGGACACGCAGCTCATCACATGGCTGGCCAAGGCGCGACACGTCGAGACGGCGTATCTGTCGCTCACCCGCGGCGACGGCGGACAGAATCTCATCGGCAACGAGCTCGGTCCGGCGCTCGGCATGATCCGCACCGAGGAGCTGCTCGCCGCGCGCCGCATCGACGGCGGGCATCAGTACTTCACGCGCGCGTACGATTTCGGGTTCTCCAAGACGCTCGAGGAGACGCTCGACCACTGGCCGAAGGATTCGATTCTGTCGGACGTGGTGGCGGTGATCCGCGCCTTCCGCCCACACGTCATCATCTCGGTGTGGTCGGGAACGCCGGCCGACGGACACGGGCATCACCAGTTTTCGGGCGTCGTCGCGCGCGAGGCGTTCGACGCCGCGGGGGACACGGTGCGGTTCCCGCCGAGCCGGCTGTCGGGGCTCGACGCGTGGACGCCGTCCAAGTTCTACCGGTTGCGGCGCAACGGCTCGGGTGCGTCGCTCGCGTTCGACGTCGGCGAATACGCGCCGCTCCTCGGCGAGTCGTACTCGGAGATCGCGACGCAAAGCCGCTCGCAGCACCGGTCACAGGGACAGGGCGCGCTCCCGCGCATCGGGCCGGTGTACACGGCCGTGAAGCTCGAGGTGTCGCGCGTGTCCGACGCCAACGCGTCCGAAACGGGGCTCTTCGACGGGATGGACACGACGTGGGCGAGATTCAAGTCGGTGCGTCTTCCGGATTCGTCGCGCACCGCGCTCGATTCGCTGCCGGCCGCGCGGGCGGCCGTCGTCGCGTCGGAGAATCTCGTGAACCCGTCGGCGATGGTGGCGCCGCTGTCGACGTACGAGCGTCTCGTGACGCGCGCCGAAAGCGGCAAGGCATGCGGCTTCTCCGGCGCCGAAGGTGCTGACGACCACACGTGTACGGCCGCCGAGCGCGATCTCTGGTGGTCGCTATCGATCACGAACGAGCGGGCGACCGCCGCGCTGCTCGGCGCCGCCGGAGTATCGATCGACATCACGGCGCCGCGCGACCTCATCGCGCAGAACGACACGGTGCCGGTCACGGTGCGCGTGTACAACGGCGGCAAGTCGACGCTCACGCTCGACCGCGTGTCGCTGATCAACGCGCTCGGCATGGCGTCGCGGCAGCGGCGCGAGATCTTGCCGGACAGCAGCGCGACGCAGCAGATCACGTATCGCGCGCCGATGCGATTGTCGCTCCCGTGGTGGCTGCGGAGCGCGCCGCAGGGCGACATGTTCGTCCAGCCGCGCGCCGACATGATCGAGGGCGAGGACCGGCGGCTCGAGTCCGGCGCGGAGGTCGGGCTGCGCGTCGACGGCGTGCCCGTGCTCGTCCGCGAAGGGCCGATCGTCTATCGATTTGCCGATCCCGCGCGGGGAGAGGTTCGTCGTCCCATCGCGACGGTGCCGGAGATCTCGGTTCTGCTCCAGCACGAAGTGGAATACGCGCGTGCCGGCGCGCCGTTCGACCGCTCGATGCTCGTCTACGTGCATTCCGCCGCCGGCGTGCCGCGCCAGGTCGACGTCACGTTGCGGCTGCCGGACGGGCTCCACGCCGACACCGCGACGCGGCACGTGTCGCTCGAGCCGTTCGGCGACGCGCACCTGTATTTCCGGGTTCGGGGCGTGCTCGCCGCCGGGCCCCACGACATCGCGGCGAGCGCGAGCCCGCGCGAGAACGCGGCCGTGCGTGCTTCGAGCCTGGGGTTCGTGCCTGTCGAGTACTCGCACATCCGGCCGCTTCGCTTCTACCGCAGCTCGACGGTCACACTGCAAGCGGTCAACATCACGTACGCCAACCTCAAGATCGGGTATATCCGGGGCGTGGGTGACAACGTCATGTCGATGCTCGAGGAGCTCGGCATTCCAGTCGGAGAGCTCGACCCGCTCACGCTGCCGCAACAAGATCTCGGGGGCTACACGGCCGTCGTCATCGGGCCGCGCGCGTACGAGTCGAATCCGGCGCTCGTCGCCAACAACGGCACCCTGATGACGTACGCGCGCAAGGGCGGAACGATCGTCGCGCAGTACGGACAGGCCTCGTACGGGCGGCCGGGAATCTTTCCGTTCCCGATCACGGCGCCGCGCTCGACCGATCGAGTGACCGACGAGAACGCGTCGGTCCGCGTCCTGGATCCTGGTTCGCCGCTCCTCGCGAAGCCGAACAAGATCGGGCAGGACGATTTCGCGAACTGGGTTCAGGAGCGCGCGCTGTACATGCCGCGCACGTTCGACCCCGCGTATCGCACCGTGTTCTCGATGAACGACAAGGGCGATCCGCCGCAGGACGGCGCGGTGCTCATCGCGCCGCTCGGGAAAGGAGTGTACGTCTACACGACGTTCGCCTTCTTCCGCGAATTGCCCGCGGGCAATCCGGGCGCGGCGCGACTGTTCGTGAACCTGCTATCGGCGACACCGGCCGCGGCGAATCGTCCGCCGCACCCGCCCTCGGACTCGGTGCGCCCGTGAGTCTCGATCCGCGGCTGGTCGCCTTCGTCGGCGTCGCTGCGGTACTGACGATTCTGCCGGGTGCGGACATGGCGCTCGTGATGCGCAACGTGCTCGCGCTCGGCCGTCCGAAGACGATGCTGACGATCGCGGGCATCGCGTGCGGCTGTGTGATTCACGCGACCGCGTCCGCGCTCGGCATGTCTGCCGTTCTCGCAACGTCGGCGACGGCGTTCATGGTCATGAAGACGGCCGGCGCCGCCTATCTCGTCTGGATCGGCCTGCAATCGTTTCGACCGCGGGAGACTGTCGCCGAGACTCGCCGTTCGAAAGGCACGCGTGCGACGGCGCCGTTCGCTCAGGGTTTCTTGACGAACGTGCTGAACCCGAAAGTCGCGATCTTCTATCTCACGTTCCTCCCGCAGTTCATCGCCCCGGGCGAGCCGGTTCTTCGGCGAAGCCTTTTTCTGGCCGGGATCCACATCGCGATGGGCGTCGTGTGGCTCAGCGCGTACGCGTGGTTCATCGAGCGGTTGGGCACCGTGCTCGCCCGGCCGAACGTGAAGGCGTGGCTCGAGCGCGCGACCGGCGGACTGCTCATCGCGCTCGGCGTTCGTCTGGCCTGGGATCGCCGATGAGTCAGCGATCGCCCAAAGCGGGCTCCCAACGCAAGGCCTCGCCAAATGACTCGCAGGGGGCGGCCCGCGCTCGATTCGTGAAGACGCTCGCGAGCGTGCTTGGCGTACAAGTGATCACACTCGTGCTGCTCTGGCTTCTCCAGTCGACCTTCTCGCACTGAATGAATCCGCTGAACTGGGTGATCGTGGTGGTGTGGCTGGCCTACGTCGTGGTCACCGGCCTTCGCCGTTCGAAAGGCACCACCGAGATGGACGGATACTTCCTCGCGCACCGAAGTCTGCCATGGTGGGCGGTGGGTCTGTCCGTGATGGCGACCCAGCTCTCCGCCGTGACGATGATCGGCACGACGGGCCAGGGCGCGACCGACGGCATGCGGTTCATCCAGTTCTACTTCGGTCTGCCGCTGGCGATGGTGATCCTCGGCGTCACGCTCGTACCGCTGCTCAAGAACGCCGGTGTGTACACGGCCTACGAATATCTCGAGCGGCGGTTCGACGCGCGGACGCGCTCGCTGACCGCGTTTCTCTTCCTGTTGTCGCGCGGGATGTCGTGCGGCACGATCATCGCGGCGCCGGCCGTCGTCTTCTCGACGATCTTCGGATGGAATCTCTGGTGGTGCGTGGCGATCATCGGCGTGCCAGCCGTGCTCTACGCCATGGTCGGCGGCGTGCAGGCGGTGACGTGGGTGGACGTGAAGCAGATGTTCCTGATCGTCGGCGCGTTGATCGCGGTGGTCATCACGCTGCTGATCCAGATTCCCGTGTCGCCGGCGACGGCGCTCCGCGTGGCGGGGACGACGGGCCACCTGCGCGTGTTCGACTTCTCGTTCAGCCTCACCAACACCTACACGTTCTGGTCGGGGCTCATCGGTGGGACGTTCCTCATGATGTCGTATTTCGGAACGGACCAGAGCCAAGTGCAGCGGTACCTCGCCGCGAAATCGACGGACGAAGCGCGGACGTCGCTGCTGATGAGCGCGTATTGGAAGATTCCGCTGCAAGCGCTCGTGCTTCTCGTCGGCGTGCTCGTCTTCGTCTACTACCAGTATCACAGAGGTCCAATCCTCTTCAACCCCGCGCACGAACGCGCCGTGCGCGCGGCGTTTCCGCAATTTCTCGCCGACCTCCAGCAGCGGTACGACACCGCCAGCTCGCCGATCCTGCGCGACGCGTTGCGCAGCCAAGCGCTGGACTACGCGCGCGGCGTGACCCACGGGCCGGCCAACGACGCGAACTACATCATTCCGCGCTTCGTCGTCGACCACCTGCCGCTCGGGCTGGCCGGGATCTTCATCGCGGCCGTGATCGCCGCGGCGATGAACGCGATCTCCGGCGAGCTCACCTCGCTCTCCAGCGCCACGGTGATCGACCTGTACCGCCGTTGGATCAAGCCCGAGGCGACGGACGCGCACTACCTCCGGGTGTCGCGGGCGTCCATCGCGTTCTGGGGCGTGTTCGCGTGCATCGTGGCGCACTACGCCGTGAATCTCGGCTCGCTCATCGAGGTGGTGAACCGGTTCGGCTCCTTCTTCTACGGATCGATCCTCGGCGTTTTCCTGCTGGCCATGATCCCTCGGGCCACGTCGTTGGGCGCTTTCGTCGGCATGATCACCGGACTGGCCGCGGTGAGCGTGGTGAATTTCCGCGCGCCGCACGTGTCGTTTCTCTGGCACAACTTGGTCGCGGTCGTGGTGGTGCTGGCCGTAGGGCTCGCGTTGAGCGCGCTGAGCCCCAATCGCCCCCTCCAACCCGCGCGGGCCGCCGCGCAAACCTGAAACGATGACCCGTCCGCGCGTCGTCATCGTCGGCGCGGGATTCGGCGGACTCTACGCCGCGCGCACGTTCAAGAACACGGACGTCGACGTCCTCGTCATCGACCGGACGAATCACCACGTCTTTCAACCGCTGCTCTACCAGGTCGCGACGGCGACGCTGGCGCCGACCGACATTTGCGCGCCGATCCGCTGGCTTCTCCACAAGCAGCGCAACACCGACGTCGTCCTCGCCGAGGTCGAGTCGATCGACCCGGCGAAGCACATTGTGCACTGCGACCAGGGGCAGGATTTCGAGTACGATTATCTCATCCTCGCCTCGGGCGCGCGGTTCTCGTACTTCGGCCACCCCGAGTGGGAGTCCTATGCGCCGGGTCTCAAGAGCGCGGCTGACGCGATCGAGCTGCGGCGCCGCTGGCTGCTGGCGTTCGAGCGCGCCGACCGGACGAGGGACGAGGCCGAGCGGCGCGCCCAACTCACATTCGTCATCGTCGGCGGCGGGCCGACGGGCGTCGAGCTGGCCGGAATGCTTCCGACGATCTCCCGGTTCGCTCTTCCCAGCGACTTTCGTCACATCGACACCGCGAGCGCGCGCATACTGTTGCTCGAGGCCGGGCCGCGGATCCTGCCCGCGATGCCGGACGACCTGTCGGCCCGCGCGCGCCGCGACCTGACCGAGCTCGGCGTCGATGTTCGGACCAACGTCCGGGTCACGAACGTCGGCGACACGTGGGTCGAAGCCGAGGGGGAACGAATCGAGGCGCGAACGATTTTCTGGGCAGCGGGGAATTCGGCCTCGCCGCTCGGAAAGTCGCTGGGCGTCGAGACGGATCGCACGGGCCGCGTCGTGGTGAACGACGACCTGAGCGTTCCCGGTCTCCCCAACGTGTTCGTCGTGGGGGATCTGGCGGTGCTGCGCAGCCGAGGGAAGGCGGTGCCGGCCATCGCTCCAGCGGCGATTCAGAGCGGGAAGGCGGCGGCACGGAACGTCCTTCACACCATCCGGCGTGAGGGGCGGGAGAGATTTCACTACATCAACAAGGGCGATTTGGCGACGATCGGGCGGTATCGCGCCGTCGGGGTCGTCGCCGGGAAACACCTCCGCGGCTGGTTGGCGTGGTGGACCTGGCTTTTCGTGCACATCATGTATCTGGCCGGGTTTCGCAACCGGGCGGTCGTTTTAGTAGAATGGGCGTATTCATTCTTCACGTACCAACGGGGCGCGCGTCTCATCACGCATGACTGATCGGGCGAGCATGACGGAGTCGGCCGGCGTGGAATTCGTGAACATCGGTCTGGGCGGAATACGCTTCGAATCGTTGTTCGAGACGATTCCGTTGTCGATCGCGATCTTCGACGCCGACCTCCGGCTGACCAGCGCGAACTCGCGCTATCGGGAGCTCACGGGGGTCGATGCACCCGCATCGACCCGTCTATCGATCTACGACGCGTTCCCCAACGCTCTCGCCGACCTCACCGAACAGATCGACGCGGCTGTGCGCGGCGTCACCGGGCGGGCCGCGCAGCGCGTGCCCTTCCACTTCCGTACCGGCCCGCGCCTGATCGAGACGACCTTCACCGCCATCGGCGAAGAGTCCGGGGGTCGTTCGATCCTGTTCGCCGGGTCCGACGTCAGCGAACGCGAGGAGCTACGCGAGACGCTAGGGCGGAGTGTCGCGCAGCTCGAGTCGATCTTCGACGTCATTCCCGATTCCGTGCGCGTCGTGGACGTTGACGGGCGTACGGTTCGCTCGAACACGCAGGCGCTCCAGGATCATGCCGGCGCCGCGAGCCAGCCGTCGACCCTTCGCGAGCTCTGGCAGCTCGACCGCCCGCGCACGATGGAAGGCACGAGCCTCTTCATGCACGAGCATCCCACGGCCCGCGCGCTGCGCGGCGAGCGCGTGCGCGGCGAGACGCTCTCTGTGCGCCGCGGCGTCGAGGGCGCGTCGCTGATCATCGAGGTCAACTCGAACCCGCTGTACGACGAGCAGGGAAAGATCCGGGGCGCCGTCACGGTCGAGCGCGACGTCACGGCCAAGACGCACCTCGCCAAAGCCCTCGAGGAAGAGGCTCGTCGCACGGCCGAGCTGTTCGAGCGCGTCTCGACCGAAGCCGAGCGACTCGAGCGCATGGTCCAGGAGCGAACCGCCGAGCTCCTCGCGCTCCAGGAAGCGCGCGCGCGGGAACGGCGCCTCGCCGCGGTCGGCCAGCTCGCCGCCGGCGTGATGCACGACGTGAACAACGCGCTCAATCCGATCATGGCGGCGGCGTATCTCCTCGAGACGAACGCCGACAATCCGGCCGCCGTCCGCGACTACGCGGTGCGCATCGCGAAGGCGGCGGAGACCGGGGCCGCGACCGCGGCGCGGGTCGGCCGATTCATCCGCCAGGAGCCGATGCAGTCGGAGCGCGAGGAGATCGTGGATCTCTCCCTCGTGTGCGACGAGGTGGTGGCGATGACGCGTCCGCTCTGGGCGGAGCGCGCGCGCGGCGGCACGATCAAACTGCAACGCGACTTGGGCCGCGCCGCGGTCATCCGCGGCCTCGGCGGCGAGATTCGCGAGGCGCTACTCAACCTCGTGCAGAACTCGCTCGACGCCATGCCGCACGGCGGCACGCTCGGCTTGCGCACGTCATCCGACGGCGGCGAGGCGCGTCTCGAGGTGAGCGACTCGGGAATGGGAATGTCCTCGGAGACTCGCGAGCGCGCGTTCGAGCCGTTCTTCACGACGAAAGGCCGCGCCGGAACCGGACTCGGCCTCGCCGAGGTGTATGGCATCGTGAAGCGGCACCGTGGGCGAGCGGAGATCGTGTCGGAGTTGGGGCATGGAACGACGATCAGCCTGATCTTTCCCGCCGGGTCGACGCAGACGGCGTCATCCACGGCGGGCTCGGCCGTTGAGCCGCGGCGGCGGATGCCGCGGCGGGTGCTCCTTGTCGAGGATCACCACGACAGCCGGGAGTTCATGCAGGCGCTGCTCGAATCCGACGGACATCACGTCGACGCTGCGGCGAGCATCACCGAAGCGCTGTCTCGACTCGAACGACCGGACGCGAGCTACGAAGTGCTCGTCACCGACATCGGTTTGTCCGACGGAAGCGGATGGGAGCTCATCGCCGCGGTTCGACAGCGGTGGCCATCGATGCGCATCGGAGTGGTCACAGGTTGGGAACCAGGCGGCGCCGGCGCTGGCGCCGATGGTGACTTCATTCTTCGCAAGCCCGTTAGAACATCCGAATTGCTTGCGCGGGTCGCCGCGGAGAGCTGACAGACCCGTTCGCCGCTGGCGCCACCATTGGCGCGTGCCCAGATTGCTCACGATGACAGACGCCGCACCCAAGATCCGACTCCTCGTCGCCGAAGACGACGACAACGCACGTTCGCTTCTCACCGACCTGCTCACGACGCTCGGACACACGATCGTTGCCGAGGTGTCGACGGGGCGCGAGGCATTCGAACGTTCGAAGGACGTCGCGCCCGACGTCGTTCTGCTCGACGTGCACATGCCGGACGGATCCGGCATCGAGGCCGCCGAAGCGATCACGCAAGCGATTCCTGGCATAGCGGTCGTGCTGTTCAGCGGCGATCACACGTTGACCCTGAGCGATCGCGAGGTGACGTCGACGGCGGCGATCGCGTTTCTGCCGAAGCCCGCGCCGCCGAAGGTGCTCGACTCGACGATCCGCCTCGCGGCGACGCGCGCCAAGGAGCTCGCGTCCGCGCGCCACGACGCCGAGTCGGCGCGACAAGCGCTCGAGAACCGCAAGACGATCGAGCGCGCGAAAGGAATTCTCATGCGCCGCACCGGCTCGTCGGAGCAGGAGGCCTACCGCATCCTGCAGCGCACGAGCCAGGACCGGTCGGTACCAATGGTCGACATCGCGCGCGCCGTACTCGCCAGCGAGCCGAATTTGGCGGAGGCGGCTAGGGAAAAGGCGTGAGGTGTCAGGGTTGAGATAGAAAGGGCGCCATCTGGCGCCCTTTTTTTCTTGAGATCAGAGAACTGAGATCTCAGAAGCGAGATGATGTTGGAGATCTGTGCGCCGAGCGGCTATCTCGGCGCTTCACGCGAGCCCTGCCTCGAGCAGGGGCTTGAGCAGGAGCCATGAGCTACACGGGGTCTCGTCGCCCTTTGAGGCTCGAGGCTCTTGCTCAAGCTCTCGCTCACGGCAGGGCTCGATTCCGCCGCGGCGATGACGGGCTGGCGAGTCAATCCCGGAACGACAGCTCAAAACTCAGCGCTCGAGCCTCACGGCTGTGAGGCTCGAAGGCCGTTCGCCTTAACGCGTCCGCACGACGGTGAACTGGAAGAACGGACTCACCGGCAATCCCGATGACGTCCAGTCGATCGACGCCTGGCCGCCCGCTGGAACGGTGAACCGCAGGTAGGCTACGCCGCCCGCGTTCACGAGCAGGTTCGCCGGTTGCGCGTCGGAGAGCGGGATGACCGACAGCGGGTACTTGCCGAGCGCCTGGCCGTTCCCGTTGGCCAGGCCGGGGAAGATGCTGCGCATGTTCCAGCTCTGCTCGAGGAAGCGCGCGTCGGACAATCCGGAAACGTCGTCGCTGATCACCGACGTCGCCCAGTCGCGGATCTGCGTCAGGTAGTTGGAGCCGAACACGTGCGACAGATTCGTCTGGCCCGTGTCCGGGGTGTTGACGAGCTGAGACCATGTCGTGCCGTCGCTCGAGCCTTTATGATCGGCGAGATAGCGCAGCATGTTCCACGTCGCGCCGCGCGTGTTCAGATCGTCGTTGTCGGCGTACGGCGAAGTCTGCGTCGGCTTCGAGAGAAACTCGTTGAAGCGGCCGAAGTTGCTCCCCTGAAAGTTCGCGAACTGCGTCGCCACGGTGCGCGCGGCGTTCAGGTCGATGTTCTGGCGAGGAGCAAGACCGGTTGCCTTATAGAACAACAACTCCTCCGCGATGTGGCTGAGCCCTTCGTTGAGCCAGACGACCTCCGGGTAGTCGGACGTCGTGTTGACGTAGAGACGGCGGCTCGCGTTGATCAGGTGCTGATATTCATGGGCGAGCGTCCCCGGCGTGAGACTCAGAACGTCGGACGCCGTGCGCTTGTCGCTGAATACCGCGTTCGGGTCCGGCACGAGCACGTAGAACATCTCGCCGAAGTTGCTCGTCGGGCAGCCCTGCAACCCGTTCTGCGTGGTGGCCGGGAACAGGTCGCGGTCGAAGAAGAATCCGCCGACCACGCCGTTCGAGCCGCGCGTCGTGAGCTTGTTCACTTCCTTCGTGAACAGGATCACGATCTTGCCGTTGTGATCGATGTCCGTCGGCTGGCCGAAATTCTGCACGTCGAGCTGGTTGATGAGCGTGTCGAAGGTCGTCGCGAACGACGCGTAGTCGGAGTCGGAGAAGCCCCCCGTCGGATTGGCCGTGTCGGCGAGCACGTACGCCGTGTTCGAGATCGCGGCGACGCGCGCACCGATGTTGATCGGGCTGCTGCACGGGATCGTACCGTTCGCGTTGAGCGGGACGATCTGGTTCAGCGTCAGCGAGCTGGGAATCGCGTTGAACCGCGCGCCGCTTCGCATCGCCGCGCGCGCGGCCGGAACGAGAGGCGCGAGCTGTGTCTGCGCGATTCGGCGAAGCCGCAGGTCGAACTGTTCCTGCGCGTCGGACACGCCGCCGCCAAGGGAGGGTCCGGGCTGCGGGTTCGCGAAGACGTCGCCGAGCGGTGTGAGGTCCGGCGTCGTGAGCGCCGTCGCGCCGTGCGCCGTGACGTTCACCTGGCCGAGGATGGCTTGGTTCGGATTTCCGAAGAAGGCCACGAGGGCGTAGTCCGACCCGCCGGACGCCGCGCCGAGGCAGACGCCCGTGCCGCTCACACCGGGCAGTACGCCACCCGCCGCCGGCGTCTGCGGCGCGTTACTCGAGCAGGCGAGGGTCTGCGTCGTGGTGCCCGCGGTAACTACGAATTGCTGCGTGAGGCTCGACCCGGCCACCGCCGCCACGATCGAAACGTTTCCGGCGGACGATCCGAGCGTCACCGTCGCCTTGGCTTGGCCGGTGGCGTCGGTGGACGCGGTCCCTGGTGTGACCGTCGCCGCTCCCGATTGAACGGAGAACTGAACCGAGATGCCGGCCAATGCGGTTCCGGAGGAGCTCGTCACCTTGACCACCAGCGGCGACGCGAGCGCCGTCCCGACGAGCCCCACCTGCCCGTTGCCGCTGACGATGGTCATGTTCGACGGCGAATTCGAGCCGGTGCCGGTCGAATCCGACCCGCCGCACGCCGCCGCCAGTGCCACGACGCTGACTATGAACAAAGAAACTGCGCGAGATCGACCAACGAACATGGAGCTTACCCTCCCAAAGAGTTCGCGACGTTGTGCCCACTCGATGACGACTAAGCCGCCGCCGCGGGCTCAGGTTCGTGCTTAGGGCGGGTGTATTCCTCCATACCCAACCCAAGAAAAATCGTGCCGGCCACGAGGGCGGCCGAAATCAGAAATGGCGCTTCCTGGAACCGGTCGAACGCGAATCCGGCCAGAATTGGAAAGAGCACCCGCGCCGTCCCGCCGAACGTCTGCTGCACGCCCATATACAGACCGCGCTCGCTCGCCGGGATGACTCTGGAGAGAAGCGCCGTGACGCACGGGAACGTGAACGCCGTTCCGAGCGGCAGCAGCGCCACCGCCAGGGCGAGCGGCAGGAACGGGAGCAGCGCTACAGCCGAGACCGGAAGAATCCCGCCCAACCTCGCCGCGAACGCCGCCGGATCCTGCATCCGATGAATGAACGGCATCGTCGCCAATCCGGTGGCCAGCAATATCTGTCCCACCCGCGACAGCCTTGCCTCGCCGTAACGATCCACCGCCCAACCCAGGATGAACGCCCGCGTCACCACCGAGATCACGCCGATGTACGTGTAGAAATATCCGATTGTGTGCGACGTCACACCGAAGCGCGCCCCCAAGAACAGCGCGAGAATCGCGTTGAGTCCCTGAAACGCCCCGATGCCGATCGCGTAGATCCACACCAGGCGCGAAGGCGGTTCGCTCGTGCGCGTAAGGACCCGCCACACCGCGTCCCGCGATCTTCCACGCTTATGGACACTCGACCGAGCTTCCACCATGTCGCGCGACTCGACCAGGTAGCGCAATGCGAAAATACTGTTGAGAACGCATAGCGCCGCCGCCGCGAGCCCCGGCGCGTGCGGGCCGATCTCGACGAAGCGCGACCCGATGACCGGTCCGAGGGCGACGCCCGCGTTGGTCGCCGCCGACAACCAGCCCAACGCCTTCGCCCGCTGGTCCGGCTCGACCGCGTCGGCGACGTACGCCTGGATCACGCTGACCGTTCCGCCCCCGGATCCCTGAATGAGGCGCGACAAGAAGAGCAGCCAGAGCGTGTTCGAGTACGCGAAGACGACGTACGCGATCGCCGACGCCGACATGCCGACGATCAACGCGGGCCGCCGGCCGTAGCGGTCCGAGAACCGCCCCCACATCGGCGCGCTCAGAAGCTGGGCGACAGCGAACGACGACACGAGCAGGCCGACCATCAATCCGTTCGCGCCGAAGTTCTTCGCGTAGAACGGAAGGAGCGGAATGATCATCAGCGTTCCGACCATGTCGATGAACGCGGTGATCATCAGAACTACGAGCTTGCCGATATCGTTATTGCGAGTCGCCACGAAAGGGGGTGGGTCGCCTACGAGAGGTCGGTGGGATGGCGCGCGCCCGATGCCGCGCCCTTTAATCTCGCCGCGGGACCAAACCACGGCCCCACTTGGATAAACGCGGTCGCCGAAGGTTGGCGGCCAGAGCCTAAATAGGCGTCGACGATCGCCCGCCTAGCAACGGTCCTGATCAAATCCGAACGGTCGACCTACTCGGCGACGCGCCCAAGCGCGGCGGGTGGAACGGCTCGCCCCACCACGCCCGCCAAGGCGATGATCGTGAGCGCATATGGGATCATCTCGACGAGCTGTGAAGGAATCGCCTGCGAACCCTGAAGTTGGATCTGGAGCGTCTCCGCGGCCGCGAACAGCAGGCAAGCGAGCGCGGCGCGCAGCGGATCCCAACGGCCGAAGATCGTCGCCGCCAGCGCGATGAAGCCGCGCCCCGCCGTCATTTCCGCGCTGAACTGATGCTGGTCGAGCGCGAGGTACGCGCCGCCGAGGGCGGCGAGCATGCCGGACAACGCGGCCGCGGTGTATCGCACGCGATTCACCGGCACACCGACCGTCACGGCTGCCGCCGGATGTTCTCCCACGGCTCGCACGCGCAGCCCGAAAGGCGTTCGATAGAGGAGCCACGCCGTCCCGGCGACGGCCAGCACGCCGAGCCAGACGAGCGGATTCTCGACGAGCGACACGACTCCGGTTCCCGACTGCTCGGCGCCGAAGCCCGGCACGCGCGGCGAGTTGGCCGAGCTGTGAAACGCGAGTCGCAGAAAGAATCGCGTCGCGCCGATGACGAGCAGGTTCACGGCGATTCCGACCACAACCTGGTCCGCGCGATATTTGATCGCCGTCAGCGCGTAGAGAAGCGCGAGCGCCGCGCCACCTACAACGGCTCCGAGCAACCCGATCCATGGACTCCCGCTGTAGTAGCTGGCGAGCGCGCCGCAGAACGCGCCGCCGAGCATGTATCCCTCGAGGCCGAGTCCGATCAGGCCGGCCCGCTCCGACATCACGCCGCCGCTGGCCGCGAACAGATACGGAATCGCGATGCGTAGCGTCTGAACGAGGAACGCGAGCACGATCACACCGTCGCTCCTTCGGTCGGCTGCGTCGTGGTCGCCGCTGGCACCGGGGCGGCCGACGCGCGCGCCTTGCGCAGCGCGGCGCGCACACCCGGAACCGACGCGGCGACGGCGATGATGACCACCGCCTGCAGGACGTCGACGATCTGTTTCGGGACGAGGGCGTTCACGGCCAGCCCGCCCTGCGAGATCGTCGCGAAAACGAGCGCGGCCAGAACGACGCCGATGGGATGGCTTCGGCCGACGATGGCGACCGCGATGCCGAGGAATCCGGCGCCCGACGCGAAAGATTCCTCATAGTAGTGCTTGTAACCGAGCACGAAATTGAGGCCGCCGATTCCCGCGAGCGCGCCGGAGATCGCCATCGCGCGCCACCAGACGCTCGTCACCTTCACCGCGCCGTACTCGGCCGCCTGCGGCTGGAGGCCGGTCGCGCGGAGCTCGAATCCCACGCGTGTCTGAAAGAGAAACCACCAGGCGACGAGCGCGGCCAGGATCGCCAGGAACAACACGACGTTCGCCGCCGAGCCGTGGAACGCCGCGACGAAGTCCGAGAGCCGCGGCAGCGCGCCGGCGTGGATCTCCGCGGTGTGCAGCGTGCCCTCGACCTTGAAGTACGACACGGTCAAATAGTTCAGCAGCGCGAGCACGATGAAGTTGAGCATGATCGTCGTGATCACTTCGTGCGCGCCGAACCTGGCCTTGAGCGCTCCGGGAAGCGCGCCGACCGCGCCGCCGCCGAGGGCCGCGGCCACGAGGTAGACGGGGAGCGTCGCCACCGCCGGCAGCCCCGCGGGCAGGATCAGCCCGACCAATGCCGCGACGAATCCGCCCGCGGCGATCTGGCTCTCGGCGCCGATGTTGAACAGCCCGGCGCGCAGACCCATGGCGACCGCAAGTCCGGTGAACGTGAGTGTCGTGGTCTTGTACAGCACTTGCCCGATGCCGTACGCGTTCCCCCACGTGCCTTCGAACAGCAGCTGGTAAACGGCGCCCGGATTCTGTCCAAAACTCAAAATGAGCACGTCACCGACGACGGCCGCGACGAGCAGCGCGACGACGGCGGGGAAGACCGCCTCCTCGATGTTCGACCGCCACGCACCTTTGAAAGACGTCACGCGGCGTGCGCGCCTTCGACCGCGGCGCCCGTCATGTGTCGTCCGAGCACCTCGACACTCGCTTCGGCTCGTGGCAGAACGGTGACTAGTCGTCCCCCATAAATCACCGCGATGCGGTCCGAGAGCGCGAGAATCTCGGCGAGGTCGGCGGACACGAGGAGGATCGCTTTCCCCGCGGCGCGTGCTTCGCGCAGCCGTTCGTGAATCAGTTCGATCGCGCCGACGTCCACCCCGCGCGTCGGCTGTGCGGCGAGCAACACCTGAAAGGCACGGTGCATCTCGCGCGCGATGACCACCTTCTGCTGGTTCCCGCCCGACAGATTGCGGACCGCGCGCGACGGGTCGGCCGGGCGAATGTCGAACGCCTCGATCTGGCGCGCCGCGTTGGCGCGAATCTCTTCCTGATCGAGCCGCACGCCGCGCGTAAACCGATGTTGCTGCCCGAGTATCAGGTTCTCGGCGACGCTGTAGTCGAGGACGAGTCCGCGCGCGTGCCGGTCTTCGGGAATGTGCGATAGGCCGGCGTCGCCACGCGCTTTCACCGACGCGTGCGTGACATCTCGCCCAGCCACCAAGACTCCACCACTACGGACGGCACGCAGCCCGGCGATCGCCTCGATCAATTCCGTCTGCCCGTTTCCCTCGACGCCGGCGATGCCGAGAATCTCTCCCGGCTCGACCGAGAAGCTGATGCCGTGCACCGCGGTGAGGCGTCGCGCGTCTTCAACCGTGAGATCGCGGACGTCGAGGAGCGGCGTCGCCGGCAGACGCGACTTCCGTTCGACGACGCCGATCGGACCGCCGCCCTGTTCTTCGACGACGAACTCCATCGCGAGCCGCACGTCGCGGCCGACCATCGCCTTCGCGATCTCGGCGGGATTCGTGCGCGCCGTGCGGAGACGATCGACGGTGCGACCTTGACGCATCACGGTGATCGAGTCCGAGATCGCCATGACTTCGTCGAGCTTGTGCGTGATGAGGACGATCGTTTCGCCGCGCGCGCGCATCCCGCGCAGCACGGTCCATAGCTCCTCGATCTCGGGCGGCGAGAGCACGGCTGTGGGCTCGTCGAGCACCAGCGTCGTCGCGCCGCGGTAGAGCGTCTTGAGGATCTCCACTCGCTGCGCTTCGCCGACCGACAGGTCGGCGACGATCGCCTGCGGGCGCACAGTCAGGCCGGTTTTCGAACTCAATTCCATGGTCTCGCGCTGCGCGCGCTCGATGTCGAGCGTCACACCGCGCGTGCGCTCGCGGCCGAGCATCATGTTCTCGGCCACGGTGAGCGTGGGGACGAGCATGAAGTGCTGGTGCACCATGCCGAGTCCCGCGGCGATCGCGTCGGCGGTGGACCAGCCGGTGACGTCGCGGCCGTTCACCTCCATGCGGCCGGCTTCCGGCGAGTACATCCCGCTCAGCACACGCATGAGGGTCGATTTGCCGGCGCCGTTCTCGCCGACGAGCGCGTGAATCTCGCCGCGCGCCACCTCGAGCGACACGCCGCGGTTCGCGAGCACGGGCCCGAAGGATTTGTGGATGTCTGTGAGCTTGATCGCGGGGGGGGCGGGTGACTGCGTCGTCGGCTCCGCCATGCTCATCTCGTGCTCGGCACGACGATGCGCCCGGCGATGATGTCGCTTTTGAGACGTTCGACCCGCGCGCGCACGCTGTCGGGGATGAGCGCGCGATTGTGCTCGTCGTACACGTAGCCCACGCCGTTCTCGGGGAGACCGTACGTGTAGACGCCGCCCTTGAACGTCCCTTGTTTGACGCGATTGATCATGTCGAAGACCGCCACGTCGATGCCTTTGACCATGGAGGTAACGATTCGCCCCGGCGCTTCGCTGTACTGATCCGCGTCTACGCCGATCGCGTACTTGCCGGTCTGGCGCGCGGCCTCGAAAACGCCGAGCCCCGTGGAGCCGGAGGCGTGGTAGATCACGTTCACGCCCTGCTGGTACTGGTTGAGCGCGAGCTCTTTGCCCTTGCCCGGGTTGCGGAAGGCTTCGGGAGTCACGCCGGCGTACTGCACGACAACTTCGCAGTCCGCGCAGACGCTCTTCACTCCCGCCTTGTAGCCGGCCTCGAACTTCTGGATGAGCGGCACGTCCATCCCGCCCACGAAGCCGACCTTCCTCGAGTTCCCGACCATCGCCGCGATCGCGCCGACGAGGAAGGAGCCTTCCTCTTCCTTGAACTTGAGCGCCGCGACGTTGGGCGGCGGCGGGATGACGCGCCCGTCCTTGTCCGTGGAGAGCGCGTAGTCGACGTCGGCGAAGTTGACGTTCGGGTACTCCCTGGCGAGCTGCGTGATGTCGTCGGTGAAGATGAAGCCGACGCCGATCACGAGATCCATGTGCTCGGCGGCGAGCACGCGGAGGCCGGCCTCGCGGTCGGTCGCTTCGCCCGGTTCGATGAGGCGGATCGTCGCGCCGAGCTTTTGCTCGGCGAGCTGCGCGCCGTGGTAGGCGCCGTCGTTGAACGACTTGTCGCCCAAACCGCCGACGTCGAGCACGATGCCGACTTTGACGGCGTCGGTGGACGCGGCATGGCCGACGGACGCCGGACGGACAAATAACAGCACCACGTGGGCGGCGAGCAGCGCGCCCACGAGGATCATCAGCTTTCGCATGCGCAAAGCTGTCGCGCGGGGAGCGGGCGCGGCAAGGCCGAGCGCTGATAGCTTTCACGCCTCATGACCGATCGAATCCGCACCCGCTTTCTCGTCATCGGCAGCGGCGTCGCCGGGCTGCACACGGCGTGGCGTGCATCGCGAGCGCGGGGACGTCGTGCTGGTGACGAAGCAATCGCTCTTCGACAGCGCGACCGCCTACGCGCAGGGCGGCATCGCCGCGGCGCTCGGCGCCGGCGATTCGCCCGCGTTGCACCGGCAGGACACGCTCGCCGCGGGCGCGGCGCTGTGCGATGCGGCGGCGGTCGAGGTGTTGGTCGAAGAAGGGCCGGCGCGCGTGCGCGAGCTGCAGACCGCCGGCGCGCACTTCGACCTCGATCCGCGCGGACGCCTCTCGCTGGGACGCGAAGCGGCGCACTCGAAGAACCGCATCGTCCACGCGCACGGCGACCAGACCGGCGCCGAGGTCGCGCGGACGCTCATCGCGCGCGTGCGCGGCACGAAGCAGGTCCGCGTGCTCGAGAAGACGCGCGTGCTCGAGCTGATCATGTGGCGCGGCGCGTGCGTCGGCGTGCGCGCGAGCGTGAAGGGGCGCGCGACCGACATCATCGCCGATGCGACCGTGCTGGCCACGGGCGGCTGCGGCCAAGTGTACCGCTACACGACGAATCCGGTCGTCGCGACGGGCGACGGCTACGCGATCGCGCATCGGGCCGGCGTCACGCTCGCCGACATGGAGTTCGTGCAGTTCCATCCGACGGCGCTCGCGACGCCGGAGAATCCGCTCGCGCTGATCTCGGAGGCGGTGCGCGGCGAAGGCGCGGTCCTCGTGAACGCGCGCGGCGTGCGGTTCATGCGGAGCGTGCATGCGCTGGCCGAGCTCGCGCCGCGCGACGTCGTCGCCCGCGCGATCTTCCGCGAGCAACGGTTGGGCCCCGTCTCGCTTGACGCTCGTCGCCTCGGCGCGCGATTCACGAAGCGATTCCCCGGCATCTTCGCGCTCTGCTCGGCGCGCGGCATCGACCCGCGCAAGGATCTCATCCCCGTCACGCCGGCTGCCCACTATATGATGGGCGGCATCGTCACCGATCTGCGCGGCCAGTCGAGCGCGAAGCGACTGTACGCGGTCGGCGAGGTGGCTCGCACCGGCGTCCACGGCGCGAATCGTCTTGCGTCGAACTCGCTGCTCGAGGGACTCGTGTTCGCCGAGCGCGTGGCGCGCGATCTCTCGGAGAATCCGCGTCTCACGGCGCTTCCGCCGAAGAAGACGTGGAACGTGCCGCGCCTGACCGACCGCGGCGCCGCGCAGGTGGGCGCCGACTCGCATTCGGATGGTGATGTGGTACTTCGCCGGCATCGTGCGCACGGCACGCGGTCTGCGCGAAGCGATCGAGCGGCTCGACGAGATCGGCGCGCGCCTGCCGGCCGGCGCCACCGAGGAAGCGAACATGCTCCAGACGGCGCATCTAGTGGCTGAGGCGGCGGTGCGCCGGAGAGAGTCGCGCGGCGGACACTACCGTGTGGACTATCCGCGGGCAAAGACGAGCTGGCGAGGACGCCACATCGAGTTGTAGAGTTTCAGTATTAGGAGGGCACGCGGGCAACCGCGCGTGCAAGGCAGATGGACCACGCTGGTGCTTTATTCGTGAGCCGAATCGCTGTCTTCGCGATTCTGGCCGTGACGACCGTGAGTGCGCAGGACTCGCTCCGCGCGAGGTCTCGACCGAAACCGCTCGCGCGCTACCGCAGCCGATTGCTCGGCGCGTACGACGAGCAGAGCGGCGACCCGATCGCGGGCGTCGAGGTGATGGACGTGATGTCCGGGACCACGGCGCTCACGACGCAGACCGGCACGGTGTCGCTCGCGTTCCTGCCCGACGGAGGCTCGCTGGTCCGCCTTCGCAAGGTCGGATACGCGCCGCTCACGCTGACCGTCGCGATATCGCCAAAGGACACGGCGCCGTTCACCATTCTGCTGAGACGAAGCCCGCGCGACCTCCCGACGGTAGTCACGCGCCATTCGGCGCCCCGCTACATCTCGCCCGGCCTGCGCGGGTTCGAGGAGCGAATGCGCGCCGGGCTTGGCGGTCAATTCGTGGACGAGGCCGGTCTTCGAAAGATGGACGGCGACGCCATGTCGAAGGTCCTTCAACGCTTCCACGGCGCCATGCTCAACGGCGGGCGATTCGTCTCGACGAGAAAGACGTCGTCCGGGCCGGTATTTCAGCCGAAACGCCTCGGCGCGAACGGCGCGGTCGCCGTCTACGAGAACGGCATTAGGCGCGCGTCGCTGACACCTATCGACTTCAGCAAGATTCCGGTCGACGACTATGCGGCGGTGGAATTCTACGCTGGAGCCGAGACGTATCCGGTGTGGATCAGCCCGACGAACAACGACTGCGGCGTGCTCCTCCTCTGGACGCGCGAGAGGTAGCTCGGCGGCCACTCCCCCGCACTCCCCACCCCGGGGGCCGTATTTTTAGCCCCATGACCGACGTCGCCCTCACGTCCGAGATCAAGCGCCTTGCCCGCGACCGCAACGCCGTCATCCTCGCCCACAACTACGAGCGAGCCGAAGTGCAGGACATCGCCGATTTCGTCGGCGACTCCCTCGGCCTCTCGCGTGAGGCGGCCAAGACCGACGCCGACGTCATCGTCTTCTGCGGCGTCCATTTCATGGCCGAGACCGCGGCGATTCTCTCGCCTAAAAAGAGCGTCCTGCTCCCGGATCTCGCCGCCGGCTGTTCCCTCGCTTCGACGATCGACGCCGCCGCCCTCAAGTCGTGGAAGGCCGAGCATCCTGGCGCCGTCGTCGTTGCCTACGTGAACACGTCGGCCGACGTCAAAGCCGAGAGCGACTACTGCTGCACCTCCGGCAATGCGGTCGAGGTCGTGAACTCGATCCCCGCCGAGCGGGAGATCCTCTTCCTCCCCGACATGTTCCTCGGCGCCCATGTCCGCCGCATGACCGGGCGCGAGAACATGCACGTCTGGATGGGGGAGTGTCATGTCCACGCCGGCATCGACCCGGAGAACATCCGCCTCCAGCGCCGGCTGCACCCCCAGGCCGAGTTCCTGATCCACCCCGAGTGCGGCTGCTCGACGAGCGTGCTCGAGGCGATGTCGGCGGGAGACATCGACCCGAACGGCGTCCAGATTCTCTCGACCGAGGGGATGATCAAGCGCCCGGCAAAGTCCGGCGCTGACGAGTTCATCGTCGCGACCGAGGTCGGGATCTTGCACAGATTGCGTCGCGAGAACCCAAGCAAGCGCTTCTTTGCCGCAAATGAGCGGGCCTCCTGCGCTTACATGAAGGTCACGACCCTTCCCAAGGTCCGCGATTCACTAGCATTCTTGCAGCACCGAATAACAGTCGACTCGGACGTGGCCGCCCGGGCGCGACTGGCGATCGAGCGCATGGTATCTATCGGAGGCGGCGCGACGCAGCCCTTGTCTCCAGTGGCAAACGGAGTAGATCCAGGCGAGTAAGCGACAAGGGCGGAGGTGTGCCGATGGAAACTCCCGAGCTTCCCCAGCGCGAACGCAGGGCGATCCCACGAACCATCACGCCCCTGTCCGTGCCGGCCGTGGATAGCGGGCCAACGCTTCGCTTTCCGCTGACGCGCGACGCGCTGGACGCGCTCGTCCGAGCGGCCCTCGTCGAGGACGGTGCCTTCAACGACATCACGACGATCGCGACCGTCGTGTCGCACCGGCGCTCCCGCGCGCGCCTCGTGGCGCGCCAGAACGGAGTCGTCTGTGGGATTCCGCTCGGCCTCGAGGCGTTTCGGCTGCTCGACGGAAAGGTCTCGATCCGCGTCGAGCACGAGGACGGGATGTCCGTACGGAACGGCGATCCCATCCTTTTCGTGACTGGCCACGCCCGCGCGTTGCTGTCGGCCGAGCGCGTCGCGCTGAATTTCATGCAGCACCTGTCCGGCATCGCGTCGATCACCGCGCGCTACGTCGACGAGGTGAAGGGCACCGGCGCCAAGATCCTGGACACCCGCAAGACGCTCCCGGGCTGGCGCACGCTCGAGAAGTACGCCGTGCGCGCGGGGGGCGGCGCCAATCACCGAATGGACCTGTCGACGGGCGTGCTGATCAAGGACAACCACCTCGCCGCACTCGACAATGACGTCACGAAGGCCGTGAAGCGCGCGCGCGAGCTGTCGCCGCCGGGCGTGAAGATCGAGGTCGAGTGCGACCGGCTGGATCAGGTCGAGCGCGCCATTGCCGCGGGCGCCGACATCGTGCTCCTCGACAACATGCCGGTCGAGGTGATGGCCGAGTGCGTTCGGGTCGTCAACGGCGCCGCGATCCTCGAGGCGTCCGGCGGCGTGACGTTGTCGACCGTGCGTCGCATCGCCGAGACCGGCGTCAACTGGATTTCGATCGGCGGGATTACGCACTCAGCGCCGTCGATGAATCTCGCGCTGGACTTCGAGTAGAGCTAGGCGGGCGACTCGGAGGGCGAGTCGCCGACGGACTCGCCGGACGCTTCTCCCGGCGGCGCCCGGAACGACGCGGCGCGAAGCGCGGCGATCAACGTCCTGGCATCGATTCGTTGTGCGGCGAACACGTCGGCGACGCCGGCGTCTTGCATCAGCGCTTCGAGGACCGACGCGGCCATCGACGTCGGGCCCGCCATCGGAAGACCCAGGCGCGCCATCATCCAGCTCGGCGTCGACGTTCTTTCCATTTCTCTTCCGACGCCGAACGTTCGTCGCCGCTTGAATTCCTGAGAGGCCTGGCTTTCGGTTCCGAGAATCTCGAGGACGCCTGCACGCGCCGCGTCGATGGTGATGCCGAAGCTGGTGATCACCCGGGCCGCGGCACCGTGCTCCTCGCGGATCAGCCCGAGGAGAACGTGCTCGGTGCCGACGTATTGGTGATTGAGGGAGCGCGCTTCGGCCATCGCCAACTCGAGAACCTTCTTTGCGGGCGACGTATACGGCAAATCGGGGCCAGTGGTCTGCCCGGCTTTTGCCTTCTTGACCATCTCCTCGATCTTCTGCTCTATATCGTCTAGCTCGACGCCGAGGTTCTGGAGCGCGGTGGCGGCGACTCCTTCACCTTCGCGAACCAGTCCGAGCAGAATGTGCTCGGTGCCCACGTACTCGTGGTGCAGACGCGCGGCTTCCTCGCGAGCCATCGCGAGGACCTTGCGTACACGCTCGGTGAAGTTGTAGCCGTTCACGAACCTCCCTCTCGGATGCGCGTTCGTGTTCACGGCGCCGGCGGCGAGTCTGCCGGCGGCTCGGGCGGCCGTGATTTCGAGCGATCCTCGGACGGCGGCGACTTGGCGAAAGCGCGGAGCGCCTCGACCAGTTTGGCTACGTCGACGCCTCGCGCGGCGAAGACGGCGCCGACGTCGGCGTCCTGCGCCAATAGCTCGATGATCGACGCCGCCAACTGAGCCGACGCGCCCGTCGTGGCCGGGGTTCCCGATGCGGCTCCCCAAACCTTCATCGCGGACATCGACGCGGCGCGCGCCGCACGCGGGCGCGGCTGTGGGGGCTGGCCCAGGACCTGGAGCACGCGCTCGCGCGCGGGATCGAGGCTGATGCCGGCATCGACCAGAAGCTGCGCGGCGATGCCTTTCTCCTCTCGCAATAAGCCGAGGAGCAGATGCTCGGTGCCGACGTAATTGTGGTCGAGATCGCGTGCTTCCGTCATCGCCAGCTCGAGCACCTTCTTTGCGCGCGACGTGTAGGGCAGGTCCGGGCCCGTTGTATGACCGCTCGCGCCCTTCTTGACGACACTGTCCACCACGTCGACGAGCGCGTCGGGGTTCACGCCGAACGACTCGATCACGCCGACCGCGATGTTGTCTTGGCGGAGAAGACCAAGCAGAATGTGCTCCGTCCCGACGTACTCGTGACGGAGTCGTGCCGATTCTTCGCGCGCGCGCGCGAGCGCCGCGCGCACGTCTTCAGTGAAGTTGTATCCTTTCATCGGTCGCCGTCCGAAAAAGACGCTTAGCAAAGGAACGCTCTCTTCTCAGAGATCCGCACAGCTCTTGTTGATCTGCTTGCAGTCGGAGCAAACGAGCTTGCACTTGCGCCACTCCAGCCGAGCCGAGCCGCAGTAGTCGCAAGACGCGGCCGTCGCCGGGTCGTGCGCGCCGCGGTCGCTCGCCGGCGACAACTCGCCGACGAGGGGTCGAGTATTCGAAGCGGATGATTCAGGAGATTGGCTCATGCTTCCAATCAACGTTATACGCCGCGTCCGGTACAAGGGTTTCCTCGTCCGCCTCACGCCGCCGGGCCCGCCGCGCCAGATTTCGGGCCGCACTCCAACCCGCGCTACGTCATGACAAGCGGTCAAGCACAAAAAGACTCCACGCCCGGCGGCCAGGGCAAGCATGGCCGCGGCGGGTTTGATCTTCACGCCGCCGCGCGGCGCATCCTCGTCGCGAACGGCTTCGAGCCGGACTACGACGCCCAGGCCAAGCAGCAGCTCGACACGCTGACGAGCCCCGCGTCCGCCCCCGCCGGCGTCCGCGACCTGCGCGACCGGCCATGGTCGTCGATCGACAACAAGGAATCGAAGGATCTCGACCAGATCGAGATCGCCGAACAAATGGATGATGGCTCCATTCGACTCGTCGTCGGCGTGGCCGACGTGGACGCGCTCGTGTCCAAGGGGACGCCGCTCGACGAGCACGCGTACGCCAACTGCACGTCGGTCTACACCGGCGTCGACGTCTTCCCGATGCTCCCCGTCAAGCTGTCGAACGGGCTCACGTCGCTCAACGAGAACGAAGATCGTCTGGCGATCGCCATCGAGACCGTCGTGAACGCCGACGGCGACGTCGTGTCGTACGACGTGTACCGCGCGATGGTGCGCAATCAGGCGCAGCTCGCCTACGAGCCGGTCGGTGCATGGCTCACGGGAGGGCCGGCGCCGGACAAGATCGCCAACAACAAGACGCTGATCGACCAACTCAGGCTTCAGAACGAGGCGGCGAAGCGCCTCAAGGCCGAGCGCCTGCGCTGCGGCGCCCTCGAGCTCGAGACGATCGAAGCGACGCCGATCACGCAAGACGGCCGAGTCGTCGACCTCAGACTCATCGCGAAGAACGAAGCGCGGAATCTGATCGAGGATTTCATGATCGCGAGCAACGTCGCGATCGCGAAATTCCTCGAGGCGGCCGGACGGTCGGGAATCCGCCGCGTGGTTCGCGAGCCGGAGCGCTGGGCGCGCATCGTCGAGCTGGCGAAGCAGTACGGCACGACACTTCCAAACAACCCCGACTCGCTCTCTCTCGCGAACTTCCTCGCTGACCGACAGAAGGCCGACCCGGAGCGCTTTCCGGATCTGTCGCTAACGATCGTGAAGCTGATGGGGCCCGGGATCTACGCGCTCGACCTGCCAGGCAAGGATCCCGGCGGGCATTTCGGTCTGGCGACGCACGACTATACGCACGCGACCGCGCCCAACCGCCGCTACGCCGACGTCGTCACGCAGCGGCTCGTGAAAGCGGCGATCGCCGGCGCAGCGGCGCCCTACACCAACGACGAGCTCACCGACGTCGCCTCCCGCTGCACCGAGCGCGAAGACGCCGAGAACAAGGTCGAACGCACCGTCCGCAAGACGGTCGCGGCTCTGCTGCTGCACGACAAGATCGGCCAGACCTTCGACGCGATCGTGACCGGGGCGAACCCCAAGGGCACATTCGTGCGCACGCTGCACCCGCCGGCCGAGGGGATGGTGGTTCGAAACGGGGAGAAATTCGACGTGGGGGACAAGGTGAAGGTCAAGCTCGTCGGAGCCGATCCGTACAAGGGGTTCATCGACTTCGAGGGGAAGAGCTGAGCGACGTCTGAGTTCTCAGGTCTCAGTTCTGAGCTGAAGTTCTGGTCTCTGCTTGGCGACTGGGGCATCTCGGAGGCGGGAGCGAGCCCTGCCTTGAGCATGAGCCTGAGAAGAGCTATGAGAAAATGCTCACGCGTCGCCTTGTGCAGCGCCGGCTCACGGCTCCTGCTCAGGCTCAAGCTCACGGCAGAGCTCGTGCAAAGATCCGAGATGCTCGCAAGCCACAGCGCTCTCAAACGTCTCCGCCGTCAAGTGCCCGTCGGCTCCCTCCACGCGGCACCATCCTCCTCGATCAGCTCGTCCGCCTCTCGAGGGCCCCAGCTGCCGGCGGCGTACGTCGGCATCCGCTTCGGTGAGTGCGCTTCCCAGTACTGAATCAGCGGGTCCACCACGCGCCACGCCGCCTCGACTTCGTCGCTGCGCGTGAACAGCGTCGCTTCACCGATCATCACGTCGAGCAGCAGCGTTTCGTACGCCGGCGCCGTCACCTCGCCGAACGCCTCGGCGTAGTTGAACGTCATGTCGACGGGCGCGATCTCGATCGCTGAGGTCATCGCCACCGCCGCGCCGGGGACCTTCACCGTGAAGTCGAGCGACACGCCTTCATTTGGCTGTACGCGCATGACGAGCGTGTTCGGCCGCATCAGCTGGCTCGCCTCGCCGAACATGAGATGCGGCGGCGTACGGAACTGAACGGCGATCTCCGATACTCGGCGCGCCATGCGTTTGCCCGATCGCAGATAGAACGGCACGCCATTCCACCGCCAGTTGTCGACGTAGAACCGCACGGCTGCGTACGTCGGCACGAGCGACGTCGGTGACACGTGCGGCTCCTGGCGGTAGCCGGGCACCGCCTTCTCGCCGATCGTCCCCGCGGTGTACTGCGCGCGAACCGCGTTGCGCGAGATCGTCTCGGGGTCGAACATCCGCATCGACTTCAGCACTTTCACCTTCTCGTCGCGCACCGCGTTGGCCGTCATCTGCGCCGGCGGCTCCATCGCCGTGAGCGACAGCAGTTGCAACAGGTGGTTCTGAAACATGTCGCGCACGACGCCCGCTTCCTCGTAGTACGACCCGCGGTCCTCCACGCCGACCGTCTCCGCCGCCGTGATCTGCACGTGGTCGATCCACTGGCGGTTCCAGATCGGCTCGAAGATCGAGTTGGCGAAGCGCAGAACCAACACGTTCTGCACCGTCTCCTTGCCGAGGTAGTGATCGATGCGATACGTCTGATGCTCGGCGAAAAGCCCGAGCACGAGATTGTTGAGCGTCAGTGCGCTCTCGAGACTCCGGCCGAACGGTTTCTCGACGACGATGCGCGTCCACGGACGATCCTCCGGCGTGCGGGTCCGCGGGGCGAGTCCGCTCGTCGAAAGATTCCGCACGATCGGCTCGAACACGCTCGGCGGCACGGCGAGATAGAAAATCCGATTGCACTCGCCGGGCGCGCGCCCCTTCTCGAGCTCGGTGAGCCGTTTGCCGATCGCCTCGTAGTCCGACGCGTCCGTGAAATCAGCCGAGACGAAGTGGAGACGTTTGCAGACCTCCTGCCAGACGGCGTCGTCGAACTTCCCGACTTCATCCGACTCCGCGAGCGCTTTGCCCATCTGCTCGCGGAACGTGTCGTCGGTCTGCGACGCGTCGCGGCCGACGCCGAGCACCTGGAACTCCTCGTCGACGAGATGCTCGTTGAGCAGTTGGTAGATCGCCGGGAGCAGCTTGCGACGACTCAGATCGCCCAGCGCGCCGAGGATTATCATCGTGCACGGGTCGGCGTGCCCGCGCGCCTGCCCGCGCGCCTGCTCGTGCGGCTGAACTTGCGCCGCCGGATGCGCAGGGACGACTGCCGGGGCGTGCGGGGGGGACGCGGTCGTCGTCATGCGCGCTCCACCGCGTGCCCGCCGAACTCGTTGCGCAGCGCCGCGATGACCTTGGCGCCAAACGAATCTTCCTGCCGCGAGCGCAGGCGCGTGAGCAGCGAGAGCGTGATCACCGGCGCGGGGACGTCGATGTCGATCGCTTCCTGCACCGTCCAGCGTCCCTCGCCGGAGTCGGCGACCCACCCCTTGAGCGTCGAGAGCGACGCGTCGCGCGAGAACGCCGTCGCCGCGAGCTCGTTGAGCCACGAGCGCACGACGCTTCCATGTTGCCACACGTTCGCGATCTGCTCGAGGTCGAGCTTCGGGAAGGTCTTGGACCCGTGAAGAATCTCGTATCCCTCGGCGTACGCCTGGAGCAGCCCGTACTCGACGCCGTTGTGCACCATCTTCACGTAATGGCCGGCGCCCGTGGGTCCGACGTGCGCGAAGCCGTCGGCCGGCGCGAGCGCGGTGAAGATCGGCTCGCAGGTCTTCACGGCCGCGTCACTTCCGCCGACCATCAGGCAGTAGCCGTTCTCGAGTCCCCAGATACCGCCGCTCGTTCCCGAGTCGATGAATTCGATCTTCGACTTCGCCAACTCGGCACCGCGGCGCATCGAGTCGTGAAAGTTCGAGTTGCCGCCGTCGATGATGATGTCGCCGGGCGAGAGCAGCGGCTGGAGCGTCGCGATCGTCTGGTCCACCGGATCCCCGGCGGGAACCATGATCCAGACGACGCGTGGCTTTTGGAGCGCCGCGACGACCGCCGCGAGGTCGTCCGCCGGCGTGGCCCCCATCGCTTTGTATTTCGCCACGTGTTCGGCGTGGTGATCGAAGACAATCAGCTTGTGGCCGTGACGCATGAGGCGCTCGACCATGTTGCCGCCCATGCGGCCCAGCCCGATCATTGCGAGTTGCATTTCAAGTTCTTTCGTGAGATTGCCCGTGGTTACGCGCGCGCGGCACGCCGAAAGCTCCCCGGCCCGGCTCTCCATGTCGAGAGCGTCACCCATTCACATTTCGTGCGAGCGAGCGCTGCTTGCCGACTCGGCCTCAACGCTCCAGACTGCTTCTTCGCGGCCCCTTCCAATCTCCGGCCCGCCTCCGTACACCGACTCCGCACTCGTTCCAGGTCTCCGCACCCCGCCTCCGCCCTCCGCTCGCGTCGCAGCACCCCACTCCTCACTCCTCCCATGTCTGCCTCCGACGACCATCTCTCGCGACGCCGCTTCCTCAGGTTCGCCGCCGGAAGCCCACTTCTCGCCGCCGCCGGCATCGACCTCGGTGCGCTGGCCACGTTGTTCGCCGGGGGTCCGCGCGATCGGGCGAAGGGGCTCGCGCTGCTTCAACAAGCGACCCAGGAGCCGGAGCTGATCGCATCAGCCGCCGACGCGCTCGACGTCTTCGATTTCGAGCCTGTCGCGAAAAAGAAGCTTCCGCCGGCGCATTGGGGATACCTGTCGACGGGCACGGATGACGACGCGACGATTCGCGCCAATCGTGAGGGCTACGCGCGCTGGGATCTGCGGGCGCGGCGCCTGATCGACGTCAGCAAAGTCGATCCGTCGGTGGAGATCCTTGGCGTCAAATGGCCGACGCCGATCGTAATCAATCCCGTCGGCAGCCAGCGCGCGTTTCATCCCGAAGGCGAGCTGGCCGTGGCGCGCGCGGCGAAGGCCAAGAACCACCTGCAGGTGTTGTCCACCGTCGCGACGACGAGCATCGAGGACTGCATCGCGGCGCGCGGCGCGTCGGTGTGGTTCCAGCTCTATCACCAGGAAGACTGGAATCAGACGAAGCAGATGGTGAAGCGCGCCGAGCACGCGGGCGCGCCGGTCGTCGTGTTCACGGTGGATCTCATCGGCGGCAGCAACCGCGAGACGATGGTTCGTTCTCGCGCGACCGACACACGCACGTGTACGAACTGCCACCTCGGCGGCGCGCCGATGCCCGGCGCGACCGGTCGCGTGAACGAGCTGCGCGACAACCGGCGCAAGCCCGCGATCGCCGATCTCAAGCCCGACACGCCGAGCCCCGAGGTGGGAACGCCGACGTGGGACTGGGTGAAGCGGCTCCAGGACTCGACGTCGATGAAAGTGTTCATCAAGGGCATCGTCACGCGCGAGGACGCCGAGCTGGCGATGCACCAGGGCATCAACGGGATCTTCGTCTCGAACCACGGCGGCCGCGCCGAGAACAGCACGCGAGCGACGGTGTTGACGCTACCGGAAGTCGTAGCCGGCGTGCGCGGCCGAGCGCCGGTGATACTCGACGGCGGCATTCGTCGCGGCACGGACATCTTCAAAGGACTCGCACTCGGCGCGACGGCGACGGGGATCGGGCGGCCGTACATCTGGGGACTCGCCTCGTTCGGGCAGGAGGGTGTCGAGACGGTGCTGGCGATTCTCAGAAAAGAGTTCGAGATGACGATGAGGCAGATGGGGACTGTGTCGGTGAAGAGGATTGGGAAGGAGTATTTGGTGGCGCACGGCGCTTGAGGGACGGGTGCGGTGGCGGAGTGCGGGGAACTGGGACGGGTGCGGGGAACTGGGACGGGTGCGGAGTACGGAGGGAACTGGACCGGGTGCGGTGGCGGGGTGCGGGGAACTGGGACGGGTACGGTGGCGGAGTGCGGGGATGGGGACGAGTGCGAGGGGCGGGGTGCGGCGATTTGGTTACGTGCGAGCTCGGATGGTGATGGTGCGGGGCATCGGCCGGACAAACTTCCCGGCATGACCCAGACCTTCAGCTCCCGCGGATCAGCTAGAGTGGGAACGCAGCTATCCAGACGCGATCACGAGCGACACGATTTGGAAGCTGCATGCGTATCGCACGGCGCTCTATCTCCTCGACCTCGCCCGAGGGGATATTCGACTGGGGCTGAGGCGCGGACTCGATCGCGAATTGGCCGGGCAGCTGCTGCGGGCGGTGGCCTCGATCAGCGCCAACATCGCCGAGGGATACAGCCGATCTACGCGTGGCGATCGGCTCCGATTCTACGCTTACGCACTCGGCTCATTGCGCGAGTGCCCTTCGTGGTATCGGGCGAGCAGTGATTTCCTGCTCCCAGGCGTGGCCGACGATCGCCTTCGCGTCCTCGCGCGAATTCGCCCACTCCTGCTTGGGATCATCCGCTCCGACACGCGCGCGAAGCCACCCTGGCCACGAGTTTGAGCGGTAGCCCGCCGCCCCCCGCACACGTCCCAGTTCTCCGCACCCCGCCCCCGCACACGTTCCAGTTCTCCGCACCCCGCCCCCGCACTCGTCCCAGTTCTCCGCACCCCGCCTCCGCACTCCGCCTCTTCACACAGACAGCCCCAACTCCTTCAGTTCCCCGCGCAGTTTCTGAGCGGTCGTGAAGTGCAGCGTCTGCACACCGAGTGAAGCCGCCGGCGCGAGATTCTGGAGTCTGTCATCGATGAAGACCGTCCGCGCCGGATCCGCCTGCGTCATCCCCAACACACGCTCGTAAAAATGCCGCGTCGGCTTGCGCACCCCGAGCCAGCACGACGTGAAAAACGTCGGGAAGATTTCTCGCAGACCGAACGAGTCGATGCGATACCGATTGAGCTCTTCGCTCTCGTTGTTGAGCGTTGCCAAGCGGACCCTTCCTGACCGAGCCAGGTCTCGCGCCACGGCGATCGAATCCGGCCACGCGACGCTCTGCGCGAACATGAACTTCTTGAAGTCGTCCGCCGAAAAGTCCCGCGGCGCGCAGAAGACCGTGATCGCGAGATACTCGTCGAGCGAGACTTCGCCGGACTCGAACGCACCGACCATTTCTTCGTGGCGGTATTGGAAGTCGTCGTGGTCGAGGCCGAACCTCGCGATCGCCTCGGCGCGCTGTTCGCCGTCCCACGCGTTGGTTCCCAGCACTCCACCGACGTCGAACAGAACCAGATCGATCGAGTCGCTCATGCGATGAGCACGGCGCGCGCCGGTGCGCCATCCAGGCCGGCGAGCCTGAGCGGGAGGACGCGCAGGTCGTATCTGCCCGGCGGCGGCACGGACAGGTCGAGTCCCTCCACGATGATGACGCCGTGTCCGAGCAGGGTGCGGTGCGTCATGTGGTGGCCGGAGTGGAATTGCTCGATCGACATGTAGTCGATGCCGACGAGCTTCACGCCGAGCGACACGAGATACTCGGCGCCATCGGGGGCGAGGTACGTGTAGTCGCGGACGAAGTCGTGCTGGCGAATGAAGCCCGAGTTCCGCGTGCGGATCAAAACCCTCTGTTGCCCGGTAAGATCGTGGGCGCGAAGGAGGCTCTCGGTCACCGCGGCCGCGTCGTCGGGGACGGCGATCAGAATCGCTGGCCCCATCAGGACGTCCAGGTGGAGCGCGTCGACGGCGAGTCCACCCTCGAGGATGTGCTTCTGCGCGTCGACGTGTGTTCCGGTGTGCGATCCGAAGGAGAGCAGCGAGACGTTCGAGCTGGCTCCCTTCGAGATCTCCTGCTGGGGCGAGATCGCGATCTCGGGGTTGCCCGGGTACACGAGCCCCCCGCTCACGATCGGCAGCGACACGTCGTAAATGGTCGGCATGGGAGCAAAAGAAGGTAGCAGTGGCGGTCGATTGGCCCGACCCGCTGAAAGGAATCCGTAAAGCCCAAATCCGCCACTGGCCCCGGCCCTATCATATCGTATGTATAGACGTATGCGTCGCTCCCCCCGCCTGGTCGGCACGGTCGCCCTTCTGGTCCTCGCGCTCGTGGTGTGCGCCGCGCTCACGTATCAGGCGTGGGACGCGGCGCGCTCGCAGCGCGCGATGGCCGAGCGGACTCTGCAGGACTACGCCAAGATCGCCGACTGGCAGTTGACGCAGCAGGCGAAGAACGCGCTGCTCGGCCAGGTGGTCACGTCGCTCATTCAGCAGGCGTCGCGGCTGCAACCCGACTCCTTGCAGCGTACGCGCTATTCGCCCGTCGAAGTCGGCGAGATCGCGCGCGACATGATGGGATGGTGCAACTGTCTCGAAGGCGTCCAGTACTTTTTCCGATACGATTGGCGGGACTCGACGTTCCGCACGACGGACACCGACGTGTCCGACGCCGCTCTCGCCCGCGTCCGCGACACGATGGTCGCGTACGTGAACGACATGGCGCCGCCGCCGACCGATCGCGGCGTCGTGCACTTCGTGACTCCGAGCGGCAGTTCGATGCGCCAGTCCGCCGTGATTCTCACGAACGATTCGTACGTCATGCTGTTCGACGAGCGCATCAAACCTCTGCAGCTCGTCGTCTTCGTCGTCGCGCGCGACATTCGGCACGGACTCCCGGTCGAGCTCTACGGCTACGTCACCGAAGCCCAACCATTCCTCGCACCTGTCTTCGCCGAGATTCGAGGCAAGCACGGCACCGCGAGCTCGCTCCTTCCCGAAGCGCTCATCCACGACTTTCCGATCGACTCGATTCTGTCGATCTCCGTGACGACGGCGAACGGAAAAGAGGTGTACCACTCGCCGGGGTGGATCGCGACGACCTACAGCGCGGCGTCCACCGTCGAACCGAATTTCGGCCGGCTCAAGATGAAGGTGAGTCTGAACAAGGAGTTCGCGCCGATGCTCGTCGTCGGCGGCTTGCCCAACTCGCGATTGCCGATTCTCGTCGCGCTGTTCGTGCTCGCCGCCGGCTTGTTGACCGTCGCCGTCATGCAGCTGCGACGGCAGCAACAGCTCGCGCGCCTCCGCACCGAGTTCGTGTCCGGCGTGTCGCACGAGCTGCGCACGCCGCTGGCGCAGATCCGCTGGTTCGCCGAGCTGCTCCACCTCGGCAAGCTTCGCACGGACGACGAGCGCGAACGGTCGGCAGGGATCATCGACCAGGAAGCGCGGCGTCTCACGTATCTCGTCGAGAACGTGCTCAACTTCTCGCGCGCCGAGAAGGGAACGAACCGCGTCTCGCCGGAGCCGGCGGAGATCGATCGCGAGATTCAGGAATCGCTCGATCTGTTCGCGCCGCTCGCGCGAGCGCGCGGCATGACGATTCGCGCGTCGCTCGGGATCAACGCGATAATGCGCGTGGATCGCAACGCGCTGCGCCAGATCCTGCTCAACTTGCTCGACAACGCCGCGAAGTACGGACCGGCAGGGCAGACGATCACGGTCGGCTCGCAGATCGTCGGTGACCGCGCGCGGATCTGGGTCGAAGACGAAGGCCCCGGGATCCCGCGCGACGACCGCGTGCGCGTCTGGGAGCCGTACATCCGGCTCAACCGCGACGCGGAATCGTCCACCGGCGGCAGCGGCATCGGGCTGTCGGTCGTCCGCGAGCTCGTGGTGCTCCACGGCGGCCGCACGCGCGTCGAGTCGTCACCCGGCGGCGGCGCGCGTATCGTCGTCGAGCTGCCGCTTACCCAACAGGAATCGTCGGAGTCGTCACCCCCGTCGGCTTCCCCCGATCAATCGCAGCCTCCTCAACCTCCTAACTCGCAACTTCAGGTGGTCCCATGACGTACGCTACCATGGCAGAGAAACGGCCGTCGACGACGGACAGCTACGCGGCCCCGCTCCCAACGCCAATGGCTCGAATTCTCATCGTCGAGGACAACGTCAACCTCGCCTACGGCCTTCGCACGGGCCTGGAGATCGAGGGCTACGACGTGCAGGTCGCCGAAAACGGCGAGACGGGTCTCGAGCGCGCGCGCGCCTGGGGACCGGACCTCGTCATGCTCGACCTGATGTTGCCGGGGATGGACGGCTACCGCGTCCTCAAGACGCTGCGCGAGGCCGGCTCGGACGTTCCGGTGTTGATCCTCACCGCGCGCGGTGAAGAGGCCGACAAAGTGCTCGGCTTCCGGCTCGGCGCCGACGACTACGTGACGAAGCCGTGCGGCGTGCTCGAGCTGCTCGCGCGTGTCGGTGCGCTGCTGCGCCGGTCGAGACTCGCCGACCAACGCTCTCACGCGACAGACGCGGTCGAGAAGTTCGGCACGGTGGAGATCAACCCGTCGTCGCGCACGGTGACGAAGAGCGGCATGCCCGTGGGTCTGAGCCCGAAGGAGTTCGATCTTCTGCTGGCGCTCGTGCGGCGTCGCGGGGCGGTGGCGTCGCGAGTCGAGCTGCTGCGCGAAGTGTGGGGGCACCGGGTCGAGGTGATGACGCGGACGGTCGACATCCACATCGCGGAGCTGCGGAGAAAGATCGAGGACGATCCGTCGCAGCCGCGGCACATTCTCACCGTGTGGAAGGCGGGGTACCGGCTGGAAGCGTGAGGATCTCAGGCCGCGCGCTCAGGTTCCGTCGCGCGCTCTTCGAGCCCTGACGAGTCTATCGACTTAGCATTCGCGCTTCCGCAGCGATGCAGCGATCCCGTCGGGGAAGCACCACGTGCCGTCGGGGAAGCACCGACTGCGGCGGCGCCATGCGGCCCCCATCTATGGACGGTCTGCCCCGACAGCCGTGAGGTGCACCTATGCGCGATCTCGAACGCTGGTCGAACGTGCTGAACGTCTGCGGAGGCGTGGGGCTCGTAGTGGGATCGCTTGATCCGCTTGAGGGATCCGCGCTGATCCTCCCCGGCAGCGCGCTGCTCGCGCTCGGGAGTTATCTCGGACGCGAGGATCGCCGAATCCTCGCGTATCGCACTTGGAGCTTCATTCTCGTCGCCCTCGGCGTGGGCGCCTTGTTTGGACTCAGCGCGATCGGGGGAGTGGGTGGAAGCTCGGACCACTCCGCCTGGTGGTCGCTGCTGATCCTGCCCTATCTGGTCGGTTGGTCGCTGGACATCTGGGGACCAGGCGCACCGCGCTGGGTCTCGGTAGCCGGCATTGTCGTTGGTGCATGGTATCTCGGATACTCGGGATGATGCTCTGGCCGCCGGGGCACGCCGCACACTCGAAGTCGATCGTTCCGGCGATCGTGATCGCAGTCGTTGGCATCGTGACAATCGTCGCCTGCGCTGTGCGGCTTCGGAAAGAGCCTTCAGCCGCCTGATGACGTCACCCGCGTGTCGTGCCATGTGACCGCCACCCACCCGCCCATGCCGACACTCAGCCAGCGCGTCGACCGCGCGACCATCGCCGTCACGCTGCTCCCCCTTCCGAAAGGGAAGAAACGTGGCCGCGGAGTAGGCTTCTGGGGCGCCGAGCCGGTGGCGTCCGTCGAGAGCGTCGGGAGCGCCGCGCCGCCGTTCCGGTGGGTAGCGAGCGCACCGCAACTCGTGACGTACCAGGACGTAAAAAAAGTGCACCCAGCGGGAACGTCCGCGACACAGCTTGTCGGATGCTGGTACACGCCCAAGCACGACGAACGCGCGCTCGTGTGGACGCGAACGTCGGACGACGTAGACTGCCCTCGAGTTGCATCCGGAGGGCTGGCAAAAGAGTTTCGCGCGCGCGTGCGGTGACGGTCAACAGGTCGGCTACGGTTATGTGAAGTTCGCGAAGGATCCGAGCAAGGCGCTGCTCTGGAGCGGCTCGCGCGAGAGCCTGGTCGTGTTGACCGGTCCCGATCCGACGGTCGACGTCAGTGCGAACGGCGTCGCGCAGGGGATTCAAGTCGGGAGATTCGGCGGCTCGATGCGACAGCGCGCGTGTCTCTGGCGCGGAAGCTCGGAGAGCTACGTCGATCTTCACCCCACCGCGGCCACGCTCATGGGATCGGAGGCGCTCGGCATCGGCGACGGTCAACAAGTCGGCCACATCTGGGGCGAGGATTCGCTGCAGATGGCCGCGGTCTGGTCCGGATCGCCCGACTCGTACGTGAACCTGGCGCCGAAAGGATTCGTGCGATCCACGGCCTGGCGGTGCGCGCGAGGATTCCAAGTCGGGTGGGCGGAAGAGAAGGAGCGGGGGATGAGCGCTCACGCGATTCTGTGGGGCGGCTCGGCCGACGACTTCATCGATCTTCAGCCTTCACTCCCCGAGCCGTGGAACGTATCGCAGGCGATGGATCTCGACGTCGACGGCGACACGCTGCGCGTCATCGGCACCGCGCAGCAGGCCGTCCAATCGGGGGGTTATGAGATGGACGCGGGATCCCGGCCGGTCATGTGGGAGATGAAGCTGCTCGTGTCCGAGGCGCCCGCGGTCCGCGAAACGGTGACCGTCCAAGCCACCGCGGCGGCTACGCCGGTAATCATGAGCGACGAGCGCAAGGTCGAGAAGCTGGCGAGCGATTTCGCGCAAGCGCTGATCGACGACGACTACGACGCCGCGCACGGGCTCTTGGCGTCGTGGCTGCAGCGTCAGGTCAGCGCTACCGAGCTTCGGTCCATCATCAAGAAGGCATTCTTCGCCGATCTCGCGCCGGTCGACTTCGTGGTGAGCGGCAACGACTCGACCCTCGTCGAGCTTCGCGAGCACTACGCCGAGTACCACAAGGGCGACGCCACGCGCACGCTGGCCACAGCCGAAAGCTTCGGCGACTGGGGTCCGCCGTCGATCCACATCACGGACGAGATCACGCCGGCGAATTTCCGTCAGTGGTTGTCGATCGACCTCACGCCGGACGCCGACAACGAGTTCGGACTGGACTTCATCCTCCGCTTGTGGCTCGTCGCGGTTGACGTCGATGGCACGATGAAGGTCGGGCATCTCGAGCCGGGGGAGTGATCGGCAGGAGCTGGAGGTCTCAGGGCTCAGGTCTCAGGTCCGTTCTTGGTTTGCGCATGGGGAGGCGGGCGTCTCGGATTCGGCAGCGAGCCCTGCCTCGAGCATGAGCTTGAGCGGGAGCTGTGAGCGAGCAATCGGACACTAGGCCGTTCGCTACTCGGTCGGCTCAAGGCTCCTGCTTAGGCTCTTGCTCAATGCCGGGCTCGGGAAAACCTCCGAGATGTCCGTGCGCTGGAGGGACTCCAAGGGCAGCTCGCAACTGGAACCACCACGCTGACGTCAAGCCTTGTGCGTCGCCGTTCCGCCCGAAAGCTTTGCGCCGTCTCCCTCCTCGGAATTCAATGCGCCCCCCCTCCACGATCATCCCAGCCGCGGCTCTCCTCCTCGCCGCGGCCTCGTCTCTCGACGCGCAGGAGCTCAAGGGCTCCGGCACCGTCGCGCTTCGCGCGGCTCGGCTCATCGATGGCACTGGTGCCGCCGCGGTCACGAATGGTGTCGTCGTCGTGACCGACGACAAGATCGTCGCCGTCGGGAAACAGGGCGCGGTGACCATTCCGGCCGGTGCGAAGCTGGTGGATCTCGGCGACGTCACGCTGTTGCCGGGCTTCGTCGATGCGCACACGCACATCATCGGCCGCGAGCTGGCGGATCCGCAGGCCAATGACGCCGCCGTACGCGACTATCAGGCAACCGGCGCGATCATCGGCGTCGCGAACGCGCAGAAAACGTTGCTCGCCGGATTCACGACGATCCGCAACGTCGGCGCGCCGGACTTCGACGACATGGCGCTGCGGAAAGCGGTGAACGAGGGCAACGTGATCGGCCCGCGCATGCAGAACGCGGGGCACGCCATCGGCATCACGGGCGGTCATTGTGACGAGAATGGATTTCGGCCCGGCTTGATGGACGGCAACCCGATGCTCGGCGTCGCCGACGGCCCCGATCAGATTCGCGCCGCCGTGCGCTACCAGGCCAAGTACGGCGCGGACGTCATCAAGATGTGCGCGACCGGCGGTGTGCTGTCCGAGGGCGACGCGGTCGGCGTACAGCAGTACACCTACGAGGAGATGAAGGCGCTCGTCGACGAAGCGACGAAGCTCGAGCGCAAGGTCGCCGCGCACGCGCACGGTGCGGAAGGCATCAAGACCGCGGTGCGCGCCGGTGTCTCGTCGATCGAGCACGGCTCGTTCCTCGACGAGGAGGGCGCGCGGCTCATGGTGCAGCATGGCACGTACCTCGTGCCGACGCTGAGCGCCGGCGAGGCCGCCGTCCGTGCCGCCGACGCGGGAATTCTCAAGGGCCTTCGCGCGCAGAAAGCGCGTGCGGCGGCCGCCGCGATGAAGAACGGCGTCAAGATCGCCGTGAAGGACGGCGTGCCGATCGCGCTCGGCACCGACGCCGGCGTCGGCGCGCACGGCACCAACGGCCACGAGTTCACGTTGATGGTCGAATGGGGCGGTATGACGCCGATGCAATCGATCGTCGCCGGCACGATGAGCGGCGCCAAGCTGCTCGGCTGGGACAAGCAGATCGGATCACTCGCGGCAGGGAAGTGGGCCGACGTCGTCGCCGTGCCGGGCGATCCGCTCCAGGACATTCACGTCATGGAGCGCCCAGTATTCGTGATGAAGAACGGGTACGTATACAAGAGCACAGCCGTGGCGCCCGCGCTGCCGTAAACCGCGAAGCACTTCTTGCTTCCATCGCGGGTGGCGCGCATCTCGAACGCGGAGACGAGCCCTGCTTTGAGCAAGAGCTTGAGCATGAGCCGTGAGCCAGCCATGAGCAGTTTCTCAAAGCTCCTGCTCCAGCTCCTGCTCAAGGCAGGGCTCGAGTCGCTCGTCGCGATGCAGCGTGCCACACCGATCTGAAAACGTCAGCTCACAGCTCTCGGATCACAGCACGAACGGAATCAGCGACTTCACCTCCCGCCGGTACGCGTCGTACTCCACCCCGAACGCGTCGTGCATCACGCGCTCCTCGAGCCGCGCCTTGTACCAGAACGAGCCGAACGCGATCACCACGGCGAGCACGCCGGACCATTGTCCGCGCGCGAGCGCGCTGCCCGCTAAGGCGATGAGGATTCCGGTGTAGATCGGATTCCTCACCCAGCGGTACGGCCCTGATCGAACCAACTCGTGATCGCGCTTGAGCGTGACGGCCGCGGACCAATTGCGGCCGAGGTACACGCGTGCCCACGTCGCGAATCCGAGCCCGAGCACGACGAGCGCGAGGCCGACGGCACCCGGCCACACGGCGACCGGCACGAAGCGCGCGTTGAGCGCCGCCCACGGGATGCGGCGGCTGATGAACAGCCACACTGCCAACCACAACGGCAGGGTGTACCTCAGGCGCGAACCGAGCGATTCGCTCCTGAGTGTCTTCTTCACGGAGCCGGCCGCGAGCCACCAGCCCGCGAGCCACACGAGCCAGAGCCCCGGAATCAGGTAAGCGAAGAGTGAACCCATGTGAGATGCGGCGACGAGCCTGTGGATCAGCCCGACGTAGTCATCCGCCGCGAAGTTTCGTCGCGCTCAGACTCTGGCCGCGCCATCGAGCTGGCGGCCGAGCGTTGATGCGTCGGTCGCCGGAAGCTCGCACGCGTAGTTCCGACACACATACGCGGTCGCGCGTCCGTCGATCGAGTCACGATCGCGCAGCAGGGTGACCTCGCCGGCGCCGTTCGATGCGCCGCCGGCGACCACCAACGACGGTACGTACCGGTCCGCGGCAGTGCGCTCCAGCTCGTGAAACGCTTCGCTCTTCGGATCGCCGACGATCGCCAGCTCGACGGCTCCGTTCACCAGCATGTCCACGCCGCCGAGCATGTGCCCGAACGCCAACGGATACCGCGCCACGGCCGGAGCGAGCGAGTTGGCGATCGTCGTCGCGCGGTCGTGCGCTTCGCGATCGTCGAACAGGTCGGCCAGACGCAAGAGCAGCTCGACGGCCAGCGACGTGCCCGAGGGCGTCGCGTTGTCGTACACGTCGCGCGGGCGCGTGATGAGCGTTTCGTGATCCGACGCCGTGTCGAAGAACACTCCGTCGGCGTCGTTCCAGAACCAGCGCGTCATCGACGCGCCGAGGTCGCGGGCACGCGCGAGCCAACGGTCGTCGAACGTCAGCTCGTAGACGGCGAGCGCCGCGAGACCGACAGCGGCATGGTCCTCGAGATACCCGGCGATGCGCGCCTGGCCGGCGGAGTACGATCGCAGCACGCGCCCATCGCGTACGAGCCGGTCGAACAAGAAGGTCGCGCCGTCCATCGCCAGCGCGGCGTACTCGTCGTCGCCGAACGCGCGCGCCGCCTCGGCCAGCGCGCGGACCATGAGACCGTTCCACGACGCGAGAATCTTGTCGTCGCGCCCCGGCCAGACCCGCTTCGATCGCGTCTCGTAGAGTCTCGCCTTCGCACGTTCGACGATCGGCTCCAGCTGCTCGACCTCGATCGAAAACTGGCGGGCGAGCGTGCGATGGTCCACGTCGGCGACCGAGAGAATGTTCTTTCCCTCGAAGTTGCCGGCAGTCGTCACGCCCCAATACGCGCTGACGATGGGCGCGTCAGAGCCGAGGATCGCATCCAGCTCGGCCGCGTCCCAGACGTAGAACTTCCCCTCGTGTCCCTCGCTGTCCGCGTCGAGGCTCGAGTAGAAGCCACCCTCCGGCGACCGCATCTCGCGCGCGACCCACCGGATCGTCTCGCCGACGACGCGCCTCACCTCGGCATTCTTCGTCGCCTGCCAGAGGTGCGCGCCGAGCCGGATGAGCAGCGCGTTGTCGTAGAGCATCTTCTCGAAATGCGGCACGAGCCACACGCGATCGACGGCGTAGCGCGCGAATCCGCCGCCGGCCTGATCGTAGATCCCGCCCCGCGCCATCCGCAGAAACGACTGCTCGACGATCGACAACGCGTTCTCGATGCCGCGCCGCGCCCAGTGCGTCAGCAGAAACTCGAGCGACATCGTCTGCGGAAACTTCGGTGCCCCGCCGAAGCCGCCGTACTCCTCATCGTAGGCTCGGCTCATGAAGCGATACGCGTCGTCGAGCAGCGTCGCCGAGATCGGCTCGCCGGAGACCGGCTGGGTCGCGACGTACAGATCTCGCAACGCCTCCACCGTCGCCGCGACTTCGGCGGGCTTCGCGCGATACGCCTCCGACACGGCCGCGAGAATCCGTTTGAACGAAGGAATGCCGTGCCGGTCCTCGCGCGGATAATACGTGCCGCCGTAGAACGGCGAGCCGTCGGGCGTCAGGAACACCGTCATCGGCCAGCCGCCGTGACCCGTCATCGCCTGAACGGCTTGCATGTAGATCGAGTCGAGGTCGGGGCGCTCCTCGCGATCCACCTTGATGTTCACGAAGCGCTCGTTCATCAACGCGGCGGTCGCGTCGTCCTCGAACGACTCGTGCGCCATCACGTGGCACCAGTGGCAGGCCGCGTAGCCGATGCTCAGCAGGATCGGCTTGTTCTCGGCCTTCGCGCGCTCGAGCGCCTCGGGCGACCATGGGTACCAGTCCACCGGATTCCCGGCGTGCTGCAGCAGGTACGGACTGGTTTCCGTCGCAAGACGGTTGGGCATTGTGAGATGCGGCTAGGCTCGTCAGTTTTGCGACACGATGCGCGACGCGTTCCTGAGAAGGTAATCCGCGATGGCCAAAGGGAGTCGCAAGACGGCGCGCGCCCCTGCGCTCGCGCCACATCATCCGCCGCCCGCCCAAGAGCCCAAGCTTCCCTGGCACCGCCGCATTCCGTGGTGGGCCGTCGTCGTCACGCTCGCCGTGATCGTGACGGCCGCGTTCGCCGCCGAACCGATCCGCGACGCCGTCACGTTCGAGTCCGTCGGCGAAGCGCACCTCGAGTTGTCGCCCGGTTACATCGCGCTCGCGCCGCTCTCGGCCATTCTCGACACGGTCACGTTGCTCACGGTTCCGCAGCACATCGCGGTCGTCGTCTGGATTATCGGCCTGTATTCCGTGTGGCGGTTGTTGGCGTCGAGCACCAAGCCCGACGTGCGGCGAGAGGTGATCGGCGCGGCGATTCTCGTCGGCGCTATCCTCGCGACGTACGCCGCCGTGGCGTTTCTGCCGAGGCCGATGGCGGCGTTGACCGTCTCCGACGAAACGGTGCTGGCGGCCGATTTCCACGCCCATACCGAGGCGTCGCACGACGGACGCAAGGGCTGGACGGACGACGACGTGCGCGACTGGCACCGCGGCGCGGGCTTCGACGTCGCGTACATCACGGATCATCGGTCGTTCACCGGCGCGGAGCGCGGCGTCGCGTCGAACCCGCCCGTCGCGGGGCAGGGAACGATGATCCTGCAAGGGATCGAAGCGGTGTTCCGCGGCGAGCATGTGAACATTCTCAACGCGGGCCGACGCTACAAAGGTCTCCTCTCCGCCGACCTCGGCGACGTCGACGAGCAGGCGTTGCAGATGGCGAGCATCCTCCCGCCCACGACGCCCGTGTTGATCGAGACGATTCCCGGAAACCTGGACAAGGTTCCGGCCGCCGGTCAGGAGCTGGGTTCGGGCGGCGGCGTGCAGGCGATCGAGGTCGTCGACGGTTCGCCGCGCGGACTCACGCAGAGCCATCGCGATCGCGCGCGCATCGACACGCTCATCGGCAAGCTCAACCTCGCGCCGGTGTCGGGGTCCGACAACCATGGATACGGTCGCGCCGCGCCAGCGTGGACGCTGATGCGAATTCCCGGCTGGCGCGGCATGACCGGCGACTCGCTCGGGCGCCGTATCGAAGAAGTGCTGCGCAACGGTCGGAAGGATGCCACGCGAGTCGCCGAGCGTCGCGTCGCCGAGTCGACGACGCCGACATCGGTCGCGTTGGCCGGCCCCGCGGTCGCGTGGCGCATGCTCACGACGCTCTCCGCGGACGAGCGCGTGATGTGGATCGTGTGGACCTGGGCGATCGTGTTGATCGTCGCGATCGTTCGCCGGCGACGGCGAATGCGGGCCCACCCGCCCCAAACAGCGGCGGCGTGACGGGCGGCGGACAGGCGCGGCGCGACACGCGCTGGACAACCGCCGTGTCGATCGTGAGCGCGGCCGCGGTGATACGGCTCGTCTTCGCCGCCCTGCTGCCCGTCTTCCCGGACGAGGCGTATTACTGGGAATGGTCGCGCCGTCTCGCGGCCGGCTACTTCGATCATCCGCCCGCGGTCGCGCTGCTCATTCGGTTCGGGACGACGATTCTGGGCTCGACGCCGCTCGGCATCCGACTCGGGTCGATCATAGCGGGATGGATCGCATCCCTCTTCACGATCATGATCGCGCGGCGACTTGCTGGCGGCGACGGCGTCGATCGCGATCCGCGCGGCGATCATCATGAGTGTGCTTCCACTCGCCGCCGCGGGACTCGTCCTCGCGACGCCCGACGCGCCGCTGCTCGCGGCCACGGCGGCGACGCTCTACTGCGTCCTCCGCGCCGTCGAGGCCGGGCACGATTCGCGAACGTCGACACGGTGGTGGGTCGTCGCAGGTGTCTCGTTGGGAGCGGCGTTTCTCTCGAAGTACACCGCCGTCCTCGTGCCCGCCGGAGTGTTGGCCGCGTTCGCGACGCGACCGTCGCTGCGCTGGCGCCTCAAGGACTATGGGCCGTACATCGCGTGCGCGGTGGCGGCGCTGATCTTCTTGCCGGTCGTCTTGTGGAACGCTCGGCACGACTGGGTGTCGTTCGCGTTTCAACTGAAGCACGGACTCTCCACGCCGCAGGGCTCGGCGCTCGCGGCCGCGTGGAAGCACGAGGGCGATCTGTTCGGCGGACAGGCCGCGCTGGCCTCGCCGATTCTTTTCGTGCTGATGGGAATCGTCGTCTGGCGATCGCTCGACCAGACGGCGACGGACGCGGAGCGAGTGCTCGGCGTCGTCGCGCTGGTGTGTTTCGCGTTCTTCGTCGTCAGCGCATTCCGGCAGCGCGTCGAGCCGAACTGGCCGGCGCCGGCGTACATCCCGGCCATCGCGCTGCTCGCGCGTCGTCTTCGCACGCGGCGGCGCGAGGTGTGGATCCGCGCGGGCGTCGGTCTCGCCGGACTGATGTCGCTCGCGATTTATGTGCAGGGACTTACGCCGGTGCTTCCCGTCGCGCCGCCGCGCGATCCCGTGGCGCGCGCGTTCGGTTGGTCGGATCTCGCGCGCTTCGCGTACAGCACGAGCAACTCGGTTCACGCGACGACGGGCTCGACGGCATGGCTCGCCGCGGATCGATATCAGGAGGCCGCGGAGCTCGCGCTCCAGTTACCGACGCATCCGACGACGTTCGCGACCAACCTGTCGGGGCGCGCCAATCAGTACGACTTGTGGCCGCGCTTCCCGGATCTCGCGCGTCCCGGAGACGCGCTAGTCCTAATCGTAGACGAATCGACGGAGCCGCACGCGGCGATCGCCCGCCTCACTCCGTACTTCACAACTATAGAACGAGGCCCGCTCGTCGTGCTTCGCCGCGGATCCGGGGGGGGCGAGATCGGTCGGCGGCGCGTGTGGACGCTAGTCGGTTGGCGCGGAGGATGGCCCGCCGTCGTCTCCGCGTCCCATTAGCGCACTGTCGATCGACGCGTTGCCGGAACGGTGCACGGCGCGTACCCCCTCGAGGAGCTTGATCAGCTGGCGTTGCTGCGCATCGTCGAGCGTCCCGACGGCCATGTCGTCGGCGCGGCGCATCTCTTCGTCGAGCTGCGCGAGCACCTCGAGGCCTTTCGGCGTGATGTAGCAGAACACCTGGCGCCGGTCCGGTGACGCCCGCTCGCGCCGAGCGAGCCCGGCCTTTTCGAGCTTGTCGAGAAGGCGAGTGATCCCGGGGGCCGCGTGGATCATGCGGTCGCGGATGACGAGCGTCGGGAGTCCGTCGGGGCCGGCGCCGCGCAGGATGCGCAGCACGTTGTACTGCTGCACCGTCACACCGGTGCTCGCGACGACCTGCGCGAAATGCCGCTCGATCAGGGCAGCGGTGCGTAAGATACCGACGGTGACTTCCGCCTTGATCGAATGGAAGGGCCGACGCTGGGCGATCTCCGCCTGAAGGCCGTGCGCGCTTTCTTCTGTGTCTTCCGCGACGCCCTTTCCGTCTTGATCGCTCGCTGCCACGTCCGGCTCTCCCCTCGTCAGTTGCGCCGTAGCGGATGATAGAGCGTTGCCGGGGGAGGCGCGAGGTCCAAACCCGGTTTTGACCGCTTACCGAGCCGTTTGCGCGGTTCGCCGAAAAGTTGGCGACGAGCGTGGGCCGCGGCCGTAGGGTAATCGGCATGAGAACCTGCACCGCTCTACCCCTGATTCTGGCGGTCGGCGCCCTGTCGCCGACCCTCGCAATCGCCCAACAGCCTCCCTCCGCCGCGCACGTCCTTCGCGGCACCGTGACGGCTGCCGGCGCCCCCGTGCGCGGCGCCGACGTCTTTCTGCTCGAGTCGCTCGACGGCGCGACGACCGACACTTCCGGACACTTCTCAATACGCACCAAGGCGGCCGGCTCGGTCACGATCGTCGTTCGCCGCATCGGGTTCGCGCCGGCGAATCTCGTCGTCCCGGTCGACACCGCCGACGCGGTGACGCTCGCGCTCCTTCCCGAGACGGCCGTCCTCACACCGATCACCGTGCAGGCTGGCGCCTACACGGCGGGGAACGAGCGCGGAGCGACGCTCACCGCGCTCGAGGTCGTGACCACGCCCGGCGCCACCGCCGACATCGCCCGCGCGATCCAGACGCTCCCCGGCGTGCAGAACGTGGACGAAGGCACGGGACTCTTCGTGCGCGGCGGCGACGTGAGCGAAACGAAAGTGCTGCTCAACAACACCGTCATGCTTTCGCCATACAACTACCAGACGCCGACCGGCAACTACACGGTGACGGTGAACCCGTTCTTGCTCGACGGCATCTTCTTCTCGTCGGGCGGATTCGGCGCGCGCTACGGGAACATCCTGTCTGGTGTGGCGGATCTGCGCACGGCCGGGCGGCCGGTGCAGAGCAGCGAGACGGTCGTCGCCGGCTTGGCGAGCGTTTCGTCCGGCGCCGACCTCGCGCTCTCGCACGGTCTCGCGCTCCACGCCACGGCCGGACACAGCGACCTCCGATACCTGTTCGACGTCAACGGGTCGACGCGCGGCTACTCGCCCATCCCGAACGGCAACGATTTCAGCGGCAGCGTCATCTACGACTACTCGCCGACGGGCCAGATCAAGACCTTCGCCATCGACCGCTCCAATGCGGTCGGCATCGAGGTCTCCGATCCGTCGTACGCGGGCGGCTATTTCGCGGACGTGAAGAGCCGGATGTTCACCGGCGGATGGAGCGACGTCTTCGGCTCGTTCGCGCCCACGGTGAGTGTGTCGTACTCCACCGCGCGCCGCAACGAGCAGTTCGGCGTGTTCGGCCTCGGCACCGACGAGCGTTGGACGCAGGTCTTCACGCAGACGGCGTGGAGCCCGCGCGACGAAATCGGCTTGCGCGTCGGCGGCGACGCCGACTGGCGCGACTCGCGTTTCACGGGATCGATTCCCCTCTCGTTCACCGACGTCGCGCCAGGCGCTCGCCGTACGCTCTTCGATTCGCCGGTCGACGGCGTGCGAAGCGGAGCGTTCGCCGAAGCCGACTGGCGCGCGCTCGAGAGCCTGCGGCTCATCGCCGGCACGCGCACCGACTACTCGTCGCTCACGAAGGTCCGCACGGCCGATCCACGCCTCTCCGCCGCCTACGAGCTCGGACCCGCGACGATCACGGCGGCGCTCGGCGTCTACCATCAGGTGGCCGATCCACTGTACCTGTCTGCGACCGTCGGTCTCCCCGGCGCACCGCCGGAGCGGGCGCTGCAATCGGTGCTCGGCACGCAGGTCGGCGGCGGCAACGAGATCGCTCGCGTGGAGCTGTACGACAAGCAGTACCGCGACCTCATTGGACTCACTCGCGACAAGCGCACGGTCGTGGACGGCGGCACCGGCGTGGCGCGCGGGGCGGACGTCTTCGTGAAGCACCAGATCTGGCCGTTCCTCTCGGGCAGACTGACGTACAGCTATGTGCACTCGTGGCGGACGGATCCAAGTACCGGAGTGCAGGCGCCGGCGCCGTTCGACATCACCAACTCGATGACGATCGTCGCCGACCAGGCGCTGCCCAAGGGATGGAGCTTGAGCGTCGCGTGGCGGTATGCGACCGGGAAGCCGTTCACGCCGGTGACCGGCGCGACGTTCGATCCGACGACGCACGTGTGGGCCCCGCAGTACGCGGCGCCGCAAAGCGACCGGCTTCCGCCGGAGAAGAAGTTCGACGTCGCGATCTCGCGCGTGACGCGGATCTCCGGCAACAACCAGCTCGTCTACTTCTTCTCGCTCGACAACCTGTTCGACCGCACGAATCTCTACGAGTACACCTACACGTCCGACTATTCCCGGCGCATTCCGGTGCGAAGCCTGTTCAACCGTTCGCTCTACTTCGGTGCTTCACTCACCCACCTCCAACGCTGACCCCACCATGTTTCGTCGACTGATTCTTTCCACCAGCCTCACCGCGCTCGCGCGTTTCCGCTCGCGGCGCAGGGCAACGTCGCGCCGCCAAAATGGGCGGACACCATCGCCGCGGAGATCGAGAAAGCGCAGTTCGCGAACGACTCCGCGCGTCTTGCCGCCGCGGTCGCGCTCGCGTCACGCGTCGCCATCGCGTATCCGAACGATGGCCTGATTCTCCACTATCACGGCTACGCCCTCTATCGGCAGGCCCTGTTCGTGCAACAGACCCAGGATGCGACGCCGATCTTCGAGCGCGCGCGTGACGTTCTCGCGAAGTCGCTGAACAGCCGCATCCTGCCGGAGACGCACAGTCTCATGTCGGCGATCGACGGCCAGCTGATCGGGCGAAACCCCGCGCGGGCGATGGAATTGGGGATGCAGTCGCAGGGCTCGACCAACGCGGCGATCCGGAGTGGCCCGGGGAACCCGCGCGTCTGGCTGATCCGAGGACAGGGGGCGATTTTCACTCCCTCCGAGTACGGCGGTGGATTGGACGTCGCCGAGGAGTATCTCAAGCGATCGGTCGAGTTGTTCGCGTCGGATGTACCGAAGCCGGGCGAGCCGGCGTGGGGCAAGGCCGAAGCCTTCGCATGGCTCGGCCAGGTGTACCAGAAGAAAGGGGACAAGACGAAGGCGGCCGAGATGTACAAGAAAGCGCTCGACGCGAGCCCGAACTACCGATACGCGCAGTCGCTCGCGGCAGCGCTCAAGTAGACACGAACCCGGATTGATCTCATGAGCAAGTCGGATCGACGTTCGCTCGGCGCGTACGGGTGGTGGATCTATGCCGCCGCCTGGATTCCGTTTGCGGGGTTCTACGCGCTCTCGCTGACGACGACGAGAACGTTGCCCGCCCCCCGCGCGCTCGTGGCCGGCTTCTCGTATGTGGTGCCGATGGCGGTCTTCGGCATCGGCATCTGGTGGCTCTCCGGCCTGCTCGAGCGGCGGAGAGTGAGCGTCCCGTCGATCGTTGCCGTTCATCTCGTCGTCGGTGCGGCGATGGCCTTCGCGTGGCTCGGAATCGAAGTCGCGGAAATCGCCACGCAGCTCGGCCTCTCCGGCGCGTGGGCCACGGCGGCAGCCTTCGCGGGCTTCCAGGTGCTCGACGGACTGTTCGTCTACGGCGTTCTCGCCGTCGGCTCGCACACGATCCGCATCGCGAGGCGTCTGCGCGAAGAGCAGGCACGCGCCGCGCACGCCGACGCGCTGCGCATGCGCGCCGAGCTCGCCGCGCTGCGCGGTCAGCTCAACCCGCACTTTCTCTTCAACACGCTGCACACGTTGACGGCGCTCGTGTCGCGCGAGCCGCAGACGGCGGAGCACGCGCTCGAGCGGTTCGGCGACATGCTCCGCTACGTGCTCGACGTCAAGCGCGCCGCACGCGAGGACGTCACCCTGGCCGAGGAGCTGCGATTCGTCCGCGACTATCTCTCGCTCGAGCAGCTGCGCCTCGGCGAGCGGCTGCGCGTCGTCGAACGGATCGACCCCGAAGCGCTCGACTGCGTGATTCCGTCGCTCACGCTCCAACCGCTCGTCGAGAACGCCATCAAGCACGCCGTCGCGCCGCGCGCGCAGGGCGGTTCGATCGAGTTGGTGGCGGCGCTCGACGGCGACGCCCTCGTGCTCGAAGTGCGCGACAACGGGCCGGGCGCGAACAAGCACGACGTCGATGCGGCAACGGGGATGGGTCTCCGCGCCGTGCGGCAACGCCTCGAGACGCGCTACGGCAAGGACGCTGCGTTCTCCGTCACGACCGCGCCGCGCGAAGGATTCAGCGTCCGCGCGTCGATCCCCGCACACGTCGGCACGGTCTTGCCGCTGCCACCGAACGTTGCGCCGCGGTCCGAGGGCGCGACGATACCCGCATGAAGACGCGCACCGTCATCGTCGAAGACGAGCCGATCGCGCGCGCCCAACTGCGCGACTTGGTGAGCGGCGTGGACTGGATTCACTGCGTCGGCGAGGCCGCCGACGGGCTGACCGCCGTCTCCGTCATCGAATCGACGCGCCCCGACCTCGTCTTCCTCGACATCGAGATGCCGGAGCTCGATGGACTCGGCGTGCTGCGCCGCATCACGTGCGATCCGGCGGTCGTGTTCACGACGGCGTACGACAAGTTCGCCGTCGCCGCGTTCGAGCTGGAGGCGATCGACTATCTATTGAAGCCCTTCGGCCGCGACCGGCTCTTCGCGGCGCTGGATCGCGTCAAGCGCGCCGTGCGCGGCGACGGCGACATACCGGTCTCGCATCGCGCCCACGAGGCGATCGAGCAGCGCGACCGCTGGCTCACGCGCATCTTCGTGCGCGACCGCGGCCGGCTCGTGCCGATCGCCGCGGCGGACATCGAACGCCTCGAGGCCGACGACGACTACGTCGCCGTGCACAGCCGCGGGCGGCGCTACCTCGTGTACCTGGGGATGAACGAGTTCGAGGCGCGGCTCGACCCGGACCGATTCCGACGAATCCATCGGTCGCACATCGTGAACCTCGACCACGTCGCGTCGCTCACGCCGGCGGAAGGCATGCGCTACGAGATCGTGATGCGCGACGGTTCGAAGATCCTCGCGAGCCGCACACGCTCGCGCGAGCTGCGCGGCCTCGCCCTCTAGTCGCCGTTAGCGGTCCACCGGTCCACCGGTCCACCGGTCCACCGTTAACCCGGCGGGATGTTCTGATTCGTGCGGAACAAGTTCGCCGGATCGTACTGTCGCTTGATCGCGGCGAGCCGCGCGAACTTCTCCGGGCTGAACGACGCCCGCACGCGATCCGGGCTCTCGCCGGCGCCGATGTAGTTCACGTAGACGGTTCCGGTCCCGAACGGCTTCACCGCATCCGACGTCGAGCGGGCCCACTGCACGTTCGGCTCGGCGTCGAGCGGCGTGACCCACCGCGACACGATCACGAGGTTGTACGTCGCGTCGCGCTGGTCGAACGCCGTCGCCTCGACGGGAACGCGCTTCACCGCGCCGCCGAACTGCTCGATGAGAAGCGCGCTGAGCGGCGACTTCACGTTCTTGAAGGACGCGACGAGCGAGTCGATCAGCTCGTCCGGCAGCCACGCGGCGAACTCCGAACGCCAATGGACCTGGAGTCCCGACGGGAAGCCGGCATCGAGCATCGACTGCAGGGCGGTGTAGGGAATCGGTCCCACCTCGCCCGCGATCGGTGACCCGAACGACCGGATCGCGGCGATCGCTTTCTCGCCGTCCCTCACCGGGCCGTTGTAGCAGATCGCCAGCGCCACGACCGGCATGCCATCCGGCGTGTGCATCATCGCGGCGAAGATGGTGAGCGCGTCGGGCGCGCTGCGCGTCACGTCGCGATACAGACGCAGCACGTCGCGCGCGCGGGCCATCGGATAGATGAGCATCCCGCCGAGGACGGTCGACACCTCGTGCAGCTGGAATTCGAACGTCGTCACGACGCCAAAATTTCCGCCGCCGCCGCGCAGCGCCCAGAAGAGCTCCGGATTCTCCCTCGCGCTCGCGCGCACGAGCCGACCGTCCGCGAGGACCACGTCCGCGCCGACGATGTTGTCGCACGCGAGGCCGTAGCTCCGCATCAACCATCCGAGGCCGCCGCCGAGCGTGAGACCGGCGATGCCGGTGGTCGACACCGCGCCGCCCGTCGCCGCGAGACCGTGCGCCGCCGTCGCGCTGTCGAACTCGCCCCACGTCGCTCCGCCGCCGGCCAGCGCGATCTTACGCACCGGATCGACGACGACGTCGCGCATGCCGCGCAGGTCGATCACCAGACCGCCATCCACGCTCGCGAGGCCGGCCGCGTTGTGGCCGCCGCCGCGCACCGCGAGCGTGAGATCGTTGGCGCGCGCGAACTTCACCGCGCGCTGGACGTCGCGCGCACTCTTGCAGAGCGCGATGCACGCGGGACGACGGTCGATCATGCCGTTCCACACCGCGCGCCGCGCGTCGTAGTCGGGGGCGCCGGGCAGGATCACCTCGCCGTCGAAATGGTCGGCGAGATCGTTGAACGGACTGGACGAAACAACTGATGAAGCGGCCATTTGAACCTGTGGGATCGAGGGAATCCGTGAAGTAGATACGCAGTCCCACGCGCCGACCGGACACGCGATCACGTCGCGCCGGGCCTTCCCGTTGCCTCGCAGATTTCGCCGCATGACTCACTTTGAACTCGTCGCGACATACGTCGGCGGGCCGACCGCCGTCCTCGACGTCGCCGGCCTTCGCTTCATCACCGATCCGACCTTCGACGCCGCCGGCACGAGCTACGAAACGCCCGTCTACACGCTGCGCAAAGCCGGCGCCCCGGCCATCACATCCGACGCACTCGGCGACATCGACGCTGTGTTGCTCAGCCACGATCACCACTTCGACAACCTCGACCGCGCCGGGCGAGAGCTGCTCTCACGCGCACGACGCGTGTTCGTTCCGCCCGCCGGTGCCGAACGACTCGGCGCGGGAGCGACAGGGCTCGCGCCCTGGCAGACCGTGACGCTCGACGCGCCGAACGGACGGAGCGTGCGAATCACGGCCACCCCCGCGCGCCACGGTCCCGCCGGCGGCGATCGCGGACCGGTGATCGGCTTCTTGATCTCCGACGCACGCTCGAGCGACGCGCGGCCTCCGTCCGTCTATATCTCGGGCGACACCGTGTGGTACGAGGGCGTCGAGGACGTCGCGCGGCGAGCGGACGTGCGCGTTGCCTTCCTGTTCATGGGCGCCGCACGCGTGCGCGAGGTCGGCCCCGCGCACCTCACCATGACGGCCGACGAAGGCGTGCTCGTCGCGCGCGCGATGCCGAACGCGATGATCATTCCGCTCCACTACGAGGGCTGGGCGCATTTCTCGGAGGGACGCGCCGAGATCGAACGCGTTTTTACGGCCGACGGGCTACCCGATCGGCTGTGCTGGCTAACATCCGGACAAGCGACCGAGATCGGCGGCGCCTAGGCTGTTTCGCAGTTACCCCAAAGCTTTTTCAGTTTGTTTCCGTGACTTCCGTTTGTTTCCGTGTCACCATTGTTATGGCTTGTGTCGCGGGATGACCCTCCCGGCACACGAGCCATAACAATTGTGAAACGGAAACAAACGGAATTGAACTGAAACAAACGGAGACAACCAAGGCTTTTGTTGTTTTCTCCGTTCGTGTCGGTTCCATCGGTTTGGGTCGCAGTGTCACCGCGGTCTTGCCTCCGCGACAGAATCCCACCGGGCCACCGGATTTCGGAAATGCCACTCGCCAACGACCTCACGAGTTTCTTCGACAAGAACCAGGCGCGCGCCCGCGACCAGCTGTTCGATCTGCTACGTATTCCGAGCGTCAGCGCGCGCTCGGAGCACAATGCCGACACGGCGCGGGCGGCCGAGTGGGTCGCCGAGTCGTTACGCGGCGTGGGACTGACCGCCAAGGTGCACGCGACGAAGGGACACCCGATCGTCGTCGGCGAATGGCGCGGCGCGGCGGGCGCGCAGACGGTCCTCGTCTACGGCCACTACGACGTCCAGCCGGCCGAGCCGCTCGAGCTGTGGGACAGCCCGCCGTTCGAACCGACGGTGCGCGACCGCAAGATCTTCGCGCGCGGCTCGGTCGACGACAAAGGTCAGCTCTTCCTGCACGTGAAGGCGCTCGAGGCGCACCTCGCGACGCGCGGCAAGCTTCCCGTCAACATCATCGTCCTCGCCGAAGGCGAGGAGGAAGTCGGCAGCGACCACCTCGCGGAATTCATCGAGGCGCACGCCAAAGAGCTGGCGTGTGACGCCGTCGTGATCTCCGACTCGGCGATGTTCGCGCCCGGATTGCCGTCCATCCTCTCGTCGCTGCGCGGACTCGCCTACTTCCAGATCGACGTGCGCGGCCCGGCGACCGATCTGCACTCCGGCAGCTACGGCGGCGCCGTGATGAACCCCGCGATGGCGCTCGCGCGGATTCTGGCCACGATGCACGACGCCGACGGATCCGGGCACATCGCGATCGATGGCTTCTACGACGACGTGCGCGACTGGGGCGACGTCGCTCGGCGCCAGATGAAGCAGCTGCCGTTCGACGAGAAGGCATTTCGCGAAGAAACGGGGTCGCCGGAGCTGTTCGGCGAGAAGGGCTACACGACGCTCGAGCGGCTATGGATGCGTCCGACGTGCGAGGTGAACGGCCTGCTCAGCGGCTACACCGGCGAAGGCGCCAAAACGGTGTTGCCCGCGGTGGCGATGGCCAAGGTGAGCTGTCGCCTCGTGCCGGATCAACGGCCTGAGAAGATCGAGCAGTTGATGCGCGCGCACGTCCAACGCGTCTGTCCGCCGGGCGTCGAGGCGACCGTCCGCCCGCTCCACGGCGGAAACCCGTGGCGCGCGGACCTCGCCGGCCCGCTCTTCGACGCCGCCCGCCGCGCGCTCGCCACCGCGTTCGACCGCGAGCCCGTGATCACCGGCGAAGGCGGCTCGATCCCCGTCGTTGGCGATTTTCAAAGGATTCTCAACGCGCCGGTATTGCTCGTCGGTTTCGGACTTCCCGGCGAAAACGCCCACGCGCCGAACGAGTGGCTCAGCGAAGAGAATTTCTACAAGGGAATGCGAGCGATGGCCGCTCTATGGGAGGAACTGGGCAAATAGTGGAAGCCGAGTCCTGGCACCCCTCCGCGACACGGTCCCCGCACTCGTCCCAGTTCTCCGCACACCGTCACCGCACTCGTCCCAGTTCTCCGCACACCGCCTCCGCACTCGTCCCCCGTCCGTCAGAACCGCCACGTCCGTATCACGAACAGCCCGACTGATGTCAGGGGGCGAATTGGCTGCGAGTTCAACTGCGGCTCGAGCAGCACGACTTGCGGCTCGACCATCGCGGTGATCCGCCAGCCGTCCTGCGTGCGCCGCTCGATCGCCACACCCAGGTTGCGCGCCTGCTCCTGGAGGCTCACGAAGGTCTCCGGCGTGATGTACTTGCCCGCTTCGAACTTCGTCTGCGTGATGAAGCCATAGATCCCGCCCGACCCGATCTCCAGTGGAGCGTCACCCGGCGTAATCGTGAACACGTCCGCCCTGAGCGCGCGTCCGGCCTGAAATTCCGCCTGCTCGGCCACCACGCCGACGGCGACGCTGGCGAGGCGGCGGGCGGCGAACTGCGCGCCGGCGCCGGCCAGATCCGTCGTCGTGCCCGTCGACGCGACGCTCGAGTTGCTCGAGGCGATGAGCGACGACGTCGATTGGCCGAACGCGATCAGCGTCAACAACTCGGATTGTGACCTGGGTGGCTGCACATCGCTCTCGAGCGAGACGTTGGGCCGTTCGAGCGTCCCGCCGATGAGCACCTGGATGTTCACCGCGCCGCGCGTCGCGACGTTCACCTGGTACTCGCCGGTGATCTGCAGCGTCGGATTCAGGTCCGGTCCGCCCACGAACGTCGCCGAGCCGCGGCGAATCTGGAATCGCTTGGTGAGGAGGGTGTACTCGCCACGGTCCGTGGTGATGACACCGTGCACGCTGAGCGTCTGATTCGAATCCGTGATCGCGAGCGCGTCGGACGTGTAGATCTCGATGTTCGCTTCGCGATTGCGCACCCAGGTGTTCTGGTTGATGCTCACCGCCACGTTCACGGCGAGGTTCGCCAACAGCGGTGACGTAGCGGGGAAGAGGCGGTGCGCGAGCTCGCTCGTCGTGTCGACGACGTTGAAGAGCCCGGGGTCGCCGGGCCCGACGAGCGTGCGGTTGCTCGACTCGGGGACGTAGATGATGCCGCGCGTGATCGTGATGTCGCCGCCGACTGCGGCGTGTCGGAACGGACCCTTGAGCGTGAGGCGGGTGTCGACGGTGAGATCCGCGTTGTCGTTGTTGACGAGCCGCGCGCCGTCGGACGCCAGCTGAAGGTTGAACGCCGGCTCCCGCCAGTTGGCGAAGCTCAGCGCGCCGGTGAGCCGCACCGCTCCGACCGCGCTGCCCGCGAGCGAATCGAGGTAGACGCTGTCGCCGGCCATGCGAATCCGGCCGGCGATGTTGTCGATCGTCGCGCCGGTGTACGCGATGGTCATCGTGCCGTGATCTACCGTCACCAATCCCGACAGCTCCGGGTCCTTGAGCGTGCCGCGCACCGCGATCCGCCCGGCGGCGCGGCCGTGGACGTCGGTGACCAGCTCGGTGACGTCGGGAATGAGATCCACCGGCAAGCTGTCGCCGACGACGTCGATCGACACCGGCTCGGCCAACACGCGGTCGCCTTTCACGCCCGTGAACGCGAGGTTGAGCGGCAGCCGCGCGTCGACCGTCATCATTGGCGCGCCCGCGCCATGCTGCGCGTCGATGTGCGTGACCAGTCGCTCGTCGGCGTACGACACCCGTCCCAGCAAATCGGGAAACGGCGCGTTGTTGTACTCGGCTCCGGTCAAATTGAAACGCCCGGCGAACGTCGGCTGGCTCGACGTTCCGAGCACGTTGCCGTGCAGCGCGAACGTCCCTTTCGCCCCGACGTCCGACTGGAGCAGCTCCACGACGTTGCCCACGGGGAAGCTGTCCACGTCGACCGTGAGGTCGGCGACTCCGTTCGTCGGCACGAGTCCGTTCACGCGAACGCGGCCGCCAGCGCCGTTACGGAGCTCGAAGTTGCCGACGCGTATTCCGGCCTTCCCCCACTGCACGGTGTCGGGATGTGGTGTGGCCCACTGCGCCGTGTCCAGCCGGATCGACAGTTCGGCGATCCGGAGCTCCCGTCTGTCGGTGAACAGCGCGTAGTCTCCCTTGGCCGCGTAGTGATGGTTGCCGGCGCTGTCGTGTTGCACCTGCACCACCGCCAGCTCGACGTGCCCGCGTCCTCCGACCGCTTCGTCCTCCGGCCCGGCCGTCGCGTAGGTGAGACGCGCGGTCGCCGTGTCGAAACCGAACCCCCTCGCGCTCAGTTCCACGGCGTTGGCGGATACCGAAAGCGTGGAAGGGGCTTTTCGTCCGCCCTTCCACGCGTATGTGCTGGTGACGTGCTGCACGGTGTTGCCGCGAGCGATGATCGTGTCGCCCTCGGCCCGCCCGCGCAGCTCGAAGGTGTCGAGGTTCCCGCGCAACGTTCCGGCGAAATACAGTCGTCCCACCATCGTGTCGCGCGGCACGGGTCGCGGTCTGTTCACGACGAGACGCGGAGGCGGCCGCCCGTGAATCATCCGCTCCATCTCCGTCCGCTTCGCCGTTCGCGCGGAATCGGCGCGCGCTTCGGCGAGGATCCGCGCGACGACCGCCGGCCGCGGCGGCACGGACGTGGAATCGGTCGACTTCGGGAGCCAGCGGTTCAGCGCGCCGAGCGAATCCACGACGACCGCGTAGTTGAGCGAATCGATCCGGTTCGAGACGAGGCCGAAACCGCCCGACGCCGTCGCTCTCGTTTGCGCGCCGGAGGCAAAGAGCCGCTCGACGTGCGCGTCGCCGTTTGCCGCGGTGGCGCGCACCGAGAGCGTGTCCACCGCGATCGAGTCCGCGCCGTGCATCAAATGCGAGCTCGAAAGATCGGCCGCGACCTTCGATGTGAGCGTGGGGAGATCGGTTCCGCGTCCGACGGCTGTCACATCGCCCGTGAGCGACGTGACCGGCGCCTTGCTATCGACGACGCTCAGATTGAACGCCGTCAGCGTGGCTGTGAGGTCGTAGCCCATCGCCTCGGATGCGACGTCGAGCGTGCCGTTGCTCGAGACGCGACCGCCGTCCGGCGTATGAAGATCGGTGTCGATCAGAAGATCGGACAGCGGGCCGTGCAGGTGAATCGGTCCGGTCGCCTCGCCCTGGAGTCCGGCCGAGGGAAAGAAGCGGCCAGCTTCCGTGAGCGAGATGGGGTACGCGACGACGTCGGCGTCGATTCGAGTGGGGCCGCCGGCGTGCAGCACGGCCGATCCGGAGATCTTCGACGTCTCGCCGCGGTCGTCGTGAGTGATCTCGAAGTTCATCGCGAACTGCGTCGCCGTCGTGCCGTTCAGCGTCGTCGTCCCTGTCACGACGCCGGCGATCGGCAGGTTCGGACGCCACGAGCGAAGGAGCGCGACCTGCAGCGGAAGCATCTGGACGCGCAGCGCCCGCGCTCGCAGCACGCTCCCGTCGAGAACGCCGATCTGCCCTTCGAGGATGAAGCGGCTGCGGCCCGCGCTCCGGTCGTCGAACGTCAGGTCGCCTTTCACGTTCAGCGCCCGCCGTCCGCCGCGCACTGTCGCACGCCCCGCGAACACGCCGGTGCGCGGGATCTTTACTCCCGGGATGAGATCGGACAGCACCTTCGTGTCCACTCCCGTGAAGCGCAGGTCGGTGTCGTGGATCGTGACGGAGTCGTCGAGCGTGATGCCGAACGAGCCCTTGGCGTTCGCCTGCCGCAGCGTGACGTCGGCGTTGGAGATCGTGTAGTCCTGCGTCAGCCCGCGCCACTTGAGCGCGAAGTTCATCTTTCCGCGCGCGTCAGGCGGGAGTGGCAGGTACGCCCAGCGGACGTCGTCGAAGATCAACTGGTCGCTGCGCAACGTGAGCGTCATGTCGCCCGAGCCGAACACGAAGCTGCCGCTGCCGGCGGCCGTGGAGCCCTTGGGAAACGTCGTGGCCGCGCTCGCCCACCAGATCGAGTCGGTGTTGAACGCGAACGTGCCGTGCAGGTTCCGGAACCGTCCGCCCGGCGGACGCACGAAGTAGGCGTTCATCGCCAGCGTCGCGACTTCCGCCACGCTCGACGGCTGCCCCGGCTGCGAGATGCGAAGCAGCGGGAGATGCCCGTTGACCGAGTCGATCTCGATGCGCCGGCGCAGACCGCCGGGCCCGCGCTCGACGTACGCCCGCGACCGGCCGCTCAACGCGTCGCGAACGGCGCTGTCGGCGGCGGCGCCCTTCAAGTTTTTCGCCGGCGTCCAGGGCGAGACGATCAGAAAGTGCCCATTCACGATCCGCACGTCGCTGGCGCGAATCCAGTCGCCCCAGCCTTCCGGTTGCGGCGGCGCGTTGGGCGGTCTCTTCGTCGTGTCGATCAGACCCGGTAGAATGCGCGCCCAGTTCCAGACGCCGTTCGCGTCCTTGTCGAGGACGACGTTCGGCCGCACGAACACGGCGTGGTCGAGCTCAATGCGTTTGCGAAACAGATCCGAGATCGAGTAGTCCGTGGTGAGCGAGTCGACGGAGATGAACGGCGCGCCCGCGCTGTCGGTGATGACGACTTTTTCGAACGTCACGTTGCTCAGCATTCCGCCGGATACGCGAGCGATCGTCGTCTTGCCGTGCACGACCTTCTCCATTCTGCCCACCGCGACGTTCTTGACGCGCTCGTGCCCCCACTCCGTGTGCGTGAGGACCCAGAGCGCCGCCACGTCCACGACGACCACCGCGAGAACGAACGCGAGGAGAACGACGGCCCACTTCGCGAGGCGTCCCACTAGTAGGCCTCGCCGATCGAGATGTGGAAGACGAACCGTCCCAAGAAATTCGACGCTTGCGTGAAGTTGTGCGCTCTCGGGAGCGGTACGATGCGCGTCTGTCCGGCGCCGTCCGGCACCGCCGTCACGACCGCGAGGTCTTCCGCGCGGTTCGGGTTGAGGCCGAGATCCATGCGCACCGGGCCGATCGGCGACGAATAGCGGACGCCGAATCCCGGAGTCACCGCCGCGGTCCCGTTCACCCGGCTGCTGATCAGCGGCACGTTGCCGATGTCCGCGTGTCCGACCGTCGCGCCGTCGAGAAAGACGGCGCCGCTGAACTGTTCGGCCCACGTGCCGTTTCCCGGGAAGGGAAAGCGATACTCGACGCTTCCCTCGAACAGCGTGGTGCCGCCCAACGGCTGCGCAATGAAGTCGGCGCGCGAGAGCTTCGCGGAGTTCGGGTCGCAGAACAGGATCGTCTGGAGCGTGCGGCCGCACGTTCCACCGCCGATGCTCGTCGCGTTGGCGACGAGCGTCGACGCGTCGATCGTCAGGATGCGCGGCCCGAGCTGGTTCTCCGCGTAGCCGCGCACCGAGTTCGCGCCGCCGGCGTAGAACCGCTTGCGCGGGTGGATCACGCCGGAGACGTCGCCCCCCTGCAGCGCCGCCACCCAACCGGCTCTGACGTGCGCCGAGAACACGTGCCGCGTTCGACGGCGGCCGGAGTACACGGCGGCGTCGAGGAAAGCCCGGTTGTACCGGTAGTCGGATCCGGTGAACTGCGACGCCGTCTCGAAATCGAGCCGCGCCGTATAGCCGCGAGTCGGTCCGAGCGGAATGTTCGAGCGGTCCACGTAGCCGGTGAGCACGAGCGGCGACAGCGCCTGGTGCGTCCGCAGCGTGTTGATCGTGCTCGGGTCGCAGACGCCGTAGTTCACGCAGAAGTAGACGTCGCTCGCCTCGACGCGATTGATCTCGTAGCGGTAGTTGATGCTCACCGGCGCGCGGATGGCGACTTCGTTCGTGAAGGTCACCTGTCCGCCGTACCCTTTGTCGATGAACACGCCGGGATTGATCGAGCGGTGCGTGAACACGCCGATCGACGCCGTATTGCTCGCCCGCCGTAGGAACGACGGCTGTTTGAGGTCGATGCTCGCGTTGAACGTCGGCTGGAGGAAGGGCGAGACGCTCTGGCCGTCCGGCACGTAGGCCGCGACGTCCCGGAAGATCCCGCGCCCGGAGAGCGACGACGCCAGCAGGTTGCCGACCGTCGCGCTCACGTCGAGGCGCCGCGCCCCGCCGAGGAGGTTGTAGGCCGTGTACTGCGCCGTCACCTGCGCGAAGTCCACGTTGTCGATCCCCGGACCGGCGCGCACCTCGTGAAGCGGCGCCTCACTCACGTCGATGTTCACGCTCTTCACGCTGTCGAGCTGCTTCGGCACCTGGATCTGCGCGAACTTGAACAGGCTGGATTCGTAGAGATTCCGCTGGCTCTCGAGCAACGTGGTCTGGCGATACAGGTCGCCCGGCCTGAACGCGAGCGCGCGAAGCACCACCTCCTGGCGGACGCGCTGCGTGCCGGTCACCGAGATCGTGCCGATCGTCGTCACGTGGTTCGGCACGAGCCTGACCGCGACGTCGGCGATCCGCGCCGAATCGTCGACGACGATCGACGTGTCGACGACGGCGTCGCCGTGTCCCGCGTTCCACGCGATGCGCTGCAACGAGGCGCGCATCGAGTCGATGCGCACGAGGTCGAGCGGATCCTTCTCGTGCAGCATGCCGAAGATCCGGCCGCGCGCGCGGCCGGAGACGATGTTCGAGTCCGCCGTGATCGCGAGCGAGCGGATGACCGTCGGCTCGTTCTCGTGGATGGTAAACGTCACGTTCACCGTCCGCGGCCCGGTCTTGACGACGCTCGTGTCCACCGTGGCGTCGCGGTAGCCGCGCAGCCAGTAGTACAGCCGGATGCGCAGGACGTCGCGCTGGAACTCGGTCTCGTCGAGGTAGTGCCGATACTGAATCGTCGGCGAGTGGCTGAGCGCGCAGAACGGCACGAGCAGCACGCTCGCGCAGGTCGTGGCCTGCGTTGCGATGTACTGTTCGAGGTCCGCGACGTCCGCGCGCGTCGCCCCGGCGAACGTCAGCCGCCGGACCTCCGGCGGAGGCTCGTGCGGTGCTGTGCGCTTGTTGGGAGAGGTCTGGGCGCGGACGGTGAGTGGTTCCAGCGCGAGCGCCATTGCCACCGCCGTACACGCCAGCCCGTACAGCAGCGTTGGGCGGCGCATGACGGTGGTTTCTGAAGCAAAGAGCGGGCGCGGCTTACGGCAGAGTCTGCTGGACGGCTAGACGGCTAGACGGCTAGACGGCTAGACGGCTAGACGGCTAGACGGCTACGGCAGACGTGCTTCGTTGTTCCCGTCGAGCTGTCCAGCCGTCTCGCCGTCCAGCCGCCGGTCTACAGCCCCGCCAGCAGCGCGTCATTACTCGGCGTCCCCGCGATTCGCTTGATCAGCCACTCCATCGCCGACTGCGGCGGCATCTGGCTCAACCCCCGCCGCAGCGTGTAGACGCTGTCGATCTGGTCGGGGCGGAAGAGCTTCTCCTCGCGCCGCGTCCCGCTCGTCCCGATGTCGATCGCCGGATAGATCCGCTTCTCGGCCAGCCCCCGGTCGAGCTTGATCTCGCAGTTGCCCGTGCCCTTGAACTCCTCGAAGATCACGTCGTCCATCCGCGACCCCGTCTCGACGAGCGCCGTGGCGATGATCGTGAGCGACCCGCCGCCCGACGTGTCCGGAATCGAACGGGCCGATCCGAAGAACGCCTTGGGCTTGGCCATCGCGGTGGCATCGAGACCGCCGGAGAGCGTCCGGCCCGTCCCGCGCTCCGCCGTGTTGTGCGCGCGTGCCATGCGCGTGAGCGAGTCGAGCACGATCACGACGTCCTTGCCGCTCTCCACGAGACGGTGCGCGCGATTGAGCACCATCTCGGTGACTTCGACGTGCCGCTGCGCGGGCTGGTCGAAGCTCGACGAAATGACTTCACCCACGCCCCACGAGATGGCCTCGCTCACTTCCTCGGGACGCTCGTCGACGAGGAGGATGAGCAGCGCGGCGTTGGGGTGGTTGACCGCGACGCCTTCGGTGATGCCGTGCAGCAGCGTCGTCTTGCCGGCCCGCGACGGCGCGACGATCAACGCGCGCTGGCCGTAGCCGATCGGCGCGATCAGATCGATCGAGCGGCGAATGAGCTCCGCGCCCGCCTTCGCCGGCCGCCCGGTCTCCATGAACAACTTGCGCTCGGGGTACGACGCCGTGAGCGAGTTGAACTCGGGACGCTTGGACGCCAGCGCCGGATCGATGTCGTTGATCGTTCGGACTTCGATGACCGTCGGACGGCCGCGCTGATCGAGGCCGACCGTCGCGTCGACGAGGTCCGCCTTACGAAGCATGAATTGGCGGACGACTTGGGGCGGGACGTACGCGTCGCCCGCTTCGGCGAGATAGCTGTTGCCGGCGCGCCGGACGAATCCCGCGTCGCGCGCCGGGTCGAACCACCCCCGCATCTCGCCCGTCGCGACGAGTTGAATCGGCTGCGACGGGTGCTGCTGTTGCTGCGGCTGTTGCTGGTGCTCTCGGCCGCCGGTTCCACCGCGTTGACCGCGACCGCGGCCGCGCCGGTGACGTCGTCCTCCCCCCCCGTTGCGTCGGTCGTGGAACCCGGCTCCACCTCCGCCTCCTCCGCCACCACCGCCTTGGTCCTGGCCACGGTCGCGGCGCTCGTACTGTCCCCCTCCCCCTCTATCTCCGCGTGGCGAGTCGCCCTGGTTTCCGGACCAACTGCCGCCAGCTCCGCCTTGCTGATAGCCGCCGGTGTTCGGCGCGGGAGGGGAGAAGGGCGGTGAAGACTCGCCGCTCGAGTAGGTCTGTGGATTGTCGGCGATCGGTCGCTCTCGTTCGACGTATGGCGCCGGAGTCGAAGGATCCGCCGCGGGCGGCGGTTGCGGAGCGGGCGGCTCGGCCGCCGCTTCCGGCTCGATGGCCGGGCGCTCGTGGCGTTTCGGCCGCGGCGCGTCGGGGGGGGCCGGCTCGCGCGGCGGTGGTTCGATGTCGGGCACCGACAGCGTCGCGCTGCCTGCTTCGACTTCGTCGCGGTATGGATTTTCTGATTCGGTGTTGGCCGCGCTGGACGGACGGCGGCCACGGCCACGACGAGGTGGGCGTCGACTTTCGCTCATGCTGATGGTTCGATAAAAAAGGTGATGCTGATTCGGCGTTCGCCGAAACTGCTCGCCGAGCTACGGGCAAGCGAAAAAACGCGAATTGCGTGACGGGAAAAACATGCCGCGACGCGGCTGAACTATCGGTACCGACGGGGCGCGGGGAACCTCACGCGATCCCGGCGATGCTGGCGCAACGGCGCGGCCCGGGCCCTGCAACCTGACCCCAACCCCTCGACCTGTCACTCCGGGGTTCGTCGCGGTCGTGCCGGCGGACGCCAAGAGTATCGCCACTTCCCCGGCCCCGCGCAACCCTCGAAAAGTTGCAGACGGGTCCGGCTCTCCAAATCTACTGGTTCCCGCAGGCGTCAATGGGCATCAATTGCGCCAAGGGGCACTCCTGGTCTCCGGTCTCTGGTTTCCGGGCTCTGGTCTCTGGAAGAACGACCTTTGCCCTTAGGAGGTCGCCCCGCCGTAGTTTTTCGCGCATGTCCGTCCAACAAGAACTCGCAACCCACGTCGACGCCTACCGCCGTTCCGGCGACATCGGCCAGCTGCTCGACGACCTCAAATCCTTCGCGAGCCGCCTCTCCGCCGCCGACGCCAAAGCCGCCGCCGAGCCCTTTCGCGACATGCCCGAAGTGGTGATCCCCCTCTACGAGCACGTCACCACTGTTTCTCCGAACGACGCCCAAGCGTTGGTCGTCCTTGCCAATTCGTACTGGCTCGCCGGCCGCGGCCCCGACGCCGTGTCGAAGCTCGCCGTGCGCGCCAAAGAGATCGACCCCTCAAACCGCGGGGCGTGGCACCTCTGGGCCGTCGCCGAGGCATCGCTCCGCAAACGCGTGGACCGTTGGCTCGAGGTGAGCCGCCGCTTTCCCGCCGATCAACTCGCGCGCGCCGCGCTGGCCGACAACGCCACGAGTCTCGCCAACGACGAAGAAGATCCCGTCGCTCTCAGGCTCGCGATCGATACCTACGAGGGACTGCTCGCCGAGTCGACGCACACGTCGCAACGACTGGCGTTGGAAGAAACGCTGAAAACCTTACGGAGCTGGAAGCTCTAGCCGGACAGCTCGACAGCTCGACAGCTCGACAGACGGGGCGAGGCAGTTGACGGCTGTCCGGCCAACAAGCTGTCTAGCCGTCCAGCCCCTACGCCGACGACTTTTGCGCCTGCTCCAGCGGTGAGAGCGCGGCGACGGCGTCGAGCATCACGCTCAGGTCGAACGGCTTGCGGACGTAATTGCACCGACAAAGGCCGATCAACTCGACTGCCTGGTCGCTGATGTCGCCGGTGATGAACAGGGTGTGGTCGCGTAGATGCGTCTGCACGCCGGCGGCGTACTCGAAGATCGCGTCGCCGCGCATGTCCGGGATGCGCAGGTCCATGAGCAGGATGTCCACGCGCTGCGTGTCGATCACGGCGAATGCCGCCTCTCCGCTGCGCGCCGTGAGGATCTCGTAGCCGGCGTGGCCGAGGGCCATGCCGAGCGCCTTGCAGATGGAGGGCTCGTCGTCGACGATGAGCACCCGCACGGATCTGCCGCGCGCGGCGTCTCCCCGTTTGGCTTCTTTTTGCAAGCTCGGGTTCCGCCCCGTTCCCATGCCGACGGGGGGCGCCGAGCCAGCGATCACGGGCCACGTCATTCCGACTGCCTCCGTTGCTGCACTTGTTCCACCATGCACGCGATCAGTTCATCCGGTGTCATTTCGCGTCGTACTTGCTCGGCCGTTCGTCCCGTCATCTCGCGCATGTGTTGCGAGAGCTGCCAGGGCGAGGTGTATCCCGTCTTCGCCGCCACGTCCTTGATCGACCTGCCTGGATCCCGCAGATACGCGTACGCCCGCACCAGCCTTGCTGACACCACCAGCGCCCTCGCTGAGTAGAACCCCGCCGGCTCGAGATTTCGATACAGCGTTCGGAGGTTCATCCCCGCCGCCGCCGCCAGATCCCCGGCACTGGTGAAACGCGCCGGCGACCGGAATAACTGATCGATCCCTCGAACCACCACGACCGGCAGACACGCCAGCGGATCCGCCAGCTCCCGCAGCATCCGCTCGCCCAACTCGTGAGCGGGAATGCTTTCCAGCAACTCCAGAAACCTTCGCGGCTCGTCGTCGAACCGGCTGAGCACCACGTGCTCGATGCCCGATCTCGCCAACCGCACCGTCGCGCCAAACACGCTCGGATTGAGCGACGTGTAGAGAACGACGGGGAGCGAAGGGAATTGTCGGCGAATCAGCTCGAGCGACTCGACTTCGGCGGTTCCCGTGGCGCACGGATCGGCGACTACGATGTCGATCAAGCGCCGTTGGACCGTCGATTGAAGCTCGCCCCAGCTCGAGACCGAGATGAGCGCGTGCTCCGAGCCGAGAGCGATCTTCAGCTGGGGAAGCAACGGGCGTGGAAGGAACGCAGCGACGTCCACGAGAAGGAAGCTGGCGCGGTGTCATGAAACCGCAACTTCGTGACACAAAATGCGCGTTTACGCGCATTGCCGCGACCCTATGATGCCAGCCAGAAGGTCCTCCCTGCCAAGAAAGTCCCCTCGCTGGCCTTCGACGGAGAAAGTCCAATGCCCCGCCGCCCGGTTGCTCTCCTTGTCCTCGCCATTGCCTCCTTCGTTCTTGGTGCCTGCACCAGCGTCACGGCGCCGACAAGTCAGAACGATGGATGTCGTAGTGGTTTCATAGGTGCCGACGGTCGCTGCGCGAACTGACCCGAGCTTCGCGTTGCATTTTCCGAGGCCCGAGCCCCCGCTCGGGCCTCTTTTTCTTTTTCGTCAATCCGAACGCGAGCCCGCTCGCGTCGTCTCTCGCAGCGTCCGTAGCGCCTCCGCGACTTCTGTGACGTCGGGCGCAATTTCTCGGAACGGCGCGCTCCGTTCTTCGATCGCGCGCGCCTGCTTTGCCTGAACGAGCTCGCTCTCCGCTTCGAACACCAGCTGGTACAACCCGTTGGCGTTTGCCGTCGACACGGCGGCCGTGAGCCAAGTCGTGGCCTCCTCGAAGTGCCCGAGGGCGAGGTAGCCGCGGCCCGTCTCGAGCTCGAACTCCGCGCCGAGAACGGTCGGCAGAGTTTGCCCGGCGAGTTCCTGGCGATATCTCTCGAACATCGGGCCGACGCCATCCGCGGCGGCAATCGCCATCAGCTGGATCGACGCCGACCACCGGACGAATTGATCCGCGCTCGTGGCCACCAGGACCAGGAACGCGTCGCGCGCCGCGCTTCGCACGCCGAGCCGGCCGAACGCCACCGCGATGTCGTGTAGCAGACGATCGCGGTTTCGCTCGCTCTCGGTCCCCGGGAGCGCACGGTACGCCATTCGCACCGCGAGCTCGTAGTCACCCCGCGTACCGGCGACGCTGGCGCGGTCCTGAAGCGCCATCGATTCGACGCCCGCCAAGCCGTGCTTGCCGGCGTCTTCGATGGTGCCGTCGAGAATCAGCTCGGCACGGGGAAGATTCCCCCGGAGCATGGCGATCTTCGCGTCACCGATTCGCGCCCGCAGCACGCCGACCATGTCCCCCGTCTGTTCGGCGATGCGCCCCGCCATGGCGTACGCCGCCGCCGACTGGTCGACCTCGCCGATCTGGCGCAAGCAATAGCCCAACCGCAGGTGCGCCGCGATGACCGTATCAGCATTCTCCAATGGCTCGCTGAACGCGATGACGGTGTGATACACGTCCACGGCCAGCGGCCATCTCGCGTCGAAATCGAGCGCCCGCGCGTAGGCCATCAGGCGCGGCGCGACGGTGCGGAAGTTCGGTGTGGTTGTGGCCGCCATCGCGTCCACGACGCTACGCAGCATGCCGCGCACCGGGCGGCCGACGGGGATGGCGTCGACCGCGTCGACGACCGACGTGTACCCCCACGCGTCGGCGGCGACCACGCTGGCGCCCTCTTCGAGCCATCGGTCGATCAGGCGAAGCACGACGAGACCCGCGGAAATCTCCTTCCAGGCGTCATCGTCTTCACAAAAGCGCGACAGCTCGTCGAAGAATGCGAGGTGCCGGAGCGCTAGCAATCGAATTCATGTCCCTTTCCCCGTGCAATTCCGAGATGGAAACCCGTCCCACTAGCCATATATCGGCGGGGCATAGACTTCGATCAATCGTCCCTTTGTGTCATGGACACCATCAAAACGTGACATTTTCCACATGACGAAATTACATCACTGTAAAGAGGTTACGCGGCGTGCTGGAGTGTAGAACGCGCTCAGTGAAGGGCGAGTCTCATACCAATTCTCGCACCGGCTCTGACGCCGATTCGAGCACGTTTTCGAGGGTGAATCGCCGTCGCTCGTGCCGCAATTCGCGACGACCAAGCGTTATCTACGGGAACATTTTGTTACAGGCTGAGAGATAGGCCAGCAACTGCAACTGCTCACCGCAGAAACGCGGAGAACGCAGAGGAGCGCAAAGAGACATCCGGAGGTCATTGCGCATGGCGCCAAGAACCTTGGACTCCGCGCCCGTTCTCGGTGATCCTCTGCGTCCTCTGCGTCTCTGAGGTAGGCAGTTGCGATTGCCCTTCATTTGCCCGGCGATACACCGTCGCGCGCCGGCGATCGCACGAGGTCAGTCGCTACGCTGACTTGAGCTCCGCGGGCGGCGAAGCGGTGGGCGTGCCCTCGGCGGGCGGCGACGCGAGCTCCTTGACCGCGACCTCGGCGCCGACGACCGGTCCCGGTTTCAGCGCGACACGACGGACGCTCGTCCATTCGGCGAGCAATCCGCCGTGCGCGACGTCCGCCGAGAGGATCGGGACGACGAGATCGTTGAGCGCCCTAAACACGCGACGCCCTCTGATCTCGAGCTGTTTGAGCGATCCCGTCGCCTGCGACTGTTGACCGCGGGCCGTCGCCCGCGTGACGAGGGATTCTTCGACGGCCGCCGTCGCTGCGGACAACCGGGCCAGAAAGTCGGCCGGCAGCCCGCCATCGACGAAGACCTGCTCATACGGTTTCGCGGCGCCGCCCATGCCCGTCGCGTGCGCGACGAGGGATTTCCCGGTGAGATGCGGAGAGGGCAGCGTGAGCGCGGCGAAGTTCGGCACCGTACGGAGCCGCAGCTTCGCGATCGACGCGATCGGCCGCATGTGGTTCAATCGCAGCGCGAGCCGAAGCGTGCGCTGGTTGGCCGACTCACCGCGAGCGGTGGTCCGGCCGGTCGCCTGCAGCCCCGAGTCGTTGCCCAACGCCGTGACGACCGTGTCGAGCTCCGCGCGGGTGGCGGACTTGTTGATGCCACTGAAAAGCGAATCGTTCGCGTCCAGAAACGTCTGGATGCGGCGACCCGTGTTGAAAACCTGCCCCTGCGAATGGCGCATAAAGCTCCTGTTGAACGATGTGATTGTGACTGAATGTTGAAGTGCGATGTGTGAAACGCGTGGAAAAATGGTGTAACGCCGCGGTTCGACTCCGAGTGGGTGAGGTGTGAGTGGTGAAGGTCCACATTCATCCGTGCGCGATGCGCGGCACATCGCGAGCGGCGACGGTCGGACCCGGTACGGTCTCGTGCAGGCGCGTGAAAGCGCCGTTCGAGCGCCGTACGGCGAGCGATTACTGCGGATTTGTCGTGTCACCTCCGTGGGTTGATGGTCGAACGAACGGTTGAGCGAGCGAACGAACCGTTGTCGCTCACGTCGAGTTGGTGAATGGCGAGGGCAACGATTGACGAGGTCAGCGCGAAGTCGGTGAACGCCGCGTCTGATCTCTGAATCGACCCGGCCGTTGTCGGAAACGCGGGGTCGGATCGCGCAATTTCATGTCAACGAAAAAACGCAGGCCCAAAGGCGCAGCTGACTGACTGCGGGCCTTACGGCGTTGGCTTAGGCGCAACAGCCGAACGGCGCGCCAAGGCGCGACTCCCGAACGTCGTTTGGCAGGTGCGATTGGCGCCTTTGGGCTGCCGCGCCCTTATCAGTCGCGCCCCTACTTAGTCCGCGCCCTTTGTGAGTGCGCGCCGTTCTGCACATGGGGTCGGCGAGCGTCGCCCGGCCGATCCGCGACTTCAGCCCCTCTACTAGTATATACGCCGCCAAAGTGCACTTTGGCCTCAGCGCCGTGCTTTTAGACGGTTACGAAACGTCAAGCGAGCGTCACTCGTGACGCTCGCATGACGCTTACATCTGGTAAAGTTCTTAGATTAGAGCTTTAAAAAACCAGGCAAGATTTGCCGGGTAGCAAAGTGAGGTCGGCGGGCACTATATAAATAGGGGGGCTCGAGATCCGTTTTTCGGCGGCCGTTCCTACATGCCTTGCTTGTCGAGCAGGTTCTTGGCCGCGTCCCGGTGCGCGACGAACGCCGGCGCCACCTTCGTGACAAGGTCCTTCAGCTCTGCGTTCTGAATCGCCGGTAGCAGCGTCTTCGTCACCGCGGCGATCACGGCGTCGTGGTAGCCGACCTCGTTCTGCAGGAACGCCTTGTCGAACTCGGGGCCCGAGAGGCTGTTGAGGCGCTTCATGACGGCGGCGTGGCTCTTCATGCTGTCGTCCTCCTTGGGGGGCGTCGGGGTCACGCCCAGCTTCTTCGCCAGATCGCGCCCCTGCTGGCGGACGTTCTTGTGGTCGCGCGCGAGCATCGCGCCGAATTCGCGGATCTCCTTCGTCGAGCCTTTCTTGGCGCCGAGCTCACCGGTCTCGATGTCGGACGTGTTGGCGGCGTCGAAGATTGCGACGATGGTCGCGTCATCGAGAGCCGGCGCGCGGGTTGAAGCCGCCGCCGGTGCGGCGAAGCCGGTGCGAAGGGCAAAGGCCGTCGCGGCGACGGCGACGATGGAAGCGAGGGGGAAGACGCGTTTGAACGACATCGATCGGATCTCCTGAAAGGGTCGGGGTGAGTTCAGGAGGGGTACGACGGGGGGCGGAAATCGGATTTCAGGGACGGGCGAGGTTGAACTGCTCTTCCGCGGAGACGCAGAGGTCGCGGGGGACTGCCCCGGGGCTGAGGTCCGCCGCTCGTTGCGGAATGAAGCTCATCCTCTGCGGTTGTTCTCTGCGTCCTCTGCGACTCTGCGGTAAAACACTTGCAGTTGCAGTCAGATTGCCGCGGCGCTCGGCAGCGCCCATGTTCTCTGACATCGGTACGAGCCATGGTCGACATTCCATTCATAGCGCGAGGATTTCACGCCAAGCGGCCTGCGGCGCCGCCAGGACGGCTGCCGCCCGGCCAGTACGAGACGCGCGACTTTCCCGTGCTGTCGGCGGGCCCCACACCGCGCACGCCGCTCGACAAGTGGGAATTCACGGTCACGAGCGGCGATCGGTCGATGCGATGGTCGTGGAAGGAGCTCCTCGCGCTCCCGCATGAAACGCCGACGGTCGACATCCACTGCGTCACCAAGTGGTCGAAGTTCGACACCACGTGGGAAGGGATCTCGGTCGACACTTTGCTGAGTGCGGCGGAGGAGAACGGCGTACGGAGAACGGCCATTCGTGATGGCGCGCAGCGACGGCGGGTACACGACGAACCTTCCGCTCGCCGACGTCACCGGCGGCAAGGCGTGGGTCGCGTTCGGCTTCGGCGGTGCGCCGCTGGACCCCGAACACGGCGGACCGGCGCGCCTGCTCGTGCCGCACCTCTACTTCTGGAAGAGCGCCAAGTGGGTGCGCGGACTCACGCTCATCGACCGCGACGAGCCCGGGTTCTGGGAGCAGCTCGGCTACCACGACCGCGGCGATCCATGGAAGGAACAGCGTTACCAGGGCGATCCCTGAGGTGAGCGAGCCGAGCGGAGCGACCGCCGCGGCGCGACTGGCGTGGCAGGTCGCCAGCGTCGTCGAGATTCGCACCGAGACGCCGCGCGCGCACACGCTGGTGCTCGACGTGCCCGGATGGCTCGGGCATCGCGCCGGCCAACACGTTGACGTGCGGCTCGTCGCCGACGACGGCTATCAGGCGCAGCGCTCGTACTCGATCGCGTCGGCGCCGGAGAACCCGCACGTCGAGCTCACCATCGAACGGCTCGACGACGGCGAGGTCTCGCCGTACCTGTGCGACGTGCTCCACGCCGGCGACGGTCTGGAATTGCGCGGCCCGATCGGCGGGTATTTCGTGTGGACCTCGAACGTGGACGGACCTGTATTTCTCATAGCAGGCGGCTCGGGCGTCGTGCCGCTCATGGCGATGCTTCGCCATCGCGCGCTCGCCACCGCCGACCGTCGCGCGCGCACTCCGATGCGCCTCCTGTACTCGGCACGCACGAAGTCGGACCTCATTTACGAGCGCGAGCTCGCCGAGTTGGCCGAGGGCGGCGACACGCGCGTGACGTTCACGCTGACGCGCGAACCGGCGACGAGCGGATGGACGGGCGAGCGACGCCGCATCGATCGGGCGATCCTCGAGGCCGAAAGTTGGCCCGCCGCCGAGGCGGCGCTTTCATATATCTGCGGCCCCACGCCCTTCGTGGAAGCCGCGGCGAATCTCTTGATCGAGCTCGGTCACGACGCGTCCAGAATTCGCACGGAGCGCTTCGGGCCGACGAGCTGAATTCGTGCGACGGAGATGATCATGCCTGACCAGATGCGACTCGACGGAAACGCGGCGGCGGGACAACTGAGCGAGTTGTTCGCGCGCGACGTGACCACCGCGTTGGCGACGTGCGCCGGCTGCCACACCACTGCGCCGCTCGGCGCGCTCGCCGAGTACGGGCAGAACATGGGCGTGGTGTTGCGATGCGGGCGGTGTGATACGGTGATGCTCCGGCTCGTCCGGACTCCGCGCCGCGATCCATGTCGACGCCACCGGAATCAGCGTTATGATCGTCCCCGTTAGCTGAACTGCGAACCGAGCACGGAGAAATCTGAAGTCGGACGTCAGATTTCTGACTTCAGATTTCTCCACCCAACTCGCCGGACGTGAATCTTCCCATCAACCCGCCCGTCCTCCCTATGCTCGCCACCCGCGTCGACGAGCTGCCGACGGGCGACGGCTGGATCTTCGAACCCAAGTGGGACGGCTTCCGCACGCTCGTCTTCCGCGACGGCGACGAGATGTTCATCCAGAGCCGCGACGAGCGGCCGCTCGACCGTTACTTCCCCGAGCTCGTCGAGGCGTTGAAGACGCGGATCCCCGAGCGCTGCGTCCTCGACGGCGAGATCGTCATCGCGGGCGACCACGGGCTCGAGTTCGAGGCGCTGCAACTCCGTCTGCACCCGGCCGAGTCGCGCGTGAGAAAGCTGGCCGCCGAGATTCCCGCGTCGATCGTATTCTTCGACGTGCTGGCCGATGGCAATACGGATCTACGCGAGCACCCGTTCGCCGTGCGCCGATCGATGCTCGAGTCGATGCTCGCCCGCGCGACGCCGCCGGTGCACGTGACTCCCGCGACGACCGACCGCGCGCTTGCCGCCGACTGGTTCAAGCGCTTCGAGGGTGCGGGGCTCGACGGCGTGATGGCGAAGCGCGAAGAAGGGAAGTACGAGCCGAACAAGCGCGTCATGCTCAAGGTCAAGCACGAGCGCGACTGCGACTGCGTCGTCGCCGGGTTCCGCTGGCACAAGGGGAGCGAGCAGACCGCGATCGGATCGTTGCTGCTCGGCCTCTATGACGATTCTGGAAAGCTGCACCATGTGGGCGTGTGCGCCAGCTTCACCGCCGCCAAGCGGCGCGAGCTGGTGACCTTCCTCGCGCCGTATCGCGAGAGAGCGCTGGAGAATCATCCGTGGCGGGACTGGATGGATCCGGACAACGCCGAAGCGGCGGCGTACCGGCGCCCGGGCGCCGGTAGCCGATGGAGTCAGGGAAAAGACTTGTCGTGGGAACCGGTGCGGCCGGAGCTCGTCGTCCAAGTCGCGTACGACCACATGCAGAGCGGGCGATTCCGCCACACAGCGCAGTTCAGACGCTGGCGGACCGACAAGAATCGCCCGCGACTGCACGTTCGAGCAGCTCGAGGTCGTGCCGCCGCACGAACTGGCGTCGATCTTCGCTCGTTAGAAGTTTCACCAGCGGTCAGGGCCGTTTGGGAACTCGCTTCATCGGCAGCACGGTCAGCGAATCCCTGAGCACGAACGGAAACGTCGTGATCACGCCTTCGCGATCGCGGATGGTGACGATGACCGAGTCCCCGACGACAAACCTGCCCTGACAGAGCTGGTAGATGCCGTCGGTCCCCGTGCGCGTGCTCGTGATCTCCTTGTCCGAGTCGATCAACGCAAAGGGCGACGATTCGTCCCGCGCGCGTTTTGCGTTCGAACCCTCGGCGACGCTGGCCCGAATCTGCCCCATGCCCGCGCCATTCGACCCGGTCACTCGGCCGATCATCCAGACAGCATCCGGTCGCTTGCGTGCGATGAGGTCGCCCCAGATGCGATCGTGTCGACACCGGTCCGCCACGTAGTCCTGCGCGGTCGAGACCTCGACCGTTTCACGCCGAGTCGAATCACGTACAGCCTCGAACGTCAACGGATTTCGAATCACGATGCCGAGCGGCTCGAGCAGCGTGTCGTTGACGATGAGGTTGTACGGCCCGGGGAGCAGACGGCGCAGCGTGACTTCACCCTTCGCGTCGACCCGTCCCGCGTAGTCGGTGTCTTCGAGTCTCACGAGCGTGCCGGCGGCGGGCGCGTGTGCGCGCGTGAGCGCGGTGAGAGCGAGCGCGCCGAGGGGTGCGTCCCAAGCGAGTCCCGACGGCCACTCGATGTGTGCCACTTCGCCGCCGGATTCCTGTGCACCCACCCCGCGGGTGATGTACTGCTTCGTGCGATTGTCGTAGAGCGAGTCGTCGCGAATGGTTGGAAGGCGCAGCGACCATCGGTCGATGATCACGACACCGTTCGCCATCTCGCGGAACGTGAGCCATCCGCCGGGCTTCGCGGGCTCGAGCGAGCGATCGAGCCCGACGTAACGAAACTCGAGACGGCGCAACTGACGCTGCGTCGTGTCCACCCAGAGTACGCCATCGACGTCCACCCGGTTGCGCGCGCGTTTCGGGGTGGCGAATCCGAGCCCCACCTCGGTCGGATGGTCGCGATCGCCTCGCACCAGGCGCATGCAATACCCCGCCATGAATGCGTCGTCGAGCAGCGCGTCCGCGTCGGGAGCGAGAATCACCTGCCCGGTCATGTCGTCCTTCACGAATCCGTCGCGCACGAACTCGGCTCCCGTTCGAGCCGAAACGAACGACGCCGCGGATCTCGCGCTCGAGTCGAGCTTCACGGACTGACGCACGATCCGGTCGCTCGTGCCGTCCATCATTCGTTGGAACCGAAGCCGCACGATTTTTCCCGGGTTGGCCTCCCGGGCGACCACACTGTTGAGCAGGCTCGCTCTTGCCTGCTCGAGCAGTCCGAGCGCTTGGCCGGCGTCGTCGCGGCGCGGACATCCGCTCGCGCTCACCGTCATCGGCTCCAGCATCGTGGGGAGCGTCGTCATGAAGACGTCGACCGTGTCGACGGCGCCGCCCTTCCGCACGAGCGGCACGGTCGCGGGCCGGAACCCGATGCGCAGGAACCGCAGCTGCGTCGTGTTCGGCGAGACGATGATGCGATATCGTCCCTGTTCGTCGGTGATGTTGCGCCCGAGCGCGCGCCCGTCGGCGTCGAGCAGCGTGATGACCGCGCCGCGAATCGGCTGCCGGCTCGCGCGCTCCCGCACCGTACCGCGAACTTCCTGCGCGGTCGCGGACCGAACCGCCCCGGCGGCGAGTGCGGACGCCATCGCCAGCATGACGAATGTGTGGCGCAATTGCATTCTCGGTCGCGGATTCAGGGCTTCGGCGGACGTTTCGCGCGCGACGGCGCGACGCGCGGGGCTTCGCCCTCCGTCTTTCGAAAATGCGGCGGCCAGGGCGCGTCGCCTAGACCCTCCGCCTGGTCGCGCGCCGCCAGCTCGAGCAGCGCGTCCAGCGAACCCACCGCGGCGTCGATCCCCTCGTGGGGATCGCCGAGCTTGGCGAACCGCGCGGGCATCGTAAGCGCGGTGAAGTCTGCCGGATCGCAGTCGGGCACCTCGTCCCACGTGAGCGGCGCCGACGCGCGTGCATCCGGGAGGGGCCGCAACGAGTACGCCGAACACATCGTGCGGTCCTTGGCGTTCTGGTTGTAGTCGAGAAAAACGCCGTGACGCTCTTCCTTCCACCACTTGGACGTCGCGATCGCCGGCGCGCGCCGCTCGATCTCGCGCGAGAAAGCCAGCGCGGCGCGCCGCACGTCCGTGAACGACCACCTTGGCTCGATGCGCGCCCAGACGTGCATGCCGCGCGATCCACTCGTCTTCGGCCACCCGACCAGTCCCATCTCTTCGAGCAGTGCCTTCGACTCCATCGCGACGCGGCGCACGTCGGCCCACGCGACCCCGGGCGTCGGGTCGAGGTCGACGCGCAGCTCGTCGGGATGGTGCAGGTCGCCGGCGCGCACCGGATGTGGATGCAGCTCGATGCAGCCGAGGTTGACGATCCATTCGAGACCGGCGGTGTCGTCGACGACGACTTCGGTCGCCGTGCGCCCCGAAGGAAACGAGAGCGTGACGGTGCGCAGCCACTCCGGCCGCTTCTCCGGCGCGCGCTTCTGATAGAACGGCTCGTGCTCGGCGCCGTCGACGAACCGCTTGAGCATGATCGGCCGGTCGCGAATGCCGCGAAGCGCGCCGTCGGCGACGGCGAGGTAATAGCGCGCGACGTCGAGCTTCGTGAGCTGGACGTCGCGCGAAAAGTACGGTTTGTCCGGATTCGTGATCCGAACTTCACGCCCGTCGATCGAGAGAACCTCGACGGACTCTTTCTTCGGCATGCGGTGACGGATGAAGTAGGTCCGGCGCAGCGAATCTGAATTCGCCGCGCCGGACCGTCCAGTCATCTGCCTGTCAACCTGTCAACCTGTCAACCTGTCAACCTGTCAACCTGTCAAGCCTGTCACCGGTCCACCGGTCCACCGGTCCACCGGTCCACCGGTCCACCGTCCTACTGAACCACCGGCGTCAACGTGCCGACGAGGCCGTGCGTCTCGTCGTTCGGACCCGACGAGAAGTACATGATGGTCGAGCCGGGGAACGGACCGAACGCCAAACCCCACAGGCCGCTCAGCTGAATCGCGTTGCCGTCGCCGCCGCGCAGGTTGTCGACGAACGCGCCCGTGTTCGGATCGTACGCCGCGATCAAGCCGTCGCCGAAATTCCCGACGATCAGATCACCGGCGAACCGGCTGAAGCCTGTCGGCGCTATGACCATCGCCCACGGCGAGTTCAACGCTCCGGCCGAGACGAGCCGCTTCGACAGGCTGCCATCGGGATTGAAGACGTCGATGAAGCCGTTGCCGAGGCCCGCGTCGTCGTCCTTGTTGTCCGGCGCCTTCTGCTTGGCGTAGCTCACGTAGAGCTTGCCGTTGATGCTCGCGATGCCGAACGGAGCGAAGCCGGCGGCCATCCCCGCGTCGGTAAATGAATTCACGAGCACGAAGTTCTTGTCGTAGACGTCCACGGCGTTGGCGTGGAAGTTCGTCGCGTAGAGGAAATTCGCGCCGCCGTTCTGTGCCATGGCGATACCCTTGTACACCGCGCCCGTCGCCGAACGGTCGGCAACGATGACGGCGCTGTTGTTCGGCGCCGACGGGTTCCAGGCCGAGATCGTTCCGTCCTCGCCCGCGAAAATGAACGCGGCGGCGCCGATTGCCGGGAGTTGGGTCGGCCCGATTCCGACGATGACGAAGTCGCCGGTGGTGTTGAGGACCACGCCCGTCGGAACGCCCTGCGCGCCGTCCGCGCCGGGGATGGTGACCGTTGTTGGCACCTTCGAGCCGTTTCCGTTGTACACGGTGGAAGTGCCGGTTCCGTTGTTGGCCACCCAGAGCAGGCCCGTCGGCCCAAAGGCGATGCCCCAGGGATTCACGAGGTTCGGATCGATCGTCGTCGCCACGCCCTGGTCGGCGACGAGCGAAGCCAGAGTGAATTGGTTGAGCGGCGTGACGATGGCGACGACGTTGCGGTCGTTGTCGTTGCACGCCGCGAAGGCAACGGCGAGCGTTGCCATGGTGAGGGATCGGCCAACCTTGATCGAGCGTGGAAGCATGTTCTTCGTCTCCTGGATGCGGCGTCCGGTTCCTGCGGCGCGCACTGCGGGACGACGCGCCGACTTCGCCGCCCAACGCGAGACGCGTTCCGGTGCCACCGGAGGGTGCGGAACCTCCGCACGGGATCGCTCGATCGCGTTCTCGGCCGTCGGCAGTAGCACGGCGCGCAACGTGCGCGCGCCCGAATCGTCAACTCGATGATGCGCCCGAACTTCCTCTCTGCTGCCTTCGGCATCGTGCTCGCCTCGACGGCGTGCACACGCCCTGTGCTGTACTATCCCGACCCGGCGCCGGCCTCCCCCGCTGAGACGCCGGCGATAAAGCCGGTCGCGACGTCACGGCCGGGTCGCTCGGGGGGGACGGCGACGCCGGAGTTCCCGGACGCAACCGTCGCGGTGGTCGGATCGAGCGCGAGCGACGCGGCGTATCTGCTGAGCCGCCGGATCCTGGTCCCGGTAGCGGGCGCGGACATGTCGAAAGTGGAAGACTCGTTCTATGAACCGCGCGACGGCGGCCGAACTCATCGCGCCATCGACATCCTCGCTTCGCGCGGCACGCCCATCCTCTCGGCCGACGACGGGAAGATCCTGCGCATGTCGACGAGCGAGCTTGGCGGCATCTCCATGTACACGGTCGACCCCGACGCCAGGCTCGTGTACTACTACGCTCATATGGATCGTTACAACGACGCGATGTCTCCGGGCCGCGAGATCGTGAAGGGCGACACGCTCGGCTTCGTCGGTACGACGGGGAACGCACCGAAGGACACGCCACACCTCCACTTTCAGGTCATGCGCTGGCCCGCGGACAACAAGTACTGGGACGGAGAGGCGATCGATCCGTTCGAGGCGCTCGGTGGCGCGCAGCACGACCGCTCTCACCACTCGACGAGCCGGCTGCCCGAGGATTGATCGGTCGTCGGGAGGCGGACGACAGCCGTTTCCCCTACGTGACGCCGCTACGTCGGTCGACGTATGTGCGCGAGCGAGTGAATGGCACAGCTTCGAGCTGTGATCGGCGAGGCCGCGCTCGCGGTCTCACGAGGCCAGACCCTCGTTGGCGGGGTGCTCATGCGAAACCTGCTCAAGTTCGTCCCACTCACCCTGTTGGCCGGATGTGCCCAGGGATGCGCGATCGGGAAAGCGCTGTACCTCGCGGTCGTTCACAACTCGGGGGCGCCGCCGCGGGCGGAACGCGACCGCATCGACGTGCGAGAAGCGGCCATGCTCGCGAACCTCGGACGGGCGCGCGTACTCGTTCTGCCGGTGACGATTCTCGGGCGAGAGCAGCGATTTGACTCGGCGGCCGCCGTTCGCTTCGCCGACTCGCTCAAGGCGCTCGGCGTACAGGCGAAGGCTTCGGGAACCGCCGTCCCTCTTCCATATGAGCCGCAGCCGAACGAGCTGTTTACGTTCTGGACGCGCTTCAAGGCACTCGGCGACTGGGTCCGCGCGCATCCCGCCAGCGATGCCGATTATGTGCTGGCGATCGACGTGCTCGGCGCCCCGGAGCGCGGATCGGTCGGGGCGGTGCACGCGATGGCGGTGACGGCGCGGGGCGAGCTCGCGTATCGTGCCCTCTGGAACTCCCACCAGGACCTATACAAGGAGATCCAGCCACGCACGCTCGACGACGCCAACAAGATGGTGATCACCGACTTGGCGAGACGGTCGGCGAAGTAGATAAGTTGTCGGCATGGCCTTGTCATCGAAGGAGCGTGCCGCGCTTCGCGGCGAGGCGCATCGCCTCACCGCGAGCGTCCACATCGGACAGCACGGGCTCACCGACACCGTGCGCCAAACCGTCGACGACGATCTGCGCACGCACGAGCTCGTGAAGATTCAGTTCACGAAGAACGCCGACGCCGACGTGAAGGGCGCCGCGAACGAGCTGGCCGCCAAACTCGGCGCCGACGTCGTGCAGGTGATCGGACGGACGGCCACGCTGTATCGCGCAAATCCGGACCTGCCGAGGAAGGAAGGGCGACAGCCCTGGCAGCGATAAAGGAGGAGTTCATGAACAGCGTACGCATCGCGGCGGTGGCGTTGACGATTCCATTTGCCCTCGCGGCCGCCCAGGCCCCGGTAACGGAGAAACTGGGCTCGGTCCACTTCAGCACTTCGTGCCGGGCGACCGTAGCGCCCCAGTTCGACCGTGCCGTTGCGTTGTTGCACTCGTTCGAGTTCGGTGAATCCATCCGGGCCTTCAACGCGGTGTTCGCAGCGGACTCGAACTGCGCGATGGCGCAATGGGGAATCGCGCTGAGCCGCTGGGGGAACCCGATGGCCGCTGGCCTTCGATCGGCTGAGCAGTTGAAGCCGGGGCGACAGGCTGTCGATGTCGCCGTGCGCGTCGCCCCGCGCGTCACGGATCGCGAGCGCGACTACGTCCGCGCGGTGAGTCAGCTCTACGACGACGTCGAGCACAAGAGCCAGGCCGAACGCGTGACCGCCTACGAGCACGCGATGCGCGATCTCGTGGCGCGCCAGCCGGCGGATACCGAAGCGAAGATCTTCTACGCCATCGCGCTCGTCGCGGCGGCGTCGCCGACGGACAAGACGTACGCGAGCCAACTGAAGGCGGGCGAAATCCTGGAGCCGCTGTGGGCGAAACAGCCGAATCACCCCGGGCTTGCCCACTACATCATTCACACGTACGACTATCCGGCGCTCGCCGGCCGGGCCCGTGCCGCCGCCGAACGCTACGCGTCGATCGCGCCGTCGGCGGCGCACGCGCTTCATATGCCCTCGCACACGTTCACGCGCGTCGGCATGTGGGAGGAATCCATTCGCGCGAACGAGCGCTCGAAGGCCTCGGCCCTCGAGACCGGTGGGATAGCCGAGGCGCTCCACGCGTCGGACTACGCGATGTACGCCAATCTTCAGTTGGGGAGAGAAACGGAGGCGAAAGCGATCCTCGACGGATTGCCGTCGCTCGCGGCGCGCTTCGATCCGAAAGCGGTGACCGGCGCCGCCCCCGGCTCGGCCGGCGTCTTCGCGCTGGCCGCGATTCCAGCGCGTTGGACGCTCGAGCGGAGCGCGTGGGCCGAGGCGGCCGCGCTCACGCCGAAGCCGAGCGATTATCCCTACTGCGAAGCGATGACCTACTTCGCCCGCGCGCTCGGCGCCGCGCACACCAACGATCTCGCGCGCGCGCGTTCGGCGGTGGATTCACTGGGCGCGATCGCCAAGCGACTGGCCACGTCGGGAGACACGTACTGGGCGGAGCAGGTGGCGATCCAGGAGCTTGGCGCGCGAGCCTGGTTGGATTTCGGCGAGCATCGCGAGAGCGACGCGCTCTCACACATGCGCGAAGCGGCAACGCGCGAAGATGCCACCGAAAAAAGCGCGGTCACACCCGGCCCGCTGGCGCCGGCGCGAGAGCTGCTCGGTGATCTATTGATGGCCGTCGGGCGACGGGACGACGCGCGGGCCGAGTACCGCGCCGTGCTGCAAAGGGAACCGAACCGGCGTCACTCGATGCTGCTCGCGAAATAGCTGGACAGCATGACGGCCTGACGGCCTGACAGCAAAGGCTGGGGCTGTCTAGCCGTCCAGCTGTCTAGCCGTCCAGCTGTCTAGCCGTCCAGCTGTCTAGCCGTCCAGCTGTCTAACTGCCTGACCCACTCTCCATGGCGTGAGCGGCAGCTCCGTCACCTCGACGCCGAGCGCATCCGCCACCGCGTTCGCGATCGCCGGCGCCATCGGAATGATCGGCGGCTCCGCCACGCCCTTCGCGCCCGTGTGATTCGCGATGACGTCCGCCCGGTCGATGAAGAACGCGTCGATCGCCGGGACGTCGCCGATCGTCGGAATCTTGTAGTCGTGCATCGTCGGATTGAGTGATACGCCGAGCGTCGCGTCCATCACGCGCTCCTCGAACAGCGCGTATCCCAATCCTTGAATGATCCCGCCCTCGAGCTGACCCTCGGCCAGCGTCGGGTTGATGATTCGTCCCGAGTCGTGCGCGGCGACGATGCGCAACACGCGCACTCGCCCGGTTTCCGATGTCGACCTCCACCTCGGCGAAGTGCGCGCCGAACGCCGACATCGCCGTCTTCTCGGGATTCGGCCCGCGGCTTCCCTGGCCGATGATCATCACGTCGCCGAGTCGCCCGCAGACGTCCTTGAACAGCATGCAGCGGTCGGTCGTCGTGTCGCGCAATCTCGCTGTCGCGCGCCTCGAGATCCTCGACGCTGCAGCCGAGCAGCTCGGCGGCCGCCTCGAAGAGCGAGTCGCGCGCCTCCAGCGCCGCCACGCGCACCGCCGGACCCACCGACGCGGTCGTGATCGAGCCCCATGAGTTCGACGCGAACGGCAAGCGCTCCGTGTCGCCGAGGATCGTGCGCACGTCCTCGAGTCGCGCGCCGAGGACTTCGGCGGCGATCTGTGAGAAGACGGTGCGCGCGCCGGTGCCGAGGTCCTGCGCGCCGGTGAGCACTTCGATCGTGCCGTCGCGATTGATGCGGACGGTCGCGTACGCGGGCGGGCCGCCGCCGGCGTTCCACGTGAGCGACGCCATCCCGACGCCGCGGCGGACGCGATCGTCCTTCGCCGCCTTACGCGATCGTGCGCGCTCCCAGCCAAAGCGCTCGGCGCCGAGCGCGTAGCACTCGTCGAGATGTTTGGCCGAGTACGGGCGCTGCTTTGCCTGGTCGTCGTTCGCGTAGTTGCGGCGGCGCAGCTCGAGCGGATCGATGTTCAGCTCGCGCGCGAGCGAGTCCATCGCGCACTCGAGGCCGAACGCGCCCTCGACGTGCCCGGGCGCGCGGAACGACGCGCGCGGGCCGGTGTTCGTGTACACGAAGTTTTCAGTCGTGCGCACGTTCGCGCAGCGGTACATCTCGTGGTAGATGCGGCCCGGGCCTTCCGGATATCCGCCGGCGCCCATCCCGATCGTCGCGTCGAGCACGATCGCGGTGAGCGTCCCGTCGCGCTTGGCGCCGAGCGTGACGTGTTGAGTGGTGGACGGCCGGTTGCCGGCGTCGGTCTGTTCGCCTTCGCGGTCGTAGATGCAGCGCACGGGGCGGCCGGTCAGCCTCGACAGCGCGACGGCGATGTACGCGGCCATCGACGCGCCGTTCTTCGCGCCGAACCCGCCGCCCATGTAGTTCTTGATGACGCGAACGTTGGTGAGCGGCAGGCCGAACGCGTCGGCGAGATCCCGCCGCGTGTTGAAGATGCCCTGCGTCGATTCGTAGACGGTCACGCGTCCCGCCGACCAGTCGGCCACCGCGCCGTGCGGCTCGAGCGCGGTGTGCAGCGCGACCGGCGTGCGGTATTCGCGCGTGACGGTGGCGTCGGCGTCGCGCAGTCCGGCGTCGACGTCGCCGCGCGACGTGATCTCGGGCGAGTGGCGCGTCAGGTTGCCGAACTTGCGGACGAGCGGGGCGTTCGGCGCGAGCGCCGCCGCCGTGTCGACCGCGTGACCCGCCTCGACGATGTCGAGACGAATCGCGTCGACCGCGCGGCGCGCGATCTCGAGCGAGTCGGCGCACACCGCGGCGAGTGGTCCTGACCAACGCCCACGTGATGAGCGACGATGCCGCCGTGCAGGCGAAGTACGGCTCCCTTGCGCCGGAGGACGCGAAGATCGTGTTCGAGGCGAACGAGGCTGCGGGGCAGCGGCAGTTCACGGTGAAGAAGCTGCTGTGGACTTCTCCCCCGGACAAGCTCGACGCCACGCTAGTCGAAATCGATCCGCCGTTGAGGAGCGATAAGCCGTACGCGGTCGCGAAACGCTTGCCTGTCGTGGACGGCGTGCAGAAGGTCTATGTGATCGGTCATCCAAAGGGCGGCGGACTCTCGATTTCTCTCAACGACAACCTGTTCCTGGACTGCGATGACTGTCTGCTCCACTATCGGGCGCCAACCGAGGGCGGGAGCTCCGGCAGTCCTGTCTTCAATCAGCAGTGGGACCTGATCGGCTTGCATCATGCCGGCGGCACCGCCATGCGCCGGCTCAGGGGCCAGGAAGGCACGTATGCCGCCAACGAAGGGATCTGGATCCAGCGGATCATCAAGGAGCTCGCTGCCTCGGGCTTGCAACCGTCGTAGATCGAGTACTCCTTTCATCCTCCCGGAGACAACGCCATGCCGAACGAGTACCCTGCCGGTCCACATCCGGATCAAGTCTTTTCCACGGTGTACATCGGCCGTGGTGCAGGCAGCGTCGCGCGATGAAGATCCTCGAGATCTCCTATCTCTACGACGAAGCCCTCGCGCGAGCCCGCGGTCGTCCTGTCGACGCCGAGGGCGCCCGTCGCCGGCTTGACGAAGGCAGCCGATCGCTGGCGTCGCTCCTGAAGGATGCTGCCGACGGCGACGGCATTGCCCGCCGCGTGGTCCCCGTCGATCCGCGCGACCTTGGTCTTGGCACCGGCGGCGAGGCGCCCGAACAGCGCCCGTTCGCCGCGGTCGTCGGATGTTCCGACGCACGGGTGCCCATCGAGCTCATCTTCAACGAAGGACCGAACGATCTCTTCGTCGTGCGCGTCGCCGGCAACGGACTCGGCGCGGAAGGCCTCGGCAGCCTCAAATATGCGGTCGACAAGCTGGGCGAGAGCCTCAAGCTCGTCGTGGTGCTGGGCCATAGCGGTTGCGGCGCAGTGTCCGCCGCGGTCGATATCATGCTGCAGCCGCACAGCTATCTCACGCTCGCCGCCAAGCACACGCTGCGCAATATTCTCGACCGCCTGCTAGTGGTCGTGCACGCGAGCGCGAAGCGGTTGGCCGCCGTGTACGGGTCCGACGTCGCGCGCGGAGCGCGCTATCGGGAGGCGCTCATCGAAACAGCGGTGGTGTCGAACGCCGCGCTTGGCGCCTTCACGGCGGACCAGGAGTTCTGCCCGAGCAGCGGCGAGGGCCTGCGCGCCGCGTACGGTGTCTGGCTGCTCGAGTCGCGGGAGATCTGGGCGCCGCGTGCAGGCAGCACGGAATGCGCCGGGCTCGCCCTCCCGCCTGCCGATGCCGACGAGTTCGATGCATTTGCCGATGCCGTCGTGCGCTCGTCGAGGATCGAGGCGCTGCTGACGACGTAGCCGAGCACGCGGTGAATCAGGTCACGGCGCGGGCCGGTCAGCGCATTTGAGCGGCGCCCAAGCCCCGCGGATCGCGTCACTTCATGCGGCCAGCTCGCGGATGAATTCCTGTGCCTGCGGCCACTCGCCGTGGCCCGATGCTGGATTCAAGTGACCTACGTCGCCGAGATCGACGAAGCGGCTGCCCCATGCCGAGGCAAGCGCTGCGATCTGTTCGATGCGTCCGAGCGGATCGTTGGTACTGGCCGCGACAATGCTCGGAAAGGGCAACCGCGCGCGCGGGATGGGCAGCCAGCCGTTTTGTCGAAGCGTCTGCGGCGTGGGGTAGCCCTCGGGAAGCGGAGACTCGAAGTCCGGCGGCGTTGCCAACAGCGCGCCCCTGATCGGGCGATCGTGCTTTTGCGCCCAGTGCGCGACGATCATTACGCCGGCACTGTGCGCGACGAGGATCGGCGGCTCCCCGAGCCGCGCCAGCGATTCGTCCAGCTTCGCCACCCACGCCGCACAGGACAGCTTGTCGCTCTCCATTCGCGGCACCGACACCGCATTGGGCAGCCGTTGTTCGAGCAGCGTCTGCCAGTGCTCGGGAACATGATCGCGGAGACCCGGTACGATGAGAACCTTCGCTGAATCCATATCGTTCACGCTTCGAGTGTTTGGAGTTTCGCGGCGCCGAGTGAACTAGAGCTCTTCGTCCGCCAGAGCGAGAACGCCGGCGGCGCCGTCGACGACCGTATCGCGCAGCGCCGGCGCCAGGGTCAGGCAATGGTCTGCGAAGTGGCGCGCGGTCGTGATCTTCGCCCGCAGAAACGCCGCGCCGCCATTGCCACTGCCGTTGCCATTCCCAAGATTCCTCGAGGCGATCAATGCCGCGCGCGCGAGCTGGGCGCCGCCAAGCACGATGCCGGCCAATTCGAGAAACGGCCCGGCACCGGCAAGGACGGTGCGCGGATCGTTGCCATAGTGCGCGAGGATCCAGCTCGATGCGTCGTCGAGCGCTTCGATGCCGGCATGCAGCCGCACGCCGATCGCCGCGAGCTCGTCCGATCCCGCATCGGAAAGCGCCAAATGGACGCCGCGCATCGAGGTGACGACGTCGGCCAGCGCCTTGCCGCCGTCGCGGGCGAGCTTGCGGCCGATCAGGTCGTTCGCCTGGATGCCGGTCGTGCCTTCGTAGATCGTCGTGATGCGCGCGTCGCGAAGGTACTGGGCGGCGCCGGATTCCTCGATGAAGCCCAGGCCGCCGTGGACCTGGATGCCCAGAGAGGCAGTCTTCTGCGCGAGCTCGGTGCTCCAGCCCTTGACGATCGGAATCATCAGCTCGGCGAACGCAAGCTCGCGCCGACGCACTTCGGCGCTGGGATGACGGTGCGCGTGATCGAGCGCTGCCGCAGTGACGTAGCCGAGCGCTCGCGCCGCCTCCGTGCACGCGCGCATCGTCATCAGCATGCGCCGCACATCCGGGTGGCCGGCGATGCTGCTCGCCGCGGCACCCTTCGCCGCGCCGACGACGCGCCCCTGCACCCGCTCCCGCGCATAGTCGCGCGCGTGCTGATAGGCGCGCTCCGCAATTCCCACGCCTTGCATGCCGACGCCGAAGCGCGCGAGATTCATCATCACGAACATGTATTCGACGCCGCGGTTCTGCTCGCCGACGATGTGGCCGATCGCACCGCCGTTGTCGCCGAACGCGAGCACTGCCGTGGGACTCGCGTGGATGCCGAGCTTGTGCTCGAGCGACACGCAGTGCACGTCGTTGCGCTCGCCGAGGCTGCCGTCTTCGTTCACGACGAACTTCGGCACGACGAAGAGGGAGATGCCTTTCGTCCCTTGCGGCGCGTCCGGCGTGCGGGCGAGAACGAGGTGCACGATGTTGTCGGTGTAGTCGTGGTCGCCGTAGGTGATGAAGATCTTGTTGCCGAAAATCCTGTAGCTGCCGTCGGCCTGAGGCACCGCCTTCGCGCTCACCGCGGCCAGGTCCGAGCCGGCCTGCGGCTCGGTGAGGTTCATCGTGCCGGTCCACTCGCCGGTGACCATCTTCGGCAGGTAGGCGCGCTTCAGCGCCTCGGAGCCATTGAGCTCGATCGCTTCGATGGCGCCCGCCGTCAGCATGGGGCACAGCTCGAACGCCATGTTGGCCGCGTTCCAGATCTCGTCGATCGCCGCGGCGACCAGCCGTGGCATGCCTTGTCCGCCGAACTCCGGGCCTTTCGACAGGCCGTTCCATCCAAGCTCGCAGAACTGGCGATACGCGTCCCTGAATCCGGGAGGCGTCGTCACCTGGCCGTTTGCGTCAACGCGCGCTCCCTGGCGATCGCCGACCCGGTTGAGCGGATCGAGCACGTCGGTCGCGAACCGGGCGGCTTCCTCGAGGACGGCTTCGACCGTATCGGGCGTCGCGTCCTCGAAGCCGGTCAGCTTCGCGAGCTCGCCAAGTCCGGCGAGCTCGTTCATCACGAAGCGCATTTCCGCGAGCGGCGCGTGGTATTGACTCATCTCTTTCTCCGCGTCGGCCGAGGAACGTTCAACGCGGGCTCGCGGACGTTTCCATCTCGCCAAGCTTCGCGCGGATCACTTTCTTGTCGAGCTTGCCCACGCTCGTCTTCGGAATCGCGTCGACGAAGTGCACGCAATCGGGCACGGCGTACTTCGAGATGACGCCACGCTGAACGTAGTCCTGCACGTGCTGGCAGATCGCGTCCTGGGTCGGACTGGCGACGCCCGGCTTGACGACAACGAGCGCGACGGGCCGTTCGCCCCAGCGGTCGTCCGGAATGCCGACGACGGCCACTTCGCCCACGCCTGGCGCGCGCAGGATGATGTCTTCGAGATCGAGGGAGGACACCCACTCGCCGCCGGTCTTCACGACGTCCTTCAGTCGATCGACGATCTTCACGTAGCCGTGCTGATCGATGGTGCCGATGTCGCCGGTGTGCAGCCAGCCGCCGTGCCAGAGCTCTTCCGACCGTGCGGGCTCGCCCAGGTAACCCTGCGTGAGCCACGGGGATCGCACGACAATCTCGCCCTGGCTCGTCCCGTCGTGCGCGACGTCGTTCATGGCTTCGTCGACGATGCGCAGCTGCACGAACGGAATCGGCCGCCCGGCCTTGCATCGGTAGGGCAGGCTCTCGGTGGCGGGCATTGCTTCGAACAACTGGGGCGTGAGATGCGCCAGCGTGAGGATGGGACAGGTCTCCGACATGCCGTAGCCGGCGATGATGTCGATCCCGCGGTCGACCGCCGCGCGCGCGAGCGGCAGCGGCAGCGCGGAGCCGCCGATGATCACTTTCCATGCGCCGAGGTCCACGTTGGCAACGGCCGGGCTCGCCAGCATCATCTGCAGGATCGTCGGGACGCAATGCGAGAACGTCACCTTCTCCCGGTCGATCAGCGACAGCAGCGTGTCGGGCACATAGCGCCCGGGGTAGACCTGCTTGACGCCCAGCATCGTCGCGACATACGGCAGGCCCCATGCGTGAACGTGGAACATCGGGGTAATCGGCATGTAGACGTCGCGCGAGGTAAAGGTCGCGTGCGGCGCATTCGCGAGCGCCGCGGTCACGGCGAGCGTGTGCAGCACCAGCTGGCGATGGCTGTAATAGACGCCTTTCGGCAGTCCCGTGGTTCCCGTCGTGTAGAAGGTCGTCGCGCGGGTGTCCTCGTCGAGCTCCGGAAACGCGAACGACGCCTTCGCGCCCCCAAGCATGGCCTCGTATTCGGCTGCGAATGGAAGCGTCGTTTCGGGCTTTGCGCCGCCGTCGCTGATCAGCACGAGCTTCACGCCGGGCCGGATCTTCGCGTGGATCGCCTCGAGGATCGGCAGGAATTCGGAGTTGACCAGGATCACGTCGTCCTCGGCGTGATTGATCGTATAGAGCACCTGCTCCGGCGAGATGCGGACGTTCACCGTGTGCAGCACCGCACCCATCATCGGCACGGCGAAGAAGCACTCCAGGTAGCGATGGCTGTCCCAGTCCATGATCGCGACCGTGCCGCCCGGCTCGACGCCCAATGCGGTGAGCGCGGACGCGAGGCGGCTCACGCGTTCGGCAAGGGTCCGGTAGGTGTAACGCAACTTTGCGCCGTAGACGACTTCCTGCGCCGGGGCGACTGCGACGCCGC